>NZ_CP035037.1:0-1200000 GCF_004028235.1 Leucobacter muris | reverse complement strand
AGCGAGCAGGATCAGCTGGCGCTGCTGGCGCAGCTGCCCCCGGACCGCACTGCCGACGTGCTCGACCGCATGGAGCCGGACGACGCGGCAGACCTCATCTCCGCGCTGCCCGCGGCGAAGGGCGAGGAGCTGCTCGACCTCATGGAGCCCGAGGAGGCGGAGGACGTGCGCCGCCTGCTCGAGTACGACGCCGACACGGCCGGCGGCCTAATGAGCCCCGCGCCGATCGTGCTGTCGGGCGAGTCGAGCGTCGCCGAGGGCCTCGCGATGATCCGCCGCGCCGAGATCCCGCCCGCCATGGCCTCGGCCGTCTACGTCACCCATCCCCCGTACGAGACGCCCACGGGCGAGTACATCGGCATGGCCCACTTCCAGCGCATGCTGCGCTTCCCGCCGCACGAGCGCATGGTGGCGCTGATCGACACCGAGATCGAGCCGGTCACGGTCGATGCGAGCGCCGCCGAGGTGTCGCGCCGCATCGCGAGCTACGACCTCGTCGCGATCCCGGTGGTCGACGAGCAGCACCGCCTCGTAGGTGTGGTGACGGTCGACGACGTGCTCGATCATCTGCTGCCCGACGACTGGCGTCACGCCGACGACGAGGCCCCGCGTTCCTCCGCTTCGCAGGGCGGGCGCCGATGAGTCTGTTCAAGCGGGATCCAGGCCTCGACGCGCCGCTCTCGGCGGGCGCGCGCGCGGGCCGCGGCGCGCTCGGAGGCGCGAGGGGGCACGAGCGTTTCGGCCGCTGGACGGAGAGCATCGCGCGCGGCATGGGCACGCCGTGGTTCCTGCTGATGCTGACGCTGTTCTGCATGGCGTGGCTGGCCTGGAACACGTGGGGCCCGGAGTGGGTGCGTTTCGATTCGGCGGCGCTCGGCTTCACGGCGCTCACGCTGATCCTCTCGCTGCAGGCGTCGTATGCGGCGCCCATGATCCTGCTCGCTCAGAATCGGCAGGACGACCGCGACCGCGTGCAGATGGAGCAGGATCGGCAGCGCGCCGAGCGCAATCTCGCCGACACGGAGTTCCTCGCCCGCGAGGTGGTGGCGCTGCGCATCGCGCTGAAGGATCTGCCGGATCGCGATTTCATCCGAGCGGAGCTGCGCTCGCTGCTGGCGGAGCTCGAGGAGGAGCGCGAGGCCGAGGAGGACTCGTTCGTGGTCGAGGATCCGGATCCGGGCGAGGCTCCGCTCTCGCCGGCCGGTGGGCGCGACGCCGACGGGCGCGGCGACGCCGGAGCGCATGATACCGACGGGCGCGACAAGGCCGACGGACGCGACGGTGCCGACGGGCGGCCGGATCTCGAGGACAGGGATGACCGGGAGCGCTGAGGCCGCGGTTCGCGCCGCGCTCGACCGGGTGCGGGATCCCGAGATCCTGCGCCCCATCACCGAGCTCGGCATGGTGCGCGACGTGCGCGTGGACGCCGAGGGCCGGGCGACGGTCTCGATCCTGCTCACCATCGCGGGCTGCCCGGCGGCCCGCCGCATCGAGGCCGACACGCTCGAGGCGGCGCAGTCGGCGCCCGGCGTCTCGTCGGCCGAGGTCGTGGTGGGCGTGATGTCCCCGGCCGAGCGCAAGGCGTTCGTGGAGCGCGTGCGCGGCGACCGCGGAGCGCGCCCGCAGCAGTTCGGGCCCGACTCGCTCACGCGGGTGATCGCGGTGACGAGCGGCAAGGGCGGTGTGGGCAAGTCATCGCTGACGGCTGGGCTCGCCGTCGCACTCGCGCAGCAGGGACTCTCGGTCGGGCTCGTCGACGCCGACGTGTTCGGCTTCTCGATCCCGGGCATCCTGGGGCTGAGCCGCGAGGGGCGCACCGAGCAGCCGACGCGCCTCGACGACATGATCCTGCCGCCCGTGGCGCACGGCGTGAAGACCGTGTCGATCGGCATGTTCCTGGGCGACGCCGACCCCCGCACCACGGCCGTCTCGTGGCGGGGGCCGATGCTGCACCGCACGATCGAGCAGTTTCTGCGCGACGTGTGGTTCGGCGATCTCGACGTCCTGCTGCTCGATCTGCCTCCCGGCACGGGCGACATCGCGATCAGCGTGGGGCAGTTGCTGCCCCAGGCCGAGGTGCTCGTGGTGACGACCCCGCAGGAGGCCGCGGCCGACGTAGCGGTGCGCAGCGCGCTCGTCGCGCGCCAGACGGGCCAGCGCGTGATCGGCGTGGTCGAGAACATGGCGGGTCTCGTGCAGCCCGACGGCAGTGTGGTCGACGTCTTCGGCAGCGGCGGCGGCCGGCTGGTGGCGCAGCGTCTGAGCGACGACGAGCACGGCGAGGTGCCACTGCTCGGCAGTGTGCCGCTCAGCCCCGCGTTCCGCGAGGGGGGCGACCGCGGTGAACCCGCGGTGCTCGCGACGCCCGAGGATCCCGCGGCGGCCGAGGTGATCAGGATCGCGCGCGCGATCGTGGGTCAGGGCCGCAGTCTGGCCGGCAGGTCGCTCGGGATCGCTCCGCGCTGAGGCGCGGCCGCTGCGGCGGCTCTGGACCGGTTCAGGCCATGCCGCGGGGTGAGGCTCACCCCGCGGAGTTCAGCTCGCGGAGCGTTTCGTCGACGGGCCGGGGGCGGGCGAACAGGAACCCCTGGAACGCGTCGACGCCGAGATCGCGCAAACGTTCGAACTGCTCCTCGGTCTCGACGCCCTCGGCGACGACCTGCAGGTCGAAGGTGCGTCCGAGCTGCACGATGGTGCGTGCGATCGCCGTCGCCGGTTCGTCGTCGACCACGGCCGAGACGAAGGAGCGGTCGATCTTGAGCTGTTGCACGGGCAAATGCCGCAGGTAGCTCAGCGACGAGTAGCCGGTGCCGAAATCGTCGAGCGACGAGAGCACCCCCTCGGCTCGCAGCAGCGACAGCAGGCGGATCGTGCGGTCGAGGTCGGTGTGCAGCACACTCTCGGTCAGCTCGAACTTCAGACGACCCGGGGCGATGCCGTGACGCGCGATGATCGCGCGCACGCGCTCGGTGAAGTCGTCGACGCGCAGCTGCCGTTCGCTCAGGTTCACCGAGAAGGTGAGTTCGCGGCGCTCCGGCTCGCGTTTCCAGGCGGCGAGCACGCGGCAGGCCTCCTCGAGCACCCACTCGCCGATTTCGACGATGATGCCGGTCTGCTCGGCCAGCGGGATGAACCCGCCGGGCGGCACGAGCCCGCGCTCGGGACTGAGCCACCGGATGAGCCCTTCCTCGCCGATCACGCGGCGGTCGCGGTCGACGATCGGCTGGGAGAACAGCCGCAGTTCACCGCGCTCGATGCCGCGCCGCAGCTCGGAGACCAGGCTCACGCGCTGCTGCGCGTCGTCGAGCATGCTCTGCCGGAACAGCCGCAGGCGTCGCTGCCCACCGGCGCGCCGTGCGCGCTTGCGGGCGATATCGGCGCACTTGATCACCTCGTGCGGATCGGTGGTCTCGATGTAGCCGTCGGTGCCGGCCGTGTCGCCTTCCTGATCCTGGTGGCGCTGCCTGATGCCGGGGGCGGCCCACACCACGTAGCCGACGCTCGCAGAGGTGTCGACGACCACGCCGGATCCGAGGTTGACGGGGCCCGTCAGCGCACCGAGCACCCGGTCGACCGCCTCGGCGGCCCGCTGCTCGACGAGCCGGTGGTCGCTGCCGATGTGCGGCAGCAGGATACCGAAGGTGTTGGAGCCGATGCGCGCCACGCACGCGTCCTCGATGCCGAGCGTGCAGAGCTGCTGCGATGCGTGGAGCAGCAGCCGGTCCCCCACCGCGTACCCGAACGCGTCGTTGACGACCGACAGATCGTCGGCACTGACCGCGATGAAGCCGCTCAGCTGGCATCCCGGCTTCTGCTCGATGTCGGCGTCGATCTCGCGCAGCATCGACACTCGGTTGGGCAGACCGGTCGCGCGGTCGTAGAACGCGAGCCTGCGCGCCTGCTCCTCGGCGAGGTGACGCTTCGTCTCCTCGGTGCGGATCGCGATGTAGCGCTCGGGGCGACCGCGATCGTCGAGCAGTGGGATGATCGTGGTGTCGACCCAGTACTCGCTGCCGTCTTTGGCGCGGTTGCAGAGCTCGCCCTTCCACACGTCGCCGCGGCCGATCACCCGCCACATCTCCTGGAAGAACTCCTTCGGATGCCGACCGGAGTTGATGATGCGGTGGGTCTGGCCGACCAGCTCGTCGCGGGAGTACTGGGATATCTCGCAGAAACGGTCGTTCACGTGGAGGATGATGCCGCGCCGGTCGGTGACCGCGATGATCGAGGAGGTGTTGAGAGCGTAGAGGATCTCGTTGAACTCCCGATCGGATGCGCCGAGCTGAGCACGCAAACTCGTTTCCGCTTCAGCGTGCCCGGCATGGGGGTGGCTCACGTGGCCTCCTCGTCGAAGTGGAGCCCCCCACGTTCATCGACCTGCTCGCCCGCGACGGCCCCGGAGGCCGCGCGCCGGTTCTGAGCGGCTTCGGCGAGCCTCGCCCGCCGAGCCGCTGCCCGAGCCTCGCGCTCATCCTCGACGAGCGCGTCGCGGATGATGCGGCGAGGATCGTACTGACGCGGATCGAGCTGCTTCCAGTCGACCTCGTCGAACTCGGGCCCCATCTCGTCGCGCAGGCGATCCTTCGCCCCGTCGGCCATGCGCTTCGCGCCGCGCACGAACTCGCCGAGCTTCTTCGCGTAGACCGGCAGCCGGTCGGGGCCCAGCACAAACATGGCGATCACCAAGATCACCAGGATTTTGTCGATTGTGAGGCCCATCAACAACTATCGTAGCGCTCGGAGCACCCCTCGGAGGTCGCGCTACGCTAGAGTCACCGGCGCTGCGGCGCCTCGGACACCGGAGGAGAACGTGAGCAAGCTCGAACGCAACTGGCAGTACGCCGAGCAGTACCCGGGTGAGACCGACGCGATCGTCCGCGCTCGGCGCCTCTCGCTCGAACTCGGGCTCGAGCCGGTCAGTCGCTCCACCGCGGCGCAGCTCTCGGCGCTCACGGCGCTGACCCGTGCGCAGGCCGTCTGCGAGGTGGGCACGGGGGTCGGCGTGAGCGGCCTCGCACTGCTGCGCTACGCTCCCGAGGCGACCCTCACCTCGATCGAGATCGAGCCCGAGCACCTGCGCGAGGCCCGCGGTGTGTTGGCCGAGGCCGGCGTGCCGTCGTCTCGACTGCGGCTGGTCGAGGGCGACGCCCGCCATGTGATGCCGCGGCTGAACCTCGGCGCCTACGATCTCGTGCTGCTCGACGCCGACCCCGGGCAGCTGCTCGAGCACTTCGAGCACGCGCTCGGCATCGTGCGCCCGGGCGGCTGCATCGTCGTGCCCGGTATCTTCGCGCACGGCCGCGTGCCCGACCCCGCAGCTCGCGACGAGGCCGCCGTCGCGTGCCGCGACCTGCTCGCCCTCGTGGCCGAGTCCCCGGCGATCGCCCCGATGCTCTCACCCACCGGCGACGGCGTGCTGACGCTCGTGCGGCTCGACGGCTGAACTCCTCGACGGGCTCAGGAGCCGACGGCTCGGAGCAGGCGGGATCGGTGACCTGCGGGCCGGGCGCCTGCGGGTGCAGGGGTCGGCGGGATCGGCGCTCACTCTCTTGATCCGAGGCCGGCGAAACGCAGAACGGAGGGGGCTCGGAATCATCGATTCCGAGCCCCCTCCGTTCTGCTACTGCCGAGCGCCTAGCCTTCGACCGGCTCAGCCGTCGAGCACGGACGAGAGCACGTCTCGCAGTTCGGTGGCCTCCTGGTCGTTGACCGACACCACGAGGCGTCCGCCGCCCTCGAGCGGTACGCGCACCACGATCAGCCGACTCTCGCGAACCGCCTCCATGGGTCCGTCCCCAGTCCTCGGTTTCATTGCAGCCATGACGCCTCCTCGAAAGTTATGGTTGATGTCTAGTTTATCGGGCCACCGCCGAAGAGGGCCAACCCGCTTACCCCTGGTTACGCCTCACTCGCCTGCAGCCAGGCGCGCAGGGCCCGCTCGGTGAACTCGATCTGACTCACCGGCACCCGCTCGTCGTCCGCGTGGGCGAGCAGCGGGTCGCCGGGGCCGAAGTTGACCGCGGGGATGCCGAGCGCCGAGAAGCGGGCCACGTCGGTCCACCCGAACTTCGCGTTGGGCTCCACGCCGACGGCCTCCACGAAGCGGCGCGCGAGCGGCGCGTCGAGGCCGGGCCGCGCCCCGGGCGCGAGATCCACGATCTCCACCTCGTCGGCGTCCGAGAAGAAGTCGCGCACCACCCGCTCGGCCTCGTCGGTCGAGCGGCTCGGCGCGAAGCGGTAGTTGACCTCGAAGCTGCAGCGATCGGGGATGACGTTGCCCGCGACGCCGCCCTCGATGCGCACCGCGTTCAGTCCCTCGCGGTACTCGAGACCGTCGACCACGATGCGCTCCGCCTCGTAACGGGCCAGCCGGTCGAGCAACGCCCCGGCGCGCTGGATCGCGTTCACTCCCATCCAGCTGCGCGCCGAGTGAGCGCGCCTGCCGTGCATGGTGACGCGCGCTCGCAGCGTGCCGTTGCAGCCGCCCTCGATGGTGCCGTTCGAGGGTTCGCCGAGGATCGCGAAGTCGGCCGCGAAGAGCCGCGGGTGATGGCGCATGGCGCGGCCGAGTCCGCTCAGGTCGGACGCGACCTCCTCGTGGTCGTACCAGATCCAGGTCAGGTCGACCGCGGGCTCGGCGAGTTCGACGGCGAGCAGCAGCTGCACCGCCACCCCGGCCTTCATATCGACCGTGCCCCGCCCGCGGATCATCGTCTCCCCGGTCGCCGCGTCGAGCTCGTCGCGCACCGGCAGGTTGTCGTTGATGGGCACCGTGTCGAGGTGCCCGGCGATGGCGACACGGCGCTCGCGACCCAACTCGGTGCGCGCGATGATCGTGTCGCCATCGCGGGTGACGCTCAGGTGCGGCGCCCGCTCGCGGAGTACGGCCTCGACGGCGTCGGCGATCGCCCGTTCGTCGCCGGAGACCGACGGGATGTCGCACAGCTGACGGGTGAGCTCGACCGCGCCGAGGGCGGGATCGAGGCGGGGCGCGGGAGACGGATCGGCATTCACCCGATCCAGCCTAGTCTCCCGCGTCGGAGCGCGTTCCCGGCGCCCCGGATGATGCATCGGCGCGGCGCGGTCACGGTAGCCTGGAAGGCATGACTGACTCTCGCTCTGCATGGTCCGCCGGTATCGTCACCACCGCCGCCGACGGCACGGTTCTCGACGCATGGTTCCCCTCGCCCGCGCTGGGCGAACGCCCCGCGGATCGCGATCGCTGGGTCGCCCCAGCGGAGCTCGAGGAGCTCGCAGGCGCCGACGAGCTGCGCGGCGTGGAGCTGCGCCCCGTGAACGTGGAGATCGATCTCGACGCGGCCCCGGCCTCCACCGAGGACGCCTACCTGCGCCTGCATCTGCTGTCGCACTGCCTGGTGCGGCCCAACTCGATCAACCTCGACGGCATCTTCGGCAAGCTGCCCAACGTGGCCTGGACGACCGCCGGCCCGATGCTGCCCGACGTCTACGCGGCGCGTCTGCCGCGGCTGAAGCGCGCGGGCATCACCGCGGTCGGCCTCGACAAGTTCCCGCGGCTCACCGACTACGTCGTGCCCCAGGGCGTGCGCATCGCCGACACGTCGCGCGTGCGGCTCGGCGCCCACCTTGCGCCGGGCACGACCGTGATGCACGAGGGCTTCGTGAACTTCAACGCGGGCACGCTCGGGGCCTCGATGGTCGAGGGACGCATTTCGCAGGGCGTCGTGGTGGGCGACGGCTCCGACATCGGCGGCGGCGCCTCGATCATGGGCACCCTCTCGGGCGGCGGCACGCAGCGCATCACCATCGGCGAGCGCGCGCTGCTCGGCGCGAACTCGGGCATCGGCATCTCGCTGGGCGACGACAGCGTCGTCGAGGCGGGCCTCTACGTGACCGCGGGCACCAAGGTCGTGCTGCCGAAGGGCACCATCGACTCGAACGGCGAGCCCGTCGAGGTGAAGGCGGTCGAGCTGTCGGGTCTGCCGCAGCTGCTGTTCCGCCGCAACTCGCGCACCGGCGGAGTGGAGGCGCTGCCCCGCGAGGGCGCCGGCATCGAGCTCAACTCCGAGCTGCACGCTTGAAAGACGGCGTCGGTGGTCGCCGACGCGGTGCGCCCCGGCGCCGTCTGAACGTTCTCGGGCGATCACCAGTCCCCACCCGCCGAGTCGGCCTACTCCGACCGACACGGCCGGGAATTCGCGCGAATCGTAGGCCGACTCGATACGAACAGGCCGACTCAACGCACATGCACCCTTCACGGGCTCAGGGCATACGCGAGACCCGAGCCCACCTTTCGCCGGGCTCGGGGATGGCGCGGCGAACCGCTAGCGGCCGAGGCGGCGCTCTGCCGACCCGGTGTACAGCTGCTGGGGGCGGCCGATCTTGGTCTGCGCGTCGTCGCGGGCCTCGCGCCACTGGGCGATCCAGCCCGGCAGGCGGCCGATGGCGAACAGCACGGTGAACATGCGCGTGGGGAAGCCCATCGCCTTGTAGATCACGCCGGTGTAGAAGTCGACGTTGGGGTAGAGCTTGCGCTCCTTGAAGTAGTCGTCTTCGAGCGCGATCTGCTCGAGCTCCTGCGCGAGGCCGAGCAGGGGGTCGTTGACGCCGAGCTCTTCGAGCACGCGGCTGGCGCTCTCCTTGACGATGCGGGCGCGCGGGTCGTAGTTCTTGTAGACGCGGTGCCCGAAGCCCATGAGCTTGACGCCGTCTTCTTTGCGCTTGACCTTCTCGACGAAGGTCTCGACGCTCTGGCCGGAGTCGCGGATCTGGGCGAGCATGTCGAGCACGGCCTCGTTGGCTCCGCCGTGCAGGGGGCCCGAGAGCGCGTTGATGCCGGCCGAGACCGACGAGAACATGTTGGCGCCGGTCGAGCCGACGAGGCGCACGGTCGAGGTCGAGGCGTTCTGCTCGTGGTCGGCGTGCAGGATGAGCAGCTTGTCGAGCGCGTCGACGAGCACGGGGTTCATCTCGTAGTCTTCGGCCTTGTTGCCGAAGTTGAGGCGCAGGAAGTTCTCGACGAAGCCGAGCGAGTTCTTCGGGTAGAGGAAGGCCTGGCCGATCGACTTCTTGTGCGCGTAGGCGGCCAGCACCGGCAGCTTCGCGAGCAGGCGGATCGTGTTCACCTCGACGAACTCGGGCACAGTGGTGTCGAGCGAGCTCTCGTAGTAGGTCGACATGGTCTGCAGGCCGCCCGACAGCACCGCCATGGGATGCGCGGTGTGGGGCACGCCCTCGAAGTAGTAGCGCATGTCTTCGTGCAGCAGGGTGTGGCGGCGGATCTCGTCGTCGAAGGCCGCGAGCTCATCGGAGCTGGGCAGCTCGCCGTAGATGAGCAGGTAGGCGACCTCGAGGAAGGTGGAGTTGCGGGCGAGCTCTTCGATCGGGTAGCCGCGGTAGCGCAGCACGCCCTCTTCGCCGTCGATGTAGGTGATGGCCGACTTGGTGGAGGCGGTGTTGACGAAGCCGTAGTCGAGAGCGGTGTACCCGGTCTGCTTGGTGAGAGTGCTGACGTCGATGGCGGAGTGCCCCTCGACCGACTCGAGGATGGGGAACTCGGCCTCCCCTCCGGGGAAGGTGAGCTTCGCGGTGGCCGGGCCCTGCTGCTGAGTCGAATCGGTCACGTCGTCTCCTCGTGAGGTCTCATACGGGGAAGGCTTCGGATAGACGCCCTCGTTCTTATCACCCTATCGGCTCCGTTCGGAGCAAACGTGCACACCGACGATTCGCTGTGCCGCCACCTAGGGTATCTTGACGTCGAGCAAATTGCGATTCGACCGGCATGCGCCGTCAGGCGGCGGAGGCCTCGCGGATGCGCTGCGCCGCCTCGGTGATCGCTTCGTCTCTCGCGGTGAGCGCGAGGCGCACGTGCTTCGGCGAGTGGGATCCGTAGAAGTGGCCCGGCCCGACGACGATGCCGAGCTCGGCGAACTCGGCCACGGCGTCCCAGGCGTCGGCACCGCGGGTCGCCCAGAGGTAGAGGCCGGCCTCGCTGCCCTCGACGCGGTAGCCCGCGGCTTCGAGCGCGGGCAGCAGCACGTCGCGGCGCGCGCGGTATCGATCGCGCTGCTCGGCGACGTGGACCTCGTCGCCGAGGGCGGCGATCATGGCGGCCTGCACGGGCGCGGGCACCATGAGGCCGGCGTGCTTGCGCACGGTGAGCAGACGGTCGATGAGTTCGGGATCGCCGGCCACGAACGCGGCGCGGTAGCCGGCGAGGTTCGACTGCTTGCTCAGCGAGTAGGCGGCGAGCACCCCGCTGTGGTCGTCGCCGACGACGCGGGGGTCGAGGATCGAGGGGATGCGCTCGGCGTCCCAGGGCGCCTGCCACCCGAACTCGGCGTAGCACTCGTCGCCGACGATCACGGCGCCGAGCTCGCGGGCGCGCTCGACGGCGGCGCGCAGCGCGTCGACGCCCAGAACACGGCCGTCGGGATTCGAGGGCGAGTTGATCCAGACGAGGCGGGTGTGCTCGGGCCAGTCGGCGGGGTCGTCGGCGGGGATCGCGTCGGCGCCGACGAGCGCCGCGCCCATGGCGTAGCTGGGGTAGGCGACCCGCGGGAAGGCCACCGCCTCCCCCGCGCCCAGACCGAGCAGGAAGGGCATCAAGGCGACCAGCTCTTTCGAGCCGACGGTGGGCAGCACCGCGGCAGGCTCGACGGTCACGCCGCGTCGGCGCACGAACCAATCGACGATCGCCTCCCGCAGCCGGGGGGCGCCCGCGGTCGTCGGGTAGCCGTGGGCGTCGGTCGCGGCGGCGAGCGCGTCGCGCACGCCCTGCGGCGCGGGATCCACGGGCGATCCGACCGACAGGTTCAGCGCGCCACCGGGATGGCGCGCCGCCTGCTCGGCATAGGGCGCCATCGCGTCCCAGGGGTAGTCGGGAAGCGGTCCGCGCATGCGGCTACTCGCCCTGCGGCGGCAGGGCCGCGATGATGGGGTGGTCGAAGTCGTAGACCCCGACCTTCGCCGCACCGCCCGGCGACCCGACCTCGTCGAAGAACTCGACGTTGGCCTTGTAGTAGTCGGCCCATTCCTCGGGCAGATCGTCTTCGTAGTAGATGGCCTCGACCGGGCAGACCGGTTCGCATGCTCCGCAGTCGACGCACTCGTCAGGGTGGATGTAGAGCGAGCGCTCGCCCTCGTAGATGCAGTCGACCGGGCACTCGTCGACGCAGGCGCGATCCTTCACGTCGACGCACGGAAGAGCGATCACATACGTCACGATGCCCCTACCTTTCGTTTCACTCCATCAGGCCGCGGCGTCAGCCGCAGCGGTCGAACGGCGAATGCTCCCCGTTCGCCTCAGCCGACCGTCATCACTCGGCTCGTAACACATCCATCCTACTCCCCGCCCGAGCCGCTGCCTGAGCCCCGCGACCCGGCCCCGCCCCCTTCGATCAGCCTCTGAGCCTGTCGAAGGGAGCGGGCTCAGATCTCGGAGTACTCGCGCGTCGGGATCTCGGTGGTGACCGTGGGCACGTCGGGGTAGAGCGGCGGCAGGGTGCCCGTGTCGCCCTCCCTCGGCAGCATCCCGGCCGAAAGGCCGCGGAACGGACCGAGGTTCGGGCCCTGATCCGCGAGAAGCACCTCGCGCCGCTGCCCCGGCTCGACGTCGAAGCGCTCGCCCCGCACGCTCACCGAGACGGGGGTGTCGCCCTCGACCATCTCGAAGGCGATGCTGCGCCGGCGCAGCTCCACCGCGATGCGGCGCCCCCGCCAGACCAGTTTGAAGCGCAGGGAGTCCCAGTGACCCGGCAGCCTGGGGTCGAAGCTCAGCTGGCGCCCGGCCGCGTCGCGCAGCCCCGCGAAGCCCTGCACGAGCGTCATCCAGACGCCGCCGGTCGAGGCGATGTGCACACCGTCGGCCGAGTTGCGGTGCAGGTTGTCGAGATCGACGCGCAGCGCGTGCTCGAAGTAGCGGTACGCGAGCTCGGGGTAGCCGACCTCGGCCGCGATGATCGACTGCACGACGGCCGAGAGCGTCGAGTCGCCCGTGGTGAGCGCGTCGTAGTATTCGAAGTCGTTGCGCTTCTCCTCGCGGGTGAACTCCTCGCTCGCGAGCAGCAGCGCCAGCACCACGTCGGCCTGCTTGAGCACCTGGAAGCGGTAGATCACGAGCGGGTGGAAGTGCAGCAGCAGCGGCTTCTGCTCGGGCGGGGTCGCGGCGAGGTCCCAGACCTCGCGGTCGAGGAAGTGCGCATCCTGCGGGTGGATGCCCATCTCCTCCGAGTAGGGCACGTTCATCGCGTCGGCCGCCTCCTCCCACGCCACGACCTCGTCGGGGTCGAGGCGCAGGCGGTCCAGCAGCTCGGCGTACACCTCGGGGGCCTCCTGCTCGAGCCGGCGCACCATGTGCGCCGCGACTCGCAGATTGAAGCGCGCCATCACGTTGGTGAAGAGGTTGTCGTTGACCACGGTGGTGTACTCGTCGGGGCCGGTCACACCGTGGATGTGGAAGCGCCTCACCCCGTCGCGGTCGGTGCGCCAGAACCCCAGGCTGCGCCAGAGCCGCGCCGTCTCGACGGGGACGTCGCACGCTCCCGACAGCAGGTACTCGAGGTCGCCCGTCGCGAAGACGTAGCGGGCCAGCGCGTATGTGACGTCGGCGTTGATGTGGTAAGCGGCGGTGCCGGCCGCGTAGTAGGCGCTCGCCTCCTCGCCGTTGATGGTGCGCCAGGGGAACAGCGCACCGTCCTCGTTCAGCGTCACCGCCCGGCGCCTCGCCTGCTCCAGCATCCGCTCGCGGGCGCGCAGCGCGTTGCGGGCCCACAGCGGGGTGGTGTACGTCAGGAACGGCAGCACGTAGATCTCGGAGTCCCAGAAGTAGTGGCCGCTGTACCCGGAACCGGTGAGGCCCTTGGCGGCGATGCCGCGCCCGTCGGCGCGGGCTGATGCCTGGGCGAGCTGGAACAGGTTCCAGCGGATCGCCTGCTGCACGCCGGGCTCGGCCTCGACCTGCACGTCGCTGCGCTCCCAGAACTCGGCCAGGAAGTCCCGCTGCCGCTCCCAGCGCAGCTCGGGCGGCTCGGCCGCGACCTTCGCGAGCGTGTGCACGCAGCGGTCGAGCAGCTCCTCCGGACCGGCCGTCGCCGAGGAGTGGTAGGCCGCGGTCTTGACGAGGCGAACCGTGCGCCCCTGTCTGGCGGTGCCCTGGAACAGGTGCCGCACGCGGTCCGAGGAGGTTTCGACGCGGGTCTGCCACTCGTTCTCGTCGCCGCCGTCGAAATCGTGGTCGACTCCCACGCCCATGGTCATGCCGGAGTCGTGCACGCGGTAGCTCAGCACGCTGCGGCCGCCCTCGTGGCGCGCGGGCCCCGGATCGAGGATGCGCTCGGTCAGCTGCTCGCTCTTGCGGGGGTCCGCCATGCCGGTCGCGGCCCGCTCGGTGTGCACGCGCCGCAGATCCTGGCGATTGACGACGAGGCTCGACAGGGTGAGATCGGCGTCGGCGTCGAGCACCGTGACGCGCATCTCGAGCGTCGCCAGGTGCCGCGACGTGAACGACACCATGCGCCGCGTCTCCACCCGCACCCGCTTGCCCGTCGGGGTGAGCCACAGCAGCGTGCGGGTGAGCGTGCCGGCGCGCAGGTCGAGGATGCGCTGCACATCGAGGATCTCTGACGACTCGAGGTTGAGCCGCTCGTCGTCGACGTAGATGCGGATCGTCTTCATGTCGGGCACGTTGACGATCGTCTGCCCGTGCTCCGCGAAGCCGTAGGCGTTCTCGGCGTGGCGGATGCGCCAGGTTTCGTGCAGGCCGTTGATGAAGGTGCCGTGGCTGCCGAGCGGCAGGCCCTCCTCGTGGTTGCCGCGCAGGCCGAGGTAGCCGTTCGCGAGCGAGAACAGCGTCTCGTCCTGCCCCGCGAGTTCGGGATCGATGCCGCGCACCACGAGGCGCCAGGGATCCTCGCCGAAGTCGCGGTGCAGGTTCTCGACCGGGATGTCGAAGAGTTCGGGGTTCATCGTGCAAGCTCCTCCAGATCCGTGACCACGGTGTCGGCTCCCGCCGCCGTGAGCGTTGCTCCCCCGGCGCCGCGATCGACGCCCACCACCAGGCCGAATCCGCCCGCGCGCGCCGCGGCGACGCCCGAAGCGGCGTCTTCGAACACGGCGGTGCGCTCGGGGGCCGCGCCGAGCAGCTCGGCGCCCCTCAGGAAGGTGTCGGGCGCCGGCTTGCCGGGCAGTCCCTCCCGCTCGGCGACGACGCCGTCCACCACGGCGGCGAAGCGATCCCGCAGCCCCGCGGCCCGCAGCACGGCCTCCGCGTTGCGCGAGCTCGAGACCACCGCGAGGGGGCGCTCCAGCTCGGCGAGACGGTCGAGCAGCAGCAGCGATCCCGGGTAGGGGTCGATGCCGTCGCGCTGCAGCACCTCGGTGAAGGCGCCGTTCTTGCGGTTGCCGACGCCGATCACGCTCTCGTAGCCGTCGTCGCCGGGTTCGCCCTGCGGCAGGGAGATGCCGCGAGCGCGCAGCAGCGCGGCCACCCCCTCGAACCGGGGCCGACCGTCGAGCGACTCGTAGTAGTCGCTCTCGCGGTACGGAGCCTCCCCCAGGGCGGCGAACAGGCGGTCGAAGGTCTCGGCCCACGCCCGCATGTGCAGGTCGACGGTCGGTGTGATCACCCCGTCCAGGTCGAACAGGTAGGCGTCGTAGCGGTCGATCAAACGGTGTGCCCTTCCGGAAGCTACTTCTGCGACCCCCGCCAGCAGTGCTTGTACGAAGTATCGCTGGAACGCGAAAAACACTATCAGCGGAACCAGCATGGAGAGGAACGCCCCGGCTGAGAGCACGTCGATGTTCGCACCGAATTGACGCAGCTGTGACTGGATCGCAACAGTGAGCGGCTGCGAGTCGGTGTTCGTGAAGATCAGCGCCACCAGCATGTCGTTCCAGGTCCAGAGGAACTGGAAGATGGCGAGCGAGGCGATCGCGGGCAGCGCGAGGGGCATCATGATCTGGAAGAAGATCCTCCAGTCCCTCGCACCGTCGATGCGGGCCGCCTCGAGCATCTCCTCCGGCACCTGGATGAAGAAGTTGCGCAGCAGGAAGATCGCGAACGGCAGGCCGAATGCCGTGTGGAACAGGATCACCCCCAGCACGCTGCCGAAGATGCCGAGCGATCCGAAGAGGCGCGCGAGCGGGATCAGCGCCACCTGCAGCGGCACCGCGAGCAGCACGATCACGGCGATGAACAGCCAGTCGCGGCCCGGGAAGTGCAGCCACGCGAACGCGTAGGCGGCGAACGCGCCGAGCACGACGACGAGCACCGTCGTCGGCACCGCGATGACGATCGTGTTCCAGAACGACCCGGTGATCACGGGGTTCGACAGCAGGTTGGCGTAGTTCTCGATCGTGAGCTCGGCCGGCTTCGTCAGCACCGTCCACCAGCCGCTCGAGGCGTTGTCGCCCGCGCTGCGGAACGAGGTGAGCAGCAGGCCGATCGTGGGCACGAGCCAGAAGACGGCGACGATCAGCAGGATCGCGTTGACGAGCCCTCGGCTCGCGATCCGGGCGATGCGCCGGCCGGCCGTCGGCTTGCCCGGGGCGGATGCCACGCTCATCGGCTCCTCTCCTCTCGGAATCTGCGGACGTTGATGATCATCGAGGGCAGCACGAGCACGAGCAGCAGGATCGCGAGCGCCGACCCCAGACCCTGGTTGCTGCCACCGCCGAACGAGACCGTCCACATCTCCACCGCGATCACGTTCGCCGCGGGTTTCGAGGCGCCCGGCGGGATCACGTAGACGAGATCGAAGATCTTCAGCACGTTGATGATGAGCGTGACGAACACCACCACCAGCACGGGCGCGAGCAGGGGGGCCGTGATGCGGGTGAAGACCTGCCACTCGCTCGCACCGTCGGTGCGGGCGGCCTCCTGCAGCGAGCGGTCCATGGCCGAGAGCCCCGAGGCGATCATCACCATCGCGAAGCCCGCCCAGATCCAGACGTAGGCGAGGATCACGACCACGTTGATGAAGGTCGAGCTGAGCCACGAGACGCCCTGCGCCCCCTCGTCGAAGTTCGCCGCGGGCAGGGCCACGCGGTAGCTCTCACCCGCGGCGAGGCCCTCGATCGTGTAGACGCCGCCGGCCCCCGTCGTCGCGTAGCCGCGGATCGAGCCGTCCTCCGCCACGGCGTCGACCCGCACCCCCTCGAGGCCCTTCTTGCCCATCCTCGATCGCCCCCTCGGAGCCGCCTCCGCCCCGGATCACGTCGAGGAACACGGTGCCCGATATCTCGGTGCCGCCCGGCGCGGGCGCCTCGCGGGCGTCGGCGGCGTCCTCGGGCAGCGAGCTCTGCCGGATCCCGGTGAGCGGGAAGTCCTGCACCGATCCCGCGGCGACCGCCTCGCTCGTCGCGATGATCCCGCCCTCGGCCTCGATCCCGAGCCCCTCGCGCGGTTTCGCCCCCGGATAGCTCGACTGCTCGCCGAAGATGCTCTGCACGCTCACGATCGCGGCGTTCACCACGCCGAGCTGGGGGCTCTCCTGGAACATGCCCCGGAAGATGACGCCGGCGGCGAGCATCGAGATCGCCATCGGCATGAACACGATGAGCCGGAACGCCGTCTTCCAGCCCAGCTTGTCGACGAGCACCGCGAAGATGAGTCCGATGACCGTGACCGTCACCGGGGCGACGATCACCCACATGAGGTTGTTGCGGATCGCCGTGAAGGTGGTGTCGTTCGTGAACATGGTGACGTAGTTCTGCCACCCCACGAACGAGGCGCCGCTCTTGTCGAAGAAGGAGCGCACCACCGTGTACACGATCGGGTACACGACGAGCGCCCCGAGCACGAGCAGGCCGGGGCCGAGGAACGAGGCCACGACCAGCCAGCGCCGTGCTCGGCCGCGACCGCGGACGCTCCGTCCGCGGTCGCGGATCTGCACCGGCACCGTGAGCGTGCGGCTCATGGCTGCCGTCGCCTACTGGTAGGCCTTGACGGCCGCGTCCTCGAGACGCTGCGCCGTGCCGTCGATGTCGCTCGGATCCTGGTAGAAGGAGATCATCTCCTGCCAGAAGCCCTGACCCGGCGTGCCCCCGAAGGCGCTCGGGGTGAGGTCCGACATGTCGAAGCGCAGCTCCTCGGCCCCCGTCAGGGCCTCGGCGATCTGCCGCGAGACGTCGTCGGGGTAGAGCGAGGTGTCGACCGAGCCGTTGGGTGACGTCAGGCCACCGTTCGGCACCCAGATCTCGGCCGCCTCGGGCGACGCGAGGAACTCCATGAGCGCCGTCGTGGCCTCGTCGTCGTCGAACTGCACCGCGACGTCGCCGCCGCCCACCACCGAGGACGCCGAGCCGTTCACCGACGGGAAGTCGTAGAACAGCGCGTTCTCACCCACCGTCGAGTTGCCGTCGGCAGCGATGTTGCCGGCCACGAAGTCGCCCTCGAACACGGTGCCCGCCTGCGGGTCCGAACCGAAGACCTCGGTCACGCTCGTCGGGAAGTCGCGCTGGTCGCCGCCCGGCTGCACGAGATCGCTGCCCCACAGCTCGGCCAGCACCCCGAGCGCCTCCTTCACGGATTCGTCGGTCCACGGGATCTCGTGGTCGGTGAGCTGGTCGTACTTCTCGGCCCCAGCGGTGCGCAGGTACACGTTCTCGAACCAGTCGGTCAGCGGCCAGCCGACGTCGGCCCCGATCGAGATCCCCGCGTACCCGGCGTCGCTCACAAGGCCGAGCTGGGTCATGAAGTCGTCCCAGTCCTCGGGCTCGGCGGCGCCCGCCTCGTCGTAGATGTCGGCGTTGTACCAGACGGTCGACTTGTTCGCGCCCTTGAACCACACGCCGTAGAGCTCGCCGTCGACGCTGCCGAGGTCGATCCAGTCCTGCGCGTAGTGCTCTTCGACCGCCGAGCGCACGCCGTCGCCGACGGGCACGATGTCGCCGTTCTGCGCGAGCGACTGCATGAGGGCAGGCTGGCCCAGCACGGCGACGTTCGGCGGGGTGCCGCCCTCGAGCTGCCCCTGGATGTACGTGGGGCCGTTGTCGCCGAAGCTCGTGTAGTTCACCTTCGCGCCCGTGCGCGAGCTGAACTCGGCGAGCACGGCCTCGAAGTTCTCCTGCTCGGCGCCCGACCAGGCCGCCACGACGTTGAGAGTCTCACCCGAGAACTCGCCGCCTCCGCCCCCGGCGCCGCCCCCGCCCGATCCGCAGCCCGTCAGCGCGAGCGCCGCGGCCGACAGGCCCGCCGCCACTGCGAGGAGGCGCCGCCGAGAACGCCGTCCACCACTCGTTGAGAAACGCATCGTATACATGAAGCACTCCGTCCAGCAGGGTTGTTCGCCGGGATCCGGAACGGATCCCGGCGAGGTCGAGCCCGTCTGCTTCGGGTTTGCGAAGCAGCACTGCTCCGCTGCCAGGCTAATCTCCCCCGCGCTCCCGCGGGGACCCCCTTGCGAACGGCCGCTGGATCGTTATAAGGGGTTTCTCGGAGCCGCGCAGCAGATCGCTCGGTCGTTTCCCTCGAACAGCTGGGACCGGGCACGCGCCCGATCCGATTCGGCTTGCCGGACGCCGCCCTCACGCTCCGTACGTCAGGCCGAGGCACGCCTCCGAGATCCGCGCTCCCCACACCAGGCCGGCCCAGGCGCCGAGCAGCATGCACGGGCCGAACGGGAAGGCGCGCGTGCGCGAGGCACGACGCAGCGCGACGAGCACCAGCCCCGCCGCGGCGCCCAGCGCGAAGCCGCTGAGCACCCCCACCAGCAGCGCGCCCGCCCCCGCAAACCCCAGCGCGGCGCCGATCAGCGGCGCCAGCTTGAGATCGCCGCCGCCCAGGCCGCCGCGCGCCGCGAGGGCGAGCCACAGATAGACGGCGAAGACGACCGCGGAGCCCCCGAGCGTCGCCGCCAGGCGCCCCCAGTCGCCGCCGAGCACGCTCGAGACGGTCAGCAACGCGACGACCGCGACGAGGCTCGGCAGCACGATCCGGTCGGGCAGCCGGCGATGCTCGAGGTCGATGAGCACGAGCGCGATCCCCGCCCCCGCGAACCAGAGGTACGCCGCGAGCCCCAGCCACCATGCGACCGCGTGCGCCGGCGGGCCGAGCATCGCGGTCGCCCGCCAAGCACCCGCGACGACGCCCGACTCGGCCGCCGGCCCGCCGGCCGACCCGGAGCCCGGCCCGACCGCATCGGCCGAGGCGTACCACGCCGCGACGAGCGCGAAGACGACCGCCGTCACCCCCATCAGCGGGGCGCTCGCTCCGATCGACCCGCGGCGGCCGAGCCTCAGCGGCTCGCCCCGCGGCACCCGCCGCACGATCGCGGCGAGCGGTGAGCCGACGAACAGCCCGAGCACCGCCGAGCCGACGATGAGCCAGGCCGTGAGCAGCACGGCCGCCTGGGAGCCGGGCGCCACGCGGGGTCAGCCGCCCGCCGCGGCTACGGCGTGACCTCGGTGCCGATGCCGCGCTCGGTGAAGATCTCGAGCAGCACCGAGTGCGGCTCCCGACCATCGATGATCGCGGCCTTCGGCGCCCCGCCGCGCACGGCGTCGAGGCAGGCGCGCATCTTCGGGATCATGCCGGACTCGAGGCTCGGCAGCAGCCGTTCGAGATCGGTCGCCGAGATGCTCGACACGAGCGAGTCGAGGTCGGGCCAGTTCGAGTACAGGCCGGCCACGTCGGTGAGGATCACGAGCTTCTCGGCGCCGAGCGCCGCCGCGAGCGCCGCCGCGAGCGCCGCCGCCGCGTCGGCGTTGATGTTCAGGGAATCGCCCGGACGGTCGGCGTCGGGCGCGATCGACGAGACCACCGGGATCAGGCCCGCCTCGAGCAGCGCCAGCACCGGCTCGGGGCGCACGTCGATCACATCGCCCACGAGCCCCAGATCCATGAGCTCGCCATCGACCTCGACCGGCGGGCGGCGGCGGCCGATGAACAGGCCCGCGTCCTCGCCCGTCGTGCCGGCCGCGAGCGGTCCGTGCGCGTTGATCTCGTCGACCAGCTCGGGGTTCACCTTGCCGGTGAGCACCATGCGCACGACATCCATCGCCTCGGGCGTCGTGACGCGGTACCCGCCTTTGAACTCGCTCTCGATGCCGAGCCGCGCGAGCATCGCGTTGATCTGCGGCCCGCCGCCGTGCACGACCACCGGCAGGATGCCGGTGTGCCGCAGGTACACCACGTCTTCGGCGAACGCCGCGAGCAGCGAGTCGTCGATCATCGCGTTGCCGCCGAACTTGATCACCATGATCCTGCCGCGGAACTTCTTGAGCCACGGCAGCGACTCGATGAGCACCTGCGCCTTGGCGGCCGCCTGCTCGTGGTCGAGGGTCTTCGTGGTGGTGGTCATGGGTTCCGTTCTTTCGTCATCCTGAGGCGGCGGAGCGACTCGCGGCGCGCGGGCCGGAGCCGGACGGCGCCCCCGCGCCCCGACGCCGCCGAGGGTGCGGAGGCCGCGATCACGAGGAGTACGCCGAGTTCTCGTGCACGTAGTCGTGCGTCAGGTCGTTGGTGCGGATGGTGGCGGTGTGGTCGCCCGCGAAGAGTTCGATCTCGACGCGGGTGCGGCGCGGTGCGAGGTCGCACTCCTCGACGGGGCGATCGGGGCCGCCCGCATGGCAGAGGCGCACGCCGTTGAAGCTGACGTCGACCTGGTAGGGGTCGAAGGCCGCGTCGGTGGTGCCGATCGCGGCGAGCACGCGGCCCCAGTTCGGGTCGTTGCCGAAGATGGCGGCCTTGAAGAGGTTGTTGCGCGCGACTGAGCGGCCCACCTCGACGGCATCGGCTGGGCTTGCGGCCCCGCGCACCTCGATGTCGATGTCGTGGCTCGCGCCCTCCGCGTCGGCCTGCAGCTGCGCTGCGAGGCTGTCGCAGACGGCGGCGAGCGCGTCGGAGAACGCCTCCTCGTCGGGCGAGACGCCCGACGCTCCGCTCGCGAGCAGCGTCACCTGGTCGTTCGTCGACATGCAGCCGTCGCTGTCGAGCCGGTCGAAGCTCGTCGCGGTCGCGCGGCGCAGCGCGCGGTCCAGCGCCTCCCCGTCGAGCAGCGCATCGGTGGTGATCACCACGAGCATGGTCGCGAGGCCCGGCGCGAGCATGCCCGCCCCCTTCGCCATCGCCCCGATGGTCCAGCCGTCGCCCGTGTGCACCACGGTCTTCTCGACGGAGTCGGTGGTGAGGATCGCCGCGGGGGCGGTCGTGTCGTCTGCGGCGAGCGCGGCCGCGAGCGTCGGCACGTTGTGCACGATCTTGTCGCGGAAGGCCTGGTCTCCTGTGCCGATGAGCCCGGTCGAGCAGACGAGTATCCGCTCGGCGTCGGGCTCGCCGATGGCGGCGGCGACCGCCTCGGCCGTGAGCCGGGTCGTCTCGTAGCCGAAGTCGCCCGTGAAGCAGTTGGCGCCGCCCGAGTTGAGGATCACCGCGCGCGCCTGGCCGTTCTGCGCGACCTTGCGGCTCCACAGGATCGGGTTGGCCTGCGCCCGGTTGCTCGTGAACACGACGGCCGAGGCACGCTCGGGGCCGTCATTCACGACGAGGGCGAGGTCGGGTTTGCCCGTGCTCTTGAGGCCGACGGCGATGCCGGCCGACCTGAATCCCTGGGGTGCGGTGACGCTCATGCCTGCTCCTTCTTCTGCGCTGCCGTGGCGCGGCTGGCGGCCGCGGTCTCGATCCGGGTCGCGATCTCGATCTCGCCGAAAGGCGGATTTCGCACGTGCTCCGCACGCGGAGCACGCGAAATCCGCCATTCGAGGGCCGGGCCCGTCACGGGGCCACGCCGTTCACCGACAGACCCGTGGTCTCGGGGATGCCGAGGGCGATGTTGGCCGACTGGATCGCGGCGCCCGCGGTGCCCTTGGCGAGGTTGTCGAGGGCCGCCGCCACCACGACGCGGCCCGCCGCCTCGTCGATCGCGACCCCCATCAGACACGTGTTGGCGCCGAGCGTGTCGGCGGTGCGCGGGAAGACCCCCTCGGGCAGCAGCTGCACGAAGGGTTCCGCGGTGTAGGCGTCCTCCCAGGCGCTGCGCACCTGCTGCGCGGTGACGCCGGGCGCGAGCCGCGCCGTGGAGGTCGCGAGGATGCCCCGGCTCATCGGCACGAGCACGGGCGTGAAGCTGATGCTGGGCTCGGTGACGGCGCCCGCCCCGCGCAGCGCCTGCCGGATCTCGGGGATGTGCCGGTGCGTGCCCCCCACCGCGTAGGGGTTCGCGCTGCCCATGAGCTCGGCGCCGAGCAGGTGGGTCTTCGCGGCCTTGCCTGCACCGCTCGGCCCCACGGCGAGCACGCTCACGATGTCGCGCGGCTCGATCACCCCCGCCGCGATACCGGGGGCGAGCGACAGCGCCACGGTCGACGCGTTGCAGCCCGGCGCCGCGATCCGCGTCGCCCCGGCCAGGCACTCCCGCTGCCGGGTCCAGACGGGTGCGCCGTCGGCGGCGCGCTCGGCCACGATGAGCTCGGGCACCCCGTACGCCCACGCTCCGTGGTGCTCGCCCCCGTAGAAGGCCGCCCAGTCGGCGGCGTCGGTGAGGCGGTGGTCTGCGCCGCAGTCGATCGCGAGGCGCACGTTCCCGAGCCGAGCCGTGAGCTCGCCCGAGGCACCGTGCGGCAGCGCGAAGAACACGACGTCGTGGCCGTCGAGCACCTCGGGCAACGTGGGCTGCAGCACCAGGTGCGCGAGCGAGCGCAGGTGCGGCTGCGACTCGCTGAGGGGCCGGCCGGCGCTCGAGTGCCCCGTGACGGTGCGGATCTCGAACTCCGGGTGCCCCGCGAGCAGGCGCAGCAGCTCTCCCCCGGCCTACCCGCTCGCTCCGGCCACCGCCACTGAATAGGTCATCTCGCGCCCTCCATCGTCACCCGTCTATTCTGGCACCTCGCGGGCCGGTCGCGGGCGCCGACCCCCGCGGCACCGGGCCTCAGCGGTGGGTGAACTCGGGCGGGCGCTTCTCGGCGAAGGCCCGCATGCCCTCCGCCTGATCCTCGGTCGCGAAGGCCGCGGCGAACGCCTGCCGTTCGAAGCGCAGCCCCTCCGACAGCGGGGTCTCCTGCGCCACCTGCAGCGCCTCCTTCGCGGCGTACACCGCGGGCAGCGACTTCGACGCGATCGTCTCGGCGGTCTGCGCGGCCTCGGCGAGCAGCTCGGCCGCCGGCACCACCCGCGAGACGAGCCCCGACCGCTCCGCCTCCTCGGCATCCATCATGCGGCCCGTGAGCACCATCTCGGCGGCCTTGTACTTGCCGATCGCTCGCGGCAGGCGCTGCGAACCGCCGAAGCCGGGCAGGATCCCGAGGTTGATCTCGGGCTGGCCGAACTTCGCGGTGTCTGCCGCGATGATGATGTCGCACATCATCGCGAGTTCGCAGCCGCCGCCCAGCGCGAAGCCCGACACCGCGGCGATCAGCGGCGTGCGCATGCGTTCGAAGCCGCCCCACCCCGGGAACGGCCCGCCGAGGTACATGTCGGAGTACCCCAGCTCGGCCATCTCCTTGATGTCTGCGCCCGCGGCGAAGGCCTTCTCAGAGCCCGTGATCACGATCGCGCCGATCCCGGAGTCGGCGTCGAAGGCGAGCGCCGCCCCGATGAGCTCGCGCACCAGCGTCGAGTTCAGCGCGTTGAGGGCCTCGGGTCGGTGCAGGGTGATCGTCGCGACGCGCCCCTGCGTCTCGGTTCTGATGCAGCTGTACTCGGTCATCGTCGCTCCTCGTTCTGCGGGTGGGATGCGCGGCCCGGAGCGGATCCCGATCCGGGCGCACACCCCACGCTACCGCGCGGGCGCTCCTCCGCGCTCGGCCCGCCTCGCCGGAGGGACCGGGCGCGCAGCGATCCGCTACTCCGCCTCCGTCTCGCGCTCCGCGGCGGCGAGCTGCTCATCGGTGGGCTCGTACCCCTCGACGTGGCGCTCGGCCGGACCGTTGTAGGCCGACAGGGGGCGGATCAGCGCGTTCGAGGCCGCCTGCTCCATGATGTGCGCCGTCCAGCCGGTGACGCGCGAGGCGATGAACAGGGGCGTGAAGGTGAGCGTGTCGAAGCCCATGAGGTCGTACGCGGGGCCCGACGGGTAGTCGAGGTTCGGGTAGATGCCCTTGCGCGACACGAACTCGCGCTCGAGCGCCTCGTAGAGTTCGCCCACCTCGGGTCGGCCGTAGTGATCGATGAGTGCGTCGAGCGCCGCTTTCATGGTGGGCACGCGCGAGTCGCCCTTCTTGTAGACGCGGTGCCCGAAGCCCATGATCTTGCGCTTCTCGGCGAGCGCCCGATCGAGCCACGGCACGACGTTCGAGGCGTCGCCGATCTCGTCCATGATGTGCAGCACCGCCTCGTTCGCCCCGCCGTGCAGCGGGCCCTTGAGCGCACCGATCGCAGCGACCACCGCCGAGTAGAGGTCGGAGAGCGTCGACGTGACGACGCGCGCCGTGAACGTCGACGCGTTGAACGAGTGCTCGGCGTACAGCGTCATCGAGCGGTTGAACGCGTCGACCACCGTGTCGTGCGGCTCGGCTCCGAAGGTCATCCACAGGAAGTTGGCGGCGTAGTCGAGGGCGTCGCGGGGCTCCACGATCTCCTCGCCGCGGCGGCGGCGCTGCCCGTACGCGACGATGGCGGGCAGCGCCGCGTAGAGCCGGATCGAGCGCTCCAGGTTCTGCTCGGGCGTGCCCGAGGCGTCGAGCACCGACGCGGAGCCCGCCGTGTCGGATGCGCCGATCACGCTCACCGCCGTGCGCACCTCGTCCATCGGGTGGGCCTCGAGCGGCAGCAGGTCGATCGCCGCCCGCACCTCGCGCGGCAGGGCGCGGTGGCGGCGTTCGCGGGCCCGCAGCTCGGCCAGCTGCCGCTCGTCGGGCAGTTCGCCGTTCCAGAGCAGGTACGCGACGGCTTCGAACGGCTGCGTCGCGGCGAGCTCCTGCACCGGGTAGCCGCGGTAGAGCAGGCTGTTCGTCTCGGGGTTGACCTTCGAGACGGCGGTGACGTCGGCCACCACTCCCGCGAGGCCCTTCTTGATCTCGGCGTCCGTTTCGGCCATCTTCGGCCCCTTCCCTCGTCGTGCTGCGCGCAGTCGCAGGATCTCACGTCTTGATCGATCGATCCAGCGGGTGCGCCCCGCGGTGGCCCGTCAGCGCTCCACGCTGAAGTTGAAGACGCTCGTGTCGAAGCGGTCGTACCCCGCGTAGTCGACGAGCTCGTAGAGGTCGGCGCGGTGCTGCATCTCGTCGAGCTTCGAGGTGAGATGCCCGTGCTCGTTCAGCGTGTCGAGCGCCCGCGCGGTCGCCCCCATTGCGATCCGCAGCATCGACACGGGCCAGATCACGATGTTGACGCCGATGTCGGCGAGCTGCTGCGCCGAGAAGAGGTCGCTCTTGCCGAACTCCGTCATGTTGGCGAGGATCGGCACGTCGATCGCGCGGCGCACCGCCTCGAACTCCTCGAGGGTGCGCATCGCCTCGGGGAAGATCGCGTCGGCGCCGGCGTCGACGAGGGCCTTCGCCCGGTCGATCGCGGCGTCGAGACCGGCCCGCCCGTCGGCGGTGGCGCGGATGTCGGTGCGGGCCATGATGAGGAAGCCGGGGTCGCGACGGGCGTCGACGGCGGCCCGGATGCGCTTCGCCGCCGTGGCCTCGTCGACCACCGACTTGTTGTCGAGGTGCCCGCACCGCTTCGGGTTGACCTGGTCTTCGATGTGCATGCCGGCGAGACCTGAGTCTTCGAGCGTCTGGACGGTGCGCGCCACGTTCATCGGCTCGCCGAATCCGGTGTCGGCGTCGACGATCGCAGGCAGCTCGGTCATGCGGGCGATCTGCTGGGCGCGCCCCGCGACCTCGGTGAGGGTGGTGAGGCCGATGTCGGGCAGCCCGAGGTCGGCCGAGAGCACGGCTCCCGAGATGTAGACGCCGTCGAAGCCCTTGCGCTCGATGAGGCGGGCCGACAGCGGGTTGAAGGCCCCCGGGAAGCGCAACAGCTCGCCGCTCGCGAGCCGCTCGCGGAACAGGCGGCGCTTCTCGGCCGGGGTGGTGTTCGCGTACAGCATCAGAACAGTCCCTTCGGCGCCGCGGCGAGGTCGATCACGCCGGCCCTCGCGACGATGCCCAGCTCGCGCACCTCGTCGGCGGTGAGCTCGGGCAGGCGCTGCACGAGCTCGAGGAAGCGCTCGATCTCGGTCTCGTCGAGCACCGGCCCGGCGAGGGTGCGGAACTTGGCGATGTAGTTCCCGCGCTCGAAGGGGCGCGCGCCGAGCGGGTGCGCGTCGGCCACGGCGATCTCGTCGATCAGCGAGGTGCCGTCTGCGAACTCGATCTCGACACGGCCGCCGAACGCCTTCTCATGGGGGTCCTCGGAGTGGTAGCGCCGGGTCCACTCGGGGTCTTCGGCCGTGGTGATCTTGTGCCACAGCTCGACGGTGTCGGGGCGGCTCGCCCGCCCGGGAGCGTAGGAGTCGACGTGGTGCCAGCCCCCGTCCTGCAGCGCGACGGCGAAGATGTACGGGATGGAATGGTCGAGCGTCTCGCGGCTCGCGGCGGGGTCGTACTTCTGCGGGTCGTTCGCGCCCGAGCCGATCACGTAGTGGGTGTGGTGGCTCGTGTGCAGCACGATGGACGCGATGCCCGCGGGGTCGGCGAGTTCGGGGCGCTCGCGTCGCAGCTTGCGGGCCAGGTCGATCCAGGCCTGCGCCTGGTACTCGGCCGAGTGCTCCTTGGTGTAGCTGTCGAGGATCGCCCGCTTGGGCTCGCCCGGCGCGGGCAGCGGCACGTCGTACGCGGCGTCCGGGCCGTCGAGCATCCACGCGATCACACCGTCCTCGCCCTCGTAGATCGGGCTCGGGGAGGTCTGGCCGCGCATGGCGCGGTCGACGGCCTCGACGGCCATCTTGCCCGCGAAGGCGGGGGCGTGCGCCTTCCAGGTGGAGATCTCGCCTTTGCGGCTCTGGCGCGTGGCGGTGGTGGTGTGCAGGCCCTGGGCGACGGCCTGGGAGATGGTCTCGGCGTCGAGGCCGAGCAGCGCGCCGATGCCGGCCGCCGCCGAGGGCCCGAGGTGGGCGACGTGGTCGATCTTGTGCCGGTGCAGGCAGATGGCCCGCACGAGATCCATCTGGATCTCGTAGCCGGTGGCGATGCCGCGCACGAGCGCTCGGCCATCGGCGCCGGTGTGCTGCGCGACCGCGAGGATCGGCGGGATGTTGTCGCCCGGATGCGAGTACTCGGCCGCGAGGAAGGTGTCGTGGTAGTCGAGCTCGCGCACGGCGACGCCGTTCGCCCAGGCGGCCCACTCGGGGCTCGTCTTCGCGGCGCCCCCGCCGGTCGCGGCCAGACCGAAGATCGCGGCTCCGGATCCCCCGGTCGAGACGGGGTGCGACAGGGCCTGGGCTCGCGCCGCGACGATGGGCGCGCGGTTCAGCGACGCCGCCGCGACGGCGGCGTTGTCGATGATGCGGTTGATGATCATGTCGACCACCCGGGGTTCGACCTCGACCGGATCGGTCGAGACCTGCGCGATCTTCCAGGCGAGCTGCTGCTCGCGGGGCAGCTGCTCTTCGCTCGTGTGGACGCGGACGTGGTGGGTGACGGTCATTGCGGTCCTTCCGGAGAGGGCGCGTCGATCGAGTTCAGGATCGAGCTGAGGGCGTTGTGGAGGTGCACGTGAGTGGAGTGCGCGGCGAGCTCGGCGTCGCCCGCGGAGATGGCCCGGGCGATGAGCGCGTGCTCGGAGACGGATACGGCGAGCCGGCGCCGGTTGTCGCGCGCCAGTCGGCGGGCTCGGGCGAGGTGGGTGCGCACGGTGCGCAGCGCGCTCACGAGGTGGGTGTTGGCCACCGCCGCGTCGATTTCGGCGTCGAAGCGCGCGATGAGCGCGTAGTAGTCGTCAGCGGCGACCTCGCCCGACTCGGGGTGCGCGCGCTCGAAGTCGTCGGCGAGCTGCGCGAACGTGCCGGGTTCGCCGCGCTGGGCGGCGAGCCTCGCCGCGGTCTCCTCGAGCGCGCGCCGCGCCTCGAAGAGCTCGCGGATGTCGGCGGCGTCGAATCCCGCGACCACCAGCACACGCGGCGACTGCTGCCGCACGAGCCCGTCGGCGGAGAGGCGGCCGATCGCCTCGCGCATGGGGGTGCGGCTCACACCGAGCCGCTCGGCCTGCTCGACCTCGCCGATCACCGTTCCCGGCGGCAGCTCCCCGCTCTGGATGTCTTCCAGCAGCGCGGCGTATGCCCGGTCGCTCGCTCGCACTCGACCTCCCCGTTCACCCCGAGCGTATACATAACTGGCTTCCATGGCAAGAACGAGAGGAATACGCCCGAGTTGCGTATACGTTCGGGTCGAGCGCGCCCGATTCAGAAATCGGCGATGACCAGCTTCTTCATGCCCATCATGTGCTCGTAGGCGTCGGGGCGCTGCATCAGCTCGGCCATGTCGGCGGGCACGATCTGCCAGCTCACCCCGAAGCGGTCGGCGAGCCAACCGCACTGCTCGGCCTCGGGCACCGCCGAGAGCGCTTCCCAGAGCCGGTCGATCTCGGCCTGGTCGGTGCACTGCACTTCGAGCGACACCCCGCAGCCGAATTCGAACTGCTGTTCCACTCCCGAGTCCATCACCGCGAACCACTGCCCGCCCACGCGGAACTCGCCGTACATGAGCGCATCGGCCGTGGCCGGGCCGGTCGGTGCACCGTAGGGGAACCGCCCGCCCGCGGCCGCGTCGTCGAACACCGAGGTGTAGAAGTCGATGGCCTCGGAGGCCCGGTTCTGCGCCGCACCGCTGAACATGAGCGAGGGCACGATGAACGGCCTCGGCTCGCCGGACGGGTCGGTGAGCATGAGCTGCCAGCTCACTCCGAACCGATCCTGCACCCAGCCGTAGTGCGCGCTGAACGGGTACTCGCCCAGGGGCATGAGCTCGCGCCCGCCCTCGGACAACGCGCCCCACAGCCGGTCGAGCCGGGTCCGGGCCGCCGCCTCGTCGCCGTCGAACATGAGCGGGTCGAAGTTCACCATGAACGAGATCGACGGGTTCGGTGCGAACTCGTCGCCGGCGTTGATGAGCGTGAGCCGGGTCGAATCGGTGCCCCGAGGCTCGGGAATCTCGACCGCCACCGTGAGCGGCTCGCCCGCGAACTGCTGCTGGAAGTCGAGCAGACCGGTGTCGGGATAGCGCGCTTCGACCGTGGAGCGCGCGCCGGGGAACGCCTCGGCGTAGAAGGCGCCCGCCTGCTCGGCGTTGCGATCGCACCAGATGTTGGGGATGATCTTCTGAGCTGACATGACCGCCTCCTCGGGGTGTTGCTCTCAGTATCCCCGCAACCACCGACGCTGACAACGGGTCGCGAGCGGGATCGCGACCGGCGCCCCTGCCTCGGCCGGGGCTCGTCGGCCGGACTCGACGACCCAGACCCGGCGCGCGGTGCCCCGCCCCGCGGTCAGTCGAGCACGGCGGTCGCCTCGATCTCGACGAGCACGTGCGGCTCGAAGAGCGCGGCCACGCCGATCAGCGTCGACGGAGGCATGGGCTGCGGGATCCCGAGCTCGTCGGCCACCTCGGCGATTCCGGCGAGGAAGTCGTCGTGCTTCTCGGTGCGCCAGTCGGTGAGGTAGAACCGCAGCCGCACCACGTCGGTGAAGCGCGCGCCGGCGCCGGCGAGGCCCGCCGCGACGTTGCGCAGCGCCTGCGCCACCTGACCGGGCAGATCACCCGGCGCCACGGGTCCACCGCTCGAGGTCGCCGAGACCTGCCCGGCCACGCACACCGTGCGGCTGCCCGTGCCGACCGCCACGTGCCTGAACGGCACCTCCTGCGCCAGCCCCTCCGGGCTGAACAGTTCAACGCTCACGCTCTCATTCCCTCCGACTCGGATCTCCAGGTCGCGCACCCGGCCCCTCGCCGCGTCCGCATCCCAGTCGTATCCGGCCATCGCGACGAACCGCAAGCGCGGCGCTCGAGACGTGCGTCGACGGTCAAGAGCCGAGCGCGCGCCTGCGCATCGCGGTCCCGCCCGCAGCCCCGCCGGTCCCCTGAGAACGCGAACGGCTCCGAACCGCCGGGGTTCGGAGCCGTTCGTGCGACGCGAGAGCCCGGAGTCCTACTCGCGCAGCTTGGCGCCGAAGGCCAGCTCGGCGGCGGCCACGCCCGCGAGCTTCGCCTCGCTGGCCTCCTCGGCCTTGAGCGTGCGGTCGGCGGCGCGGAAGCGCAGCGCGAACGTGATGGCCTTCTGCCCCGGCTCGATACCGGTGCCCCGGTAGTCGTCGACCACCCGCGCCTGCTCGAGCAGCCCGCCGGCGCCCGCCACGACCACGGCGAGCACGTCGCCCGCGGGCACGTCGTCGGCGACGACCAGCGTGAGATCCTGCGTGGCGGCGGGGTAGGTCGAGAGGGGCGCGGGGTCGGGCGCACGAGGAGCGAGCTCGATGATGCGCTCGAGGTCGAGCTCGAACGCCGCGGCACGGCCCGGCAGATGGTGTTCGGCGACGAGCTCGGGCAGCAGTTCGCCGGCGACGCCCACCACCTCGAGGCCGCCCTCGTCGCCATCGGTGTCGTCGGCCACGCGGATCGCGAGCTCGGCGGTGCGGCCCGGATGGAAGGCGCGGTGGGAGCCCTGCGAGACCACGAGCTCGGCCGAGACCGCGGCTGCGACCGTGCGGGCCGCGTCGAGCGCGTCGGCCCAGTCGTAGGCGCGCGCCGATTCGCCGGGCTGCTTCGCGACGGCGTCGCCGAGCAGCAGGCCGGCCGCGCGGCGCGGCTGGTCCGGGATCGAGGCGTTCAGCTCGGCCAGCATCTCGGCGGAGGGCCGCTCGGCGAGCGGCGGCACCGCCTCGGTGCCCGTCGCTGCCGCGGAGGGGGCGAACACCGCCCCGAACTCGACGAGGGCGAGGTCGGTGACGCCGCGCGAGACGTTGCGCTGCGCTGCGGTCACGAGGCCGGGCAGCAGCGAGCGGCGCAGGAAGGGCGCCTCGCCGTCGAGCGGGTTCGCGAGGCGCACGGCGTCGACCGGCGCGTCGGCATCGGCGTCGCCGGGCTCGCTCCCGGCGCCGAAGCGCTGCAGCTGGGCCCGCGAGACGAACGGGTAGCTCTGCACCTCGTCGAGGCCGGCGGCGGTCACGACGTTCGCGGCGCGGCGGCGCAGCCGCTGCTCGCGGGTGAGGCCGCGGCCTGCCGGGGCGACCGGCAGCTGCGACGGGATGCGGTCGTAGCCGACGATCCGCGCGACCTCCTCGATCAGGTCGGCTGGACGGGTGAGATCCGAGCGCCAGCTCGGCGGGGTCACGAAGAGCAGGTCGGGCTCGCCCGCCGTGCCGAGCGAGATCGTGCAGCCGATCATCTCGATCGCGCCGCGGATCTCGTCGTCGGTGTAGTCGGTGCCGAGCAGGCCGTTCACGCTCGACATCCGCAGGCGCACGACGGGCGCCTCCCAGGGGGCGACGACGTCGCTGCCGAGCTCGTCGGCGGTGCCGCCGGCGAGCTCGACGAGCAGGTCGACCATGCGCTGGGCCGCGGCCCGCGCCACGAGCGGATCGACGCCGCGCTCGAAGCGCCTGGACGCCTCGCTCGGGAGCTTGTGGCGGCGCGAGGAGCGCGCGATCGAGACGGGGTCGCAGGTCGCGGCCTCGACGAGCACGTCGGTGGTGCGCTCGTCGGCCTTGGTCGACTCGCCGCCCATGACGCCGGCGAGGCCGATCGCGCCGGACTCGTCGGCGATCACCAGGTCTTCGGGGTGCAGCGAGCGCTGCTGGCCGTCGAGTGTGACGAGGGTCTCCCCCGCCCGCGCGCGGCGCACGGTGATGCCGCCCTGCAGCTTGGCGAGGTCGTAGGCGTGCAGGGGGTTGCCGAGCTCGAGCATCACGTAGTTCGAGATGTCGACCTCGAGCGAGAGCGAGCGGATGCCGGCGAGCTGCAGGCGCGCCACCATCCAGGCCGGGGTGGGCCGCGACTGGTCGATGCCGCGCACGACGCGGGTCACGAAGCCGGTCGCTCCCGCGCGCCCGCGGATGGGCGCGTCGTCGGCGAGGGTGACGGGGAAGCCCGAGACGGCGGCGGGCTCGCTCGCGAGCGCCGGATCCGAGAAGGCCGCGCCGGTGGCGTGCGCGTACTCGCGGGCGACGCCGCGGATCGAGAACGCGTAGCCGCGATCCGGCGTCACGTTGATCTCGACCGCGGTCTGATCGATGCCGAGCAGCGCCTTCGCGTCGGCGCCGGGAACGAGCGTCGCGGGGTCGAAGCCGAGTCGGGAGAGCACGATGATGCCGTCGTGGTCGTCGCCGAGCGACAGCTCGCGCGCCGACGCGATCATGCCGTCGGAGACGTGGCCGTAGGTCTTGCGGGCGGCGATCTCGAAGCCGCCGGGTAGCACGGCGCCGGGCAGGGTCACCACGACCTTGTCGCCGGCCTCGAAGTTGTGGGCGCCGCAGACGATGCCGCGCACGTCTTCGCCGCCGTCGGCCGCGCGCTGCCCCTCGGGAGCGACGCGCACCCGGCACCAGTTGACGGTCTTGCCGTTGGAGTGCTCCTCGGGCTCGCGCGAGAGCACCTCGCCCACGACCACGGGGCCGGTGACGTCGAAGCGGCGGATCGACTCCTCCTCGAAGCCCACGCGCACGAGGTCGGCGTGCACCTGCTCGGGGGTGACGTCGTCGGGCAGCGAGACGAACTCGCCGAGCCAGCTGAGTGGAACGCGCATTAGACCAGTCCTCCGAACTGACGGTTGAAGCGAACGTCGCCCTCGACCATGTCTCGCATGTCGTTGAGGTCGTTGCGGAACTGCAGGGTGCGCTCGATGCCCATGCCGAATGCGAAGCCCTGGTACTCGTCGGGGTCGATGCCTGCCGCGAGCAGCACGTTGGGGTCGACCATTCCGCAGCCGCCCCACTCGACCCAGCGGGCGCCGCCCTTGGCGTTCGGCTGCCACACGTCCATCTCGGCGGAGGGCTCCGTGAAGGGGAAGAAGTTGGGTCGCAGGCGGATCTTCGCCTCGTCGCCGAACATCTGCCTGGCGAAGTGCTCGAGCGTGCCGCGCAGGTGGGCCATGGTGAGGCCCCGGTCGATCGCGAGGCCCTCGATCTGCTGGAACACGGGGGTGTGCGTGGCGTCGAGCTCGTCGGTGCGGTAGACGCGCCCCGGGGCGACCACGTAGACGGGCAGCTCGCGCTCGAGCAGTGCGCGGATCTGCACCGGTGAGGTGTGGGTGCGCAGCAGCAGATGGCGGTCGGCGGGCTCGACGAAGAAGGTGTCCTGCATGGCCCGGGCGGGGTGATCGGGATCGAAGCCGAGCGCGTCGAAGTTGAACCACTCGTGCTCGATCTCGGGGCCCTCCGCGATCTCCCAGCCCATGCCGATGAAGATGTCGGAGGCCTCGTCCTGCAGCTGGGCGAGGGGGTGGCGGGTGCCCGCGGCGCGGCGCACGGGCGCGGCGGTCACGTCGACGGTCTCGGCGACGAGGCGCGCGGCGGCCTCCTGCTCGGCGAGCTCGGCCTCGCGGCCCTGGTAGGCGCCCTCGATGCGGCCTCGCGCCTGGCCCATGAGCTTGCCGGTGGCCGCCTTCTCGTCCTTCGGCACCTGGCGCATGAGGGCGTTGAGCTTCGCGATCGCCGAGGCCTCGCCGGAGTGCTCGGTGCGGGCGGCCTTCAGCTCGGCGACGGAGCCGGCCGCGGCGAAGGCGGCGAGGGCCGCTTCGACGGCGGCGTCGGCCGCCTGCTGGGTGATCGGGTTGGACGGCTGCGGCTGCTGGGCCTCGCCCGCCCCTGCGGGGTTCGTTTCACTCGCTGACACGAGGCATCATTCTACCGGTTCGGCGGGCGGCCTTCCCCACCAGCTCGACCAGCAGCTCGGCGAGCTTCGCACGGTCGCCCGCCGCGGTCAGCCGGTCGAACGCGGCCGCGAGGTCTCCGGGCACCGTGATGCGGTGTCGGCGACCGTCGATCTCGATCGTGAAGGCGACGGTCTCGGGCACCGGGGCGTCGAAGCCGAGGGGCTCGCCGGGGTCGTCGGGGTCGACCGGTTCGAAGCGCAGCTCGGCGCCGGGCGGCACCTGGGCTGCGCGGTCGAGGTCGGCGTCGATGACGGTGCCGATGACGGGGTAGCCGCCGGTGACGGGGTGGTCGGCCAGGAAGAGCACGGGCAGGCCGTTCGGCGGCACCTGCACGGATCCGCGGATCACCCCCTCGGTGGCGAGCTCGCCGGTGCGGCTGCGGGCGAGCGGATCGCCGTCGAGCCTGAGACCGATGCGGTTGGACCGCGGGGTGACCCGCCAGGTCCGCTCGGCGAAGGCGGTGCGGGCCTCGGGGGTGAACCAGTCGTCGCGCGGGCCGGGCACGAAGCGCAGCACCGCCCGGCGCGCGACCGGCGGCTGCGCCGGGGCGGCGTGCTCGGGGTCCGCGGGCCGCTGCGGTGGCGGCCCGACGGCGAGGTGCGCGCCGGCCGCGAGAGGCGGTGCGCCGAGCCCGGAGAGGCTGTCGTGGGCGGCGCTGCCGAGCACGCCGCGCCGATCCTCGATGCCGCCGCCCACGGCGACGTAGCAGCGCAGCCCCCGTCGGGGGGCGCCGAGGCGCAGCGTCTCGCCCGCCGCCAGTTCGATGGCGCTCCCGGTTCGCGGGGAACGCACCGCGCCTGCTCCGGCCGGCTCGACCCTGATCTCGGCGTCGGCGCCCGTCACCGCGACGCGCAGCGCACTGCGGGCCCGCAGTGCGAGGCCGCCGTTCAGGTTCTCGAGGCCCGGGGCCTGCGGCGGGTTGCCGACCGCCAGGTTGGCCCGGCGCAGCGCGTCGCGGTCGAGCGCTCCCGACTCGGTGACTCCGAGCGCGGCGTGCCCGGGGCGCCCCGCGTCCTGCACGAGGGTGAGCATGCCCGGGTCGAGCACCGTGAGCGCGGGTTCGGACGGCCGCGGATCGCGCCGCGGCGCGCCCGTCCGAACGACCGGCGCGAGCACCACGGCCTCCCGCACCGCCCGGAACCGGACCGTGTCGCCCGGGGCGACGCGGGCCGGGCGATCCCGGGTTTCGTCCCACATGCGCTCCCCCGTGCGCCCGATCAGCCGCCAGCCGCCGGGCGACTCCCCCGGGTACACCGCCGAGAAGCCCGCGGCGAGCGCGACGGCTCCCGCGGGCACAGCCGCCCGCGGCGAGTCGAGTCGGGGCACCCCGAGGCGCGCGTCGCCGCCGGCGAGGTAGGCGAAGCCCGGCGCGAAGCCGCCGAACGCCGCCCGCCACGGCGTGCCCGTGTGGGCGGCGATCACACCGTCGCGCCCGAGGCCGGTCAGCTCGCCCACCGCGGCGAGGTCGTCGCCGTCGTAGACCACGTCGATCGTCACCTCCGCGCCGGCCGCCGCCCGCGCCGCGAGCGGCTCGTCGAGACCGGCCACCGCCTCGGCGACGCCGCGCACGGCCGCGCGGTCGGCGCACACCACGAGCACGGTGCGGGCCGCGGGCACGACGTCGACCACCCCCGCCAGGCCGAGCTCGCGCAGCCGCGCGGCGACCCCGAGCACCCGGTCGAGATCGGGCAGGTCGATGATGCACGCGCGGTCGCCGACCGGCCGCATCGGGAACGCGCCGACGCCGGGCATGCTAGGCGAAGCTCCGGATCGACACGCCCGCGCCCTCGAGTCCCGCCCGGATCTCGCGCGCCAGGCGCACCGCGGCCGGATCGTCGCCGTGCAGGCAGATGCTGTCGGCCGCGACGGCGAGCTCGGTGCCGTCCACGGCGACGATCCGCCCCTCCGTCGCGATCCGCACCGCCTGGGCGACCGCCGCCTCCGGGGCGAGCAGCGCCCCGGGCGCCCCCCGCCTCACGAGCGTGCCGTCGGGCAGGTATCCGCGGTCCGCGAACGCTTCCGCGACGGTGCGCAGCCCCGTGTCCCGCGCCACCCGCTCGATCACCGAGCCGGGCAGCACCATGAGCGGCAGGGTGTCGTCGAGTTCGAGGACGGCTCGGGCGACGGCCCGCGCCTGGTCCTCGCGCACCGCGATGGCGTTGTAGAGGCCGCCGTGCGGCTTCACGTAGCGCACCTCGGTGCCGACGCTGCGGGCCACCGCCTGCACCGCGCCGATCTGGTAGATCACCTCGTCGGTCAACTCGCCGAGGTCGACCTCGATGAGGCGGCGGCCGAAGCCCTCGAAGTCGCGGTAGCCGGGGTGCGCCCCGACGGTCACGCCCAGCTCGGCCGCGCGACGGCAGGTCAACCGGATGCCGCCGGGATCGCCGGCGTGGAAGCCGCAGGCCACGTTGGCGCTCGAGATCGAGGGCAGCACCCCGGCGTCGTCGAACACCCGACCCCCGCCCGACTCGCCGAGGTCGCTGTTCAGGTCGATGCCGCCGGCCGTAACCCGGGCCTGCTCGCTGCTGGACATGCACCCTCCTCGACGAAACCGGCGGCGCGGCGCGCCTCCGCCCCCATTCTCCCGCAGCCCGCTCGATCCCGCCCCTGAATGTGCCCGCCCCGCCCGGGCCGACGCTCTCCGCCCTTCGCGCGCCGCGCTCGCGGGCGGGCAGGAGGCCCCGGCATCGCGGCGGTAGACTGACGGACATGCAGGGAATGCGGCCGCACGAGCGCCCCCGTCGGGGCGCCGCGATGAGCCGCACCCCGATGAGCCGCGGCACGCGCACGGCCCGCGGAACGGCGGGCGCGCTCGCCGCGACGCTGCTCGCGGCAGCCTCGCACGGGATCGCCGGCGGCGCCATCACCTGGCCGGCGGTCGCGGTGACCGCGATCCTCGCCCTCCCGCTCTGCACCGCGCTCGCCGGACGCGTCGCCTCGCTGTGGCGACTCACCGCGGCGGTCGGCACGGCGCAGTTCCTCTACCACTGGATCTTCGCCGGCATCGACGTCGTGGGATCGGCGCCCGCGGGGGCGCCCGCCCCGCCGCACGCGGCCCACCTGGCGACGCTGCAGGGCTTCGCGCCCGAACTCGCGACCGCCGGCTCCGCCGACGCCGCCATGTGGCTCGGCCACGCCCTCGCGGCGGTGCTCACGATCGCTCTGCTGCACCGCGGCGAGCGCGCCTGCCTCGCCCTCGCCGGCCTCATCCGCCGCGCGCTGCCCTGGCGCCGGCCCCGGCTCGTCGCCGTGTCGCGACGCCCGGCGCTCCGGCCCCTCGTGCTCCGCGCGCCGCTGCGCGCCCGCACCGCAGCCCGCTCCGCGATCAGCCACCGCGGACCGCCCACGGTCTCTTTCTCCGTATAACTCACACCAGTCCGCCCGGGTCACCCGCGGGTCTCGCCGCCGTGCGCGGCCTCACCGACGTGCCATCCGGGCCGCACGAGAAAGACCATTATGAACACCACCATCATCCGCCCGCGCCGCACCCGCGCCGCGGTCCTCGGCCTCGCCGCGCTCGCGACGCTCGGCCTCTCCCTCGGACTCGCCTCCCCGGCGCTCGCGCACGACGAGCTCGTCGACCGCGGCGTCGTCGCGACCGACGACGGCCGCGTCGACGGGATCCGACTCACCTTCAACAACAGCATCATCGAGGTCGGCACCGAGATCGTCATTACCTCCTCCGACGGCGCCGACGTCACCGACGGCGCACCCGAGGTCTCGGGGCCCGACGTCGTGCAGCCGCTCGCCGCCGAGCTGCCCGAGGGAGACTACGACGTCGCCTGGCGCGTCGTCTCGAGCGACGGCCACCCCATCGAGGGCGCCTTCGTGCTGCAGCTCACCGAGCCCAGCGCCTGGCAGGCCGAAGAGGCCGCCATCGTCGAGCCCGATTCCCGGTTCGAGGACGGCTCGGAAGACGGCTCCGTCGACGAGCACGACGCCGCCGATCACGACCACGACCACGACGCGGACTCGGGATCGGCCGCGGCGGGCGACGAGGGCGGCCTGTCGACGGGCGCCATCGCCGCGATCTCCATCGGCGCCGTGCTCGTCGCCGGCGGTGCGCTCGCCGCCGTGCTCGTCGGCCGACGCCGCCGCGCCGCGGGCATGCGCGCCGCGGGCACCGCGGACGGCTCGTCCACCGCTTCGAGCGACGAGGAGGACCGGGCATGATCCGCATCGAGAATCGCGTCCGCCTGCGGGCCGCGCGCTCCCTCGCGGCGCTCTCCGCCGCCGCGCTCCTGCTCGCCGGGTGCTCCGGCGCGGCCGCGAACGACCGCACTCCCTCGGAGCCGAACGAGCAGGCGCCGAACGCCGTGTTCATCGACGGCTGGGCCAAGTCCGGCGAGCAGGGCGGTATGACCGGCGTGTTCGGCACCCTCGAGAACCACGGCGACGACGACCTCGTCATCACCGCCGTCGAGAGCGAAGCCGCGGGCAGCGCCGAACTGCACGAGGTGACGACCGCGGGCGTCATGCAGCAGATCTCGGGCGACGTCACCGTGCCCGCCGGCGGCTCGTTCGAGTTCGTGCCGGGCGGCGACCACATCATGCTCATGGACCTCGCGGCCGATCTGCTCGCGGGCGACGAGGCGCCGATCACGGTGAGCTTCGACGACGGCAGCAGCATCTCGTTCTCGGCACTCGTGAAGGACTACTCGGGCGCGAACGAGAGCTACGGCGACGGCGGGCACGGCGGTTCCGGCGAGCACGGCGGCTCCGACGAGCACGACGACCATGGCGGGCACTGAGTCGGGGCCGCGCACCGACCCCGCACGCCGCTCCGCACGCGCCGACGCGCCCGACGCCGCCCTCGGCGTCACCGCAGAGACGAGCGGAACGAGCCCCTCGGCGGCGGGACGCGCCTCGGCGCATCCCGCCGCCGAGGGGCGCGGCCCCGCCCCCGAGCTCGGCCGCCGTGCGCTGCTCACGGGCGGTGCGCTGGGGGCCGGGCTCAGCGCGGTGCTGGGCGCGGGCGGCGCGCTCGGGTTCGGCGCTGCGCGCACCGCGACGGCGCCCGTCCCCGGTGCCGCGGCGGCGGCCGAGACCGAGCCGTCGCTCGGGCCCGGCGGCGGGCTGCCCGGTTTCGGCGGGGAGTCGCTGCCCTGTCACGGGCCGCATCAGGCGGGGGTAATCACCGCTCCCGCAGCGCACGTGCGCTACGCGGCCTACCGGTTGCGGCCGGATGCCGATGCCGAAGCGCTCCGACGCATGTTCCGAGTGCTGACGGGCGATGTCGAGGGGCTCACGTCGGGCGAGGCTCCGCTCGCCGATCCCGAACCCGAGCTCGCCGCGAGACCGGCCCGGCTCACCGTGACCGTGGGCGTCGGGCCCGAGCTCGTCGACCGCGCGGGGGCCGCTCGCCCCGGGTGGCTCGCGCCCCTGCCCCGCTTCGACCGCGACCGGCTGAACGGCGACTTCGACGGGGGCGACCTGCTGCTCGCGATCGAGGCCGACGACCCGCTGCCGATCTCCCACGCCGCCCGCATGCTCGAACGCGACCTCGCGAGCTTCGTCGAACCGCTGTGGCGGCAGCGCGGCTTCCGCCGCGCCCGGGGCTCCGAGGGCGACGGCACCACGATGCGCAACCTCATGGGCCAGGTGGACGGCACCGTCAACCCCTCGTCCTCCGAGGACGGCTTCGACGGGCTCGTCTGGCTGGGCCGCGAGGCGGGCTGGCTCGCGGGGGGCACGGCGCTCGTGCTGCGGCGCATCCGCATGGAGCTCGACACGTGGGACATGGTCGACCGCCCCGGGCGCGAGCAGACCATCGGCCGGCGGCTCTCCGATGGCGCGCCGCTCACCGCTCCGCCCGCTCCCCCGCTCGGCGACGGCGGGGAGCGCACCCCCGCCGACTTCGACGCGAAGGACGCGCGGGGGCTGAGCGTGATCCCGGTGGCCGCGCACATCCGGCGGGCCCACTCCAGCGACCCGTCGGAGCGCATCTTCCGGCGCGCGTCGAACTACGACGACGGACACGAGGCCGGCTTGCTGTTCGCCTGCTACCAGCGCGATCCGCTCGCGCAGTTCGTGCCGATCCAGCGCCGGCTCGACGAGGCCGACCTGCTCAACGAGTGGGTCACCCATGTCGGCTCGGCGGTGTTCGCGATCCTGCCCGGCTTCCGGCCGGGTGAGACCCTCGGGGCGCCCCTCTTCGATTAGGGTCCGTCGCGCACCGGCCCGGGCCTCCGGCCCCGGATCCCCGGCCCCGGCCTCCCCGCTCCGCCCCGAGGCGAGCGGGGAGTCGCCGGGTCGGCCGTGCCGGGCGCCGGCGTGCGGCACTAGGGCAGGGGGATCGCGGCGAGGGCCCGCGTCGCGTGTCCGAGATAGGCGCAGGCCCCCGTCGCGATGCCCGCGGCGAGCAGGCACGCGGTCACGAGCGCGGTCGGAACGAGTACGACGGGCCGGTGCAGGAGCTGGATGAGCTTCATGCCCCCATCCTCGCGGCGCGCTCGCGGCGCCGCATCGGCCCGCAGTACCCCGGGTGTGGTACCAGGGGCTGATCGTCGTCCCGCGGCGCCGGGCCGCGGCGCCGGGCCGCGGGAATCGAGGGCCGAGCCCGCGGCCCGGTTCGGCCCGCGGGCGTCAGCCGGTGCGGCCGTGCTCAGCCGCGCTGCGAGAACGCCGTCTCGTAGAGCAGCACACTCGCGGCGGTCGCGAGGTTGAGCGACTCGGCCGCGCCGTAGATGGGCAGTTTGAGCGAGCGGTCGGCCAGGGCGCGATCCGCCTCGCTCAACCCGCGCGCCTCGTTGCCGAAGACCCAGGCCACCGGGCCCGCGAGCGCCCCCTCCGCGCGGGCCTCGAGCAGCCCCGCCCCGCGCACGTCGGCGGCGAGGCTCGTGAGGCCCGCCGCTCGAGCGGCGTCGAGCGCCTCGGCGAGCGAGGGCGCCACCGCGACCGGCAGGTGGAAGAGCGAGCCCGTGGTCGAGCGCACCACTTTCGGGTGGAACGGGTCGATGCTCTCCCCCGAGAAGATCACCGCGTCGGCGCCGGCCGCGTCGGCGGCGCGCAGCACCGTGCCCGCGTTGCCGGGGTCCCGGATCTCGTGCAGGATCGCCACGAGCCGCGCGCCGCTCAGCACCTCGGCGAGATCCGGCTCCCAGACGCGCGCGATCGCCACGACGCCCTGCGGGTTCACGGTCTCGCTCAGCGCGGCGAAGACCTCATCGGTCGCGCGCTCGACCCGCACACCGGCCTCGGACGCGAGCCGGTCGACCTCGTGCTGCCACGGCTCGGTGCCCATCGACGCGTAGACCGTCTCGGCGAGCTCGGGCCGGTGCGCCAGCAGCTCGCGAACCGACTGGGGCCCCTCGACCAGGAAGCGCCCCTGAGCCTGCCGCTCCTTCTTGCGCGCGAGCGCGGCGGCCCGCTTGACGCGGGGGGCCTTCGGATTGCTGAGGATCGCTTCGTTCACGCGTCCACACTACCGGGCGCGCGAGGCCCGGGTCCGGTGAGGGATCCGGCCTCCGTGAGAGCGGATCCGCCCCTCTCGCCTCACCGAAGCCGGAACTCGCACCGCAGCCGGGCCCCCGTACGCAGAAGCACCCCGTCGCTCCGGCGGGAGCGGCGGGGTGCGTTCGACGGATGGCGCGCTTACGCGGCCTTCGGAGCCGAGGTGTCCTCGGGCAGAGCGTTCTTCGCGACCTCGACGAGGGCGGCGAAGGCGGCCTGGTCGTTGACGGCGAGCTCGGCGAGCATACGACGGTCGACCTCGACGCCCGCGAGGCCGAGGCCCTGGATGAAGCGGTTGTAGGTGAGGCCGTTGGCGCGCGCACCGGCGTTGATGCGCTGGATCCACAGGCGGCGGAAGTCGCCCTTCTTCTTACGGCGATCGTTGTACGCGTAGACGAGGGAGTGGGTGACCTGCTCCTTCGCCTTGCGGTACAGGCGCGAACGCTGCCCGCGGTAGCCCTCGGCGCGCTCGAGGATGACGCGACGCTTCTTGTGGGCGTTGACTGCCCGCTTGACTCTAGCCATTTCAGTTCTTCCTTACGAAAATCTCAGATGAAAGCTGGGTGCTCGCGGCTCAGTGGCCGAGGAGCTTCATCGCCTGCTTGGCGTCGCCCTTGGCGAGCACCTGCTCAGCGTTCAGGCGGCGCTTGCGCTTCGAGGCCTTGACCTCGAGGTTGTGGCGCATGCCGGCCTGCTGCTTCATCAGCTTGCCGGAGCCGGTGAGCTTGAAGCGCTTCTTGGCCCCCGAGTGGGTCTTCTGCTTGGGCATCGATTTCTCCTTGTTGTGTGCGCGCCGCGAACGGCTGCGTATGGCGCGGGGCAGCTGCGCGGGGCAGTGCGCCGCAGATTACTCGCCGGCGGAGGCGGATCCGGCCGCCTTGTCCGCCTTGCGGATGGCCTTCTCCTCGGCACGGCGAGCGTTCTGCTCGGCCTTCGCCTCGGACTTGTTCTTGATGGGCGAGATGACCATCACCATGTTGCGACCGTCGATGCGGGGCCTCGACTCGACGGTGCCGAACTCCGCGATGTCCTCGGCGAACTGCTGCAGCAGGCGCACGCCCATCTCGGGGCGCGACTGCTCGCGGCCGCGGAACAGGATCATGGCCTTCACCTTGTCGCCCTGCGACAGGAAGCCGACGGCACGCTTCGTCTTGGTCTCGTAGTCGTGCTTGTCGATCTTCAGGCGGAAGCGCACCTCTTTGAGGACGGTGTTGGCCTGGTTGCGACGGGCTTCCTTCTGCTTCTGAGCCGCCTCGTACTTGAACTTGCCGAAGTCCATGATCTTCGCCACGGGAGGCTTCGAGTTCGGGGCGACCTCGACGAGATCGAGATCGGCGTCGGCCGCCAGGCGCAGCGCAGTCTCGATCGGGACGACCCCGACCTGCTCGCCACTGGGTCCTACCAGTCGCACCTCGGGGACGCGGATTCTGTCATTCGTACGGGGATCGCTGATCGCCGGCTCCTCTGATCTCAGGTGATGGGCGCCCCGGATTCGGAGCGACGGACGGAGATCAGGGCCGCGCACGCGCCGCCCGCACCCTTCTCGAGCTGCCGCGAACGGCGGGGTGCCAACTACCCGGTAACCTTGAAAGCGGTGCCGGGTGGGAGAATCTCCTCTTCCGCATCTCGGCAAGTAGCCGAGAACCACAGGCAAGTTTAGCACAGATATCCCCGAGACAGTCAGGACAGCATGAGCGAGAACCCGCAGCAGGACGCATCGATCCACGAGGCCGAGACGCAGGCCGCGTCTCAGGCGGCCCGCGACATCGCCGAGGTTCCGGCCGTCGAGGTCATCACCGCGGCCGCGGTGAACCTGCTCAGCGCTGCCGCCATCAAGTGCGGTCTGGCCGACGATCCCGAGAACGAGACCGACCTCGACGAGGCCCGCAAGCTCATCAACGCGCTCGCCGGCCTCATCACCGCGGGCGCCCCCGAGATCAGCGACTCGCACGCGCGCCCCCTGCGCGACGGGCTGCGGTCGGTGCAGCTCGCCTTCCGAGAGGCCTCCGCGATCCCCGACGCGCCCGGTGCCGGCCCCGGCGAGAAGTACACCGGCTCGGTGATCTGAGCGGGCCCGTTCAGCCGAGCAGCGGCACCTCGCCGCCACGGCGGGCGTCGCGCCACAGGTCGACATCGGCGTCAGCGCGGCCGAGCAGGTCCTCGATCTCCGCGAGCTCCTGGGCGTCGAAGTCGAGCTGCTCGAGCGCGCGCCAGTTCTCGTCGAGCTGTGAGAGACGGCTCGCCCCGATCACGAGGCTCGTGACGCGAGGGTCGCGCAGCGCCCACGCGAGCGCGAGCTGCGCGAGGCTCTGCCCGCGCTCGGAGGCGATCGCGGCGAGGCCGCGCAGGCTGTCGCGCAGTTCATCGGTGAGGGCCGAGGAGCTGAAGCTGCCGGGACTCGCGGCGCGCGAGCCCTCGGGAACGCCGTCGAGGTACTTGTCGGTGAGCATGCCCTGGGCGAGCGCCGTGAAGCCGATCACCCCGAAGCCCTCGTCGGCGGCGACGTCGAGCAGCCCCTCGGTCTCGATCCAGCGGTTCAGCATGCTGTACGAGGGCTGGTGGATCGTGACGGGCGTTCCGAGCTGGCGCAGCATGCCGGCGAGCTGCCGGCCTGCGTCGGCGGAGTAGGAGGACATGCCGACGTAGTGGGCGCGGCCCGAGCGCACGATGTGGTCGAGCGCGGCCGCGGTCTCCTCGAGCGGCGTACGGGGATCGGGCCGGTGCGTGTAGAAGATGTCGACGCGGTCGAGGCCGAGTCGCTCGAGCGAGCGGTCGAGGCTCGTGACGAGGTGCTTGCGGCTCGCGCCCGCACCGTGGGGGCCGGGCCACATGTCCCACCCGGCCTTCGTCGAGATGACGAGTTCGTCTCGATGCGCGGCCAGGTCGTCGCGCAGGATCCGCCCGAAGTTGCGCTCGGCGGCGCCGTAGGGCGGGCCGTAGTTGTTGGCGAGGTCGAAGTGGAAGATGCCCCGCTCGAAGGCGCCGAGCACCAGTTCGCGCTGGGTCTCGTGCGGGCGATCGTCGCCGAAGTTCTGCCAGAGGCCGAGCGAGAGGAGCGGCAGGTGCAGGCCGCTGCGGCCGACACGGCGAACGGGGGTGCGCTCGTAGCGCGAGGTCGAGGCGTGGAGGCTCATGGGCTCGATGCTATCGAGCCGACGCCGGTGCGGAAAGAGCCGGCGCACCGACCGAGTGTCGGTCGTCGGCCCGCGCGCTCAGCCCTTCAGGTTCTTCATCGCGAAGTGCGAGCTCACCTTGCCGACGCCCTTCAGCGCCATGATGCGCTTGGTGAGGAACTCCTCGTAGGCGACCAGGTCGGCGACGGCGACGCGCAGGAAGTAGTCGGGAGTGCCGAAGAGCCGTTTGAACTCGCTCACCTCGTCGAGACGCGCGACCTCGCGCTCGAACCCCTCGACCACCGCCGCCTCCTGGGTGCTCAGGTCGACGTGCAGGATGACCTCGAAGCCTCGAGCCGTCGCCTGGGGGTCGATGACGGCACGATATCCGAGGATCACGCCCGAGGCCTCGAGGCGCTGCACCCGGCGCAGGCACGGGCCGGGAGTGAGCCCGACCCGCGACGCCAGTTCGACATTGCTGAGCCGCCCCTCTCGCTCCAGCTCATCGATGATTGCGCGATCCAGACGGTCCATGCGCATATATTGCCACAGGCGCCGTTGTCGCGACCGACTTCGCATGCACATTGCGGCGATTCTCGGGCACCATAGTGGGGTGACCTCAGCAGCCCGCACGCCCGCTCCCCCGTCGCGGCGAGCCGGCATCGCGCTGGGCGTGCGCGACTCCCTGGGTGTGGGGATCGGGATCTTCCCGCTCGGCGTCGCCCTCGGCATGCTGGTCGTGCAGGCCGGGCTGCCGTGGTGGCTCGCGCCCGCGCTCTCGGTGGGGATCTTCGCGGGGTCGGTGGAGCTGCTGATGGTGAGCATGCTGGCCTCGGCCACCCCGCTGCTCACCATCGCGGCCACCGTGTTCGCCCTGAACTTCAGGCACGTCTTCTACGCGCTCTCGTTTCCGCTGTCGCGGGTGCGGAGGGGGTGGCCGCGCGCCTACTCCGTGTACGCCCTCATCGACGAGGCCTATGCGACCTACGTGCTGATGCCCCCGGAGCGGCTCACCTCCGCCCGCATCGTGACGGGACAGCTCGCGATGCAGGCGTACTGGGTGGTCGGAGGCCTGGTGGGCGTCGCGATCGCCTCGTCGCTGCCCGAGCCGATCGAGGGCTTCGAGTTCGCCCTCTACGCGCTGTTCATCGTGATGACCCTCGACGCGGCGCGCAGCCGACGCGAGGTCCCCTCGATCGTGCTCGCGGGCCTCGCGGTGACGGTCGCGATCCTCCTCGCCCCCGATTCGGCCCTGCTCGCGGGCCTCCTGATCTTCACCACACTGCTGGTCGTGCGGCACCTCCTGACGCGCAGAGCCGCGCCGGGCGCGGTCTCGCCGGTCGGCGATACGGGAGCCGGCGGCGGTTCCGCGACCTGCGCCTCGGGATCGGGCGAGCCCGGCAGCACTGTCGAGGGCGACGCCGGTTCGGCTTCCGCCGACGCGCAGGGAGGCCGCGATGCCTGACGCACCCCTCTGGTACCTCATCGCCGCGATCGCGATCGGCGGTCTCATCACCCTCGCATTGCGGGCGGTGCCGTTCGCGGTGCTGAGCCGCTGCGCAAGTCGAAGCTCGTGCAGCGTCTCGGCCGCTGGATGCCCGCCGGCCTGCTGCTGATCCTCGTCGTCGTGGTGCTGCGCGGCGAGGTGCTCGCCCGCCCCGGCGAGGTGTGGGCGATCGCGGCGGCCTCGGCGGTCACGGTCGTGGTGCACCTGCTCGGCCGACGCCGCGCGCTGCTCAGCATCGCCGCGGGCACCGCCTGCTACGTGCTGCTGCTCAACCTGTTCTAGAGCCACCCGTCGGCGGGCCGCAGTGCGGCCGCGGGCGGCTCACGTGTCGCGGATGGGTGGCAGGTCGTAGACCTCTTCGCCCGCGGGGTCGTCGCCGCCCGGCGGGTACTCGGCGATCTCGGATCGCCGTCCGAGGAACACCACGCTCGCGATGAGGCCGCCCCACACCACGACGGTGGAGAGCACCAGGAACAGGATCGCGACGGGGGTCATCGCGCACCTCCCTCGATATCTGCGGAGTCGTCGGCTGCGCCCCGCGCGGGGCCGCTGATGTGGCTCGCTGTCGAGCCGCCGCGCCCGGTGGGGCGCCCGACCGCGGGCCCGGCACCGACCGCGACCGGCTTGCCCGAGGCGTCGAGCGGCGGCCAGGGCGTGAAGCGGTCGGGGGCGAACTTCCACGGCAGGGCCGTGAGCACGATCGATCCGACGATCATCACGAGCACCGAGCCCCACCCCACGATCAGCAGGTAGGTCTCGTCGTAGCCCTCGTACGGCTCGTTGATGAGCTTCACCACCGTCGCGATGAGCATGTAGCCCAGCACGACCGGGCCCAGCACCGAGACGAGGAACAGCCAGATGCGACCGACCTTGAAGGTCGACAGGGCGCTGAGATGCCCGCTCAGCTCGCGACCCGCGCGCCGGATCCAGAGCACCGTGACGCTCATGACGACCGCGGAGGCGACGATGCCGATGTTGTTCGCCCAGTTGTCGATGGTGTCGAGCGCGATGAGGCCCGAGGTGGTGCCGAACAGCAGCAGAGAGACCACGGCGAGCACGCCCCCGAGCCCGTAGGAGACCGCCTTACGACCGATCCCGAACTTGTCGATGACGCCCGCGAAGACGACCTCGAGGATCGAGATGAGCGAGGTGAGCGCCGCGAGGGTGAGCGAACCGAAGAACAGGGCGCCGAAGAACGGGCCGCCCGGCATCTCGGCGACGATCGCGGGGAACGTCATGAAGGCGAGGCCCACGCCCGTGAGGCCTTCGAGCTCGTTCACAGTGATGCCCTGCTGGAACGCGAAGAAGCCGAGGGTCGCGAACACCCCGATGCCCGCGAGGATCTCGAACGACGAGTTGGCGAAGGCCACGACGAGGCCCGGGGTGGTCATGTTCGAGCGCCGCTTGCGATAGGAGGCGTAGGTCATCATGATGCCGAACGCGACCGACAGCGAGAAGAAGATCTGGCTGTAGGCGGCGACCCACACGGCCGGATCGGCGAGCGCCGCGAAGTCGGGCGTGAAGAGCGCGTTCAACCCGTCTGCCGCGCCCGGCAGCATGAGCGCGCGCACCACGAGTGCCAGGAAGCCGACGATCAGCAGCGGGATCGCGATCATGTTGAGCCGCTGCACGCCCTTCACCACGCCCGCGCCCAGCACGACGAGCGTGACGAGCCACATCAGCACGAGCGGGATGAGCACGCCCGGCACGAACTCCATGGTGAACGACGCGTCTGAGAGCTTGAGGTACTCGCCCACGAAGAACCCGGTCGCGTCGTCGCCCCACGGCAGGGAGAACGAGAACACGAAGTAGCTCGCCGCCCAGGCCAGCACCGCGGTGTAGTAGATGGCGATGAACACGCAGATCATCACCTGGAACCAGCCGATGCCCTCTCCGAGCCTGCCGGCCAGCCGCCGCAGCGCGAGCGGCGCCGAACCGCGGAAGCGGTGGCCGATGGCATAGTCGAGGAACAGGATCGGGATGCCCGCTGTGAGCAGCGCGACGATGTACGGGATGAGGAAGGCGCCGCCGCCGTTCTCGTAGGCGACGCCGGGAAAGCGCCAGATGTTGCCGAGCCCGACTGCCGAGCCGATGGCGGAGATGATGAAGCCGATCTGGCCGGTCCACTCGGCGCGCGGCTGCGCTGCCGTCGCTGCGGTACTCGAGGTCATGAGGCGTGCTCCTTCGCTGTGAGCCGGATGTGTACGCAAGCGTAACAGCAGCCTCCGACATGCGCACCTCCCCTTGCGGGAAAGGAGGAAATCCGACTCGGGATTTGCCGGCTCCCTCAGGCGGCGAGCGCGCGGATGCGCAGCGAGTCGACGCGCTCGGCGACGAGCTCGCTCGCGGCCCAGCGCTGCTGCGCGTCGGCCACGATGCGCTGCAGCTCCTCGCGGTCGAGCCCGGGGGCGAGACGCAGCACCACGTCGGTCTCGGGGGCGAGCAAGCGCGCCTCGGGATCGCCCGGCAGCAGCAGCACCTCGACGACGCGAGGGTCCGCCGCCGTCGACGCCCGGAACGCCTCGAGCACTCGCGGATCCGCCCACGCCGGAAGCCGCCGTTCCCCGAGAGCCATCGCCTGCAGCTGCGTGCGTCGCACGCCGAGCTCCTGGGCGGGCGATCCCGGGTCGACGATGATGAGGTCGGTCTGCTCCTGGGCGGCGGCGAGGGCGGCCTGGGGGCCGGGCACCGGGATCGGCCGCGCCTCTGCGTGCCAGGCCCCCATCGCCTCGACCGAGCTGAACACCGGCATGACCCGCCGCCCGTCGGGCGCGGAGACGGTCACGATCGACAGCTCCTGCGACTTCTCGACCGTGCGACCGTCGGGGGTGATCCCCGTGTCGCCCGCCTCCGCGAGCAACGGGATCAGCACGCGCACCCGGGAGAGCGCGACGATCGCCTCGGCGTGGGCGTCCGCGAGCGCGTCGAGATGCGCGGCACCCGGCTCGCCGGAGCCGAGCGCGGCGGCGGCCCGCCGCAGGGCGGCGACGGCGTCGCTCAGCTCGGCCGGCGTCCCGCCGTCGTCGCCCGCGAACGCCGTGCCGTGGTGGTCGAAGGTGCGCCCCTCCCACGGAAAGCCCGCCGAGTCGGCCGCCCCGCCCGGCTCCAGGCTCTCGGGGACGCCCGTCGAACGCGGCGCGTCACCCGTCGAGGGGAGCTTCTTGATCGCCATCTGTGCTCGCGCGAAGCAGTGATCGAGCGCTAGCGCCCGGCCACATCGAGAGCCGCCGCGAGCGTGAAGGCCCCGTCGTAGAGCGCTTTGCCCACGATCGCGCCCTCGACGCCGAGCGGCACGATCTCGCGCAGCGCGGCGAGGTCGTCGAGGCTCGACACGCCGCCCGACGCCACGACCGGGCGGGAGGTGCGGGCGCAGACCTGCTTCAGCAGCTCGATGTTCGGCCCGCGCAGGGTGCCGTCCTTGGTGACGTCGGTCACGACGTAGCGGGCGCAGTTCGCGTCCTCGAGGCGCTCGAGCACGTCCCAGAGGTTGCCGCCCTCCTCGGTCCAGCCTCGGGCGGCGAGGGTCTCGCCGCGCACGTCGAGGCCGACGGCGATCTGCTCGCCGTAGCGGGCGATCACCGCGCGGGTCCACTCCGGGTTCTCGAGCGCGGCAGTGCCGAGGTTCACGCGGCGCGCCCCCATCTCGAGCGCGGCCTCGAGACTCGCGTCGTCGCGGATGCCGCCCGAGAACTCGATGTTGACGTCGCCCGCGCGCTTGATGATCTTGCGCGCCACCGCGACGTTGCTGCCGCGCCCGAAGGCGGCGTCGAGGTCGACGAGGTGGATCCACTCCGCGCCCTGCTCGATCCAGTCGAGTGCCGCGTCGACCGGGCTGCCGTAGTTGGTCTCGGTGCCGGCCTCGCCCTGGGTGAGGCGCACCGCCTTGCCGTCGACCATGTCGATCGCGGGCAGCAGCTGAAGTTTGGGGCCCTGCGCCAGTTCACTCATGTGTGCGGTTCTCCTTGGTACGAGAGTCGGGTGTCAGAGGGTCGAGATCCAGTTGCGCAGCAGCTGGATGCCGGCTTCGCCGGACTTCTCGGGGTGGAACTGGGTCGCGCTCAGCGGGCCGTTCTCGACGGCGGCGACGAATCGCTCGCCGTGCTCGGCCCACGTCACGATCGGCCTGGTCGCCGCGCCGCGCCCTTCGAGGGCCCAGTCGGTGACCGCGTAGCTGTGCACGAAGTAGAAGCGCTCGTGGGCGATGCCGCGGAACAGCACCGAGTTCTCGGGCGCCTCGACGGTGTTCCAGCCCATGTGCGGCAGCACGTCGGCCTCGAGGCGGCGCACGGTGCCCGGCCACTGGCCGAGCCCCTCGGTCTCGACGCCGCGCTCGACGCCGCGCTCGAACATCACCTGCTCGCCCACGCAGATGCCCAGCACGGGGCGACCGCCGGCGAGCCTGCGATCGATGAGTTCGTCGCCGCGCACCGCGCGCAACTGCCGCATCACGGCGTCGAACGCGCCCACGCCGGGCACGAGCAGACCGTCGGCCTCGGCGACCGCGCGCGGATCCCGGGTCAGTTCGACCTCGGCGCCCGCCTTCGCGAGCGCCTTGACCGCGGAGTGCACATTGCCCGAGCCGTAGTCGAGAACGGCGACGCGCTTGCGCGGACCGTTCCCATCAGCACCGTCGGCGACGCGCTCGCTCCCCGTCACAGGGCTCCCTTGGTCGACGGGATGCCTGCGACGAGCGGGTCGAGCGCCTTCGCCTGGCGCAGAGCGCGGGCGAACGCCTTGAACTCGGCCTCGGCGATGTGGTGCGGATCCCGCCCCTCGATCAGTCTGAGGTGCACGGTGAGCCGCGCGTTCAGCACCAGCGCCTCGAAGAAGTGGCGCACCATCGACCCCGTGAAGTGGCCGCCGATGAGGTGGAACTCGAACCCTGCGGGCTCGCCCGAGTGCACGAGGTAGGGGCGGCCCGAGATGTCGACCACGGCCTGCGCGAGCGCCTCGTCGAGGGGCACGAGGGCGTCGCCGTAGCGCGAGATGCCGCTCTTGTCGCCGAGCGCCTCGAGGATCGCCTGGCCGAGCAGGATACCCGTGTCCTCGACGGTGTGGTGCACGTCGATGTGCACGTCGCCGCGCGCCCGCACGGTGAGGTCGGTGAGCGAGTGGCGCGCCAGCGCCGTGAGCATGTGGTCGAAGAAGGGCACACCGGTGTCGATGTCGGATGCGCCCGTGCCGTCGAGGTCGAGGCTCAGGCTGATCTGCGACTCGCTCGTGGAGCGCTCGAGCGAGGCGGTGCGTGCTGCTGCGGTCATGGCCATGATTCTATCGGGGTTCGCCGGCGCCGGTCCCTGCGGGTGCGGCGAGCGGCGGTTCGGGATCGCGGCGCAGCGCCTGGCGCACCGCGAACCAGAGCCCGCCGGCGGTCAGCACCACGACGAGGAACACCCAGTTCGGGATCGCGGCGGAGGCGTGCTGCACCCATCCCTCGAGGCGCGCCTGTTCGGAGTACCCCAGCATGCTGCCGAGGGTGCTCGTGCCGCGCGTCGCGAGCAGGAGCACACCGATGCCGACCGTGATCGCTCCGCCGATCACGCTGCTCCACGCGTTGCGCCAGCGACCGATCACGAGTTCTCGGGGGCGCACGAGGCGGCGCACCCCGGGCACGCGCTCCCAGAGCAGGGCGAGCAGCAGCAGCGGCAGGGCCATGCCGGCCGCGAAGACGAGCATCACGACGCCTCCGAGCAGCGCGTTGCCGCCGTAGGCGGCCATCGTCAGTGCTGCGCCGAGCAGCGGCCCCGCGCACACTCCGGCGAGTCCGTACACGGTGCCGAGCGCGTAGACCGACGCGATCGAGGTGCTCTTCGCGCCGCGCTGGCGCGTCATGGCGGGCAGTCGCACGCCGAGAAGCATCGCGACGCCCAGCACGATGACCACGATCGCCGCGGCCGTCATGAGACCGTCCCGGTGCAGCGTCACCCAAGCGCCCACGGTGCCGGCGAGCAGCCCGAGCGGCACGAGCGAGGTCGCGAGGCCGAGGAAGAAGACGCCGGTGCGCGCGATCAGTGCACCCGGGCTGCTGAACGCGTAGGCGAAGAACGCGGGCAGCAGCATCGCCGAGCAGGGACTGAGCAGGGTCAGGGCGCCGCCGAGGAAGGCGCCGAGCAGGGTGAGCTCCACCTCGCGCTACTCGCCGCGGCCCTGCTCGGCAGCGGCGACCGCGCTGTCGAGGAAGCCGCGGAACTGCTCGATCGGCTGCGCGCCCTGCAGCACCTGGCAGCCGTCGGTCTCGGCGAAGAACGGCACCGATCCCACGCCCAGCTGCTTGGCCTGCGCGCTGCTGGCGCGCAGCTCGGCGAGCAGCTCGGAGCTGTCGAGGTCGGCGGTGAAACGCGCGATGTCGGGCACGCCCGCCTGCTTCGCGTAGTCGACGAGCAACGAGTCGGTGATCTCGGGGCGCTCCTGGTGCATCGCGTCGTAGACCTCGAAGAGGTACTCGAAGTAGCGATCCTGCTCCCCGGCCGCGCGCGCGGCCACCGCCACCCGCGCGGAGACGTCGCCGTCGATGAAGTCGACGTCGTGCACCTCGAGTCGCACTTTGCCGGTGTCGACGTACTCCTCGATCAGCGTCGGCAGGGTGTCGCGCGAGAACACGCCGCAGTAGGGGCAGCGGAAGTCGGTCCACTCGGCGATCACCACGGGGGCGTCGACGTCGCCGAGCGCCATCGGGTCGTTCGGCTCGCGGCGCTCGGGCGCGGGGCAGCTGCCGGCTTCGCCGGGCTGCGCCGAGGCACCCGCCTCGGCCGACGCGCCGGTCGCGGAGGCCGCTGCGCCGACGGTCTCCGCGCTCTGCAGCTGCACGAGCTGCGAGACCGAGACGCCGCCGAGCACCACGACGAGCGCCACGAGCAGCACGACGAGGTTGCGCATCAGGCGGTAGCGCCGCTCGAGCGCGCGGCGGTCGAGGGTCTCGGCCGCCCCTCGCCGACGCGGGGCCGCCGCGACGGCGACCGGCGCCGGTTCGGCCGGCCCGGCGGGGAGCGGTTCGCCGGCCTCGACGGACCGAGCGGTCGACACCGAGCCCGACGCGTCGGCGCGTTGCGCGGTATCGGCGGCGAGGCCCTCGCTCGTGGGGGCGTCGCCCGCGCCCGGGGCGTTCTCGGCGTCGCTCGCGCCGTCGTGTTCGTGCTGAGACATCGCCTCGATCCTATCCGCACGCACGGAAGATAGCTGTCACTTGTATCTGAAGCGCACGCTCTCCGCGTCGAGGCGGCCGTCCACGCGGCAGGGCGGGCGTCAGCGCGCAGTCGGCGTCAGCGCCGCGATCGCCTCGATCACGGCGGTGGTCTCGCTCTCGGTCCCGGCGGTGATGCGCAGGTGCCCCTCGATGCCGAGGTTGCGGATCAGGATACCCTGCGCGCGCAGCGACTCGAAGACCGCTGCCGGATCGTCGAAGCCGCCGACCAGCAGGAAGTTCGCGCCGGACGGGTGCACCTCGTAGCCGAGCTGCACGAGTGCGGCGGCGAGCCGATCGCGCTGATCGCGGATGTCGGCGACGGTGGCGAGCATCTCGTCGGAGTGGCGTATGGCGGCGGTAGCCGCGGCCTGCGTGAGCGCGGAGAGGTGGTACGGCAGTCGCACGAGGCGCAGGGCGTCGATCACGGCGGGGTCTGCCGCGAGATATCCGAGGCGCACGCCGGCGAAGGCGAAGGCCTTGCTCATGGTGCGCGAGACGAGCAGGCGATGGCGGCCGGGCAGCAGCGCGACCGCGCTCTCGCGCTGCGCGTCGAACTCGTGGTAGGCCTCGTCGACGATGAGGATGCCGTCGAAGGCCTCATAGGCGGCGAGGATCACCTCGCGGTCGAGCGGCGTGCCGGTGGGGTTGTTGGGGCCGCACAGGATGGCGATGTCGGGCCGGTGCTCGCGCAGGGCGCCGACCACGAGCTCGGGGGTGAGGGCGTAGTCGGCGGGGCGCGCAACGGCGATCCACTCCGTGTCGGTGCCCGAGGCGAGCAGCGGGTACATGGAGTAGGTGGGCGTGAAGCTCAGCAGCGAGCGCCCGGGGCCGCCGAACGCCTGCAGAATCTGCTGCAGCACCTCGTTCGAGCCGTTCGCCGCCCACAGCTGCTCGACGGTCAGGCCATGGCCGAGATAACCGGCCAGGGCCTCGCGCAGCTCGGTGAACTCGCGGTCGGGATAGCGGTTCACTCCGTGAACCGCCTGCGCGAGCGACTCCGCGATGTCGGCAACCACGCCCTCGGGGATCGGATGCGTGTTCTCGTTGACGTTGAGGCTCACCGGCACGGGATCCTGGGGAGCCCCGTAGGGCTGCTTGCCGACGAGGTTGGCGCGGAGAGGGAGATCGCTCAGGCTGGTCACCGCACCAGTTTAGAACCTCCCCGGGGCGCCGCCGGCTCGCGAGGCCGGCGCGCAGGGTCGGAACCTAGTGGGTGCGCCCGGGACGCCTTCGAACGCGCACGCTTCGATCGCTCAGGCTTCACACCCTCACGTATCGAGCTCGTCGGCCCCGAACACCGCGGGGCTGTCGGAGTACCGCAGCGGCACCGCGATCGCCTCGCCCGCCTCGATGCCAGAGCCGTCGAGCTGGTTGAGCTGCACGATCTCGGCGACCAGGTCGCGCGGGTCGGCCTCGGGGTCGAGCTCGGTCGCGAGCGACCAGAGCGAAGCACCGGGCTGCACGACCACGTAGTGGAACTGCTGGCCGGAAGCGCCCTCTTCCGACGCGAAGGCCTGGGGGCCCGCGAACGTCGCCGCCAGCGCGAGCAGGCCCGCGACCATCACGGTGGCCAGCGATCCGAAGACCACTCGCCCGCGACGCGTGAGGCGCAGCTTCGCGTTCGCCTTCGGGGGGCGAACCTCGTACGACTCGTGCTGCAGAACCGCCTGTGCGCTCATGGTGGTCTCTCCTGTTCTTCCGCGCCGCCGCGAGTATCACATCGGGGCGAACATCTGTTTCGAATATATCTTCGATGAATCGAAACCGCAAGCAAGATCTTCGAACACATGTTTCGATCTTTTCCGCGACACTCGAACACTTGTTTGGCGGTGTTCGAATGCAGCGGCTATGGTTTCGAGCAACGGCATCACTGAATCAGCAACCACTGACATTCATGGATCCGACCCTCCCGCCACCGCCCTCGGGCCTCGGAAAGGACAGCGATGAGCGACGCTCCCCACTCCCGGAAGCCCCTCAGCGAGAAGCAGCAGGCGATCCTCGAGTGCATCGCGCGCTCGGTCGACACTCGCGGCTACCCGCCCAGCATGCGCGAGATCGGCGACGCCGTCGGGCTCTCCTCGCTCTCGAGCGTCACCCACCAGCTCAGCCGCCTCGAGCTCGGCGGGTACATCCGCCGCGATCCGAACCGGCCCCGAGCACTCGAGATCCTCGTCGAGCTGGCGAGCACGAGCGCGGCCATCGCCGACGCCCCCGCGCAGCAGGTCGAGGAAGCCGCCTACGTGCCCCTGGTCGGGCAGATCGCCGCGGGCGTGCCGATCACGGCCGACCAGCAGGTCGAGGAGATCGTGCCGCTCCCCCGGCAGCTCGTGGGCGACGGCCAGCTGTTCATGCTGCGCGTGGTGGGCGACTCCATGATCGATGCGGCGATCTGCGACGGCGATTTTGTGGTCGTGCGCCAGCAGCGCGAGGCCGAGAACGGCGACATCGTCGCGGCGATGCTCGACGGCGAGGCGACCGTCAAGGTCTTCCGCCGCCGCGACGGCCACACGTGGCTGCTGCCGCGCAACAGCGCGTTCGAGCCGATCCTCGGCGACCACGCCGAGGTGCTCGGCCGCGTCGTCGCGGTCTTCCGCTCCGTCTGATCGCGCAGGCCGGGCCGGGGCCGCCCCCGGCCCGGCGTCGGCACGCGGTGGCGAGCGGCCGAACGCCGCGGAAGCGCCCGGCGCTGCCGTACCCTCAGCCGATCGGATCCGGCGTCAGCAGCTGCAGCTCGCGCAGCACGGCCAGCACCTGCTCGTGCCGGTTGAAGGTGTAGAGGTGCACCGACGGGGCTCCCCCGGCGAGCAGCGCGCGTGCGAGGTCGACCGTGTGCTCCACGCCCAGCTCGGGCGCGTATCCCCCGGCCTCCTCGAGTGCCCGTTCCAGCCCCTCGGGGGCCGGGCGACCCGCCAGCGACGCGACCTTGCGCAGCTGCGCACTCGTCGAGACCGGCATGAGCCCGGGCAGCACGGGGATCCGCAGCCCCGCGCTCTGGGCGTCGCCCACGAAGCCGAGGTACTCCTCGGCCCGGAAGAAGAGCTGCGTGACGGCGAACTGCGCGCCGGCCTCCTGCTTCTCGATGAGCCATTCGATGTCCTGCGAACGCGATCGCGACAGCGGGTGCCCGTTCGGGTACGCGGCCACGGCGGTGCGCCCGACGCTCGTGAGCGGCGGTCGCTCGGCGCGGGCCTCGGCGACCAGATCGACCAGCTCGAGCGACGACAGGGATCCCGTCACCGCAGGGTCGTGCTCGTCGAGCCCCCGCGGCGGGTCGCCGCGCAGGGCGAGGAAGTCGTGCACGCCGGCGTCCATGATGCGGTGGATCGTCTCGCGCACCGCATCGCGGCTCTCACCGACCGTGGTGAGGTGTGCGAGCGGCAGTGCGTCGGTGTGATCGCGCAGGTACTTCAGCAGGTCGAGCGACGCGTCGCGGTTGGACCCGTTCGCCCCGTAGGTGACCGAGATGAAGTCGGGGCCGGCTGCGGAGAGGTGCTGCACGGCGTGCCCGAGGGCGAGGGCGGCGGCGCCGCTGCGCGCCGGGAACACCTCGAAGGAGAAGCGGGCGCGGGTGGGCGCGCTGCCCGCGAGCGGCAGCGGGCTCACGACGCCGCTCCCGCCAGGGCCTCGGACGCCAGCTCGGTGCCCCGCACCCGAGCGGCGATCTTGGCGAAGGCCACGTCGCGGGCGAAGTCGGGCGAGCCGTGCCGCGGCTTCTCGTCGATGAGGTAGGGCGAGAACCCGCAGTCGTCGGTAGAGCCGAGCAGCTCGGGCGGCACGAAGCGCGCCGCCCGCACGAGCTGGTCGCGGATCTGCTCGGCCGTCTCGAGCCTCGGATGGGTGGGGTTGGTCACGCCGATGAGCACGCGCGGGGCGCGCCCGCGGGATGCCCGTCCGCGCAGCTGACCGCCGACGAGACGGGCGACACGATCCGGATCCTTCTCCCCCGCGGCCTGCACCAGGAAGTACCCCGCCTCGATCTGGAACAGCTCGGGGATCAGCTCGGCGTAGTCGATGTCGGCGCTGTGCGCCGAGTCGTTGTCGTTGCCGGGGCAGGTGTGCACGCCCACCGCGGCGCGCTGCCGCGGCTCGAGGCGATCCAGCACCCGGTTGATGAGCTCGATGAAGCCTCCCAGCGCTTCGGGGCCGGCCCACGGGGCGCGCAGATCACGGCGCAGCGCGAGGCGCCCCTCCGTGAAGTCGATCGTGACGCGGGAGGCGCCCGCGGCGAAGCAGCGCGCGATGTCGTCGGCGCAGCCGTCGACCACGTCGTTCAGGAAGTCGTCGCGCGAGTAGTCGCCGAGGCCCGCATCGGGCACCATGAGCGACAGCATCGACGGCGAGATCACGGCCTGCTTGAGCGGCAGGTCGGTCAGCTCGCGAGCCGCCGACACGTCATCGGCGGCCCACGCGCGGAAGGCGAACGGTGCGCTTGCGAGGCTCGGGATCACCCGGTGGTGGCCGTCGGCGAACACCGCGAAGACCGGCCCTTCCTCGACCTCGTCGGTGCCGAGCGGATAGCTCGCGAAGCTGTGCCTGCGCTGCTCGCCGTCGGAGATGATCGGCGAGCCGGTCGCCGCCAGGCGGTCGAGGGTGTCGCGCACCGCGAGATCCTGCTCGGCGCGCAGCTGGGCCTGCGAGGCGAGCCCCGTCTCGGCGTCGAGCACCGCGCGCTGCAGCCGCGCCGGGCGCGGCAGCGAGCCGACGGGCTCGGTGGGGAGCCGATCGCTCGGCCAGGGCGCCGCCGCACCGGGCTGCGGCGCCCGCGAGTCGGGCAGCGTCACACCGCTCCTTCGCGCACCGCCTGAGCCGCCCGCACGAGGTTCGTGAGGCTCTCCACGGTCTCTCCGTAGCCGCGCGTCTTGAGCCCGCAGTCGGGGTTCACCCACAGCTGCTCGCCGGGGATGCGGCTCGCGGCGATGCGGATCAGCTCGGTCTGCTCCTCGACGCTCGGCACGCGGGGCGAGTGGATGTCGTAGACGCCCGGGCCGATGCCGCGCGAGTAGCCGTGATCACCGAGGGGCTCGACCACGTCCATGCGGCTGCGGGCCGCCTCGATCGAGGTCACGTCGGCGTCGAGGCCGTCGACCGCGTCGATGATCTCGCCGAACTCGGAGTAGCAGAGGTGGGTGTGGATCTGCACCTCGGCGGCCGCCCCGCTCGTCGCGAGACGGAACGACCCCACCGACCAGTCGAGGTAGGCGGGCTGGCGGTCGGCGTCGAGCGGCAGCAGCTCGCGCAGCGCCGGCTCGTCGACCTGCACGATCTTGATGCCGGCCTCGACGAGATCGTCGATCTCGTCGCGCAGCGCGAGCGCCACCTGGTTCGCGGTGTCGGCGAGCGGCTGGTCGTCGCGCACGAACGACCAGGCGAGGATCGTGACGGGGCCCGTGAGCATGCCCTTGACGAGGCGATCGGTGAGCGACTGCGCGTAGGCCGACCACGCGACCGTCATGGGGGCGGGCCGCGAGACGTCGCCCCACAGGATCGAGGGGCGGGTGGCGCGGGTGCCGTACGACTGCACCCAGCCGTGCTCGGTGACCGCGAAGCCGTCGAGCAGCTCGGCGAAGTACTGCACCATGTCGTTGCGCTCGGCCTCGCCGTGCACGAGCACGTCGAGCCCGATCTGCTCCTGCAGCCGGATGACGCGCTCGATCTCCTCGCGGAGGAAGCCGTCGTAGGCCTCCTGGTCGATCTCGCCGCGCGTGAAGGCGGCGCGGGCCTTGCGGATCTCGGTGGTCTGCGGGAAGGAGCCGATCGTGGTGGTCGCGAGGCTCGGGATGCCGAGCGCGCTCTGCGCGTCGCGGCGGTCGCCCTCGGAGGCGCGGCTGCGATCGGCCTCGCCGACGGCGGAGACGCGATCCCGGACGCCGTCGACGCGAACGCCGGGGGCCGATGCGCGGTCCGCGAGCACCCGGTCGACCTCGGCCAGCTCGGCCTCGATGGCAGCGGAGCCCTCGGAGAGGCCGCGGGCGAGGATCGCCACCTGCTCGACCTTCTGGTCGGCGAAGGCGAGCCACGACTTCAGGCGCTCGTCGAGCTTGGTCTCGTCGTTCACGTCGTGCGGCACGTGCTGGAGATTGTTGGAGGTGCCGACGACCACGGCGATGCCCGAGCGCTGCAGAGCCTCGGCGGTGCCGAACGACTGGCGCAGATCGGTGCGCCAGATGTTGCGGCCGTCGACGACACCGGCGACCAGCTGCGTGCCCTCGAACGCCCGCGCGAGCTCGCCGGAGTCGTGGGCCTCGATCGGCAGTGTGCCGCGCACGAGGTCGGCCTGCACCGCCTCGACGGGCAGCGCGCCAAGGCGCAGGAGCGCGCCGGAGGAGTCGCCGTAGGGCGCGGTCAGCAGGATCTGCGGACGCTGCGCCGCGGGCGCCGCGCCGAGCGCGCCGTACGCCCGCTCGACGAGCGCGAGGGTCTGCTCGCGCGGCACCGAGAGCGAGTCGGAGACGAGTGCGGGCTCGTCGAGCTGCACCCAGGAGGCGCCGGCGGCGGCGAGCGCGCTCAGCAGCTCGGCGTAGACCGCGACCGCCTCGTCGAGGCGATCGATGGGGCGGAAGCCCTCGCCGGCGTCGTCGGAGGCCTTCGCGAGCAGCAGGTAGGTGACGGGGCCCACGAGCACGGGGCGCGGCTCGACGCCCTGCTGCGCGGCCTCGGCGACGCCGGCCACGAGGGAGGCCGCGTTCGCCGCAAACGGGGTGCGCTCGTCGATCTCGGGAACGCTGTAGTGGTAGTTCGTGTCGAACCACTTGGTCATCTCGAGCGGCTGGTGGTCCTTGTCGCCGCGCGCGAGCGCGAAGTAGACGTCGAGGTCGCTCGCGCCCTCGCGCGCCGCGACGTCGGCGAAGCGGCCCGGGATCGCGCCGAGCGCGAGCGTCGCGTCGAGCACCTGGTCGTAGAAGCTGAAGCTCTCGGGCACCGCGCCGCCCGCTGCGGGCAGGCCGAGCTCGACGAGGCGCGAGCGGGTCGCGGCGCGCAGCTCCCGAGCCGTCTCGAGGAGCTCGCCCTCGCTCGTGCTGCCCTTCCAGTAGGACTCGATGGCCCGCTTCAGCTCGCGGCGGCGGCCGAGGCGCGGGTACCCGAGGATCGTGGCGTTGGGCAGGGGCGTCGTTGCGGACATGCGGGTCCTTCGGTTCGGGAACGTGGGGTGCGCGACCGGGTGCGATCCGCGCCCGGTCACCCACACGCTATCCCGCACCGCCGACGTGGAGTGCGCATGTTGCGCTGTATGAACTACGAAGTGTTACAGCCTTCGAGTCGGCGTCCGCCCCGAAGGCTCCGCCTACGCCAGGTACGGGTCGAGCTTCGCGAGCATCTCGCCCGTCACGTAGGCGCGCACCCGCGTGCCCTGCTCGACGTACTCCGTCGACAGCACGCGGTTGCGCTCGTGCAGCTCGGCCACGAGCTCGCCGCGGTCGTAGGGCACCACCACGGTGACCTCGCGATCCGGAACCGGCAGCGCCGCGTCGATCCGGCGCCGCAGCTCCTCGACGCCCTCGCCGGTGCGCGCCGAGACGAACACGGCGTCGGGGGCGAGGCCGTGCAGCACGAGCCGCTGCGATTCGTCGAGCAGATCGGCCTTGTTGAAGGCCACGATCTCGGGGATACCCTGCGCGTCGACCTCGGCGATCACATCGCGCACGGTGCGCAGCTGGGCGGCGGGGTCGGGGTGCGACCCGTCGACCACGTGCAGGATCACGTCGGCCTCGCCCACCTCCTCGAAGGTCGACCGGAACGCCTCGACCAGCTGGTGGGGCAGGTTGCGCACGAAGCCGACGGTGTCGGCGTAGGTGAAGCGGCGCCCGTCGGCCGTCTCGGCGTGGCGCACGGCCGTGTCGAGTGTGGCGAAGAGCTGGTTCTGCACGAGCTCCTGCGTGCCCGTGAGGCGGTTCAGCAGGCTCGACTTGCCCGCGTTCGTGTAGCCGGCGATCGCGACCGACGGCACCTCGCCCCGCTTGCGGTTCGCGCGCTTCGCGTCGCGGGCGGGGGCGAAACCGGCGATCTGCTTGCGCAGCTTCGCCATGCGGGTGTGGATCTTGCGGCGGTCCAGCTCCATCTTGGTCTCGCCGGGGCCGCGGGATCCCATGCCCGCACCGCCCGAGCCGACCTGGCCACCGGCCTGCCGCGACATCGACTCTCCCCAGCCGCGCAGGCGCGGCAGCAGGTATTCGAGCTGAGCGAGTTCGACCTGGGCCTTGCCCTCGCGGCTCTTCGCGTGCTGGCTGAAGATGTCGAGGATCACCGCGGTGCGGTCGATCACCTTGACCTTGACCACGTCTTCGAGCGCGCGGCGCTGGCTCGGGGCCAGCTCGGTGTCGGCCACGACCGTGTCGGCGCCGACGGCGGCGACGAGCTCGGCGAGCTCCTGCGCCTTGCCCTTGCCGAGATAGGTCGCGGGGTCCGGGTGCGCGCGGCGCTGCAGCAGGCCGTCGAGCACGCGGGCGCCCGCCGTCTCGGCGAGGGCGGCGAGCTCGCGCAGCGAGTTCTCGGCCTCTTCGAGCCCGTGTCGGGCGGAGCCCGTGTAGACGCCGATGAGCACGGCGTTCTCGAGGCGCAGCTGCCGGTACTCGACCTCGGTGACGTCTTCGAGCTCGGTCGAGAGGCCGGCCACGCGCGTGAGCGACGCCCGCTCCTCGCGCTCGAGTCGGATGAGTTCGAGGTCTTCGGCGAGCCGGTCGTGCGCCTCGTCGCCGAGTGCCTGCGCTCCGCCGGTGAGGTTGTCGACGCCGAGGCCGCCGGAGCGCGCCGCCGCGTCGCGGATCACGGTCGCGGAGCCGCCGCGCGCGGCGCGTGCGAGCAGCCGCTCGAGCGGATCGGCGCTGTCGGCCGCGTGGGAGTCGTCATCGGGTGTGCCGGAATCGGCGCCGCTCCGGGCCGCGGAAGCACCGGGTTCGTCGCCTGCGGCGGGTGCCTCGGAGGCGTCGGCCTGCGACGCGGCGTTCGCGGAGTCGGCGCGCTGCGCGCTCTTCGCACCGCGGTCCGCTTCGCCGTTCACGACGACGTCGTCGAGTGCGAGGTCTGATTCTTCTGTGAAGCGTTCTGTCATCTGGCCTCCAGTGTACGTCGGATCATCCCGCGCGTGTCGGCCGTTCGCCCACAGCGCGATCCTCCGCACCCGCCCGTGCTTCGGGGCTCGCCGATATCTCGGACGAGGACGCGGATCCCGGCCCGAGGCATCGGCGCGATCCGAAGGAGCGGCCCGCCACGGCCGCTCCTCGCGCCTGGGATACTGAGTGGGTGACCGAGCACTACTTCTCCGAGGCCCCCGCCGGCGACTACCGCCCCCGCGAGATCGAGGCGGTGCTGGGCGGCTCCCCGCACGCCGTGCTCACCGCGGGCGGCGTCTTCAGCCCGGACCGCCTCGACCGCGGCACGGAGGTGCTGCTGCGCACGGTACCGGGCCTCGAGGAGGCGCCGGAGGGCGCCGTGCTCGACATCGGCTGCGGGTGGGGGCCGATCGCGCTCGACGCGGCCATCGAGGCCCCCGGGCGCGAGGTCTGGGCGGTCGACGTGAACGCGCGATCGCGGGAGCTCACCCGCGAGAACGCCGCACGCCTCGGCCTCGGCAACGTGCGGGTCGCGGCGCCCGATGAGGTGCCGAGCGGCCTCGGCTTCGCCGAGATCCGGTCGAACCCGCCGATCCGGGTCGGCAAGGAGGTGCTGCACGGGATCCTCGCCGCGTGGCTCCCCCGTCTGCTGCCCGGGGGCGCTGCCTATCTCGTGGTCGCGAAGCACCTGGGGGCCGACTCGCTGCAGCGCTGGATCGCGGCCGAGTTCGTAGGGCTCGAGGTGTCGCGCGCGGGGCGCGACAAGGGTTTCCACGTGATCGAGGCGCGGGCGCGGGCGTAGCCGCGGACCCCGTCTCGCGCCTGCGCGGCGCCCGACGCCCGCCGCGGCTGGGATCGCGAGCGCCGGTCGCACTCAGTCGGCGACGAGGAATCCGAGGTCTGCGCCCTCCGGAGCCTGCAGCACGTTGTCGTGGTAGAGCTTGCGGTAGCCGCGCTCCCGCCCGATCGCCCTCGGCTCGGAGGGCGTGCGGCGTGCGAGCTCCTGCTCGTCCACGAGCAGATCGAGCACCCGCCGTTCGACGTCGAGCTCGATGAGGTCGCCGTCGCGCACCAGCGAGAGCGGCCCGCCCTTCGACGACTCGGGCGCGACGTGCAGCACGACGGTCCCGTACGACGTGCCGCTCATGCGTCCGTCGCTGATCCGCACCATGTCGCGCACCCCCTGTTTCGCGAGGTACTGCGGGATGGGCGCCGATCCGGCCTCCGGCATGCCCGCCGCCGCGGGGCCGATGTTGCGCAGCACGATGACGTGGTCCTCGGTCAATCCGAGCGACTCATCGTCGATGCGCGCTTCCAGATCCTCCTGCGAGTCGAACACCGCCGCCGGCCCCCGGTGCGTGTTGAAGCGCCCCGATGCCGCCGCCACCTTCAGCACGGCGCCCTCGGGCGCGAGCGAGCCCTTGAGCGCCACGAGCGCCCCGGGGTCGCCGAGCGGCTCGTCGAGCGTGCGGATCGTCGTCTGCCAGCGCGTGTCGTTCGTCGCCGACTCGATGAGCTCGCCGAGCGTCTTGCCGGTGACCGTCTTCGCGTCCAGCCTGAGCAGCGGCTTCAGCTCGGCCAGCAGCGCCGGCACTCCCCCGGCGATGTGCATGTCGGGCAGGTATCCCTTGCCCGCGGGCTTGCAGTCGACGAGGAGCGGCGTCGCGGCCGACACCCGGTCGAAGTCCTCGAGCGTCAGCCGGATGCCCATGCGCCTCGCGATCGCCGTGAGGTGGATGATGGCGTTCGTCGATCCGCCGATCGCGGAGAGCACGGTCATCGCGTTGTGGAACGAGTCCTCCGAGAGGATCTCGCGCGGCGTGACGGGGTCGCCGATCAGTCGCACGGCCTCCCGACCCGTCCGCACGCCGAGGCGCAGCCGGTCGCTCGATACGGCCGGGGCCGTCGCCCCCGTCGGCAGCATGAGGCCGAGGGCCTCGGTCACGCACGCCATGGTCGAGGCGGTGCCCATGACCATGCAGGTGCCCGACGTGGGGCAGAGCTGCTGGGTCACCTCGGCGATCTCCTCCGCGTCGAGGCCGGCTCCGCGGTAGTCGGCCCACATGCGGCGGCAGTCGGTGCACGCCCCGAGGCGTTCGCCGCGCCAGTTGCCCGTCATCATGGGCCCGACGACGAGGGCGATCGAGGGGATGTCGCTCGAGACGGCGGCCATGAGCTCTGCCGGCACCGTCTTGTCGCAGCCGCCCAGCAGCACCACCGAGTCCATCGGCTGGTTGCCGAGCTGCTCCTCGACCTCCATCGCCATGAGGTTGCGGAAGAGCATCGTCGTCGGGTTCGTCAGGATCTCCCCCAGCGACATCGCCGAGAACACGAACGGGAGCCCGCCCGCCTCGAGCACCCCGCGCTTGACCGCCTCGATCAGCTGGGGCATGTCCCGGTGGCAGGTGGTGTAGTCGGAGGTCGTGTTCAGAATGCCCACGATCGGCCGCTCGAGATCCTCGGCGTCGTACCCCGCGGAGGACAGGAACGCCCGGCGCAGATACTTCGAGAAACCGGGGTCGCCGTACGAGGTCAGACGACCCGCGAAGCCCTTCTGATCCGTCATTCTCTGATCCTTCCTCGGTTCATCGATACGGGGACCCGGGCCTGCGCGAGGCGTGACACGGGCGTGCTGCATTGCTTATTGCATGTTACATGCAAATCGTGTGAAGATGTATCCCACGTCGATCAGAGGGGCGATTTCAGAAAGCGGTGGTGAGACTCATGACGGAGCCGTCAGCTCGGGAACTCGCTCTTGCCGACCCAGTCGAGCAGCTCGGCCACGCGTTCGCGGCTGTACTCCTCCTGGCCCTTGCTCTCCTGGTTGATCAGCAGATATGCGGTGCTGAGAATATGTCGACGGGTGGCGGCCGCAGCCGCGGCCGGGTCCCCCGCCTTCACGGCCGTGAGGATCGCCTCGTGCTCGCCGATGATGTCGTGGGTGGAGCGGCTGTTCGGCACCGTGCCCACCCCGCGCGTCAGCACCACGTTGCGGAGATCCTGCACGATCGAGACGGCTCTCGGGCTGTCGGCGATGCGCAGCAGAGCGAGGTGGAAATCGCGATCCGCGCTCAGGAACTCGTCGTAGTCGGCGTTCTCGGAGGCCCGCTGCATCTTCTCGTGCATGAGCTCGACCTCGGCGAAATCGGACCCCGTGGCGATCTGCGCGGCGCGCGCGATCAGCGGCACCTCGAGCAGCAGCCGCACCTGGAAGACGCCGATCAGCTCGGGAATCGAGGTGCCCACGACGCGGGCGCCCCGGTTCTTCTCGAACTGCACCATTCCCGCCTGGGCGAGCTGGAGCAGCGCCTCCCGCACCGGCGTGCGCGAGACCCCCAGCTCCTTCGCCAGCGCGCTCGTCGAGATCAGCGTGCCCGGTGAGAAGCGTCCGCTCAGAATCGCCTGACGGATGACGCCGACGAGACTGTTCGATGCGGTTTCCCCAAAGACGAACTTCTCCATGAACACCCACTATAGACACAGAAAGCATCGGTTTCGGATCATGTCAACCTCCATAGGTATCGTCGGCGGGGGAATTCTCGGCGCCGCGCTCCTGCACCTGCTGACCGAGCGACATCCGGACTGCTCCTTCACGCTCTTCGAGAAGGAGAGCGCGCCCGCGCTGCACCAGACGGGGCACAACTCCGGTGTCGTGCACGCCGGCCTCTACTACACGCCCGGCAGCCTGAAGGCGACGCTCACGCGCCGGGGGTCGCGCTCGTCAAGGCGTTCGCCGAGCAGCACGGGCTGCCCTACGACGAGTGCGGCAAGCTGCTCATCGCGACCGACGAGGCGCAGGTGCACCGGCTCGAGCAGATCGCCGAGACCGCCAGGGCCAACGGCGTGCCCGGCATCGAGATCCTGCGCACCCTCGAGCAGATCCGCCGCGTCGAACCGCACGCGAACGGCATCGCGGCCCTGCACTCCCCCACCACGGCCATCACCGACTACGCCGCTATCACCCGCAAGCTCCTCGACCTCTCCGAGCAGCGCGGCGCCGAGCTGAGATTCGGCGCGCGGGTGACGGGCGTGACCGGATCCGACAGCGGGGCCGTCGTCGAGGTCGGCGGCGAGCGGCTCGCGTTCGACCGGGTGATCGTCTGCGCGGGCCTGCAGTCCGACCGCATCGCGAAGACCACGGGCGGCGGCCGCTTCCCCGCGATCGTGCCCTTCGCCGGCAGCTACTACACACTCGCCCAGCCCAAGGCCGACCTCGTGAAGGGCCTCATCTACCCGGTTCCGGATCCGGCGTTCCCCTTCCTCGGCGTGCACCTCTCGCGCATGATCGACGGGCGCGTGCTCGTCGGCCCGAGCGCCTTCCTGTCCTTCCGACGGGAGGGTTACTCGAGCCTCTCGTTCTCGCTGCGCGACAGCCTGCAGATCGCCGGCACCGGCGCGTTCTGGAGGTTCGCCGCGCGCAACATCCGCAGCACGGTCCAGCAGCTCGAGGGCAACACCCGACGCGCCTTCGCGCGGCAGTCGAGAGACTTCATCTCCGGCATCGAGCGCCGGGACCTGCTGCCCGGCACGCGGGGCGTGCGGGCGCAGGCGATGCGCTCGGACGGCGCCCTCGAGGAGGACTTCGTCATCGAGCGATCGGGGCGGGTGACCCACGTGCGCAACGCGCCCTCCCCGGCCGCGACCTCATCGATGGCGATCGCCGAGCACATCGCCGACATGATCGGCCTCGGCGCGGGCGGGAGCGGAGCGACCGGGGGCACCTCCGCCGCGGAAGAGCGCCGGGCATGACCGCAGCGACGAGCGAGGCGTACGCGTTCCTCGAGCGCTCGGGCGTCGAGGTCGACCGCTCGAAGCGCAGGCGGGGCGAGTACTCGAGCGACTCGTCGAACTACCGGGTGGTGCCCGAGGCCGTCGCGTTCCCCCGCCACTCCGACGAGATCGAGCTGCTGGCCGAGGCGTCGCGCACGTACGGGGTGCCGCTGACCGCCCGCGGCGCCGGAACCTCGGTGGCCGGCAACGCCGTCGGATCCGGCATCGTCTTCGACACGTCGCGGCACCTGAACACGATCCTCGAGCTCGACCCGGAAGCGCGCCTCGCGCGGGTGGAACCGGGCGTCGTGCTCTCTCAGCTGCAACGGGCGGCGCTGCCGCACGGTCTCCGCTTCGGGCCCGATCCGTCGACCGCGACCCGCTGCACGATCGGGGGCATGATCGGCAACAACGCCTGCGGACCGCGGGCGCTCCACTACGGGAAGACCGCCGACAACGTGCACTCGCTCTCGTTCGTCGACGGCCGGGGGCGCGTCTTCGAGACGGGGCGGATGGAGGGGCTCCCCTCGACTCTCGAGGATCTCGTGCAGTCCGAGCTCGCGACCATCCGCACCGAGTTCGGGCGGTTCGCCCGGCAGGTCTCGGGGTACTCCCTCGAGCACCTGCTCCCCGAGAACCGTCGCGATCTCACGAAGGCGATGGTCGGTACCGAGGGCACCTGCGGTCTCTACACGGAGGCCACGGTGAAGCTCGTGGAGGCGCCCCGCGATCCGGTGCTCATCGTGCTCGGATACCCGAGCATGGTGGCCGCCGCGCGCTCGGTCGTGCACATGATCCCGCACCGCCCCATCGCGATCGAGAGCATGGATCGGCGCCTGCTCGAGTCGGTGCTGAGCCACCGCGCCGGCGTGCGCGTGCCCGAGCTGCCGCCCGGCGACGGCTGGCTGTTCGTGGAGATCGACCGTTCGACGGTCGCCGACGTCGACGCCGCGATCGCTTCGTTCCTCGACGCCTCCGGCACGTCGCACTTCAGGGTCGTCCCGTCGCGCGATGAGGCGCAGGCCATGTGGCGCATCCGAGCCGACGGCGTCGGCCTCGCCGGGCGCACGCCCGACGGCGTCCCCGCCTGGCCGGGCCTCGAGGACGCCGCGGTGCCGCCCGAGCACCTCGGGGACTATTTGACGGAGTTCGACGAGCTCTGCGCGCGCTACGGCATCGAGGGGATGCCGTTCGGCCATTTCGGCGACGGCTGCATCCACGTGCGCCTGAGCTTCCCGCTCGAGCAGAGCGGGGACGTGCTGCACGACTTCATGCACGACGCCGCCAAGCTGATCACGCGCTTCGGCGGGTCGCTGTCGGGAGAGCACGGCGACGGTCGCGCGCGCGGCGAACTGCTGCAGTACATGTACTCGCCCCGAGCGCTCACGCTGATGTCGCGCTTCAAGGACGAGTTCGACCCGCAGAACCTGCTGAACCCCGGCGTCATCATCGATCCGCTGCCGCTCACCTCCGATCTGCGCAGGCCTCAGGCGGCGCCGATCTTCGCCCAGGGCCTCGCGCTGCTCGAGGACGGGGGCGACCTCAGCCGCGCCGCGCACCGCTGCGTGGGCGTCGGCAAGTGCCGCGCCGACAACGGCGAGAACGGCGGGTTCATGTGCCCGTCGTATCAGGCCTCCCGTGACGAGAAGGACTCCACGAGGGGGCGGGCGAGGATCCTGCAGGAGGCCGCGAACGGCACGTTCGTGGGCGGGCTGACCTCACCCGAGGTCGCCGACTCCCTCGACCTCTGCCTCTCGTGCAAGGCGTGCTCGCTCGACTGCCCGGCCGGGGTCGACATGGCCGCACTGAAGTCGGAGGTGCAGCACCAGAAGTACCGGGGCCGTATCAGGCCCGTGAGCCACTACACCCTGGGATGGCTGCCCCGGTGGGCGAAGCTTTCCTCCCCGGCGGCTCCGCTCGCGAACGCCGCGCTCCGCGTGCCGGGCCTCGAGAAGCTGGTGCTCAAGCTCGGCGGCATGGACACCCGGCGCAGCATCCCGAGATTCAAGCGATCGTTCACGAGTGCGCGGAGAGCCGCCCGCGATCGGGCGGGATCGCCGAGCGGCGACGCGGTGGTGCTCTGGGCCGACTCCTTCTCGAACAACTTCTCCCCCGAGATCATGGCCGAGACTCGGAACCTGCTCGAACGGGCCGGCTACCGGGTGATCATCCCCGCTCCGGTCTGCTGCGGGCTCACCTGGATCAGCACCGGTCAGCTCGACGGCGCCAAGAAGCGGCTGACCGGCCTGCTCGACGAGCTCGCGCCCTACGCCGAGCAGGGCATCCCGATCCTCGGCCTCGAGCCCTCGTGCACCGCGGTGCTGCGGTCCGATCTGCTGGAGTTGCTGCCGGACGACCCGCGGAGCGCGGCCGTCGCCGAGCGCACGAGGACCCTCGCCGAGCTGCTGCGCCACCGCTCGGGGACGCACGTACGCATCGACCTGACGGGCACCCGGGTGCTCGTGCAGCCGCACTGCCACCAGTACTCGGTGATGGGCTTCGACACCGACGTCGAGCTCATGCGGCTGCTCGGGGCGGAGGTCGAGACGCTCCCCGGGTGCTGCGGGCTCGCGGGCAACTTCGGCATGGAGGCCGGCCACTACGAGATGTCGGTCGCGGTCGCCGAGAACGCCCTCCTGCCCGCCCTGCGCACGAAGGCCGAGACGACCGTCTTCCTCGCCGACGGCCTCTCCTGCCGCACGCAGGCCGACCAGCTCGGCGCGACAGAGGGACTGCATCTCGGACAGCTGCTCAACCGCGCGATGCGCTAGCCGCGGATCCCGCCGCGCTCGGGGCGCCGCCGCATGCCCGGGTCGGATCCTCTCGCCGCGGCCCGGAGACGACCGCGCGGCCGCGGCGGATCACCTCCGCCGCGGCCGCGCCTCGCTCGGTCCCGGGGGCTCAGACGCCGGAGCCGCCCTCGTGCACGCTGACCTGCGGCTCGACGCCCTCGGCGCCGACGACCTCCCGCCACGCCTCGACGCCCGCCTGGAAGGCGACGATGCCCGCTTCCGGAAGTGCGATCTCGATCGCTTCGAGGATCTCCTGCGCCGACAGCCCGAGGTCGAGCGCCACGCGGATGTGGGACTGGATGTGCCCCTTCGACGCCCGCATCACCGTGAGGCTCACGATGAAGATGAGCTCCTTGGTCTTGCGGTCGAGCAGCCGCTCGTCCAGGTACGCCGCCGACACCACGTGGTTCGCCGCCTGCAGCACGGGGAAGTCGTTCTTGGCCATCACCTTGTGGTAGTCGAGCACGTACCCGCGCTTCTCCGCGATGTCGTTGATGTATGCCTGCGGATCGTCCGTCATTTCCTGTTCCTTCGTCTCTGATGATGCTGCGGTCTCTGGTGGTACTGCGGTTCGGCCGGCGGAGCGCCCCGCCGGCGTGTCGGCCCGGTCACGCCGGGTCCGAGTTCTTCACCTCGACGTACCGCGCGAGCTCGGTGTGATCGAGGGGGCCTCCGGAGACGCTCTCATCGCCGAAGAGCTCGAAGGCGGCCTCGGCGCTCCGCTTGGCCTCGAGCAGGTTCGGGGCGCTGAGCCCGTACCGCTCGATGAGGGTGCTCGCGATGCCGATGTCCTTGAGCATGAGCGAGAAGTAGAAGCCGCTGTCGTAGGCGCCCGTCTCGATGTGCCGGGGGAACTTCACCTCGCTGGCCTGGCTGCGGGCCGTCGAGTGGTTGATCACGTCGAGCATCGTCGCTCGGGCGATGCCGAAGCGCTCGGCCGTGAGCAGCGCCTCGGCGGCCGACACGAGGTTGCTCGCCGAGAGGATGTTGTTGATCGCCTTCGCGGCGTGCCCGGATCCCGGGCCGCCGACGTGCACGATCGCGCTTCCCATGCGCTCGAGCAGCGGCCTCACCGCGGCGAAGGCGTCGTCTTCGGCGCCGACCATGATCGAGAGTTCGCCGGTCTCGGCCCGGGCGACGCCGCCCGACACGGGCGCGTCCACGTAGTCGATGCCGGCTGCCTTCGCGAGCGCGTGCAGCCGCTGCGTGCTCTCGGGCTCCGACGAGCTCATGTCGATGATGCGGGTGCCCGGCCGGAGCGCGCCGAGCAGGCCGGATCCGCCCTCCGAGGGCGCGCCGAGCAGCACCGACTCGACGATCGCGCTGTTCGGCAGCATGAGGATCACCGCGCCGAGGCCCTGCGGCGGGCGTCTGAGGTCGGCGACGGCCTCGGCCCCGGGCAGCTGCGCCACGCGGGCGACGGCCTCGGGGTCGGCGTCGTGCACGAGCACGGGGTGGGCGGCGGTGAGCTGCCGCACCATGGGCGCGCCCATGCGGCCGAGGCCGATGAAGAGCACCGGGCCGGTGAGAGCCGTTCCGCCAGGGGGCGTGTCGTTCATTGTCATTGCACCTTTCGTCCGCGGGTCGTCGGGCCCCGTCGCCGGAGATCACCGGGGCGGGGCGGTCGAAACCCGCCCCGCCCCGAGCCGTGTTATTCGATGGGGAGGGTGGTCAGCACCGGAGCGAGCTTCGGAGCGGGATCACCACCCTCGAACAGATCGTCGTAGTAACTGTCCGGCACCGACTCGCCACCCACCGGCTGCGCCGAGCACACACTGTTCAACGTCATCGCCGGATCGTAGTACTCATCGAAATTGTCAGCCGTGATCACCTGCGGCGGATACAGCAGCGTGTTCACCACCGGCTTCTGACCCGACAGCATCCGCAGCGCGACCTTCATCGCCTCCACGACACCCTGCCCCGCACCAGCCGACAACGAGATCGACTCCGCACCCGTCGACTCCCACTGAGCCATCGCATTGCACGGACCCTCGAACCCGGTCACCGGAACCGCGTCACGACCAGCCTGCGAGAGCGCCTCGTTCACCGGAACGTTGCACACCCCGCCATCCCACACACCCGCGATCTCACCCGGATGCGTGCTCAGATAATTCACCATCTGCGACTTGATCACCGCGGAATCCCACTCACCCGTGATCTCATCCACATTCAGACCGGCGTCCTCGAACGCCAACCGAGCCGCCAACTGCCGCGCCTCCGCCGTCGCCACACCCGGAATACCGTTGCACATCACCACGTTCCCGGAACCGCCCGACGACTCGATCTGATCCACCAGCCAATCCGCAGTCACCTTCGCAGCCGCGAACGCACCGAAATCAGAATGGATCACACTCGTGCACTCCGTACCCGACTGCATCACCACCGTCAGCACCCCGGCCGCCAACGCCTGATCGAACGCCTGGCACACCCCGATCGACGGCGGCTGCATCGCAAGAATCAGATCGCACCCCTGCTGCACCAGACTATTGACCTGATTCGCCATCAGCGTCGCATCATTATCAGCATTCGTGACCGTCATCTCACCCTCGGCAAGACCCTGCGACGCGAGATCCTCCACGAGACCCTGCGCCACCTCCAGACCCTCGATACGCCACGTGTTCCCCTGGAACGAATCCGCGTAGCAGATCTTCCACGGACCCTCCGGAGCCTCATAATCCGCATACGGATTCGGCCCCAACCGAGTACTGTTCCAGAACCCCTCGTAATACTCCTGCACCGACGCCGGAAGCGCCTCGAGCACCTCCGTATCCTGCTCCGTCGGCTCAGCATCACCCGGACGCATCTGCGTATACGCCCCGGCCCCATCACCCCCCCCCGGAGCTCCCGCGATCTCCCCACCGCCCGACGAACACGCCGCCGTGAACAGCAGCATCCCAGAGACCAGAACCGCAGCGACCCTTCCCGCCACGCTCCTGCCTCGAAGCCGATCACCCATCACAGACTCCTAATCCTCATTGATTGGTCGCTCCACACAACGCGAACGCCCTCGTTCTCAAAACCGGGGTGCCCCCAAGAGCACCGTAACACGAATACAGTCGTACCGTAATACCGTATTCCTGCCTGCTGGGATCGTCGCCTTCACTCCGACCCCTCGACTCCGGTGCATCTCGCGGCGCTTCGACACTTCCGAAGACCCTCGACACCCTTGTCGCATTCACAGGAACACCCCCCGAGGGCCGTGCGCGAGAACCGCCACGGGTCACGACCGCCAGACAACTCATCCTGGACGATCATGCCCCTCGGAGCGCCCGCGCTCGAACCCTCGACGGACACGCTAGCAGACATTGCATGCCACATGCTATCTGCAATCTGTTCGTAACCCGATCGAAACCAGTCGCCCGGACAGACGCGGATTCCGGCGGTGCGACCTCTCGTGTCCACCCTCCCGCCGCAGCGCCGCGCCCCCGCATCGGACGAGAGCGACGACCGACGAGCGGAGCACACGCTCGCGATTCCCCGCACCCCCGCCCTCAGCCCTGCGCTCGAGAGAAGAACGCGATCATGTCCTCGTCGAAGGCGACTCCGATGCCGGGCCGGCCGCTGAGGAGCACGGCGCCGTCCGCGTACCGCAGACGCGTCTCCTCCGTCACGATCCGCTCGAAGTTGTAGATATCCTTCTCCAGGATGAAATGCTCGACGGTGACGGTGTTCGGCAGCGCCGCGGCGAGCTGCGCGTGAACGTTCGCGTGCCAGTGGGGCGCCGTGGGCAGATCGAATGCGTCCGCGGCCGCGGCAACGCGCAGATACTCGGTGATGCCGCCGAGCACGCCGACGTCCAGTTGCAGGATGTCGGCGGCCCGGTTCTCGATGAGCTGCCGGAAGTCCCAGCGCGTCTGGTGGATCTCGCCGGTGGCGATCGGAGTCTTCACGCGCCGCACCAGGTCTGCGTGGCCGGCGATCTTGTCCGGTGACAGCGGTTCCTCGTACCACCAGATCTGATGGTCGCTCGCTACGCGCTCGAACTCCCGGATCGCGGCGAGCGCCTCCGGCACATCGGCGTAGGCGTTGTTGGCGTCGATCGCCAGACGGCCGCTGCCGCCGATCACCTCGAGCGCCGCGGCGATGCGCTCGGCGTCGCCCGCGACCGGCAGGGCGCCGACCTTGATCTTGTGGTCGGTGAAGCCCCGCTCGCGATTGAGCTCCATCTCCTCGCGCACGGCTCGAGCCGGTTCGGCCTCACCCGCCAGGTAGTACCCGCCCGATGCGTAGGCGGGGACCGGCGCCGTGACATCGCCGCCGAGATAGGCGGCGAGCGGCAGGCCCGCGCTCTTCGCCTTGGCGTCCCACAGCGCGATGTCGACCGCCGAGAGTGCGCGGATCAGCAGACCGCGCCGGCCGGCGAGCAGCCCCTCCTGATACACGCGGGCCCAGATGCCGGTCACGTCGTGAGCGTCGGCCCCGATGATCAGCGGCGCGATGAGATCCTCGACGACCTTGACGAAGGCCTCTCCCCCGAAGGTTCCCGAGTAGGCGTACCCGATCCCCTCGACTCCCTCGTCGGTCTCGACGTTGATCAACAGGTAGTGACGGGCCAGGATCTCCCGCGTCGAGATTCGCGTCGGCGTCTTGAGGGGCACCCCCACGTCGCGCGCTGAAACGGAAACGATCTTCACGAGAACTCCTTCGGTCGTGCTTCTCTGGGAGCGCGGGCGGGCCGAGAGCCCTGCCACGCGTCTAGATCGACACTAAAGAGCCCCAGAATATTGCACAACGCGATATTCTTGATCCTGACTATCAGTGTTATTGATAGCGAAGGGAAGCGGTGCAGTACGGCGAAAGGTCACGATGAGAGCAGACGTCGACCTCGATCTGCGATGGCTCCGATCCTTCGTCGCAGTGGCGGATCACGGGGGCTTCCAGCAGGCCGCCCTCGAGCTGCGCCTCTCGCAGCCCACCGTGAGCGGGCACCTCAAAGCCCTCGAGCGATCCGTCGGCAGGCCGCTCATCGATCGGCGCACCCGTCCGGTCGCTCTGACGCCCGCCGGAAAGGTCTTCATCAGGCACGCGCGACTCGTGCTCGGCGAGGTCGCAGCCGGCGTACGTCGGCTGCGGAACCAGAACGGAGGCCCCCACCGCGGAACAGTGGTCATCGGCACCTATCCCAGTGCCTCTGCCGGGTACCTCCCGCATCTGACGCGCTTGGCGCGCGGCCTCCACCCCGGGGTCGAGATCCGCCTCGAAGAGATGTCGGGGGGTGAGATGGAGGCCGCCGCCGAGGCCGGTCGTCTCGACGTCTTCCTGCGCCAGGCCGAACCGCCCCTGTCGCGCCGGCGCTACGGCGGCGAACTGCTGTGGCGAGAGCGGTTCCTGATCGCGATCCCCCCGGGGCACCCGTGGGCCGCAGACGTCGACCGGCCGATCGACCCCGAAGAGCTCGTGCACGAGCGCCTCATCATGACCGGGCAGTTCCAGGCCGAGAGTCTGCTCGGGCACCCGTTCTGGCGCGACCTCGGCCGATACCCGGAGGTGCCGCACCGCGTGAGGCACCCGCAGTCGCTGCTCGCACTCGTCGAGCTCGGTTCCGATCCGGGGCTCACGACCGAGCTGCCGGTCGCGCTCTTCGCGGGGGCGGGGGTCGTGTTCCGACCGATCGCCCATCCAGCGGCCGTGCGAGACGTCTACGCCAACTGGCCGCTGTCACGCTCGCTGAGCGGCCCGGCCAAATCGATCGTCGATCTCATGCTGACGCATCCGACGCCGCCGGCGCTGTCCGGCCGCGCGGTCTTCGACGGTCCGATCTCCCCCGAGTAGACGAGTTCGGCGGGCAGCCGGCGTCGCGAGACGCGCCAGCGGCTCGCAGCCGGGTGAAAACGCCGCACACGGCGGCGCATCAACGCAGCCCCGCCGCCTCCGGCAACTCGATCTCCCCCGAGTAGACGAGTTCGGCGGGTCCATTGAGCGAGACGTGCTCCCCCTCCTCGGTCGGGAACATGCGCACTGCGAGGCGACCGCCGGGAACGTCGACGCGCCAGTGGTTGGGCATGCCCTCGCCGCCCCAGTGGCGGAACGCCAGCGCGGCCGCGGCGGTGCCGGTGCCGCAGGAGAGCGTCTCGCCGACGCCGCGCTCGTGCACGCGCATCCGGATCCGGGCGACGCCGTCGACGACGAGCGGATCCTCGGGCACGACGAACTCGACGTTGGCGCCCTCCGCGGGTGCGGGATCGAGCGAGGGGGCGCGATGCAGGTCGAGGCCCTCGAGTTCGCCCGCGTGGGCGAGCGCCGTCACCACGTGGGGGTTGCCGAGGTCGAGGCCGAGGCCGGGGCGGGCGACGTCGAGGCCGTAGGCCGAGACGAGGCGCTCCTCGGCGAGGCGCCAGCGGCCGAGGTCGACGGTGTAGCCGGCGACACCGGCGAGCACGTCCTTCACACCGGCCCGGGTGCCGATGGGCAGGGTGTCGCGGCGCTCGGGGGCGACGAGACCCTCGCTGATGAGGTAATGCGCGTAGACGCGGATGCCGTTGCCGCACATCTCGGCCGGCGTGCCGTCGGCGTTCCAGTAGTCCATGAACCACTCGGCCTCGGGTTCCTCGGCGAGGGAGGCCGCGCCCTCGGGCAGGGCTCGCGAGCGCACGGCGCGGATCACGCCGTCGGCGCCGATGCCGAAGCGCCGATCGCAGAGGAAGCGGATCTGCTCGGGAGTGAGCGGGCGCTCGCCGTCGGGGTCTGTGAACAGCACGAAGTCGTTGCCCGTGCCGTGGCCCTTGGTGAACGCGAGGGTGGTCATCCGCCCAGTTTACGGGGCGGCGGCTCGTGGCGGGATCCCGGATCCGCACCGACGTTTGACGTACTACGACACACGTACTATGTTGAGCAGAGCACACCGAGCAGAGGAGACGAGATGATCAGCGGAGACGCCATCCGCGGCTACATCGACCTGATGATCCTGTCGCTGCTGCGTCGAGCCCCCTCGTACGCCTACGAGCTCGCCCGGCAGATCAGCGCCGTCACGGGCGCCGACTACACGATCAAGCAGACCACCCTCTACTCCGCCGTCAAGCGGCTCGAGAACGCGCGGCTCGTGACGTCGTACCCGGGCACGTCGCAGTCGGGCAAGCCCCGCACCTACTACCGGATCACCGAGGCGGGCGCCGGGCACCTGAGCCTCAAGGTCGCCGAGTGGCACAGCACCAAGTCGGTCGTCGACCGCTTCGTCGCGGGCCTCGACGCCCCCCTCCCCAGCATTCCCCTCGAAGGAGCCGCATCATGAACGTCATCATCGCCTACCTGGACACCATGTTCAGCGCCTATCCGCAAACGCCCCGCATGCTCGAGGCGAAGACGGAGCTGCAGACCATGATGGAGGACGCCTACGCGAGCCTCATCGCCGAGGGCCGCACCGAGAACGAGGCGGTCGGCCAGGTGATCCGCGACTTCGGCAATCTCGAGGAGGTCGCCCCGGTGCTCGGCATCGCGGCCGAGATCGCTCCGGCCGCCTCGACCGCTCCGCACACGGGCGCGGGATCGGCGGCCCCGGTCGCGGCCGCTGCTGCCTCCGCACCCGCCGCGCAGTCGCAGCACCCGCCGGTCACGATGGAGGAGGCCCGCGGTTTCGCCGAAGCCCAGCACCGCATCCGTTTCCGGGTGAGCACGGCGGTCGTGCTGTTCGTGCTCTCCCCCGCCGCGCTGATCTCGCTGCCGACCGCCGCCGATTCGGGGGCGCTGCCGATCGATCCCGGGGCGGCGACCGCCATCGGCCTGCTGGCCCTGCTCCTGCTCGTCACCGTCGGCGTGCTGCTCATCGTCAGCACCGCCCGCGATCTCGCACCCTACAAGCGGGTGAGCGACGGTCGGTTCACCCCCGACGCGGGGGTGTCGCACTGGGCCGACGAGCTCGCCCAGCAGCACGAACGGGCCCGCATCCGCGCGCTGCAGGTGGCCGTCGCCCTCTGGATCCTCTCCCCCGCCCCGCTGCTCGCCTTCGTGCTGCTCATGCAGGAGTCGCCGAACAGCGGCCTCTGGAGCGTCGGCGGCGTGGTGCTCGTGCTGGCCTTCGTGGCGGCCGGCCTCGCGATCCTGCTGCCGGCGGCCTGGGCTCACACCGTCGCCGAGCGTCTCACGGGAGGCGCCGCGGCTGCCGCCGACGACGACGGGGAGCACAACGTGATCGGCGTGATCGCCGCCTTCTACTGGCCCCTGCTCACCGCGATCTATCTGGCCTGGAGCTTCATCGGCGACGCGTGGGGCACCTCGTGGGTCGTGTGGCCGATCGGCGCGGTGCTCTTCGGCGCCATCGCGGCCGGCGGGGCCGCGCTCGAGAGCTACCGCCGCTCGCGCCGCTGAGTCGGCGAGAAGCGGCCCGCGTCGCTCCGTCTCCCGGACTCAGTACATGATGCTGAGGAAGGGCTCGCCCTCGATCCGCAGCGCCGCGTCGAGTCGCCGGGTCGCCGACGTGTCGCCCCGCAGCCGCCCGGCCTCCGCGAGGGAGCGAGCCGAGACGCCGCCGAGATAGAGCGACGACAGCTCGGCCACCCCGATCTCGATGTCGACCCCCGAGCCGTCGGCCTCGGAGGCGTGCGGCGCACCCGCCCCGCCGAGCGGGGTCGCCCGGCCCGAGCCGTCGGCCCGGGCCTCCACACGCCAGACCCCGTCGGCGAAGCCGAGCGGATCCGCGACGCGCAGCACGACGTCGAGCGGCGCTGCGAACCGGCGAGCCGCGAACACGGCGGGCAGATCGAGGATGCGCAGCCACCCGTGGTCCTCGATCGTGCGGGTCGCGGCCCGGGCGTCGTCGAGCAGCCACGGCAGCGGCTCGTCGACCGGACGGAACCCGGCCGTGACGGTGCCGACCAGGTCGTGCTGCAGCGCGAACCGCCACAGCGCTGCGCGCGCCTCGGGGGTCTCGCCGATCAGGTGCCGGATCTCGAGCCGCGATCGCGCCCAGTCGTCGTCGGACTCGGCGATGCGGTAGACCATCGCTCCGCGCAGCTCGCCCGCGGCATCGAGGTAGCGCACGCCGCGCACGCTCTCGCCGTGGGGCTCCCCCGGTTTCGCGCCCGACAGCTGCCGCCAGCGCACCGGCCAGCCCTCGATGTCGCCGATGCGGGTGCGACGGGTGCGCTCGTGGAGTCGGCCGAGCGCCTCGGCCGCCGCCTCCTGGCCGAGATAGTGCAGCGCCCCCTCGGGCTCGGCGCCCGCCCACCCCGCTCTGCGGGTGTCGACGGTCCAGCGCGACTGCCAGGTGGCGGGGCCGAAGCCGTAGCGTCCGTAGATGGTCGCCTCGGACGCGGTGAGCCCCGCGATCGGCACGCCGGCCGAGGCGGCGGCCCGCAGCTCCCCCTCGAGCATGGCGCGCGCGATCCCCCGGCGGCGGTGGGTCGGCGCGACCGTGACCTCGCTGACGGCCCACATCGGCAGCTCGCCGCCCGGCACCGTCACGGGCGCGACCCAGGATCCGACCGTCGCCACCGGCCGCTCGGCCTGCGGGCTCGCCTCGTCGTAGACGCCGATCAGACGGCGCCCCACCTGCCCGGGTCTCGACCCGGCGACCATCTGCTCGGTGGGCTCGCCCTCGATGAAGCCCCGCGCGATCGACCGGATGAAGCCGTCGAGCGCCGCCTCGTCGGACGGGTCGACCCGGCGGTAGTCGAGGCCTCCGGCCCGCAGCCGCTCGCGAGAGTTCCGGTCCAGTTCCACGGTTCGCACGTCTGGCTGAATCATGCTTCCACCCTAGGGGCTGCGGTTCCGGGTTCGATAAGTTCGACGCCGACGACGGTCAGGCGAGGCGCAGCCCGCGCAGATCCGGCCCGTCGATCCAGGTGATGCCCGGGTAGCGCTTGAACCAGCTCACCTGGCGGCGCGCGTAGCGCCGCGTGAGCGCCTGCGTCTCGGCGATCGCCTCGGCGCGGGTCACCTCGCCGCGCAGCTCGGCGAGCGCATGCGCATACCCGATGGCGCGGCTCGCGGTCCTCCCGCGTTCGAGGCCGTTCGGGATCAACCCGCGCACCTCGTCGAGCAGCCCCTCGGCCCACATCTGCTCGACACGCCGGTCGAGGCGCTCCACGAGGGCGGAGCGTTCGCAGTGCACCCCGACGATGCTGGTCTCGGCCCGCCACAGGGCGGGCTTCTCGGGCAGCGTGACGCGCGCGTCGCCGCCGAGCATGGCGACCTCGAGCGCGCGCACCACGCGGCGCGGGTTGCGGGCGTCGACCGCGGCAGCCGCGTCGGGGGCGAGCGCCCGGAGACGTGAGAGCAGCGGGCCGGTTCCGCCCTCGGCGAGTTCGGCCTCGAGCCGAGCGCGCAGCTCATCGTCCCGCGGCGGGAACGCGAAGTCGAAGACCGCGCTCGACACGTACAGCCCCGATCCTCCCACGAGGATCGCGTCGGCGCCGCGAGCGTGGATCTGCTCGATGAGGGCGCGGGCCACGGGCTGGTACCACGCGACGGCGGCCTCCTCGCTCGGCCGGAGCGCGTCGAAGAGGTGGTGCGGGATCGCCCGCCGCTCGGCGACGGGGAGCTTGGCCGTGCCGATGTCCATGCCGCGGTAGAGCTGCATCGCGTCGGCGTTGACGATCTCGGCGGGGCGACCGGTCGCGGCGAGGTGCTGGGCGAGGTCGAGCGAGAGCGCCGACTTGCCGGTGCCGGTCGCGCCGACGATCGCCCAGAGGCGGGGCCGAGCCCCGGTCTCAGCCACGGGTGCGGATCGTGGGGAGGCCGAGGCTGACCGCCCGGGGGGCTGCCCCCTCGACGGGTGCGGGCACGCCGCAGCTGTCGGACTGGCGTCGGTCCCAGGCGTCGCCGGCCCGGGTGCGACGCACGGCGTAGGTGCCGGTGAGGTCCGCGATGAGGAAGTGGGGCGCCGCGGCGGTGACCTGCACGGTGACGGTATCTCCGGGCCGGGGTTCCTCGGCCCCCTCCGGCACGGCGAAGTGGACGAGGCGGTTGTCTTCGGCGCGGCCTGAGAGGCGGCGCGTCGCCGCGTCCTTCTTGCCCTCGCCGACCGAGACGAGCACCTCGACGGTGCGTCCGATCTGCGCCTGGTTCTCTTCGAGCGAGATGCGCTCCTGCAGGGCGAGCAGTCGCTCGTAGCGCTGCTGCACGACCTCTTTCGGCACCTGCCCGTCCATGGTCGCCGCGGGAGTGCCTGGGCGGATCGAGTACTGGAAGGTGAAGGCGCTCGAGAACCGCGATTGCTCGACGACGCGCAGCGTGTCCTCGAAGTCGTCGTCGGTCTCGCCGGGGAATCCGACGATGATGTCGGTGGTGATCGCCGCGTTCGGGATGCGCTCGCGCACCGCGTCGAGGATGCCGAGGAACTTCTTGGAGCGGTACGAGCGGCGCATCGCCTTGAGTACCGTGTCGGAGCCAGACTGCAGCGGCATGTGGAGAGAGGGCATGACGTTGGGGGTCTCGGCCATCGCGGCGATCACGTCGTCGGTGAACGCGGCGGGGTGCGGGCTCGTGAAGCGCACCCGCTCGAGCCCCTCGATGTCGCCCATCGCGCGCAGCAGCTTGCTGAAGGCCTGCCGGTCGCCGAACTCGACGCCGTAGGTGTTCACGTTCTGGCCCAGCAGGGTGACCTCGATCGCGCCGTCGTCGACGAGCGCCTGCACCTCTGAGAGGATGTCGCCGGGGCGGCGGTCTTTCTCTTTGCCGCGCAGGGCGGGCACGATGCAGAAGGTGCAGGTGTTGTTGCAGCCGACCGAGATCGACACCCAGCCGCTCGACGCCGAGTCGCGCTTCGTCGGCAGCGTGGAGGGGAAGATCTCGAGCGATTCGAGGATCTCGACCTGCGCCTCGTGATTGTGCCTGGCCCGCTCGAGCAGCGTCGGCAGCGAGCCCATGTTGTGGGTGCCGAACACCACGTCGACCCAGGGAGCCTTCTCGACGATGGTGCCCTGGTCTTTCTGGGCGAGGCAGCCGCCGACGGCGATCTGCATGCCTTCGCGCTCGCGCTTCACGCCGGCGAGGTGGCCGAGGTTGCCGTAGAGGCGGTTGGCCGCGTTCTCCCGCACGGCGCAGGTGTTGATGACGACCACGTCGGCGTCTTCGGCGTCTTCGGCCGCGATGTACCCGGCCGCCTCGAGCGATCCGGAGAGTCGCTCGGAGTCGTGCACGTTCATCTGGCACCCGAGGGTGCGCACCGTGTAGCTGCGGGGGCTGCCGTCGGGGCGGAGGGCGGCGGGCGACGGGGCGATCTCGGTCGGTTCGGCGGTGGCGAGAGTCATGGGGGAATTCTACCGCCGCCGATCCGCTGCGCCGTCAGCGCGGCCGATGCCGCACGCTCGGTGGCGGGCGGGCGGCATCGGCCGCGCCCTCAGCGGAACCGCACGCCGGAGCCACCGCCTGCTCCGCCGTCGAGCGCTTCCCGGGCTGCGCGCATCGCGGGCTCTCCGGACCAGCCGCGGCGGGCGAGGAAGCCGAGCAGCCGGCGCTCGGCGGTCTGCCGGTCGAGGCCTCCGAGCTTGCGCGCCCGGTTCTGAGCGGTCTCCCGCAGCAGGGCGAACTCCTCGTCGGTGTCCAGCTGCCCGAGGGCCTCCTCGATGGCTGAGTCGGGGAGCCGCCGCTCTCGCAGCTTGATGCGGATCTGCGCCCGGCTGGCCCGCTTCGTCTCGCGCAGTTTCTCGGTGACCGCGCGGGCGAGGCCCTCGTCGTCGAGATAGTGGCTCTGCTCGAACTCGGCGATGACCGTCTCGACCTCGTGAGCGGGATGCTCGAGCCGCTGCAATTCTTCGCGCAGCTCGCCGCTCGATCGGGCTCGGCGCGCGAGCAGTCGCACCCCGTCGTCGTAGGCCGAACTGCGGTCGTCTTCATCGTCGGCAGCGGCGGTCGCCTCGGCGCCCGGCTCGGCGTCTGCCACGCACGCTGCGTCGGCCCCGGGGGCAGAAGCGGTGCCGCCATCGCGGAACGCGTCCATGCTCACGATCGACTGCAGACGCGCACGGATCTCGGCGACCGCCGACGGCTCGGCCTCGGTCGTTCGAGGATCGCCGTCGCTCGACACCCGCGAGGGGCCGGAGACGCCGGGCACCTCAGACTGCTCGGGACCGGATTCCGGACGCTCGGGCTCGCGGTACTCATGCCCGCGTTCGCGCGGCGACTCCGACTGCGGTTCGGACGGCGTCTCACCCCAGCCGGGGCCCCCGAGCCGCGAACGCAGTTCGATGGCCTCAGCCAGGTCGGCTCGGCTCGGAGACCCGCCCGCGGGCCGCTGCTCGGGCGGAGGCAGGAAACGAACGGCCACGGGCTCAGGCGCTGGCGCGCTGCTCGGGCTCGGCGAGCGGCGTCACCGCCGGGGCCTCGGGCTCAGCAGGTTCTTCGCTGCGCCCGTTGACGCCGAGCTTCGTGAGGATCTTCTCTTCGATCTCAGCCGCGACGTCGGGGTTCTGAATGAGGAAGCGGCGAGCATTCTCCATGCCCTGACCGAGCTGATCGCCGTCGTAGGTGAACCAGGCGCCGCTCTTCTTGATGAAGCCCTGCTCGACGCCGTAGTCGATGAGCGAGCCCTCGCGCGAGATGCCCACACCGTAGAGGATGTCGAACTCGGCCTGCTTGAAGGGAGGCGCCATCTTGTTCTTCACGACCTTGACGCGAGTGCGGTTGCCCACCGCGTCGGTGCCGTCTTTGAGCGTCTGAATGCGACGGATGTCGAGACGCACCGAGGCGTAGAACTTGAGCGCCTTACCGCCGGAGGTGGTCTCGGGGCTGCCGAAGAACACGCCCACCTTCTCGCGCAGCTGGTTGATGAAGATGGCGGTGGTCTTGGTGGCGTTCAGGCTGCCGGTGATCTTGCGCAGCGCCTGCGACATGAGTCGAGCCTGCAGACCGACGTGGCTGTCGCCCATCTCGCCGTCGATCTCGGCCTTCGGCACGAGCGCCGCGACGGAGTCGATGACGACGAGGTCGACCGAGCCCGAGCGGATGAGCATGTCGGCGATCTCGAGCGCCTGCTCGCCGGTGTCGGGCTGGGCCACGAGCAGCGCATCGATGTCGACGCCCAGCTTCTTCGCGTATTCGGGATCGAGCGCGTGCTCGGCGTCGATGAACGCGGCGATGCCACCCGCGCGCTGCGCATTGGCGATCGCGTGCAGGGTGAGTGTGGTCTTGCCCGACGACTCGGGGCCGTAGATCTCGATGATGCGACCCCTCGGCAGCCCGCCGATGCCGAGCGCGACGTCGAGGGCGACCGAACCGGTGGGGATCACCTCGACGGGCGCGCGCTCGACGCTTCCCATGCGCATGATCGCGCCCTTGCCGAAGTTCTTGTCGATCTGCGCGAGGGCCGCTTCGAGCGCCTTCTCACGATCCTTGGGTGCCCCCACGGGGGACTTGGGTGCTGCCATGATCTTGCTCCTTCGATGTGCGCGGCGGCGCCGCTCGACTGCTGCCTACCGACTGTCTCGACCCCGATGATGGGGCAGACAAGGCATCGATATCCGGTTGCTTCACACCCTAGGACGGACCACTGACATTCTTGGATCGAGCGGCGAGTCTGAGGATAAGTCGGCGAATCGGCTACCTGTGCACGAAGTTACCACGATTCGAACACATATTCGAAGCGCAAGGAGTCGCGTGTCGCGACCAGTTGTGATTCGCCGCCGTGTGCGGCGCTTTCGCGCCATGCGCAAACGCTGCCGCGTTTGCACGACGGACGCGCGTGTCGCGACCAGTTGCGATTCGCCGCCGCACGGCGCCCCTGCGCAGCACGACGCCGGGATCGGGATCGCGCTTCCGACCCCGGCGAACGCCCCTCAGTCGCGGGGCTCGAGCAGACCGCGGCCGTGGCGCCGCTCGAGCGGAACATCGAGGTCGACGCACAGCGCCGCCCAGACCTCGCGCGCCGGAACCCCGCGCTCGAGCGCCTCGGCCGGTGTGCCGGCGAGCGCGGCGAGCCAGTGATCCCGGATCAGCACTCCGGAGTAATCGTCGCCGAACTCGTCGGCGCAAGCGCGCCGGAACTCACTCAGCTTCACGAAGGGTTACGACACCAGCTCGGGCGCGTAGCCCGACATCAACTCGGCCGGCACCGTATCCGGAACCCGGCCGGCGAGAGGCATCGACAGCCCCTCGACCACGGCGAGCCGCTCGCTCACCTCGCCCATGATCACGGACAGCGGCGTATCCAGCGCATCGGCGACCGCGGCGAGAATCTCGCTCGAGGCCTCCTTCTGGCCGCGCTCCACCTCGCTCAGGTAGCCGAGCGCCACGCTCGCATCACCGGCGACCTGTCGCAGCGTGCGCCCCTTCTGCAGCCGGAAGTCACGCAGCACGTCGCCGATCTCTTGACGCATCAGCACCATGTGAACCCTCCTTCACTGCATGACACGGGGTCATGCTCCACAATACCCGCTCATCGACAAGCCGCCACAGCGGGGACGCCCCTCCAGTGTGGAGGGAGTCACTGGGAATAACCCCGACACTACCGCGCCTATTCCTGAAACTTTGCTGAACTTGAGTCAGTCCGACTCAAGTTCCGATGCGCCGAGCTCGCCGACGAGCAGTTCGAGAGCCGCCGCGACAGAGCCATTGCGGATCTCGCCGCGGTCCCCCGAGAGCGAGTACTCCACCGAGCGGGCCCGGTCGCCGAGGCACAGCCCCACCCACACGGTGCCGACCGGCTGGCCCGTCTGCGGGTCGGGTTCGGGACCCGCGACGCCGGTGGTCGCCAGGCCGATATCGGCGGGCTCCGGTTCCGCCCCGTCCGCGCGGGGCACTGCGCAGAGCTCACGCACGCCCCTGGCCATCTGACGCGCCACCTCGCCGTCGACGGGGCCCTTCTCTCGCAGCAGTTCGTCGTCGACTCCGAGCACGGAGTGCTTCAGTGCGGTGTCGTAGGCCACGACCCCGCCCGAGAAGACCCGCGAAGAGCCGGGCACTGACACGAGCGCGTCGGCGAGCAGCCCGCCCGTGAGCGACTCGGCGACGGCGATGCGCAGCCCCCGCGCCGCCGCGATCTCGACCACGGCCCGGGCGAGCTCGCCGCCGGCGCCGGGCGAGCCCTGGCCGATGGGCTTCACGAGCGGACCCGCTTCGCGCGCATGAAGGCGACCACGTAGTCGACGCCGCTGATGATCGTGAGCGCGACCGCCGCGGTCATGGTGATCACGTTCGCCCAGTAGGCCACGGGGGCGGCCGGTCCCAGCACCCCGGCGAGGGGCAGCAGGGCGAGTGTGATCGCGACGGCCTGCACGACCGTCTTGAGCTTGCCCATCCAGGCGGCAGCGACCACCACGTCGTGCGCGATCATGAGGCGGTGCACGGTGATGCCGATCTCGCGCACCAGCACCACGATGGTCACCCACCACGGCAGCTCGCCGAGGATCGAGAGCCCCACGAGCGCGGCACCCGTGAGCGCCTTGTCGGCGATCGGGTCGAGCAGCTTGCCGAGGTCGGTGATGAGACCGCGGGATCTCGCGAGGTGCCCGTCCCACGCGTCGGTCGCGATCGCGAGCACGAAGAACACCGCCGACGCCCAGCGCAGCGGGCCGCCCTGACCGCCGTCGGCCAGCAGCATCCAGAGGAAGAACGGCGTCGCGATGATGCGCGCCACCGTGATGATGTTCGGGGCGTTCCAATTGCTCGGCCTCGCCGGTGAATCCTGTGCGGTCATCTCTTCCTCGCGTTCGCTCGCGACCAGCGGTCCCGGCTCATTCTCGGCCCGTCAGCTGCCAGGCGTCCTCGTCGTCGTCGCCGTCGACCTCTTCGAGCGTGGCCTGGTACTTCGCCACCGGGTCGTCGTAGCGATCGTCGCCGAAACCGTCGGACTCCGTGAGCGGTTCGATCACATCGGTCGCGGCGTCGTGCTCCCCGGCATTCGCCTCGGGGCTGGCCGCGGCGGCGGGGGCCGCCTGGGGGCGCTCCGGTGCGGCTGCGGGCTGCTGGAAGGGGGCCGGAGCTGCGGGGCCTCCCTTGATGCGGGCGATCACCTCGGGCAGCTGCTCGGGCGAGACGAGCACGTCTCGCGCCTTCGAACCCTCGGAGGGACCCACGATGTCGCGCGACTCCATGAGGTCCATGAGCCGGCCGGCCTTCGCGAAGCCGACGCGCAGCTTGCGCTGCAGCATCGAGGTCGAGCCGAACTGCGAAGTGACCACGAGCTCGATAGCCGCGAGCAGCACCTCGAGGTCGTCTCCGATGTCTTCGTCGATCTCCTTCTTCTCGGCGACCTGCGCCACGTCGGGCCGGTACTCGGGCTGAGCCTGGGCCTTGACGTGGGCGACCACCTTCGCGATCTCGGGCTCCCCCACCCAGGCGCCCTGCACGCGCATCGGCGTCGACTCGCCGTTGAGCAGCAGCAGGCCGTCGCCCTGGCCGATGAGGCGCTCGGCGCCCACCTCGTCGAGGATGACGCGGGAGTCGGTGCCCGACGCCACCGCGAACGCGTAGCGGCTCGGAACATTCGACTTGATCACGCCCGTCACCACGTTCACCGACGGGCGCTGCGTCGCGAGCACCAGGTGGATGCCCGCGGCACGGGCGAGCTGGGTGATGCGCTGGATCGAATCCTCGACGTCGCGGGGCGCCACCAGCATGAGGTCTGCGAGCTCGTCGACCACCACCAGCAGGTACGGGTACGGCTTGAGCACGCGCTGGCTGCCCTCGGGCAGCACGATAGACCCGGAGCGCACGGCCTCGTTGAAGTCGTCGATGTGGCGGAAGCCGAAGCTCGCCAGATCGTCGTAGCGCATGTCCATCTCTTTCACGACCCACTGCAGCGCCTCGGCCGCCTTCTTGGGGTTCGTGATGATGGGGGTGATGAGGTGGGGCACGCCCTGGTAGACGGTGAGCTCGACGCGCTTCGGATCGACGAGCACCATGCGCACCTCGGCGGGGGTCGCCCGCATGAGGATGCTCGTGATCATCGAGTTGATGAAGCTCGACTTGCCCGAGCCGGTGGCGCCGGCCACGAGCAGGTGGGGCATCTTAGCGAGGTTCGCGACGACGAAGCCGCCCTTCACGTCTTTGCCGACGCCGATGGTCATGGGGTGCGCGCTGCGCTGAGCACGGCTCGAGCGCAGCACGTCGCCGAGGGCGACGTTCTCACGATCCTTGTTGGGGATCTCGATGCCGATCGCGCTCTTGCCCGGGATCGGAGAGAGGATGCGCACCTCGTTCGACGCCACCGCGTACGACAGGTTCTTCGACAGCGCCGTGACCTTCTCGACCTTGACACCCGGCCCGAGCTCGACCTCGTACTGGGTGACGGTCGGGCCCCGGGAGAACCCACTCACACGCGCGTCGACCTTGAACTCCTCGAACACCCGCGCGATCGCGGCCATGATCTGGTCGTTCGCCTCGGTGTGGGTCTTGGGGGCGTCGCCCGTCGCCAGCGTGCCCTGGTCGGGCAGCAGGTACTCGCGCTGCGCCGGATCGTGGGGAGGCGCGACCGCGAACGGCGCCGCGTCTGCGACCTCGGGCAGCTGTGAGGTCGGTGCGGGCTCGGCGGCCGCCGAGAAGTCGTCCCACGAATCGTCGCCCAGCCCCGACGCCCGCGTCGCGCCCGCGGCCTCCACGGCCGCCTCGGCCTGCTCGAGCTCGTCGAAGAGGCCCGCCGGGAACGGGTCGGCGGCGTCGGGGGCGAGCGCGGACTCGAAGGCGCCCTCGCTCTGCGCGTCGGGGGCGCTCGGCTCGAGCGCGGAGTCGAGCGCAGACTTGTCGTCGGCGTACTCGGGGTCTTCTTCTCGACCGGAGGCGTTGCGCCGCCACCACGGCAGCGAGCCGTCGCCCGTCTCGTTCTCGCTCTCGAGATCGAAGAGCGCCTGCTGCGACTCCTTGTCTCGGCGGCGCGACTTCGCCGGGCGCTCGTCGGTCTGGGCGTCGGCGCCCTCGGTCACACCGAACAGGAACTCGTACGCCTCGTGCAGCCGCCGCACGATGCGCCCCGGAGGCGTCTTCGTGACGATGAGCACCGAGAAGAGCAGCATCAGCGACAGCACCGGGGTCGCCACCCACACCGTCAGCGCGAGCAGAGGCGCGCCCACCATCCAGCCGAGCAGCCCGCCCGCCTCGGCGAGCGCCGGCATGCCCTGGCTCGGGATCGGCCGCCCGCCGTAGATGTGGGACAGACCGGCGACGCTCATGATCGCGATGAAGAGGCCGATCGCGATGCGGCGGTTGTCGTTGACGCTCGAGGGGTGGTTGAACAGCCACAGCGCGAAGCCGACCATGATGATCGGAAGCCCGAACGCCACCCGGCCGAAGAGGCCGCCGAACGACCATGCGTCGAGCTGCACGGCCACCGGCTGGCCGATCATGAACCACTCGACCACGGCGCCCGCGACGGCGAGCAGCATCAGCAGCAGCGGGATGCCGTCGCGTCGATCCTCGGGGGCGAGAGGCTCGAGACGGAAGGCGCGCGCCGCGCCGCCGATCGCGTGGGCGAGGCCGTTCCAGGCGCGCACGATCCCGTTCTCGCGGGGCTCGGGCTCGGCGAGCACCCGCGTCTTCGCGGTGGCACGGGACGACCCGGCGCGGGATCCCCGTGCCGTGGTCTTGCCCGATTTTTCGCGCGACGAAGTTTTGCTGGCCATGCTAAAAGGGTACGTTCGACCGCCGACATTCGCGACGTGACGCTCCGAGGTGCCCCGTTTCGCCGCCGTGGGCGGCACTGCGGGCTACGCCGACGCTCCGCGTCGTCGCAACGCCCGCTACCCCTCGCTCCGCTCCGTAGGCTGCCGCCGTGGGCGGCACTGCGGTCTACGCCGACGCTCCGCGTCGTCGCAACGCCCGCACCGCCTTCTTCACGAGCGGCAGGCCCTCGGCCCAGACCCGGTAGCCCGGCCCCGGCCGGTCCCACGACCCTGCGAGCAGGTTCTCGTGCGAGGCCCAGCCCTTCTTGAACGTGGTCACGCCGTCGTTGATGAGGCCGCCGAAGTCGTAGCGCTCGATCCCGAGCCGCTTCATCTCGCGGATCACGTGCCACTTGAGCGCGTAGTTCGCGCGCAGCCGCTGCCCGGTCTCGTCCATGCCGCCGTAGAGCTCGAAGGCGGTGCGCGCCGACTTCGCCATGAACAGGAACGCGACCGGCCGCTCCTCGACGTACGCGGCCCACACGGGCGAATCGTCGCCGAGCATCGTGAACGCGTCGTGGTAGTAGGAATCCTCGTGCAGGCCGAAGTCGGCGCGCTCGCTCGTCTGGCGGTAGACCTCGAGGCACTCGTCGAGCTGCGCGATTGTCTCGACGGGCCGGATCGACAGCGACTCCTCGCGGCCCGCCTTGCGCACGTACTGGCGGTGCTTCTTCGACATGTCGGCGAGTAGTTCGTCCTCGGAGCGCCGCAGGTCGAGGATCAGGGTTCTCGCGGGCAGCACCGGGGTCTTCGCCTCGCGCCAGCCGCCCGAGAGCGGGAAGACTTCCGCGTCCTCGTCGGGCTCGATCGACACCGCGACGGCCCGCCGGGAGCCGTGCACGTGCGCGGCGACGGCGTCGGCCACCTCGGCGGGCGCGGGCTGCGCGGCCGGGAGATCGGGATCCCCCGCCGCCGACTCGCCCCAGGCGTGCGCGAGGACGGGGCCGCGGGGGGCGTAGACGAAGCCGCCGAGCGGCCCCGGCAGGGTGCGGGTCAGCAGCTGGCAGGCGCCCACCACGTCGGCGGAGGCGCCGGATCCCGAGCGCACGAGCACGCGCTCGGCGCTCCAGCGGTGCGCCGACTTGAGTTCGCCCCAGCCCCACAGCTGCAGCGGATGCCCGCCGAGGCGCTTGACGGTCGAGTCCCAGAGCTCCCGGTCGGTGCAGGGGGTCACGGTGAGGGAGGTCACGAACGGTTCCTTCCGAGTTTGCGTGAGACGAAGCCGGTGAGTTCGGCGAGTTCGGGCGAGCGCAGCAGACGAAGCGCGACCACGTAGACGGCGGCGACGATCCCCGCCACCGCGGCGGCGAACGGGATCGCGAGCACCGCGTCGTACGCGGGCACGGCGAGCCGCAGCAGCCACGTCGCGAGCAGGCCGAGCGCCACGGCCGGAACCGCGGCGAGCACGAACTTCACGAGACTCTGCGCGATCCGGCGGCCGTCGATCGAGCCGATCTTGCGTCGCAGCAGCCACGTGGCCAGCAGCGCCTGCACGATCGTGGCGAACGACCACACCCCGGCGAACAGCATGCCGACCTTCGCGGGCGGGGCGAGCAGCAGCAGCAGCGACAGCGCGATGACGAGTCCCATCTGCACCGAGGTGAAGAGGAACGGGGTGCGCGTATCGGAGAGCGCGTAGAAGGCGCGCTGCACGATGAACAGGAAGCTGTAGGCGGCGAGGCTCACCACGTACGCCTGCAGCGCCTCCGAGAACTGATCGACCTGCAGCGGCGTCGCGCCGAAGTTGATGATGCGCGCCACGAACGGCGCCGCCGCGAACACGGCCGAAGCGGCGAGCACCATGACGAGCGCGATCTGCCGGGCCGAGGCCGAGAAGTCCGCGACGAACTCGGCCATGCGACCGGTCTGTCCCCACTCCGAGAGCCGCGTGAAGTAGGCCGTGGCGAGCGAGACCGCGATCACCGAGTGCGGCATCATGAAGATGAGCCAGACGTTCGCCATCGCGCTCGTCGAGGGGCCGGCCCCGGTGCCCGTCGCGACGATGTTGTTGGTGACGAAGCCGCCGAGCTGCATCACGGTGATGGTCGCGAGGCTCCAGCCCGCGATGCGGGCGGTGTGGCCGAGGCCCATGCCCTTCCACTTGAAGTCGGGGCGGTAGCGGATGCCGGCCTTGCGCCACGAGACGAACAGGATCAGCGCCTGCGCCGCGACGCCGAGCGTGGCGCTGCCCGCGAGCACGCCGATCGAGAGCGCGTCCCAGTCGACGACCGAGCGCAGCCCGCCGGTCGGGTCGGCCCCGAACATCAGCATGAACACGACGATGCCGGCGATCGCGATGACGTTGTTCAGCGCGGGCGCCCAGGTGAACGGCCCGAACACGCTGCGGGCGTTCAGCACCTCGCCCAGCACGGTGTAGAGGCCGTAGAACACGATCTGCGGCAGGCACCAGTAGGCGAAGGCGGTCGCGAGGGCGAGCTGCTCGGGGGGCCAGGCCATCGCGGTGAGCCGCACGATCCAGGGCGCCGCGAGCATCGCGAGCACCGTGATGCCGAACATGCCCACCGAGATGAGCGTGAGGATCTTGTTGATGTAGCCGGCGCCGCCGTCGGGGTTCTTCGCGGCCTTCACGATCTGCGGCACGAGCACGGCGTTGAGCATGCCGCCGAGCAGGATCATGTAGAGCGTGTTGGGCAGCAGGTTGCCGTTCTGGAACGCGTCGGCCGAGACCGAGCCGACCGATCCGATCGCGTAGGCGAGCAGCATCGCCTTCGCGAGCCCGAGGATGCGCGACACCATGGTGCCGGATGCCATCACCGCGCTCGCGCGCATGAGTCCCGCAGCGGCCATCAGTAGTACGGGTCCTTCCGGATCGCGAGCGAGGCGCGGCGGGCGAGACGGTCGCCGAGCGTCGCCCACAAGCGGTACGCCGCGGGCTTCAGCGGCAGGTCGAACGCCCCCGCGTAGTCGGTGATGTCCGGCGAGAAGGAGCGTTTGAACTGTCCCACGCCGTGGAGGGGGTGCTCTCGGTCGTCGGCGCGAGCCGCGGGCGGCGCACCGCAGAGGTCGTGGGCGACCGCGCCGCGCTCGTGAGCCCAGCGGATCACCTCCCACTGCAGGGCGTGCGAGGCCCCGTAGGCCGTCTTCGCGCGCACCGAGGCGCCGTCCTTGTAGGTGGTCTTCGCGCCGAGCGCCATCGCGTAGGCGCCGGCGATGAGCTGGGGGCGGCCGTCGGCGTCGTCGCGGTGGGCGAGGAACATCTGGCCGGATCCGGCGCGCTCGAACGACTGCCAGAACTCGCGGTAGTAGCGCTCGGAGCGCAGCACGAAGCGGCCCTCGGCGGTCTCCTGCAGCAGGCGGTAGAGCGCTGCGCAGTGCTCGTCGGTGGCGGACACCCGCGTCGCGACGATGCCGTCGCGCTTCGCGCGGTTGATCGAGTTGCGGGCCTTCTTGCCGAGCCCGGCGAGGAGCTGCTCCTCGGAGCGGGCGGGGTCGCCGAGGTCGACGATCACGGTCGAGGGGTTCGGCACGATGCGCACGGTGTCGCGGTAGCCGGCGGCGTGGATCGCGTCGCGGGCCGAGGGATCCAGCCGGGGCTCGATCTTCAGCAGGAACGCGCCGCGGGATCGCGCGAGCGCCGCGACGGCCGCCGCGGCCTCGAGCACGGCCTCGGTGCTCTCACCGGCGGGGCCGGCGGGCAGGTGCCACCACTCCCCCAGCAGGGGCACCCGCTTCGCGAGCACACCCACGGCGATCGGGGCCCGTCCGGGGCGCTCCACGATCACGCGGTGATCGCGGTAGCGGCCCTCTCGGCGCTTCACGTCGAGATAGGCGTCGCCCATCCAGACCTCGCCGCCCCCCGGGTTCGCAGCGATCAGCGCGTCCCAGTCGGCGCGCTCGGCGTCGCCCGCGAAGCGCGCGACCGCTCCCCCGGGGGCGGTCGCCCCCGGTGAGCCGGCCGCTCCCGAGAGGGATCCCGACACTCGCTACACCACCACCACGACGGGCACGATCATCGCCTTGCGGCGCAGCTTCGTGCCGACCCAGCGGCCGATGGTGCGGCGCGTGATCTGCTGCAGCTGGTGGTGGTCGGTCACGCCGTCCTGCATGGCCGCCTCCAGCGCGTCGGCGATCTGCGGCTTGATCTTCTCGAAGACCCGCGCCTCCTCGGCGACGCCCTTCGCGTGGATGTCGGGGCCCGACACGATGTGCGCGGTCGTGGGCTCGACCACGGTGATCACCGAGATGAAGCCCTCCTCGGCGAGCGTGCGGCGGTCCCGCAGATCGTCGTCGGTGACCCGGCCGACGCTCTTGCCGTCGACGTAGATGAACTCGGTGTCGAGCTGGCCCACCGCGCGGGCGACGCCGTCGGCGAGGTCGACGACGGTACCGTTCTCGGCGATGACGGTGCGGTTCTGCGGCACGCCCGTCTCGATCGCGAGCGCGGCGTTGGCCACCAGCATGCGGTACTCGCCGTGGATCGGCATGACGTTCTTGGGGCGCACGATGTTGTAGCAGTAGAGCAGCTCGCCCGCGGCGGCGTGACCCGACACGTGCACCTTCGCGTTGCCCTTGTGCACCACGTTGGCGCCGAGCTTGATGAGCCCGTCGATCACGCGGTAGACGGAGGTCTCGTTGCCCGGGATCAGACTGGACGCCATGATGACGGTGTCGCCGTCGCCTACCTCGACCTGGTGCTCGCGGTTGACCATGCGGCTGAGCACCGCCATCGGCTCGCCCTGCGAACCGGTCGACATGTAGACGATGCGGTGATCCGGGATGTCGCCGCTCTTCTTGAGGTCCACGAGCACGCCCTCGGGCACGTCGAGGTAGCCGAGGTCGGCCGCGATCTTCATGTTGCGCACCATCGAGCGGCCGAGCAGCACGACGCGGCGGCCGTTCGCGTGGGCGGCGTCGAGCACCTGCTGCACGCGGTGCACGTGGCTCGAGAAGCTCGCGACGACGACCTTGCCCGGCGTCTTCGCGATGACCTGCTCGATGACGGGGCCGATGTTCTTCTCGAGCGGCGTGAAGCCGGGCACGTCGGCGTTCGTCGAGTCGGTCATGAAGAGGTCGACGCCCTCCTCGCCCAGCTTCGCGAAGGCGCGGAGGTCGGTGATGCGGCCGTCGAGCGGCAGCTGATCCATCTTGAAGTCGCCCGTGCCGATCACAAGACCGGCGTCGGTGCGGATCGCGACGGCCAGGGCGTCGGGGATCGAGTGGTTGACCGCGACGAACTCGAGGTCGAAGGGGCCGTACTCGACGCGGTCGCCCTCGGCGACGACGCGGGTCTTCGGCCGGATGCGGTGCTCCTTGAGCTTCGCCTCGACGAAGGCGAGCGTGAGGCGCGAGCCCACGAGGGGGATGTCCTCGCGCAGCTTGAGCAGGTAGGGCACGCCGCCGATGTGATCCTCGTGGCCGTGCGTGAGCACGACGGCGACGATGTCGCCCAGGCGGTCCTCGATCTTGCTGATGTCGGGCAGGATCAGGTCGACGCCCGGGTGCTGCACCTCGGGGAAGAGCACGCCGCAGTCGACGATCAGCAGCTTGCCGTCGATCTCGTAGACGGTCATGTTGCGACCGACCTCGCCGAGACCGCCGAGCGGCGTGATGCGAAGGGTGCCCTTCTCGAGCTTGGGCGGGGCGTAGGGGGGGTTCGTCATGTGTTCCTTGCCTGCTCCCCGAGCCTGTCGAGGGGAGCAGCTATTGGGTTCCCCCTGCGACAGGCTCAGGGGGCCGCTTCGTTAGCGGGTGGTGCCTGCGATCTGGGGCAGGGCACCGCCGGCAGCCGCATTGCGGTCCGGCCTGAAGTTCGAGAGGTCGACGCCGGGCACGTCGGCCACGAGCGCGAGTTCGTCCTCGATGAGGGCGGCCTCCCACTCCTCCGGCCCCACGAGGGGCAGGCGCACGCGCGGGCTGCCGATGCGGCCGAGGCCGTGCAGGATGTACTTCGCCGCGACCGTGCCGGGCACGTGCGTCATCACCGCGCGCACGAGCGGCTCGAGGCGCTGGTGGGCGTCGCGGGCCGTGTGCAGGTCGCCGGCGTTGACGGCGTCGATGATGGCGCGGTAGGGCGCCGAGGCGATGTTGGCGGTCACGCCGATGAGGCCGGTCGCGCCGATCGAGAGGTGCGGCAGCACGTTGGCGTCGTCGCCCGAGAAGTACATGAGGTCGGTCTGGTTGAGCACTCGGCTCTCCTCGCTGAAGTCGCCCTTGGCGTCCTTCACGGCGAGGATGTTGGGGTGCTTCGCGAGACGCAGGATCGTCTCGTACTTGATGGGCACGCCGGTGCGGCCGGGGATGTCGTACAGGATCACCGGCAGGTCGGTCGCGTCGGCGACCATGCGGAAGTGCGTGAGCAGGCCCGCCTGGGTGGGCTTGTTGTAGTAGGGGGTGACGATCATGACGCCGTCGGCGCCGGCCTTCTCGCTGGCCTGGTAGAGCTCGATGGCGTGCGCGGTCTCGTTGGACCCGCCGCCCGTGATGATCTTCGCGCGGCCGGCGGCCACCGACTTGGCGACCTCGACGAGCTTGATCTTCTCGGGGTCGGTCAGCGTGGAGGTCTCGCCGGTGGTGCCGGTGACCACGATGCCGTCGGCACCGCTCTGAATGCAGTCGTCGATGTGCTTCTCGACGGCCGGCCAATCGACCTCGCCGTCAGCCTGGAAGGGCGTGACGAGCGCGACGAGCACCTGACCGAAGGGGTTTTGCTGGATTGCCACCGTACTAGGCTACCGGACTCTGCTGACCCGGGCCCCGCAGTCTGCGCCCCGCCCCGCCGAACCCGGCGGTTTCAGCGAGGCCGCCGGTTCCGGGGGCGCCGCCGCAGTCGGGTTCGGCGCCGCCGCTTCCGCCCGCGATCGTCGCTCTCAGCGGCGCAGCCAGCGCTCGAACCGGTAGCCGAGCCCCGTCGTCGAGACGAGGGGGCCGCCCTGCTCGGCGAGCCGCCACTCGGGCCCGATCTGAGGCGCGAACGTGTCGGCGTCGGGCACGTCGAGCTCGATCCTCGTCACCACCAGCTCGTCGGCGAACGGCATCGCGGCGCGATACAGCCGCCCGCCGCCCATGATCCATGCCGCCCTGGGCGGCCAGGCGCCCGGATCCTGGCAGCTCGTGCCGGGATCCTCGGCCAGCCGACGCAGGTGCGTCTCGTACTCGTCGCGCACGCTGCCGCGCGTGCGCTCGAGCGCCTTCTCGATCGACGGCACCGCCGCCGCGCCGCGCGCTTCGAAGCCCGCCGAGCGCGTGACGACCACGTTCTCGCGGCCGGGCAGCGGCCGGAAGCGCTCGGGCAGCGACTCCCAGGTGCGGCGACCCATGATGACGGGCGCCCCCCACGTGGTGGTCTTGAAGTGCGCGAGATCCTCGGGCAGGTGCCAGGGCATCGTGCCACCGCGGCCGATGGCGCCGCCCCGCGCCTCGGCCCAGATCATGCCGATCCCCTCGCCGACGCCCGCGGTCAGCTCGGGCCGCAGCTCATCCGCGCGCGTCACGGCTCAGACCGCCACCGGGGCCTTGATGCCGGGATGGTGCTCGTAGCCGACCACCTCGAAGTCGTCGAGAGTGTAGTCGAGGATCGAGTCGGCCTTGCGGATCTCGATGGTCGGGTACGGGAACGGATCGCGCGCCAGCTGGCGCTCGACCTGCTCGACGTGGTTGTCGTAGATGTGGCAGTCGCCGCCGGTCCACACGAACTCGCCCGGCTCGAGCCCCGTCTGCTGCGCCACCATGAGGGTGAGCAGGGCGTAACTCGCGATGTTGAAGGGCACGCCGAGGAACATGTCGGCCGAGCGCTGGTAGAGCTGGCACGAGAGCCTGCCGTCGGCCACATAGAACTGGAAGAACGCGTGGCAGGGGGCGAGCGCCATCTCGTCGATGTCGGCGACGTTCCAGGCCGACACGATGAGGCGTCGCGAGTCGGGGTTGTCGCGCAGCTGCTCGATCACCCGCGAGATCTGGTCGATGTGCTCGCCGCCCGGAGCGGGCCACGAGCGCCACTGCACGCCGTAGACGGGGCCGAGGTCGCCGTTCTCGTCGGCCCACTCGTCCCAGATGGTCACCCCGTGCTGCTTGAGGAAGTCGATGTTGCCCTCGCCGCGCAGGAACCACAGCAGTTCGACCGCCACCGACTTGAAGTGCACGCGCTTCGTGGTGATCAGCGGGAACGAATCGGCGAGGTCGAAGCGGATCTGCCGCCCGAAGAGGCTGCGGGTGCCCGTGCCGGTGCGGTCGCTCTTGGGAGTGCCGTGCTCATGCACCTCGCGCAGCAGGTCTTCGTAGGGGGTGGGGATCGCGTTCGCACTCACGGTACAGAGTCTACCGCGGCCTTCTTGCGGCGCTGCTTGTCATCGAACATGCGCAGGTCGGCTCGCGATATGAAATCCCTCGGCTTCTCGCCCGGCTGCCACTCGGAGATGCCGAACGACCAGGCGGGATCCGGGATCTCGCGACGCAGTCGCTCAGCGGTCTCGAGCGCCTGCTCCGCGTCGCTGTCGATGAGCAGCAGCGCGAACTCGTCACCCCCGAACCGCGCGAACACGTCTTCGGTGCGGATCTGCAGATCGACCTCGCGCGCGAAATCCCGAAGCGTCTGGTCGCCGACGATGTGGCCGCGGCCGTCGTTGATCGCTTTGAAATCGTCGAGATCCAGATAGACGAGTGCGAGCGGACGCTCATTGCGCTCGGCCGTCGCGACGGCCTTCGACAGCAGGGACTCGAAGCCGCGGCGGTTCCAGACGCGGCACAGCGGATCGGTGACTGCCTCGCGCTCGATCCGCTGCTTGAAGCGGCCCACCAGCTCGCCGAGGACGGCGCCGCTCACGACGAGCATCAGCAGTCCCGAGAGCGGATCCGTGCCGTACCTGAGCACCACGATCATGCAGAACAGCGCGAGCCAGCTGTAGCCGAGCAGGCGCGCGAACCAGGTCGGCAGGAACCACACCAGGAAGATGAAGTACGGGAAGAAGAAGAACCCCGACGAGAAGACGCGCAGCTCGTGCGAAGAGAGCAGCACGTTCGGCACCACCGTGATGAGCGGCAGGCACATCACCGCGCCCGCGGCCGCCTTCGAAAAGCGCTCGCCCGCGAGGAGGATGCCGAACGAGCAGCCGAAGCAGAGCGTCGCGATCAGCAGCAGATCGTAGCGCGGCCCGTCCACGAGCTTGAACACTGTGGCGTTGAGCAGCGGGAATAGGCCCCCGGCGATGTAGAACGCTGCCGCGGCCAGCGAGCGGTCCGTCTGTTTCCTCATCCCGGCCCCACCCCCTCCCCTGCGGCTCCAGTGAGCATCCTAACGAGTGGGAGTCTGCGAAACCGCCGGGTACCCCTCCGATGACGAGCGGGCGGACCGGCGCTCAGCCGATCCGCCCGCTCGTCGTCCGAGGCCCGGTGCTGACCGCGGCGCTAGCCGTCGAGACCGTCGTCGAAGAGCTGCAGCGCCGACGTGTCGTTGCTCGCATCGGCCTTCGCGAGCACGCGACCCTTGAAGAACTCGGGCGAGACGCGCGCCTGCAGCAGCATGAGCACGACGCCGAGGCCGAGCACCACCACGCCGATGATGCCGACGAGACCGATGCCGCCGATGTTGCTGCCCGATCCGAAGCCCGGGTCCATGCTGTCGATCGTGGTCTGCACGAACACGATCAGCAGCAGCACGCCGCCGATGCCCGGCAGCACGATCTTCGAGATCACGGAGCCCGCGCCCTCCTTGACCGCGGTCTTGCGGAAGTACCAGGGGCTCGCGAGCGCGGTGATGCCGTAGTAGAAGCAGACCATCATGCCGAGCGCCGTGATGGTGTCCCACAGCACGTCCTCGCTGATGAAGCGCATCACGGCGTAGAACGCGGAGGCCACGATCGACGACCAGAGCAGAGCCACGTAGGGCGACTTGTACTTGGGGTGGATGCGCTTGATCGAGGCGGGCAGGGCGCGGTAGTGCGACATGGCGAGCAGCGTGCGCGCGGGCGAGATGGCGGTCGAGTTGATCGACGCCATGGCGCTGACGAGGATCGCGAGCGAGAGCAGGATCGCGACGGGCCCCATCACCGGGTGGGCGAGCGCCGCGAACACGTTCTCGGCGATGTCGGGATTGCCGAGACCGGTGGGGCCGTCGCCGAGACCGGCGTAGGCCACGGTCGCGGCGGCGGTGCCGACGTAGAGCACCACGAGGATCACGACGAGGATCATCGCGGCCTTGCTCTCGGTCGAGAGACGACCCTTCGAGGGCTTGGTCTCCTCGCCCATGGTGAGCACCGTGTCCCAGCCCCAGTACACGAAGATCGAGACCGCGATGCCCGCGGCGAAGGCGCTGAAGCCGTCGACCTCGAGCGGGTTGAACCACGACAGCTCGGGCAGGCTGCCCTCGGTGTTGGACGGATCGGCGGCGCCGACGAACATCGCGATGATGAACCAGACGAGCACGATCATCTGGAACGCGACCGTGATGTACTGGAACACCTTGGTCGAGGTCATGCCCCGGTAGGAGATGAAGGTCGCGATGGCCATGAAGCCGAGGCAGACGAGGATGTTGATGAAGCGGTTGCCCGCGATCTCGGCGATCGAGGGGTCGCCGACGAGGATGCTGATCGATTGGAAGAGGAACTCGACCGCGATGCCCGTGAGGTTCGAGAGCACGAGCACGGTCGCGGCGATGAGGCCCCAGCCCGCCATCCAGCCGATCCACGGGCCGAAGGCGCGGGTCGCCCAGGTGAACGACGTTCCCGAGTCGGGCATCGCCGAGTTGAGGGCGCGGTAGCCGAGCGCGACGAGCAGCATCGGGATGAAGCCCATGAGGAAGATGGCGGGGGTCTGGTAGCCGACCTCGCTCGCCGCCGGGCCGACCGCCGAGGTCAGCGTGTAGGCCGGGGCGCAGGTCGAGAGTCCGATGACGAGGGCGCCGAGCACCCCCACGGTCCCCGAAGGAAGCCCCTTCTTGCTGATCCCCGTCACCGAGTCCAGGGTTCGCGTCGCCGGGTCGGCGGCCGTGAGGTCGTACTTGGCCATATCTTCTTCACCGTTGCTTTCCCACGCACCGGAGCGTGTTCGCGCATTCGGCGGCAGGATGATCGCGGGGTCATCCGGGCCCCGTCCTGCTGCCGTCCGCCGACGATTGTAGGCCCGAACTTCGGATTTCCCTAACTCTGGGCCGATGCCCCACGAATTTCGTCGCGTTCGAGCGAGATCGCTTGTCGGATCGCCCCTCTTGCGCGCCGTCGGTCACCGCAGGCGTCGTACACGATGCCGAGCCGCATCCAGGCCTGCCACGACTCGGGATCGGCCTCGGCCTCGGCGCGGTAGCGCGGGAACGCGGCGTCGGCGTCCTCCCGCACGGGCCGACCGGAGGGGTGCGTGGCGACGGGCTCCTCGGGCATGCGGCCCTCGGCCGCGAGCCGATCGGCGAGCCGGGTCGCACTGCGGCCGAACTGCAGCTCGCGCACCAGCGCCCAGACGCCGAGCAGGGGCAGGATCAGCATCGCCGCCCCCATGATCACCGGGATCGGCTCGCGCGAGGCGAGCAGCGCGACCGCGCGGATGCCGGCGAACACGAAGTAGAGCACGAGCAGCGCGCTCATGATCGCGACGCCGAGGACCGACCTCGCGCGCGCGCTCACGCGCCGTCTCCGGGCACGGCGATCCCGAGCACCCGGTCGAGCCCCACCGTGAGCCCGCGAGCGGCGTCCGCGGCCTCGAGCGCGGCGCGGATGCCGGCCCGGTAGGCCTCGTTCGAGTGGGTGTCGTGCGTGACGGTGAGCACCTCGCCGGGGCCGCCGAAGCGCACCTCCTGCTTCGCCACCACACCCGCGAGCCGCAGACTGTGCACCGGGATGCCGGCGACGAGCTGGCCCCGCGCGGGCTGCTCGGCGAACGGCGCCTCGACCTCGCGGCCGTCCCGGGCCTCAGCCATCAGCTCCGCCGTGCGCACCGCCGTGCCCGAGGGCGAATCGACCTTCTTCGGGTGGTGCGCCTCGACCACCTCGATCGCGTCGAAGTAGGGGGCCGCGATGCGCGCAAGCGTCGTGCCGAGCACCGAGCCGAGCGAGAAGTTGGGCACCACGATCGCCCCCGAACCGGGCAGGCCGGCGAGGCGATCCTCGAGCTCGGCGAGGCGATCCGCCGACCAGCCGCTCGTGCCCACGATCACGCGCTGGCCGCGCTCGAGCGCGCGAGCCACGATGGCCGGTGAGGCGTCGGGGTGGCTGACGTCGACGAGGATCCGCGCCTCAGCGCCCTCCTCGGGGCCGGAGCCGCTGTCGAGCCGTGCGACCAGCTCGAAATCGGGGTGCTCCTCGACCACCTGGCAGACGAGAGACCCCAGACGACCGGTGGCCCCCGCCACCGCAACGCTCACAGACATGGTTCTAGGCTACTCGCTCGCGGCGAGCGTCGACCGGGCGGTGTCGCCCACCGCCACGATGGTGAGCGGGCGCGCCGCGAGCTCCGCCGCGATAGCCCGGATCTCGTCGCCCGTGACCGCGGTGAAGCGCTCCAGCGAAGCGTCGAGGTCGTAGAGCTCGCCGCTGCCGAGCTCCGCGCGGGCGAGACGTCCCATCCGGGTGTCGCTGTCCTCGAGCGCGAGCGCCGACGACCCCGCGATCTGCCCGAGCGCCCGATCGCGCTCCTCCTCGGTGATGCCGCTCTCGGCCATGCGCTGCAGCTCGAGCCGGCTGAGCTCGACCACCTCGGCCGCCTTCTCGGGCGCGCACCCGGCGTACATGCCGAAGAGCCCCGCGTCGCTGTAGCTGGCGCCGAACGAGTAGGCCGTGTACGCGAGGCCGCGCTTCTCGCGGATCTCCTGGAAGAGCCGGCTCGACATGCCGCCGCCGAGCACCGAGTTCATCACCCCGAACGCGAAGCGGCGCGGGTCGTTCGCGCGCAGCCCCTCGGTGCCGATCAGCAGGTTGATCTGCTCGCTCGGGCGGGCCGTGATGCGCACGCTGGGCTCCCCGCCGCCCGCGACGCCCGCGCCTGCGAGGTCCGCGCCCGGGCCCGCCGAAGGCGACGGGGTCGCCGGCTCCACCGGTGCCCGGCGCACGGGCACCGCCGAGCGGTCGGTGTGCCAGCGCTCCTCGGGAGAAAGGTTCAGCGCCTCGAGCACGCGCTCGACCAGCCGATCGTGGTCCACGGCGCCCGCGGCGGTGATCACGAGTGTGCTCGGGTCGTACCGGTGCCGGTAGTGCAGGTCGACGTCGTCGCGCCGCGCCGCGCGGATCGTCTCCGGGAGGCCGCCGATGGGCCGGCCCAGGGGGTGCTCCCCCATCACGGCCTCGAAGAAGCGTTCATTGGCGACGTCCGCGAGGTCATCGGCGGCCATGGCGAGCTCCTCGAGGATCACTCCCCGCTCCATCTCGAACTCGTCGGCGTCGAGCACCGAGTTGGTCACCATGTCGGCCAGCACCGTCACCGCCCCGTCGAGGTCGGCGTCGCGCACCTTCGCGTAGTAGCAGGTGTACTCCTTGGCGGTGAGCGCGTTGTGCTCGGCGCCGATGCGGTCGAAGCTCGTGGCGATCGAGTAGGCGTCGCGCGTGGGCGTGCCCTTGAACAGCAGGTGCTCGAGGAAGTGCGTGGATCCGAGACTTCCCGGTGCGTCGTCGCGCTCGGCCTGCTCGTCGCGCGATCCGACCCCCACCCAGAACCCGATCGAGGCGCTGCGGGTGCTCGGCATGCGCTCGGTGAGCACGCGCAGACCGCTCGGGTGCACGGTGCGGCGCACGACGCCCCCGGCGAGATCTGTCTCGAGCTCTGGCTGATCGAGCGGCAGCAGGATGGGTTCGCGCATCCCACAACCCTATCGCCGCGCAGATGCGGAAGCGCCCGCCGCCCCCCCTGGGAGGGGTGCGACGGGCGCTTCTCGATGCGGATCGGCCGGAGTTACTCGGCTGCGGCCTCGGCCGCGGGGGCCTCCTCGGCCTGCTCCTCGAGCACGGGCTCGAGCGACAGCTTGCCGCGGTCGTCGACCTTCGTGATCTTCACGAGGATCTTCTGCCCGATCGAGAGCACGTCGTCCACGCTCTCGACGCGCTTGCCGCCGGCGAGCTTGCGCACCTCGCTGATGTGCAGCAGGCCGTCCTTGCCGGGCAGCAGCGAGACGAACGCGCCGAACGCGGCGTTCTTCACGACGGTGCCCAGGTACTGCTCGCCCACCTCGGGGTTCTGCGGGTTGGCGATCGCGTTGACCTGCGCGCGGGCGGCCTCGGCCGAGGGGCCGTCGACCGCGCCGATGTACACGGTGCCGTCGTCGTCGATCGAGATGTCGGCGCCGGTCTGATCCTGGATGCCGTTGATCGTCTTGCCCTTGGGGCCGATGAGCTCGCCGATCTTGTCGACGGGGATCTGCACCGAGATGACGCGAGGCGCGGTGGGCGCCATCTCGTCGGGGGTGTCGATCGCCTGCGAGATCACGTCGAGGATCGTGGTGCGCGCCTCCTTCGCCTGCGACAGCGCACCGGCGAGCACGTCGCTCGGGATGCCGTCGAGCTTGGTGTCGAGCTGCAGCGCGGTCACGAACTCCGAGGTGCCGGCCACCTTGAAGTCCATGTCGCCCAGCGCGTCCTCGGCGCCCAGGATGTCGGTGAGGGTCGCGTAGCGGGTCTCGCCGTCGACTTCGTCGGAGACGAGGCCCATCGCGATGCCCGCGACGGGGGCGCGCAGCGGCACGCCCGCGTTGAGCAGCGACAGCGTCGAGGCGCAGACGGAGCCCATCGAGGTCGAGCCGTTCGAGCCGAGCGCCTCGCTGACCTGGCGGATCGCGTAGGGGAACTCCTCGCGGCTCGGCAGCACCGGCACGAGCGCGCGCTCGGCCAGGAAGCCGTGGCCGATCTCGCGGCGCTTCGGGCTGCCCACGCGACCGGTCTCGCCGGTCGAGTAGGGCGGGAAGTTGTAGTGGTGCATGTAGCGCTTGCTGGTGGTGGGCGACAGCGAGTCGATCTGCTGCTCCATCTTCAGCATGTTCAGCGTGGAGACGCCCAGGATCTGGGTCTCGCCGCGCTGGAAGATCGCCGAGCCGTGCACGCGCGGGATCACCTGCACCTCGGCGTCGAGCGCGCGGATGTCGCGCAGGCCGCGGCCGTCGATGCGGGCGCCCTCGGAGAGGATGCGGCCGCGCACGATCTTCTTGGTGACCGCCTTGTAGGCGGCCGAGACCTGGCCCTCGACCTCGGCGGGCAGCTCGCCGGCCTCGATCTTGGCCGCGACGGCCTCCTTGACGCGGCTCTTCAGCGCGTCGTCGGCGTCCTGGCGCTCCTGTTTGTCGGCGACCTGGTAGATGCCGGCCAGCTCGCTCTCGGCGAGCGCCTCGACGGCGGCGTAGAGCTCATCGGTGTAGGGCAGGAACACGGGGTACTCCTGCACCTCCTTCGCCGACTGGGCGGCGAGCTGCTCCTGCGCCTTCACCAGCTGGGTGAGGAAGGGCTTGGCGGCCTCGAGACCCTGGGCGACGACGGCCTCGTCGGGCTTCGTGGCGCCGGCCTGGATCAGGTTCCAGGATCCCTCGGTGGCCTCGGCCTCGACCATCATGATGGCGACGTCCTCGCTGCCATCGGCCTTCGTGACGACGCGGCCGGCGACCATGAGGTCGAACACGGCCTCCTTCAGCTGCTCCTCGTTGGGGAACGCGACCCACTGGTCGCCGATGAGCGCGAGGCGCACACCCGCGATCGGGCCCGAGAAGGGCAGGCCCGAGATCTGGGTCGACGCCGAGGCGGCGTTGATCGCGAGCGCGTCGTAGAACTCGCCCGGCGCGATCGACAGCACGGTGACGACGATCTGCACCTCGTTGCGGAGGCCGTCGACGAACGACGGGCGCAGCGGGCGGTCGATGAGGCGGCAGACGAGGATCGCCTCGGTCGAGGGGCGGCCCTCGCGACGGAAGAACGAGCCGGGGATCTTGCCCGCGGCGTACGAGCGCTCTTCGACGTCGACGGTCAGCGGGAAGAAGTCGAAGTGATCCTTCGGGTGCTTCGACGCGCTGGTGGCCGAGAGGAGCATGGTCTCCTCGTCGAGGTATGCGGCGACGGCGCCCTGCGCCTGCTGCGCGAGGCGGCCGGCCTCGAAACGGATGGTGCGCTTGCCGAACTTGCCGTTGTCGAGCACGGCCTCGGCGAACTTGATCTCAGGACCTTCCACGGGTTCTCCATTCACTTGCGAGAGCACGCGGCGGCAGCTCGAGACGCTGCGAGCGACAGCTGCACAGGCCCGGGTGCTGATGTTCAGTAGAAGATCACCCTCGTCGCGCGGAGAGGGATCCACCACCGAAGACCAGCCCGCCGACCGACGTGCTCGGTTCTTCATTGATGGTGGGCGTGTGCCCACCCCACCAGAGTATCACCGGGGCTTCGAAAAGGCTCGGGATCGCCCGTGCGCTCTCCGAACGCGCGCGTTTCGGGGAGACCGGCGGCTTCGGCTCGGCCGGCGGCTTCGGCTCGGTCGGCGGCTTCGGCTCGCCCAGTGGCTTCAGCTCGGTCGGCGGCTTCGGCGCCGACGGAGCCGCCGCAGTCGCTGCGACAGCCGGCTCCGAGGCGTCACGCGCGCACGGATGCCGATCGCCGCCTACCGGTAGAAGCCGTCGCGCAGGTTGATCCCGTGCTCGAGCCAGGCCTTCATCGCGGCGAGCATGCCCGTCCAGCCCATGCAGTTGCCGAAGGCCCCCACCGCGCCGCCCGGTGTCGGGTGCCACGCCCGCTCCGCGATCCGCACCTCCGTGCGCGCTCCCCCGTCGACCGCGCGGAACACGAACTCCACCTCGGTGCCGCGCGGGTCGAGCGTGGCAGACGCGTCGCCGGCCCACCGCAGCAGGATGCGCGCGGGCGGTGCGGCGTCGAGGATCTCGACCGGGAACGCGCCGGGGAAGTCGGCGAAGTCCCACTGCACCGTCGCGCCGGGCTCGATGCGGCCGGCCGCGCCCCCGGTGGTGAAGTAGCGGCTCAGGATCGCGGGATCCGCCACCGCCTCGTACACCTCGGCGGGCGGTCGGGAGATGAAGCCGAACACCGTGAAATCGAGTTCGGCGAGGCCGTCGTCCGTGCTCATGCCCCGACTCTACGCCGATCCCCGGGGCGCGTCACCCGGTTTCTCGAGGCGATCCTTCGCCGGCCCAGCCCGGCTCACCTCAGCCAGCCCGCCCCGCCGTCCAAGCGCACCGATCGACGCCCAGACACCCCGACAGCCCGAACCAAGGTGCTTGAACGTCGATCGGTGCGGTTACGGCGGGCAGAGCAGATGCGGATCGGCCGAGGCCTCGAACCACGCAGAAACGCCGAGCATCGCAGAAACGCCGAGCGATATATGGCCCCCACAACGCGGAGGCCCCTGTACCTGTTCCATGGGAGTAGACACAGGGGCCTCCGCGTCGCGGGCGCCTGCTGCCGGACCGGCGCCGACCTCGGATCGCCGGCTACTGCGCGTCGACGCTGATCGTGCTGAGCGTCTCGGCGCCGATCGCGCCGCGCAGCGCGCCGATGAGCGATTCGTCGACGGGGGCGTCGACCGAGAGCACCGACAGCGCGGTGCCCTTCTTCTCGTCGCGCGCGATCTGCAGGCCGGCGATGTTCACTCCCGCCTCGCCGAGGATGCCGCCGTAGGTCGCCACGATGCCGGGACGGTCGACGTAGCTGAACACGATGAGGTGGTCGGAGAGCGGCAGCTCGAGGTCGTAGCCGTTGATGCCGACGATCTTCTCGATCTGCTTCGGGCCGGTGAGCGTGCCCGAGACCGACATCTGCGTGCCGTCGGTCAGGGAGCCGCGGATCGTGATCACGTTGCGGTAGCTCTCCGAGTCGGAGTCGACCGTGAAGCGCACCTCGACGTCGCGCTGCTCGGCGAGCAGCGGCGCGTTGACGTACGAGACGGGCTCGCTCACGATCTTCGAGAAGATGCCCTTGAGGGCCGCGAGGCGCAGGGCGTCGACCTTGTGCTCGGAGAGCTCGCCGTGCACCTCGATGTCGAGCGACGCGATCGCGCTGCCCGCGAGACCGGCGAAGACCTGGCCGAGCTTCTCGGTGAGGGGCAGGCCGGGGCGCACGTACTCGTCGATGACGCCGCCGGCGACGTTGACCGCGTCGGGCACGAGGTCGCCCGCGAGGGCGAGGCGCACCGACTTCGCGACCGAGACGCCGGCCTTCTCCTGGGCCTCCTCGGTCGAGGCGCCGAGGTGCGGCGTGACGTTCACGTTCGGCAGGCCGGTGAGCGAGGTGTCGGCCGGGGGCTCCTGCATGAAGACGTCGAGCGCCGCGCCGGCGATCTCGCCGCCTGCGAGCGCCTCGACGAGGGCGGCCTCGTCGATGAGGCCGCCGCGGGCGACGTTCACCACGTAGGCGGTCTTCTTCATGGCGCGCAGTTGCTCGGCGCCGATCATGCCGAGCGTCTCGGGCGTGCGCGGCATGTGGATGGTCAGGAAGTCGACCCGCTCGACCAGTTCGTCGAGTGTGACGAGCTGCACGCCGAGCTGCTGGGCGCGGGCCGCCGTCACGTAGGGGTCGTAGGCGACGAGCTCGACGCCGAAGCCGCGCAGGCGCTCGGCGACGAGGGCGCCGATGCGGCCGAGGCCGACGATGCCGATGGTCTTCTCGTAGAGCTCGGTGCCGGTGAACGACGACCGCTTCCACTCGCCCGCCGAGAGCGAACCGTGCGCGCGAGGCAGGTGGCGTGCGAGGCCGAGGATGTGGGCGACCGTGAGCTCCGCCGCGCTGATGATGTTGGAGGTGGGGGCGTTGACCACCATGACGCCGGCCTGCGTGGCCGCCTTGATGTCGACGTTGTCGAGGCCGACGCCCGCGCGGGCGATGACCTTGAGCTTGGGGGCCCAGCCGAGGGCCTCCGCATCGATCTGCGTGGCCGAGCGCACGAGCACCGCGTCGGCGGTGGCGAGGGCGGATCGCAGCGCGTCGCGGTCGGTGCCGTCGACGTGCACCACCTCGAAGTCGGGGCCGAGCGCGGCGATGGTGGCGGGAGACAGTTGTTCGGCGATCAGCACGACCGGCGCAGACATCAAGCGGATCCTTCGGGTCAGCGGCAGGAGATTTCCGGCCCGACACGCGGAACCGGGTCTCCATCCTATCCTGCTGCGCAAGGAGCGCCCGCGGACGTTCCTCCTCCGGCGTCATCTCGCGTCATCCTGCACTCGGCGAGGGCACTCGGCGCGGCCACTCGGCGAGGGCGCCGGGCCCTGCCGCGCGCGGATCCCGCTCACCGCCGCGCCGAAGCCACCGCGAGCACCGCAGTCGGCGCCCCGCATCCGCCCCGTGGGCGTGGCCCGCTCTACCCGAAGAAGCTCGACTGCGGCACGAGGTGCAGCACCTCGAGCTGCACGGCCGCCACGAGGCACAGCCCCGCCGCGACCACGAGCAGCCGCGGCCCCGCCGTGCGGCCACGTCCGATCAGCAGGGCGAGCGCGAGTACGAGCACCGGCAGGGCGACGCCGAAGGCGAGCCAGAACCAGCCCGCACCCGTGATGCCGAGGCCCATCGACGACGCCATCTGCGGCAGCAGCACGACGTTGCCGATCGCCGCGATGACCGTGTAGGCGTAGAGAGCGAGGAGCAGCGCACCCGCCGTCCACGCGATGATGCGCCGGGCCATCAGGCTCCTCCTCCGCTGAAGATGGGCAGGGGCAGCAGCACGACGGCGCCGATCACGATCCAGAGAGCGAGCCGCCGCATCCCCGCTCGGCGGCACAGCACGAGGGCCGAGAAGAACCACAGGATCGGCGCGAGCGGCGCTGCCCAGAAGACGACCTGCTGCAGCACGGCGCCGAGCGAGCCGCTCGATTCGGCCACTGACGCGTTCTGCCCGGCGTAGAACTGCGCCCAGCTGAGCCAGATCCACGCGTAGAGCAGGTAGAGGCCTCCGAATACGCCGAGCAGCACGAGCGCGGCGTTCGACAGCTGCTCGGTCGGGGCGGGGAGCCCGCGCTGGCCCGCCGAGTCCCCGGCGGGGTCGGTCAGATCAACCGGATCGGCCGGTCCGTCCGCGATCTCCGCGGGCCGGTCGGCGGGGTCGGGATCGGACGCCGTCTCGACGGGGTCGGCGTGCACCGTCCACCCGCTCGCGATGGAGCTCTCGCGCTCCTCGCCCTCTGCTTTCGCCATGGGTTCCACCCTAGCGACGCGAGTCTCGGAGCATGCCGAAAGCCGTTCGCCGAATCGGGGGCCGGGGTTTCTCAGCGGCGCGGGAAGCGCGAGGCGATCACGGCGACGCCGACCACCGCGGCGCCCGCGCACCAGGCCAGGGCGAACCACGGCTGCGATCCCGGATCCCCGCCCAGCAGCAGCTCCCGGCCGGTACTGGGGCCACCGCGCCCCGTCAGGCCTGGGCCGGCTCGTCGCCCTCCACGAGTTGCACGGCCAGGCCGGCGACCTCGGAATCGGGGAGTTCGATGCCTGCCCGATCGAGGCGGCACCGGATCATCTGCTCGACTTGCTCGCGCGATGCCGCGGCGCCCGCGGTGTCCCTGACCTCGACCATGATGGTGGCCACGGTCTCGACGGTCTCGGAGCCCTGGGACTCGACCCGCTCCGTCTGCTCGCCCTGCGGGGTGTCGGTGCTCATAGAGACCTCCTCGTGCTGCTCGTTACTGGCGATCGATCGAACTGGGGCCGACGCTACCATCGGGCGACCGGGTTTCGCGCGCCCTTGACACGCCGGCGCCGACTGTCGCACGGCGCCCCGGCGGGCGCCGGTCGAGTTCTCCCTTAACCCGTCTGAACCCCGCCGCAACAGCGCGAGTGGTCGAAAGGTGCGCGGGTTCTCGCGACACGGCGCGCTTTTCGACCACTCGCGAGCGCTCTGGGCCCCGCCGCCGGCCAACACCCCTCCCCGCGCGCCCGGACAGGCCCGACCCGAGCCCACGCGTCCACCGCCTCTAGGCTGGACGCATGCACCGCTTCGACCTCGACCGCATCGGCGCAGGGCTGCCCGTCGCCGCGGCGCGCGACGAGATCGAGCGGGCCGCGCTCAGCGGGGCGTGCGTCATCACAGCCCCGCCAGGCACCGGCAAGACCACCTTCGTGCCGCCGCTCGTCGCGAATCTCGCAGCGCAGCGGGGCGGGGGCAGGGTGCTGCTCACGCAGCCGCGTCGCGTCGCGGTGCGCGCGGCGGCGAGGCGCATCGCCGAACTCGACGGTGCCGACGGCGGCGAACCGCGCGATGCGAACGGCGTGAACGACACGCGCGCCACGAACGGCACCCGCGCCGAGGTCGGCGGACCGGTCGGTTTCACCGTGCGCGGCGAGCGCCGGGTGGGCCCGGATACGAGGCTGGAGGTGCTGACGCCCGGGGTGCTGCTGCGGCGCCTCGTCGCCGACCCCGAGCTGCACGGCGTCGACGCCGTGATCCTCGACGAGGTGCACGAGCGCTCCGTCGACGGCGACCTGCTGCTGGGTCTGCTCGCCGAGGTGCGCGCGCTGAGAGGCGACCTCGTGCTGATCGCCATGTCGGCGACGCTCGACGCGGCCGGTATCGCGGCGCTGCTCGGCGACGGCGCGCAAGACCCCGCACCGATCGTCGAGGTGCCCTCTCCGCTCCATCCTCTGCGCGTCGGCTACGCGCCCTTCGACGGGGCTCGGCTCGACGAGCGCGGGGTCACGCGGGCGTATCTCGCCCACCTCGCGGATGTCGCCGCGACCGCCCAGGCCGACGAGGGCTGCGACGCGCTCGTGTTCGTGCCGGGCGCACGCGAGGTCGACGAGGTGGTGCGCCTGCTGCGCGACGGCGCGGGATCCTGGGCAAGAACCAGAGCAGGCGCGGCCGGCTCGTTCGGTCGAGCGGGCGACGGACCGGGATCGCGGGGACCCGGTGCGGATCGGGGCGCGCCGCGGGATCGGCAGTCGCCTCCGCGAATCGACGTGCTGCCGCTGCACGGCAGGATCCCCGCCCGCGAGCAGGATCGCGCGGTGCGCGGCCGAGGGAGCGGCGATCCGCCCCGCATCGTGGTGAGCACCTCGCTCGCCGAGAGCTCGCTGACGGTGCCCGGGGTGCGGCTGGTCATCGATTCCGGGCTGTCGCGGGAGGTGCGCCGCGATCGCGGGCGCGACATGACGGGGCTCGTGACGGTGAGCGCTTCGCGCGCGAGCGCGGAGCAACGGGCGGGGCGCGCAGCCAGGCAGGGCCCGGGCCGCGCCGTGCGCGTCTACTCGCCGACCGACTTCGCGCGCATGCCCGCGGCCGCAGCGCCCGAGATCGCCTCCGCCGACCTCACCGATGCGGCGCTGCTGCTCGCGGCCTGGGGCACGCCCGGCGGGGCGGGTCTCGCGCTGCCCACGCCGCCGCCGACGGTCTCGATGGAGGTCGCGGTCGAGGTGCTGCGTTCGCTCGAGCTGGTGGACGGGTCGGGGCGCATCACGTCGCTCGGCGAGCGGGTCGTACGGCTCCCCGTCGGGGCTCGCGAGGCGCGGGCGCTGCTGGCAGGTGCGCAGCAGCTCGGCGACGTCGAGCTGGTGGGCGGGATCGTGGCCGCGATCTCCGACGATCATCGGGAGTCCGGCGCCGATCTCGCGAGCCTGCTGCGCGAGCTGCGTTCGGGGCGCGCCCCGGGCGCGGACCGCTGGCGCCGCGAGGCTCGCAGGCTCGCGGGGATCGCCCGCACCGAGATGGCCGGGGCGACTACCGGAGCGGCGACCCACCGCGCCGCCGCCGCTCCGGGTGCCGTCGTGGCCCTCTCGAGGCCCGAGTGGATCGCCCGCCGCACCGGCGAGCACTCCCGCAGCTACCTGTTCGCGAGCGGCACGCGCGCGGCCCTGCCCGAGGGCAGCGGCCTCATCGGCAGCGAGTGGATCGCGGTGCGCGAGGTGCAGCGCGCCTCCGGCCGCTCAGCAGACGGCACCGGCGCGGTGATCCGCCTCGCCGCCCACCTCGACGTCGACGACGCGCTCCTGCTCGGGGGTCCGCTCCTCACGAGCGACCGGGCGGCGCGCGTCGAGGCCGGCCGGGTGCGAATGCGGGAGGAGCGCAGGATCGGCGCGATCCTGCTCTCCTCGGCGCCCGTCGCGGCGACGCCCGAGGACGTCGGCCCCGCCCTCGCCGCGCATCTGCGCGAGCGCGGGCTCTCGGCGCTCGACTGGTCGGAGACGGCGAACTCCCTGCGATCCCGCCTCGCGCTGCTGCACCGGGAGTTCGGCGAACCGTGGCCCGCGATGGACGACGAGTCGCTGACGGAGCGCCTCGATGTGTGGCTCGGGCCCGATCTCGCCCGGCTGCGGCCGGATGGGTCGCTGCGCGGCATCGATACGGCCGCAGCGCTGCGGCGCCTGCTGCCGTGGCCGGAGGCGGCGCGGTTCGACGAGCTCGCGCCGGAGCGGCTGACGGTGCCGTCGGGATCGAGCGCGCGCATCGACTACCCCGATGCGACGGCGGATCCGACGGCTGCGCCCGTCGTCGCGGTGAAGCTGCAGGAGGTGTTCGGCCTCGCCGAGACTCCGAGGATCGCCCGGGGGCGCGTGCCGATCCTCTTCCACCTGCTCTCCCCCGCCCGCAGGCCGCTCGCCGTCACCGACGACCTGTCGTCGTTCTGGAACGGGCCGTACCAGCAGGTGCGCCGCGAGATGCGCGGCCGATACCCGAAGCATCCCTGGCCCGAGGACCCCTGGGCGGCCGAGGCCACGGCCCGCACCACGCGCGCGGCGAAGCGCTAGGCGGCGCGCCGTCTCGCCGGCTCGACCGGCGCGCACCCCGGCGGCCCGCTTGCCGTCTCCCCTACCGGGTACGACAGAGGGGTGCCGGGGATGTGCATCCCCGGCACCCCTCTGCTCCCCTCAGCGGGTTCGGGGAGCCTCGACGGTCAGCGCGCGGCCGAACCGTCGGTGTAGTCGTCGTCGGTCTGCTGCCATGCGAAGAGCTTGCGCAGCTCGGCGCCGGTCTTCTCGATGGGGTGCGACTCGGCCTTGGCGCGCAGCTCCTTGAACTCGGCGCCGCCGTTGTCCTGGTCCTCGATGAAGCGCTTCGCGAACGCGCCCGACTGGATGTCGGCGAGCACGGCCTGCATGTTCTCCTTGACCGAGGGGTCGATCACGCGGGGGCCCGAGACGTAGTCGCCGTACTCGGCGGTGTCGCTGACCGACCAGCGCTGCTTGGCGATGCCGCCCTCCCACATGAGGTCGACGATGAGCTTGAGCTCGTGCAGCACCTCGAAGTAGGCGATCTCGGGCTGGTAGCCGGCCTCGGTGAGCACCTCGAAGCCGTACTGCACGAGCTGCGAGGTACCGCCGCAGAGCACCGCCTGCTCGCCGAAGAGGTCCGACTCGGTCTCCTCGGTGAAGGTGGTCTTGATGACGCCGGCGCGGGTGCCGCCGATGGCCTTGGCGTACGACTTCGCGGTCTCCCACGCGGTGCCCGAGGCGTCGACCTCGACGGCGATGATGTCGGGGATGCCGCGGCCGGCCTCGAACTCGCGGCGCACGGTGTGGCCGGGAGCCTTGGGGGCGACGAGGATCACGTCGACGCCCTCGGGCGCCTCGATGTAGCCGAATCGGATGTTGAAGCCGTGCGCGAAGGCGAGCGTCTTGCCCTCGGTCAGCTTGTCCTTGATCTGCTCGTTGTAGATCGCACGCTGGTGCTGATCGGGGGCGAGGATCATGATGAGGTCGGCCCACTCGGCCGCGTCGGCGACGGTCTTGACCTCGAAGCCCGCCTCTTCGGCCTTCTGGATCGACTTCGAGCCCTCCTTGAGGGCGATGACGACCTCGACGCCCGAATCGCGCAGGTTCATCGCGTGGGCATGGCCCTGGGAGCCGTAGCCGACGACGGCCACCTTCTTGCCCTGGATGATCGACAGATCGGCGTCGGCATCGTAATACATCTCAGCCACTTGGGACTCTCCTTTGTTGTGTGGGTGTGTCAGTTCTTTCGACGGGGTCGCGCGCGAGCCCGCTAGTTCTTGAAGACGCGCTCCGTGATCGACTTCGATCCGCGCCCCATCGCGATGAGGCCGGACTGCGCGATCTCCTTGATCCCGTAGGGCTCGAGCACCTTCAGGAAGGCATCGATCTTGCCGGTGTCGCCGGTCACCTCGATGGTGAGCGCGTCGGGCACGACGTCGACGACGCGGGCGCGGAACAGGTTGACGGCCTCGAGCACGTGGGAGCGGCTCTGGTTGTCGGCTCGCACCTTGATGAGCACGTGCTCGCGCTGCACCGAGGTGGATTCGTCGAGCTCGACGATCTTGATGACGTTGACCAGCTTGTTGAGCTGCTTCGTGACCTGCTCGAGCAGGGTCTCGTCTTCATCGACCACGACCGTGATGCGCGAGAGGCCGCGCATCTCGGTGGGGCCCACCGCGAGCGATTCGATGTTGAAGCCGCGGCGGGCGAAGAGCCCGGCGACCCGGGTCAGCAGGCCCGGCTTGTCCTCCACGAGGAGGCTGAGTACGTGGCGGCTCATGGTTACTCCTCCTCCCACTCGGGGCTGTGTTCGAGGGCGTACTGGATGTCGCTGTTGGAGGTGCCCTGGCGCACCATCGGCCACACCATCGCGTCGGCGCTCACCACGAAGTCGATGACGACGGGGCGATCGTTGGTCTCGAGCGCGAGCTTGATGGCGTCGTCGATCTGGTCTTCGCGCTCCACGCGGATCGCGAGGCAGCCGTATGCGTCGCCGAGCTTCACGAAGTCGGGGATGCGCGGCGAGCCGTGCCCGGTGTTGAGCTCGGTGTTCGAGTAGCGGCCCTCGTAGATGAGGGTCTGCCACTGCCGCACCATGCCCAGCGACGAGTTGTTGATGATGGCGACCTTGATGGGGATGTCGTTCACCACGCAGGTGGCGAGCTCCTGGTTGGTCATCTGGAAGCAGCCGTCGCCGTCGATCGCCCACACGACACGATCCGGCTCGGCGACCTTGGCACCCATGGCCGCGGGGACCGCGTAGCCCATGGTGCCGGCGCCGCCCGAATTGAGCCAGGCGTTCGGGCGCTCGTACTTGATGAACTGCGCGGCCCACATCTGGTGCTGGCCCACGCCCGCGGCGTAGATGCCCTCGGGGCCGGTGAGCTCGCCGATGCGCTGGATCACCAGCTGCGGCGAGAGCAGCCCGTCGCTGGTCTCCTGGTAGCCGAGCGGGAACCGCTCCTGCAGCAGGCGCAGGCGATCCCACCAGGTCGAGATGTCGGCGAACTCGCGGCTGAGCTTGGCGGTCGAGACCGCTGCGATGAGATCGGAGATGACGTCGGCGGCGTCGCCCACGATGGGCACGTCGGCGGCGCGGATCTTACCGATCTCGGCGGGATCGATGTCGGCGTGGATCACCTTCGCCTCGGGCGCGAAGAGCGCGGCCTTGCCGGTCACGCGGTCGTCGAAGCGCGCGCCGAGGGTGATGAGCAGGTCGGCCTCCTGCAGCGCGAGCACTGCGGGGACGGTGCCGTGCATGCCGGGCATGCCGAGGTGCTGCGGGTGCGAGTCGGGGAAGACGCCGCGCGCCATGAGCGTGGTCACGACGGGGGCGCCCACCAGCTCGGCGAGCTGCAGCAGCTCCTCGGAGGCCCCTGCGCGGCCGACGCCGCCGCCCACGTAGAAGACGGGGCGCTGCGACGCCGCGATGAGCTCGGCGGCGGCCTGGATCTGCTTGCTGTTGGCCTTGGTGATGGGCCGGTAGCCGGCGAGGTCGACGCGGGGATCCCACTCGAAGTCGAGCTCGCCCTCCTGGGCGTCCTTCGTGATGTCGACGAGCACGGGGCCGGGCCGGCCGGTCGAGGCGAGGTGGTAGGCCGCCGCGATCGCTCCGGGCACGTCCTCGGCTCGCTTCACGAGGAAGGAGTGCTTGGTGATGGGCATGGTGATGCCGACGATGTCGGCCTCCTGGAACGCGTCCGAGCCCATGAGGTGCGAGAACACCTGTCCGGTGATCGCGAGCAGCGGCACGGAGTCCATGTAGGCGTCGGCGATCGCGGTGACGAGGTTGGTCGCGCCGGGCCCGGAGGTGGCGATGCAGACGCCGACCTTGCCGGTCGCGGCCGCGAAGCCCTCGGCGGCGTGGCCGCCGCCCTGCTCGTGGCGCACGAGCACGTGACGCAGGTCGCCGGCGTCCATGAGCGTGTCGTAGAGGGGCAGCACGGCGCCGCCGGGCAGGCCGAAGACGTCGGTGACGCCGAGGGCCTCAAGGCTGCGGACGACAGCCCTCGCGCCGGTCATCCGCTCGCCGCGGGGCGCCGCGGGTTTCGATGGGGGAACTGCACTCGATTCCGAGGTCATCTCTTGCTTTCCTGGTGTGAGGTGTGGGTGCGATTGGCGCGGAGGAGGAGCCGATGCTCGCGGGTGATGCTCATCGACGGGCCCGGACGCGGGATCGCCCACCTGTGTGGGCGTCCGAGTTCGAACCCGTCGACGGCATGTTCGGCGAACCGGGTCAGCCGGTGACGGCGCCCTCGGATGCCGAACGGACGAGCTTGGCGTACTTTGCCAGAACACCGCGCGTGTATCGCGGGGGAAGCGGGGCCCAGGTTGCTCGGCGGGCCTCAAGCTCGGCGGGATCTACCAGCAGATCGAGCGTTTGTGCGACGACATCGACCCGAATCAGGTCGCCGTCGCGGACCAGGGCTACCGGACCTCCGTCCGTCGCCTCCGGTGCGATGTGGCCGATGCACAGGCCGGTTGTGCCGCCCGAGAATCGTCCGTCGGTCAATAGTAGTACATCCTTGCCGAGCCCCGCGCCCTTGATGGCCGCGGTGATGGCGAGCATCTCGCGCATGCCGGGGCCGCCCTTGGGGCCCTCGTAGCGGATCACGACGACGTCGCCCTTGTCGATGCGCCCCTCGGTGAGCGCGTCCATGGCGGCGCGCTCACGGTCGAAGACGCGGGCGGGGCCCTCGAAGACCTCGGCGTCGAAGCCCGCGGTCTTCACGACGGCGCCCTCGGGTGCGAGGCTGCCCGTGAGGATCGTGAGGCCGCCGTTCTCGTGCAGCGGGTCGTCGAGCTTGCGGATCACCTTGCCGTCGAGCTCGGTGGTCACGTCGGCCAGATTCTCGGCGACCGTCTTGCCGGTCACGGTGAGCGCGTCGCCGTGCAGCAGGCCCGCGTCGAGCAGGGCCTTCATGATGACGGGCATGCCGCCGACGCGGTCGAAGTCTTCTGCGACGTACTGACCGAAGGGCTTCATGTCGGCGAGGTGCGGGGTCTTCGCCCCGATGCGGGTGAAGTCTTCGAGGGTCAGCTCGACCTCGGCCTCGCGGGCGATGGCGAGCAGGTGCAGCACCGCGTTGGTCGACCCGCCGAGCACCATGGCCACGGTGATGGCGTTCTCGAAGGCCTTGCGGGTGAGGATGTCGCGGGCGGTGATGCCCTGGCGCAGCATGTTGACGACCGCCTCGCCCGAGCGGTGGGCGAAGTAGTCGCGTCGACGGTCGGCGCTGGGCGGCGCGGCCGAACCCGGCAGGCTCATGCCGAGGGCCTCGGCGACGCAGGCCATGGTGTTGGCGGTGTACATGCCGCCGCAGGCGCCCTCGCCCGGGGCGATCGCGCACTCGACGCGCTTCAGGTCTTCTTCGCTGAGGGTGCCCGCCTTGCAGGCGCCGACGGCCTCGAAGGCGTCGATGATGGTGACCTGCTTCTCGGTGCCGTCGCTGAGCTTGACCCAGCCCGGGGCGATGGATCCGGCGTACAGGAACACCGACGCGAGATCGAGCCGGGCGGCGGCCATGAGCATGCCAGGCAGGGACTTGTCGCAGCCCGCGAGCAGCACCGAGCCGTCCATGCGCTCGGCCATGATCACGGTCTCGACCGAGTCGGTGATGACCTCGCGCGAGACGAGCGAGAAGTGCATGCCCTCGTGCCCCATCGAGATGCCGTCAGAGACCGAGATCGTGCCGAACTGCAGCGGGTAGCCGCCGCCCGCGTGCACGCCTTCTTTGGCGCCCTGAGCCAGGCGGTCGAGGCTCAGGTTGCAGGGGGTGACGTCGTTCCAGGAGCTCGCGATCGCGATCTGGGGCTTGTCCCAGTCTTCGTCGCCCATGCCGACCGCCCGGAGCATGCCTCGGGCGGCGGCCTTCTCGATCCCGTCGGTGACGTCGCGGCTTCGCGGCTTCATGTCAATCTCTGCCATGGCGACAGTCTAGCCGCCGCGGGAGGTACCGAAGCCGCATACGCGAGAGCGCCGGGAGATCTCTCGGATCTCCCGGCGCTCGATTCCTGCTGCGCGGCGCGCTCAGTTCTGCGGCCGGCGCGCTACTTGCCGATCGCGGGCAGCAGCGTGAAGGGCAGCATGAAGCCGATGAACGTCGCCGCCAGACCTCCCGCGAAGGTCCACAGCTCGACCACCTGGCCCAATTCGACGTTGAAGCCGAAGCTCATGAGCACCATTCCGCCGACCACCAGCACGATCGAGAGGATGAAGGCGATCGCGGTCACCGCGCTCACCGCTCCCTGCGAGCTCTCCTCGAACAGCGTCTCCTGCTTCGCCATGCCGGCCTCTCCTTCGCTATCGCTTCGGTCGGCCTCGCCGAGGCCGCGTGGTGCGCCCGCAGTGCGGGCTCCTGACTGCAAGATTACCCCACCCGGGGGCGCCGCGTCCGACCGCGCGGCCCCGGGCGCCTCTTCCGGTCACGCCCTTGATCCCCCTTTCTGAAACGGGCGAGGAGATCCGGGGAGTCGCTGCCCATGGCGGGCCGGCGCATGCGACTCCCGTCTACCAGAAACAGGCGGTCAGGAAAAGGGCGCGCGGCGCCGCGGAGGCCACGGAGTAGGCTGACGGCAGGTCGGGATCCCGCTCGCGGATCTCCACCCGCAACCCAAGGGAGGAATCGTGTCGATCGGCAAGTACGTCACCAATCCCGGTGTGATCGGGGCGGCCGCGGGCGCGCTCAGCACCGCTCGTCGCACCCAGTCCATGCGCAAGGACTGGCGCCGGCTGCTCGTCTGGGGCGTCTGGCTCGCGGGGTTCGCGCTCGCCGTCGCGACGGTCGCCATGCAGGAGCAGGACGAGGAGTACGACATCGAGCACGAGGCTGAGAAGCGCGAGCGGAAGCGCCGCAAGAAGCAGCGGTAGCCCCGCGCCTGCGGTACGCTGATCGCGGCGCGTCGGGAAGTCTGGTCGACACTTCTGCAAAGGTCCCCTCCGAAAGGCGCCAGATGAGCGAGCCGCTGCACTCCCCCGAAGCCCCGAGCCAGCGGGCCCGGCCCCGTCGCCTGCTGCGCCTGGTCAATCAGCGCGAGGCGGCGCGCGTCAGCAGGCTGCTGCGGGCAGAGGTGGTGGGCGGCGTCATCGTGATGGTCGCCGCGGTGGTCGGATTCGCGGCTGCGAACAGCCCGATCGCCGACGGCTACTTCGCGCTGCGGGACACCCGGATCGGCCCCGAGCCGCTGCACCTCGATCTCTCCGTCGGGCAGTGGGCGTCGGACGGGCTGCTCGCCATCTTTTTCTTCATGGTGGGGCTGGAGCTCAAACGGGAGTTCGTGGCGGGCGAGCTCAGCCGCTTCTCGACGGCGATCGTGCCGGTCGCGGCGGCGTTCGGCGGGGTCGCCGTGCCGGCCCTCATCTACGTGGCGTTCACCGCCGGCAGCCCGGCGGCCCACGGCTGGGCGATCCCGACCGCCACCGACATCGCCTTCGCGGTCGCCGTGCTCGGTCTGATCGCGCCCCGCATTCCGCCGGCTCTGCGCATGTTCCTGCTCACCCTGGCGGTGGTCGACGACCTCATCGCCATCAGCATCATCGCCGTCTTCTACACCGCGGGGGTGCAGTTGCTCCCACTGCTCGCGAGCCTCGTGCCGATCACGGTCTACGCCTTCATCGTGCGACGCTTCCCGCAGTGGTTCGCGCGATCGGGATGGGGGCCGTGGCTGATCCTGCTACCCATCGGGATCGTCGCGTGGGCTCTCTTCCACGCCTCGGGCATCCACGCCACGATCGTCGGGGTGCTGCTCGCCTTCCTCGTACCGGTCTCCGGCGCGGGCGGCACGCAGCTCGCCGAGGTCTTCGAGCGCCGCTTCCGCCCCCTCTCCACCGGGATCGCGGTGCCGGTCTTCGCATTCTTCGCGGCGGGCGTGGCGAGCGGGGGCGAGTCACGCTTCCCCTTCGACCCGATCGCGCTCGGCATCATGGTCGGTCTCGTTGCGGGCAAGCCGATCGGCATCACCCTCTCGACGTGGCTGCTCACCCGCTTCACCCGGGCCGAGCTCGACGAATCGGTGCGGTGGCGCGAACTCGTCGGCGTGGGTGCGCTCGCGGGTGTGGGCTTCACGGTGGCGCTGCTGGTGGCGGACCTGAGCTTCGCCGACGCCGCAGACGCAGACACCGCACGGCTCGCAGTGATGGCGGGCTCGGTCGTCGCGGTCGCGGTGGCGGCCGCGCTGCTCGTGCGGAGGCCCCGCTCGCGCACTCGCTGAGCAACTCGGGGTCCATCAGGCGACACGCCCGCGATCCGCGGTTCCCGGCACCCGATTTGAGCGCATAGAAAGGTCCGTGTTAGTATTTTCTCTGTTGCTCAGCGAGCAGCACGCGCCTTTAGCTCAGTTGGTAGAGCAGCTGACTCTTAATCAGCGGGTCCACGGTTCGAGCCCGTGAGGGCGCACTCGAACAGAAAAGCTCCACCTCAGGGTGGGGCTTTTCTCGTATCCGATCCCGGTTCACCGCTTGTTCACGGAAGGCGCTCGATGTCCGCTCCGCTCCCCACGCCCTCTGCCGATCTCGCCTTCGCGCTCGAACTCGCCGACCTCGCCGATTCGATCTCGCTGGCCCGGTTCCGGTCGGCCGATCTGCGCATCGACACGAAGCCGGATCGCACTCACGTCACCGACGCCGACCTGGCGGTCGAACGCGCGCTGCGCCAGCGCATCGAGGCCGACCGCCCGGGCGACGGCTTCTTCGGCGAGGAGTCCGGCCGCGAGGAGAAGGGCTCCCGCCTCTGGATCATCGACCCCATCGACGGCACCGCGAACTTCCTGCGCGGCGTGCCCAACTGGGCGACGCTCATCGCGCTCGAGGTCGACGGCGTCGTGACCACCGGCGTGGTGAGCATGCCCGCGTTCGGCTCGCGCTGGTTCGCCGAGGTCTCGGGCGGCGCGTGGCGCGAGGATCGGGGCGAGGCTCCGCGCCGCATCCGCGTGAGCGGGGTGCGCGATCTCTCCGACGCCTCCCTCAGCTTCCAGAGCATCGATCAGTGGCGCCGCGCGGGTCATCTCGACTCGCTGCTCGGCCTGCAGGAGCGCGTATGGCGGGATCGTGCCTATGGCGACTCGTGGTCGTACATGCTGCTCGCCGAGGGCCTCGTCGACATCGTCGCCGAGTTCGACGTCCAGGCGTACGACCTCGCCGCGCACGTGCCGATCGTGCGCGAGGCCGGCGGGCGCTTCACCGACATCGAGGGGTCGGAGAGCGCGTGGAACGGCAGTTCGTTGGCCACGAACGGCGCCCTGCACGATGCGGTGATCGAGACGATCGATCGCGAGCACGGAGCCGCCGGATCCCCGTCCCCCGGGGCCGCCCGATGACCGACCGCTCCCCCGATTCGACCGTCCGGCCCGCGGTCGGCCTCGCGGCGCTCGCCCTCGCGGCCGACGCGGCGCTCGTGCTGCTGTTCGCGGGTCTCGGCCGCAGCAACCACGCCCGCGAGGCGACCTTGCTCGGCCTGCTCGAGACCGCGTGGCCGTTCCTCGTCGGGCTGCTGCTGGTCTGGGGGTGGGGCCTCGTCTGGAAGCGGCCGGCGAGCCTGCTGCGCTCGGGGGTGCCGGTATGGATCGGCACGCTGGTGCTCGGCATGGGGCTGCGGCTGCTCTCGGGGCAGGGCACGGCTCCCGCGTTCGTGCTGGTCGCGGCCATCACCCTGGGCGTCTTCCTGCTCGGGTGGCGCGGGATCACCGCGCTCGTACTGCGCATCCGGCGCCGGTAGCGCCCCCGGGCGTCGCACGACTCGTCTTCCGCGCCCCGGCCGGTTGCCGATTCACGTCCCCGGGTTCCCGGTGTATCGCTTCGTGGATCGCGTGCGACGCAGAGAAGAACGAACCCCGGCGCGGGCACACGCCGGGGTTCGTTGGTTCTTGGGGGCGGGTCAGTCGGCCAGCTTGGCCAGCATCTCGGCCGCTCGGTTCGAGAAGCCCCACTCGTTGTCGTACCAGCTGGTGACCTTGACGTGCTTGCCCTGCACCTCGGTGAGCTCGGAGTCGAAGATCGATGAGTGGGCGTTGCCCACGATGTCCGATGAGACGAGGGGCTCGTCGGAGTACTCGAAGACGTGCTGAAGCGGGCCGTCGGCCGCGGCCCTGCGGTAGGCCTCGAGCACCTCTTCGCGCGTCACCTCGCGCGAGACGGCGGCGTTCAGCTCGACGATCGAGCCGACGGGCACCGGCACGCGCATCGACGTGCCCGAGAGCTTGCCGTCGAGCTGGGGCAGCACGAGGCCGATCGCCTTCGCCGCTCCGGTCGAGGTGGGCACGATGTTGAGGGCGGCGGCGCGGGCGCGGCGACGGTCCTTGTGCGGGCCGTCGATGAGGTTCTGGTCCTGCGTGTAGGCGTGGACCGTGGTCATGAAGCCCTGGGTGATGCCGGCGAGGTCGTCGAGCACCTGCGCGAGCGGCGCGAAGGCATTGGTCGTGCACGACGCGTTCGAGATGATCTGGTGCTTCTCGGGGTCGTAGAGGTCGTCGTTCACGCCGACCACGACGGTGAGATCCGCACCGGTGGCGGGGGCGCTCACGAGCACGCGCTTGGCCCCGGCCTCGATGTGCTTGCGGGCGTCTTCAGCCTTGGTGAAGCGGCCGGTCGACTCGAGCACGACGTCGACGCCGAGATCACCCCAGGGCAGCTTGGCGGGGTCGGACTCGGCGAACACCTTGATGCGGCGGTCGTCGACGATCAGTTCGCCGTCCTCGAACGAGATGTCGCGCTTCAGGCGGCCGTAGACGCTGTCCCACTCGAGCAGGTGCGCCAGCATCTCACCGTCGGTGAGGTCGTTGACCGCGACGACTTCGATGTCGCTCTGCTGTTTGAGGATTGCGCGCAGCACTCCTCGTCCGATACGTCCGAAGCCGTTGATAGCCACACGAGCGGTCATGGTTTCACTTTCTCCTTCAGCAGCGTTTCTCTCGAGCGTTTCTCTCGGATTGCCTCTCACCAGAGTGCCGCGATTTTCGCACCGCGTCCAGTGGCCTGAATGCCAGCCTTCGAACGGATCTCGCCAAGTTGGTCGGGTGTTCGCTTTCGCGCGCTCCGCGCGCGATCAGGAGGTGCGGAAGAAGGTGCGGCGGTAGTCGCTCGGCGTCGTGCCGAGCACGGCGCGGAAGTGCCGGCGAAGATTGGTCGCCGTGCCGAGGCCCACGGTCGACGAGATCTCTTCGACGGCGAGGTCGGTCTCCTCGAGCAGCTCGCGCGCGCGATCGATACGGGCGCGCATGATCCACTGCATGGGCGTGTACCCGGTCTCGTCGCGGAAGCGCCGCGAGAGGGTACGCTCCGAGACGCGCGCGTGGGCCGCGAGGCGTGGGATATCGAGGGGCTCGTGCAGGCGCCGCAGCGCCCACTCGCGGGTCTGGGTGAATCGCTCCCCGTGCGTCTCGGGCACGCTCTGCGGCACGTACTGCGCCTGCCCCCCGCTGCGATAGGGGGCCGCCACGAGCCGCCGCGCGGCGTGGTTCGCCACCGCCATGCCGGCCTCCTTGCGCAGGATGTGCAGGCAGAGATCGATTCCCGACGCGGCGCCCGCCGAGGTGAGCACCGAGCCCTCGTCCACGAAGAGCACGCGCTCGTCGACCCGCACCTCGGGGAAACGCTCGGCGAGGATCCGCGAGTAGTGCCAGTGAGTCGTGGCACGCTTGCCGTCGAGCAGCCCGGTGGCGGCGAGCGCGAACGCCCCGGTTGAGATGGCCGCGAGCCTCGCGCCCCGCGCGTGGGCGGCCCGCAGCGCCTCGGTGAGCGCGGCGGGCGGGGGTTCGCGGTCGGGGTGCCGGTAGCCGGGCACGAAGATGAGATCGGCGGTGTCGAGCGCTTCGATCCCGTGCTCGACGTGGTACGAGAGACCGTCGCCGCCCGCGATCAGGCCGGGCTGCACCCCGCAGACGTCGACCGAGTAGGGCATGCTCGCCCGTGTCGTGAACACCTGGGCGGGGATGCCGACGTCGAGGGGCTTCGCCCCCTCGAGCACCACGACCACGACCCGCTTCATGACCACTCAGCCTACTCGCGTCCCCTTCGCCGAGAGGTGGGTTTCGCATCTCCGCACCGGCGTCCTCAGGCGAAACTCGCCTTTCGCCGGGAGGGGTGCGGGCGGGTGCAGGTGCAGGTGCAGGTGCAGGTGCAGGTGCAGGTGCAGGTGCAGGTGCAGGCGGGTGCCGGCCTAGCGGGTGGCGGACTCGCCCTCCAGCCGGATGAGCTGGTCGATCGCCTCGCGCCCGATGCTCCGGCCCGGAACGGGCGTCACCGCGGCGGCGGCGCGCAGCCCGTCGATGGTGATGGCCAGCTGCCGGGCGACGAGCGCGCTGCGCTCGGGTTCGGGGTGGTGCGCGAACTCTCCCAGACGGAAGGCTGCGATGGCGATGTCGTTGCCGTCGACGTCGGCGCGGAGCGACCCCTCGCCCTGGGCGACCGCCACCACGGCGGCGAGCGGCTCATCCCACTGCGCGCCCAGGCTGAACTCCGGGTCGAGCTGCGCGAGGCGCCGGTAGACGTGCGGCATGGCCGGGTGCTCGATGAGCGTGCGCGCGATCCCGGAGATCGCGGTGATGACCGCGTCCCACCCGCTCGGCTGTTTCGCGATCTCGAGCGCGATCGTGTCGAACTGGGTCATGAGCTGCTCGTGGAGCGCGGTGAGCAGCGCGCGGAGGTCCGGGAATCGGCGGTAGAGCGTGGCGTTCCCGACCCCTGCCTCGCGGGCCACAGCGCTCATCGTCAGCTCTGCGGTGCCGCGCTCGCAGAGGCGCTCGACGGCGGCGAGGATGCGCTCTCGGCTGCGCCTCACTTCCACGCGCTCGGCGCGGCGGCGCGCGCTTCCGTCAACCATGATCCGAGTATATGGACCGCGATTGCAAAAGCGGGCAGCGAAGACTACTATCTGGACATTGTTCCCCACTTAATCTCACCCGCACCGCCGAGGAGCCCCGTTCATGTCGCTTTCCGCCCTGCTCCGCCGCTCCGCGGTCAGCGCCATCGCGCTGCTGCTCGTCGCACCCGCCGCACCCGCCCTCGCCGCTCCCGGAGACGACGCGGCCGACCTGCGCGAATGCCTCCTGACCTGCGGCTCCCCGGCGCTGATCGCGCTCGGCGACGATCTGAGCACCGGCCCCGACGCGCTCGAGGTGATGGTGCCGAGCGTGACGCTCGACCTCGCCGGCCACCGGCTCGAGGCCGCCGGGATCCGTCTCGCCCCGGGCACGGAGCTGACCATCACCGACAGCGGAACGGGCGGCACTCTGGAGAGCCGGGCCGGGGCGGCGGGCGGGCCGGGCATCCAGACGACGGGCGCCGTGCTGAGGGTCGACGGGGGTCGGGTGGTCGCGGTGGCGAGGGCGAGCGGAGACCCCTATACGGGGCCGACCGGAGCCGGCATCGGAGGGGCGTACCGCGAAGCCGGTGGAACGCTCGTCGTGACGGGCGGACAGGTGCACGCCGAAGGGGCCTATCAGAGCGCCGGCATCGGCAACGGCAGCAACCAGACCTCCGCGTCCGGGCCGATCACCGTCTCCGGCGGTGAGGTCACCGCGATTGGAGGGTACAGCGGAGCCGGGATCGGCGGCGGCAACTGGAGCTCGCCGGGTCCGGTCACCATCGCCGGAGGCCGGGTGACCGCGCAGGGCGGCGACTTCGGCGCCGCGATCGGAGGCGGCTACGACGGCGGAGCCGGAGGGCCCGTCGTCGTCTCCGGGGGCGAGCTCGTCGCCACGGGCGGGTATCAGGCCGCGGGGATCGGCAGTACGAGGTACTCGACCGAGCGCCCGGGGGCCGACGTGACCATCGGCCCCGGGGCCACGGTCACCGCGATCGGAACCGGCCGCACCGCCATCGGCGCAGACGCGAGGGACGATCTGTCGGCGGAATTCGGCAGGGTGAGGATCGACGGAGACCTCTTCCTGCCGTCCGGCTTCGTGCAGATCGCCGACAGCGACGCCCCGAACGCCGAGATGACCGTCTCGCCGACCGGGCGCATCCTCGGCGGGGCGGGCGACCCCGCAGAGGGGGCGAGGATTCAGGGCGCCGGTCAGATCGAGAACCGGGGAGCGATCGCCCTCGCGGCGGAACACGTCGACGTCGACGTGCTGGGGCGCTCCTACCGCGTCGACTTCGACGGTCAGGGCCGAGGCGGCGACGCTTCGCACCGCCTCTTCGCGGCCGACTTCGCGAGCGGCCACCGGGCCGTTCCCCCTCCCCCTGCCGGCTCGCTGTGGAATACCCGGGGCGACGGCACCGGGGCGTGGTTCGATGCGACCACCCCGGTCAGCGAGCACACGACGATCTTCGCCGCGGCCCCGGCGAGCGTCGACACGTCGGCGATCCCGACGATCGGCCGCGTCGGCGTCCCGCTGCCGCTGGCCGGGGTACGTGTGCTCGATCCCGCCGGGTCGGATCTGGGGAGCCCCGTCGCGTGGACGAGCGATGCTGCGGGAGACCTGATCGACGCGGGATCGCTCGTTCCCGCAGGGGTCGGCCCCCGCCGACTCACCGCCGCGGCGACGGTCATGGGCGTCGCGGTCGTGTCATCGGTGACCGTCGACATCGCCGCCGCCGCTCCGACCGCCCCGACGGGGCTTCGCGCCCTTCCCGGGGACGGCGAGGCGACGCTGACCTGGAGCGCACCTCCGAGCGGAGGCGAGGCCATCGTCGGCTACGTCGTCGAGCAGCGTATCGACGGGGGACCGTGGGAAGCGGAGCGCTCGATCGGCGTCGGCACCCGCACGACCCTGACCGGCCTCCGCAACGGCGGCGTCTACGAGTACCGAGTCGCGGCCGTCGACCCCGCGGGCCCCGGCGCCTTCTCGGAGACCACGGCGGCGACCCCCTATGCGTTCGAGCCGTCGTTCACGTCGGAGCGGGCCAAACTGGCCGACGGCAGCGTACTCGAGCCCGGGGCGAACATCACCGTGAGCGCCGCGAAGCTGCCGGCCGGATCACGGGTGCACGTCGCACTGCGGTCGCTGCAGGCCGGGATCGCCGACGCGACCGTGGCGCACGACGGCACGGTCGTCCTCACGGGCACGATCCCGGCCGATTCGGCCGAAGGCGTCGACTCGATCACCGCGACGCTCACCCTCCCCGACGGATCGCACGGCGGGGCCTCGACCCTCGCCCTCGCGATCCGGTCCACGAGCGGCGGCGGCGATCCGGTCGACGCCGGCGCGACCCGTGATCGGTCGCCCGGGTACGGCGCCCTCGCGGCCACCGGCGTTCCTCCGGCTCAGTACCCGTCGGCCCTCGCAGCGACACTGCTGCTGGTCGGGCTGGGAACCGCTCTGATCGTCGCGCGTCGCGGGTTCGAGAGCTGACGGCGCAGCCGACGGGCGTCTCCGGCGGCCATACCCCGCCCGACGACGCCTCTGCAAGGGGTTCCGCCCCGCACCCCTGTGCCATACGCTGCCGCCCATGAGAGAGGTCACGATCTTCGCACCGTCCCCGACCGTCACCGTCACGATCGAGGAGCACGGCGACGAGCCGGAGATCCATCTCCACGCGGGCGGTCAGGGGGTGTGGCAGGCGCGGATGCTGCGGAGGCTGGGGGTGCGCGTGAGGATGTGCTGCACGCTGACCGGAGAACTCGGGCCGGTGCTGCGGCATCTGCTCGAGGATGAGGGGTTCTCGGTCTCGAGCATCGACCGCCCGGGCAAGGCCTCGGCCTACGTGCACGATCGCCGCGGGGGCGAACGCCGCGTGATCGCCGAGACGGAGGGCGAGCCCCTCGCGCGCCACGATCTCGACGAACTCTACGGGGCGACCCTGCGCGAGGGGCTCGGCGCCGGTCTCGCGATCCTCAGCGGCCCTGCCGGTGAAGCGGCCGTACCCGTCGACACCTATCGGCGCCTGGCCTCCGATCTGCGCGCGGGAGGAGCCCGCGTCATCGTCGATCTGGCCGGCGCGCGCCTCGACGCTGCGCTCGCGGGCGGGGTCGACGTGCTGAAGGTGAGCCACGAGGAGCTGCTCGACGATGGACGCGTCGACGACGCATCCGCCGAGAGCATCCAGTCGGCCATGCTCGAACTGCGCGAGCGCGGTGCGGCCGTCGTGGTGGTGACCCGTTCGAGCGATCCCCTGCTGCTGCTCGACGACGATGGGTTCGTCGAGGTCGAGAGCCCGCGCATGGAGGCGGCCGAGACCCGGGGCGCCGGCGATTCCCTCACCGCCGGGATCGCAGCGGGGATCGCCGACGGCGAGACCGCCCGGGAGGCCGTCGTCACCGGGGCTGCGGCGGGCGCGCTCAACGTCACCCGCCATGGACTGGGCACCGGGGACGCCGCGACGATCGCGCGGCTCAGGGAGGCGGTGATCGTGCGCGCGCTCGACGTCGCGCAGGAGAGGGGCGGCGGACCGGCGCAGCGCGGGAGCGTCAGTCCGGATGAGCTCGCCGCGCTCGCAGGCCCCGGGGAGGCCGGCGAGTCCGGCACCGGCGACGGGCGGGAGGGCTCCGCATGACTCGAACACTGATCACCAACGACGACGGCATCGACGCCCCCGGCCTCGCCGCCCTCGCCCGCGCCGCGCGCGGAGCCGGCCTCGACATCGTGGTGGCGGCGCCGATACGGCAGTCGAGCGGGGCGAGCGCCTCGATCATGGCGGCGGAGGAGGATGGTCGCATCGCGATCGAGCGGCGCGAGCTTCCCGAGCTGGAGGGGACTCCCGCGTATGCCGTGAGGGGCGGGCCGGGGTTGGTCGCGCTCATCGCCGCGCGCGGGGCGTTCGGAGAACCCGCAGACCTCGTGCTCTCGGGGATCAATCACGGTGCGAACGTCGGCCGGGCCGTTCTCCACTCCGGCACGGTGGGCGCGGCGCTCACCGGCGGCCTGAACGGGGCATGGGGGGGCGGCGGTGTCGCTCGACGTCGGTCTGCACCCGACGAGGTACCACTGGGACGCCGCGGCCGACGTGGCGATGGGCGTGCTGCCCTTCTTGCTCGGCCGCCCCCGGGGCACCGTCGTCAACCTCAACGTTCCGAACGCCGTCGAGAACCGGGGCGTCGTCGAAGCGTCCCTCGCCCCGTTCGGGATCGTGCATACCACGCTGACCGAGCAGGACGACGACTACGTGCGCCTCGCCGTGGAGGATCTGCCGAACCGCCCCGAGCCGGGAAGCGACGCTGCGCTTCTCGCCGACGGCTGGGCGACCTTGAGCGGCCTCGACCCCGTCTCCCATATGCCGCTCGGATACCGACCGACCGAGCGCTGATGCATCGTTCGCGGCGCACCGTGTGCGGCTCCGGCAGCTGCGCGGGGCCACGATCAGCGCTCAGCGGCCGCCCTGCCCGGGTGCCGATTTGAACCACTCGTCGCGCCGCTCCTGCTGGTACACGTCGGGGATCCCGTCGCCGTCGAGGTCGATCCGCTCCCGCTCGAGGATCTTGCCGTATCCGCGGTTGCGGACGCCGAGCAGCACGGCGGCGAGCAGCGCTGCGCCCACGGACGCGACGAGGATCGCGACCTTGGCGTAGTCATGCTCGGGCGACCCGGCCTCGAAGCTGAGCTCTGCGACGAGCAGCGACACCGTGAACCCGATGCCCGCGAGCAGGCCGACCCCCACGATGTCGATCCACCGCAGCTCCGGATCGAGCCTGATGCGCGCGACCTTCGAGAGCGTCCAGGTCGTGAGCACGATCCCGAGCGGTTTGCCGAGCACGAGGGCGACGATGATCGCCAGAGTCACGGGGTGTGCGAACGCGCGCTGCACGCCTTCCCATCCGCCGACCGACACTCCCGCGGCGAAGAACGCGAAGATCGGCACGGCGATCCCTGCGGAGAGCGGCCGGAAGCGGTGCTCGAACTCCTCGGCGAGACCGTGCTTCTCTTGGAGCGCGTCGCCCGCGTCCGGCTTGTGGCGAACCGGAATCGTGAACCCGAGCAGTACGCCCGCGATGGTGGCGTGGATGCCCGAGGCGTGCATGAAACCCCAGGCGACGACCCCGATGGGGAGGAGGATCGCCCAGGCGGCGAATGGACGCATGCCGAAGAAGCCTCGGTACCGCTGGGCGATGAACCCGTAGACCAGGATCACCGCGAGGGCGACTCCGAGCGGGATGAGCTCGATGTGATCGGTGTAGAAGATCGCGATGATGCTGATGGCGATGAGGTCGTCGACCACGGCGAGCGTCAGCAGGAAGATGCGCAGCGCACTCGGGAGATTCGAGCCGATGATCGCGAGCACCGCCACCGCGAATGCGATGTCGGTCGCCGTAGGGATCGCCCATCCCTGGCTCAGGCCGGCCTCGCCGCGTACGAAGAGAGCGTAGAGGATGGCGGGCACCGCCACTCCTCCGGCCGCGGCCGCGATCGGAACCACGGCTGTGCCGAACCGGCGCAGGTCGCCCGCGACGAACTCGCGTTTGAGTTCGAGCCCGACGAGGAAGAAGAAGATCGCGAGCAGTCCGTCGGCGGCCCAGGCGCCAAGGCTGAGCCTCAGATGCCAGGGCTCGTAGCCGATCTCGAAGTCGCGGATCGCGAAGTAGGCGTCGGCGGCGGGCGTGTTCGCCCAGATGATCGCCGCGGCCGCGGCCGCCACGAGCAGGATGCCGCCGACGGTCTCCCGGCGCAGGAGGCCGGCGATGCGGCCGGCTTCCGCGAAGGAGCCGTAGCGGGGGAACGAGCGCGTGGCGCGCTCACTGGACTCTGTCATGGGTTCTCCGTGCGGGATGAGGTACGGAAGGCGGAGGGCCTTCCACGTGGGTCGGAGCGGTCGAGGAGCGAGGGCGGAGCTGTCGGAGCGCTCAGAGCGCGGCGAGGGTCCAGGCCTCGTGGACGTTGCTCTCCGCGACCTGCTCCCAGGTCAGGGTGAGGTCGCTCCATGCGGCCTTCGTGCAGAGCGCCTCCCAGAGGCGTTCGCGCAGGAGCGCGGGATCATCGCACCCCGTGACGTCGAGCACGAGCGTGTTGAGATATCGACCCCGATCGCGTTCGAGGTCGTTGTGCAGTTTGAGGGCGAGCCCCTCGGGGAGCCCGACGAGCATCGAGTGCGGGAAGTGTCGGGGTCGTGCGCAAGCGATGCAGACGCGGCGGATCTCCGGGTGCGCATCGAGCTCTGACTTGAGCGAGAGCACCGCCTCATGCCACGCTCGACGCGCCTGTCTGCGGGTGGTGCACTCGGTGAGGTCGCCCCCCCCAGAACAGGCCTCGGGGGCATTCGACGCCTCGGGGCGCCGGGGGCGCGTCGGCGCCGGGAAGCGGGTCGCCTCGGGTGAGATACGCAGCACTCATTCGATGCAGCCTTCCGATTTCTGGTTCGTTCGTCGATATTCGCCGACCAGACTTCCCGGCACACCTTCGCCGCTCCGCAGGGGCGGGGCGACGGCTACCCATCATACGGATCCTGCGCGTTCCGCGCAGCCCCTCGGGGAGGATCCGGGCCCGCTGTGCGCGAAAGGGTGGGGCCGAGTTCGCGATCGTGTGCGTCTTATCCCGAGAGCCCGGTGCACATCAGCGTCGGCGGCGGAGGGGGCGCGGACGAGTACCTGGTCGCACAGCGGGATCGTCCCGCACGCCGACCGGGGATCTGGCATTCCGGAACCCTTCGACCGCGAGCAGGCCGAGTGCGACCGCGAGCAGACCGTAGGTGAGCAGGTCGCTTCCGTGCAGCCGCTCGCCGAGCAGCAGCGCAACCACCACGAGAAGCACCGGCTCCAGATACCCGAGCACTCCGAATACCGGGAGCGGTAGGCGCTGCGCGGCAGCGAGGTACGCGAACATGGCCGTCGCCCCGGCGATCCCGACCCCGATCAGCGCGAACCGCTCGGTGGCACCGTCCGGAAACGGCCCGCCGAACCGCATCAGCAGGATCGCGACCGGAGCGATGACGGCGACCTCGACGCCGAACGCGGCCGGATTGTCGAGACCGTATCTGCGGCGCAACACGAAATAGGCCGGGTAGCCGAGACAGATCGCGGCCGTCACCCATGACACCTCCGGTGTCAATGCGAGTTTCAGCCCGACCGCTACGGCAGCCGCGCCGACCGCGGCCCACTGGATCCGCGTGACCTCGGCCCGCAGGAGGAGCTTGCTGCCGAGCACGATGCCGAGTGGCAGCAGCAGAAACCCGAGCGACGCGTCGAGGGCATGGCCGTGCAGCGGTGCCCAGGAGAACAGCCACAGCTGGGCTCCGACCAGCGCGCACAGCACCGGCAGCAGCAGCATCCCCCAGCGCAGGCTCCGCAGCGCTGTCCAGTAGTCGCGGAGGAGACGTCGCGCGGCCGGGTGCGCGAGCGCGAGCGCATAGCAGGCGCAGGTAATCAGGATCCTGGTGCCGAACATCACGTCGGCACCCACGTCGACAGCGCCCGAAAGGTAGAAGATCGCCGCGAATAAGACGGCCGCCGCGCCCGCAGCGGCGACGCCGCGCACGAACCCACCACTTGCTTCCGCGAAACCCAGCTGTGCTCACCCCATCGTGTTGATGATGAGGCCGATGTGCGTGAAGAAGTTGAGCGCCCCGAAGAGGAAGAACCCGAGGCCGGCGAGACCGAGGCAGATGCCGACGGTGCCAGGAGAACCCGGAGCGGCCGGCGAAGGCCGCGACCCGGCGCCGCAGCACCCGTCCGCCCCACACAAAGGCCACATCTATATGGCAGTCAATCACGGTATCGAGCCGCTGTCCAGACTGTGCTCGCGGGGCCGGCATCGGGGTCGGGGTCGGAGCCGGCATCGGATCGGCTTAAAATTGCGATATGATAAATCCATCATATTGTGGTGCGAAACGGCAGCACCGGGAGGGTGACGAATGCTGAGCGACCCGAACCGACCGCTCTACGAGGTGAAGGCCGGCCTGTTCAAGGGCCTCGCGCACCCGATCCGCATCCGCATCCTCGAGGTGCTGTCTGCAGCCCCCGAGGTCTCGGTGTCCGAACTGCTCGCCGCGACCGAGCTGGAGGCCTCGCACGTCTCGCAGCATCTGGCGGTGCTGCGCAGAAACCGTCTCGTCGTATCCGAGCGCCGCGGCAGCCTCGTCTACTACCGCCTCGCCTACCCTCAGGTCGCCGATCTACTGCGGGTGGCGCGCACGCTACTCGGCGAGATCCTCGAGACCACCCAGCGCCAGCTCGTCGAGCAGAACGGGCTCCCGGCAATACCGGAGGCGGATCCGGCCCCCGTCGGCGCCACGCGATGAGCGCGCCGATCGGGCACCTCCGCTCGGCCGCGCTCTCCCTGCTGCCGTCGCCGGACGACTACCGCGAAGCCCGCCGGTCCTGGCGCACCGACCTGCTCGCGGGCATCACCGTCGGCATCGTCGCGCTGCCGCTCGCCCTCGCGTTCGGCGTGAGCTCCGGCGCGGGCGCCGAGAGCGGGCTGGTCACCGCGATCATCGCTGGGATCGTCGCCGCGGTGTTCGGCGGCTCGAACGTGCAGGTCTCCGGGCCCACGGGGGCCATGGTCGTCGTGCTGGCGCCGATCATCGCCGCCCACGGCGCCGGGGCGCTCGCCCTCGTCTGCCTCATGGCCGGGCTCATCGTGCTCGCCGCGGGCGCACTGCGCCTCGGGCGCACGGTCTCGTACATCCCCTGGCCGGTCATCGAGGGGTTCACCCTCGGCATCGCGGTCATCATCTTCCTGCAGCAGGTGCCGACCGCCACGGGCGCCGGCGCCCCCGAGAGCACGAACGCCGCGGTCGCCGCCGCGCAGAGCCTGATGGCCGCGAGCTGGCCCGAGGTCGGCTCGTCGCTGCTGCTCGTCGCGATCGTCGTCGGTGTGATGCTCGTGTCGATGCGAGTCCACCCCCGCTTCCCGGGATCCCTGCTCGCGATCGCGATCGCCGCGATGGTCGCGGCGCTGTTCGGGCTGCCGGTCGAGACGATCGGCGCGCTGCCCGCGGGCCTGCCGGCACCGAGCCTGCCGGCGTTCGATCCCGCGACGGTCTCCGCGCTCGTCGGGCCCGCGTTCGCCGTGGCCGCGCTGGCCGCGATCGAGTCGCTGCTCTCCGCCCGCGTCGCGGCGACGATGGCCGACACCGGCCCGTACGACGCCGACCGCGAACTCGTCGGCCAGGGGCTCGCGTCGATCGCGGCCGGCCTCTTCGGCGGCATGCCCGCGACCGGCGCCATCGCCCGCACCGCCGTCGGGGTACGGGCAGGCGCGCGCACGCGCGTCGCCGCGATCACGCACGGTCTGCTGCTGCTCGTCGTCGTGCTCGTGGGGTCGGCCGTCGTATCCCGCATCCCGCTGGCGGCGCTGGCGGGTGTGCTCATGGTCACGGCGTGCCGCATGATCGCTCCGCGAACCGTGCGCACGATCCTGCGGGCGTCGCGGGCTGACGCGGTGGTGTTCTGCCTGACCGCGGTGGTGACGGTCAGCGTCGACCTCATCTACGCGGTACTCATCGGCCTGCTCGTCGCCGGGTTCTTCGCGCTGCGGCAGCTGGCCCGCACGAGCGGCGTGCACCGGGAGGAGCTGCCGGGTGCGGCGCAGCCGGGTGACGAGCGGATCGCGGTGCTGCGGCTGGAGGGGGCGCTCTTCTTCGGGGCCGCCGAGCGCACCCTGGAGCGGGTCTCGCGCCTGCAGGAGGTGGAGGTCGTCGTGCTGCGCATGTCGCAGCTGCAGCTGCTCGACGCCACCGGCGCCCAGGTCATCTCGGAGCTGATCGCCTCGCTCGAGCGCCGCGGGATCACGGTGCTGATCAAGGGCATCCGCCCCGATCAGCACGGCATCGCCGAACGGGTCGGGGTGATCTCGTCGCTGCGTCACCAGAATCACCTCTTCGAGGATCTGGAGTCGGCCGCCGCCCACGCGCGCAGCCACGTCAGCCGGGCCCGGCGCGACCGAGCCCGGTAGCGGGCGGCCGCGCCGACATTCTCACGGCGCGTGATGCGAACGCTCTGGTGGAGCCGCGGGGAATCGAACCCCGGTCCACTTCGACGATTCCGTGCCTTCTACGAGCGTAGTTCGTGAAAACGTTCTACTCGGCCCCGTTCTTTATCACGAACACCTAGAACGACAGGCCCAGCCTCAGTGAAAGTCCCGATGCGCCCTGAGACACGACGCACCAGCAAGCCCCCTAGATGACGCCAGGAAACCGGGGCGGAGGCCCACCCGACCTGACGGGCTCGGTCTCGTGCTTAGGCAGCGAGAGCGAAGTCGGTGCGCTTAGCGTTGGCACCTATGGTTTGCGAAGGGCGTTAACGAGATAACTCCGCGTCCTCGGCTCGCTTCTCACAGTCTCAAATCGACGTGTCGAAACCGATCGGCCCCGTGCGTGCGCCTGCTCGGCGCGTGCACCCGAGGGTGCGGCTTGGGGACGTTCGCATCACGCGCTGTGGAAATGTCAATCCGGGATCATCCCGGCCTTACAGAATACCACCGATGGGTCGTCAGGCCAATAGCGGCTGGAGCTCAGGAGCCCAGCACGCGCTCCCGCAGCCGCCCCGGTTCGATCCCGAGCGCCCACTCGCAGACATCGGCGACGAAGTGCACGTACGACTCGGGCTCGAAGTCGCCAACGTTGTTCGCGTAGGCGCCGAGGCCGTCGACGGCCATGAAGATGCGCACGCAGGCCTCGAGCGGATCCTCGACCCTGAACGCACCGGCATCCCGCCCCTCCTCGATGAGCGACATCAGCCGGTCGCGGTCGAGGGCCTCCTGCTCCTCGATGGCGTCGGCGAGGGCGGGCGTGAACCGGGCGAGGTGCCGGGCGTTGAGCCAGAGCCGCGAGAGGTCGACCGATTCGAACTGCACGCGGCGCACGAAGACGGCCATGCGCTCGAACGGGTCGCCCTCCCCCGACTGGAGGCGCTCGCGCTCCCCCGTCACCGCGACGAGGAACGCGGCGATCACGAGATCCTCGGCGGCGGGGAAGTAGTGGCTGATCAGGCCGGGTCGCACCCCGAGGGCGTCGGCGACCGCGCGCAGCGTGATGCGCTCCAGCCCGTCCTCGAGGGCGATCCGCGCCGCCTCGGCGATGATCTCGGCGCGCCGCTCCTCGGGCTGCTTGCGCACCCGCGACGGACCCTCGCTTGACACCATGGCCCTCATCCTATTGGATTAATGACCAATAGAGCCCATTGGCCTCATGACCAATAGCAACGCTGCTTCGTGTGTCACCTCAGCGACGATGCTCAGGGCTCCGCCGAGAGGAACCAACCACCGTGACCGCACACACCCCCTCCGATTCCCAGCAGGAATTCGTCGACGTCGCCACGCACCCCGAGACGCGCGGCATCGAGCTCGTCGGCGAGACCGAGCGCCACGGCAGGCCCCGCGACCTCTTCTCGGTCTGGGCCGCCACCATGGTGAGCGTCCTCAACTTCACCATCGGCGCGTCGTTCACGGCGGTGCTCGGCCTCGAGATCTGGCAGGCGATCCTCGTGATCCTCGTCGTCTCCCTGCTCTGGGTGTTCCCCGGCATCGTCGCGATCAGCGGCCCCGCGGCCGGCACATCGGGATCCGTGATCCAGCGCGCCATCTACGGCTTCCGCGGCAACAAGATCGTCATCGCCTTCTACGGCTGGTTCATCTCGGGCGTCTTCCTCGCCCTCAACTGGGTCGCCTCCTCGTTCATGGGCGCCGAGCTGCTCACCCGCATGGGCGTCGAGGACAAGACCGTCGGCCTCGTGATCGTCACCGTCGTCGTCTCGATCGTCACCGTGCTCGTCGCCGTCTACGGGCACGCGCTGATCCTCAAGGCCTACACGGCCCTGACCGCCGTGCTGCTGCTCATCTTCCTCGTCGTCACCGGCTTCATCCTGCCCACCGTCGACTGGAACTTCACGCAGCCCGAACCGCTCCAGGGCGTCGCCCTCTGGTCGAGCCTCACCATCGCCTTCGCGATCCCCGCCTCGAGCCCGCTCTCCTTCTCCAACAGCGCCGACATGGCCCGCTACCTCCCCCGCGACGCGAAGCCCTCGCACATCATCGCCGCCACCGCCCTCGGCGGCGCGATCCCCTGCGCATTCTTCACCATCGTGGGCGCCCTGCTCGGCAGCGTCGTCTCGGCCGACGCCCTCGAGTTCGGCATCGAGTACGCCCTGCTCGACATGCTGCCCGCATGGCTCGGCCCCGTCTTCGTGATCGGCGTCATCGTCAACACCGTCGCCCTCAACGGCATGACGACCTACACCGCCAGCATGGCGTTCCAGTCGATCGGCGTGCCGATCCGCCGCATCCCCTCGGCGATCCTCATCGGCGTGCTCGGCACGGCGTTCACGCTCTTCCTCGTGATGTCGACCAACCTGATCGACGCGATCAACCTCATGCTGCAGTTCCTGCTCATCATCTCGGCGCCCACGATGGCCGTCTACGTCGCCGACATCGTGCTGCGCGGGACTGTCTGAATAATGGTGTGTGAGGGTCCGGCCTGATCCGAAAGGAGATGGCCGTGGCTGACACGACCACTGTCGTTGTTGACGACGAGATGATTGATCCCGTGACCGGGGAGATCATCGATCAGAAAGAACTCGCAGAACGCTTGCTCGCGCAGGCGAAGGAGCAGGGCGTGAGCCTGACGGGGCCGGGCGGCCTGCTCAGCCAGCTCACGAAGAACGTCCTCGAGACCGCGCTGAATGCCGAGTTGACCGAGCACCTCGGCCACGAGCACGGCGGGACCCCAATCGGCGAGAACATGCGTAACGGGACGCGGGTCAAGACGGTGCTGACAGAGATCGGCCCCGTCGAGATCGAAGTCCCGCGAGATCGAGACGGGTCGTTCGAGCCGGTGATCGTCCCCAAGCGGAAACGCCGACTGGACGGCATCGATCAGATCGTTCTGTCCCTTTCCGCTCGGGGGTTGACGACCGGTGAGATCGCTGCGCATTTCGACGAGGTCTATGGGGCGAAGGTCTCCAAGGACACGATCAGCCGGATCACCGAGAAGGTCGCCGGGGAACTCGCCGAATGGTCGAGCAGGCCGTTGGATGCGCTCTACCCGGTGATCTTCGTCGACGCGATCGTGGTGAAGGTCCGTGACGGGCAGGTGAGGAACACCCCGTTCTATGTCGTGATGGGCGTCACCGTGAACGGGGAACGCGACATCCTCGGCATCTGGGCCGGTGACGGTCAGGAGGGTGCGAGGTTCTGGCTGCAGGTGTTCACCGAGCTGAAGAACCGGGGTGTCGAGGACGTGCTCATCGCGGTCTGCGACGGGCTGAAGGGTCTCCCGGAGGCGATCAACACCACTTGGGAGCAAACGGTCGTCCAGCAGTGCATCGTCCATCTGATCCGCAACAGCTTCCGCTACGCCGGGCGGCAACACCGCGACGCGATCGTCCGTTCCCTCAAACCCGTCTACACGGCCCCGTCGGAGCAGGCGGCGAAGGATCGGTTCGAGGAGTTCGCCGCCGAGTGGGGCGGACGGTATCCGGCGATCGTGCAGCTCTGGAAGAACAGCTGGGCGGAGTTCGTGCCGTTCCTCGAGTATGACGTCGAGATCCGGCGGGTGATCTGCACGACCAACGCGATCGAGTCAATCAACGCTCGCTATCGGCGCGCCGTGAGAGCTCGGGGGCACTTTCCCAACGAGGCCGCCGCGCTGAAATGTCTCTACCTCGTGACGCGGTCGCTTGACCCGACTGGCGGCGGAAGGGCACGCTGGGTGATGAGGTGGAAGCCCGCGCTGAACGCGTTCGCGATCACCTTCGCCGGACGGTTCGAGAAAACCACTCACGAATGAAAACCGCCGGATCCCACACACCGTTTATCGGACAGACCCTGCTGCGCCGCAATCGCTACGACGGCATCGACCTGTTCGACGAGCGTCCCGGTGCGAAGTTCTGGTACCACGGCGGTTTCAGCATCTCGGGTCTCGTCTCGGTGGTGGCGGGCGGCGTCGCGACCGCGCTCTTCCTCTCGACCGACGTGTGGACCGGGCCGCTGGGGGTGGCGATCGGCTACATCGACCTGTCGGTGCCGGTCGGCATGCTGGTCTCGATCGTGATCTACACGGTGCTCGCGAAGCGCCGCATCCGCGCCCAGGTCGAGGCGTGAGCGCGCGGCGGGCGACCGTGCAGGGATCGCCGACCGGGCCCCACCCGGGGCGCTACCCCGGGGCCGCGCCGGGTCAACCGGATCTCGACGGCTGGCAGGAGGCCCCGCAGAACCGCTGGGCCTTCTCCCACCTGGGCGAGATCCTGCCGTCCGCCACGATCCCGCGCCGCTCGCCCGCCGCCCCCGTCGAGGCCGTCGCGCGCCTCGATGCGCTCGCCTCGCAGCTCCCCGACCTGCAGCAGCGGCTCGAGCAGAGCTTCACCGACGCCTTCCTCGTGCTGCGAGGCGACCGGGTGCTGGCCGAGTACTACCGACCCGGCTTCGCCGCCGACGACCTCCACCTGCTGATGAGCGTCTCGAAGTCGCTGTGCGGCATCGTGGTCGGAGCGCTCGTCGACGGCGGCCGCCTCGACCCCTCCCGTCCGGTGACCGCCTACGTGCCCGAGCTCGCCGGGTCGGTCTACGACGGCCCCGTCGACGCCGCGGCCCCGCGGGTCACGGTGCAGCAGGTGCTCGACATGGAGGTCTCGATCGACTACAGCGAGAACTACGTCGATCCCGGCTCCGAGGTGCAGACTCACGACCGCGCGGCGGGCTGGCGGTCGCGCCGGGAGGGCGACCCCGCCGACACCTACGAGTTCCTCACGACCCTGCGCGGCGACGGCGCGGTCGGCGAGTTCCAGTACTGCTCGGCCGACACCGACGTGCTCGCGTGGATCGTCGAGCGCGTCACCGGTCTGCGCTACAGCGAGGCACTCTCGGTGCACCTGTGGTCGAAGCTCGACGCCGATCGCGACGCGACGATCACCGTCGACACCACCGGCTTCGGTTTCGCGAACGGCGGCATCTCGTGCACGGCTCGGGATCTCGCGCGCGTGGGGCGCATGATGCTCGACGGCGGCGCCGCGCCGGGCGGGCGCGTCGTATCCGAGGCCTGGGTGCGCAGCTTCATGGCGGGCGGATCGCGCGAGGCGATGACGTACGAGGGCTTCACCGGCGCGTTCCCGAACGGCAGCTACACGCGCCAGTGGTGGTGCACCGGCAACGAGCGCGGCAACGTGAGCGGCATCGGCATCCACGGGCAGAACCTGTGGCTCGACCCGCCGAGCGACTCGGTGATCGTCAAGCTGTCGTCGTGGCCGGAGCCCGACACCGACGACTGGCACGACGTGCAGAACAGCATCCTGCTCGACGTGAGCCGCGCCCTCGACGGGGCCTGACCGGCTACTCCCCGAGGCGGTTGCGGCTGCGCATGGCCCGCTCGGCCTCGCGCGTGTCCTGCCGCTCGCGCAGCGTCTGCCGCTTGTCGTACTCCTTCTTGCCCTTCGCGAGGGCGATCTCGACCTTGGCGCGGCCGTCGAGGAAGTAGAGGCGCAGCGGCACGATCGTCATGCCGCCCTCGCGGGTCTTCTGGTAGAGCTTGTCGATCTGCTGGCGGTGCAGCAGCAGCTTGCGCTTGCGGCGCGGTGCGTGGTTGGTCCACGAGCCGTTCAGGTACTCGGGGATGTACGCGGCGTCGAGCCAGGCCTCGCCGCGTTCGATGAACACGTAACCGTCGACGAGCGACGCGCGCCCCATGCGCAGCGACTTCACCTCGCTGCCGGTGAGCACCATGCCCGCCTCGTAGGTGTCGAGGATGTGGTACTCGTGCCGAGCCTTCTTGTTCGACGCGATCAGCTTCTCGCCGGTCTCCTTGGGGCTCATGTCACATCCTCTCTGCGGTTCGGGCGGGTCGGGGTCCGCGCGGCGGCGCGAGGATCCAGCTTAGCGCAGTCGCGGGTCGCGCGCTGCGCCGTCGAGCGCGAACGATGCCGCGGTGCGCGGGTCGCGCCACCGGCGCGGTCAGGGTCGCCCCGGTGGCGGGTGGCGACGCCGCCGGGGCCGCTACACCCGCAGGTACCGGGTGATCGCGATCTTCGCGGCGATCGCAGACAGCACCACACCCACGAGCACGAGCACGGGTGGCACGAGGAGCGACTGCTCGACCGTGATGTAACTCGTGAACGGCACCTCTCTCGCGAGGAAACCCTGCACGAAGAATCGCACGATCCCGACCGAGGCCGCCCCGGCCAGCACCGCGCCCACGAGCGCGGCGATGATGCCCTCCAATATGAAGGGGGTCTGGATGAAGCGGTTGGAGGCTCCGACGAGGCGCATGATCCCGATCTCCCGCCTGCGGGAGTAGGCGGAGAGCCTGATCGTGGTCGAGATGAGCAGCATCGCCGCGACGAGCATCAGGCCCGCGATCGCGATCGCGGTGTAGCTCGCCACCCCGAGGAACAGGAAGATGCGGTCGAGCAGGCTGCGCTGATCGGAGACGCTCTGCACGCCCGGGATGCCCGAGAAAGTCTCGGTGATGATATCGGACCGGGAGGGGTCCTCGAGCTTCACCCAGAAGGTCTGGTTGAGCTGCTCGGGGCGCGTGATGTCGAGGATCGGGTTGCCCTCGAACTGCTTCGTGAACTCGGCGTAGGCCTGATCGTGGTCGACGAAGAAGAAGTCGTCGATGTAGGGGCGCAGCGTGTCGGACTGCAGGGCGTTCTCGACGGCGGAGATCTCCTCCTCGCCGGCGTCGGCGCCCGAGCATGTGGCGCTCTGGTCGTAGTCCGTGCACAGGTAGATCGCCACCTGGGCGCGGTCGTACCAGAAGGTCTTCATCTGCTGGATCTGCAGCTGCATGATGATCGCGGCGCCCACGAAGGTGAGCGACACGAACGTCACGAGGATCACCGAGATGACCACCGACATGTTGCGGCGCAGGCCGTTCCAGACCTCGCCGAGCACGAGTCCCGCTCTCATCGCACCGGCCCCACATCCGTCTCGTCGTCGTCTTTCCGGCTGAGCCCGAGATGCTCGGCGAGGCTGCCGGTCTCGGACATCTGCACGGGGTCCATCGGCCGCCCCGGGTCGAGGAAGCTGGGGATGCGGCGCGCCTGCGGCCCGCCGGCGCGCACGGTGTCGTCGTCGATGTCGGAGTCGGAGTCGCCGAACGGGCGGGGCTCCTCGAACACGGAGGCCTCGCGCTGCGGCTGAGGCGCCGGGGGCGTCACCTGTCGGGGCGGGATCGGCTGCGGTGCGTCGCCGGTCGGCGCCTGCGCGGGGGGCTGCGGCGCCTGGGCAGGCGCCGCCGGAGCTTGCGCGGGGGCCGCCGGAGCCTGCGGAGCTGCGGATGACGCGCGAGCCGCGGGCGCGACGGGGCTCGAGCCCGGGAGATCGCCCGCGGAGACGTCGGGGGCGGCCTGCGCAGGAGCGGCGGGGTCGCCGCCCTCCTCGGGGGCGAGCGCCGCGCGCACGACGGCCTCGGTGGTGCGCAGCACCTGCACGCCCTCCTCCGAGAGGTCGGCGACGGGGATCGACGCGGTCTCGCCGTAGCCGCCGCCCACCTCATCGCGCACGACGACGCCCTGCGAGAGCTCGACCACGCGCTGCTGCATGATGTCGACGAAGGTGGCCTCGTGCGTCGCCATCACCACGGTGGTGCCGGAGGCGTTGATCGCGCGCAGCAGCTGCATGATGCCGAGGCTGGTCGCGGGATCCAGGTTGCCGGTGGGCTCGTCCGCGAGCAGGATCGACGGCTTGTTCACGATCGCGCGCGCGATCGCGACGCGCTGCTGCTCGCCGCCCGACAGCTCGTGCGGGAAGCGCTTGGCCTTGTTCGCGAGGCCCACCATCTCGAGCGTGTCGGGCACGGCCTCCTGGATGAAGCCGCGCGATTTGCCGATGACCTGCAGCGAGAAGGCGACGTTATCGTAGACGGTCTTGTTGGTGAGCAGGCGGAAATCTTGGAACACCGTGCCGAGATTGCGGCGGAAATAGGGCACCTTGCGCGACGAGATCTTGCTGAGATCCTGTCCGAGCACGTGGATCTTGCCCGCGCTCGGTTGGTCCTCGCGCAGGATGAGGCGCAGGCAGCTCGACTTGCCCGAACCGGACGCGCCCACGATGAAGACGAACTCGCCGCGATCGACCCGCAGGTCGATACCGTCGAGCGCGGGCTTCGCGGTGCCCCGGTACTTCTTGGTGACGTTCTCGAAGAGGATCATGACGAGACGACCCTACGCCACATGTCCTGGAACGGGGCACAGGCGCGCGGCGCTGGCGCGTTGCCTCACACTCGTCGCGTCCCGAGGGGCGGTGGCGGCCCCGGCTGAACCCATCGAAGCCGCGGATCCGTTCCCTCCGACAGGCTCGGAGAACGAGACGCCTAGTCGTTCTTCGAGAGCGACCGCCAGCGGATGCCCGCGGCGATGAACCCGTCGAGGTCACCGTCGAACACGGCGTCGGGCTGCGACGACTCGTGACCGGTGCGCAGATCCTTCACGAGTTGCTGACCGTACAGGAAGTAGGAGCGGATCTGGTCGCCCCAGCTCGCCGTGACCGATCCCGCGAGTTCCTTCTTCTTCGCGGCCTCCTGCTCCTTCTGCAGCAGCAGGAGCCGGGTCTGCAGCAGGCGCATGGCGGCCGCGCGGTTCTGGATCTGGGACTTCTCGTTCTGCATCGAGATCACGATGCCCGTCGGGATGTGCGTGATGCGCACGGCCGAGTCGGTGGTGTTCACCGACTGGCCGCCGGGGCCCGACGAGCGGAAGACGTCGACGCGGATGTCGTTCTCGGGAATGTCGACCTCGGTCGCCTCTTCGAGCAGCGGGATCACCTCGACTCCCGCGAAGCTCGTCTGGCGCTTGTCGGCTGAGCCGAACGGGCTGATGCGGGCCAGACGGTGGGTGCCGGCCTCCACCGAGAGCGTGCCGAAGGCGTAGGGCGCCTCGACCTCGAAGGTGGCCGACTTGATCCCGGCGCCCTCGGCGTACGAGGTGTCGAGCACCTTCGTCGAGTAGCCGTGCTGCTCGGCCCAGCGCAGGTACATGCGCAGCAGGATCTCGGCGAAGTCGGTGGCGTCGTCGCCGCCGGCGCCCGAGCGGATCGTGACGACCGCTGCGCGGTCGTCGTACTCCCCCGACAGCATCGTCTGCACTTCGAGGTCCTGCACGAGCTTCTCGAGGGCGGCGAGCTCGTCGGCGGCCTCCTGCGCCGAATCGGCGTCGTCGGCCTCCTGCGCGAGTTCGATCAGCACCTCGAGGTCGTCGAGCCGGTTCTCCACGCCGCGCAGCTTGCGCACCTGCGCCTGCCGGTGCGACAGCCCGCTGGTGACCTTCTGCGCGGCCGCGGGGTCGTCCCACAGGTCGGGGGCGGCGGCCTGCTGCTCCAGTTCGACGATCTCCTGCTCGAGCCGCGGCAGGTCGGTGACCGCCGCGATGTCGGCGTAGGTGGCGCGGAGTGCGCGGATGCGGGCGCTGAAGTCTAGGTCGAGCATGATCCCCTAGCTTACCCACCCGCGGGCCCGCCGAGGGGCGGTCATGGGGCGCCTCTCAGACCAGTTCGGCGCGCAGGGGCGCCGGAATCGCGGCGCCGTCGCCGTCCCGGGCTCGCCGCAGCACCTCGACGGCGCGTTCGAAGTCGACGCCGGGGGCCGCGAACGGCAGCCGGAGGAAGCGCTCGAACACGCCGGGGCTGCCGAACTGGGGGCCGGGCGGGATGCGCAGTCCGAGGCGGGCGGCCTCGCGGCTCAGCCGCGTGCTGCGCGCCTCCCCCAGGTCGGCCCAGACGCTGACGCCGCCGGTGGCCGGTGAGACCCGCCACTCCGGCAGGTGCCGGCGCAGTGCGCCGATGAGGGCCCGGTGCCCGGCGGTGATCTCGCGGGAGCGATCGGCGAGCACCTCGTCGTAGCGCTCGAGGGCCAGAGCGCCCAGCACCTGCGACCAGGTGCCGGTGCCGAGATCGCCGACCACGCGGGCGGCCTCGAGTCGTCCGATGAGGTCGGGGGCGGCGCGGATCCACCCCACGCGCAGCCCGCCCCAGACGGTCTTGCCCAGCGAGCCGACCGTGAGGATCGCGTCGCGGTGATGCGGGTGCGCGGCCGAGGCCGCGAACGGCAGCACGGGTCTCGGAGCTCCGAGCACGAGCTCCGCGGTCGTCTCGTCGACGACGAGGTGGGTGCCGTGGCCTGCGAGCTCCTCGATGAGGCGCTCGCGCAGTTCGGGCGGCATGCTGAGGCCGGTCGGGTTGTGGTGGTCCGGGATCAGGTAGGCGAGGCGGGCCGCGGTGCGGCGCGCGATCTCGACGATGCTCTCGGCGTCGTGGCCGCGGGGGCCCACGGGGATCTCGGCGACGAGACCGCCCGCAGCGGCGAGCGCCTCACGGGCGTGCGGGTAGCTGGGCGACTCGACGACGGCGCGGTCGCCGCGTCGTAGGAGAGTGCGCGCGATGAGGAAGATCGCGTGCTGGGCGCCGAGCGTCACCATGATCTGGTCGGGGTCGGTGGGCAGGCCGCGCAGCGTGTAGCGTTCGGCGATCGCGGCGCGCAGCGCAGGGTGCCCGATGGTGTCGAAGCCGTCGAGCAGGAAGGCGTCGGGGTGCTCGTCGAGCGCCTGCCTGCCGAGCTCGGGCAGCCGCGTCCAGGGGCCCGGCGAGGCGCGGGTGAGGGCGATCTCCTCGGTGGCGCCGGACTCCCAGGGCGCGCGGTCCCCGCGGCGGGTGCGCACCACGGTGCCCGATCCGCGCCGCGATTCGACGACGCCGCGCTCGCGCAGGTCTTCGTAGGCGGAGGCGACGGTGGTGCGGCTCACCCCGAGCTGCTCGGCGAGCGGGCGCTCGGCGGGCAGCACCGACGCGGGGGGGCAGGCGCCCGTCGCGCACGAGGATCCCGATGCTCTCGCTCAGTTCGCGGTAGCTGTGGCCGTCACCGCGCCATGCGCCGAGCAGCTCTTGGAGGCGGCGCGCTGTCAGGCGCTGCGTGATCATGAGGCCACTGTAGGCGAATTGGCATCTTGAACACCAGTCCAATCTGAGGTGGACTGATCCGTATGCTCCCGAGACTCCTCCGCCTCGTCCCCGGCCTCCTGCTCTACGGCGTCGCCGACGCGTTCATGATCCGCGCCGCCGTGGGCGTCGATCCCTGGACCGTCTTCGCGCAGGGCGTCTCGGTGCGCACCGGCCTGGGCATCGGCCTGCTCACCAACCTCATCGGGCTCGCGGTGCTGCTGCTCTGGATCCCGCTGCGGCAGCGGCCCGGGATCGGCACGGTGCTCAACATCCTGCTCGTCGGCCCCGGCATCGAACTCGGCCTCTGGCTGCTGCCCGCCCCGGAGTCTCTCTGGACCCGAGTCGGCTTCTTCGCCACCGGCCTCGTGCTGCTCGCGGTCGCGAGCGGCGTCTACATCGGCGCGCACCTCGGCCCCGGGCCGAGGGACGGGCTGATGACCGGGATCCATCTGCGCTTCGGCACGCCGATCTGGGTCGGCCGCACCGGCGTCGAGGTGACGGTGCTGGTCGTCGGGTGGATCCTCGGCGGCGATGCGGGCCTCGGCACACTCGCCTTCGCGCTGCTCATCGGACCGCTGTGCGGGATCACCCTGCCCCTGTTCGACCCGGTCGCGCGACGAAACCGCCGTGAGCGCGCCGCGAACCGCAGCGCTCCGTCGTCCGAGAGCCGACCCGGCCCCTCCCCGCGAGAAGCGGCCGCCTGAGGGAGGGCGTCGGGCCGGCTCCGGCCGCACGGCGCTCGCTACTCGGCGCCCTCGTTCTCGAGCACCTTGTTGTACCCGGTGACCGGCTGGTTCTCGTCGAAGGAGGCGACCGGCCGGCGGAAGCCCTTCGTGAGGAACAGCAGGTAGATGAAGCCGAGCGCGGTCCAGGTGAGCCCGCCCGCGAGCGAGTACCCCGAGAGGAAGGCCCACAGGATGCCGGTCATGATCGTGCCGATCGCCGGCATCACGATGTAGTTGAAGATGTCCTTCGGCGTCTTGCGCAGGCCTTTGCGGATCGCGAACCAGGCGATCACCGAGAGATTGACGAACGTGAACGCGATCAGGGCGCCGAAGTTGATGAAGTCGGCGATCTGCTCGAGGGTGAACGCCGCGGCGAGCAGCGAGACCGCGCCCGTCAGCACGATGTTGAACGTCGGGGTGTGCGTCTTCGGGTTGATGTACCCGAAGAAGCGCTTCGGCAGCCGTTGTTGCGGCCCATCACGAGCAGCATGCGCGACACCGAGGCGTGCGAGGCGAGGCCCGACGCGAGCGTCGCGCAGAAGCCCGCGGCGGTGAGCACGGCCATCAGCAGGCCGCCGCCCACGCCGCTGCCGATGAGCGGCAGCGTCGAGTCGTCGAGGAACTGGCGAGGGTTGTCGCCCTCGATCAGGAAGACTTCCCAGTCGGGGAATCGCAGCTGGGTGAAGTACGCGGTGACGAGGAAGATGCCGCCGCCGATGAGCACCGTGAGCAGGATGGCGCGCGGCATGATCTTCGGGTTCTTCGCCTCCTCGGCGTACATCGTCACCGCGTCGAAGCCGATGAACGAGAAGCACACCACGGTCGCCGCCGACAGCACGGCGGTCGCCTGCACATCGGAGTGGAAGAACGGGTTCATCGACGCGATGGTGCCCATCCCCTCGCCGCGGTTGAGCTGGAAGATCACCAGGAAGACGAACACCACCATCACCGCGATCGAGAACACCAGCAGCAGCATGTTGAGGTTCGAGGTGCCGCGCATCGTGAGGTAGATGAGTCCTGTCACCCCGACCACGTAGATGACCACCCACACGACGCCCGGAACGCCGGGGAACAGCGCCTCGAGGTAGCTGCGGATGATGAGGCAGTTCACGAGCGGCAGCAGCATGTAGTCGATGAGTGCGACCCAGCCGACCATGAAGCCGGCGTTCGGGTGCATCGACTCGCGCACGTAGGTGTAGGCGGAGCCGGCGCTCGGGATCGCCCCAGAGATCTTGCCGTAGCTGATGGCCGTGAACGTCATCACGACGAGGGCGACGAGGTAGCCGAGCGGCACCACGTTGTTCGACTCCTCGGCGACCATGCCGAAGGTGTCGAAGATCACCGTGGGGGTCATGTATCCGAGCCCGAGGCCGACGATGGCCCAGAGGCCGAGGCTTCGCTTGAGGGAACCGCCGCGCTGGGCCGCCGGCATCAACGTCTTCGTCATGTGCTCTCCGAGGGTTCGGGGGTCGCGCGGGCGTCGTCGTCCCGCTGCGACACGGTCTGCGGCGGGATCGCGTCCCGCCAGCCAATCATCCTGCACCCGATGCGCGCCCCGGCGCAAAAGGGCCCGGCCCCCGCCGCAGAATCTGCGGCGGGGGCCGGACCCGTCGTGGGAGACGCGGAGGTTACCGCCGCGCCAGCCGCTTCTGCTTGTTGATGTTCACCATCTGCACGATGATCACCAGCAGCAGCGCACCGACGAACACGATCGCCGCGAGCACATTCGCCTGCGCCGGCACCCCCTTGAGGGCCGACACGTAGATGAACTTCGGGAAGGTGGTCGCCGTGCCCGAGTTGAAGTTCGTGATGATGAAGTCGTCGAACGACAGCGCGAACGACAGCAGGGCCGCGCCGATGATGCCGGGCATCAGCATGGGCAGCGTGATCCGCCAGAACACCTGCGCCGGCGAGGCGTAGAGATCGCGCCCCGCCTCCTCGATCGCGGGGTTGAGGCTCGCCACACGGGCCTTCACCGCCACCACCACGTACGAGATGCAGAACATCGTGTGCGCGAGGATGATCGTGCCGATGCCCTTCTCGACCCCCACGAGCAGGAACTGCGCCGCGAGGCCCGCGCCCAGCACGACCTCGGGCGTCGCCATCGGGGTGAACAGCAGCAGGCTCACGGTCGAGCGGCCCTTGAACTTGAAGCGCACGAGTGCGATCGCGATCATGGTGCCGAGCGTGGTCGCGATGACGGTGGCCACGACGCCCACGAGGATGCTGTTGCCGAACGCCTGGCACACCTGCGGGGCGCCGCAGGGGTTCTGCCAGTTGTCGAGGGTGAAGCCGCGCCACAGGATGTTGTTGCGGCCCGCATCGTTGAACGAGAACAGGATCACGTGAGCGATCGGCAGCAGCAGGTAGATCAGCGTGATCGCAGCGACCACCGGCACGAACGCCTTGCCGAGACTGAAGTTCTTCACAGCAGGTCCTCCGCCCCGCTCTTGCGCACATAGGTGGCGACGAGCACGAGGATGATGAGCATGAGCATGATCGAGAGCGCGGCCGCCATCGGGTAGTTCTGCGTCTGCAGGAAGTTCGACTCGATCACGTTGCCGATCATGGTGGTGCCGGTGCCGCCGAGGAACTCTCGCGAGGCGTTGACGTAGTCGCCCGACATCGGGATGAAGCTGAGCAGCGTGCCCGAGACGACGCCCGGCATCGACAGCGGCAGGGTGATCTTGCGGAACGTCGTCACCGGCGAGGCGTAGAGATCGGATCCCGCCTCGAGCAGGCGCAGGTCGAGCGCCTGCAGCGACGCGAACATCGGCAGCACCATGAACGGGATGAAGTTGTAGATGAGACCGAAGATCACCGAGAAGTGCGTGCCGATGAGATCGCTCGGCAGGATCGACTTCCACGCGAGGGTGCGCAGCAGGAAGCTGATGAAGAAGGGCGCGACCACGAGGATCAGCAGCACCCCCTGCAGCATGGGCTTCGACCGCACCTTCACGCCGATCAGGTAGGCCAGCGGGTAGCTGATCAACAGACCGACGATCGTGGCGGTGAGGGCGTACGCGAAGGAGCGCAGCAGCTGGGGCCAGTACTCCTGCATCGCGGTCCAGTAGTTCGAGAACTGGGCTGCGGCGACGTACTGCCCGATGCCGCCGCTCTCGGCGGGAGCCTGGATCGACGTGAGCGCGAGCTGCACGAACGGGGCGACGAAGAAGAGCAGCATGTAGGCGATGCCCGGTGCGAGCAGCACCAGCGCCACGATGCCCTTCCGGCTCGGATTCTGCTCTACGGCTTTCGCACTGCCGGAGAACGCGGTGAATGCCATGTGCGCCCCCTACTCGGTGAGGCTCGCCTGCGTGGCGATCGCCTGCGTCGAGAAGTCGGCGGTGAGGGCGCCGGTCTCGAGGCTGTCATCGGCGAGCCCGAAGGTGTGCTCGATGTGCCAGCTGAGCCAGACCTCGTCGCCGAGGCCCGCGACGGGACCCGCCTCGACGTTCTGCGAGAACACCTCGACCGTGCCCGCGCCCGGCACCTCGACGGTGTACTCCGTGCTCACGCCGATGAACGAGACGTCGGTGATGCGGCCCGCGCCGAGCGTGTTGCGGCCGGCGAGATCCGTGGGGGCCTCGCGGTGCAGTCGCAGCTTCTCGGGTCGCACGCCGATCGTGATCGAGCCGCTGTCGCGCTCGGTGCGCGCGCGGGGCAGTGTGATGCGCGTGCCGAACAGGTCGGTGTGGATCGCGGTCTCGTTGCCGTCGACGACGTCGACCGCGAACAGGTTCGACTTGCCGAGGAAGTTCGCGACGAACACGGTGCGCGGCAGCTCGTACAGCTCTTCGGGGGCGCCCATCTGCTCGATGCGGCCCTTGTTCATCACCGCGACGGTGTCGGCCATGGTCATGGCCTCCTCCTGGTCGTGGGTGACGTGCAGGAACGTCAGGCCGACCTCCTGCTGGATCTGCTTGAGCTCCTGCTGCATCTGACGGCGCAGCTTGAGGTCGAGCGCACCGAGCGGTTCGTCGAGCAGCAGCAGCGCGGGCCGGTTCACGATGGCGCGGGCGAGCGCGACGCGCTGCTGCTGACCGCCCGAGAGCTGGGCCGGCTTGCGGTCGGCGACGTGGTCGAGCTCGACCAGCTTGAGCGCCTCGTGCGCCTTCGCCACGGGGTCGCCGACCTTGCGGCGGCGCAGCCCGAAGGCGACGTTCTCGAGGATCGTCATGTGCGGGAAGAGCGCGTACGACTGGAACACCGTGTTGACCTGCCGCTTGTGCGGCTTCAGCGACGTCATGTCCTTGCCGCCGATCAGGATCTTGCCCTGGCTCGGATCCTCGAGGCCGGCGACCATGCGCAGCGTCGTCGTCTTGCCGCAGCCCGAGGGGCCGAGCAGGGCGAAGAACGATCCGGCCGGAATCTTCAGGTCGAGGTTGTCGACCGCCGTGAAGCCGGGGTAGCGCTTCTGGATGCCGACGAGCTCGAGGTCGGCGCCCGAGGTCGCGAGTGAGTTGTCCGCCATGTCTACAGCCCCAGCGCGTTCTGGAAGGCCGTCGAGTAGCGGTTGTCTTCTTCGGCGGTGAGGCTGCGGAACGAGTGCAGGTGCTCCCAGTCGGAGTCACTCGGGAAGATGAGCGGGTTCTCGGCGTTCTCGGGGTTGATCTCCTGCATGGCCTCCTGGGTGCCCTTCACGGGCGGGATGAAGGTCACGTAGTCGGCGACCTCGGCCATGACCACCGGATCGTAGTAGTAGTCGATCATCTGCTCGACCTTCTCCTTCGCCTCGGCCGAGGTGCCGTTCGGCACGGTGAAGGAATCCGCTGCGATCATGCCGCCCGACTCGGGGATCTCGAGGGTCCACTGGTTGTCGTTCTCGGCGTTCAGCATGACGACGTCACCGGTCCAGGCCATCGCGGCGAGGGCGTCGCCCGTGATGAGGTCCTGCGTGTAGCTGTTGCCCTTGACGTTGCCGATCTGACCGCTCTGCAGCGCGTCGTCGAGCCAGGCGAGCGCCTCGTCGAACTCCTTGTCGCCCCAATCGCCGGAGGGGTCGTAGCCGAGGCCCGCGAGCACCATGCCCATGGTGTCGCGCATCTCGCTCAGCACCACGACCTTGCCCTTGAGCTCGGGCCTGAGGAAGTCGTCGAGGGTCTTGATGCCGTCGGGCACCGCCTCGGTGTTCCACACCCACCCCGAGGCCGGGAGCTGCCACGGAATCGAGAACTTGCGACCGGGATCGACGTCGAGCGCGTCCCACTGGGCGTCGACGAGGTTCGCCTTCACGTTGGGCAGATTGGCGTAGTCGAACTCCTGCACCTGCTCGGCCTGGATGAGGCGGGCGTTCATCCAGTCGGTGAAGGTGATGACGTCGTAGCCCGTGTGCTGGCCGAGCTGCAGCTGATCCTTGATCTTGCCGAAGAAGGTGTTGTTGTCGTCGATGTCCTCGATGTAGTCGACGTTGAAGCCGGCCTCGTCGACGAAGGCGTCGAGCGAGGGATACGAGCCGGTCGACTCGTCGAAGTCGAGGTAGTAGGTCCAGTTGCCCCAGACGATGCCGTCTCCGCCACCGCCTCCCCCGCCGCCGGAGCAGGCCGAGAGCCCGAGCGCACCCGCACCCGCCGCTCCGACGGCCGCGCCGCGGAGCAGCTGACGGCGGTTGAACTGGGCGCCTCGGAGCATCTGGACGATATTGCGGACGATCGGATCTTCGGGCTGACGGGCCATGAGTATCTCCCTTGGTTCTCACGGGTCGGACCGGCATCGCCGAACGGCTGCGCTGCCGGGTGTGAACATGAGAATGGCATAGAGAAGGGATCGATGCAAAGCCCACACCCCGCGATCAACCATTTCGTCACGAAACGGTTACATCGCATTGTCGTCACCGTGGTTTTCGCCACGGATCCGCGGGCCGTTCCACGCATTCCGAAGCGCCGCCCGTCACCCGGCTACCGCTCGCGGGCCGCTCGTTGATACAGTGCTGTCACTCGCACCGCGCCGGACACCGGGGTGCTCTTTTCACCCCAAGAGGTGGAGATAAGCAGAATTCATCGCCCATTTCTTCGGATTCCTTTGCTATTTCAGCTTTTCACTGCAAGAATCAGTGGCGTGAGCAGCAAACGCACTTCGCCAGCGCTCGACGCGACGTCGAAGGCGATCATCGAACAGCTTCAGCGCGATGGTCGCCGCTCGTACGCGGAGATCGGCAAGGCGGTCGGCCTCAGCGAGGCCGCCGTGCGACAGCGCGTGCAGAAGCTCACGGATGCCGGCGTCATGCAGATCGTTGCAGTGACCGACCCGATGCGACTCGGCTTCAGCCGACAAGCAATGCTCGGCATCCGCGTTTCCGGTGACACCAGGGTCGTCGCCGATCGTCTCGCCGAGATGCCGGAGATCGCTTACGTGGTACTCAGCGCGGGCTCCTTCGACATCCTCGCCGAGGTTGTCTGCGAGGACGACGACGGTCTCATCGAGCTGCTCAACGAGAAGATCCGAGAGATCGACGGAGTGGCATCGACCGAGAGCTTCGTCTACCTCCAACTCACCAAACAGAAATACGACTGGGGAACACGATAACCATGTCCTACGATCCCACTGCAGCCGTGGACGCCGCCGCGCTCCAGGCTTCGGCCCGCAATCACATGTGGCCGCACTTCACCAACCGCAAGGTGCTCAACGACGGCATTCCCGTCATCACCCGCGCCGAGGGCCACCACATCTACGACGCCGCGGGCAAGCAGTACATCGACGGTCTCGCCGGCCTGTTCGTCGTGAACGCCGGCCACGGCCGCGACCGCATCGTCGAGGCCGCCGCCAAGCAGATGAAGCAGCTCGACTTCATGCCGCTGTGGTCGTACGCGCACCCCGCCGCCGTCGAGCTGTCGGAGCGCCTCGCCTCCTACGCGCCCGGCGAGATGAACAAGGTCTTCTTCACCACCGGTGGCGGCGAGGCCGTGGAGTCGGCGTTCAAGCTCGCCAAGCACTTCTGGAAGATCCAGGGCCAGCCGATGAAGCACAAGGTCATCTCGCGCTCGGTCGCCTACCACGGCACCCCGCAGGGCGCGCTGGCCATCACCGGCATCCCCGACATGAAGAAGTTCTACGAGCCGCTGACCCCCGGTGGTCACCGCGTGCCGAACACCAACTTCTACCGCGCCGAGGAGATGGGCGCCCCGTCGAACGACCTCGAGGCGTTCGGTCAGTGGGCGGCGAACCGCATCGAGGAGGCCATCCTCTTCGAGGGCCCCGAGACCGTTGCCGCCGTGTTCCTCGAGCCGGTGCAGAACTCGGGCGGCTGCTTCCCGCCTCCCCCCGGCTACTTCAAGCGCGTGCGCGAGATCTGCGACCAGTACGACGTGCTGCTCGTCTCGGATGAGGTCATCTGCGCCTACGGCCGCATCGGCGACTTCTTCGCGTCGAAGGCGCTCGGCTACGAGCCCGACATCATCACCTCGGCCAAGGGCATCACCTCGGGCTACGTGCCCCTGGGCGCCATGATCGTCTCGGACAAGGTCTCCGAGCCCTTCAACTCGACCGAGAACACCTTCTACCACGGCTTCACCTTCGCCGGTCACCCGGCGGCGGCGGCCGCGGCGCTCGCCAACTTCGACATCTTCGAAGAAGAGGACCTCAACGGTCGCGTGCGCGAGAACAGCCCGCTGTTCCGCGCCGAGCTCGAGAAGCTGCTCGACATCGACATCGTCGGCGACGTGCGCGGCGAGGGCTACTTCTTCGGCATCGAGCTGGTGAAGGACAAGGCCACCAAGGAGACCTTCAACGAGGAGGAGTCGGATCGACTCCTGCGCGACTACCTGTCGCCCGCACTGTGGGAGGCCGGCCTCTACTGCCGCGCCGACGACCGTGGAGACCCCGTCATCCAGCTCGCTCCCCCGCTGACCATCGGTCCGGCGGAGTTCGCCGAGATCGGTGGCATCCTCCGCAGCGTGCTGAAGGACGCCTCCTCGAAGATCTGATCTCGAGCGAGCCATAGTCCGCGATCCGTCGCGGCTCCGAGCCCCCTCGCGCACCGGCAGAGCCGGCGCGCGAGGGGGCTTTCGCGTGCCGGGCGCCGACGCGAGGCAGGCGACGAACCGCGAGACATGGCCTAGGCTTCGAGCATGAGCTCCTCCGACCCGACGCCCCAGCAGCAGCAGCAGGCCCACTCGCACGGCCAGCCGCAGCAGCCACAGCCACAGCAGCAGTACGCACCGCCGACACAGGGCGTTCCGCCCCAGGGGTCACAGGCATACGCGCAGCAGCAGCCCTACGCGCAGCAGCAGCCCGACGCGCAGCAGCCGGGCTTCGCGCAGCAGCCGCCCTACGCGCAGCAGCAGTGGGCTCCGCACCCCGCGCGCCCGGCCGCGACCGGGCGGCTCAACGTGCTCGGCGTCGTCGCTCTCGCGATCCTCGCGCTCTTCGCGCTGCTGAGTTTCGTCTTGCCGCTGCTCTACCGCGAGGCCGCCCTGTCGGGGTCGTACACGTTCATCTCGGTCGGGCTGCCCCTCACCCAGGGCGTGCTCGTACTGGCCGCGATCGGGCTCGCGATCGGCGGGGTGCTGCAGCGCAGCGCGCCGCGCATGCGCTGGACCGCGGTGGGCGCTCTCGTCTCGGGCGCGCTGTCGCTGGTCTCGATGACGGGCTCCATGGTGGGCGGCTGGATCGCCTCGGCGCTGCCCTACGGCTACTGAGGCCCGGATCCGGGCCCTTCCGGCCCGACCCGTAAACGCAGAAGCGCCCCGTTCCTCCGAGGAGGGGCGGGGCGCTTCGCAGTAAGCCTGTGCAGGCGATCGCTCAGCGGCGAAGGCCCAGACGCTCGATGAGCGAACGGTAGCGCGCGATGTCGACGTTCTGCAGGTATCCCAGCAGACGACGGCGCTGGCCGACGAGCAGCAGCAGCCCACGGCGCGAGTGGTGGTCGTGCTTGTGGGTCTTGAGGTGCTCGGTCAGATCCTTGATCCGCTGCGAGAGCATGGCAACCTGCACCTCGGGGGAACCGGTGTCACCGGGCTTGGTCGCGTACTCTTCGATGATCGCCTTCTTGACTTCTGCTTCCAGTGCCATAGGGATCCCCTCTCTGTTGCTGCGCGGCGCCGTCAGCGGGATGCTGGGGCTCTCTTTATCCGCGGCCGTTCTAACGGCAACCTGTACATCTTAGCACCTTTGCTCCCCGGCCTCTTCGAAGTCGTGTTCCGGCTGACCCGCACCTGTTCGTCGCTGCTCCAGAGGCGGACATATGAACCGGCCGTTCGTATGAGATCTGCCGTCCATATGACGCGGGAGACGGGTATCGCCATATTTTCGGCAGATTCCATATCGAAAGCCGAGGCCCCGAGGGGTCGGAGGAATGTGACCGCGCCGAAACACACCCGTGATCCGGTGGTCACGCCCCGGAGATGGTCATGAAACAGCGGCGGCGCACACTGGTCACACGCACGGCTCCCGACCCGCCGGGGCCGGTACAGAGAAAGGCGGCAGCCATGGAACTCACTCCGCAAGACGTGTGGACACTCGCGAGTACCGCGCTCGTGCTCATCATGACCCCGGGCCTCGCCCTCTTCTACGGCGGCCTCGTGCGCGTGCGCTCGGTCGTCAACATGATGCTCTTCAGCGTGAGCGCGATGGGCGTCGTCGGGGTGCTGTGGATCCTCTTCGGCTACAGCATGAACTACTTCGCCGAGGGCGAGAGCGGCTTCGCCGGAAGTCCCTTCAAGGATTTCGGACTGATCGCCACCGCTCCGGCAGACTTCATCGGCGTGGGCTTCGGCGCCGTGTTCGCGATGATCACCACCGCGCTCATCTCGGGCGCGATCGCGGATCGGGTGGGGCTCGGCTCGTGGGTGCTGTTCTCGGGCGTGTGGGCGACGCTCGTCTACTTCCCGGTCGCGGCCTGGGTCTGGGGCGGGGGTTGGATCCAGAACCTCGGCGGCACGCTCGGCACTCCCGACGTGATCGATCTGGCCGGCGGCACGGTGATCCACATCAACGCGGGCGCCGCAGCGCTGGCACTGGCGCTCGTCGCGGGCAAGCGCCTCGGCTTCGGACCCGGTTCCCACAAGCCGCACAGCATCCCGCTCGTGACGATCGGCGCCGCGCTGCTGTGGTTCGGCTGGATCGGGTTCAACTCGGGCCTCGCGACCGAGACGGGCGAGGCCGGCCTGATCCTCGTCAACACCCTGGGCGCACCGGCGGCCGGCATCGTGGGCTGGATCATCGTCGACGTGCTGCGCGGCAAGAAGCCGGGTGTGATCGGCGCAGCCTCCGGCGCGGTCGGCGGCCTCGTGGCGATCACCCCTTCGGCGGCGAACCTGGCGCCGGTCTGGGCGCTGCTGCTCGGCCTCGTCGCCGGCTTCGCCTGCGCCTTCGCCATCGAGTGGAAGTACCGCCTCGGCTACGACGACTCGCTCGACGTGGTGGGCCTGCACCTGGTGGCGGGTGTGATCGGCTCGCTGTACCTCGGCTTCTTCGCCTTCGACGACGGCCTGTTCATGGGCGGCGACGCCGGGCTGCTGCTGGTGCAGACGATCTCGGTGGTCGCGGTGATGGCCTACTCGTTCGTCGTGTCGCTCATCATCGCGCTCGCGGTGAAGATGCTGACCGGGCTGCGCGTCCCCGTGGAGGTCGAGGAGGGCGGCATCGACGCCGTCGCCCATGGCGAGGAGGCGTACGCGTACGAGTCGCCCGCGGTGCGCTGACACGCCCGTCGCAGTCGGCGGTCGCGCCGCGTCGTCTCGTGCCACACGAGACGACGCGGCTGTCGTGTGTACGATCCGAGCCTCGCGGTGCAGGCACTTCCTCTCCCCTCCTGGGAGCTCCTCGGCATCGCGGCTAGGCTCGGAGCATGAGTATCGCGCAGCCCCATGATGCCCAGCAGCTCGCCAGTATCGCCTCGGAGGTCGCCTTCACGGCAGGCGAGCGCATCCTCGAGCTGCGGCGGCGCGGTGTGGCGGTGGCCGCGAGCAAGTCGAGCGAGGTCGACATCGTCACCGAGGCTGACCGCGAGTCGGAGCAGTTGGTGGTCGACGCGCTGCGGGCGGAGCGCCCCGACGACGGCGTGCTCGGCGAGGAGGGTGCGGGCATCGAGGGCACGAGCGGCGTGACGTGGGTGATCGACCCGATCGACGGCACGGTGAACTACCTCTACGATCTGCCCGTGTACACGGTGAGCATCGCGGCCACGGTGCCCGATGCGGCGGCGAGCGCCGACGGGCGCCGGGCGATCGCGGGGGCGGTCTTCAATCCGCGCACGGGTGAGCTCTTCGAGGCGTGGGAGGGCGGCGGATCGCGCCTGAACGGCTCCCCCGTCACGATCTCGGGCAAGCGGGAGCTCTCGACGGCGCTCGTGGGCACGGGCTTCGGGTACACCGCGGAGCGGCGGGCGGGGCAGGCCGCCATTCTCGCGCGCCTGCTGCCGCGGGTGCGCGACATCCGGCGCACGGGATCTGCCGCGTACGAGATCTGCAGCTTCGCCGCGGGCCGCCTCGACGCCTTCTACGAGCACGGCCTGCAGCCGTGGGACTACGCGGCGGCGCTGCTCATCGCCCGCGAGGCGGGCGCGTCGGTGATCGGCATCGATGACGCCATGCCTCCCGGCGAGCCCGGGTTCTTCGCGGCCGATCCGGAGCTGGTGCACGAGCTGCGCCGCACGCTGCTCGTGCCCTGAGGGGCGGACGCGCCGACACGCCCGGGCCTTCTCGAGAATCAGGGCCGCTCTCGCCGAGCAATGTCAACGAAGGTGACACCGACGTGGATCGGGTGTTTCCGGATGTGTGAAGATGGGGGCTGAGAGGCGTCGCGCCCGCGACGCAGTTTCCAAAGGAGGGAACATGCTCCGTCAGTCTCCGGACCCCGTCGTCCGTGATCTGGTGAACCGCGTCAGAACCGCCCAGATGAATCGTCGACAGCTGCTGCGGGGCACGTCCCTCGGCGCCGCGCTGCTCGGCGTGGGTTCCCTCGCCGCCTGCGCAGGCCCGAGCGGTCCGGGCGACGGCTCCGGCGGTACGCTGCGCTGGGCCAACTGGACCTACTACCTCGACTACGACGACGAGACGGGCGGCTGGCCCTCGCTCGACGCGTTCATGGAGCAGAGCGACATTCGCGTCGAGTACTTCGAGGACATCGACGACAACAAGACCTTCATCGCGAAGATCAAGGACCAGCTGAAGCTCGAGCAGGACACCGGCTACGACGTGATCGTGCCGTCCGACACCACCCTCGTGCGACTGCTCGAGCAGGATCAGCTCACCGAGTTCGACCGCTCGCTCATACCGAACGTCGACGCGCAGATGATCGACATGGTGCAGCACGCCTCGTTCGATCCCGAGCGCAGCTGGTCGATCCCCTACCAGGCCGGCATGACCGGTCTCGTCTACAACACGCAGCTCTACCCGAAGGGCGTGCGCGAGGTCTCGGACCTGTGGGCGCCCGAGCTCAAGGGCAAGGTGAACCTGCTGACCGAGCAGGACGACACCCTCGCGCTCATCATGCTCGAGCAGGGCGTCGACATCGAGGCCGACTGGGGCGACGACGAGTTCGATGCTGCGCTCGAGGTCGCGGCGAAGCACATCTCGAGCGGCCAGGTCGCCACCGTGAAAGGCAACTCGTACACGCAGGATCTCGAGCAGGAGACGGTCTGGGCCGGTATGGCCTGGTCGGGCGACATCGCGATCCTCAATGAGGACGCGGGCGAGGAGATCTGGAAGTTCGTGGTGCCCGACTCGGGCGCGTCGGTCTTCGTCGACTCGTTCTGCATGCCCAAGGCCACCGAAGCGTTCGACCAGGTGCACGAGCTCATCGACTACTACTACGAGCCCGAGGTGGCCGCCCGGGTCGCAGAGTACGTGCAGTACGTGACCCCGGTCGCGGGCGCGCGCGAGGCGATGGAGCAGCTGAACCCCGAGCTGGCCGAGAACCCGCTCGTCTTCCCCGACGAGGAGATGTCGAAGCGCATCTTCGATATGCGCTCGCTCACCGCCGAGGAGGACAACCGCTACTCGCAGGCCTACCAGCGCATCCTCGGCAACTGAGCCGGCACCGACGAAGCCCCCGGGACCGCGATGGCGGATCCGGGGGCTTCGTCGTGCGGGGGTCAGACGCCAAGGAACGCCTCGATCGGCCCGCGCGCGAAGAAGATCACGAAGCCGGCGGCCACCACCCACAGCAGCCAGTGGATGCTGCGGGCCCGGCCGCTGAGCGCGTGCACGAGCACCCACGCCACGAAGCCCGCACCGATGCCGTTGGCGATCGAGTAGGTCATGGGCATGACGGCGACCGTCAGGAACACGGGCAGCAGCACACGGAAGTCGGTGAGGTCGATGTTCTTGATCTGCGCCATCATCAGCGCGCCCACGATCACGAGGGCCGCGGCGGCGACCTCTGTCGGCACGATCTGGGTGAGCGGAGTGAAGAACATCGCCAGCAGGAACATGAGGCCGGTGATGACGTTCGCGAAACCGGTGCGCGCGCCCTCGCCGATACCGGCGCCCGACTCGATGAACACCGTGTTCGACGACGACGAGGTGACGCCGCCCGCGATCGCACCCACGCCCTCGACCACGAGGGCCGACTTCAGGCGGGGAAGTTGCCGTTCCGGTCGGCGAGACCGGCCTCGCGCGACAGGCCGGTCATAGTGCCCATGGCATCGAAGAAGTTGGTGAAGAGCAGGGTGAATACGAGCATCACGACCGTGACGGCGCCCACGCGCCCGAGGTCGAAGCTGACCGCGCCGATGAGGCTCAGGTCAGGCACGCCGAACGGCGCCCCGCCGAGCTCTGGCACCGTGAGGCCCCATCCGCCGGGGTTCGCGATCTCGCCGTCGGCGCCGGTGCGCGGCCCGAGCTTCGCGATGGCCTCGACGATCACCGAGATCACGGTGCCGCTGACGAGGCCGATCAGCAGGCCGCCCTTCACCTTGGCCGCCACCAGCACCCCCGTGAGCACGAGGGTGACGGCGAAGATCAGGGTGGGCACGGTGAACACCGAGCCGTCGACGCCGAGACCGACGGGCGGGGATCCCTGGCCGGTCGCGGTGACGAAGCCCGAGTTGACGAAGCCGATGAACGCGATGAAGAGGCCGATGCCGACGGTGATCGCGAGCTTCAGCTCGACCGGCACCGCGTCGAAGATCATGCGACGCAGGCCGGTGGCGGCGAGCAGCACGATGAGCGCGCCGTTGATGACCACGAGGGCCATGGCCTCGGGCCACGTGACCTGACCGACCACCGAGAAGGCGAGGAAGGCGTTGATGCCGAGGCCCGCCGCGAAGCCGAAGGGCAGGCGTGAGACGACGCCGAAGAGGATCGTCATGACGCCCGCGGTGAGCGCGGTCACGGCGCTGACGGCGGGGAACGAGAGGGTGTTGCCCTCGACGTCGACGCCGCTCGTCAGGATGATCGGGTTGAGGATGACGATGTACGCCATCGTCACGAAGGTGACGAGCCCGCCGCGGATCTCAGTGCCGAAGGTTGACCCGCGCTCGGTGATCTGGAAGAAGCGGTCGAGCGCTCCCCTCGGCCGGGCCGATGCCGCGGCCTGCTGGTTCGTCGTCTCCTGGCTCGCTTCTGCCACCGTCGCCCCGTTTCTCAAGCTGAACGTCTGCTGAACACAGCAACGCTACCATCCGGGCCGCCGGACCGCAGAGGGCTGCCGAGCCACCGAGCCGCCCGGACCGCCCGGACCGCCCGGACCGCCGAGCCACCGAGCCCGCGCGGCACCGATCGACGTTCACGCACCCCGTTTCGGGTGTTCCCGGTGCGTGAACGTCGATCGGTGCGCGGCCTGAGCCGGCCTTCCCCCCTGAGCCTGTGGAAAGTGGGCGGGAGGGCCGGCTCACGCTGAGGCGGCGGGGGTGGTCTGCTTACGGCGTCCGAAGATCGCGAAGAGCACGCCGCCGGCGATGAGGATCGCGCCCGCGACCCCGATCGCGGTCATGCCCGCACCGCCGAGCACGGGCAGCGCCCCGGCCTCGCGCATCTGGTTGGGCACGTTCGCGACCGACCCGCTGCCGGTGAGACCGGTGCCCGGATACACCGTGATCTCGGTGGGCGCAGCCGCGGCGACATACCCCGCCGGAGCCTTCGTCTCGACGACCCAGTACTTCGTGCCCGCAGCCGACGCCTTCAGCCCGTTGATCACCACGAAGCCGTGATCGGCGCCGTGATCGGCGGTGGTGAACGTCTTGCGATCGGCCCCCGCGGTCGAACCCGCACCGAACTCGAGCCCACCCGTCACCGGATCCCCCGCAGCGACCTGAGCCGCCGCAGCGTTCGCCGCGGCCTCGGTGGCGAACACCTGGAACTCCGCACCCGCAAGACGAGCATCCTCATCACCCTGCGCATGCTTGTTCACACGAGCCGTACCCCACAAAGACTCGGCACCGACGAACTTATTGATGCCGTCCATTGCCACCTCGGCCTGGTTGTCAATCTCTCCGTTCGCGGGGATCGCCTGCACTCGCGTCTCGTACACGAACTCGATGATCGAGCCCGGCCCGGCAGCATTCACCTTCGCGAGCCCGCTGTCCGAGAGTTCGGTGACCGGCGCCGGGTTGGAAGCGGACGCCAGGTCTTCGGGATACAGCACGACCGGCGTGCCACCCTTCGGTGTCACGGTCGCGCGATCCGGGAACTGCGTACCGTCGTTCGCGCTCCACACCTTGGTGTCGTCCCAGCGGGCGAGCGCTTCGACATTCGGCATCTCGTACACGCCGAAGGTGGCGACGGCATAGCCGGAGCTGTCGGGTACCCGGGTCGAAATCGTCCAGGTCACCTTGTCGCCCACCGCGTACGCGGTCGAGTCGTCGACGGTCTTCACCATGTACGGCTCGTCGCCGAGCACGTTCTTCGGGTACGCGTGCACATCGTACCGGAACACGCCCGGCTCGGTCGTGGGCATCGGCAGCGTCACGAGGAAGGGCTGCGCCGGAGCAGCGATCGAGTTCGACCCAGCACTGGTCTCGGTCACATAGAACAGGCCCACCGGCGGGGTGTCGAACACCGCGATGCCGCCGTTCGCGGTGGTGCGCACCACCCCCGCTCCCAGCGTCGCCCCCGAGGGCACGAACGGGGTCGTCCCGTCGAGGTAGGGCTGGATCAGCGCCCACCCGGCATCGGTCTCGAGGTCGACGGCGACCCCGCCGATTTCGGTCACCTCACGCACCGTGAAGGCCACCCCGTTGATCGGCAGCGACCCCGCAGGCAGACTGCCCGAAGGCACCTCGGACCCGTCACCGGCGGCCCCCGGAGTCTCCGGCATCGACAGCTTATGGATCGTGAGACTGCGCGCCTCGTCCGGATCGATATTCGCGGGCGCCGCACTCGCGGCGCTGACCGCGACCCCCATCAGCGCGGTCGCGCTGAGCGCGATGACCGCCACAGCGGCGCTCAACCGCCGCCTCGTACTCGACATGCTCTCGCGTTGTGCAACGCCGTCAACTCGCATCACAGCACTCCCGGATCGAAACGGAACAACATCAGCACCGATGCCGCGTCGCTCCCCTCAACGCACCGATCGACCTCGGGTATCACCCAAGACCTTAATGACGGATCAGACACCCAGTGCGCGAACGCATCAGAACTTCACCCCGCGCCGCCCGCTTTTCACCCGTTCCCCGTGTGGCATTCACCCGTTCCCGCCCGTCGTTCGCCTTTCACGCCTGGCATCCGCACCCCGGCCGCGCGGCATCCGCAGCCGGGCGTCGCGGCTGCCCGCACCCAACAGCACCGATCGACGCTCAAGCACCCCATCCGCGCCGATCCGGGTGCATAACCGTCGATCGGTGCGCGGGGAACGGGGAGGGAGAGGGAGAGAGGGAGAGAGGGAAGGCGCCAGCGGAGAGAGGCGAGAGCGGCGAAACCGACGGCGGCAGGCGGCAGGCGGCGAGACGAGCGGCGTCGAGACGAGCGGCATAAACGGAAGAGCCCGCCCGGACGGATCCGGGCGGGCTCGAAGACGGGTGGGTGGTCGATCAGCTGACGCCGAGCAGGTCGATGACGAAGATGAGGGTCTTACCCGAGAGCGGGTGACCGCCCGAGACGCCGTACGCCTGCGCCGGAGGCACGATGAGCTTGCGGCGGCCGCCGACCTTCATGCCGGGGATGCCGACCTGCCAGCCCTGGATGAGGGCGCGCAGCGGGAAGTTGATCGACTCGCCGCGGCTCCACGAGGAGTCGAACTCCTCGCCCGAGTCGTACTCGACGCCGAGGTAGTGCACGTCGACGGTCGAGCTCGCCTGAGCCTCGGCCCCCGAGCCCTCGACGAGATCCACGATCTGCAGCTCGGCGGGGGCGGGGCCCTCGGGGAACTCGATCTCCGGCTTGGTCATGGGTGATTCACTCATTCCTCCATTCTCGCCGATCCCACGGGCCCGCGGCGACGCGTTCGCTCTCGGGGAACCCGATCGCGACCGTGGGCGCCCCGGTCCGAGACACCACGACGGCGCCCGCAGGGCACCGCGAAGCACGCCGCGGCACGGTCGCAGCAGTGCGCTCCCCACAAAGATCGGGGCTCGACACGTGAGAGAACCGCTCGAAACACGGCACCCGAGAGGGTGTCGGCTACGCTGGAGGCGTGAGATTCGCGCACCTGGTCCTCTCCCCCGCCGGCACACCCGAGCTCGTCGTCGTCAGCGACGAACGCTTCGTCCCCGTTCAGCGCCTCGGCGCGACGCACGCGACGCTGCAGCAGCTCATCGAGGCCGGGCCGGACGAGGTGGAGCGCGTACGCGCCGCCGCCGCGGCCCTCGCCGACGACGACTGGGCGCCGCTCTCCGACGCCGTGTTCGCGCCCGCCATCATCGACGCGCCGATCGTGCTGGCCGTCGGCCTCAACTACGACGAGCACGCCAGCGAGCTGAGCCTCGACAACGATTCGGGCCCCGTGCTCTTCTCGCTATTCCCGAACTCGCTCGGAGCGCACGAGGGCGAGGTGCCGCTGCCCGCGCACATCAGCGAGGAGGTCGACTACGAGGGCGAACTCGGCGTGGTCATCGGCCGTGCCGCCAAGAACGTCTCCCCCGAAGAAGCCCTCGACTACGTCTTCGGCTACACGGTCATCAACGACATCACCGCGCGCAACGTGCAGTTCCAGGAGCCGCAGTGGTCGCGCTGCAAGTCGTTCGACGGCTTCACGCCGATCGGTCCGGTGGTCGTGACCGCCGACCAGATCCCCGACCCGCAGGCGCTGCACATCGCCACCGACGTCGACGAGCTGCGAGTGCAGGATTCGACGACGGAGTACATGATCCGCACCGTCGCGCAGCTCATCTCGTCGATCTCGCAGTCGCTGACGCTGCTGCCCGGCACGGTCATCTCGACGGGCTCCCCCGGTGGGGCGGGCCGCTCGCGCAAGCCCCCGCTCTACCTGCGCCCGGGTACCGACGTCACGGTGACGATCGAGGGCATCGGCTCCCTCACGTCGCACTGCGTGCCCGCGTAGAGCAACGCGCCAGCGTTGCTCGCGGGCACGGTGCCGCACACGGCCACATATACGAGAGGCGGGCGGCGGATCCGAGGATCCACCGCCCGCCTCTCGTCTTGTGCGGGGCGCCCCGAGATTACTCGGCCTCGGGCTCCTCGACCTCGTCGGCGGTGTCGCCGTCCTCGACCTTCTCGGGGGCTGCGGAGCGCACCGTCTGAATGACGCCGGTCTCGGGGGCGAGGCCCGCGAGCTCCTGCGGCTGCAGGATGTCGGCGAGCTGCGCCTCGTCGAGCAGGCCGCGGGAGACGACCAGTTCGGAGACCTTCTCGTTGGTCGCGAGCGCCTCCTTCGCGAGCTTCGCGGCCTCGGCGTAACCGATGACGGGGGCGAGCGCGGTGATGACGGTCACCGAGCGCGACACGGTGTCGGCGAGGCGCTCCTCGTTCGCGGTGATGCCGTCGACGCAGTTGACGCGGAGCGTCTGGCAGGCGCGCTCGAGCCAGGTGATCGACTGGAACAGGGAGTGGGCGATGATCGGCTCGAAGGCGTTGAGCTGCAGCTGGCCGGCCTCGACCGCCATCGACACGGTGACGTCGGCGCCCGCGACCGAGTAGGCGACCTGGGAGACCGCCTCGGGGATCACGGGGTTGACCTTGCCGGGCATGATCGACGAGCCGGCCTGGCGGGCCGGCAGGTTGATCTCGCCGAGACCCGCCTGGGGGCCCGAGGAGAGCAGGCGCAGGTCGTTCGAGATCTTCGAGAGTTTGAGCGCGCTGCGCTTGAGCGCGCCCGAGAAGGTGATGAACACGCCGGTGTCGCTGGTCGACTCGACGAGGTCGCCCGCGGTCTCGAGTTCGAGGTCCGTGATCTCGCGCAGGTGCTTGATCACGGTCTCCTTGTACCCCTTGGCAGCGTTGATGCCCGTGCCGATCGCGGTCGCGCCCATGTTGACCTCGCGCAGCAGCGTGACGGCCTCGGTGAGGCGCTCGATGTCCTCGCGCAGGGTGACGGCGAACGCGTTGAACTCCTGGCCGAGGGTCATCGGCACCGCGTCCTGCAGCTGGGTGCGGCCGACCTTGATGATGTGCGAGAACTCGCGGCCCTTCGCGGCGAACGAGTCGGCGAGCAGTGCGAGCTCGTCGAGCAGGCTGGTCAGCGAGAACGCGAGCGCGATCTTGATCGCGGTCGGGTAGGTGTCGTTGGTCGACTGGCTGCGGTTGGTGTGGTCGTTGGGGTTGATGAAGGCGTAGTCGCCCTTCTGGTGCCCGGCCAGTTCGAGCGCGCGGTTGGTGATGACCTCGTTCGCGTTCATGTTGGTCGAGGTGCCGGCACCGCCCTGCACGACGCCGACCACGAACTGGTCGTGCAGCATGCCGGTCTTGATCTCTTCGCAGGCGCGGTCGATGAGGGTGGCGCGCTGCTCGTCGAGGGCGCCGATCTCGAGGTTGGCCCGTGCTGCGGCCTGCTTCACGCACGCGAAGGCGCGGATGAAGTCGGGATACACCGAGATGGGGCGTCGCGCGATGGGGAAGTTCTCGTGAGCGCGAGCCGTGTGCACCCCCCAGTACGCGGAAGCCGGAATCTCGACACTGCCGAGCGAATCCGTTTCGGTGCGGGTTTGTGCTGACAAGAAGTCACTCACCGGTATCAAATCTCCATCGTCAGAGAACATGCGGCCGCGGCCGCGGGGACGACTCATAGCCTACCCGCGAATCGGCGGATTTCCGCGGCCGATCGCATTCGAGCCGCAGGATCTTCGCCCCACGACGCCCCGTCGCGGGCGCGGGCCTCATCGCGGCGGCCGCGGGGGCCGATCGGCGTCGGGTTCGGCGCCCGGATCGAGACTCGGGCCGGGGCCGCGATCCGGAGCCGGATCGGGCCGCGGGCCCGGGGCGCTATCGTCATCGGGAGCCGGATCGATCATCGGCACGATGCCCGTCGCCGGGCCCGCGGCCGAGGCGTCCTGAGGCGCCGAGTCTCCGGCCCCGATCAGCGGGTCGCCGCGGCGCAGCACCGAGATCGGTGCGGTGAGCGTCTCGGTCTGGCGGCCCGGATCGTCGTCGACGCCGGGCCGGCCCGCGTGCGTCACCCGCAGGTGCAGGCCGCGATCGCGGTGGAAGCGCAGGTCGCGCTCGGTGAACAGCCAGGCGAGGCCGATCCCGAACGCCGCGAAACCGGCGATCGCGCTGATGAACAGCGTGGATCGCGGGCCGAGGGCGTCGGCCGCGGCGCCCACGAGCGGCGCGCCGACCGGCGTTCCGCCCATGAGGATCGCCATGTAGAGCGCGAGCACGCGGCCCCGCACCGCGGGATCCGAGGTGGTCTGCACGAAGCCGTTCGCCGTGGTGAGCATCGTCGAGATCGCGAAGCCAAAGAACACGAGGGTGGCCGCGAAGGTCCAGAAGGTCGGCATGATCGCCGCGACGAGGCTCATCATGCCGATGCCGCCGACGGCGAGGATCACGACCCGCATCCGCGCCGCCGGTCGCCGGGCCGCGAGCAGCGCCCCAGAGAGCGAGCCGATCGCGAGGATCGACGACAACAGGCCGTAGTCGCCCGCGCCGCGGCCGAACTCGACCGCCATTGTCGACGAGATCACCGGGAAGTTCATGCTGAACGCGCCCACGAGGAACACCATCACGAAGATGATGAGCAGATCGTGCCGGGCCCGCACGTAGCGGAACCCCGCCGAGAGCTGCCGCCACTGGGACTCGCGCGGGCCCCGCCCCTCGCGCTCCGGCCGGGAGTCGATGAGCAGCAGCGCGCCCAGCACTGTCACGAACGATGCCGAGTTGATGAGGAAGACCCACCCCGACCCCACGGCGGCGATCAGCACGCCGGCCACCGCGGGCCCCACGAGGCGGGCCGAGTTGAACGACGCCGAGTTGAGGGCGACCGCGTTCGACAGCTGCGCCGACCCGACGAGGTCGGACACGAAGGCCTGCCGCGAGGTCGTGTCGAACGCGTTGACGATGCCGAGCGCGAGCGCGAAGCCGTAGAGGTGCCAGAGCTGCGCGGCTCCCGTGATGAGCAGCAGCCCGAGCCCCGCGGCGAGCAGCATGAGCAGCGACTGCGTGACGAGCAGCACCCGCCGTCGGTCGAAGCGATCCGCGACCGCGCCGCTGAACGGCACGAGCAGCAGCTGCGGCCCGAACTGCAGCGCCATCGTCGCGCCCACCGCCGCCGCGTTGTTGTCGGTGAGCTCGGTCAGCACCACCCAGTTCTGGGTGGTCGCCTGCATCCAGGCGCCGATGTTCGACACGAGCGCCCCCATGAACCAGATGCGGTAATTGCGCACCGACAGGGAGCGGAACATGTTCGACACGGTTGGGGGGACCTCCTCGGCTCGGTTCACTACCCTACGCCCCTCGCCGCATGCCGCGGCAAGGGCTTGACTCGGCACCGCCGACGCCCACCGCCGCGTCCGCGGCACAGCCGACCGAGGTCACGCATGCGATAGCCTCACCTGCTCGCGAACGACCTCACGCGTGACCTCGGCGACGACCGCTCCGCTAGAACTTGCCGCCCATGTCGAGGAGTCGCCGGATGCGATCCGGGATCGGCGGGTGAGTGGCGAAGAGGCGGTTCATGATGCCGGGTTTCAGCGGATCCGCGATCCAGAGGTGCGCCATGCTCGACTGCTGCCGCTGCATCGGTCGACCGTACTCGGAGAGCTTGTGCAGGGCGCTCGCGAGGGCCTCGGGGTGCCGGGTGGTGAGGGCGCCGGTGGCGTCGGCGAGGTATTCACGCTGGCGGGAGACGGCGAGCTGCACGACCGACGCGATGAGCGGCGCCACGAGCATCGCGACGAGCCCGAAGACGAGCATGACGGGGTTGCCGTTGTTGTTGTTGCCGCGCGAGAAGAACGCCATGCGCATGAACATGTCGGCGAGCATACCGATCGCCACGACGAGCCCGTAGACGATCATCGAGACGCGGATGTCGTAGTTGCGCACGTGGCCGAGCTCGTGCGCCATGACGCCCTCGAGCTCGGAGTCGGTCATGATGTCGAGCAGACCGGTGGTGGCGGCGACCATCGCGTTCTCGGGGTTGCGCCCGGTGGCGAAGGCGTTGGGGGCGGGGTCGTTCACGATGTAGACCTCGGGCATCGGGGTGCCCGTGGTGATCGAGAGGTTCTCGACGATCCGGTAGAGCCGGGGGTTATCGGTCTCGGTGATGCGCTGCGCGCCACTCATCATGATGGCCTGCCGGCCGGCCGCGAAGTATTGGAAGAGCGCGTAGCCGGCTGCGAACACGACGACGGCGATCACGATGCCCGGCGAGTTGTAGATGTAGGCCGCCAACCAGCCGAGCGCGCCGATGATGACGATGAACAGCAGGATGATGAGGACGCTGTTAATCTTGTTGCGGCGAATCGCGCTGTACACGGACCGCCCCGGTCAGAACTGGATGCGCGGCGGCTCGGAGATCGAGGCGACGTCGTCGACCTCGAAGAACTCGCGCTCGGTGAAGCCCATGCCGCGCGCGAAGAGCGTGTTGGGGAACACCTGGATCTTGGTGTTGTACTCGCGCACGCCGCCGTTGTAGAAGCGGCGGGAGGCCTGGATCTTGTTCTCGGTGTCGACGAGCTCGCCCTGCAGCTGCAGGAAGTTCTGGCTGGCCTGCAGCTGCGGGTACGCCTCGGCGACCGCGAAGATGCTCTTCAGCGCCTGCTGCATGTGGTTCTCGGCGACGGACGCCTCGGCCGGGCCCTGGGCCGAGATGGTCTCGGCGCGGGCCTTGGTGACGTCTTCGAAGACCCCCTTCTCGTGGGCGGCATACCCCTTCACCGTCTCGACGAGCGAGGGGATCAGGTCGGCGCGGCGCTTCAGCTGCACCGTGATGTCGCTCCATGCTTCGTCGACGCGCACGCGTAGCGTGACGAGGGAGTTGTACGTGATCCAGACGTAGCCGATCAGCAGTACGAGCACGCCGGCCGCGATGAGCAGGGCAATCAATCCACCAGACATGTGTGCATCCTATCCAAGAAGGCCATGAAAGCGCTGAGGATACGGGCCGGCTCGAGGCCGCGGCGGCCATCTCGTGAGACGAGGCGCTACGCGGTTCGGCGGCGGCTCAGCACGAGGGCGCCCGCTCCGGTGAGCAGCAGCGCCGCTCCCCCGACGAGCGCCGCGGCGCCGCCGGATCCGGTGCGCGCCAGCACCTCCGCCGCGCGTGCGGCGGGGGTCGTCGCCGTCGCCGGGGTGACGTCGACGGTCAGGGTCCCCCTGGTGCGCAGGCCCCGATCGTCGGCGATCGAGAACGGCGCCTCGACGGGGCCGATGAAGCCGTCGACCGCGGTGAAGGTGACGAGCCCGGTCGCGGGGTCGACCGCGAAAGTGCCCTTGCCCGGGACTGCGAGGGTGTCGACGAGCGCGCCGCCCGCGCCGACGAGCTTCACCGAGCGCCGGTCGACGGCGCCGCCGTCTCGCGCGACGACCGAGCCGGCCGGATCGAGGATGATCGACCGCGTGGCCTGCGTCGTGCCCGTCGCATTCGACGAGGTCTCATCGAAGACGGGGGCGCGCGCCACGGTGACCCCGATCGTTCCCTCGGCGACCTCACCGCGAAGGTCTGCGACCGAGTACTTCACCGCGGGAGCGGGGCCGCCGGGGAAACCCGCCGCAGAACGGAACATCACAGTACCGGGTCGCGCAGGGTCGAGCGTGTAGGTGCCGGCCGGCGTGACGAGCTCCGTCACGAGCAGCCCCTGCGCGTCGATGAGGCGCAGGGTCGTCCAATCGGGGCCGACGCCCCCGCTCCGCACGAAGTCGCCGGTGAGATCGATCGGCACGAGCTGGCCGGGCACCACCGTTTCGTCGACCGGCGTGGTGCTGGGCGTGCCCGAGACGTTCGCGGTGAGAGTCCCCTGCCCGCGCAGACCGCGGCTGTCGGCGATCGTGTAGGCGATGCTCGAGTCGCCGACGAAGCCGGCCTCGGGCACGAAGGCCACCTGCCCGGTGGCGGGATCGAGCGTGTAGGTGCCCTCGCCCGCGATGGTCACGACACCGCTCGGGCTCGGGGTGCCGCTGGCGGGGTCGATGAGCTGCACCGAGGCCGCATCGACCGCGACTCCCGCATCGGGCGAGATCGTGCCGGCGGCCGGGTCGAATGTCGCCGGGGCGCCGGGGCTCGCGGGGCGCACGAGGGCGGGCGGCACCGGTAGGCTAGCCGCCGTCAACTCGATCTCGGCGCGGCTCCTCACCGAGACCCCGCGCGCGTCCTTCACCGTGTAGGCGACGCTCGATTTCTGGCCCTGCTCGAAGCCGGCCGCCGCGGTGAAGCGCACCACGCCGTCGGCGTCGGCGGTGTAGACGCCCTCGCCCAGGATCGTCACGGTGCCGGTGGGGCTCGGCTCGCCGGTCTCGGGGGCGATGAGCTGCAGCGTGGTCCAGTCGGGTGTGCTGCCGTCGGTGCTCACGGAGTCGGTCAGGCTGATGTCGGCAAGCACGCCGGGCAGCACGATCTGCGTCACGTCCTCGGCCGTCGGGGCGCAGTTGAGGTCGTAGACGAGCGAGAAGTCGTGCGTTCTCCACCCCTTCGATCCGTTGTGGTTCAGCTCGATCGCGACCGCGAGGTCGATCTTGCCCGCCTGCACATCCGCAACGGGCACGGTGCCGGTGAGCGCGAGCGGCACCGTGCCTCCCACCGGGTAGTTGGTACCGCTCGCACCGAAGCCCTGCTCGGCGAGCGCGGTCTCCTCCGGAGTGCCGCGGCCGCTCACGAGCGCGGAGGCGCCGATGGTCCACACCCCGGGAGTGGGGCCGAGGTTCGTGAGCCGCGCCGACGCATCGATCGTCACCGTCTCGGCGCCGCAGAGGTCGCCCTGAATGGGGTTGACCGTGCCGAGGATCTGTGGGGCGAAGTCGGTCGCGTGGGCGACCCCGGACCAGCCCCACACGTTGCCCACCGGGGTGTTCCAGTCGTCGCCGTCCCAGAAGCTCTGCGGGGCGCCCAGGTCGATGGGGGCGCCGGAGCCGTCTTGCATCGTGTCGTACATGGGCGGGCCCTGGCCGAAGCCGTCGCGAGCCGCGGAGGAGTTGCCGCGGATCTTCTTCCAGCCCTCGTTCTGCCGGTGCGTGACCGTGAGCTCGCCCGTGCCGACGTTGTCGTTCGTCGCCGCCCGCGCCGCCGCGCCCACGGCGACGACGCTGCCGCCTGCAAGGAGCGCCCCGGCGAGTGCGCACGCGCCCGCCCGGCGCAGCCTCTCGCCGAGGGCTGATGTCTTCTGCTGCATATGGAGTCGCTCGCCTTTCAGGAATACCTCGATGGGGAGACCGCGTCAGTCTGAAACGACGCATGCCGATTCGAAACTGTCGCAGCGCTCGCGCCGCGCACCCCTCCCCTCGCATACCCCGTCCACGCTATTTCGGCGGCCGACGGCCTCACAGCCGGCAGGCAGGATTCACCCGTTAAATCACCCTCCTCGAGTGGGCGTAGGGGGGGTGGGCCCTTCGGCGCTGCGGGAGAGGGCGACGCTACTCCCCCAGCACACGCGTGAGGTAGGGGTTCCCGAAGAGGCGATCCGGATCGAGACGATCCCGCACCGCCGCGAACTCGTCGAACGCCGGGTAGCGGTCGCGCAGGGTGCCCGCCGTCTGGGTGTGCATCTTGCCCCAGTGGGGCCGACCTCCGTGCGAGGCCAGGATCGCCTCGGCATCGCGGAAGTAGCCGCGGTCCCGATCCCGCCAGTAGCGGTGCACGGCGATATACCCCGTCTGCCGGCCGCTCGCCGTCGAGAGCAGCAGCCCGTCGGCGGCGGCCGAGCGCACCTCGACCGGGAACGACACCCGGTACCGGCGGCGCTCGATCATCGCCCGCAGCTCGCGCATCGCCTCGGGCACGGCATCGAGCGGCAGGCCGTACTCCATCTCGTGGAAGCGCACCCGCCGGTGCGTGATGTAGACGCGGTGCGACTCGTCGGTGTAACTGCGCCGGCTCGAGAGCGTCTCGATGAGCCGGTTGACGCGCGGGATCGCCGCGGGAGCCACGCTGCCGAACGCGGTGCAGGCGCCGAACGCGAGGTTGTTCGCGAACTCCTCGTCGGCGAAGCGGGCGGCCGGCGTCAGCGGGTCTCGCTCGGCGTCGAGCGGAAGTCTCGTGTTCGTCTTGGTGCGGGCGCTGCGGGTGTGAGGAAACCAGAAGAACTCGAAGTGATCCGCCTCGCGCGTGCGCTCCACGAAGCCGTCGAGCACCTCGTCGAGCCCGGCCGGAGCCTCCTCGGCCCGCAGCAGATAGCGCGGCACGCACTGCAGCGTCACCGTCACCAGCACCCCGAGGGCCCCGAGGCCGAGCGCCACGGCGGGCAGCAGCTCGGGGTGGTGATCCTCGTCGATCACGAGGGTGTCGCCCGCGCCCGTCACGAGGGTCGCCCCGATCACGCCCGTCGCGAGACCGCCGAGTCGCACGCCCGTGCCGTGGGTGCCGGTCTGCGTGGCGCCCGTGATGGTCTGCCGATCGATGTCGCCCATATTGGCGAGGGCGAGGCCGAGCGGTGCCAGGATGGCGGGCAGCTCCCAGAGGTGCGTGCCGCCCCAGAGCGTGACCCGGCCGCGCGCCGGGTCGGCCGAGACGAGACCGCGCATGCGGCTCATGTCGATGCGGATGCCGTCGGTCGCGGCGACACCGGTGAAGCTGTGCGACGCGCCGACCGGCTTGACCGTGCGGGCCGTGTCGCGGGCGCGCTGCACCGCGAGCTCGATCTGCTCGGTGCGTCGAGGCACGATCTCGAGCTCGGGCCGCGAGTGCTCGGTGCGCGCCCAGTTGCTCCACCGCGTGTTCCAGCGGGCGTGCGGGCCCGCCGCCCGCCGATCCCGCGCGCTGCTCACAGGAAGCACCGCCCCTCTCCTCGATAGCTCGGGATCGGCGCGAGCGCCGTGCCGTCTGCGCGCACCGGCACCACCTCGGCCGTGTGCTCGAGCGGCTCGCCGGCCTTCGCGTGGCGCAGCCACACGCGGTCCCCCGCTCCCAGCCCGCGTGCCGCCGACCCGCGCACGGGCGTCTGCACCTCGCCCGCGCCCTCGCGCGGTTCGAACGCGAGGCCGGGCGGCCAGACCGGTACCGGCAGTCGGTCGGGCGCAGCGGGGCCCGATGCGATCCACCCGCCGCCCAGCAGCACCGCCCGGTCGGGAGTCGGCTTGCGCACCACGTCGAGGGCGAAGGCCATCGCGGGCGCAGGCGAGAACGAGGTGTAGTGGTCGAAGAGGTGAGGGCCGTACAGCCCGCTGCCCGCCGCCACCTCGGTGACCGCGGGCTCCGAGACGGTGCGCTCGATCGAGCCGGTGCCGCCGCCGTTCACGAACTCGAGCCGGGCCGTCTCGCTCACCGCGGCCACCGCCGCAGCACGGCGCTCGGCCAGCTCGGCGGCGCTCGCCCGCTGCACCGCCCGCAGCAGCGCGCCCTCGGCCCGGCCCGCAGCACGATCGGCGACGCCCGCGATCTGCGCCTCGTACGCCATCAGGCCCACGAGCTCGAAGCCGTCGCGCCGAACGACGGTCTCGGCGAGCGCGCGCAGTTGTTCGGGGGTGCGGATCGGCGAGCGGCGCACGCCGAGGTGCCCGAGCGCCCGCGTGCGCCACGAGGCGTCGAGGTCGAGGCACACGCGGATCCTCACGCGCTCCCCCGGCCGGATCGCCGCGTCGATCAGGTCGAGCTGATCCTCGCTGTCGATCATCACCGCGATGCGGTCCGCAGCCCGCTCGCTGCGGCCGAGGGCCGCCAGCGCGGTACGATCCGCCGTCGGATACCCCACCACCACGTCGTCGATCCGCTCGGCGAGCCACAGGGCCTCCGCCAGCGTGAATGCGAGCACGCCCCGGTACCCCGGCAGCGCGAGCACGGCGTCGAGCACGGCGCGGCATCGCACCGACTTGCTGGCGACGCGGATCGGCAACCCGCCGGCCCGCCGCAGCAGATCGTGCGCGTTGCGACTGAGCACCTCGACGCTCAGCGCCACGACGGGGGCCGGGTGATCCCGCGTCGCCTCGTCGAACGAAGCCCAGAAGCGATCCGGCCGATCCCAGGGACGCTCGACCGCGGTCGCCAGCACTTCCGCGGCAGCGAGATCGAGTGTCATATTCGCAGTGTACGACGTCTCGGGCGGGGGCGGGAAGGATGTAGAGAGCGCGTTCTCGGCGGGTCTCACGACCGGGGCGACGAGAGACGCGGTCTCAGCCCCGGGATGCGGGAGGGCGCGGTCGCAGCCGCGGGTGGGCGGGCGGTCTCAGCCACCGGCCGCAGCCTGCGGGCCGGCGCGGGGGCTCATCCGTCGCGCAGATCCCGCTCCAGCTCGGTCTGCCAGGCGGCCCGCTCGCGCGCCCGACGCCGCGCCCAGACGCGCAACTGCAGGGAGAGCGCCAGCACGACGGCGACGACGATCACGCTCACGAGCAGCACCTTGGCGAAGACCATCACCCCAGCCTACGCGCCGCGACGGCGTCCGCCCTCCGCTCCCCTCCCCGCGGGAACAGGAAACGCGGGGTGTCGAATCGCTGCCTCCGCTGAGGTGAAGCAGCGACCCGACACTCCGCGTCTCGGCGGCGGGCGTCCTGGGACTCGAAGGGGAGGCGGTCACTCCAGGTTGGCGACGGGGACGTCGCCGCTGGTGTCGCGGTCGTCTCCGTAGCCGTCATCGGTGCCGGAGCCGGTGCCCGACTCATCGGCCTCATCGTGATTCTCCGCGCGCTTGCGCTGCGCCTCTTCGCGCTGGCGAGCCTGCTTCACGGCGTCCTTCGTCTCGTCCGCCGCGTCATCGATCATCGACATGGTGCATCTCCTTCGTCTGCTCGTGGTCGTTCCGCCCCCACCGCCGCCGATCGGCGCGCGTGGGAAGATGGTGAGGTTGCCCCCATAGCCCAACCGGCAGAGGCAGCCGACTTAAAATCGGCACAGTCTGGGTTCGAATCCCAGTGGGGGCACCGACTCTTCGCCGTCTCCCTTTCCCTGCTTGGGAAGGGCTCTTCCCACCGTAGGCGACCCGGCGAGCGAGATCGCGGGCTTGACAGCACCGCAACAGCGCGGCACACTCCGCGTGGTCGTGGGCTGAGGCGCGCCCACGCGGCGCTGAACGCGGAAGCGAGTTGCCTGCCGAGGAGTCGCACCCGAGGTGCGCGAACTGCTCGCCACCCCAGCGCGGCCGGCCTCGGATCCGGCAGAGTAGAACGTATCGATGACCGCGTGCGCGCGGAGGAAGGACACGCACATGCAGCTGCAGGGAATGCTCGCGCTCATCACGGGAGGAGGCCACGGCATCGGCCGAGGCATCCTCGATCGCTTCCTCGAGGAAGGAGCGACGGTCGTCGTCGCCCAACGGCGCCCGCTCCCGGCCGACCTCGAACGGCACCCGGCCGTGCAGTCGCTGCAGGCCGATCTCACCGATGCGGCGGCGATCCCCCGCATCGTCGACGAGGCGGCGGAGCGGCTCGGCGGGCTCGACGTGCTCGTCAACAACGCGGGCATGATGTTCGAGCGATCGCCGCACGAGCTCACGGTCGCCGAGTGGGACCGGATGATGGCGTTGAACCTCCGCGCTCCGATGTTCCTCGCACAGGCCGCGATCCCCCACCTCGCACGACGAGGGGGCGGATCGATCGTCAGCATCGGCTCGGTCGAAGGCATCGGAACGAACCCGGGGCACGCGGCGTACAGCGCGTCCAAGGCGGGCCTCCACGGCCTCACCCGCGCGCTCGCGGTAGACCTCGGCGCGGAGGGCATCCGGGTGAACGCGATCGCGCCCGGCTGGATCCGCACCGACCTCGCGCAGGACTACCTCGCCGGGTTCGCCGATCCCGCCGCCGCGGTCGGCGAGATCGAGGCCCTGCACCCGCTCGGGCGGCTCGGGGCGCCGGAGGACATCGGCGACGCCGCGGTCTTCCTCGCGGGCCCGCAGTCGCGGTTCGTCACGGGCCAGACGATGGTCGTCGACGGCGGTCGCACCACGCGCCTGCCGATGCCGCAGCGATGAACTCGGCTCGCAGGCGCCGTCAGGATTCCTCTTCGATCTTGAGACCCACCCCGAGAGCGAAGAACGTGGGCGCCCACTCGCCGATGAACAGACCCCAGCGATCCGACTGCGACTTCTCGTCGCCCTTCCCCCGCGAGAACAGCCAGGTCAGGAACGAGATCCCCACCGAGATCAATCCCAGGCTGTAGGCGTGCGAACTGCGCACGCCCCACTGGCTGAGCGTCTTCATCGGGTTCCACGCGGTCGCCTCCGCGGCCTTCTTGATCTGCTTCCGTGTGCTCATTGCAGCCACCTCTCCGTTCGATGCGATGGCCCCCAGCCTGCTCGACGCGACCGACGAGCGGAACACCCTTGCAGGCGCGCCCGTCGGGTGGTACGGCAACTTTTGAGTCTATAGTCGGGGCATGAACACCAAAGAGGTCGACGGCGTCACCTACACGCTCACCCGTCGCGACGCACCCGGCCCGGACCTCGCGGCATGGTACTGGCTCGGAACCGACGGAGAGGTCCTCGAGCTCGAGGAGCCGGAGCTGCGCGCCCTGCGCGCGAGCGACGTCATCCTCGACGAGTAGCCGGCCCTTCTCCCGCCCGCATCGGCTCTGGCACCCGGGCGCACCCCTAGCCGCGCCCGCCGAGGCTTGCTAGCGTGGCAGACCACGCACGCGAGGAGGTGCCCGCATGAGCGACGGAACGGATGTCAGCCCGCCGGTGGGGCGGCAGATCGCGGTGGGCGTCGCGATGCTCGCCGCGGTCGCGCTGATCGCGTGGGGCGGATCGCAGGCCACCGCGCCGAATACCGACGGCTGGTACGCGAGCGCGCAGAAGGCGCCGTGGGATCCGCCGAACTCGGTCTTCGGGCCCGTCTGGTCGGCGCTGTACCTGCTGATCGCGCTCGCGGGCTGGCTGATCTGGCGCTCCGGCTACCGCGACGGCGGCCCGAACGCCGCGAGCGGTGTGCTGCGGCTCTTCGTCGTGCAGCTCGCGCTGAACGCGATCTGGACACCCGTGTTCTTCGCCGGCTACCCGCTGATCGGCGAGGCCGCCTGGTGGCTGGCGCTCGCGACCATCGTCGCGCTCATGGCGTCCGTGATCTGGCTCGGGATCGCGGCCGCCCCGTGGTCGAGGATCGCGTCGTGGATCATGATCCCGTACCTGCTGTGGCTGATCTTCGCCACCTCGCTCAACGTGGGGATCATCGCGCTCAACTAGCGGGCGATCCGGGACCGCGGAGATAGTAAGCCCCGCCGTTGGGCAGAACGGCGGGGCTTACGGTCTGTGGGGCTCGCGGGCGCGAGCGGGCTACGCGCTGAGGCGCTGGCGCAGCTGCGTCAGCTGGTCGCGCAGGGCGACAGGCACGCGGTCGCCGAACCGGGCGAAGAACTCCTCGGTGAGGTCGGCCTCGGCGAGCCACGAGGCGGGATCGATCGAGAAGAGCTCATCGAGGTCTTCGGCCGGCACCTCGATGCCCTCGAGGTTGAGCTCGCCGTCGGCCGGCACGGTGCCGATCGCGGTCTCGCGGCCCCGGGCTTCGCCCTCGACGCGGCGGATGATCCAGTCGATCACGCGCGAGTTGTCGCCGAAGCCGGGCCACAGGAAGCGGCCGTCGGCCCCCTTGCGGAACCAGTTGACCTGGAACACCTTCGGGGCCTTGTCGCCGAGGGTCTCGCCCATCTCGAGCCAGTGGCCCCAGTAGTCGGCCATGTTGTAGCCGCAGAAGGGCAGCATCGCGAAGGGGTCGCGGCGCAGCTCGCCCACGGTGCCCTCCTGCGCGGCCGTCTTCTCGGACGACACGGTCGCGCCGACGAAGACGCCGTGCTCCCACGACAGCGACTGCGCGACGAGCGGCACGTTGGTGGCGCGGCGCCCGCCGAAGAGGATCGCGTCGAGGGGCACGCCGTCCTGCTCGTACCAGTCGGCGGCGAGCGAGGGCGTCTGCTGGATCGGCACGGTGAAGCGCGAGTTGGGGTGCGCGGCGGGACGGTCGGCGTCGGGCGTCCAGTCGTTGCCCTGCCAGTCGGTGAGGTGAGCGGGCACCTCGTCGGTCTTGCCCTCCCACCACACATCGCCGTCGTCGGTCAGCGCGACGTTGGTGAAGATGGTGTTGCCCCAGAGGGTCTCCATCGCGACGGGGTTCGTCGACTCGCCGGTGCCGGGCGCGACGCCGAAGAAACCGGCCTCGGGGTTGATCGCGTAGAGACGGCCGTCCTTGCCAGGACGCAGCCAGGCGATGTCGTCGCCGATCGTCTCGACCTTCCAGCCCGGGATCGTGGGCTGCAGCATCGCGAGGTTCGTCTTGCCGCAGGCCGACGGGAAGGCCGCGGAGAGGTGGTAGGCCTTGCCGGTGTCGACGTTCGTGAGCTTGAGCAGCAGCATGTGCTCGGCGAGCCAGCCCTCGTTGCGACCCATCACCGAGGCGATGCGCAGCGCGAAGCACTTCTTCGAGAGCAGGGCGTTGCCGCCGTAGCCCGAGCCGTACGACCACACCTCGAGCGTCTCGGGGAAGTGGGTGATGTACTTGGTGTCGTTGCAGGGCCACGCCTCATCGGCCTGACCCTCCTCGAGGGGGGCGCCGACCGAGTGCACGGTGCGCACCCACTCGCTGCCGGGCGTGATGCCGTCGAGCGCGGCCTGCCCCATGCGGGTCATGATGCGCATGTTGAGCACGGCGTAGGGCGAGTCGGTGATCTCGATGCCGAGCTGGGTGATGGCGCCGCCGACCGGGCCCATCGAGAAGGGCACCACGTACATGGTGCGGCCGCGCATGGCGCCGTCGAAGAGCGGCATGAGCTCGGCCTTCATCTCGGCGGGGGCGACCCAGTTGTTCGTGGGGCCGGCATCCTCCTCCTTCTCGGAACAGATGAAGGTGCGGTCCTCGACCCGGGCGACGTCGGCGGGGTGCGAGCGCGCGAGGAAGCTGCCCGGACGCAGATCCTTGTTGAGCGGGATGAGGGATCCGGCCTCGACCATCTCGGAGGTGATGCGGTTCCACTCGTCCTGCGAGCCGTCGCACCAGACCACCTCGACGGGCTTCGTCAACTCGGCGACCTCGGTCACCCACTGGAGCACTTCTTCGTTCGCGGTGGTCGCATTCGCACGCACGAGGTCGGTGACGGTGCTCTCGGCCTCGATGGTCTGGGTGGCGCTCATACGTTCGTTCTCCTCGGGTTCACACACGTCGTCGGTGAAGAATCGGTGACATCTCCATTCTCAGCAGCCGATTCACCGGGCATTCACCAAATCCGGTGTAAATTTTCATGATTATTGACATATAGTCAAAGAATGGCACCGGATACGACCCCCACCCAGGGTGAATCTGAACTCGACCGTCTGCTGCTCGGCAAGCGCCTCAAGTTCTTCCGCACGCGCGCGGGCCTCACGCTCGAGCAGCTCGGCGAGCGCGTGGGCGTGGTCGCGAGCCAGCTCTCGCACATCGAGACCGGGCGCCGCGAGCCGCGGCTCGGCCTGCTGCAGAGCATTGCGCGCGAGCTCGGCATCGACCCCTCGGAGCTGCTGCGCCGCGAGCCCCCGGACCACCGCAGCGCCCTCGAGATCGAGCTCGAGCGGGCGCAGAGCACCCCCGGCTACCTGCGCCTCGGGCTCCCCCACGTGCGCACCCCGCGCACCCTCAGCGACGACGCGCTCGAGTCGCTCGTCGGCATGCACCGCGAACTCGCCCGGCGATCCCGAGCGGCCGCCGCGACCTCCGAGGAGGCCCGCCGCGCCAACACCGCCATCCGCATGCAGATGCGCGAGCGCGACAACTACATCCACGAGATCGAGCTGGTCGCCTCCGACCTCATGCGCCGCATCGGCCACACCACGGGCGCCGTCACGCACCGCACGGTCGCGATGCTGGCCGAGATGCTGGGCTTCACCCTCATCTTCGTCGACGACCTGCCCTCGAACACGCGCAGCATCACCGACCTCGAGAACGGGCGCATCTACCTGCCGCCCGCCTCCATCCCGGGCGGGCACGGCCTGCGCTCGCTCGCGCTGCAGGCCATGGCGCACCGCGTGCTCGGCCACGCCGAGCCCGCGAGCTACGCCGAGTTCCTCGAACAGCGGCTGCAGATCAACTACTTCGCCGCGGCCTGTCTGATGCCCGAGGCCCGAGCCGTCGATTTCCTGCAGCAGGCCAAGCGCAACCGCAACCTCGCGATCGAGGATCTGCGCGACGCCTTCGGCGTCACGCACGAGGCCGCCGCGCACCGCTTCACGAACCTCGCCACGCAGCACCTCGACCTGCGGGTGCACCACTACCGCGCCGACGGCGAGGGCGCCCTCGTGCGCGGCTACGAGAACGACGACCTGCCGTTCCCGAGCGACGCCTCGGGATCGATCGAGGGCGAGATGCTGTGCCACAAGTGGGGCGGCCGCACCGCGTTCCACCGCACGAACCGCACCAGCGAGTTCTACCAGTACACCGACACCCCGGCCGGCACCTACTGGTCGAGCGTGCAGACGGGCGACGCCGAGCAGGGGCCGTTCGCGATCGCCTGCGGGGTGGCCTTCGACGACGCGAAGTGGTTCCGCGGCCGGGAGACACCGGTGCGGCGGGTCTCGACGTGCCCGGACGAGGCCTGTTGCCGCACCCCCTCCCCCGACCTGCTCACCCGCTGGCAGGGCAAGGCGTGGCCGAGCGCGCGCATGCACCAGCACGTGCTCTCGCCGCTGCCGACCGGCACCTTCCCAGGCGTCGACGACACGGCGATGTACGAGTTCCTCTCGAAGCACGCGCCGGAGGCTTAGGCAGGAGACGGAGCTCTCCGCGTCTCCGGCTCCCGCGCCGGGGCCGCGCGCGTCACCCGAAGCAGGGCGCCCAGCACCGCACTCGGTCGCGGTAGGCCGTGAACTCCTCGCCGAAGCGCTGCTCGAGCTCCGCCTCCTCCGACGGTCGCACCGGCTCGTTCCAGTAGACGCCGCCGCAGACCGCGTAGCCCAGCACGAGCCACGAACTCGAGAGCAGTCCGACGCCCGCCGCCTGAGCGATCCCCGACAGGGCCATCGGGTTGCGCACCCAGCGGTACGGCCCGGCGATGACGAGCCGCACCGCCGTCGCCGACGGCAGCGGTGTGCCGTCGCCGTGCAGCGACATCGCCGCGGCTGCCGTGACGCCGAGAGCGCTCGCGAGCAGCAGCACGACCCATCCGAGCCCCTGCAACCAGGCGGGGAAGCCGACGTGCAGCCCACAGCGGACCTCGAGCAGTCGGATCCCCAGCGGCAGCACCCCGAGGAACAGCACCCAGAACCCCAGCATCTGCAGCAGGGTCGTCGCGAGCTGCCGCGCCCGCGAACCGACCCGCGCCGTGCGGGAGGCGAGCGGGCCCCGCAGCACGGTCTCGGCCGGAATGCGCCCGAACACCGCCAGCGACCACGCGACGAGGCTCCCGCAGCTCGCCGCCGCCATGAGGAGCGTACCCCAGCCGGCGAGCCCGGTCGCGGTCGCGTACCCCGCGAGCCCCGCGGTGACGAGGAGCGTCCAGGGCACCGCGATCCGCACCGCCCACCGCCGCCCGGCGGCCGCGATCCCCGACGCGATCACGAACAGCGGCACGTCCCACAGCGCCACCGCGACGGGATCGAGCTCGCCGAGGGTCGCGCGGCGCAGCCACGGCAGCGTGAAGACGCCCACCCACCAGAGCGCACCGGCGATGGCCTGCGCCGCGAAGTAGGCGCGGGCGATCCTCGGCGCCGCGGCCGAGCACGTCACCCAGAAGCCCCTGTGAGCCGAGCCCGCCGCCCGCGGCGCGCTCGCGACCGAGGTTCGGGCGGCTGCTGCTTCGGCCATGCCCCCAGTGTACGGCGAGAGCCCCGCGGCGAAACGCTGCGGGGCTCTCGGAGTGAGACGCGGGACCGGTCAGTCGGTCTTCGGCTTGGGGCGCGAGGCGAACTCCTCGAAGATCGCTCGGGGCTCCTGCACGGCCTCGATGTTGACGATGTCGCGACCCAGGAAGAAGTGCCCGACCCAGCCGCCGAACACGCGCCACTTGCGCTCCCACGTGGGGATCGCGAGGCCGTGGTAGAAGCGGTGCGCGAGCCACGCGAAGTAGCCCTTCATCGCGAAGCTGCCGCCCGAGCGGAACACGCCCGTGTTCACGCCGAGGCCGGCGACGGCGCCCATGTTCTTGTGGTTGTACTGGCGTACGCCCTCGCCGCGCAGGTCGGCGACGATGTTCTTGGCGAGCAGACGCCCCTGGCGCACGGCGTGCTGCGCGTTGGGCACGCAGAAGCCGCCGGGGCCCGGGGTCGACGAGATGTCGGGGGTCTGCGAGGTGTCGCCTGCGGTCCAGGCCCCCTCGAGGGCCTGGCCCTCTTCGGTGGTGATGCGCAGCTCGGGGCTGCCGATCACGTGGCCGCGGGGGCCGATCGGCAGGTCGGTGCCGCGCAGGAACGGGCGGGGCATGACGCCCGCGGTCCAGACGATCAGGTCGGACTCGAACTTCTCGCCGGTCGACAGCTCGATGTTGCCGTCGACCGCCGACGAGAGCTGCGTGTCGAGGTGGATGTCGACGCCGCGGCGGGTCTGATCCTTGACCACCCAGTCGGCGAGCGCCTCGGTGACCTCGGGCATGATGCGGCCCATGGCCTCGACGAGGTGGAACCTGGTCTCCTCGAAGGTGATCTCGGGGTAGCGGCGCAGCAGCGAGGTCGCGAAGGAGCGCAGCTCGGCGATCGTCTCGATGCCGGCGAAGCCGCCACCGACCACCGTGACGGTGAGCAGGCGGGCGCGCTCCGGCGAACCGGCGGGCAGCGACGCGGCGCGCTCGAAGTTGCCGACGAGGCGGTCGCGCACGGCGACGGCCTCTTCGATGGTCTTCATGCCGATGGCGTTCTCGGCGATGCCCGCGATCGGGAAGGTGCGCGAGACGGAGCCGGTGGTGACGACGATGTGGTCGTACTCGAAGTCGAAGGCCTCGCCCTCGTTCGGGGTGACCGTGGCGGTCTTGGTGGCGTGCGAGATGCCGGTCACCTTGCCCGCGATGTTGTGCGTGCGCTGCAGGTGACGGCGGCGGGCCACGACCGCGTGACGCGGCTCGATCGAGCCCGCGGCGACCTCGGGGAGGAACGGCAGGTAAGCCATGTAGGGCAGCGGATCGACGATCGTGACCTCGGCCTCGCCCGCACGGAGCAGCTTCTCCAGCTTCCATGCGGTGTAGAAGCCGGCGTAGCCACCACCAACGATCAGAATCTTCTTCGCCACGAAGCGGTCTCCTTGATGCAGTGAGCGTGTAATGCCCGAATCGCGGGCACAGAAAAACCGGGCACGTCGTGCCCGAGCTCCAATACTACAGCTTCGCCGCGGGCGCCCCGGACGCTTCGGCGGAAATCCCGCAGAAAACATCGGTATTCGTCGGACGGAGGCCGGATCGGCTGCAGTTTCTCCGGACGCTACGCGTCCATGGTGTGCCCGCCACCCCGCGCTTCGCTCCGTGGGCACGGAATGCTCAGGCGAGAACGCGCCAGCGTTATCGCGCACTCCGTGCGGGCGCCACCGCGCCCGGCTGGAGCGGCGCCGCGGGCGCAGTCGGACGCTACGCGTCCTTGGTGTGCCCGCGCCATCCACTGCGGGCGAGGGCGAGGTCCCCGATCGGGTTGACACCCGGGCCCGCCGCGAGCGCGTGACCGATGAGCGCGTGCAGGCACTTGACGCGCGTGGGCATGCCGCCCGCGCTCACACCCGACAGTTCGGGCACCTCGCCAACGCTGTCGCGATCGGCGATGTACTGCTCGTGCGCGCGGGCGTACTGCGCACGCACCTCCTCGTCTTCGGCGAGCAGTTCGTTGAACTCGTTCATCACGCCGGCGGCCTCGAGCCGCGAGGCCGCGGCGACTGCCTCCGGGTGGCACAGGTAGTAGAAGGTGGGGAACGGCGAGCCGTCGGGCAAGCGCGGCGCGGTGGCGACCACCGTGGGGCTGCCGTCGAGCGCGCGCGCCGCGATGCCCACGACGCCGCGCGCCTCGCGCCCCAGCTGCTCGCTCACCGCGGCGATGTCGGCGGAGGTGGGCTCGGTGTACGGTGGGCGGCTCATGGCTGGGGCTCCTCGGCGGTGGGTTCGGTTTCGGTGGCGGCGGGGTCGAGCGGCACGGGCTCGCTTCCCTCGAGCTCGGCGAGCGGGGCGTCGGTGGTGCCCGCCGTCAGGAAGGACGCCGCGATGCCGCGCACCCAGTCGCTCTCGATGCGCGAGAGCTCGGGGCTCGTCTCCTCGTCCGACTCGACCGGCAGCACGACGTCGTCGACCACGCCGAGCTGGGTCTCCCCCGGCATCACGTAGAAGAGCCGGTCGCGCGCCTGGGATCGCACGTAGACGGGATCCTTCCACTTCGCGCGCTCGGCGTCGATCTCGTTGACCGCCTCCTGGTGCAGTCGCACGCTCTCGCGCAGCTCGGAGATCTCGCGCCGCTGCTGCACGTACGTGGAGAGACTGGGGCTCACGATCACGGCGCCTGCGGCGACCAGCACGACGACGAGCACGGTGAAACCGCTGAAGCGGAGACTCGAGGCCCACGCCCCGAGATCCTCGACCCAGCGTTTCACCGTGCTGCCGTTCGCGTGCGCGTGATGCCGCGGTTACGCCGCGAAGCGGGGGAAGGCGCCGCGGCCAGCGTAGACCCCAGCACCGCCGAGCTCCTCCTCGATGCGCAGCAGCTGGTTGTACTTCGCGACGCGATCGGAGCGGGCGGGGGCGCCCGTCTTGATCTGGCCGCAGTTCGTGGCCACGGCGAGGTCGGCGATCGTGACGTCCTCGGTCTCGCCCGAGCGGTGCGACATCACCGCGGTGAAACCGGCGCGCTGCGCGAGCTGCACGGCGTCGAAGGTCTCGGTGAGCGTGCCGATCTGGTTCACCTTGACGAGCAGCGAGTTCGCGGCGCCCTGTTCGATGCCCTGGGCGATGCGCTCGGGGTTGGTGACGAAGAGGTCGTCGCCCACCAGCTGCACGCGGTCGCCGATCTCGGCGGTGATGTGCGCCCAGCCGTCCCAGTCGCTCTCGTCGAGCGGATCCTCGATCGAGACGAGCGGGTAGCGGTCGAGCAGATCGGCGTAGTAGGCGGTCATCTCGGCGGCGGTGCGCTGCTGCCCCTCGAAGGTGTAGACGCCGTTCTCGTAGAACTCCGACGAGGCGACGTCGAGCGCCACGGCCACGTCGCGGCCCGGCTCGAGGCCGGCGCGCTTGATGGCCTCGACGATCAGGTCGAGCGCCGCAGAGTTGTGGGGCAGGTCGGGGGCGAAGCCGCCCTCGTCGCCGAGCGCGGTGGTGAGGCCCTGCTCCTTGAGCAGCGCCTTGAGCGCGTGGTAGACCTCGACGCCCCAGCGCAGGCCCTCTGAGAAGGTCTCGGCGCCGAGCGGCACCGCCATGAACTCCTGGATGTCGACGCCGGTGTCGGCGTGCGCGCCGCCGTTGATGATGTTCATGAGCGGCACGGGCAGAGTGTTGGCCGTGGGGCCGCCCAGGTAGCGGTAGAGCGGCAGCTCGGCCGAAGCGGCGGCGGCGTGGGCGACCGCGAGGCTGATGCCGAGGATGGAGTTCGCGCCGACGCGCGACTTGTTCTCGGTGCCGTCGACCTCCTTGAGCACGGCGTCGATGATGCGCTGATCGTCGGCGGCGAAGCCCTCGATGGCGGGGGCGAGCTCGTCGAACACGGCGTCGACGGCCTTCGTCACGCCCTTGCCGAGGTAGCGATCCTTGTCGCTGTCGCGCAGCTCGTACGCCTCGAAGGCGCCGGTGGAGGCGCCCGAGGGCACCGCCGCGCGGCCCACAGAATCGTCGGTCAGGCCGACCTCGACCTCAACGGTCGGGTTGCCACGCGAATCGAGAATCTCGCGGGCGATCACCGCGTCGATAAATGCCACCATGCGCTCCTTCGGAGTTCAGTTGCCGGTATGCGGCGCGATTGTCCGCGCCGCCCCCAAGTGTAGCGGCAGGCCCGGGCCCGCTCCCCGCGAACTCGCCCCGCACGGACCCCTCAGGCGTCGACCGGGGTGTAGGCGTCGGGGCCCTGCTCGGCGGCGGCCGGGTCCATGTACAGGAACTCGAGGATGTTGCCGTCGGGGTCTTCGAGCACCCGCGAGTACATGAACCCGAGATCCTGCGCCGCCTTCGGCTCCGTGCCGCCCGCGTCGAGCCCGGCGTCGACCGTGGAGTCGACCGCCTGGCGGGAGTCGCGCGACAGCGCGATGAGCACCTGGGCGACGCTCCTCGCGTCGGCGACGGGCTTGTCGGTGAACGTCGCGAAGTAGTCGCGCGTGAGCACCAATGAAGAACACCTGCTCGTCCCAGACGACGCAGGCCGCGTTCTCGTCGGTGAAGAGCGGGTTGATCTCGCATCCGAGCGCGGTGTAGAACGCTGTGGAGCGTTCGAGGTCGTCGGAGGCGATGTTGACGAAGATCTGCGTGGTCATGACGGTTCTCGCTTTCGTCCGCACGAGCGGCGGTTCACGATCAGCGTCGCACCGCGGCCGCTCCCCGTCAACGGTCGGCGCTCGGCAGCCCCGGCGGCGGGCGCTCAGTCCGAGAGCGGTCGCAGCTCGAGCGCGTCGACGCCCGCGCCCGCGCGCACGTTCGCGAAGCTCGTGAAGCCCTCGGCCGCGATCCTCGCCAGCAGCGCCTTCATGTTCTTCTGCCGCTTCTCGAGCCGCACCCGGTGCCCGCGCGCCACGAGCTCGCGCTTGAGGGCGACGAGCTCGGCGAAGGGCACGTCGGCGTCGTAGACGAGCGCGACCGCCTCGGGCCCGCTCGACTCGGGCAAGGAGATGAGATCCACCACCCGCTCGAAGCCGATCGAGAAGCCGACCGCGGGCACGTCCTGGCCGAGGAAGCGCCCCACCATGCCGTCGTACCGGCCCCCGCCGCCGACCGAGCTGCCCGAGCCGGGGTGGGCGACCTCGAAGATCGTGCCCGTGTAGTAGCCCATGCCTCGCACGAGCGTGGGGTCGAAGCGCACGGTCACCCCGCTGGGCAGGGCGCCGTCGAGGGCCTCGCCGAGCTGGGCGAGGTTCTCGATGCCCGCTGCGGCTCCGGGGTTCTGCGCGGCGCCGGGAAGGGCGGCCTCGATCGCGGATCGCGTGAGCGCGATGCCCTCCCCCGCGAGCGCCGGCTCGACCGAGGCGAGCACGGCCCCGATCCGCTCGGCGGCGGCGGCGTCGATCTCGCGCAGCTCCTCGACGACCCCTTCGGCGCCGATCTTGTCGAGCTTGTCGACCGTGATGAGCGCGCGGTCGTGGGTGTCCGCGGGGAAGCCGCAGTGCTCGAGCAGGCCGAAGAGGACTCGCCGGTCGTTGACGCGGATCACGCAGCAGTCGAGCCCGAGCGCCGCGAGCGCCTGCGAGGTGGCGGTGACGAGTTCGATCTCGGCGAGCAGCCCCGCCTCGCCGATGATGTCGATGTCGGCCTGCACGAACTGGCGGTAGCGGCCCTTCTGCGGGCGCTCGGCGCGCCAGACCGGGGCGATCTGAATGGCGCGGAAGACGGGCGGCAGCTCTGCGCGGTGGCTCGCGTAGAAGCGGGTGAGCGGCACGGTGAGGTCGAAGCGCAGGCCGAGGTCGGCGAGCTGCTCGGCGTTGCCGGCCTCGCTCGCGGCGGCGAGCGCCTCGGGCCGGATGCCGCGCTTCAGGATCGAGAAGCTGAGCTTCTCGTTGTCGCCGCCGAGCCCGGCGTGCAGCCGCGCGTAGTCCTCGACCACCGGTGTCTCGATCTCGTCGAAGCCGTGCGAGCGGTAGACGCTCTTGATGACGCCGAGCGCGTGCTCGCGGCGCGCCTTGTCTGCGGGGAGGAAGTCGCGCATGCCGCGCGGCGGGTTCACGGGTGCTGCCATGGTCACCCATTCTTCCACGCCGGCGCATCCCGCCCGCACCGCGGGCGAACTTGTATCGGGAACGCAGCACAATTTGTGCTAGATTTGCAGCACAAAGACCGGCACTCGCGGCCGCCCGACCGCCCGACGACGGGAGCGACATGGACATCACCACCTGGTTCTTCACGGGCCTGCGCACCTTCTTCGACCTGTTCCCGGTCGAGATGGCGCTCACCCTCGGCGCCGTCCTCTTCGGCCTCTCGTGGATCCGCCCCCGCCGTATCGTCTCCCTGCCCGAGAGCGGGCGCCGCGCCGACGCGCTCGCCCGGATCGGGATCGCCGGCCCCCTCTCGGTGGTCGCCGTCGCGTCGGCGACGAGCTGGCTCGCCACCCTCGACCCCATCGGGAGGCACGGGGGCTGGTGGCAGCGCGCCGCACCGCTGCTCGCAGCCGCCGCCGTCGTGGTGGTCGCCTGGCTCGTACTGCGGCGCGAGCCGCTGCCCGCACCCGGCGAGCGCACCATATCGCCCCGGCGGCGCTGGTGGGCCTTCGCACCGCGAACGCCCCTGTGGCTGCTCGCCGGAGCCGCGGCCCTGCTGCTCGTGACGGTCGCCTGGCAGATGCTCATCGGCGTGCCGCTGCCCGACGGGGGCAACCGCTACGGCGTCGGCCCGGCCGACTCGGGCCTGCCCGAGTTCATGGTCATGCAGAACGACATGGGGTACGTCTGGGGCGCGGGCTGGCCGAACCACCTCGCCACCCTGGTCGCCCTGCTGGCGGCGGGGGCCGCGCTCGCGGCGCTGCTCAGCTCCGACGCCAACCGGCCGCTCGTCGCCCGCGCGTCGGCGCCCGAGGTGCGCGAGGAGCGCACGGCGACGGCGCGCATCCTCACCCTGCTCGCGCTCGGCGGCCTGCTGCTGACCCTGGGCGCCGTGTGGGCCCACGTGGGGTTCATCGGCCAGATCATCGTGGGGGTCTTCGAGGACAACGGGGGCGAGCCGGGCGCGCAGCGATTCTTCGTGGGCACGGGCTACCAGAGCGTCGCTCCGCTCCTGCACCTCGGCGGCTACGTCGTGCAGGGCATCGGCGCCGCGCTGCTGCTGCGTCTCGCGGTCGACACCTGGCGTGCGGCGGCGGCCCGCCGTCCCGGGGCGGGCAGTGCCGACCCGCACCCCGCGCCGGGCACCGCGGCGGCTCGGCCGGGCGCCGAGGCCGTACGATGACCTCTATGGATCCGGCACCTCCGGCGCCGCGCACGGCCGACGACATCGCCGGACTGTTCCGCGGTGCGATCCGCTCCGGTCAGCTGGGCGACGGCGAGCGTCTGCCGACCGTTCGGCAGACCGCGCGCGACTTCGAGGTGGCGCAGGCCACCGCCGCGAAGGCCTACCGCGCGCTCGAGCAGGAGGGCCTCGTCGTCACCCGCACCGCCGCCGGCACCCGGGTGGCGCCCGGCGCGTCACGCGCGGCGGGGCCGGTCGTCGAGCACGCCCGCGCACTCGCCGAGGCGGCGCAGCGCGAGGGAACCGGCTTCGACGACGCGGTCGCCGTGCTGCGGGCGGTGTGGGGCGGCAGCTGAGCCTGACCACGGGCGGGATCCCGGCCCGATCGCCGCGCGCGGACGCTCCGGATGCGGAGCACAGCCGCGTGCGCAGGGCCCGCTACTCGCCGTGGGTGACGCGCGCGGTGAAGCGGTCGACCGCGAGCCGCAGGGCACGATCCGGATCGACGCCCGCGGCGTTCGCGCGCACGACGAGGGCGAGCATGGCGTCGCCGATGCCGTTCTCGGCCATGCGCCGCTCATCCGGTCCGATCGCGGTGGCGAGCGGGTCGTCGGGGTGGCTCTCCCCCGCGCTCGGGTCGACGAGCCGGGCTCGCTTCAGGCGCTCGACCACCTTCGCCGCACGCGCGAGCGTGGGCATGCCAGCCGGGATGCCGTCGAGAGGGCCCCGCGATCCGCGCTCCTCCCCCGCCGCGTCCTCCTTCAGGCGCTCCCACTCGGCGTGCAGCTCGTCGACCGTCATCTCGCCGCGGTCGCCGAACACGTGCGGGTGCCGGGCGATCAGCTTCTCGTTGAGCGCCTCGGCCACGCCGGCCAGATCGTAGCCCTCGCCGTCGCGCTCGGCGATCGCCGCGTGGAAGAGCACCTGATAGAGCACGTCGCCCAGCTCGGAGCGCACCTCGTCGGCCGGCAGCCCGCGCTCGACGGCGTCGATGAACTCCGCGGTCTCCTCGACGAGGAAGGGGGTGAGGGTCTCGTGGGTCTGCACGCCGTGCCAGGCGCAGCCGCCCGGTCGCACCATCGTGCGCACGGTCTGCATCGCCGCGGCGAGGGCCTCGGCGTCGCGGGCGGATGCCGCTGCCGCGGCGCCGGGAGTGCTCGGCGTCGCGGCGGGTCGGTCGGCGTCTTCGTCCTGATCCATGGCTTCCACCCTACTGACGCCGACTGGCAGGCTCGTGAGGAGGCCCGGCCGGCCGCCACCCGCGGTCGTGGATCGGCCGGCTCGCCCGCACCCGCCGGATGCAGCGGCTCGGGCGCCGCTCACTGCGCGGGCGCGGCCTCCTCTTCGAGCAGCGTCGCGAGCACGCGCCCCGCCCAGGCGACGATGTCTCCCTCGTCGCCGGTGGCGCGCTGCCCCACTCCCGCCAGCGGACTGCGGGCGAGCGCCGTGCCGCCGGGCAGCGGGATCTGCAGCGTGCCCGTCGCCTCGGTGTAGCGCGAACCCGGGTACATGCGGTTCATGCGCATGCGGCGGGAGTCGAGCAGCTTGACGGGCTCGATGCGCAGCGCGGGGCCCGCCGCGACGACCTTCGAGAGACCGAGCTTCGCGGCGCGCCGGCGCAGCGCCGAGACCGCGGCGAGGCGCTGCACCTCGGCGGGCGGCTCGCCGTAGCGGTCGGTGAGTTCTTCCAGCACGAGGGCGACGTGGTCCTCGGGTGCCTGCGGATGAGACGCGGCCGAGAACTTCTGGTACGCCTCGAGGCGCAGGCGCTCGCTCTCGACGTACTCCTCGGGGATGTGCGCGTCGACGGGCAGCTCGAGCACCAGCTCGACGGGGCCCGTCGACTCCTCGCCCTTGAACGTGTTGACGGCCTCGCCGATCATGCGCAGGTAGAGGTCGAAGCCGACGCCGGCGATATGCCCCGACTGCTCGCCGCCGAGCAGGTTGCCCGCGCCGCGCAGCTCGAGGTCTTTCAGGGCGACCTGCATGCCAGAGCCCAGCTCGTTGTTGGTGGCGAGCGTCTCGAGGCGCTCGTGCGCGGTCTCGGTGAGCGGCTTGTCGGGGTCGTAGAGGAAGTAGGCGTAGGCGCGCTCGCGGCTGCGGCCCACACGTCCGCGCAGCTGGTGCAGCTGGCTGAGCCCGTACTTGTCGGCGCTGTCGATGATGATCGTGTTGGCGTTCGCGATGTCGAGCCCGGTCTCGATGATGGTGGTCGAGACGAGCACGTCGAACTTGCGCTCCCAGAAGTCTTGCACGACCTGCTCGAGCCGGTGCTCGCCGAGCTTGCCGTGCGCGACCGCGACCCGCGCCTCGGGCACGAGCTCGGAGATCTGCGCCGCGACGCGGTTGATCGACGAGACACGGTTGTGCACGAAGAACACCTGCCCCTCGCGCAACAGCTCGCGGCGGATCGCGGCCGTGATCTGCTTGTCGCTGCGGGGGCCCACGAAGGTGAGGATCGGGTGGCGGTCCTCGGGCGGGGTGGCGAGGGTCGACATCTCGCGGATGCCGGTCACGGCCATCTCGAGCGTGCGCGGGATCGGGGTGGCGCTCATCGCGAGGATGTCGACGTTGGTCTTGAGCTTCTTCAGCGCGTCCTTGTGCTCGACGCCGAAGCGCTGCTCCTCGTCGATGATGAGCAGCCCCAGGTCTTTGTAGAGCACGTTGTCGGAGAGCAGCCGGTGCGTGCCGATGACCACGTCGACGGTGCCCGCGGCGAGCCCGTCGATCGTGTCCTTCGCCTCTGCGTCGCTCTGGAAGCGGCTGAGGGCGCGCAGGCGCACCGGGAACCCGGCGAAGCGGTTCTGGAAGGTCTCGAGGTGCTGCTCGGCGAGCAGCGTCGTCGGCACGAGCATGGCGACCTGCTTGCCGTCTTGCACGGCTTTGAACGCGGCCCGCACCGCCACCTCGGTCTTGCCGAAGCCCACGTCGCCCGCGATGAGGCGATCCATCGGGATCGCGCGCTCCATGTCTCGTTTGACCTCATCGATGGTGGTGAGCTGGTCGAGCGTCTCGGCGTACGGGAACGCCTCTTCGAGCTCGTGCTGCCACGGGGTGTCGGGCGAGAACGCGTGGCCCTTCGACGCGACGCGCGCCGAGTAGAGCTTCACCAGTTCGACGGCGATGTCGCGCACCGCCTTGCGCGCCTTCTTCTTCGCGTTCGCCCAGTCGCTGCCGCCCATCTTCGAGAGCGGCGGGGCCTCGCCGCCGACGTAGCGGGAGAGCTGGTCGAGCTGATCGGTGGGCACGTACAGCTTGTCCTTGGGCATGCCGCGCTTGGTCGACGCGTACTCGAGCACCAGGTACTCGCGCAGCGCCTTCGCCGCGTCGCGCCCGATGCCGGTGGGCACGAGTCGCTGCGTCAGCTCGACGAAGCGGCCGATGCCGTGGGTCTCGTGCACCACGTAGTCGCCCGCGACGAGCTTCAGCGGGTCGACGACGTTCTTGCCGCGGCGGCGCGCCAGCTTCTGACCGCTCGCCGCCTGAGAGCCGACGGAGCGGCCGAAGAACTCGGCCTCGCTCGCGAGCAGCAGCGCGGCCTCGTCGCTCGCGAAGCCCGACCAGGCCGTGCCCGCCACGAGGTAGACCACACCGGGTTCGAGGCGCTCGGGCAGCTCGTCGACCATGCGGGCGGCCGCCCCTGCCTCGACCAGCACGTCGCGGGCGCGCTCGACGAGGCCGACGCCCTGCGCGGTGACGACCACCCGCCAGCCCTCGCGCAGTCGCTCGGAGAACAGGCGGATCGCGGCGCTCGTCGCGTCGGCTCCCGCCGCCGGTCGCGGGAAGGGGCCGCCGGCCACGTTGATGTGATCGGCCTCCGGGTGAGGACCGGCGCCGCCCTCGACCGGCTCGGTGGGCGAGGCGGGTTCATCCGTCGGATCGCCGTCGCCCGCGACGAAGGTCGAGACCGTCCACCACGGTCGGCCCCGGGAGGCGGCGCGCAGCTCGGAGACCGAGAGCATGCCGCTGTCTTCGGTGGGCACGGGCGCGTCGGCCCCCGCGGTGGCGGCGCTCCACGCGGCCTCGAGGAACTCGCGGTTGGTCTCGGCGAGGCTCACCGCGCGGCCCGCGACGCGCTCGGGCGACGCCACGACCACGGCGCCGCCCTGCGGCAGCAGCGCGGTGAGCGGCGCGACCCCGGGCACGAGCTGCGGCAGCAGGCTCTCCATGCCCTCGACGGGGATGCCCTGGCTCATCTTCTCGAGCAGCGAGGAGAGCGCGGGGAAGCGCGGCAGCAGCTGGGCCGCGCGCTCGCGCACGTCGTCGGTGAGCAGCAGCTCGCGCGCCGGCCACAGCTCGAGCTCGGGAACGGGGTCGCCCGCGCTGCGCTGGTCGGAGACCGCGAAGCGGCGGATCTGGTCGACCTCGTCGCCGAAGAAGTCGACTCGCAGCGCCTGCTCGGCGGTGGGCGGGAACACGTCGAGGATGCCGCCGCGCACCGCGAACTCGCCGCGGCGGGTGACCATGTCGACGCGGGTGTAGGCGCGCAGCACCAGCTCGCGCGCGACGAGGTCGAGCCCACGACCTGGGGACCCCGAGGCCGCCGGCTGCTCGCCGGGGCGGAGGACCAGCGGCTCTGCCTGCGCGGCGTGCGGCGACACGGGCTGCAGCGCCGCCCGCACGGAGGCCACCAGGACGAGCGGCTGCGACGCGGTGTGCTCACGCAGCAGCCGCAGGGCCGCGGCACGGCGACCGACGGTCTCGGCGCTGGGGCTCAGCCGCTCGTGCGGCAGCGTCTCCCACGCCGGGAACTCGGCGGTCACGGCCTCGGGCACGAGCGAGGCGAGGGCCGAGCGCAGCGCGTCGGCCTCGCGGCTGGTCGCCGCGATCACGAGCAGTGCGCCGTGGTCGCCCGCTTCGCGACGCCGCCGCAGCAGCCCGGCGATGAGCGGGGCTCGCAACCCCTCGGCGACCGAGAAGTCGGCGTCGGTCGCGACCGAGCCGTCGGCGGCGTCGAGCGCCCGCGCGAACGACGGCGACGCCTCGAGCAGCCGGTCGATGCCCCGCAGCGTCACTTGACGGCCCTGCCGTGGAAGCGCTGCTGCGCGGTGAGGAGGCCCTCGTCGACGAGCGCCTCGGCGGCGTCGGCAGCGTCTTCGAGCAGCACCGGGAGCGCCTGGCGCTCGTTCGAGCCGAACGGACGCAGCACGAAGTCTGCCGCGTCCTGCTGACCCGGCGGGCGACCGACGCCCACCCGCACCCGCAGGAACTCGGGGGTGCCGAGCGCCTTCGCGATGTCTCGCAGGCCGTTGTGGCCGCCGTGGCCGCCGCCCTGCTTCAGCTTGATCGAGTCGAAGGGCACGTCGAGCTCGTCGTGGATCACGATGATGCGATCGGCGGGCACGCCGTAGTACTTGGCGAGGCCCGAGACCGGGCCTCCCGATGTGTTCATGTACCCGTTCGACTTCGCGAGAACGAGTTTCGGCCCGCCCGGCCGCACCCGCCCCTCGGCGACGCGCGAACCGGTGCGGTGCGGTGAGAACCGGCCGCCGATGCGATCTGCCAGCACGTCGAGCGCCATCTGCCCGACGTTGTGCCTGGTCGCCTCGTACTTCGCCCCGGGGTTGCCGAGGCCGACGATCAGCCAGCTGTCATCGGACACGCGATCCTCTTTCCTTCGCTTCTGCCAGAACATCCGTCTCCCCTCGCTCACGATGATCGCAGAGACCACCGACATCCGCCCCGAGAGACGAAGAGCCCGCCGGGCGGCGACGCAGCGCCGACCCGACGGGCCAAGAGCCGGAGACCTACTCCGCGGCCTCCTCGGCGGCCTCGTCCTCGTCGCCCGCGGCGCCGCGCGGCACGACCACGTGCACGACCAGCTGGTCCTCGGGATCGAGCAGCGTCGCACCGGCGGGCAGGGCCACGGCGCCGGCGAGGATCTGGGCGCCCTCCTCGAGACCCTCGACGTTCACCTCGACGTTCTCGGGGATCGAGGTCGCGGGAACGCTGAGGCGCAGGGTGTTGAGCTCCTGCAGGGCGTTGGTGCCGGAGAACGACTCGCCGGTGACGTGCACGGGCACCTCGACCTCGACGGTCTCGCCCTTCTTCACGACGAGCAGGTCGATGTGCTCGATGATCTGGCGCACCGGATCCCTCTGCACGTCCTTGACGAGCACGAGCTCCTGGCGGCCGTCGATGTCGAGCTCGATGATGGCGTTGGCGTGACGCACGATGAGGCTCAGCGGGTGGGTCTCGACCGAGACGTGCACCGGGTCGGTGCCGTGGCCGTAGACGACGGCGGGGGTCTGACCCGCGGCGCGCAGCTTGCGCGCGGCGCCCTTGCCGAAGTTGTCGCGCGTGTTCGCGACGAGCTGGTTGGTCTCGCTCATGGTGTTCTCTCCTTGCGGGCTCGCGCCCAACTGAGGCGGATGGCCCGCCTGGTCGATGATGTCTCGCCGTGTGGCGCGTCAGAAGGGCCCGCAAAGAGGCTCTACCGCGTCGATCACGGGCGTCTGCGCGCCCCTCGCCGAAGTACAGCCATCGATTCTACACGATCTCCGAGCACCCGACGCCCCTACGTCACCGCGCGTTCGAGGCCGGTGTGCACCGCGAGCGACACGGCGGCGCGGTCGATCCTCGCGAGCAGCCCGCGGTCAGCGATCGCTCCGTCGGCGAAGTCGTCGGAGGTGGCGAAGACGCCCACCGGCGACACGGCGGCGTTGAGGTAGGTGAACAGGGGCCTCAGCTCGTAGTCGACCACGAGCGAGTGGCGCACGCTCCCGCCCGACGCGCCGAGGATCACCGGCCGGTTCGTGAGCGCGTAGGGGTCGACGAGATCGAAGAAGTGCTTGAAGAGCCCCGAGTACCCGCCTTTGAACACGGGCGAGACCGCCACGAGCACGTCGGCGTTCTCGACCTCCGCGATCGCAGCCCGCAGCGGCTCCGTGGGAGCGCCGAGGATCAGCGATCGGCCGATCTCCTCGGCGAGCTGCGCGATCTCGATGACGCTGATCTCGCCGTCGCGGTACTCCCGCACGGCCTCGGCGATCGCACGGCCCAGCACGGTGGTCTTCGACAGCCTGCTGAGGGTGCCGGAGACCACGACGATGCGCTCGCTCATGCCTCACCGCCCGCGACCCGCGTCCGGGCGCCGCCCGGACTTGCGCGCCGCACCCGGCGCTCGCCCGCCCTGATCGCCACCGGCAGCCGGTTCTCGGGGGTCGGCAGCGGGCAGACGAACTGGTCGCTGAACGCGCAGGGCGGCAGGAAAGCCCGGTTGAAGTCGATCTCCGTGCGACCGTCGGCATCGGGAAGCGGCACCGCGAGGAACCGGAAGCCGTAGGTCTCGTCGCCGTTGGTGGTGTCTCCGAACACGACCGACACCGCGTCGGGCCGCAGGGTGGCGGTGAGCCGGAGCGGCTGCCCGTTCAGGGAGAACGCGAGGCTTCCGGAGGTCTCGGCCGTCTTGAGGTATCCGTCGGCGAGCTCGATCTGCCGCTGCTCGGCCCCCGGCTCGAAGCGCGCGTCGACGCGCCACGACTCGTCGGGGTCGAAGGCGTCGATGCCCCGGAGCTCTCGGCGCCCCTCTCCCTCGGGGTCGAAGACCCTGATGGCGAGCGATCCGTCGCGCTCGAACCGGCGGACCACCCGCGATCCCGCCGCGAGCTCCGGGTGCCCGTCGGCCGCGAGCACCGCGTGGCTCTCGAGCGGGGTGCCGTCGGGCAGGGCGTAGTCGCCGGGCTCGAAGTCGGAGCCGACGAGGTCTCCGCCTTGCGCGCGCCACAGGCCGGGCAGCCCGGGCACGGCGCGCGGTTCGCCGTCCAGCCAGCGCGTGAGCGCGAGCGCCGCCGTGCCGTGCGGGGCGGCGGCCGCGGCGAGGCGACGGCGCTGCCACTCGCGCCACTCCCCCGCGAAGGCGGCCCGGGAGGGGCGCGGATCCTCCGCCGAACCGGGATCCGCCGCCCCGGCAGCTTCGGCCGCGCGCGCCGTCACGGCAGCACCTCGGCCCGCTCGGCGCCGACCTGCTCGGCACCGACCGGCTCGGCGCCGGCCCGCTCGCCCGCGAGCAGCTCCGCCCGCCCGCGGGCCCAGCCCTCGCGCAGCAGCGGGACGACCTCTTCGATAAGGATCCGAGCCTTCTCGGCCGTCTCCTCGACGGTGTGCAGGGTCGGGTGGATGCCGAGCACCAGCTCGTCCGAGAGCAGCACCGTGGGGTCGTCGAGCAGATCCGCGGCGAGGGTCTCGGGATCGCCCCACACGAAGTTGTCCGAGAGCAGCTGATCGGCGGGCGAGTGCTCCGGGTTGACGCGGCCGAGGAGGCCCGCGTACTCGTTCCAGTGGGCTGCGCGCACCGAGGCCTCCTCGAGGGCGCGCTGCGTGGTCTCGGCGGGGTAGGCGGTGCGCGACGTCACCACGTAGGGGGTGCGGGTCTCGCCCCACGTCTCGCGGAAGACACGACGGTACTCGAGCACCGACTCGGCCTGGCGCTGCTGGAACGCGCGCCGCTGATCCGGGTGCCGTTCGGGGCCGTTGCCGAAGCGCTCGAGGATGAATCCGTCGCCGCGGCGCGCGGCGAAGCGGATCGTGTCGAGGTTCGAGCTGCCGTGGAAGAGGCGGCCCTGCAGCGCGGTGTTGGCGGGGTAGATCGAGGCGCTGCCGCCCTCGATGCGGTTGCCCTCGAGGCCCCAGTGCAGAGTGTCGATCTTGTGCTCGAAGCTGCGGTCGCGGTCGGGCTCGTACGCCTCGAACACGTGGTAGGAGTCGCTCGGCACGCCCTTGCCGAGGCCGGCGAGCAGGCGGTGCCCCGAGAGGTGGTCAATCACCGAGAGCTCTTCGGCGACGCGCACCGCGTCGTCGAAGATGACGGGCAGCACCGCCGTGCCGATTCCGATCCGCTCGGTGTTCGTCGCGAGGGCGCCGAGGAAGGCGTAGGGGGTGGGCAGCGTGGCCCAGCCGCTGCCGAAGTGGCGCGTGGCGATCCAGGCGCTGTCGTAGCCCTGCTGCTCGAGCTGCTGCACGAGCCCGATGTTCTCGCGGTAGACCGTCGAGACGTCCTCGCTCTGGTCGAGGTGCGTGATGAAGCCGATGCGCAGGCGCTCGCCGATGTCGGTGGTGCCCGCCGGGCTCCGGGTGCCGAGGGGCGGGTGCAGCGGTTGCGTGGTCATGGTCGTGTTCTCCTGATTCGTCGTGGTCCGGCCGCTACACGCGCGCCAGTCTGCTGGTCACGTCGGGTTCGCCGATCCCGCTCGTGAAGGGTGAGAGGTCCCGTGGCACGGGGCGGTCGGGGATGCCGCGGTCGACCCAGGGCGCACTCGTGCGCGGGGAGTCCGCCTGCAGGCCCGGCAGTTCGGCGGCGAAGAGCTCGATCGACTCGAGCACGTGCTGGTGCTGCACGTGCGGCCCGTGGAACTGGATGGCCGTCTCCTCGGTACCGGAGAACTGCTCGGTCCAGGGCCAGATCTTGTCGGCGACCTCGCTCGCGGTGCCCACGGCGAACGAGAGCCGCTCGGCGATCTCGTCGAAGTCGGCGCTGTCGGGGCCGCCGCGCCAGTCGGTTCTGAGATAGATCGCGGCGTACTCGCGCAGGAACTCGACCGCTCGCTCGCGCGCGATCTCGGCGGTCGGCCCGACGAGGCCCGACCGCAGGTGCACCACCTCGCCGCCGGGCACCGCTCGACGGTACTCCTCGTTGATGCGCAGCCGCTCGGCGAGCGGGAGGGGGCGCGGGATCATCAGCCGGAAGCCGTGCTGCGAGGCGAGGGGGATCGCGTTGCTGCCGGCGGCCGTCCAGATCACGTCGCTCGCCGGGCGGCCGGGCGGGGGCGAGATCTCGACGTTCGAGAACGAGTAGTGCTCGCCCTCGAAGTCGACCACGCCGTCGTCGAAGGCCTGGCGCAGGATCTCGTGGATCTCGCGGGCGCGCTGAGCCGCGTCGCCCGGTTCGAACCCCCAGACCCTCGACAGCTCCTCGGTCGTCATGCCGGTGCCGACACCGAGGTCGAGACGCCCGCCGGAGAGCGCGTCGATGAGCGCGGCCTGTTCGGCGAGACGGATCGGGTGGTAGTACGGGGCGCACGCGATCGCCGTGCCGAAGCGGATGCGCTCGGTGACGCCGCTCAGCCGTGCGATGAGGCTGAGCGGGTCGGGGATCTCGCCGCGCGAACCGAAGTGGTGCTCGGTGAACCAGGCGCCGTGGTACCCCAGGGCGTCGCCGAGCACCACCTGCTGCTCGATCTCGCGGTAGAGCCGCGCCGGCGACTGTCCCGGCGACGTGTCGCCGTAGTAGAAGAGGTCGATGCGGGGCATGTGACCGTTCCTTTCGTTGGTGTGACGGGCCGGCGGGGCGAGGGCTCCGCCGGCCCGGATCGGGTGCGGCTACTGCTGCAGCCAGACGTCGTAGAAGGTGTCGGTGTAGCCCACGGCGTCGAACTTCCAGCCGCCGACCTCATCGGTCGTGCCGACGATCTTCTTGGGCACGTAGAGCGGCACGGCGTAGCCCTCGTCGAGGATGCGGTGCTGCACGACCTTCGCGGCGTCGATGCGCTCCTGCGGCTCGAGCGAGGAGTTGATGATGCCGTAGGCGGCGTCGATCTCGGGGTCGCTGAGCAGGCCGTAGTTGATGCCCGAGCCGCCGTTCGAGCTCGGGATCGCGATCGTCGTGAAGGGGAACACCGAGGTGCCCACGTCGGCGAAGCCGCGCGACGAGTCGGAGAGGTGGTGCTCGCCCTTCGCGAGCTCGGCGGTGTAGGCCGCGGAGTCGAACGGGGTGCGCACGACCTCGAAGCCCGCCTCCTTCAGCGACGACGCCACGGCCTCGCCGAGCTGCTGCCGCTGGTCGGTCTGCTGGTACAGGCTGTCGACGTACCACTGCAGGGTGAGCCGCTCGCCGTCCTTCACGCGGTAGCCCTCGTCGTCGACCTCGGTGTAGCCGGCCTCCTCGAGCAGCTCGATCGCGTGGTCGGGCTCGTAGCCCCAGCTGTCGACGAGGGTCTCGTCGAACGAGCCGGCGGGCGGGGTGTCGGGCAGGGTCGTGCTCCACGCTTTCTCGTAGACCCCCGCGTAGACGCCCTCGAGCAGCCCGTCGACGTCGATGGCCTCGCGGAAGGCGAGACGCACGTTCTTGTCGTCGAACGGTGCGAGGTTGGGGTTGAGCGCGATGTAGTAGGGCGTGCCGGTGTTGTCCTTCTCGAGCACGGTGAGGCCCGCGCCCTCGACCTCGGGGATGTTGAGCGGCGGCACCTGGTCGATCGCGTCGGCCTGCCCCGAGGTGAGAGCCCCGATGCGGGCCTGCGTCTCGGGCACGAACTGGACCACCACCTCGTCGAGGTAGGCGGGCCCCTCGTGCTCCCACGTCTCGGGGGCCCAGTCGTACTCGTCGTTGCGTTCGAGCACGAGCTGCGAGCCCTTCGTGTACTCCTTCACCTTGAAGGCGCCCGTGCCGATCGACAGCTCCGGCGACGCGGCGAGCTCGGCCGCGCTGTGGTTCGCGAGCACCTCGCCCGAGTAGATGGGCCAGTGCGGGGTCGAGAACGCGTGGATCAGCGCGGCGTTGGGGCGGCTGAGCCGCACCTGGAGGGTGTGCTCGTCGACCACGGTGTTCTCGGCGATCCCCGTCGAGACGGTCGCGAGGTCGGGCTCGTTCAGCGGGCGGTCGAGGTTCTGCTTCAGCACCTCCGCGTTGAAGGGCGAGCCGTCGTGGAAGGTGACGCCCTCCCTGAGCGTGAAGGTGTAGGTGAGCCCGTCGTCGCTGATCTCCCACTCGGTGGCGAGCCCCGGGCGGTAGGTGCCGTCGTCGGCCTGCGCGACGAGGGTGTCGAAGATGGAGCTGTTGATCGAGTTGGCGTTCAGGCTCGGGATGCGCTGGCCGTCCCAGACCGGTGGCTCGGTGTTGGCGAAGTAGGTGAGGGTGCCGCCCGCGACGGGGGTGCCGCGGTCGCCGCCAGGCTCGGCGGCCTGGCCGCTCGCTGAGCAGGCCGACAGCCCGAGGGCCGCGGCGAGGGCGAGGGCGGGGAGGATGAGGTGTTTCCGTTTCATGATGGGGAGATGCTTTCGTGAGGGGTGGGAGTGGTGGTGTGGGTCGGGGTCGGCGGCGAGAAGCGGAGCTTCGGGATCGCGTCGACGAGTCGTCGGGTGTAGTCGTGCTGCGGGTGCTCGAACACGGCCTGGGTGCGCCCCGCTTCGACCACCCGGCCGCGGCGCATCACGAGCACCTCGTCGGCGACGTGGCGGATCACGCCGAGGTCGTGCGAGATGAACAGCAGCGAGATGCCCGTGCTGCGCTGCAACTCGGCGAGCAGGTCGAGCACCTGCGCCTGGATCGAGACGTCGAGCGCGGAGACCGCCTCGTCGCAGACCAGCACCTCGGGATCGGTCGCGAGCGCCCGGGAGATCGCGACCCGCTGGCGCTGGCCCCCCCCCGACAGTTCGAGGGGGTTGCGCGCGAGATGCTCGGCGCCGAGATCGACGCGCTCGAGCAGCTCGACGGCGCGGTCGCGCCGCTCGCAGCGGGGCACGCCGATCGCTTCGAGCGCCTCCGAGAGGATCGAGCGCACGTCGGCGCGCGGGTCGAAGGATCCGAGGGGGTCCTGCGAGATCGACTGGATGCGGTTGCGGCGCGCCCGGCGCTCGCGCTCGGGCGCCGTCGACCAGGCGAGGCCGTCGAGCAGCACCTCCCCCGCGTCCGGCTCGGTGAACCCGAGCACGACGTCGGCGGCGGTCGACTTGCCCGATCCCGATTCTCCGACGATGCCGAGCGTGCTGCCACGGCGCAGCGCGAACGAGACGCCGTCGAGGGCCGCGGTGCGCCCCCCGCCCGGTCGCCGGTAGCGCTTGACGAGGTCGAGGGCCTGCAGCACCGGCTCGTCGTCGACCGGTGCGGATGCCTGCGCCGATGACGCCGACGACGCCGGCGACGCGCCGGGCCCGCCCGCGGCGGGGCCCGGCGCAGGGGGCGCCGAGAGCCGCCTGCCCCGGGAGCGCTGCGAGGGGATCGCTGCGAGCAGCTGCTTCGTGTACTCGGATTCGGGAGCTCCGAGCACGCGCTCGGTGCGACCCTGCTCGACCACCCTGCCGCGGTTGAGCACGAGGATCTCGTCGGCGATCTGTGAGACGACGGCGAGGTCGTGGCTCACGAGGATGAGGCCGGTGCCCTGGGCCCGCAACCCCGCGAGGAGCTCGAGCACCTGGGCCTGCACGGTCACGTCGAGCGCCGTGGTCGGCTCGTCGGCGATCAGCACTCCGGGGCCGGCCGCCACCGCGCTCGCGATGAGCGCCCGCTGGCGCAGGCCGCCCGAGAGCTCGTGCGGGTACTGCCTCGCCCGCACGGGCGCCTCCGGCACCCCCGCGCGTTCGAGCAGCTCGATCGCGCGGGAGACGCGGCCCGAGCGGCCGAGCCTGCGGTGGGCTCGCAGCGGTTCGGCGACCTGCGCCCCGACGCGGGCGAGCGGGTCGAGCGAAACGAGCGCGTCCTGCAGCACGAGGCCGACCTCGGCTCCACGCACCTCCCGCCACTCCCGCGGAGTGAGCGCGAGCAGGTCGCGGTCGCGGAGGCGGAGCGCTGCGGCCTCGACGGTGGAGCCCCGGCCGACGAGACCGAGCAGGCTGCGCACCGTCACCGACTTCCCCGATCCCGACTCGCCCACCAGCGCGACGCACTGGCCCGGATAGAGACGGAAGCCGACCCCGCTGACGGCGGTGAGCGCGCCGAAGCGCACCGAGAGGTCTTCGACATGAACGAGCGGCGTCGTCATAGTGAACTCCGTTTCGCGATGAACCGCTGCTGCGACCAGCGGCCGACGACGGTGATCGAGACCACCGTCACGGTGATGAACAGGCCCGGCCAGATCGCCGTCCAGGGGGCGATGCTGAGGTACTGCCTGGCCTCCGAGAGCATGAGCCCCCACTCGGGCGTGGGCGGCACCGCGCCGAGGCCGAGGAAGCTGAGGGACGCGCCGAAGATGATGCTGACTCCCACGCCGAGCACCGCGTGCACCAGCACGGGGCCGAGACTGTTGGGCACGACGTGGCGCAGGATCAGGCGAGCCGGGCTGAGACCCAGACCGACCCCGGCGCGCACGAAGCCCGACTCCCGGATGCGCAGCACCTCGCCGCGCACGAGTCGCGCCGATCCCGGGATGCGGCCCAGGCCGACCGCCCAGATCAGGCTCCACTCCCCCGGGCCCAGCACCGTGATGGTGACGAGCGCCACGAGCACGTCGGGGAACGCGAGCAGCACGTCGAGGAAGCGGGTGATGGCGCGATCCCACACCCCTCTCGCGTAACCCGCGAGCACCCCGAGCACGACGCCCCCGACGAGGCCGATGAGCGTCGCACCGAGGCCGAGCAGGATCGAGTACCTCGCGCCGTGCACCAGCCGCGAGAACTGGTCGCGGCCCAGCTGGTCGGTGCCGAGCCAGTGCTCGGCGCTCGGGCCGGCGAACGAGTCGCGGGGGTCGCTCGCGATGGGATCCTGACCGGTGAACAGGCCGGGCGCCAGCGCGGCCACCACCAGCAGGGCGAAGACGGCGAGCGCGAGCAGCACCCCCGGGGGCGGGAGCTCGCGGCGGCGAGCGCGGGATCCGGTCGGAGTCGGACGCAGGGCTTCGAGCGTCATCGCTCCTCCTTCAGGCGCGGATCGATCAGCGGGAGCAGCAGATCGACCACGGTGTTGATGACGATGAAGACGAGCGCGGCGAAGATCACGAACCCGAGCACGACCGGCACGTCGCGATTCTGCAGCGCCATCACGATCACCCGGCCGATGCCGGGCCTCGCGAAGAGCGTCTCGATGATCACGGTGCCGGTGAGCAGCGAGCCGAAGATGATGCTGCTCAGGGTGAGGGCCGGTACGCTCGCGTGCCGCAGCAGGTGCCTCGAGCGCAGCCCGGCCTCGCCCACCCCGCGGGCGCGGATCGTGGTGACGAACGGCTCGTGCAGCTGATGCTCCACGCGTTCGCGCAGGATCTGGGTGATGACGCCCACGAGCGGCACCGCGAGCGTGATGACGGGCAGCACGAGCGCCACCGGCGACTCGTTGCCGAAGGCCGGCACCCAGCGCAGTCCGAAGGAGAAGATCGTCATCAGCACGATCCCCAGCCAGAAGGACGGCACCGACACCGCCACGATCTCGAGCGCCTGCGCCACGAAGCGCACGGCGGGGCGCTGCCCGCTGGTCAGCAGCGCGATGGCCGCCGAGAGCACCACGGCGAGCAGCATGGCGGCCACCGTGAGCTCGACCGTCGCTCCCAGCTCGCCGAACAGCACCTCTGAGACGGGGCCCCGCGGTGGTAGCTGGTGCCGAGGTCGCCCTGCACCACGCCCAGCAGGTAGGCGAAGTACTGCACGATCACCGGCTGATCGAGCCCGTAGTGGGCGGCGATCGCCGCTCGCATCTCGGGCGTCGCGTCCTGCACGCCCGAGAGCAGCACGTCGAGCGGGTCGCCCGGGATGAGGCGCAGCGCGAGGAACGCGACGGTCGCCGCCAGCCACACGACGAGCACGAGATCGAGCACGCTGCGCAGCAGCACGCGCAACCATCTCGGGGCGGCGATGCGCGGCACCCGGGCGGTGCGCGCGGCGACGGCCGAGGCGGTCACCGCTCCCACCGCCTGCGTCCGCCGCGCTGCTCGAACTCGGCGAGCGCGGCCTCGCGCAGCTCGGCGTCGACGAGGTAGTCGGCTGCGAGCCCCGCGAGGGCGGAGGCGCCGTCGACGAGCGCGTCGAAGGCGGCCGGTTCGACCGTGCTCGCCGCGAAAGCGGCGTTGTGCGGCAGCACGTCGGGCGCGCCGCCGAGGCCGAGAGCCGGGTGGATCGCCGGGATCAGCCAGCTCACGTTGCCCATGTCGGTCGATGGGCCGCCCTGGGTGGCCCGGGCGGGTGTGAGCGGCACCGTGCGCCCCCGCTGCTCGAGGTGGCGCGCCCAGTGCTTGACGAGTGCGACGTTCTGCTTGAGCGGCAGGTAGGGCGGTTCGAAGTCGGCGTCGATCTCGACGGTCGTGCCGGTGGCGAGAGCCGCGGCCTCGAGGATGTCGATCACGCGTTCGGTGAGCACCTTGAGCGTCTCGATCTCGGTCGAGCGGATGAGGAACTCGGCCTCCGTGAGCTCGGGCACCACGTTGGCGGCCGCACCGCCGTTCGTGATGATCCCGTGGATGCGGTCGATCGGGAGGATGTGCTGCCGCAGCTGCGCGATCGACTGGTAGGCGGTGACCACGGCGTCGAGCGCGTTGAGGCCGAGATACGGGCTGAGCGCCGCGTGGCCGGCGCGGCCGCGATAGCGCACCCGGATGCGCCGCACCCCGCTCGTGCCCGAGCCGTAGACGGGAGAGACCTGGTCTCCCACGGAGGGGTGCACCATGCCGGCCGCGTCCACGTCGTCGAAGCCGCCGGCGCGGATCACGTGCTCCTTGCCGCCGCCGCCCTCCTCGGCCGGCGTGCCGATGATGCTGAGGCGGCCGCCGATGCGGGCGATCTCGGGGGCGAGACCGATGAACGCGCCCGCCGCGATGCCCGCGATGATGTTGTGCCCGCAGGCGTGCCCGATGCCGGGCAGCGCGTCGTACTCGGCCACGATGGCGAAGTGCGGCCCGTCGGTGCCGACCGTGGCCCGGAAGGCGGTGTCGAGCCCGAACGCGCCCACCTCGGCCTCGTAGCCGTGGCGCGCCAGCAGCTCGGCGATGCGGGCCACGCTGCGGTGCTCCTCGAAGCCGATCTCGGGATCGTCGTGCAGCTCGATCGCGAGTCGTTCGAGGTCGCCCCGCACGGACTCGATGCGCTGCGTCGCGCGTGCCGCGGTGTCGCGGTCCGCGCCGGCGAACGGGGTGCCTGCGACGATCTCGTCGGAGCCCGCCCGCTGCGCCGATGCTCCGTATGCCGTGTAGACCTCGAGGGGGTCGGTGCCGGTGCGGCTCATCGCTCCTCCTCCGGGAATCGGGGGTCGAAGGGCACTCCGCCCAGCACCCGCTCCACCGCCTGCGATATCTCAGCCACCAGGCAGCCGTCGAGCTCGACTCCGGCCGCGACGAGGTTCTGCACCAGGTGCCCGATCGACCTCGAGCCGGCGACGGCGAGCGAGTGGGGCTGCGTGGTGAAGATCCAGGCCAGGCTGAGTTGGTGCGGGGTGAGGTCGATGCGCTCGCCGATCGACCTGAACTCGGCGAAGAGCCGCTCCTTGTCCTCGGCGCGCAGGCCGCGGCCCACGAGCGGCCAGTAGGCGACGAACGGGATCCCGAGCTCGCGAGCCCGCGACGCCACCGCCGTGTTGCGGCGGGCGACGGGGTTGTAGAGGCTCTGCACGGCCGCGAGACCGGGCTCGACGGCGATCACCTGTTCGAGCTGCGCGGCGGTGGGCTCGCTGACGCCGATGGCGCCGACGTCGCCCCGGTCCCGCGCCTCCTGCAGGGCGCCGAGCTGATCGGCGAGCGGGTAGTCGGGGTCGATCCGGTGCAGGTAGAGCAGATCGATCCGGTCTCGCTGCAGGCGCTGCAGGCTGAGGCGGATCTGCTGCCGCAGGTAGTCGGGCAGGCCGAGCACGCCCCACGCGTCGGGGGCGGGGCGCAGCATGCCGACCTTGGTGGCGACGAGCACGTCGTCGCGGTTGCCGAGCGCCTCGCCGATCAGCTGCTCGCTGATTCCGGGGCCGAGCGCGTCGGCGGTGTCGATGTAGTCGTAGCCCGCGTCGACCGCGGCGAGGAGGAGGTTGCGGGCCGAGGCCGGATCCTGCGGGGCTCCCCAGCCGTCTCCCGCCGTGAGCCTGGCCGCACCGAACCCCACCCGGGTGACCGATGCTCCGGCGAGCCGGGTCTCCCCGGCGGCCGTCAGTGTTCGTGCCGTCATGTTCATCCTTACGCTGTGCTCGCGGCGATCCCGATTCCGATCCGGGATCCCCATCTAGAAGCTCAGCGCATGGGTCACATAAGCGGATGCACAGTAATGTTACGACGCCCCTTCATACCGCGTAGCACGGCGTCATCGAACGCAGCACGGCGTAACACTCGCCGCGGACGCACGGAAAAGCGCTATGGCGGCGCCGACCACCCGAGAGCGGACCGCCCCGCGAACGGGCGCGCCGCCGCGCCGGCCGACCGCCCCTGCGCCTCGAGGCCGGGGCGGAGCCCGTCACCCGGCCTCGGCGAGCCGCCAGTCGACGGGGTCGGCGCCCTGGCCGACCAGCGCGTCGTTCGCACGGCTGAACGGGCGCGACCCGAAGAAGCCGCGCGAGGCCGAGAGCGGCGACGGGTGCGGGCTCTCGATGCGCGGCACCGCCCCCAGCATCGGCGCGAGCGACCGGGCGTCATTGCCCCAGAGGATCGCGACGAGGGGCCCGCCGCGGGCCGCGAGCGCGCGGATCGCGTGCTCGGTGAAGGTCTCCCAGCCCTTGCCACGGTGCGACGCGGGCGCCCCCGTGCGCACCGTCAGCACTCGGTTGAGCAGCATGACGCCGTGATCAGCCCAGGACGTGAGATCGCCGTGCGCCGCCGGCGGCACGCCCAGGTCGTCGTGCAGTTCGCGGTAGATGTTCTGCAGACTGCGCGGGATCGGGCGCACATCGGGAGCGGTGGCGAAGGAGAGGCCGATGGGATGACCCGGCGTCGGATAGGGATCCTGCCCCACGATCAGCACCCGCACGTCGGCGAGCGGCCGCTGGAAGGCCGCGAGGATGCGATCGCCCGCGGGAAGCACCCGCTGCCCGGCAGCCCGCTCGGCGTTCAGGAACCTGCCGAGCTCGGCGAGACGGTCGCCCATCGGCTGGAGCGCGGCGGCCCAGTCGGCCGCGATGTGCCCGTTCTCCGCGAGCTCGTCGAGTGTCATCGCCATCGCGCTCACTCCGCCCTCGGCACCAGCGGGCCGCGGTGGGTGTGGAACACGCTCGACTGCGCGACGGGGCGCACCACGATCAGGTCCTGGTTGACGTGCGGGGGCTGCTCGAACGCGCCCACGAGCACGCGCGCGACGTCGTCGGCCTGCAGAGGGATCACGTCGGCGTAGGGTCTCGCCGCCTCCGCGGCGTCGCCGCGCAGCCGGTTGAGCGTGAACTCCTCGGTGTGCACGAGGCCCGGCGCGAGCTCCATCACCCGGATCGGCTCGCCCGCCAGTTCGAGCCGCAGCACGCCCGTGACGGCGTGCGCCGCGTACTTGGCGGCGTTGTATCCGCCGCCGCCCGGATAGGCGTCGTGCCCCGCGGTCGAGGTGAGGTTGAGGATCGAGGCCCACCCCGTCCGTCGCGCGCCCACGCGCAGCACGGGCAGCAGTGCCGCCGTGACCGAGCGCAGGCCGATCACGTTCACCTCGAACATGCGGCGCCAGTCGTCGTTCGACGCGTGCTCCACCGATTCGACGCCCAGGGCGCCTCCCGCGTTGTTCACGAGACCCGTCGCGCCGCCCGTCGCGGTCACCTCCGCCGCGAGCCGCGTCACCTGCTCCTCGTCGGTCACGTCGCAGACGACGGCGTGCGCACCGGTCTCCTCTGCGAGCGCGCGCAGCCGATCCTCGCGGCGGGCCACGGCGACGGTCTGCCAGCCGAGCTCGGCGAACCGCCGCACGGTCGCCGCACCGATCCCGGAACTCGCGCCCGTCACCACCACTCGTCTCAGCATCGCCGCTCCCTCCGCGCTCCGCCCCCATCCTATGTTCCTCCCGGATCCCGTGCCGGGACCCGCCGGAGCGGCGGCCCGAGGGCGCGCAACGTTACGCATCGTGTCTCGTTCCGTTGCCGTTCACAGGCTCGCTTCGTAGTCTCGACACCGTCGCCGTTCCGAGCGATCCCCGTCACCGCCGTACAGACCACCGCCGTACACACTCACCGAGGAGTATCCATGACCGACCAGACCTGGGGTTTCGAGACCAAGCAGATCCATGCGGGCCAGCAGCTCGACGAGACCGGCGCCCGCGCGCTGCCGATCCACCAGACCACGTCCTTCGTGTTCGAGAACACCGACCAGGCGGCGAACCGCTTCGCGCTCGCCGAGCTCGGCCCGATCTACACCCGCATCACGAACCCCACGCAGGCCGTCGCCGAGGAGCGCATCGCCGCGCTCGAGGGCGGCACCGCCGCCCTGCTGCTCGCGAGCGGTCAGGCCGCCTCGACCTTCGCGGTGCTGAACATCGCGAACGCCGGCGACCACATCGTCTCGTCGAGCTCCATCTACGGCGGCACCTACAACCTGTTCAAGTACTCGCTCGCGAAGCTCGGCATCGAAGTCACCTTCGTCGAGGACCAGGACGATCCGGCGGCGTGGCAGCGGGCCGTGCGCCCCAACACCAAGCTGTTCTTCGCCGAGTCGATCGCGAACCCCCGCTCGGCGATCCTCGACATCCGCGCCGTCTCCGACGTGGCGCACGAGAACGGTCTGCCGCTCATCATCGACAACACCGTCGCGAGCCCCTACCTCGTGCGGCCCTTCGAGCACGGCGCCGACATCGTGCTGCACTCGGCCACGAAGTTCCTGGGCGGCCACGGCACCACCCTCGGCGGCGTGATCGTCGACGGCGGCACCTTCCCCTGGTCGCAGCACACCGACCGCTTCCCGGGCCTCACCGAGCCCGACCCCTCCTACAACGGCGTCAGCTACACGGGCGCCGTGGGCGACGCGATCGCCTACATCATCAAGGCGCGCGTGCAGCTGCTGCGCGACCTCGGCTCGGCCATCGCGCCGCACAGCGCCTGGCTGCTGCTGCAGGGCATCGAGACGCTGTCGCTGCGCATCGAGCGCCACGTGCAGAACGCGCAGGAGGTCGCCGAGTGGCTCGACGGCCACGACGACGTCGCCACCGTCTACTACTCGGGGCTGCCCTCGAGCCCCTGGTACGCGCTCGCCAACGAGTACGCCCCGAAGGGCGTCGGCGCCGTGCTCTCGTTCGAGCTGAAGGGCGGCGTCGAGGCCGGCAAGGCGTTCGTGAACAGCCTCGAGCTGTTCAGCCACGTCGCCAACATCGGCGATGTGCGCAGCCTCGTGATCCACCCGGCCTCGACCACGCACTCGCAGCTCACCCCCGAGCAGCAGCTCACGGCCGGCGTCACCCCCGGCCTCGTGCGCCTGTCGGTGGGCCTCGAGAACATCGTCGACATCAAGGCCGACCTCGAGCAGGGCTTCGCCGCGGCGCGCCGCATCGTCGCCGAGGCGAACGCGCAGGCGTAGCGCGCGCGTCGCGAGCGGGGCCCGGGCTTCGGCCCGGGCCCCGCTCCGTCGTTCAGGCCGTACGGCGAGAGGTCGCCACGACCCCCGCGCTCGCGCACACGACGAGCAGGATCGCGAGCAGCTGCCGCGCGTCGAGCTGCTGGTGCAGCACAGCGAAGCCCGCGAGCGCCGCGACCGCGGGGCCGAGGCTCGACAGCACCCCGAACACGCGAGCCGTCATGCGCTTCAGCGCCAGGAACTCCAAGCCGTAGGCGATGACGCTCGTCATGAGGGCGAGGATCGCGAAGGCCCCGAGCAGGGCCGGGTCCTGCCGCACGGCCACGGCTGCATCCACGGCACCGAAGGGCACGACCACGAGCGCCGCCACCGCCACCGCCGCAACGAGGCCGTCGATGCCGCGCACGCGCGAGCTCAGGCGCGCGGAAGCCAGGATGTAGAGCGCCCAGAACGCCGCCGCGACCGCGGCGAAGAGCGCGCCGCGCAGGGTCACCGCGCCGGTGTCGTCGAGACCGAGCAGCAGGATGCCGCCCACGGCCAGCCCCACCCAGGCGGCGTCCACCGGCCGGCGGATGCCCGCCGCGGCGACCGCGAGCGGTCCCATGAGTTCGATGGTGACGGCGAGGCCGAGCGGGATCTCGTCGATCGACAGGTAGATGAACACGTTCATGCCGGCCATGCCGATCCCGAGCAGCGCCACGCCCAGCCACGTGCGCGCGCCCCACGCCCGCACCCGGGGCCGTACGATCACGACGAGGATCAGCGCGGCGAAGCCCAGCCGCAGCGCGGCGGCGCCGAGCGGGCCCACCTGGGCGAACAGCGACCCGACGAAGGCGTTGCCGAACTGCACGCTGAAGATCGCGGCGATCGCGAGCAGGCTCGACGGCATGCGGCGGGACGGGGCGGCGGTCGCCTCAGCACCCTATCGCCGGTCCCATGCTTCTTCTCTCGCTGCCATCGGTATGGGATCTGCCGAAGGTATGGCGCCAGCGCCGGAATCGGGCATGTCTTCGGCAGATCCCATATCGACGGCAGGTCACCCGCAGCCCTTCCACCCGTAACATTCGCCCGCGCTGCGCCGGGCCGGGGCAGAATGGACAGTTATGGACTGGCAGACGCCCGAGGACTCGTTCCCCACCGACTTCATCACGGACGCCCAGCTGCGGGCGCTGATGGGGCGTCCGCCGATCTCGGGGGGCTGGCGCGACGGCGATCCGGTGGGCGACCGCCGGTTCGCGAGTATCGGGGCGCTCGCCACCGAGGCGGGCGCCGAGATCCCGAACGTGCGCATCGCCTACGAGACCTTCGGCGAGCTGAACGAGCAGCGCGACAACGCGATCCTGGTGTTCCACGCGCTCACGGGCGACAGCCACCTCGTCGGGCCCGCGGGGCCCGGCCACCCGACCGACGGCTGGTGGAGCGAGATCGTCGGCCCCGGCCGCCCGCTCGACACGAGCCGCTACTGCGTCATCGCGCCCAACGTGCTGGGCGGGTGCCAGGGCTCGACCGGGCCCGGTTCGCTCGACCCGTCGGGGGGGGCGAGTGGGGCGGGCGCTTCCCCTACCTCACGATCCGGGATCAGGTGGCCGCCGCCGCCCGCTTCGCCGACGAGATCGGCATCGACCGCTTCGCCGCCGTGATCGGTGGCTCGATGGGCGGCATGCACGCGCTCGAGTGGGGCATCTCGCACCAGGAGCGCACCGAGCGGCTCGCGGTGATCGCCGCACCCCCGGTCACGACCGCGGACCAGATCGGCCTGAACCTCGTGCAGCTCGAGGCGATCCGCTCCGACCCCTTCTGCCGCGGGGGCAACTACTACGACGCCCCCGACGGGGTGGGGCCGCACCACGGGCTCGCGACGGCCCGCCGCCTCGCCCTGCTGAACTACCGCAGTCACACCGAGCTCGACGACCGCTTCGGCCGCTCCTGGCAGTCGGCGGTCAGCCCGCTCGGCGGCGGCGGACGATTCGCCGTCGAGAGCTACCTCGACTTCCACGGCAACAAGTTCACGCGCCACTTCGACGCGGGCAGCTACGTCACGCTCGTGCAGGCCATGAACTCGCACGACGTGGGCCGCGGGCGCGGCGGGGTGCGGGCGGCGCTCTCGACGCTGCAGCTGCCCACGCTCGTGCTCGGTATCCCGAGCGACCGGCTCTTCACGCTCGAGGGGCAGGACGAGATCGCCCGCCACACCCCCGGCAGCCTCGACGGGGATCGCGCCACGCGCATCGACTCTCCGTTCGGTCACGATGCGTTCCTCATCGAGTTCGAGCGGGTGGGCGAGCACCTGCGGCGTCTGCTCGAGGTGTGATCGCCCCCACCGCCCCTCGAGCCCGTCACGGACGGCGGACCCCCCTCCGCGACTTCATCAACACTTGTGCGATACGCTGGCGGCAACCACTCCGAACTTGTACTACACAATCGGCACAAGTTCGGTGAGCCTGAGAGCGGGACGCCCGTCCCTCGAACCCAGAATGAGGTGCCGATGTCGTCACGTACCGTCTCCGCCAGAGCCGCGCTCCCCGCGATCCTCGCCGCCTCGCTGCTGACGCTCGTCGCCTGCAGCGGGAGCGGCGGCGGGAAGAACGCCTCCGACGATGAAGGCCCGCTCTCCGAGTACCTCTCGTCGCTCTCCAGCGCCGAGACCGAGTCCGAGGAGTTCTACGAGCGCATCAACGCGAAGCGCGAGGAGCTCGTCGCCGAGTGCATGGCCGGCGAGGGCTTCGACTACCAGCCGAACTCCCAAAACGGCGGCATGTCGACACTGGGCGACGACGGGATCGAGTGGGGCAGCCTCGAGTTCGCCGAGCAGTACGGCTACGGCATCGTCGACTGGCCCGGCCTCGCCGAGATGGAGCAGCAGTCCGAGGAGTACGTCGACCCCAACCAGGGATACGTCGAGTCGCTCAGCGAGTCCGAGCAGCAGGCCTACTACGAGGCGCTCTCCGGCCCGCAGCCCAGCGAAGAGGACATGGCCGCTATGGAGGACGGCACCTACGAGTGGGACTGGACCCAGAGCGGCTGCTACGGTGCGGCCGACCACGAGGTGCAGGACGAGTACGGCTCGGCGATGGCCGCCTACGAGGACCCGGAGTTCGCGGAGCTCTTCGAGAGCATGAACGCGGTGTGGAGCGAACTCTACAACTACGACGACCCGGGTGCGCCGAGCCCCAACGACGACGTGGCGAAACTCGACCGCGAGTGGTCGGAGTGCATGGCCGACGCCGGCTACACCGACCTCGTGAGCCCGCAGACCGCGATGGACGGCCTCAACGAGGAGTGGAACACCCTCCAGACCCCGCCCGAGGGCACGGGCGACGACCTCGCGGGCTGGAGCGGGCCGAGCGACCGGCAGAAGTCGGAGTTCCAGCAGCGCGAGATCGAGATGGCGGTCACCGACTGGAAGTGCAAGGACGGCATCGACTACGAGCAGCAGGTGCGCACAGTGCAGTTCGACCTCGAGCAGCGCTTCGTCGACGAGCACCGGGCCGAGCTCGACGCGCTGATCGCCAAGCACGGCGCCGACCAGAAGAAGTCGTAGGCATGGCGCTGCCTGGGCGCCGGAGGCGCGCGGGCTCGGAAGGCGGGCCCGCTGACGGGGTTCGGGATCCCGAGCCCGATACCGAGGCCCCGGCGACCGCCGAGGAGCGGCGACCGGGCTGGTCGGGCACGCGGCTCGTGGCCCTGATCGCCGCGGTCGCCGTCGTGTCGCTGCTGATCGGCGTCGCGGTCATGCAGTTCATCGTGTCGCCCGCCGAGCTCGCGGCTCGCACCGCCGCCCCCGAACCCGGGCCCGTCACCGCGCCGATCGAGCAGCGGACGATCGAGAACACGATCGTCTCCCGGGGCGAGATCACCTACGCCGACGCGGTCGAGGCCTCCGTCGACACCGCCGGGGCCAGCGACCGGCCCGTGGTGACCGGCCACGTGCCGGAGGTCGGCGCCGTTCTGCAACCCGGCGGCATCGCCCTCGAACTCGCCGGCCGCCCGGTCGTGGTGCTCTCCGGCGATCTGCCGGCGTACCGCTCGCTGGCGGTGGGCATGCGCGGCCCCGACGTCGTGCAGCTGAAGGTCGCACTCGCGGGCATGGGGTACTGGGTCGGCGACACCGCCTCCGACGTCTTCGACTACGACACCGCGGTCGCGCTCGGCGTGCTCTACGAGCAGATCGGCTACGCGCCCGCCGCCGGCGGGCCCGAGGCCCAGCAGATGCTGCGCGACGCCGAGCGCGGCGTGCGCGACGCCGGCACGGGGCTCGCGCAGGCCAGAGCCGCGCTGAGCCAGGCCGTCGACGCGGGGGCGACCAACGTGATCGGCGAGCAGGCCGCGGTGAACGCCGCCTCCGATCAGCTCTCGGACGCGCAGCAGCTGCTCGCCGAGGCCCAGGAGGGCGTACTCCCCACGCTTCCGTCGAGCGAGGCGCTCTTCCTCGCCGACCTGCCCCGCCGCGTCGACGCGGTCTCGGTCAAACGGGGCGACATCCTCTCCGGGTCGCCCATGAGCGTCTCGGGCGCCACCCTCACGATCGTGGGCTCGGTGTCGCAGCAGGACGCCGAACTCATCACCGAGGGCCTCACCGCGTTCTTCCCCGCACCCGACGGCACCGAGCTGACCGCCACCGTGCAGCGCGTCACCGCACCCCAGACGCGCTCGACCGAGGGCGCGGCGGAGAACAGCGCGGATCAGAGCTCGGGCGGCGCGGCCCGCTACACCGTCGAGCTGAGCCCGGGCGAGCTCTCCCCCGAGCAGATCGAGGCGCTGCGGGGCACGAACGTGCGCCTGCGCATCCCCATCGCCTCGACCGACGGCGAGGTGCTCGCCGTGCCGATCGCCGCGCTCTCGGCCGGATCGGCGGGCGAGGAACGCGTCGAACTGCTCATCGATCCGAAGAGCGGACCCGACGCCGAGACCGAGAACATCGCCGTGCGGGCGGGGCTCGCAGCCGACGGCTACGTCGAGATCGCCTCCGACGATCCGCGCATCGAGGCGGGGGTCAAGGTCGTGGTGGGGCGATGAGCGACCTCGACGCCCTCATCGCGGGCGCACTGCCCGCCGCCCGCCCGCAACCCGCGAGCGACCGAGAGGTCGTGCGCCGCGCGCGGGCCCGCGCGCAGGCCCACCGCCGGGCCGAGCGCGCCGCGCTCTCGGACTCCGCCGCCGGCGTCGGCCCCGTCGCGGCGGTCGGCGATCCCGAGCACCCCGGCCCCATCATCGAACTCGCCGACGTCACCCGGTTCTTCCCCGGCCCGCCGCCCGTCAACGCGCTGCGCGGAATCGACCTCACCGTCGCGCGCGGCGACTATCTCGCGATCGTCGGGCCCTCGGGATCGGGCAAGTCGACCATGCTCAACACGCTCGGCCTGCTCGACCGCCCGAGCACCGGCCGGTTCCTCTTCGAGGGCGTCGACGTCTCGGAGCTCGACGACGACGAGCGGGCCGCGCTGCGCGCCCGCGCCATCGGCTTCGTGTTCCAGTCGTTCCACCTGCTGCCCACCCGCAGCGTGCTCGAGAACGTCATGCTCGCGGGCGCGTATGCGGGCCTGCCGCGCGAGCAGCGCGAGCCCCTCGCGCGCAGCGCCCTCGAACGGGTGGGGCTCTCCCACCGCGTCGACTTCTCCCCCGGCACGCTGTCCGGCGGCGAGCGCCAGCGGGTCGCCATCGCCCGCGCGGTGTGCACGTCGCCCCGGCTGCTGCTCGCCGACGAGCCCACCGGCAACCTCGATCGCGCCAACTCGCGCGCCGTCATGCGCCTCTTCGACGAGCTCGGCGCCGAGGGCCTCACGATCGTCATGATCACGCACGACGAGGCGGTCGCGGCGTCGGCGCGGCGCCGGGTGCGGATGCACGACGGCGAGCTCTCGGAGATCGCGTGAGGATCCGGCGCGAGCGCCGGCCGCGGCGCGCGATCCCGGGCATCTCCCCGCGGGATCTGATCCGCGAGTCCCTCGAGGGCGCGGGAGCGCGCCCCTCGCGGCTGCTCATCACGCTCGTGGGCACCGTGCTCGGGATCGCCTCGCTCGTCGCCACGATCGGCTTCGCGCAGACCGCGGCCGGTCAGATCGCGCAGCAGTTCGACGCGCTGGCCGCGACGCGCGTGACCATCGAGCCGGGCACGAGCAGCGGGCCCGGCGGCAAGGAGCGCGCCACCGCTCGGCTGCCCTGGGACTCGGTGGAGCGGGTGCGCGACCTCGTCGGGGTCGAGCACGCGGCGCTCTACGCGAAGGCGACGGGCTCCCCGAGCGTCGACGCCGTCGAGGTGCAGGATCCTTCCGCCGCCGCGAAGGCGCCGCCACCCGTCGTCGGCGCCTCGCCGGAGCTGCTCGACGTCGTCGAGGGCGGAATCGGCACGGGCCGCTTCTTCGACTCCGGCCACGAGCAGCGTCGCGACCGGGTGGTCGTGCTCGGGTCGGGGGCGGCCGAGCAGCTCGGCGTGAACCGGGTCACCGGGCAGCCGGCGATCTTCGTCGACGGCCGCGCCTACACGGTCATCGGCATCCTGAGCGAGGTCGGCACGCGCAGCGCGCTGCTCGACTCGGTGATCATGCCGATCGGCACGGCGCGGGCAGAGCTCGGGCTGGCCGCGGCCGAGAGCCTCGACATCCGCATCGCCGTGGGCGCGGGGTCGGTCGTCGCGCACCAGGCGCCGATCGCGCTGAACCCGAACGACCCGCAGGTCTTCAAGGTGTCGGCGCCGCCCGACGGCAGCGCGCTGCGATCGGGGGTCGAGGCCGACGTCAACGTGCTGTTCCTCGCGATCGGCGTCGTGGCGCTGCTCGGCGGCGGCATCGGGATCGCGAGCGTCACCCTGCTGTCGGTGTCGGAGCGGCGGGGCGAGATCGGCCTGCGCCGGGCGCTCGGCGCGCGCACCCGCGACATCGCCGCGCAGTTCATGCTCGAGTCGTTCACCATCGGCGTGCTGGGAGGCCTCATCGGCGTGGTCGTGGGCTCTTCGGGGTGATCGGGGTGTGCCTCGTGCAGCAGTGGACGCCCGTGCTCGCCGTGTGGGCGGCCCCGGTCGGAGTGCTGGTCGGCGCGCTCGTGGGGCTGCTCGCGGGCACCTATCCGGCGCTCAAGGCGGCGCGCATCGAGCCCGTCGACGCGCTGCGCGACGCCTAGGATCGAGCCGACCGTCGGCCAGCCGCGGCGCGCCGCCCCGGCCCCCGAGCCCCCTCCCATCGGCCTCCCACTTTCGACGCGTAGTCTCACCGGGTGTCGAACGAACGCGAGAGGAGCCAGGCCACCGTGACCACCGTGCCGTCGCGCCGATCCGCGCGCACCGTTCGTGTGGTGGCGACCGTCTCGGCGGCGCTGCCGCTCTGCCTCACCGCCTGCGCCCCGGTCTCGTCGGCTGCGCACCAGGCGATCGAGCTGCGCACCACCGCGGAGTCCGACCTGCTCGAGGTGTCGACCGAGCGCGTCTACGAGGTGACCGAGACCCGGCTGCTCACCGAGACCGGGGGCGACACCCTCTCCGCGCTGATCGGCAGCACATTGTCGACGAGCGGCTACATCGTGCTGCTCGACGGGGTGATCACCGAGGCGAGGCTCGACGTGAGCGCGGTGGGGCTGCCCGACGCGGCCTTCGAGCTCACCGAGCCGACGGCGCTGCGGGGCGACCTGAGCGAGAGCGCCACGGTCAGCGTGGTCGGCACCCTCTCGGCGCAGGGCATCGTGCGCCCCGACACGACCCTGCGCGTGACGCCCACCGAGCTCACCGACGACGCCGCCGAGTTCGACGTGCGTCTCAGCGTGCCCGACAATCCACTGCTGGCCGGCGACTGGTTCCTCGCCGACGAGCTCGCCGCGCACCTCGTCTTCGCCGCGCACTGAGCGACGCAGCTCTCGCACCCCGGAGCCCCGGGATGCCTCAGAGCCCCGGGAGCCCCGGGATGCCTCGGGCTCGCGACACCGGGCGCCCGTCGACGGGCCTCCGGGGCGAGCCCGGCCCCGAGGCCCGTGGGACGACGCCCTAGTCGAAGCGTCGGCGGCGGGTCGCGTCGTGCACCTCGCCCACGAGCTCTTCGATCACGTCCTCGAGGAAGACGACGCCGAGGTCGGCGCCGTCGCCGTCGTAGATGCGGGCGAGGTGGATGCCGCGGGCCTGCATGCGCGCGAGCACGTCCTCCAGCTCGGTGCCGGCGTGGATCGAGATCATCGCGCGGATCCGCTTGCCCGGAATCGGCTCGGCGATCCGCTCCTCCCCGAGGCGCACCAGATCCTTGATGTGCACGTAGCCCGCGAGCCCCCCGTCGGCGTCGGCGATCGGGTAGCGCGAGAAGCCGTGGCGCGCGACCGCGGCGTCGACGTCGAGCGGCGTGGCCCCGGCGGGCAGCACGACCAGCCGTTCGAGCGGCACGAGCAGATCGTCGGCCCGCTTCTCGGTGAACTCGAACGCCGCGGTGAGGGTGCCGCTGCGATCCTCGAGCAGCCCCTCGCGCGTCGACTGGCTCACGATGCTCGCGACCTCCTCGAGCGTGTAGGTGCTGTTGGTCTCGGACTTCGGCTCGACGCCGAACATGCGCAGCACGCCGTTGGCGATGGCGTTGAGGGCGGCGATGACGTGCTTCAGCACCCGCGACACCGCGACGAGCGGGGGCGCGAGCAGCAGCACAGCCTGATCGGGCAGCGAGAACGCCGCGTTCTTCGGCACCATCTCGCCGAGCACGACGTGCAGGTACGAGACGAGCAGCAGCGTGATGACGAACGCCGCGATCGAGACGGCCTCGACGGGCAGGCCCGTCCACGCGAGCGGCCCCTCGAGGAGGTGGTGGATCGCGGGTTCGGAGACGTTCAGGATCAGCAGCGAGCACACGGTGATGCCCAGCTGGCTCGTGGCGAGCATGAGCGTCGCGTGCTCCATGGCGTAGAGCGCGGTCTTCGCGCGCTTCGAGCCGGCTTCAGCTCTCGGCTCGATCTGCGAGCGGCGCGCCGAGATCACGGCGAACTCGGCGCCCACGAAGAAGGCATTGGCGGCGAGCAGCACGACCAGCCAGACGATTCCCATCCAGTCGCTCATGCGCGGTCCTCCGCTCGGTCGTCGGCGTCGGTGGCGGGCACCGGCGGGCTCGTGTAGCGCACGCGCGCGATGCGGCGACCGTCCATCCGCTCGACCCGCAACGTGCCGCCGTCGGGCAGCGACACCTCGTCGCCCGGGTCGGGGATGCGCCCGAGCTCGCGCAGCACGTAACCGGCCACGGTGTCGTAGGCGTCGTCGTCGGGGATGTCGACGCCGGTCTGGTCGCGCACCTCGTCCGGGCGCAGGTCGGCCGGGAAGGTCATCTGCTCGGCTGTGCCCACCACGCCGGCGGCGGCGCGGTCGTGCTCGTCGGCGACCTCGCCGACGATCTCCTCGACCAGATCTTCGAGGGTCACGATGCCGGCGGTGCCGCCGTACTCGTCGACGACGATGCCGAGCTGGAAGCCCGAGGAGCGCAGCTCCTCGAGCAGGTGATCGAGGTGCATGGTCTCGGGCACGCGCACCACGTCTTCCGCGAGCGCGGCCACCGGCACCTCGCCCCGCTTGCCGCGGGGCACCGCGACCGCCTGCTTGACGTGCACGACGCCGACGACGTCGTCGCGATCCTCGTCGATGACGGGGAAGCGCGAGTAGCCGCTGCGCCCGGAGAGCTCGAGCACGGCCTGGGCCGGCTCGAGCCGCTGCACGCTCTCGACCCTGAGTCTCGGCGTCATCACGTCGGCCGCGGTGAGCTCGGAGAAGCGCAGCGTGCGGTCGAGCAGCGTGGCGGTGTCGGCCTCGAGCAGTCCCGCGCTCGCGGAGTGGCGCACGAGCGATGAGAGCTCCTCGGCCGATCGCGCGCCCGACAGCTCCTCCTTGGGCTCGATGCCGATCGAGCGCAGGATGCCGTTCGCGCTGCCGTTCAGCGCCATGACCGCGGGCTTGAAGGTGGTGGTGAACGCCGCCTGGGCCGGCATCACGACCTTCGCCGTCGCGAGCGGTTTCGCGAGCGCGAAGTTCTTCGGCACGAGCTCACCGACGATCATCGAGAACACCGTCGCGAGGGCGACCGCGACGGGCGCGCTGATGGCGCGCCGCAGCCCCTCCGGCACGCCGAGCGCGCCCAGGGGGGCGTCGAGGAAGCCGCTGATCGCCGGCTCGAGCGTGTAGCCGGCGAGCAGCGTGGTGAGCGTGATGCCCAGCTGCGCGCTCGACAGGTGCGTCGAGGTGCGGGTGAGACCGCGGATCACGCGGTCGAGGCCGCGCTGCCCGCCGGCCCGGCGCCGCTCGAGGTCGTGGCGGTCGAGGGCGACGAGGGAGAACTCGGCGGCGACGAAGATGCCCGTGCCGACGGTGAGGAGAATACCGATGAGCAGCAGGAGCCAGTCGTTCACCGGCCGCTCCTCGGAGGTGCGGGGTGCCGCGCTTCAGCGCGGCCGATACTCGGGGGGGGGTCTGACGGTCTTCGAGAGTCTGCGTCCATAGCCCTACCGATCCTAGCAGTCGGGGGTGGGGGTTCTTCCTGAGAGTCATCCCCCATCGTGCTTTCGAAAGGCGTAGGCTTGTTTACCGGACACCGGCTACGGAGCCGGTCCCGGCTACGAGTTGCCACATACGACATCAACGAAGGGAAGTCGCTTTGGCGGAGCGCACGGAGACCACCGGACAGGCTGGTCCCGCAGGAGATTTCGGTGCAAACGAGTGGCTCGTCGATGAGCTGTGGAAGCAGTATCAGGTCGACAAGAACTCGGTCGACCGGTCGTGGTGGCCGGTGCTCGAGAAGTACGGCGCCGAAGCCGCACCGCCCGCAGCCGCAGCTCCTCGGCCGAAGGCCACCGCACAGCCCGCTGTGGTCTCCCCCGCATCCCCCGCCGCGCCGTCGACGGCCCCCACCTCGACGCAGCCCGCGCGCACCACCAACACGGCTCCCCGCGAGGCCCCGATCCCCGCCGACGCCCCCCGCGCCTCCGCCCGCGCCGAGGCCGCCGAGCAGCAGGAGGACACGGTCACCCCGCTGCGCGGCATGGCGCGCACGCTCTCCAAGAACATGGATCAGAGCCTCACGGTGCCGACCGCCACGAGCGTGCGCACGATCCCGGCCAAGCTGCTGATCGACAACCGCATCGTCATCAACAACCACCTGCGCCGCAGCCGAGGCGGCAAAGTCTCCTTCACGCACCTCATCGGGTGGGCGCTGATCCAGTCGCTCAAGGAGTTCCCCAGCCAGAACGTCGCCTACGCCGAGATCGACGGCAAGCCGTCGCTCGTCGCGCCCTCCCACATCGGGCTCGGCATCGCGATCGACGTGCCGAAGCCCGACGGCACCCGCTCGCTGCTCGTCCCCAGCATCAAGCGCGCCGAGACCCTCGACTTCAACGAGTACCTCGCCGCCTACGAAGACCTCGTGAAGCGCGCCCGTGACAACAAGCTCGGCGCAGCCGACTTCCAGGGCACCACGATCTCGCTCACCAACCCCGGCGGCATCGGCACCGTGCACTCGGTGCCGCGCCTCATGAGCGGTCAGGGCTCCATCATCGGCGCCGGCGCGCTCGAGTACCCGGCCGAGTTCCAGGGCGCCTCCGAAGACGTGCTCGTGCGCCTCGGCATCTCGAAGACCATCACGCTCACGAGCACGTACGACCACCGCGTCATCCAGGGCGCCGGCTCGGGCGAGTTCCTCAAGCTCGTGCACGAGCGCCTCACCGGTGGCCACGGCTTCTACGAGGAGATCTTCGCGGCCCTGCGCATCCCCTACAAGCCCGTGCAGTGGGCGACCGACATTCACGTCGACGTCTCGGGCGCGGTCGACAAGACCGCCCGCGTGCAGGAGCTCATCAACTCGTTCCGCGTGCGCGGCCACCTGATGGCCGACATCGATCCCCTCGAGTACGTGCAGCGCACCCACCCCGATCTCGAGATCGAGAACCACGGCCTCACCTTCTGGGACCTCGACCGCGAGTTCGTGACGGGCGGCATCGGCGGCAAGCGCGCCATGAAGCTGCGCGACATCCTCGGCGTGCTGCGCGACTCGTACTGCCGCAAGATCGGCATCGAGTACATGCACATCCAGGATCCGGGCCAGCGCCTGTGGCTGCGCGAGCAGCTCGAGGTGCCCTACGCGAAGCCCAGCCGCGACGAGCAGATGCGCATCCTCGAGAAGCTCAACGAGGCCGAGGCCTTCGAGACCTTCCTGCAGACCAAGTACGTCGGCCAGAAGCGCTTCAGCCTCGAGGGCGGCGAGTCGGTGATCCCGCTGCTCGACGCGATGCTCATCGACGCGGCCGAAGACGGCGTCGACAGCGTCGACATCGGCATGGCCCACCGCGGCCGCCTCAACGTGCTGTCGAACATCGCGGGCAAGACCTACGGCCAGATCTTCCGCGAGTTCGAGGGGGCCCAGTCCCAGAAGGCCGGCTCGGGCGACGTCAAGTACCACCTGGGCACGTCGGGCGTCTTCACCGCTCCGAACGGCACCCAGGTGCCGGTGCACCTCGCCGCGAACCCGTCGCACCTCGAGACCGTCGACGGCGTGCTCGAGGGCATCGTGCGCGCGAAGCAGGATCTCAAGCCGATCGGCTCGTTCACCACGCTGCCCGTGCTCGTGCACGGCGACGCGGCGATGGCCGGCCAGGGCGTCGTCTACGAGACGCTGCAGATGTCGCAGCTGCGGGCCTACCGCACGGGCGGCACGATCCACATCATCATCAACAACCAGGTGGGCTTCACCACGCTGCCCCTCGACTCCCGCTCGGGCGTCTACTCGTCCGAGATCGGCAAGGTCGTGCAGGCGCCGATCTTCCACGTGAACGGCGACGACCCCGAGTCGGTCGTGCGCGTGGCGAAGCTCGCGTACGAGTTCCGCCAGCGCTTCCACATCGACGTCATCATCGACCTCGTCTGCTACCGCCGCCGGGGCCACAACGAGGGCGACGACCCGTCGATGACCCAGCCGCTCATGACCGACCTCATCGAGGCCAAGCGCTCCACGCGCCGCCTCTACACGAGCGCGCTCGTCGGCCGCGGCGACATCACCGAGGAAGAGTACGAGAAGGCGAAGCAAGACTTCCAGGACCGGCTCGAAGTCGCGTTCCAGGAGACCCACGCGGCGCAGACGGGCTCGATCCCGATCGTCGGCGCCGGCGGCATCGGCGAGGTCGCCGAGGCCGGCGGCCCCGGGCCCGCGCCGCTCGAGACCGCGGTGGAGCGGGCCGTGGTCGAGCGCATCGGCGACGCCTTCGCGAACAAGCCCGAGGGCTTCACCGTGCACCAGAAGCTGCAGCAGCTGCTCAACAAGCGCTTCGAGATGAGCCGCGAGGGCGGCATCGACTGGGGCTTCGGCGAGCTGCTCGCGCTCGGCTCGCTGCTCATGGAGGGCACCGCGGTGCGCTTCGTGGGCCAGGACGCGCGCCGCGGCACCTTCGCGCAGCGCCACGCGGTGTTCCACGACCGCGCCAACGGCCAGGAGTGGATCCCGCTGCTCAACCTCTCCGACGAGCAGGCCCGCTTCTGGATCTACGACTCGCTGCTCTCCGAGTACGCGGCGCTCGCGTTCGAGTACGGCTACTCCCTGCAACGCGAGGACGCGCTCGTGCTGTGGGAGGCCCAGTTCGGCGACTTCGCGAACACCGCGCAGGCCGTGATCGACGAGTACATCGCGGCGGCCGAGCAGAAGTGGGGCCAGCGCTCCTCAGTGGTCATGCTGCTCCCCCACGGCTACGAGGGCCAGGGCCCCGACCACTCGTCGGCCCGCATCGAGCGCTACCTGCAGCTGTGCGCCGAGGACAACATGATCGTCGCGCGCCCCTCGACGCCGGCGAACTACTTCCACCTGCTGCGCCGCCAGGCCTACGCCCGCCCCCGCAAGCCGCTCATCGTCTTCACCCCGAAGCAGATGCTGCGCCTGCGCGGCGCGGCCTCCGCGGTCGAGGATTTCACGACGGGCACGTTCCAGCCCGTGCTCGACGATCCCGCGATCGAGAACCACCAGGCGGTGCAGCGCGTGCTGCTCGTGTCGGGCAAGGTCTACTACGACCTGCGCGTCGCGCTCGAGAAGCGGCCCGACCCGCGCATCGCCCTCGTGCGGGTGGAGCAGTTCTACCCCGTGCCGAGCGTGCAGCTGGGCCGCGTGCTCACCCAGTATCCCGGCGCCGAGCTGGTGTGGGTGCAGGACGAGCCCGAGAACCAGGGGGCGTGGCCGTTCATCTCGCTCGAGCTGTCGAAGCACCTGGCGAACGATCGCATCCGCGCCGTCACCCGCCCCGCCTCCGCGGCCCCCTCGACGGGGTCGGCGAAGGTGCACGCCGTCGAGCAGGAGCGCCTCATCGCGCGTGCGCTCCGCTTCGACGACGAGTCCTGAGCGGGGGCGCGCTTGCAGAAACCCCCGCTGGGGCAGTCCCCGCAGCACGGAGAGAGCGAGCCCGGCGGCCCGAGCGTCGGCGGGATCGCCCAGCGGATCGCCGCGGCGATCTCGATGGGCGTGCTGACCGTCGGCGAGCGCCTGCCGGTCGAGGCCGAGCTCGCCAACCAGTTCGGGGTGGCCGTGGCGACGCTGCGCAAGGCGCTCGCCGAGCTGCGCGCGCAGGGCATCGTGGAGACGAGGCGGGGCCGCAACGGCGGCACCTTCGTGGTGCAGGCGCCGTTCCCCTCGCCGCAGGAGCTGCGCTCCTCGCTGGCGCGCACGAGTCTCGTCGCCCTGCGCGACTTCTTCGACGAGCACGCCGCGATCTCGGGCATGGCCGCGCGCCTCGCCGCGGAGCGCACGCAGCCGGGGCTGCGCACGAGGCTCGCGGAGTTCGCATTCGAGGCCCGAGAGGGCCGCGGCGGCCGCGAGCGCTCGCTCGCCGATAGCCGGTTCCACTTCGAGATCGCGGTGCTCAGCCACTCCCGACGACTGCTGACGGGCGAGCAGCGGCTCCACTCCGAGCTGTCCCCGTTCCTCTGGTGCGACGCGATCTGCCGCGCCTCGGTGCAGCAGGCCTTCACCGAGCACCTCGCGATCGTGATGGCGATCGAGCAGCAGCAGGCCGACGAGGCGCAGCGTCTCGCCGTCGACCACGTCAGGGGGAACATGCAGCTGATCGTCGAGGGCAAGCTCGCGCTCGAGGGCGCGGCGGAGGATGAGCGGTGAGCGCGGCCGAGGTCGCCTCGGCGATCGAGAGCGTCGACGAGTGGCTGAACGACCGCTTCGACCACCTCCAGAAGCTGTCCGAAGATCTGATCGCGCTGCTGACCCTCGACGACTCGGGACGTCTCGATCTGGGCGAGGGGGTGCGGCGCCGGCTTCGAGCGCTCGCGGTGCGCTATCTCGCCGACAACGCCGTGGTCGACGGCTGCGGGCTCATCTTCGCGCACTCGGCGCTGAGCTTCGAGCGCGGCCACCTGGAGTGGTGGGTGCGCGAGGACGAGTCGCGATTCGCCCGCTACTCCTTCGGCGTCGTGCCGGGCGCCGACCGCTACTACGACTACGAGCACCACGAGTGGTTCATCCGCGCATTCCACGAGGGCACTCCCGCGCTCGTGGGCCCCTACATCGACTACCTCGGGGTCGAGGCGTACGTGCTCACCCTCACCGTGCCGGCGAACGTGGCGGGCGTGCGTGTGGGGGCGATCGGCAACGACATCCAGGTGGCAGACCTCGAGGCCGAGCTGCTGCCGGTGCTGCAGCGCAGCGGCATCGAGATGGCGCTGGTGGGCCGCCACGGCAATGTGCTCGTGGGCAACTCGTCGCAGCTGCTGCCCGGCGTGTTGGTGCCGGACACCCTCGAGGGCTTCGCGCGGAAGCGGCTCGGCCCGGAGGGCGCCGACGTGCAGCTGATCTACCGCACCGACGGCTAGGGCCTCATCGAGACAGCCCGTTCGTATCGAGCCGGCCTGCGATTCGCGTGAATCGCAGGCCGGCTCGATACGAATAGGCCGACTGAGCGGTCGCGCGCGCGGTGCGACGTGCTGCGGATCAGGCGGCCTCGGCCGCCGTGAGCTTCGCGATCTCCGAGAATCGATCGGCGATCGGCAGCCACACGGCGCCCAGCCGTGGCTCGGCCGCCCGCACATCGCCCACGACCGCGGCCTCCTCGAGGCCGAGCTCGTCGAGGCTCTCGCGATCCTCGTCGACCCAGTCCTGCGCCGTAGCGCCGAGCGCCTCGGGGTGGAACTGCACGCCCCACGCGGCTGCGCCGACGCGGAACGCCTGATTGCGGCACGCGGGGCTCGAGGCGAGCACCTGCGCGCCGTCGGGCAGCCGGTCGGCCTCGAGCCAGTGCCACTGCACCGCGGGCACCGAGGTCTCGGCGAGACCGCCGAAGAGCGGGTCGCCCGCCGCGGTCGAGGTGAAGTCGACGTCGTACAGGCCCACCTCGGGCCCCTGCGGCATCGTGCGCACGTGACCGCCCGTCGCGGTGGCGAGCAGCTGGGCTCCGAGGCAGATGCCCAGGGTGGGCACCCCGAGCTCGACGCCGTCGACGAGCAGCTTGCGGGTGGCGGGCAACCAGGGCGCCTTGTCGTCCTCGGTGGGCCCCATGGCGCCGCCGAGCACGATCAGTGCGTCGTAGCCGTCGAGCGACTCCGGCACGGGCGCTCCCGCGTCGGGCCCGACGGTCTCGAGCGTCAAGCCGTTCTCGGTCAGCCGATCCGACAGCTGACCCAGCCCGGCGTTCTTCTGGTGCTCGATCACCAGCACTCGTGCGCTGCTCATTCCACTTCCCCTCTGTTCTGATCTGTGTGCGCCGCCCGCGGCTCGCGGGCGGCTGTGTCAGGCGTCTCGGCCCATTCTCGCCCGCGCCCGGTCGATGAGCCAGGCGAAGAGCGCGTGCTGCCGCGCGTCCTCGCCGGCGTTGTCCTCGGGATGCCACTGGATCGCGAGGAGCGGGGCGGTCTCGTGCTCGAGCGCCTCCACCACCCCGTCGGGCGCGCGCCCCGTGACGCGCAGCCCCTCCCCCACCCGGTCGACCGCCTGGTGGTGGTACGACGACACCGGCAGGCTCGCCGCCCCGATCGCGGCGGCGAGCGCCGATCCGGGATCGATCTCGACGTCGTGCACCGAGTTGCGGTGAGGACTGTCGGCGTCCACGTCCTGCACGAGCGTGCCGCCGTGCTCGACGTTCAGGAGTTGGAAGCCGCGGCAGATCGCGAGGGTGGGCACCCCGAGCCGGATCGCCGCCGCCATCATCTCGGCTTCGAAGTCGTCTTGGGCTGCGAAGTCGGCGGGCGAGGTGGCCGCCACAGGCTCCTGGCCGTAGCGGCGCGGATCGATGTCCGATCCGCCCGGCACCAGCAGTGCGTCGAGGCCGTGCAGCCGCTCCTCGGGCGGCAGCGCGCTCTCGGCGAACAGGGTGAGCGGCTCGCCGCCGGCCCGGATCACCGATCGCAGCACGGCCGCGGCGACCGCGCTGCCGTCGAAGCGCAGGCCGTGGATCTGATTCGACCACATGCCCGTCACACCGATGCGCGGCACGCGATCGCCGCGGGGCGCCGCCATCTACGCCTCGCTCGTGAGCGGGAAGGCGAGCAGCGGCATCCACCTGCGCCACACCGCTTCGAGCGAGCCGTCGGCGACGACCTCGTCGATGGCGCGGTCGATCTCCTCGCGCAGCGCGTCGTTGCCGGGCGCGACGCCGATGCCCCAGCGGTTGCCGGTCTGCACGGTGAAGGCCTCGACGAAGTCGGGATCCTCCTGCCCGAGCGGGATCATCACGACGTCGTCGTCGACGAAGCCGTCGATCTCCCCCGAGCGGGTCGCCTCGATCATGTCGCCGAACACGTCGTCGCTGGCGCCGAAACTGACGAGCTCGACGCCGGGGAACGTCTCGGCGAGCTTCATGTTGGTCGAGCCGGCGATGGCGCCGATCTTGTAGCCGTCGAGCTGGTCGGGCGAGCGGGCGGGATCGTCGGCGCGCACGACGAGGGTCTCGTTGAACACCGCGTAGGGCCGGGTGAAGTCGACCTGCGCGGAGCGCTCGGGCGTGATGCCCTGGCCGCACCACACGGCATCGGCGTCGCCGCGGCGCACGGAAGGGATCATCTCCTCCCACGGCACCATCACCCACTCGACATCGGCGGCGCCTCCGGGGAGCCGTGACATGACGAGGGCCGCGGCCTCGGGCTCGTAGCCGCCGCGCGTGCGGCCGTCGGTGCTCTTCGAGAAGAGCGGCAGCGCCTCGGAGTCGATGCACGCGAGACGGATGGTGCGCCCTTCGGTGCTCGCCGCCGATGCGGTGCTGTCGGTGCCTGCGGTGTCTGTGCTGATGCCGGTCACGGAATCGCCTCCCAGTACTGATCGAATTCCCACTGCGTGATGATCCCGCAGTAGCGCGCCCACTCGTCGCGCTTGAGCTGCAGGAAGATGCGGGTGAGCTCCTCGGGCATCGCGCCCATGAGGTACTCGTCGGCCTCGAACGATTCGATGGCCATGCCGAGGGTGTTCGGCACTGCGCCGCCCTGCGCCGCCTCGCTCAGCCGCCCGGGGTCGCCCGGGTCGATCTGCGCCTCCAGGCCGTGCTCGATCGCGGCGAGCAGGTAGAGGTGCGAGAGGTAGGGGTTGACGCTCGCGTCGGGCAGGCGGTACTCCATGCGGCCGTTCGCGGAGATGCGGATCGCGACGCCTCGGGTGTCGAGGCCCCAGTCGGCGCCCGAGGGTGCGAACTGGCCGGCGTCCCAGTAACGCTTGTAGGAGTTGACGGTCGAGGCCATGACGAGCATCGAGCCTGGCGTGTGCAGCAGCATGCCGCCGATCGCGTGGCGGGCGGTCTGGGTCGCGTGCAGCTCCACCCGGCCGTCTTCGATCACGTTCTCGGCCGGGCCGTCGCCCGAGACGCGCCACAGGCTGAGGTTGTGGTGGCAGCCGTTGCCCATCTTGCCGTTGTAGGGCTTCGCCATGAAGCTGGCCTCGAGGCCGAGCTCGCGCGCCACCTGCTTGCAGATCTGGCGGTACGTGGTCATGCGCTCGGCCGTGAGGTCGGCTCGATCGTAGTCCCAGTTGAGCTCGATCTGACCGTCGTCCTCGTAGTCGCCCTGGATCATCGTGAAGTCGAGCGCCTGACCGTAGCTGATCACCTTCTTGTAGACGGGGCGCATCTTCTCGAGGTTCTCGACCTGGTAGGCGGGGGTCTGATCCTGCTTGCTGATGGGTTCGATGCCGGGGCCGATCCACGTCATCTCGGGTTCGAGCCCGCTGCGCAGCTCGAGGCCCGTGCGCTCCGTGAACCCGCGATGCGCGGCCTTGAAGAGCGCTCGGGTGTCGAGCGCGACGAGCCGGCCGCCGCCCTCGCCGAGGTGGGGCGGGTCGTAGGCGGTGCAGAAGATGCGGCCGACCTCGGAATCCCAGGGCAGCACCTGGAAGGTCTCGGGTTCGGGCAGCCCCCAGAACTCGTGGGCGTCGACGCCGCCGCCGATCAGCTCGCCCTCGCGACTGGTCTGCAGATCGGTGAGCGCGGTGCGGTGGAAGGCGATGCCCTTCTTCAGCATGCGCTCGTAGAGCTCTGCGGGCACCACCTTCGCCACGGTGCGGCTGCCGAGGGTGGGCAGCATGTAGTAGATGTACTTGACGCCGGTCTCGCGGATGCGGTCGCCGAGCGCCTGCACGATCTCGGGCCGCAGGTTCGCCTCCTGGTGCCGCGAGAATGCGGTGTCGTCGGCGAGGATCTCCCGCAGGACGGCGCCGAAGCGCCCTCCCGTCTTGAGGTCGGACATGTGGTTCCTTTCGTCTTTGGAAGGTCTGTCGGATGCGCTGCGGCTGCTCAGCGCACCGCGAACTCGATCGGCAGGCGAACGGGCCCGTGGTTGCCCGAGTCGGGCAGCCACTCGTCGCCGCCGGGGCAGGAGATGTCGGTGAAAGCCTGGGCGAGCAGCGGCAGTGCGACGCTCATGTCGGCGCGGGCGATGTAGTGGCCGAGGCAGTGGTGCACTCCGCCGCCGAAGGTGTGGTGCTGCTTGCGGCTCTCGGCGTTCAGGTCGATCTCGGGGTCGGGGAAGGCCTCGGGATCGGTGCCGCTCGACATCGTGAAGAGGTGCACCGTGGTGCCCTGCTCGATCTCGAGGCCGTGGAACTCGAAGTCCTCGTTCGCCTCGCGGGTCACCCAGCGGGTCGTCGGGTTGACGCGCAGCCCCTCCTCGAGGGCGGGCTTCGCGTACTTCTCGGGATCCTGCGCGAGCAGCTCCCACTGATCGGGGTTGCGCATGAAGGTCTGCAGCAGCAGGCCGATCTGGTTGCGCGTCGTGTCCATGCCGCCGAACAGCATGAGCACGAGGGCGTTGCGCAGCTCGGCGTCGCTGAGCTTGTCGCCGGCCTGGGAGAACTGCACGAGGCGCGAGACCACGTCCTCTCCCGGGTTCTCGCGGCGCTCGTCGATGAGGCGGTCCACGAAGTCGTACAGCTCCTGCACGGCCTCGTCGATGCGATCGATGTCCTCCTTGATGGTGACGCTGAGCGCGTAGCCCACGGTGTTCGCCCGCGAGGCGATGAAGGGCCAGTGCTCATGGTCGAGGCCCATCATCGCGCAGAGCGCGCGCGTGGCGAACGGCTCCGAGAAGTCTGCGACGAACTCGACCTGCTCGCCGCGGGCGTGCTTCTGCTTCATGCCGTCGATGAGCTCGTTCGCGATGGCCGCGAACTCGGGCTCGAGCTTGCGCGCGACGCCCGGCGAGAAGGCGGGGTTGAGCAGGCGGCGGATGCGGTGGTGCTCCTCGCCCTCGAGCACGAGCAGGTTCTTCGCCCACCACTCGTGGAAGATGCCCGAGTGCACGCCGTGGTGATCCGGCCACTTCGCGCTGCCCTGGTTGAGGCTCGGGTGCTTCAGCAGCTCGGTGACCTCTTTGTAGCGCAGCACGCCGTACCCGTAGTTGGTCTTCGCGTACCAGTTGCGCTCGCGCGCGTCGCGCACGGCTTCCGAGTTCATGGCGAACTCGGGCGAGGCGATGTCGAGATACGGCACGTCCCCCTGGGTGGCCTGTCCGGTCATTCGTACTCCTTCGTCGAACTCAGTCCCGCTCGATCACGCGAGCGGCCGGTGGTAAATAAGTTATCGATGAATGATTTATGGCGCAAGTCTCTCCGTGTTACGGGGATATAAATATGGGAATACCGGCAAAAAACATTCATAGTGCGCATCTTTAGCGCTACACTGGTGCCCACCGAACCGGATTGCAACGGAGCGCCGGATCGTGGCACAGTGCCACACGCCCCACTGCCGCACCGCAACGCGAAGGAGCTGCGATGTCGTCACCCACGACCCCGAAGATCGCCGTCATCGGCAGCGGCCCCTCGGGCTGCTACCTCGCGCAGTCGCTGCTGCGCGCCGTGCCGAGCTGCGAGATCACCGTCCTCGACCGCCTCGCGTCGCCGTTCGGGCTCGTGCGCTACGGCGTCGCCACCGACCACCAGCACACCAAGGCCATCACGAGGCAGTTCGACCGCCTCTTCCAGCACGAGGCCGTGCGCTTCGCCGGCGGCATCGAGGTGGGGCGCGACGTCTCCCTCGCGCAACTGCGCGAGCTGTTCGACGCCGTGGTGATCGCCACCGGCCTCACCGCCGACCGCGAACTCGGCATTCCCGGGGCCGAGCTGCCGGGCGTCATCGGCGCCGGCGCCATCACCCGCGCCCTCAACGCCCACCCCGACGAGGGAGCCCGCCTCCCCCAGCTCGGCTCCGACGTGGTGGTCATCGGCGGCGGCAACGTCGCCCTCGACGTGCTCCGGTTCCTCGTGAAGGATCGCGACGCCTACGAGGGCAGCGACATCGCCGACGAACTGCTCGACTCCTACCTCGAGGCGCCCGCGGCGCGCGTCACGCTCGTCAGCCGCTCGGCGGCCGCCGACTTCAAGGGCGACCCGCAGATGCTCAAGGAGCTCGCCGCCCTCCCCCGCGCCGCCTACGCCTCGCCCGACCCCGTCGATCCCGGGCCCGACGCCCAGCTCGACCGGGCAGCCGCCGGCCGTGTCGCCGCGATCTCCGAGATGATCGCCGCGAGCCGCCCCCGCTTCGACGGCCCCGAGGTGACGCTGCGCTTCGGGCTCACCCCGCTGCGCGTGCTCGGCGAGCACCGGGTCGAGGGCGTCGAGTTCACCGCGGGCGATCAGGTGGTGGTCGTCCCCGCCACCGCCGTCGTCACCGCCATCGGCTTCGCGGCCCGCAAGGACCACGCCCTCGCTGCGCTGACCGCGAGCGGCGCCGAGACCGGCCGCATCGAGCCCGGCCTCTACCGCACGGGCTGGGCCAAACGCGGCCCGCGCGGCGCCATCCCCGAGAACCGGGCCTGCGCGAAAGAGGTCGCCGACGAGATCGCGGCCGACCTGGCCGACGGCTCGCTCCCGGCATCGCCGTCTACACTCGGCTTCGAAGGACTCCCCGCGGAGGTGCGCGACCGTGCCATCGGCTACGAGCAGTGGCTCAGGCTCGACGAGCACGAGCGATCCGTCGCCCCCTCCGGCCGAGTCAGGCACAAGCTTCCCGATCACGACCGCATGATCGCCATCGCCCGCGGGGCGTAGGCGGCCGAGGTCACCGAACACCGAGCGCAACGCTCCATCAGAGAGGAAACCAGCTGTGAAGTTCACGGTTCTCTACGGCACCGAATCCGGCAACTCCGAGCTCATCGCCGAGGATCTCGGCGCGAAGCTGCGGGAAACCCACGACGACGTCGAGGTCTTCGACCTGCAGAACTTCGATCCCGCCGATCTCACCCCCGAGCGCTTCTACCTGGTGGTGTGCTCCACGCACGGCGAGGGCGACCTGCCGAACACGGCGATCCCGTTCGCCGAGGCGTTCGACGCCGCACTGCCCGACCTCACGGGCGTGCGCTACGCCATGTTCGGGCTCGGCGACACCTTCTACGAAGAGACGTACAGCCAGGGCAGCGAGCACATCGACCGCCGCTTCGCGCAGCAGGGCGCCGAGCGGGTCGGCGAGTACGGCCGCCACGACGCCTCGTCGTGGGACATGGGCAGCGACGTGGCGCTCGAGTGGCTGCCCGGCGTGCTCGAGGCGGCCTCCGCGACGGTGTAGCGGGCGGCGGGTCCCATCGGAGATCCGGCCTCGGTGAGAACGAACCAGGAGCGTTCGTCTCGCCGAGACCGGATCTCCGACGTGATCGCGGTCAGCCCTTCCGCGCCCGGCGCACGAGCTCGCCGAACAGCCGCGCCCGATCCTCGGCGTCGGCCTCCGGCTCCTCCGGGTGCCATTGCACGCCGAGCACCCAGCTCGCCTCCCGGTGCTGGGTCGCCTCGACGATGCCGTCGTGGGCGCGCCCCGTCGCGCGCAGCGCCGGCCCCACCTCGGCCACGGCCTGATGGTGGCCGTTGCGCACGACCGCGCGGGTGCGCCCGAGGATGCGCGCGATCTCGGAATCGGGCTCGAGGATCACCTCCTCGTCGATGAAGAGCGGCTCCCCCGGACCGCCCTTGTGCATCGGCCAGTTCTCGATGTCGGGGATGAGCGTGCCCCCGAAGGCGACGTTGAGCAGCTGCGACCCGCGGCAGATCGCGAGTGTCGGCAGATCGCGGCTCGCGGCCTCGCGGATCAGTCCGATGCAGTAGTCGTCGGCGCGGCGATCGACGCCGTACAGGTTCGCGGGAGGCGGGCCGCCGTGCCCGTAGCAGTCGAGGTCGACGTCGCCGCCCCCGAGGAACACCACCGCGTCGGCGCCGCCCAACACCTCCTCGTGCGAGGCGAGGCGCTCTCCGGCCGAGTCCACGAGCCGGGGTCTGCCTCCCGCCGCGCGCACGGCGTCGAAGGCGATCCTCGTGAACTCGTCCTGCAGCTGATGCGAGAGGGCGTCCATCCCGGGGAAGGTGAGCGACACCACCATCGGGATGAGCGGGCCATCCGGATCCTCGTCGCCCACGGCGAGGAATGGGGTCGGGTCGACTGCGAGGTCGGTCATCGGTGTCCTTTCGGGTGAGAGACGGGAGCCCCGCCGCGCCGCGACCGCCGGAGGCGGAGCAGCGCGACGGGACTCCCGTTCGCTGGTGAGGTGCGGGATCAGACCGCGGTCTTGATCGGCCCGCTCGCGTCGCCGGCGGGCGCGTCGCCCTTGGCGTAGGCCTTCGAGGCCAGCATGTAGATCCAGCCGACGGCGATCACGCCGACCGTCGTCATGATCAGCAGGTAGTCCTCGGCCCAGCCGCCGCCGGTCGGGCGCGGCCACAGGATGTTGAGCACTGCCGCGACTCCCCAGACCAGCGCGAGCACGTTGACGGGGTAGGCCCAGGCGCCGAGCCGGAACTTGCCGGCGGGGCGCCATCCCATCAGGCGGGCGCGCAGGGCGGCGAGCACGACCATCTGGAATCCGATGTAGATGCCCACGGTGCCGAAGCCGACCATCGCGGTCAGCGCGTCCTCGAGCAGCAGCGAGAGCACCACCACTGCGGCCGGGAAGAACGCCGCGGTGAGCAGCGCGTTGTTCGGCACGTGGCGCTTCTCGTTGAAGCGGGCGAGGAAGTGCGAGGCGGGCAGGAACCCGTCGCGCGCCATCGAGTAGACGAGGCGGCTCGCGGCGGCCTGCAGGCTCGTGATGCACGAGATGAAGGCGACGACTACCACGAACATGACGAGCGGGAAGACGGGGCCGAAGGCGTTGTGCAGCGCCTCGCCGATCGGGTCGGCCACATCGCCGCTCGCGACGGCTGCGAAGTCGGGCACTGCGAACACGAGCGAGAACACCAGCACATTGGCCGCGAAGCCGCCGATGTAGAGCGTCATACGCATGGCCTTCGGCACGCGGGCGCTCGGATCCTTGATCTCCTCGGCCACGTCGCCGTTGGCCTCGAAGCCGTAGTACGCGAACATGCCGATGAGCGCCGCGGCGGCGAAGGCGCCGAGGTAGCCGCCGGGCGCGTCATTGCCGATGCCCTGGTTGTCGAAGACCACCGACCAGTCCTGCTGGCGGTGGAACAGCAGCAGGTAGAGGCTGATGCCGACGGCGCCGATCATCTCGGCGATGAGGCCGACCGTGGCGGCGAGGCTCAGCACGCGCGTGCCCGAGAAGTTGAGGATGGTGGCGATCACGAGCGTGCCGAGCGCGACGAGCACGGTGCCGCCGGCGTCGAGGCTGCCGCCGAAGATCGAGGCGACGAACGGCGCGGCGCCGTACGCCACCGCCGCGAGGGTGCCGACGAGGGCGACCACGTAGATCCAGCCGTTCATCCAGGCCCACTTGCGACCCCAGAGCCGACGCGACCACGGATAGACGCCACCGGCGACGGGATAGTTCGAGACGACCTCGCCAAAGACGAGCGCCACGAGGAACTGGCCCACGAGCGCGATGACGAGCGCCCACGCCATGGGCGGCCCGGCTTGGCCGAGCGAGATCGCGAACATCGAGTAGACGCCCGCGATCGGCGACAGGTAGGTGAAGCCGAGCGAGACGTTGCCCCAGAAGCTCATCTCGCGCTTGAACGTGGTGTCGCAGGAATAGCCGAGAGACGCGAGGTGGGCCGCGTCCTCGTCGTGTTCCACGACGGGTGTGTTTTCTGACATGGTCGCAAGTACTCCCTTGTACGTCTGCCAACGATGACGTGCCCCGCCGTCCTGGCGGGTCATCACATACAAACTACATGTAGATGATTTTCAAAGGCAAGCGGAGAAGGGTAACGGAATCGATAACGAAACATCTAGGAAACAAATTCATGCACCTGTGCATGAATTTTACGAGCACATACCCCGGACGCGCCGGAGGCCGGCGCCTCTCGGCGCCGGCCTCCGGTCGAGCGATGCGGATCAGAGCATCACGTAGAACTTCTCGAGCGTCTCGGTGATCTCCCACGTCCCCTTCCAGCCGATGGGGAACGAGGCCACGTCGCCCGGGCCGAGCGCGACCGGCTCCCCGCCCTGCTCCGTGACGGTCATGCGCCCGCGCAGCACGTGGATCACCTCGCCGATCTCGGCGAAGTCCCACTCGGAAACGCCCGGATCGCAGCGCCAGAACCCGGTGTGCACGCCCTTCTCGGAGTCGGAGGTGAACTCCTCGAGCCAGGTCTGCGTGGGGCCCGTCGTCGAGGTGCCCAGCGGCGCCTGCAGTGGGCCGGCGTCGGCGATGCGCTCGAATACGTCGGTCACGGCCACGTGTTGCGTCATTGCAATCTCCATCGTTGGATGTTCGGGGAATCGGGGCGAATGCACCCGCCGGTTAAACATTACCCTCATATATGTTTTATGCGGAAGAGCGCGGGGATCGGTCTCCGGAGATCCGACGTCCCTCGCGCCAGAGCCCCCGAGTCGACGCCCCCTCTCCCCCTCCAACGCGCTTACTCCTCCCTCCGACGTCCCCTCTCTCACACGCCAAGCGCACCGATCGCGCTTCACGCACCCTGATCGGGCGAGATCCGGTGCGTGAAGCTCGATCGGTGCGCCTGCGTACCCCTGAAGGGCCGAGGCGAACCGCCCCGAGGCTCAGGCGCGGCGTCGGAGCCGGCGCGCGAGCACCAGGCCCGAGCCGAGCACGATCGCGGCGCCCGCAGCTGCGAGACCCCAGGCGGGATCCGCCGCGCCCGTGCGGCTCAGACCCTTGGCCCCCGGGTCCACGGCTGCGGCCTCCGAGCCCGCGGGCGGCGTCTGGTTCGGCACGGGTGCGGGCGACGGAGTCGGAGTCGGCGTCGGGGTCGGGGTCGGCACCGGCTCGGGGCCGGGGCCGGGGTTCGGGCCCGGAGCCGGGGCGGGCGCCGGGGCGTTCATGGTGATCACGCGCACCGCGGGTGCGGTGCCGGGGCTGAAGAGGGCCGTCGCACCGGCGGCGAAGCGCACCTGGCTGCCGGCAGGGTCGGCGGTGAGGTCGGCGAAGGATCGGGCGAGGTGCTGCCCGGCCTCCGCGCCGAGGATGAGGTTCGCACCGGCGACCTCGGCCCCGACGAGGCTCGACACCTCGAAGACGCCCGTCGGCGACACGGGCGTCTGCCCGCCGACGAGGTAGCGCGAGTCGAGCGCGAGCACGTAGCCCGCCCCGGGCTGCGCGGGGTCGACCGAGCCGTCCATGCCGCCCGCGAGCAGCATCGACCAGCCGCTCATGCGCACGGCGCCGACGGCGTGCCCGAAGTGGTCCTCCGCGGCGATGCCGTTGAGCCACCAGCCTCGCTGCGCGGTCGGGTCTCCCGCCGTGTGCACGGCGAAACCGGTCGTGGCGAGCGGGTCGGTGGCGACGTTCGCGCCGTTCGCGCCGCCGAGCACGACGACGGCGCTGCCCGAGCGCGGCGAGTCCGATTCCCCGCCGATCATGAGGTCGTCGAAGCCGTCGATGTCGCCGAGGCCGACGACCGAGGTGCCGAGCAGGTCGTAGCCGCGGGTGGGGCCGTCGATGCGGAAGCCCGGAACGGGATCCGTGCCGAGGGCGACGTCGGCGCTGAGATCGGTGAGCACCCAGACCGCACCCGTGTAGGGGCTCGTGGCGGCGGGGCCGGTGTACGAGGCGCTGCCGACGGCGAGGTCGTCACGGCCGTCGCCGTTCACATCGCCGACGCCCGCCATGGAGACGATGTCGATGCCGGTGCCCGAGATGCGCGTACCAGGCATCGTCGCGACCGCGGTGTCGGGCGCGGTGAGCACCTCGGCGTCGACGATCACGACGGGCGCCCCGATCTGGTTCACCGCGATCTCGTCGCGGCCGTCGCCGTCGATGTCGCCGACGCCGTTCGCGCGGGTGATCGCACCCGAGAGCTTGTGCACGCGCGTGCCGAGATCGGTCACGAGATCGATGTCGCCGAGCGTCGCGAAGTCTGCGTCTCCGTAGACGACGTAGGCGGCCGATCCCTGCGCGACGAGCACGAGGTCGTCGCGACCGTCACCGTTCACGTCGCCCGCGCAGCGCACGTCGACGCCGCCGTTGTACCAGCCGAGGTCGGAGGGATCCATGATCTTCACCGGGTTCAGGCTCGCGAGATCCCCGCTCGACACCCCGTCGCCCGCGCCCATCAGCACGTAGGCGCCCTCCTCGTTCGTGGCGCCGCCGCTCATCATCGTCATGTACATGCCGACGGCGAGGTCGAGCCTGCCGTCGCCGTCGACGTCGCACTTGGTCTGCGAGGCGGTGGCGCCGAGCGAGGATCCGGGCACGCCGGCGAGCGAGGCATCATCGGTGATGGTGGCGGCGAGCGCCGGCGAGGCGGTGAGGAGCACGGTCGCGGCGGCGAGCGCGACGGCGGCTCCGAGGGCCGCCGGGCGAGGAGGAAGGGGTGACAAGACGGGCCTTTCGACGAGGTGCGATGACGGGCATCGCCGGATATTACCTCGGTTAGGTTAACCTAACTTAAGCATCATCCGATGTTTCGCCCCAGTGCCCGGCGTTCGTCCCGCGCACTGTCGTCGGTTTCCCCCGCGCGCACCTCGTCGCCTCAGCCGCGCGCCCTCCGCCGCGCGACCCACGAACTCCTAGTCACCTCGCCTGCGCGCACTCCGCCTCCCGACCCACGAACTCCTCGTCACCTCGCCTGCGCGCACTCCGCCGCCTCTCCCCGCGCGCTCCCTCATCCCACCCTCACGCGCTTCGTCGCTTCCCCTCGCGCTCCCGCACCCCCCTCACCCCGCCCGACTCCTCACCCCGCTCCCAACGGCACCGATCGATCCCAGCGCACCCGAAACCCCGAGAACGCGGTGCTCGAACGTCGATCGGTGCGTGGGGCGGCAGCGGGGGCGGCTCGGGTCCGGGTCACGCTCCGTGCGGGGCCGGATCCCGATCCGTGCGGGTCCGGATCCCGATCGGTGCGGAGCCGGATCCCGATCCCAACCCGACCCCAGCCCGACCCCGACCCCGATAGACCCCCGATCCCCGACCCCGATAGACCCCGCTCCCGCTCCCGACCCCGCGCGTGCTTATTGGTCAGGCTGCCAGTAGACTGTGGTGTCGGCGGCCTGCTTGCCTGCTTTGAGGTGGCGCCGCGAGATTCAAGGAGCAGTTGAATGACGACTTGGCGCATGCCCATCGAGGGACACGAGCAGGAGCGGCTCTGGCTCGCCTGGCCCACCAGCGGCTACACCCTCGGCGACACCGAGGCCGAGGTCGAGGAGGCGCGCACCACCTGGGCCGCCGTCGCCAACGCCGCCAGCGACTTCGAGCCGGTCACCGTCGTGGTGAACCCGGGCGACGAGAAGATCGCCGCGAAGTATCTCTCGGCGCAGATCGACCGCATCACCGCCCCCCTCAACGACGCGTGGATGCGCGACATCGGGCCGAGCTTCGTGATCGGCGACGATGGCCGCCTCGGCGCCGTGAACTTCGTGTTCAACGGCTGGGGCGGGCAGCACTGGGCCCAGTGGGACAAGGATCAGCACATCGGCCGCATCGTCGCCGAGGCCGCGAACGCGGAGCTCGTGGACTCGGAGATGACCAACGAGGGCGGCGGCATCCAGGTCGACGGCACCGGCCGCGTGATCCTCACCGAGACCGTGCAGCTCGATCCGGGTCGCAACCCGGGCTGGACCAAGGAGCAGGTCGAGGCCGAGCTCGCCCGCACCATCGGCACGACGAGTGCCATGTGGCTGCCCCGTGGCCTCACCCGCGATCACGACACGTTCGGTACCCGCGGCCACTCCGACATCCTCGCCGCGTTCGCGACATCCGAGATGCTGCTCATGCACCGGCAGGACGCCGAGTCGCACCCCGACCACACCATCGCGAAGACCAACCGCGCCGTGGCCGAGCGGTACCTCGCCGAGCACTCGGCCGGCTTCGAGATCATCGACATGCCCGCCCCCGAGGCGCTGCGCGACGACGAGGGATTCGTCGACTACAGCTACATCAACCACCTCGTGCTCAACGGCGCCGTGCTCGCCTGCTCGTTCGACGACCCGGCCGACGACCGGGCGCTCGCAACGCTGCGCGAGGCCTACGCGGGTCGCGAGGTGATCGGCATCGACGCCCGCCCGCTCTTCGCGCGCGGTGGCGGCATCCACTGCATCACGCAGCAGCAGCCCAAGGTCGCGTAAGCGCTCCTCCCCGCACAGTGCAACGCCTCGGCGGCCGGAATGTTCCGGCCGCCGAGGCGTTGCACTGTGCGTACCACTCTCACCCGGAGGTCGAACCCCGCTTGTCCACGATCCTGCGCATCCTGCGGTTCACGCGCTCGCTCACGCCCTACTACCTCTCCATCATGGCGGCGGCCGCGGTCGTCACGGCCGCGGGCATCGCCGTCCCGTTCATCACGGGCGCGGCGACCGACACCGTGGTCGACGCGGTGGGCTCGGTGACGAACGGCTCCGGGATCCCGGACGGCGCGATCCGCTCCGTCGTGCTGCTGGCGCTCGCGCTGCTGGCCGCGAGCCTCGTCGAGACCGTGGCGAGCAACCTCGGCGGCTACTGGGGCGACGTGATGAGCGAGCGCATGCGCACGATCCTGTCGACCCGCTACTTCGAGCAGCTGCTCGCGCTGCCGCAGCGGTACTACGACAGCGAGCTAACGGGCACGATCGTGGCCCGGCTCAACCGCTCGATCGCCGAGATCACGGGCTTCATGAAGTCGTTCTCGAACATGTTCGTGACGATGCTCATGACCACGGTCGCGGTGCTCGCGATCAGCGCCTGGCACTACTGGCCGCTGGCGGTGCTGCTGCTGCTCGCCTACCCCGCCTATCTGTGGCTGACCGCGCTGACGAGCCGCAAGTGGCAGCGCATCGAGCGCGAGAAGAACGAGCACGTCGACGAGGCCTCGGGCCGCTTCGCCGAGGTCGTGGGGCAGATCCGCGTGGTGAAGTCGTTCGCGCGCGAGCGCAGCGAGCTCGACCGCTTCTCGGATCACTTCGGCGAGACCGTCCGCCTCACCTCCGAGCAGTCGCGCCACTGGCACTCGATGGATGCGCTGCGCCGGGGCGTGCTCAACCTGATCTTCTTCGCGCTCTACGTGATCATCTTCGTGCGCACGGTCACCGGCCATTTCACGCCGGGCGAGATGGTGATGCTGATCCAGCTCATGGCCATGGCCCGCCAGCCCGTGCAGAATCTCAGCTGGGTCGTCGACACGGCGCAGCGCGCAGCCGCGGGCTCCCGCTCCTACTTCGAGGTGATGGATCTCGATCCCGCGGCCGTGGGCGGTGCGGGATCGCTGCCCCGGAAAGCGGAGGCGGAGCGAGGGGGCGGCAGGCGAGGAGACGAGACGGATCCCGGATCTCCGCACCGTGGCGGGGCCGACGCCTCAGGCGCCTCCGGCTCTCCCGGTGCTCCGGGATCGGCTCCCGTCGTGGCGTTCCGCGACGTGAGCTTCGGCTACGACGAGCACGGCGACGTGCTCAGCGGGGTCTCCTTCGAGGTGTGGCAGGGCGAGCGGATCGCCTTCGTCGGCGAGTCCGGAGGCGGGAAGACCACGCTGATCAACCTGCTGCTGGGGCTGTACGCCGTGCGCTCGGGCACGATCGAGGTGGCGGGCGCGGGGCCGGATCTCGCGTCGCTGCGCCGAAGCATCGGCGTGGTGTTCCAGGATCCCTCGCTCTTCTCGGGCACGGTCGCCGAGAACATCGCCTACGGCAGGCCCGAAGCCACGCGCGACGAGATCGAGGCCGTGGCGCGCCGCGCCGCGGTTGACGTCTTCGCCTCGAAGCTGCCGAGCGGGTACGACACCGTGATCGGCGAGCGCGGCATGAAACTCTCGGGAGGCCAGAAGCAGCGCATCGCGGTGGCGCGGGCGATGCTGAAGGACGCACCGATCCTCGTGCTCGACGAGGCCACGTCGGCGCTCGACACGAAGTCGGAGCGGCTCGTACAGGCGGGACTCGACGACCTGATGCGGCACCGCACGAGCCTCATCATCGCGCACCGGCTCTCGACCATCGCCGAGGTGGACCGCATCATCACGCTGCGCGACGGCCGTATCGACGAGGTCGGCCCGCCCGACGAGCTGTCGCGGTCGGGCGGCATCTACGCCGAGCTGCTCGCGCTGCAGAGCTCGTCGTCGAAGGCCGATCGCAAGCGCCTCAAGCGTTTCGAGGTGATCGGTTAGGGGCGCTGTCGCGAGACGGGCCCGGGGGTCGGCCTCGATCCTCGCCCGCCCGCTCCCCTTCCCAGATGGGACTCGCGCACGGCTGTCGACCCCGATACTGTGCAGACCCGCCGACCCGCGCATCGCGCGCGCGTGGCACAATCTCCCCATGACCAGTGAAGTGCTCTCCCCCGATCTCGAAGCCGCCGTGTCCGCAGCCGCCGCGGCCGCGCCCGCGTTCGCCGCAACCGCACCCGTCGACCGCGCCCGCGCCATCGTCGCGGTCGCCGACGCCCTCGAGAGCGCGAAGACACGCCTCGTCGAGATCGCGATGCGCGAGACCGGCCTCACCGAGGCCCGCCTTAGCGGCGAGGTCGTGCGCACGGCCGTGCAGCTGCGCCTGTTCGCCGACACCCTCGTCGACGGCGGCTACCTCGACGCCCGCATCGACCCCGCAGACCCCGACTTCGCACTCGGCGTACGACCCGACGTGCGCCGCACCCACATCCCCCTCGGCCCCGTCATCAACTTCTCCGCCTCGAACTTCCCCTTCGCGTTCTCCGTGCTCGGCGGCGACTCCGCCTCGATCCTCGCGGCCGGCTGCCCCCTCATCGTGAAGGCCCACTCAGGCCACCCCGACCTCTCCGACGCGACCGCCGAGGTCGCCCGCGAAGCACTCGAGGCCGCCGGCATGCCGCAGGGCGTGTTCCACCTCATCCACGGCCGCGAAGCCGGCGTCGCAGTCCTCAAAGACTCCCGCGTCAAGGCCGGCGCCTTCACCGGCTCCATCGGGGTGGGCCGCCTGCTCGCCGACATCGCCGCCTCACGCCCCGCGCCCATCCCCTTCTACGGCGAGCTCGGCAGCGTCAACCCCGTGTTCATCACCGTCGACGCCGTCGCCGAGCGCGCCGAAGAGATCGCCCAGGGCTTCCTCACCAGCGTCTCGGGATCGGCAGGGCAGCTCTGCACCAAGCCCGGCTTCGTGTTCGTGCCCGCAGCATCCGCCCTCCCCGCCGCCATCGAGGCCGCCGCGGGCGACTTCCTCGCCGAGCACCGCCTGCTCGACCCGCGCATCGCCCGCAGCTTCGAAGAGCGCCGCAACGCGATCCTCGGCTCCCCCGGCGTGCACCCCATCGTGCCAGGCGGCATCCGCTTCGACGACGCCGGACAGGGCTGGGCCACCCCCACCGTCGTGGCCGTCGCGCTCGACGACTTCCGCCGCGCCAAGGAAGCCCTCGTCGACGAAGCCTTCGGCCCGCTCTCGATCCTGGTCGAGACCCCCGAAGGCACCGACCTCGCAGCCCTCATGCCCGAGTTCTACGAGGGCAACCTCACCGGCACCCTCCACCTCAGCACGACCGAAGCGACCGGGGAAACCGCGAACGCCGCCGAACTGCGCGCCCTCGTCGACGCGCTCAGCCGGCAAGTCGGCCGCGTACTCTTCAACGGCTGGTCCACCGGCGTCGCCGTCACACCCGCCCAGCAGCACGGCGGCCCCTGGCCCGCCACCTCCAACGACTCGAGCACCTCGGTCGGCACCGCCGCGATCACCCGCTTCCTGCGCCCAGTCGCCTACCAGAACGCACCCGCCGCGTTCCTGCCCGCCGCGCTCCGCGACGACAACCCGCTCGGCGTCCCCCAGGCCATCGCGCCCGCAGGCGAATCCCACGCCTGGGGCAACCGCTGGCGCTGACACCGCCCCAGAACGGTTGAGAGAGGAGAGTGTATGCCGCGCCATCGCGGGGCATACGCTCTCCTCTGTTCGTGCTGCGGCGCAGGGGCGGAGCGCCGAGCGGTGCGTCCGGGCGGAACACTCCGGAGGGGACGCCCGGGATCCCGACGCCGGAGCGCTCGCTGAGGATCGGCGGCGAGCAGCAGCGGCCGCCGCGCCGAAAGCGCGCTTCTGCCGTATGGTGAGAGCATGAACCGTTCGCTTCGCGTTCTCGCGCTCTCAGCCGCCGCGCTCACCGGTCTGCTCGCGTTCAGCGCCTGCTCCTCGGGCGACGCCTCCGTGGTCGGCGCCTGGGGCGCCCCCGACACCCGCGGCGAGCCGTCGCTCGTCTTCGAGCAGGACGGCAGCTACTCGGGCAACGACGGCTGCAACAACGTCGGCGGGCGATGGAGCGAAGACGGAGACTCGATCGACCTCGGCAACATGCACTCGACGCTCATGTACTGCGAGGGCGTCGACACGTGGCTCGGTCTCGCCCGATCGGCGGAGCTCTCGGGTGACACGCTCACCCTGCTCGACGAGGACGGCGGCGAGATCGGCACGCTGCAGCGCGCAGACGGCTGAGCCTCGGAGCGTCGGATCCGCACGCGGTCCTGGAGACGCCCTGTACGGTGCGCGGCGCATCCCCCCCCCCCCCCCCCCCCCCCCCCCCCCCCACGGTTTTGCGTTCCGCACGGTGCCGCGTCCGCAGCACCGCGCCGCCACCGCCCGACCACCGCCCTCTATCGAGCATCGGCCCGACTTCGTTTCACGAACGCCCCGGATAACGGGCTTCTCGGTGGGACGGAGTCGGGCCGATGCTCGGAGGTGCGGCGCTCAGTGCCAGAGCACCGCCAGCGCGACGTTCAGCAGCGACAGCCCGGCGATCGCGCCGAGCACACCGCCCGACACGCTCTCCTTCTTGCGGTTCAGCAGGATGACCACGATCATCGCGATGAGCACGAGCGTCTTCACGCCGATCTTCGCGTTGTTCGGCTGGCCCCCGAGCATGTAGATCGACGCGACCAGCAGCAGTCCGGTCGCGAAGAGCAGCGAGGCTCCGTGCAGGATGCCCGGGGTGATGCGGGCGCGGGCCTGCTTCACGGCCGGCAGCTGGGCGAGGGTGCTGCCGAACACCGCGCCGAAGCCGACGAGGTGCAGCACGACCAGGATGCCTTTGACGATTTCCATGTTCTCTCTTTCTGGGTGAGGCGGCGGGTGATCCGGAGCCCGGCCGTGGACCGGCGGTGATCGGGATCATCGCTGGTCGCGGCCCGGCTCCGGCGCCGGATCAGTGGAAGAAGTGACGTTCTCCGGTGAAGTACATGGTCACGCCCGCGGCCTGCGCCGCCTCGATGACCTCGGGATCGCGCACCGACCCGCCGGGCTGCACGACCGCGCGCGCACCGGCGTCGATGAGCACCTGCAGCCCGTCGGCGAAGGGGAAGAACGCGTCCGAGGCGGCGACCGCCCCGCGCGCCCGCTCTCCCGCCCGCTCGACCGCGAGGCGGCAGGAGTCGACTCGGTTGACCTGGCCCATGCCCACGCCGACCGAGGCTCCGCCCCGCGCGAGCAGGATCGCGTTCGACTTCACGGCGCGGCAGGCGCGCCAGGCGAACTCGAGTTCGGCGAGGGTGTCGGCGTCGGCCGGCTCGCCCGTGGCGAGCCGCCACTCGGCGGCCGGCGTGAAGCTGCGGTCGGCGTCCTGCAGCAGGAAGCCGCCCGAGACCTGGCGCAGCTCGACCGGGTTGGGGGTGAAATCGGCGGGCAGCACGAGCAGCCGCACGTTCTTCTTCTGAGTGAGGATCGCGAGGGCGTCCGGCTCGAAGGACGGTGCGACGATCACCTCGGTGAAGATGCCAGAGACGGTCTCGGCCATCTTCGCGGTGACGGGACGGTTGGCCGCGATCACACCGCCGAAGGCCGAGACGGGGTCGCACGCGTGCGCGAGCTCGTGCGCGGCGGCGATCGGGTCGGCGGCGCCCTCGGGGGCGACGGCGACGCCGCACGGGTTCGCGTGCTTGATGATCGCGACGGCGGGGCGTTCGTGGTCGAAGGCGGCCCGCAGGGCGGCGTCGGCGTCGACGTAGTTGTTGTACGACATCTCCTTGCCGTGCAGCTGCGTGGCCTGGGCGATGCCGGCGCCCTCGTTCTCCGTGAAGAGCGCGGCGCGCTGGTGGCTGTTCTCGCCGTAGCGCAGCACGGCCTCGCGCAGGCCGAACACCTCGTAGCCGACGTAGCCCTCGGTGGTCTCGAAGATGCTGTCGATCGAGCCCTCCTCGGCGGGGGCGTCGTCTGCGGGGGCGTCTCCCCACTCGCCGTCCTCCTGGTCGAGGAACCAGTTGGCCACCGCCGCGTCGTACTGCGCGGTGTGCACGAAGGCCTCGGTCGCGAGCGAGCGGCGCTGCGCGAGGGTGGTGCCGCCGGCCCGCACCGCGTCGATGACCTCGTCGTACCGGCCGGGCGAGACGACGATCGCCGCGTTGGCGTGGTTCTTCGCGGTGGCCCGCACCATGGCGGGGCCGCCGATGTCGACGTTCTCGATCACGTCGGCGGCGGGCTCGCCCGAGGCGACGGTCTGCTCGAAGGGGTAGAGGTTGACCACGACGAGTTCGAAGGGGGCGAAGCCGAGCCGCTCGAGCTGCTCGCGGTGGTCGGCGAGGCGCAGGTCGGCGAGCAGGCCCGAGTGCACGGCGGGGTGCAGGGTCTTCACGCGGCCGTCGAGCGCCTCGGCGAAGCCGGTCACCTCGGACACGTCGGTGACGGGGTGGCCCGCCTCGCGGATCGTCGCCGCGGTGGAGCCGGTCGAGACGATCTCGACGCCGGCCTCGGCGAGCGCCGCGGCGAGGTCGAGCAGTCGGGTCTTGTCGCTCACGGAGATGAGCGCGCGCGTGACCGGTACGACGTCGCGGTGCTCGTAGAGGCTGGGATCGTGGCTCTGGACTGCCATGTGGTTCCTTCGGGTCGGGGCGTGCCGCCCCCGATGCTGTCGAGGGCGGGCGTTCGGTCGAGCGGGCTCTCGGCTTCGACGGGCTCAGCCGACGAGCCCTGCGGTCTAGGGGGCGGCTCGGGCGGCCTCGGCGAGGTCGAGCTCCCCGAGAGCGATGTCGCGCACGGTCTGCACGAGCAGGGGGCGCTCGAGCTGCTTGATGCGCTCGTGCAGCTCTTCCTCGGTCTCTCCGGCGCGGATCTCGACGCGGGCCTGTCTCAGCACGGGACCGGTATCGACGCCCTCGTCGATGACGTGCACGGTGACGCCGGTCTCGGTCGCTCCGGCGGCGAGCGCGTCGCGCACGGCGTGGGCTCCGGGGTGGAGCGGCAGGAGGGCGGGATGGGTGTTGATGAGGTGCGGCGAGAACTCGCGCACGAAGCCGGCGGGGAGGATGCGCATGAGGCCAGCGCTGACGACGAGGCCCGGCTCGGGCCCCGTGCCCACGCCGTGCTCCTGGATCGCGGCGGAGAGCATCTGCCCCCACTCCTCGCGGTCGTCGTAGTCGCGCGGCCGCACGACGAAGGTGGGCACGCCGGCGGCCTCGGCGTGGGCGAGGCCGGGGGCGTCGGTGTCGGATCCGACGCAGACGATGCGGGCGGGGAACTCGGGATCCGCCGCCGCGTCGAGCAGCGCCTGCAGGTTGCTGCCGCCGCCGGAGATCAGAACCGCAAGTTTCAGCACGCCCCCAGTCTACCCGGCGCGGCAGGCGCTGCTGAGCGGAGCGGGCGGGCTCGGAGGCTGCGCGACCGCCGCCCTCGCCGGGCGCCCGTACCGAGTTTCGGATCTCTCCCCTGTTTCGGATGAGACTCCCCGGTCTCCTCCGAAACAGGGGAGAGATCCGAGGCGACGAACCGCGCGGAGGGGCGAGCTGCACGGGAGGGGCGAGGCGGAACGGGCTTCGTCAGACCCGCAGCACCTCGTCGGCGAGGCGCCACGGCTCGTGCGCGGCGTAGAGCGCGTCCTCCTGAGCGGCCCAGCGGTCCCAGTGGGGCGCGTAGCTCTCGCCGTCGCGGGCCAGGGCTCGGGATCGCCGGAGCTCATCCGGGCAGTCGAGCCAGAGGCTGCGCACGAGCGCCCCCTCCCCCGCGGCCCGCGACGCCCAGCGCCGCGCGGCAGCGAGGTTGTCGATCGTGATCGCGCCGCAGCCCTCGATCACGAGCGGCGCGCGGGGCTCGATCCGATGTGCTTCCGCGAAGGCGTCGGCGTACCAGTCGTAGCGCCGGTAGCGCCCGCGATCGAGCACGTCGGCGACGGCCAGGGATCCCTCGGCGAGGCCGTCCCACCCCGGGTAGAGATCCTCGACCCGCAGCAGCTGCGGGTCGACCCCGGTCGCGCGGAACTCGCGAACGATGCGCGCGGCGAGCGACGTCTTGCCGGATCCCGAGCGCCCGTCGATGAGCAGCACGTCGAAGCACCCGCGGAGGCTCTGCCCGGCCCCCATCAGAACAGCTCCCCCTGCCGCTGGGCGCCGCGGCCGCCCCAGCGGCCGTCGACGCGCAGTCGCTCCGCCACGAGCATGATGACGGCGGTGAGCGTGCCGAGCACCACGGCGGCCGCGAGCCCCGCCCCGTAGCTGCCGGGCGCCTGGTGCCCGATGAGCTCGCCCACCGCGACCGGCAGCGTCTGCGCGCCCGGGCGCACGAGGAACGAGGTCGCACCGAACTCGCCGAGCGAAGCGGCGAACGAGAAGCCGAGCGCGAGCCCCGCGCTGCGGCCGAGCAGCGGCAGATCGATCGTGGCGAGCACCGTGACGGGGGTCGCGCCGAGCGTCGCCGCCGCGAAGCGGATCCGCTCGTCGATGCCGCGCAGCACCGGCAGCAGGATGCGCACCACGAGCGGCAGCGCGACGAGGGCCTGCGCGACCGGGATCAGCACGGCCGAGGTGCGCAGGTCGAAGCCGAGGCCGAGGGGGCGGTGCATCGTGATGAGCAGGCCGAAGCCGAGGGTCACTGCCGATACCCCGAGGGGCAGCATCACCAGCCCGTCGAACAGGCCCTGGGCGCGCCGCAGACCGGGCGCGCGCGGCTTGCGCGAGAGCACGAGCGCGATCAGCATGCCGAGCAGCAGCGCGATCGCGGCGGCGACGGCCGCGATGCGGATCGAGAGCCCGATCGCGTGCGCGACCGGGGCGTCGAGCGGCAGCTCGGCGGGGGGCCGCACGAGTACGGCGTAGTGGGCGATGGTCCAGCCGCCGCCTCCGTCGCGCAGCGATCGGAGCACGAGGGTGAGCAGCGGCACGGCGTGCAGCAGCAGCGCGGTGAGCGAGAAGACGAAGATCGCGGGCAGATCGGCGAGGCCCGGCCGCTTCTCGCGCGGGGCGTCCTCGCGCAGCTCCACGGCCCGCTCGCCCGCCCGCCGCAGCCGCGCCGACACCACGAGCGTCGCGCCCACGATGACGAACTGCGCGAGCGAGAGCACTGCCGCCCCCCGCAGGTCGAGGAACTGCACCGTGAGGCGGTAGATCTCGGTCTCGACGTTCGAGAACTCGCGCCCGCCGAGGATCAGCACGATGCCGAACGAGGTCGAGCAGAAGAGGAAGACGAGGGCCGCCGCCGAGGCGAGGGCGGGGGCGAGGGCCGGCAGGGTGACGGTGAGCCAGGCGCGGATGCGCCCCGCTCCCATCACCCGGGCGGCCATCGCGGAGCTGTCGTCGAGCCGGGCCCAGAAGCTGCCGACGGTGCGGGCGACGACGGCGACGTTCGGGAACACGAGGGCGAGCACCAGCACCGTGAGCGTGCGGTCGAGGCCCATCCATTCGAGCGGCCCGGCCGGTCCGAAGAGTGCGCTGAAGGCGACGCCCACCACCACGGTGGGCAGCACGAACGGCACGGTCATGAGCCCGTGCAGCAGCGTGCGGCCGGGGAACTCGAGCTTGTAGAGCACGTAGGCCGCGGGCACCCCGAGCACGACGGCGAGCGCCGCGGCGAGCCCCGCCTGCAGCAGGGTCTGGCCGATGACCCGCCAGGTGCGGGGGGCGCCGAACACCTCGGGCACGGCACCGAAGTCGGGCCGGCCGTCGTCCGTGAAGCCGGTGGCGACGAGCGAGAGCACGGGCCACAGGAAGAAGACGAAGAGGAAGGCGAGCGGCAGCGCCGTCGCGAGCGTCCACCCCGCGACGGCCCACGCGCCCGTGCCGGATGCGGGGCGCCGGACCCGCTTCGCCCCGCGCGGCCCGCTCTCCGTCGTCCCGCCCGACGGAGGAGTCGCGGGCTCCCGCGACTCGCTCCGCTCGCGCGGGATGACGGGGGGCATGTCAGAGGCCGATCGTATCGCCCAGGGTCTTCAGCCAGCCCTCGCGCCCGCGCTCGATCTCGTCGGGGGCGAGGTCGTGGGTCTGATCCGCTGCGGGCTCGGGGGCGAACTTCGCCCACGCCTCGGGCATCTCGACCGAGGCGTCGACGGGGCTCATGTACATGGCGTCGGGGATCGTCTGCTGGAACTCGTGCGACACGAGGTAGTCGACGACGGCCTTCGCGCCCGCCTCGTTGGCGGCGCCCTTCAGCACACCGGCGTACTCGACCTGGCGGGTGCAGGTGTCGAGCAGCGCGCGGGTACTGCTCTCGGTGGCATCTTCGTTCACGGTGAACGCCGGCGACGACGCGTAGGAGACGACGATCGGCTTGGTGCCACCCTCGCAGCCCTGCGTGAACTGGCCGTAGTAGGCATCGCTCCAACCCTGCTCGATGCGCGCGCCGTTGTCGGTGAGGCTCTTCCAGTAGTCGGCGAAGCCGTCCTCGCCGAACGCCGCGACGGTGCCCACGAGGAAGGAGGCGCCCGTCGACGAGGCGGTCGGGTCGAGCAGCGCGGTGAGGCCCTGGTACTCGGGCTTCGCGAGATCCTCGTACGTGGCGGGCTCCGCGAGCCCCTGCTCGGCGAACCAGGCCGGATCGATGTTGATGCAGGTGGCGCCGTGGTCGACGGGCGTGAGCGCGAACCCGGCATCCGCCTGCTCGCCCTCGAGGATCGCGTACGGGATCCCGCTCTCGGGGAACTCGGCGGGGCGGTAGGCCAGGGCCACGTCGTTCTCGACGAGTCGCGAGGCGAAGATGTTGTCGACGCCGAAGAACGCGTCGGCGATGGGGGCGCCCGCGGTGAGCACGAGCTTGTTGGTGAGCTCGCCGCCGTCGCCGGCCGAGATCACCTCGACGTCGTACCCGGTCGCGGTGCTCGCGGCCTCGGCGAACTCCTCGTTCGGGAACGAGTCGTGCACGACGAGCGTGACCGTATCGGTCTCGACCGGGGCGTCGCCGGGGGCCGACCCCGAGCAGCCGGTCAGCGCGAGACCGCAGACCGCGGTGAGCGCGACGAGGGGGGCCGCTGCGCGACGGGCGCGGGCGGCGAATGTGGACGTGGCTGCAGGCGTCATTGAAGGCTTCCTTCCTCCGCTGGAATGAACCAGATCAGGTTGAACGGTCGGAGCTCGCGTGCTCCCTCTCAGCCCCGCGCGTCGGGACTCCCGTGGATTGCATCTCCAGCTTAGAGCATGCGCGCACGCTCCGAGACCACGCCTAGCGCTTGCGACGGCCCCAGCGGCGGGTCGGGCGCGGAGGCTCGGGATCGCCCGCCCCCGTCTGTCGTTCGTCCCAGGAGTAGGCGCGCAGCAGCGCCTCGGTGTCATGGGGGTCGCCGTTATCAGCGTCGTGGGCGTCGGCATCTCCGGTCTCGGCGGGGCCCGCGTCGGCGCCGTCCCCCTCGGCGGCCGGGCCGTCGACGGCGGCGCCTCCGGACGCGTCGGAGTCGTACCCCTCGGTGCCGTACGCCTCGGTGTCGAAGGCGTCGGCGTCGTACGCCTCCGTGTCGAAGGCGTCGGAGCCCGCGGCGTCGGCGAGCGCGGCGGAGCCCGCCGATCGCGTCGCGCCCTCGGGTCCGCGGGGCGCCCCCGGGTGAGGCGCGCGACCCGCCGAATCCACGAGCGCCGCGTCGGAGAGGTCGACGGTCTCGTCGTCGGAGCTCTCGCCCCCCGCCGCCCGCCCCGCGGATCGCCGGATGCCGCCGTCGAACCGGTCGAGCCCGTCGAGCACCGGCAGCCCCTCGGCAGCCCCGCGCGACCCCTCGCCGGCTCGAGGTGGCCGCACTCGCTCGTTCACGGCCTTCACGGCCTCGGGCAGCGCCGCCCTGATGCGCTGCAGGTCGATGCGGGCCGCGGAAACGCCGAGCAGCAGCCCACCGCCCAGCTCGGCGGCGGCAAGGCCGCCCGCGAGCCACGGATCGGCCCCGACCGTCTCGAGGCGCCCCGGGCCGAGCGAGCCGCTCGCGAGCCCGCACAGCGCCGCCACAGCGAGGCCCACGAGTGCTGCGGCCAGGACGGGCGTGACGAGGGCGGCGGTCCAGCTCGCGCGCCGCTGCTGCGGTCTGCGGGCGAAGAGCACCCCGACGGCGACGCCGACGAGCACCAGCGCGGCGGGGGCGAGCGCACCGAGGCCGCCCCAGCCCTGCGGGATCGCGCCGAAGAGCGGCAGGGCGGGCAGCGGCCCGAGCAGAGCTTCGAACGGGGTCGCCGAACTGCCGGCGCCCACCGAGAACCCGGCCCCTGTCACCCACGCGGCGCCCCAGATCAGCGCCACGGGCAGCAGCGCCAGCTGCACGAGGAACACGAGCGTCGAACCGAGCGGGTCGAGGTGCAGGCCCTGCGTCAGCGCGATCACGTGCGGGTAGCCCACCACGATCGCGGCCGACAGTGCGAGAGCGGCGATCCCGACGAGGGCCGCGAGCGAGGCGGCCGCGAGCCGCACGGTCTCGGCCGCGCGAGCGGGCAGCACCGCAGCCGCGCCGGAGGCGCCGATCCGCTCCACCCCGCGCTGCGCCGCACGCGTGCACGCACGCCACCAGCCGTGCTCGTCGCGCACCGCGCGCGCCGCGAACGCCGCCGTCGAGACGGCGCCGTAGCAGAGCGCCGGCACGAGCGCCGCGAGCCACAGCGGCCACACCGCGAGCGGGGCCGCCAGTGTGGCAGCCGCGAACGAGACGGCGCCGAAGCCCAGCGCACCGCCCAGCGCACCGGCGGCGCCGGAGCCGCCGCGCCCCCCGAAGCGCCAGCCGGCGCGGGCCGCGAGCGCCGCCGTGAGCACGGTGACCCCGAGCGGGGCGAGCGAGAGCACGACCGCGATCGGTTCGGGGGCGAGGCCGAGGCCCAGCGCCGTCTGCGCGTCGATCTCGAACTGCGTCGGCACCCAGTGGGCCAGCAGCCAGACGCCAGCGATCCCGGCCATCACCGCTGCCGGCTCCGCTGCGAGCCCGAACACGACCATCCACAGCAGCAGCGCGGGTACCGCGACCACCGCGAACCCGGCGAAGGCGACGGCCGCCGCCTCGATCGCGGCGACCACGGCGGTGACTATGGCTCTCATCGCCAGCAGCTTACTCCGCTTCCCGGAGGCGCCGCCGCTTCACCCGGCGTGAGGCGCGTCGCGGATGAGCCCGAGAATGCCGTCGCTCAGCCCCTGGAACTCGGGGGTGCGCTCCGAGGCGAGCGTGCGCGGGCGCGGGATCGGCACGTCGACGATGCGCCGCACCCGACCCGGGCGCGGGCTCATCACGACCACGCGGTCGCTCGTCACCACGGCCTCGTCGATGTCGTGGGTGACGAGCAGCACCGTCAGCCGATGCTGCTCCCACACCTCGAGCAGCAGTTCCTGCATGGTGCGCCGGGTCAGCGCGTCGAGCGCGCCGAACGGTTCGTCCATGAGCAGCATGTCGGGCCCGTAGCTGAGCGAGCGGGCCAGCGCCACGCGCTGCTGCATGCCACCGGACAACTGCGCCGGATAGGAGCGCTCGAACCCCTCGAGTCCAACGAGCCCCAGGAACTCACGAGCCCGATCCGCCCGGTCGCCGCGCGTCAACCCCGGTTCCCCGCGCAGCGCGAACTCCACGTTCTGCTGCACCGTCAGCCACGGCATGAGCGTCGCCTGCTGGAACACGACCCCGCGATCCCGACCCGGCCCCGCGACCTCGCGGCCGCTCACCTCGATCGTGCCCGCGCTCGGCTCTTCGAGACCCGCGACCAGCGAGAGCAGCGTCGACTTGCCGCAGCCCGACGCCCCCACGATCGAGACGAACTCGTTCTCGCCCACCTCGAGATCGACGCCCTCGAGCGCCGTCACCGCCCGGTCGCCGCTGCCGAAGCGCTTCACCAGGCCGCTGATGCGCAGCTTGGGGGCCGCTTCCCGATCCTGCCCGCTCATGCCCGGCCCTCCTGATACGCGAACATGCGGCGTCCGGCGGCGCGCATCACCTGGTCGAGCACGAGGCCGAGCAGCCCCAGCACGAACACGTAGCCGATGATGAGATCCGTCTGGAAGAAGCGCTGCGCCACCGTGATGCGGAAGCCCATGCCGCTCGACGCGGCCACCAGCTCGGCCACCACCAGCCACGTCCACGCCCAGCCGAGCGTGATCCGCAGCGCGTCCCAGATGCGCGGCATCGCCGACGGCACCACGATGCGGATCAGCAGCTGCGCCCAGCTCAGCCCGAGCGTCTCCCCCAGGCTCACGAGGTTGCGGGGCGTGCGCCGCACCGCGTCGGCCACCATCAGCACCTGCTGGAAGAAGGTGCCCATCCAGATGATGAGGAACTTCTGGCTCTCCTCGATGCCCACCCACACGATCGTGAGCGGCACGAAGGCGACCACCGGCATGTAGCGGATGAAGTCCATGAGCGGCTCGAGCGCCGCTTCGGCGCGCGCGTTCACACCCATCAGCGTGCCGATCGGCACCGCCATCAGCGTGGCGATGACGAAGCCCATCAGGATGCGGAACGAGCTGATGCCGATGTCGGCCCACAGCTCGCCGTTCGCCGCCTGCTCGGCGAGGGCCCCGAGCACCGCCCCCGGCCCGGGCAGGAACATGGGGTCGGCGAGTCCCGTCGCGCTCGCGAGCGTCCACACGACGATGAGCGCCACGAACGTGCCGACGGCGGTCGCCAGATAGGCGGGCCTGCCGAGCGTGCGGCCGATGCGGGCTCGGCGACGGGGGCGCCGCGCGGCGGAGGCTGAGTCGTTGCGGGACATGCCTGGCCGGGTTACTCTCCGAGGAAGTCGGTGCGGATCGTGCTGCCCGCGTCGACGTCGCCCGAGATGAGGCCGATGCGCTGCGCGACCTCGACGAGGGCGGGCAGCGTCTGCGCGACGTAGTCGCCGTTCAGCAGCTCGCGGTTCTCGGCGAGCGTGTAGAAGTGCACGCCGTCGAACGCGGTCTCGAGGTCGGCGGCATCCGAGCCGACGCCCGCCGCGATGACGGCGCGGGCCTCGTCGGTGTGCTCGCCGTAGAAGGCGACGGCGTCGTCCCATGCCGCGAGCACCTCGGTCACCTCGTCGGGGCGCTCCTCGAGCACGTCGTTGCGCACCACGAGCACGTCGGTGATGAGGCCGGGGTACTCGCCCGCGGTCGCGACGGTGCCGACGCCCTGCCCGGCTCCGAGGGCCTCGCTGATGTAGGGCTCGTAGGTGACGCCGGCATCCACTCGCCCGGCGAGCAGGATCGGGGCGACCTGGTCGGCCGATGACTCGACCACCTCGATGTCGTCGAAGCTCATGCCGGCCTCGTCGAGTGCCTCGGCGAGCAGGATCTCGCTCGTCGCGCCCCGCTCGAACGCGACCTTCTTGCCCGCGAGGTCGGCGACGTCGCCGATGCCCTCGCCCGCGAGGATCGCGTCGGCCTCGGTGGCCGAGTCGAGCAGCAGCACGATCGACACGTCGACGCCCTGCTCGATGAACTGCAGCGCGGCCTGCGCACCCACGTTGGCCATGTCGAGGCGGCCGGCGGCGAGCGCGGCGTTCACGTCGGCGTCGGCGTTGAAGCTCGACAGCTCCACGTCGACGCCGCGGTCGTCGAAGAAGCCTTGATCGTCGGCGACGTACCACTGGCCGTAGCTGAGCCACGGCTGGGTGCCCATGCGGATCGTCTCGCCGGCGGCGCCCTGCTGCCCGGACTCGGTCGACGCCCCGCCGGCGCATCCGGTGAGGCCGAGGGCGAGGACGGCGGTGGCTGCGGCGGTGACTGAGAACGAGCGGAGCAGACGGCTGGTCACGGGGGTCCTTTCAGGGGATGCCGTGCGACCGGGGGCCGCGGATCGGCTGACGAGACGCCGGGATCGGCGCGAGCGCGCGGCTCTGCCCGCGCAACCCCACTATTCTACGTCAGCGTTCGCGCACGGATCCGCCGCCGCTCGCGCGGCGCTCGGGGCGAGGGTCGTCGGTGGCCCCGACCCCGGCATCGAGCTGCGCGTCTCGCGCGAGCGCCGCCGCGTGCGCGCGGTTCTCGGCGCCGAGCTTGACCAGGATGCTCGAGACGTGGGTCTTGACGGTCGGCACCGAGATGCCGAGTCGGGCCGCGATGCCCGCGTTCGAGCGGCCCGCGCGCATCGCGTCGAGCACCTGCCGCTCTCGAGCCGTGAGCTGTTCGAGGCCCGGCAGCGGCGCCGGCGCGGTCGACTGCGGCGCCTGCGCGAGTGCGGCGAGCGCGCGGCGGGTCACGCGGGGGTCGAGCACGCCCTCCCCGGCGGCAACTCGTCGCACCGCGTCGACGAGCGGGGCCGCCTCGGTGGTCTTCAGCAGGAAACCCGCGGCACCCGCTCGGATGGCCGCGAGCACCAGTTCGTCCTCGTCGAAGCTCGTGAGCACCAGCACCTCGGCGCTGCCGTCGGCGACAATGCGGCGGGTGGCCTCGACGCCGTCGACGCCCGGCATGCGCAGGTCCATGAGCACGACGTCGGGGCGCAGCGCGGCCGCGTTGCGGATCGCGGCCGCTCCGTCACCGGCCTCGCCCACCACGGTCACGCCGTGGGTCTCGAGGATCATGCGGAGGCCCTCGCGGATCATGCCGTGGTCGTCGGCGAGCAGCACACTCGGAGGCGCCTGCCCGGCTCCGCCGAGCCCCGCCGCCGCAGCCCGCTCACCGCCCGCCGCGTTCACGCCGCCCCCTCCTCGGGCAGTCGCGCGCACGCCCCCTCCTGCTCGGGCAGTCGCGCGCGCACCGCCCACACGCCGGCGCCCTCCGGCCCGGCGAACAGCTCGCCGCCGAGCGCGCGCACGCGCTCCCGCAGCAGTTCGAGCCCCATGCCGCTGCCCGCGAGCGCGGGGCTGGCGAGGGCGGAGCCGCCGCGCGAGACCACGTTGACGCGCACCTCGCCCTCGCCCCTCGACAGCCGCACGTCGACATCGGCGCCCGACGAGTGGCGCACGCTGTTCGCGAGCGCCTCGCGCACCACGCTGCCCACGGCCTGATCGAGCTGCGCGGGCAGCCCGCCGCCTCCCTCGTCGTTGAGCGTCGCGGCGACCCCCGAACCGTTCGCGGCCTCGACCAGCCCGGGCAGGCCGGCCCGGCCGGGCGGCAGCTGGAAGTCGCTCTCGCCCGACCGCAGCACCTGAATCATGGTGCGCAGCGCTCCGTGGGCCTCGAGGCTCGCGTCGCGCATCGCCCGCAGGGCCCGCCGCTCCTGCGTCTCCTCGGCGTCGCCCGTCTGCAGACCGAGCGCGGCCTCGCTGCGGATCGCGATCGCGGAGATGTGCCCCGCGACCACGTCGTGCAGCTCGCGGGCCATGCGATCCCGCTCCCCCTGCACCGCGGCGGTGCGGTCGAGCGCTGCGAGCCGGGCCGTGTCGTCGGCGCGCTGCCGGTAGAGCGCGACCAGCTCCCGCGACTGCGCCACCGAGTTCGCGTACCAGTACGTCAGCCCGGCGAGCCCCACGAACTGGATGCCCACCATCACCGCTTCGCGCGGGTCGTCGGCGAGCGCGAGGGCGCTCACCACGAGCGCGAGCGTGCTCACGATCATCATCCAGAGCATGCGCCTGCGCCGGGCCGGGGCGAGCCGCACCGTGCGCGCGTGGAAGAGCTCGAGCAGCACGAGCAGCGGCACGAGCCCACCGACGGTGAGCAGGTCGGCGACGAAGACGATCGCGGCGGCGACGAGCCCCGCCAGCGGCGCGCGGCGCCTCAGCAGCACGAGCGCGCAGGCGGGCGCAGCCGTCGCCAGCCCCCACCACGGCGATACCCGGTCCGGCAGCAGCGAGAACATGCTCCACAGCCCCGACCACCCGAGTGCCGCGAGCACGATCGCGAGCAGCAGGTAGCTGCCCGCGAGCGCCGCCGGCCGATCGGCGAGCGCTCGGAACACACCGCGGGGCCGCCCCGTCTCAGTGATCATGCTCCCATCCAAGCAGCAGCCTCGGACATTCGTCTCCGACCAAAGGATGAGACCGCATCCTGCTTTCCGCCGATGCGCGCGCGGGGCGCAGCCGCGAGAGTGGCGGCATGCTCGTCACCGCCCAGCTCCCGATCCTCGCCGATGTCCCGCTGCCGCTCGCCCTCGCGCTGCTCGCCCTGCTCGACGGGCTCAGCGTCGGCACCCTGCTGATCCCGCTGTTCCTGCTCATCGCGCCGGGGCGGCCCCGGATCGCCCGCGTGCTGCTGTACCTCGGCACGATCACACTGTTCTACCTCGCGATCGGCGTGCTCTTCACGCTGGGGCTCGTCAACGTCATCGACGCGGGCCGCGATTTCCTCGGCTCGACGCTCGGCCGGGTCGTGCTGCTGGTGGGCGGGCTCGCGTTGTTCGCGAGCGGCGTCGCGATCGGGGTGTCGGACGCGCGCAAGCGGAAAGCCGCGGCGCTCTCGGACGGCAGTCCGGCGGCGCAGACGAGCGGGCGGATCCTGCGGTGGCGCGACCGTCTGCTCGCCGACGGCACGAGTCGCGCCGCGGTCGTGGGCGTCGCCCTCGCCGCGGGCCTCGCCGAGGTGGCGGGCATGCTCCCCTACCTCATCGGCATGACGATGCTGGCCGACGCCCCCATCGGCATGCCCGCCCGCTTCGCGATGCTCGCGGGCTACTGCATCGTGATGATCCTGCCCGCCCTGATCCTGCTGGCGGCGCGCGTGCTCGCCGCCCGCGCCGTCGAACGGCCGCTGCACCGCTTCACCGGGTGGATGCAGCGCACGGGCGCCGAGAACACGGCATGGATCCTCGGCATCATCGGCTTCCTGCTCGCCCGATCCGGCGCGACGCAGCTCGGGATCGACCTGCCGATCATCGGCTGAGCGTCGGGCTCGGCGCGGCCTACCAGGCGGTCGCGACCGCCCGGTGCGTCTCGAACAGCGGGATCGTGGTTCCCTCCGGGGCGCGGCCGAAACCGCACTCGGTGGCGACGCCGAAGGGTCGCGCCACGTGCTGCTGCGCGGCCGCGATGCGACGCTCGGCGCCTTCGGCGCCGTCCTCGCGGTGCACGAGGCCGAGGTAGAGCTCGGTCTGCTGCGGGATCGCGAGCCCCGCGAGCGCCGCGAAGTAGTCGGCGTCGTCGCGCTCGATCGGCACCGGCAGGTGCAGCCAGGTGAGGGGGCGTTCGGCGGCCGCGACCACGAGATTCGCGAAGCGCACGAGGTTCGCGGTGTCGCGCGGCTCGACGAAGTGCTTCTCGGCGACGTCGCCGTAGCAGAGGTGCACGCCCACCTCGACATCGCCGGGCACCCGGTCGATCTGGCGGGCGAGCCGCTCGCTCGTGCCGGCCCAGACGTCGTCGAACCACTCGTAGGGCTGCCCGGTGAAGCTCGTCTGCTGCTCGAGCATCGCGAATTCGAGGGCCGCGTCCCACTGGATCGCGAGCTCGTCGTGCGGGATCTCCACGAGGATGCGGTCGAGTTCGGCGGCGAGCGCGCGCTCGTAGACGGGCTCGAACTCGGCGCGGTCCGCCGCCCACACGAAGCTGCCGACCACCCCGAGCGGCGTGGGCAGCGACACCTGGAAGCGGGTGCCGGCCGGGATCGCGGCCTCGCTCTTCAGCCGCGAGAAGACGGCGAACGACTCGAGCGCGGCGTCGGCGTAGCCGAGCGGCGGCAGGTGGAGATCGGCGGCGCGCACACCTTCGGCGAGGCGCACCGGCCGCATATCGAGCATGCGCAGCGGGATCGGCTCGTCGCCGACGCGCTCGATGCCGTCGGTCGCGCCCAGACGGTCGGCCTGGAACACGATCCAGTGGAAGCGCTCCCCCACCTCGCCGTCCGGGATGCGCTTCAACCGGTCGCCGAGGTGCTCGGCGGCGGTGCGCATCGTGGTCTCGGCGTCGTCGAAGTTGATGCTGCCGACGAGGTGTGCTCCCTGGGGTTCGCTCATGCGGTCCAGTGTAGTGAGCGCGGGGCGCGCTTCTCACCGCGACGCCCGAGCCGGAGCACGATTCCGGCGCGCGGGCCGCGCGCCGCGTCGCCGCCTCGTAGGCTGGCCGCATGACCGCGCACGCGAACGCCCCCGGACCCGACTCCGACCGCGATCCCGAACCCGACCGCGGCCGCGTCGTCATCGGCGGCGCCGGGGGCTTCATGGGACGGTACCTCGCCGACCGCTCCCGCGGCGAGGGCCGCGAGGTCGTGACGATCGGGCGCTCCGGATCTGATCTGCACTGGGGAGACGAGCGAGGAATCGCCGCCGCCGTCGACGGCGCAGCCCTCGTGGTGGGGCTCGCGGGGAAGAGCGTGAACTGCCGATACACCCCCGCCAACCGGGCCGAGATCTTCCGCTCCCGCCTCGAGACCACCGCGGAGCTGTCGCGCGCCGTCGCCCGCGCGGCGGCGCCCCCGCCGCTGTGGGTCAACGCCGCGACCGCGACCGTCTACCGCCATGCCGAGGACCGGCCGATGACCGAACGGGACGGCGAGATCGGCGCGGGCTTCTCCGTGGACGTCGCGAAGACGTGGGAGCGCGCGCTCTTCCGCGACGAGCTGCCCGGCACGCGCAGAGTGGCGCTGCGCAGCGCCATCGTGCTCGGGCACGGCGGTGTGCTGGGTCCGCTGCGGCGCCTCGCCCGGCTCGGTCTGGGCGGCCCGCAGCACGACGGACCGTGGCCGGTGAGCCGCGCCCGCCGAGCCGCCGGCACCGCTCACGCGCGCGGCGCGGGCCGCGTCCGGCAGAGGTTCAGCTGGGTGCACATCGAGGACGTGGCGCGGGTCATCGACTTTCTCGAACGGCACCCCGAACTCGACGGCCCGATCAATGCGAGCTCCCCGCACCCCGTCGACAATCGGGAGTTCATGGCGACGGTACGACGCGTGCTCGGCGTGCGATTCGGGCCCCCGACGCCCCGCTGGGCGCTGGAGATCGGCGCGATCGGGATCCGCACGGAGACCGAGCTCGTGCTCAAGAGCCGGTGGGTGCTGCCGCAGCGACTCGCGGAGGCCGGCTTCGCGTTCGCCTACCCCGAGCTCGAGCCCGCGCTTCGCGAGGCGTTCGACCGCCCGCGGGGCTGAGGATCCGCCGGCTGCGTCTCCCGCGGGCGGATCAGTGCACCTCCATCCGCTTCCTCTTCGAAAGGCGGCTTTCGCATGCGGATCCGCGAATGCACCTGCGAAATTCGCCTCTCGGTGCCGAGCCGCGGCGACCGGCACCGACTCGCTTCGCAGTCGCCCGCAACGCACGAGGCTCCCATCCCCGACCGGATCGGGGATGGGAGCCTCGCAGATCGACGCGGTTACAGCGCGTTGAACACCTGCCGCAGCAGCTCGGCGGTCTCGGTGGGGGTCTTGCCCACCTTCACGCCGGCGGCCTCGAGAGCCTCCTTCTTCGCCTGGGCGGTACCGGCCGAGCCGGACACGATGGCGCCGGCGTGGCCCATGGTCTTGCCCTCCGGCGCGGTGAAGCCCGCGACGTAGCCGACGACCGGCTTCGTCACGTTGGCCTTGATGAACTCGGCCGCGCGCTCCTCGGCGTCGCCGCCGATCTCGCCGATCATCACGATCGCCTTCGTCTCCGGATCGGCCTCGAACGCCTCGAGAGCGTCGATGTGCGTCGTGCCGATGACGGGGTCTCCGCCGATGCCGATGGCGGTCGAGAAGCCCAGATCGCGCAGCTCGTACATCATCTGGTAGGTCAGGGTGCCCGACTTCGAGACGAGGCCGATGGGGCCCTTGCCCGTGATCGTCGCGGGCGTGATGCCGGCGAGCGCCTCGTCGGGCGTGATGATGCCGGGGCAGTTCGGGCCGATGATCCGGGTCTTGTTCCCGGTGGCCTTGGCGTGAGCCCACAGCTCGGCCGAGTCCTTGACGGGCACACCCTCGGTGATGATCACCAGCAGGCCGATGCCCGCGTCGATGGCCTCGACGGCGGCGTCCTTGGTGAAGGCCGGGGGCACGAAGGCGACCGACACGTCGGCCCCCGTCTTCTCCATGGCCTCCGCGACGGTGGCGAATACGGGCAGTTCGACGGTGGCGCCGTGCTGGTCGGTGTGCGTCACCGTGGTGCCGGCCTTGCGCGCGTTCACCCCGCCGACGATGTCGGTGCCCGACGCGAGCATGCGCGCGGTGTGCTTGGTGCCCTCGCCGCCCGTGATGCCCTGGACGATGACCTTGGAATCCTTGTTCAGGAAGATCGACATGGTGTTACTTCTTTCCTAGCGTCAGTGCAGTCTCGGAGCGGATCAGCGGGCGTTCGCCAGCTCGGCGGCCTTGTCGGCGCCCTCGTCCATGGTGGCGGCCAGCGTGACCAGCGGGTGCGCGGCGTCTTCGAGGATGCGGCGCCCCTCCTCGACGTTGTTGCCGTCGAGCCGCACGACGAGCGGCTTGTTGGCCGAGTCGCCCAGCTTCTGCAGCGCGCCCACGATGCCGTTGGCCACCGCGTCGCACGCGGTGATGCCGCCGAAGACGTTGACGAAGACCGACTTCACCTGCGGATCGCCGAGGATCACGTCGAGGCCGGCCGCCATCACCTCGGCCGAGGCGCCGCCGCCGATGTCCAGGAAGTTGGCGGGCTTCACACCGCCGTGGTTCTCACCCGCGTAGGCGACCACGTCGAGCGTCGACATCACGAGGCCCGCGCCGTTGCCGATCACGCCGACCTCGCCGTCGAGCTTCACGTAGTTGAGATCCTGGGCCTTGGCCTTCGCCTCCAGCGGATCCTCGGCCGCCTTGTCCTCGAGCGCCTCGTGCTCGGGGTGGCGGAAATCGGCGTTCGCGTCGAGCGACACCTTGCCGTCGAGCGCGATGATCTCGCCCCCACCGGTGAGCACCAGCGGGTTCACCTCGACCAGGGTGGCGTCCTCACCCGAGTACACCTCGTACAGCTTCTGGAAGACGGGAACGACCTTGCCGACGAGCTCCTCGGGGAACTTCGCGGCGCGGGCGATCTCCTCGGCCTTCGCGGCGTCGATACCGACGATCGGGTCGACCTCGATGCGCGCGAGCGCCTCCGGCTTCTCGACCGCCAGCTGCTCGATCTCCATGCCGCCCTCGACCGAGCACAGCGAGAGGTACGAGCGGTTGGCGCGATCCAGCAGCACGGAGAAGTAGAACTCCTGCTTGATATCGGCTCCGGCGGCGACCATCACGCGCTTCACCACGTGCCCCTTGATGTCGAGACCGAGGATGGACTGCGCCGCCTCGAACGCCTCGTCGGGGTTCTTGGCGACCTTCACGCCGCCGGCCTTGCCGCGACCGCCGGTCTTCACCTGAGCCTTGACCACGACCACGCCGCCGAGCTTCTCGGCCGCGGCGCGCGCCTCCTCCGGCGTATCCGCGATGACGCCGGCAAGCACCGGCACCCCGTATCGCTCGAAAAGGTCTCGTGCCTGGTACTCGTACAGATCCACGTACTGTCCTTTGCTTGGAGTCTTAGGTGTCCGAGGCAGAAAAATGTCTCGACGTCGAGATAAGTCGACCAGTCGCAGAGTCTATCACCGCGACATGGACGCATCCCGGCCCGCGGGCTCAGCGCGAGAGCCCGGCGCCGCGGCCGCGGTAGAGCTCGCCGTCGGCTCGCGCGATCGCATCGTCCAGTTCCTCGCCGGTCTGCACCGCCACCACTCCCCACGACCAGGAGAACGACGACTCCTCGTGCGCACGGTGCAGCCTCTCCTCGAGCTCCGCCGCGCCGGTTCGCGCCACGAGCGCGAACTCATCGCCCCCGAGCCGCACCACGAACCCGCCGCCACGGCCCGCGCTGCCGCGCATACCGACCATCGCCGACCACCCGCGCGCCGACTCGCGCAGGGCGGCGTCGCCGGCGGCGTGGCCCCCGGCGTCGTTCACCCGCTTGAAGTTGTCGAAGTCGACCACCGCGACCGCCAGCGGCTCCTCGGTGCGCCGGGCCCGCCGCACCGCGCGCGGGCCCGCCTCGGCGAGCCCGCGGCGGTTCAGCGCCCCCGTCAACGGATCGGTGTTCGCCTGCGCGAAGAGCTGACGCCGCACCGCGCGGGCCCCCTCGAAGCAGAACAGCATGATGATCACCGCATAGCCGATCATGATGACCGGTGACCCGATCCCGCTGCCCATCTCCGGATGCCAGATCAGCGTGCTCCACACCCTCGCCATGCTCAGCACGATGAACGTCCACGCGATGACGGTCGGATAGAACCACGCCACGTACAGCGCCACGAGCGGCAACTCGAGCAGCGCGTTGATCTCGGTATGGCTGTGGCGGGAGAACAGCATGAAGTAGCTCGACCAGGCCTCCATCCCCGCGACCACGACGAGACCGGCCCACAGCGGGTAGCGTCTGCCGAGCACGAGGGGGATCACCGTCAGCACGAGGTACACGATCAGCCAGACCACCACCATGCGCCGCTCGATGTGCGGATGCCCGATCAGCAGATCGGAGGCGAACACGACCACGAGCATCAGCGGGATCAGCGCGCTCACCGTCGAGAACGGCGTCTGCCATCGCACGAAGCGACGCAGCAGCGCCCGCGCGCGTTCCAGGTCCCCCGCCACCGCATCGGTCAGCAGCCTATCCATCGCTTCGCACCCGCCGCCCCGGCCGCGCCAGCTTCTCGCGGTACAGCCCCCGGTCCGCGCGTGCGAGCATCGAATCGGGGGTGTCTCCGATCCCCGACTGCGAGATCCCCGCCGACCACGGGTAGGGCGAAGCCCTCTTCAAGCGCTCCACGATGGCGCGGGCTCCCTCGACCTTCACGTGCGGCAGCAGCAGCGCGAACTCGTCGCCGCCGATCCGGCCGATCACGTCGCCCGTCCGCAACTCATCGCGCCACACGGCGGTCGTGTCGAACAGCGCCGCATCGCCGGCGGCATGACCCCTGCTGTCGTTGAGATGCTTGAAGTCGTCGAAGTCGATGAGCACGAGGCAGAACGGATCCCGTCGCGTCGACCTGCGCTGCAGCCGCTGCGCCACCCGGTCCACCAGCGCCTGCCGGTGGTAGGCCCCCGTCAGCGGATCGATCGTCGCGGCGTGGGCCTGCCGGCGCCACAGGTACATGCCCGCCCCGAAGCAGAAGAGCAGCGCCAGCAGGGCGTGCACGCCGACCAGGGCGCCGATGATGCCGTCGGCCCAGAGCAGCGGGTTCGTCCACATCGTCGCACCGAAGACCAGGAGGCAGACGACGATCAACGCTACCGCGAGCCGCGGCCGCACGAACCACCCCAGGTAGAACGCGACCACCGGCAGCTGCTGCACCGACGAGATGACCGACTGCGGATCATCGGGGAGGCTGAGGTAGTAGGTCTCGGCGACGATGAAGATCAGCACGCTCAGGATGCCGATCCAGCGGGGCACCTGCCTGCCGAAGGCGATCACCACGCACCCGCCCACCACGCAGAACATCAGCAGCGCCCAGGTGAGGGGCGGGTTGATCATGTCTTTGTGGAACACCACGTCGACCAGCAGCGTGAGGCCGAGCAGAAACGCCGCTGAGGCGAGGTACAGGGAGTGGGCGTCCTGCCGCCGAATGAGCGCAGCCAACCGCCCCATGGCTCCCCCTTCCCCGCGTTTCCCCTCACCGTTCGCCGCCCTGACGGTTTCTGACAGGGTACACACGCATCCTTGTGGAGCCCCCCTGACTTCACCCTGCGCTTCACCCTCTCGGCCACGGGGCTCCCAGCCTCGGCCGGTATGCTGAGGGAGCTGCAGCCAGCGGGGGTCTCTGCGCCGCAAGGCGCCAGACCTCTCCGGCGGCGGGTGATAACGGAGGTGGACGTGGAACAGGCCGAGACCCCGAGACGCGAGGGGCTGCGAGCGCGAAAGCGCCGGGCGACCGAGAACGCCATCGAGACATCGGCCGTGAAACTGGCTCTCGAGCACGGCGTCGAGCACGTGACGGTCGAGGCGATCTGCGAGATGGCCGATATCTCGCGCAGCACGTTCTTCAACTACTTCGCCGGCCGCGACTACGCGATCGTGGGGCGCGCGATCAGCATCCCCGAGGGCGACGATGCGTTCGTGGTACTCGACAGCTGCCCCGAGAACCTCACTCTCGGCATTCTGCGCCTCGTCTTCGCGGCGATCGGCCACAACAACGTCAACACCGAGGTGGCCCGCCTGCGCGCGCAGCTCATCGCCGAGCAACCCGAGGCCGGCCGCATGGCGCTCGTCACGCTGATGGAGTCCGCGCACCAGCTCACGGGCACCGCCGCGGCCTGGCTCTTCGCCCATCCCGAGCATGCCAAGCTCGACTCCCCCGTGCGGGAGGCCACACTCGCGGCCTCGCTCGCGCACGGCGTGATCAGCGCGCAGCTCGGGGAATGGATGCAGGGCGAGGGCGACATCGCCGCGGACGAGCAGGATCTCGAGCGCATGATGCAGGAGTACCGCATCCTCATCGGGTGAGGCGCGCAGTCGCCGTCACCGCTCGACGGCGCCGGCACTGGTCGACGGCGCCGACCCTCGACCCGGTTGGCCCTCGGCCCGCTGCGGGACACGGAGTCGCTGCGGGACACGGTCCCGACACGGAGCCGCCACGGGATGCACCGTATCTCGGATGACGCGTCGCCCCCCGGGCCGCCGACCGGCTCCCGGAGAACCGCGATCAGTCGACTTTGCTGATGGGCGCGAGCTTGACCAGCAGCTTGCGCTCCCCCACCGCGTCGAACACGACGTGGGCAATGCGCTTCGAACCGACGCCCGTGACGCTCGTCACGCGGCCCTCGCCGTACTCGTCGTGGCGGATGCGATCGCCCGAAGCGAGTTCGAGGTCGCCGTTGTCGCGGGCCGCGCCGCCGATCATGTTGGGGAAGCCGCCGCCCGCGGCCTGCGCCGCTTTGGCCTGCCGCTTGCGCTCGCGCCACTTCTCGAGCGCCGACTGCATGTTGCCGCTGGCGGGCTCGCTGACCGCCGCCGCTCCCGAACCGCCGCGCGATCCCGAGCTGCCGAACGACACCGACGAGTCGATGCGCCCGCGCGATCGCGGGCCGCCCGCTCCGTAGCCCGACGACGAGCCCCGGGGCGCGTTGAGCGCGCGCGACTCGGTGCCGCCGCGGCCGGTGACCTCGCCGGGAGACTGCCGCCAGTCGATGAGCCCCTCGGGGATCTCCTGCAGGAAGCGGGAGGGCATCGCGACGGAGATGTCGCCGAAGGTGGCGCGGGTCGACGCGAGCGTGAGGTACAGCTGCTCTCGGGCGCGCGTGATGCCGACGTACATGAGCCGCCGCTCCTCGCTGATGCCGCCGACCTCGTCGACCGACATCTGGTGCGGCAGCAGCCCCTCTTCGACGCCGGTGATGAACACGGCCTTGAACTCGAGGCCCTTGGCGGTGTGCATGGTCATGAGCGAGACGGTGCCGCTGGTGTCGTCGAGATCGTCGGCTGCGGCGACGAGGCTCACCTCGGTGAGGAAGGCGAGCAGGCCGGCGCCCGGCTGCTTGGCGTCGAACTCGCGGGCGACCGCGATGAGCTCTTCAAGGTTCTCGGCGCGCGCGTCGTCTTGCGGGTCGCGCTTGGCCCGGAGCTTCTCGATCATCTCGGTCTCGTCGAGGATCAGCTTGAGCACGTCGCCGACCGGCGCCGGTTGCGCCTCTTCGGCGGAGTCGTCGGTCGCGCCCCCGCCGACCGCCATGCGCGCGGCCCGGGTGAGCAGCTCGGCGAGCTGCCGCGCAGTGCCGCGCAGCTTGGGGCCGAGCGCCCCGACCTCGTCGGCGCGCAGCATCGCCTCGTGGAAGGAGATGCCCTGCGCCTCCTGGAAGTTGGCGAGGTGCGCCTCGGCCATGGGCCCGACGCCGCGCTTCGGGGCGCCCAGCAGGCGCGACCACGCGATGGGGTCGTAGGGGTTCGCGATGCTGGTCAGGTAGGCCATCGCGTCTTTGATCTCAGCGCGCTCGTAGAACTTGGTGCCGCCGAGCACGCGGTACGGAATGGCGGATCGGATCAGCAGTTCTTCAAGGGCGCGGGTCTGCGAGTTGGTGCGGTAGAACACCGCGATGTCGCCGTAGGCGGTGCCTGCACGGTGCAGATCCTCGATCTCCTCTGCAACGAAGCGGGCCTCGTCGTGCTGCGAGTAGCCGGTGAACCCGACGATCTTCGCGCCGTCGCCCTCGGCGGTCCAGAGGTTCTTCTCCTGCCGGTCGAAGTTGTTGCCGATCACGGCGTTGGCGGCCGAGAGGATGTTCTGCGTGGAGCGGTAGTTCTGCTCGAGCTTCACCACCTCGGCGCCGCGGAAGTCGCGCTCGAACTCGACGATGTTGCGGATGTCGGCCCCGCGGAAGGCGTAGATCGACTGATCGCTGTCGCCGACGACGGTGAGGCTGGCGGGCGGGATGCCGCCGCTCGCGTCGAGTTCGCGCTCTCGGGCGGGCGGCATGAGCCGGTCGACCTCCTCGGGCGCGACGGCCCGCGTGAGCTCGCGGATCAGGGAGTACTGCGCGTGGTTCGTGTCCTGGTACTCGTCGACGAGGATGTGGCGGAAGCGCCGCTGGTAGACGGCCGCCACGTCGGGGTGGGCGCGGAAGAGCTGCACCGTCTGCCCGATGAGGTCGTCGAAGTCGAAGGCGTTGGCGCGTCGCAGCTCCTGCTCGTACATCTTGAATATCTCGACGAAGAGGCGGTCGCGCGGGTCGTTCTCGTTCATGGTCGCCGCGTAGTCGTCGGCGTCGCTCAGCTCGTTCTTGAGCTTCGATATCTTCGATCCGGCGTTCGCGGGCGTGAATCCGTACGTATCGGCGTCGAGTTCTTTGATGATGCGCTTGAGCAGCGCGCGCGAGTCGGCCGAGTCGTAGATGGTGAAGCCCGACACGTAGCCGAAGCGCTCGGCCTCGCGCCGCAGGATGCGCACGCACGCGGAGTGGAACGTCGAGATCCACATGCCCTGCGCGCCGTCGCCCAGCAGCCCCTCGATGCGCTCGCGCATCTCGGCGGCCGCCTTGTTGGTGAAGGTGATGGCGAGGATCTGGCTCGGCCACGCCTCTTTGTTGCGGATGAGGTGGGCGATGCGGTGGGTGAGCACGCGGGTCTTGCCCGATCCGGCGCCCGCCACGATCAGCAGTGCCGGCCCGCGCGACACCACGGCGCGCTCCTGCGCGGGATTCAGCCCGTCGAGCAGGGGGTCGCCGCCGCCCTCGCCGGGCGCGCCGCCCGCAGAAGGACCACCGAACGGAGCACCGGGCTCCAGAAGTTCAAACTCGCTCATCGTGGGATCCAGTCTAGGCGCGACCACTGACATTCCTCTCTGCGCCCGCACCCCTCCTGCCCCTGCCCCTCACCCCGCCCTTCCCCGCTTCCACGTCGCCCTTCCCTCCTCCTGGCCAGTCCCCCCCCCCTTCTCCTTCCCTCCTTCCATCCTTCCCTCCTTCCCTCCTTCCCGCCTTCCCTCCCTTCCCCTGTCGAGATGACGCATGTGGTCAGCGGTGGGACGTGCGAGCGACCGCACGCGTCATCTCAGCGGGGGCGGACGACAGGGTGGGGATGGGGTGGACGACGTGGACGGCGATAGACCATGGGGATGGGCGGTGGGGGCGCACGGCGGTGCGGCCGACAGGCCAGAATAGAGGAATGGCAACTCCCAGCGTGCTCGTCTTCGCGACGGGCGGCACCATCGGCATGCACGAGACCGACGCGGGGCTCGCCCCCGACCCCGACTTCCCCGAGGTGCTCGAGCGGCTCGTGGCCGGCATCTGCCGCCCGCTCGGCCTCGAGGCACGCATCAACCATCTGCTCCCCGCCATCGACAGCGCGAACGCCGACGCCGAGACGGCGCCCCGCATCGCCCGCGCGATCAGCGCACGCGTGCGCACCCAGCGCCCGCGCGGCGTCGTGATCCTGCACGGCACCGACACGCTCGCCTACACCGCGTCGCGCCTCGCGTTCGAGCTGGCCGGCATCGGCAGCCCCGTAGTGGTGACGGGCAGCCAGCTCGCCCACGGCGCCCCGCACACCGATGCCCTCGACAACCTCGCGCTCGCGATTCGCGCCTCCGTGAAGGCTGCGCCGGGCGCGCCGGTCTCGGTGGCCTTCGGCGGCGCGATCCTGCCCGCCGTGCGCACGGTCAAGCACGACAGCGTCTCGCTCGCCGCCTTCCGCGCCGAGCGCTCGCTCGCCCCCGATCCCGCGGGCATCCCCTCGGCGCCTTCGGGCCTCGACTCCCCCGCCGCGCCCGCCCGTGTGCTCTCCTTCCGCTTCACGCCGGCCGTGACCGCGGCCGACCTGCGCGCGGCGCTCGGCGGCGGCCCCGACGGGCTGGTGCTGGAGTGCTACGGATCGGGCAACGCGCCGATGGCCCGGCCCGGCATGCTCGGCACGCTGCGCGAGATCTGCGGATCGCTGCCCGTCGTCGCGGTGACGCAGTGCGCGACCGGAGGGGTGGATCTCGCCCGCTACGCGGTGGGGCGCGAGCTGGCCGCCGCGGGTGCGATCGACGGGTCGGATCTCACGGTCGAGGCGGCGACGGCGAAACTCGGATTTCTGCTCGACCGCGGACACCGAGGCGCCGAGCTGCGCGGCCTCATGGAGCAGAATCTCGTCGGAGAGCTCACCCGCTGAGCCCGCAGCGCCATTGCGTGTCGGGCCGCCCGCGCCCGACCGCCCCCGCGCCCCGATCCGCCGCCGACCCGCGCCCGCGGCCCGACATCCCGCGGCCCGACATCCCGCGCACCGATCGACCCTCAGACACCCCGACCGCGCGAATCGGGGCGCTGCTGCGTCGATCGGTGCGGGTGGGTGCTCGCACCAGCGCCCGTGCTCGCGCCGCGGCTACGCCTGAGCTTCGCGGATCGCAACCCCCAGGTCGGGGTGATCGACGAAGATCCCGTCGACCCCCGAGCGCAGCAGCAGCCCGAACTCGCTCTGCCAGTCGCCCCACTCGGCGCCGCGCAGCGAGCTCTGGAAGCGCACGTTGAGGTAGCGGTTCTCGGGCCTGAGCGTCCACGTGTAGACGCGCAGCCCCCGCGCGTGCGCCCGCGCCACGAGGTCGGTCGGGCCGGTCGCGCGACCCAGCGCGTTCACCCGGATGAGGTTGCCCTTGGCCACGCTCACCCCGTCGACCCGCTCGGCGAGCAGGTCGAGCCCGGCGTCGCTGCGGTACCACGCGAAGCTGCGCGACGGCGCGCCGCCGACCGGCTCGTCGGCGGGCGACCCGAAGCGGTCGGTGAGGAACACGAGCTCGGCGCGCGCACCGGCCGCGCGCAGTCGATCCAGCACCCCCAGTTCGAACGACTCGATCACGAGCCGCTCCCCGCGCGCGTCCCATCCAGCCTCGGCGAGTTCGGCGAGCAGCAGCGGCCCCAGGTCGTAACCGATGCCCGCGAAGTAGGCGGCGTGCTTGATCTCGACCACCACGCGCAGCGGTTCGCCGCACCGCGAGCTCTCGTCGTCGACGATCGCGAGCACGTCGCGCAAGCGCAGGATCGGCTCGGAACCGTCGAACTCGCGGTTGTCGGGGCGCACGCGCTTCAGGCGCTCGGTGCAGCGCAGCGCCGACAGCTCCTGCCAGGTGAAATCCTCGGTGAACCAACCAGTGAGGCGCTTGCCGTCGATCGTCTTCGTCGTGCGACGCGAGGCGAATTCGGGGTGCCTCGCGACGTCGGTCGTGCCCGAGATCTCGTTCTCGTGGCGCACCACCAGCACGCCGTCGCGCGTGGCGACGATGTCGGGTTCGACCGCGTCGGCGCCGAGCTCGAAGGCGAGCCGGTACGACGAGGCGCTGTGCTCGGGCCGGTATCCCGGCGCCCCGCGGTGACCGATGACGAGGGGCGCGCGATGCGGGCTGTCCATGGGTTCCAGCCTATCCGCGGTGCGCGAACAGGGGCTCCGCATCGGGCAGAGTCACAGCCACCGCGAGGCGCCCTGTGGATAAGCTTGAAGCGTCCCATACGCCAGGAAAGGATTCCGACGCATGAGCAACCCGGCTCTCAGCAACAACCCGGCACTCAACGGCAAGACCCTCACCGCTGACGAGCTGCGCCGCATCTACGATCAGCCCGCCGCGCAGACGCAGCGGCCCGGCATCGACGAGCCCGTCGCAGAGGCGGGCTTCGGCGGCGAGCAGCCGCCCGTCGTCACGCCCTCCGACCGCCCGATGACGTATGAGAACACCATCTCCAAGACGGTGATGCTGTTCCTCATCGTGCTCCTCTTCGGCGCCATCGGCTGGTTCATGCCGATCCTCGCGCTGCCCGCGTCCATCGTCGGCCTCGTGCTCGGCCTCGTCAACTCGTTCAAGAAGGAGCCGAGCGTTCCCCTCATCGTGCTGTACGCGGTGTTCCAGGGCGTCTTCCTCGGCGGTATCTCCGGCATCTTCGAGGCCCAGTGGGCGGGCATCGTCTCGCAGGCCGTCATCGGCACGCTCTCGGTGTTCGGCGTGACCCTGCTGCTGTTCCGCAGCGGCAAGGTGCGCACCAGCCCGAAGATGACCAAGATCGTGCTCATCGCGATGGTCGGCTACCTCGTCTTCTCGCTCATCAACTTCGGCATGATCATGTTCGGCGCGACCGACGATCCCTGGGGCATGCGCGGTGTGACGGTGTTCGGCATCCCCCTCGGCGTGGTCATCGGCCTGCTCGCCGTCTTCCTCGCCGCCTACTCGCTGGTCATGGACTTCGAGTTGATCCAGAACGGCGTGAAGAACCGCGTGCCCGAGAAGTGGGCCTGGTCGGCGGCCTTCGGCCTCATGGTCACGCTGATCTGGCTGTACGTCGAGATCCTGCGCATCCTCGCGATCCTGCGCGGCAGCGACTGATCCTCAGCGGATCGACGAAGCCCGGGCCTCACGGCCCGGGCTTCTTCCGTCTCCGCCCCTGACGCTGCGGCGACGTCATCGCCGCGCTCAGAACCGTGGCAACAGAAAAGCCGGCTCGCGCCGGCTTTTCTCACTCCCACTCGATGGTCCCCGGAGGCTTCGAGGTGACGTCGAGTACGACGCGGTTGACCTCGGGCACCTGGTTGGTGATGCGGTTCGAGATGCGGGCGAGCACCTCGTAGGGCACGCGCGTCCAGTCGGCCGTCATGGCGTCCTCCGACGAGACGGGGCGCAGCACGATCGGGTGGCCGTAGGTGCGACCGTCGCCCTGCACCCCCACGGAGCGCACGTCGGCGAGCAGCACGACCGGGCACTGCCAGATCTCGGAGTCGAGGCCGGCGGCGGTCAGCTCCTCGCGCGCGATCGCGTCGGCGGCGCGCAGCGTCTCGAGGCGATCCCGGGTGACCTCTCCGACGATGCGGATGCCGAGGCCGGGGCCGGGGAACGGCTGACGGCCCACGATCGCCTCGGGGATGCCGAGCTCGCGGCCGATCTCGCGCACCTCGTCCTTGAACAGGGTGCGCAGCGGCTCGATCAGCTCGAAGTCGAGGTCTTCGGGCAGGCCGCCCACGTTGTGGTGCGACTTGATGTTCGCGGTGCCGGATCCGCCGCCCGACTCGACCACGTCGGGGTACAGCGTGCCCTGCACGAGGAACTTCACCTTCTCGCCCTCGGCCTTCGCCTCGGCGACGAGGTCGAGCTGCACCTGCTCGAACGCGCGGATGAACTCGCGGCCGATGATCTTGCGCTTCTCCTCGGGATCGGTGACGCCCTCGAGGTGGCCGAGGAAGACGTCGGCCGCGTCGATCGTGATGAGGTTCACGCCGGTGGAGGCGACGTAGTCGCGCTCGACCTGCTCGCGCTCGCCCTGTCGCAGCAGGCCGTGGTCGACGAAGACCGCGGTGAGCTGGTCGCCGATGGCCTTGTGCACGAGCGCGGTCGAGACGGCCGAGTCGACGCCGCCCGACAGCGCGGAGATGACGCGCGCGTCGCCCACCTGGGCGCGGATACGCTCCACCTGCTCGGCGATCACGTTGCCCGCGTTCCAGTCGGCGGGGATGCCGGCGACGTGGTGCAGGAAGTTCTCGAGGATGCGCTGGCCGTGGTCGGAGTGCTTGACCTCGGGATGCCACTGCACCCCGTACAGCTTCTTCTCGGGCGAGCCGAACGCGGCGACGGGGGTGACCGAGGTGCGCGCCAGCACGTCGAAGCCCTCGGGCGCCCGCTGCACGGCGTCGCCGTGGCTCATCCAGACGTTCTGCGTCTCGGGCTGGCCGCCGAGGATCGCGCCGCCGTCGCCGACGATACGGGCCTCGGTGGCGCCGTACTCGCGGTCGCCGGTGTTGCCGACCTCGCCGCCGAGGGCGCGGGCCATCACCTGGAAGCCGTAGCAGATGCCGAGCACGGGCACGCCGAGCTCGAAGATCGCGGGGTCGAACTGCGGGGCGCCCTCCTCGTACACGGACGACGGACCGCCCGAGAGCACGATGCCGAGCGGCTGCTTCGCCTCGACCTCGGCCGCGGTGATGCTGTGCGGCACGAGCTCGGAGTACACGCCGGCCTCGCGCACGCGGCGCGCGATCAGCTGCGCGTACTGCGCACCGAAGTCGACCACGAGAACCGGGCGGTGGTCCGTGTCAGTCTGTTCTGCCATTGCAGGCCTTTCGAGGTTGTGGAGGCCGGCTCTGCGAGGGCCACCTCCGGGGGTCAGAAGACGATTCTACTGAAGCGGGGCCGCTGCGGCCTCGGCCTCGCGAGCGTTCAGGAAGCCGGTGACCTCGCGCACGATGCGGGCCTCCAGGAAGAACGACATGAAGGGCACCACGCCGCCGAGGGCGATGAGGATGAAGCGCCAGAAGCTCCAGCGCATGGGGCTCCACAGCAGGAAGTCGGAGACCAGGTAGATCACGTAGAACCAGCCGTGGGCGATGAGGATCGCCTTGAACAGGTCGAAGCCCTGGGGGGCGAAGTCGGCCTCGACCCCCTCGGGGGCGAGCGGGTAGAAGTTGGCGAAGCCGTCGGGCGTGAAGAGGAAGAGCTGCACGTTGAAGACGTACTTCATGACCATCACGGCGCAGAGCAGCAGGAGCATCACGCCGGTGATCACCGAGGTGACCTTGTAGAAGCTCAATGCCTTGCGAATGCGCGGGTAATCGGACGGCTTGGGCTGCAGTTGCATGGGTTCCATTCTATTCTTGCGCCGCTTGGAGCAGCTTGAGTTCGTGCTCCTTCTCCCAGGCGTCGCGGGTGAGGCGGTACCAGAGAAAGAGGGCGAAGCCGGCGAACACGATCCACTCGACCCCGTAGAAGATGTTGAGCCAGTTGACGGTCTCGGGCGGCAGCGGGGCGACCGAGTCGACGGGGTCGAGGTCGGCCTCCGCGAGCAGCGGAGCGGCGGCCCCGGTGTCGTGCAGCACGAGGTAGCCCGAGTAGACGGGGCTGTCGACGCCGGTCCACACGTTCGCGAGGAAGGCCGGGATCATGGTGCGCATGACCTGCGGTTCCTCGCCCGCACCGGGCACCTGCGGCCCCTCGGGGGGCATGAAGCGCCCCTCGAGGGCGCGGCCTTCGGCGAACGCGGGATCCGCCTCGAGCGTCTCGATCGCGCGTTCGGCGTCGGCCTCGCTCGCCGCCCAGCCGATCGCGACGGCGAGGTGCGCGCCCGGTTCGGCGTCGGGGCCCTCGGTGACGAGGTGGCCGACGACCCAGGCGCCGTTCTCGCCGTCGTTGAGGCGGGGGGCGACGATGCGCGAGTCGCCGGGTACGAATGCGCCCTCGAGGCGTACGACCACTCCGGCGCCCTCGTCGGTGACGCCCATGAGCGTGTCGGAGGCCTCCGCGAGCGGGCGCGGGGTCTCGGTGTCGACCTCCTCGACCGCGGCGTTGCGCACGGCGCTGTCCATCTGCCACTGCCCGAGCCACGCGAAGACCGCGGCCACGAGCATGGCGAACACGAGGGCGAGGATCCAGCGGGGCCTGCGCATCACCTGCGCGAGGGTGGGGTCGCCCAGGTACTCGGGTCGCTTCGACCGCCCCTGCGGGGTCGGCTGCGGCGCGTCGGGCTCGGGCTGCGGCTGATCCGCAGAGCCCGACGGGTGGGGCTGGGTCGAGGACAACGGCTTCGCGGCCCCCTAGCGCTCGGCGTGCACGACACCGACGCGCTGGAACTCCTTGAGTTCCGAGTAGCCGGTCGTCGCCATCGCGCGGCGCAGCGCGCCGATCAGGTTGGCGCTGCCGTCGGCGACGTGCGCCGGGCCGTTCACGATCTCCGAGAGCGGGGCCACGGGTGCGACCCGCATGCGCCTGCCGCGCGGCAGATCCTCGTGGTGGGCCTCCTGGCCCCAGTGCCAGCCGCTGCCGGGGGCGTCGGAGGCCTTGGCGAGCGCCGAGCCGAGCATGACGGCGTCGGCGCCGCACGCCATCGCCTTGATGAGGTCGCCTGAGGTGCCGAGGCCGCCGTCGGCGATCACGTGCACGTAGCGCCCGCCCGACTCGTCGAGGTAGTCGGTGCGCGCCCCGGCGACGTCGGCGATCGCGGTCGCCATGGGTGCGCGGATGCCGAGCGTGGCGCGGGTGGTCGAGGACGCTCCCCCGCCGAAGCCGACGAGCACGCCGGCCGCGCCCGTCCGCATGAGGTGGAGGGCCGACTGGTAGGTGGCGGCGCCGCCCACGATCACGGGCACGTCGAGCTCGTAGATGAACTGCTTGAGGTTGAGGGGCTCGCGCCCCTCTTTCGCGACGTGCTCGGCCGAGACGGTGTTGCCGCGGATCACGAACAGGTCGACGCCCGCCTGCACCACGGTCTCGGTGAACTCGGCGGTGCGGTGCGGCGACAGCGCGCCGGCGACGGTCACGCCGGCCTCGCGGATCTCGCCGAGCCGGGCCGTGATGAGCTCGGGTCGGATCGGCGCCGAGTAGAGCTCGCGCATGCGGTGCACGGCGGCGACCTCGTCGTCGATGCCGGCGAGCTCGGCGAGCAGCGGCTCGGGATCCTCGTGGCGGGTCCAGAGGCCCTCGAGGTTGAGCACGCCGAGACCGCCGAGGCGGCCGAGCTCGATCGCGGTGGCGGGCGACATGACGGAGTCCATGGGCGCGCCGAGCACGGGGATGTCGAACTGGAACGCGTCGATCGACCACGCGGTCGAGACGAGCTCGGGGTCGCGGGTGCGCCGGGTCGGCACGATGCCGATCTCGTCGAAGGTGTACACGCGGCGGGCGCGCTTGCCCCGCCCGATCTCGATCTCGTTACTCACGATCAGGTCCGTTTCTCATGCGCGATCAGCGCTTGTAGTTGGGGGCTTCGACGACCATCTGCACGTCGTGCGGGTGGCTCTCCTTGAGCCCCGCCGAGGTGATGCGCACGAACTCGCCGCGCTGCTTCAGCTCCTCGATCGAGCGGGCCCCCACGTAGAACATCGACTGGCGCAGGCCGCCGATCATCTGGTGGGTCACCGCGCCCACCGGGCCGCGATAGGGCACCTGGCCCTCGATCCCCTCGGGGATCAGCTTCTCGTCGCTCGGCACGTCGGCCTGGAAGTAGCGGTCCTTCGAGTAGGAGGTGCGCTCGCCGCGCGTCTGCAGCGCGCCCAGCGACCCCATGCCGCGGTAGTTCTTGTACTGCTTGCCGCCCACGAAGACCAGGTCGCCGGGGCTCTCGTCGGTTCCGGCCAGCAGCGACCCCATCATCACCGAGGACGCGCCCGCGACGAGCGCCTTCGCGATGTCGCCCGAGTACTGCAGGCCGCCGTCGGCGATGACGGGGATGCCGGCGGGGGTCGCCGCCTTCGCCGCCTCGTACACGGCGGTCACCTGCGGCACGCCTACGCCCGCGATGACGCGCGTCGTGCAGATCGAGCCCGGCCCGACGCCCACCTTGACGGCGTCGGCGCCCGCGTCCGCGATCGCCTTCGCGCCGGCGTACGTCGCCACGTTGCCGCCGATCACGTCGACGCCCGCGAAGGCGGGGTCGCTCTTGATCTTCGCGATGATGTCGAGCACGCCCTTGCTGTCGCCGTTGGCGGTGTCGACCACCAGCACGTCGACGCCGGCGTCGATCAGTTCGCCCGCGCGCTTCCAGGCGTCGCCGAAGAAGCCCACCGCCGCGCCCACGCGCAGACGGCCGGCGTCGTCTTTCGTGGCGAGCGGATACTGCCCTTCCTTGTCGAAGTCCTTCACCGTGATGAGGCCGGTGAGGCGGCCCTCGTCGTCGACGAGCGGCAGCTTCTCGATCTTGTGCCGGCGGAAGATCGCCGCGGCGTCGTCGCGGGAGATGCCCACGGGGCCCGTGATGAGCGGCATCTTCGTCATGGCCTCGGAGACGCGCACCTGCGAGCGGTCCTTCGGATCGATGAAGCGCATGTCGCGGTTCGTGATGATGCCGAGCAGCACCCCGTTCGAGTCGACGACGGGCAGGCCCGAGACGCGGTACTCGCCGCAGAGCGCGTCGACCTCGGCCACGGTCGCGTCGACCGACGTGGTGACCGGGTTGGTGATCATGCCCGCCTCGCTGCGCTTGACCCGATCCACCATCTCGGCCTGATCCTGGATCGACAGGTTGCGGTGCAGGATGCCGAGGCCGCCGTTGCGCGCCATCGAGACCGCCATGCGGGTCTCGGTCACCGTGTCCATGGCCGCCGAGATCAGCGGGATGTTGAGGCGGATGCGACGCGTGAGCTGGGTCGAGGTGTCCGCGTCGCTCGGGATGACGTCGGTGTGCGCCGGAAGCAGCAGCACATCGTCGTAGGTCAGACCGGTGAACGCGAAGGGGTCGCGCTGTTCCATGGAACCTCTTTTGCTGTGTGTGGGGCCGGTGGGTTCAGGCGGCCGGATCGCGGCGCCTACCCCGTTCAGTCTAAGGGAATCGGCCCGGTGTTCGTCTGTGCGGTGGGCGAACGCCGGATCTGCGCGACCATGTCGGCGATGAGAATGATGAGCGCGATCCACACCGCGATGAATCCGACCCACCGGCTGACGGGCATCTCCTCGTGCATCACGAAGTAGCCGTAGAGGAAGCCGAGGATCGGGGTGAGGAACTGCAGGAACCCCATATAGGAGAGCGGCAGCCTGCGCGTGGCCTCTCCGAAGAGGATGAGGGGCACCGCCGTCATGATGCCGCTGAACATCACGAGCGCGGTGATGCCGGGGCCGAAGGAGAAGACGCCGATCCCCGAGACGCCCGCGACGATCAGCAGCTGCACGGCCGCGACGGGCAGCGATGCGAAGGTCTCGACGGTGAGGCCGGTGATGCCGTCGACCTGCTCCCCCGCGTGCTTGTGCACGGCGCCGTAGAGGCCGAACGACGTCGCGATGCCGAGCGCGATCCACGGGAAGGCGCCGTAGGCGACCGCGGCGGCCGCGACGCCCGCGGCCGCGATCCCGACCGCGATCCACTGGGGACGCGTGAGCTGCTCCTTGCGCACGATGACGCCGATGAGGATCGTGAAGAGCGGGTTGATGAAGTAGCCGAGCGAGGTCTCGAGCACGTGCCCCGTCATCACGCCGATCACGAAGAGCTGCCAGTTCGCGTAGAGCAGCAGCGCTGAGAGGGTGAACCAGCCGAGCAGTCGCGGCGAGCGCAGGATCGCCCCCACCTGGCCCCAGCGACGGGTCGCGGAGACGAGGATCACGCAGAACGTGAGGGTCGCGCCGACCCGCCAGGGCACCACCTCGAACGGCCCGACCACCGCGATGAGGCCGAAGAAGAAGGGGAAGACACCCCAGATGAGGTAGGCGCCCAGCCCGTATCCCAGTCCTGAACGAGTCATGCGCACCGGATCAGGCTACTCCCGATCCGGTGCGCGGTCTCGTCGGGGCGGGGTCCGCGCGTGGCGCCGCCCGGGTGCCGGCCCGGGGAGGAGGGAGCTCGCCGGTCTCGGACGGCGCGCCGCCCGCGGGCGCCGGCTACTCCCGCGCGAAGACCTCGCGGAACTGCTCCCCGCGGTCGAGGCGGTCGACGTCGGGCACGAGCCCGAGGCCCGGAAGGGTGGGCGCCGCTGCGAAGCCGTCGCGCACCACGACGGGCGCGAAGCCGAACTCGAACGGCTGCGGCGGGATCGGCCACTCGAAGTAGCGCGAAGTCGGGCAGGGCAGCATGGCGTGCAGATTCGCGAACTGGTTGACCGCGAACCCCCACGAGTGGAACTCGCACCGCAGGCCGAAGGCCTCCGCCAGCGCGCTGAGCTTCCGGCCCTGCGTGATGCCGCCCCAGTTCGCGACGTCTCCCCGCACGATGCTCCATCCTCTGCCGGCGATCGCGTTCGCGTTCGCGAAGAGGGTCGCATTGGTGACCTCGCCCGTGGTGATCGGGATCTCGAGCGTCGAGCTCAGCTTGCGGTACCCCTCTTCGAGGTAGTCCTCCATCGGCATCTCGAACCACTCGAAGCCGGCCGACTCGAGTGCTCGTCCGACCCGCAGCGCGTCGGTGTAGTCGTAGTGCCCGACCGCGTCGGCGAGCAGCACGGTCTCGTCGCCGACGCGCTCCCGCAACTCCTCGACGAGGCGCAGGTCGTCCCGCACCCGACCGGAGAGGTGGATCTTGAAGGCGGTCAGCCCGCGCTCGCTGCGGTAGGCGTCGATGAGCTCGACGTGCTCCTCGACGGTCGGCAGATGCGGGAGCGAACCGTACACGGGGATGCGTTCGCGGCCGCCGCCGAGCAGGCGGTAGACGGGCTGCTGGGCGAGCGTGCCGATCAGGTCCCACAGCGCGAGGTCGAGGGCGGCCGCGGCCTGAGGCGCGGCGTAGAGCTTGATCACCCCGAGGGCGCGCTTCCAGAACCCCTCCGTGTCGAAGGGGTCGCGCCCGAGCAGCATCGGGGCGTAGGTGCTGAGGATGGACTCCACCAGTTCGCGCCCGTTGCCGTAGGTCGACGTGCCGCCGGTTCCCCTCGCACCGGAGTCGGTGACGACCTCCACGAGCAGCAGTTCCTGCCCGAGGCGAAACCCCTCTCCGAGGGAGAACGACAGCCCGTCGGCGTCGATGATCCGAACGACGATCTCGCGAATCTTCATGGTGCACGTTCCGTTCCCGACCCGTTGCGGGTCATAGCTTGCGAAGGATTTCGAGTTGCGAGCGCGCGACGTCCGCGACGTTCTCGCGGGTGACCGGCTCGAGGGCGGCGCCCGTGATGCTCTGATAGAGGTCGCGAGCGGAGGGCGAGAACTCGACGGCGCCCCGGGGGGTCGATCCCGCCGATGCCGTCCAGCCGGGCGGCTCGCCGCTGCTCGGCTGCGAGCTCGCCCTCGTCCCAGTCCTCGGGCAGGGCGAGCCGCACCGAGCCCTCGGCGAGCTCGACGGGATACCCGCCGACCATCCCCAGCGGACCGGCCATGAGGCTGCGCCGCGCGGGCCCCTGCCCGAGGAGTGCTTCGAGATCCTCGACGATCGAGGTCGCCGTCCAGGTGTGGGAAGCGGCTCCGCGCGGCACGGCGGCCCCGGCTCGCCTCAGCAGTGCGCGCTGCTCGTCCGCGCCCGGCCCCTCCGGCGCTCCCCGCCAGGTGATGCTCAGCCGCCACCCCTGCGGCAGCTCGGGCTCCCGCATGAGCAGGTTCCTCACGTGCACGTAGTGCGCGCTCAGAGCGATCTCGAGGTCATCGCCGGCTGAACCGGCGCGCTCTGACAGCGCCGTGCGGAGTCCGGGCTCGAGGAGCCTGATGTTCCCCGCCCCCGCGGGGGCGAAGCCGTGCCAGCGGGCGAGCAGCGCGTTGATGGCGTCGGGGTAGGCGGCGTTCATGAACAGCGGTCGGGGTTCGCTCGCGCCGACCGCTGAGGCGACGGCCGAGGCGATCACCAGGTGCAGCGCCAGCCAGGGCCCGAAGCCGAGTTCGTTGAAACCGCGGCCCACGTCCTGCCTCCCGGCGATGGCCCACCACCGTTCGACCGGCAGCAGCGTCGCGACGTTCACGACGGCGTCCGCTCGGGAGGCCTCGATGAGCGATCGCAGGCCCTGCTCGTCGAGCGCGTCGAGAGCGATGCCCTCGACGTGGGGCGAGGGCGCGACGGCCAGCGCTCGGAGGCCCGCGACCGCCTCGTCGACGCGTTCCCGGTCGCGATCCACGAGCGTGATGCGCCAGCGGCATCCGCGGATTCTCGCCGCCGCCGCGATCTGCTGGCCGAGTCCGCCGGCCCCGATGATGATGACTGATCTGTGCATGGGCTTCTCCTAGGCGTCGACGTTGCTCGTGCTCGGCGAGTACGAGAACCGTGCGGGGGCGAACGGCATCAGGATCGGATCGGGCTCCCCCGTCATCACCTGGCGTGCGATGAGGTCGCCGACGTACGGCCCGAGCAGGAAGCCGTGCCCGGACCACCCCGCCGCGACCAGCAGGCGGTCGGCCCCATCGATCGACCCGATGATCGGCAGGCGGTCGCGGGACTCGTCGATGATCCCCGCCCAGGAGTCGACCACCCGCGGCTCGCCGAGACCCGGGAGCGAATGCCGGAAGGCTTCGAGCACGAGAGCCGCCTCCCGGTCGGATACGCCGTCGTCGACGCGGATGAGGTCCTGTCCGAGGCAGCCGAACTGCAGCTCTCCGCGCACGTTCTGCCGCAGGAAGAGCTGGGCGTCCCAGTCCTGGAAGAACTGCGCGAAGCGCGGCTCGACGGGCGCCGAGCGCAGCGTCACGACCTTGGCGCTCATGACGGGGAGCGTGAGCCCCGCCGACTCGAGGATCCGCGGTGCGGCGGCTCCCGCCGCGAGGATCAGCCAGTCCGACTCGATCGGTTCTCCACCCGCGAGCGCGAGTCTCCAGCGGCCGGCGCGCTGCTCGATGCCCGTCACCGCGGCGCCGGACCGGATCTCGACGCGGCCGTGGGAGCGCACGAGCTTCGCGACCTGCTGGGTGGCGAGCGCCGGGTCCACCTGGCCGTCCTCGGGGCTGAGCAGACCGAGTTCGACGTCGTGCCGGATCCACGGCATGAGACCGCGGATCTCCTCGCGCTCCAGGAGTCGCGTCGCGCCTCCCCCTCGACCGGCGCGGGCGTGCTTCTCCCTCAGGTCGGCGACGTGCTCGGCCGAGGATCCGACGAGCAGCACGCCCCCCTGCCGGATGCCGACGTCGACGGAGAACCGCTTCTCGAGCGCGCGCCAGTGCGCGAACGCCCGTTCCGCGAGCTCTGCCTCCGCGTCGGCGCGGCCGGCGCGCCGCAGGGCGCCCGCCGCTCGGCGGGAGCCGCGCTGCCCGAGTTCCGTCTCGCTCTCGATGAGCACCACGCGCCCCGCGAACCCGTGATCCATCAGCCCGAGGGCCGCTCCGAGCCCGGCGACGCCTCCGCCCACGATCGCCACGGTCTGCTGCTTCGTCATTCCTGCCTCATCTCTCGGATCACCGTGCGCACGCACTCCGTCATCAGCGCCACTCCGCTCTCGAGCGCGGCGGGCGAGCAGTCGAAGCGGGCGCTGTGCGCGTCCGCGAGACCACCGGTCGCCAGGAGCCCGTAGGAGCCGATCCCGCCGCCGCGCTGCGTCGCCGCCATCAGGTCGGCCGCGTCGTCGCTCGCACCGAAATCGCGTACGTCGACGACCGGGAGGCCGGCCCGCTCCGCCGACTCGCGCATGAGGGAGGTCCCGGGGCCGTCGGAGCCGCCCCCGATGCTGCGCCCGACGGTGTCGACGCGCGCGATCACGCCGCGCCTCGCGGACTCCTCCTCGACGATCCGCGTGAAGCGCTCGCGCGCGCGGACGACGGCCGCCCACTCCACCGCCCTGATCTCGCACTTCAGCTCGGCGTGCGCCGCGATGACGTTGCGCGCCTCGCCGCCGGCGAGCGCGTTGCACGAGACCGTCGCGCCGTCCCAATCGCAGCCCCGCAGCGCCGCGTAGACGTCCACCGCCGCCGCGAGGGCGTCACGCCCGAGTTCCGGGCTCTCCGCGGCGTGCGAGGCCCTGCCGGTGAGCACGACGTCGAGCTTCTCGGTCGCGAGGATGCGCCGCGTTCCGGGGACGACCGTTCCCGCGGGCAGGCCCTCGAGCGCGTCGAGGTGCAGACCGAAGAACCACCCGGCGCCTCGGAGCCAGCCCGCATCCACCAGGGCCGCAGCCCCGCGAGTGCCTTCCTCTGCGGGCTGGAAGACGATGCGGACGCCGAGTCCGAGGGGCAGCTGTCCGACCAGCCGGTCGACGCGACGCGCCACCCCGAGACCGATGGCCGCGTGCCCGTCGTGCCCGCAGGCGTGGGAGTAGCCGTCGATGCCGGAGGCGAACCCCTGCGCGACTGGCGCGTGAACCGGGTCGTCCGATTCCCGCACCGCCAACGCGTCGATGTCGAATCGGAGCACCAGCCACCCGCCCCGACTGCCGTCGCCGAACTCGCACACGACGCCGGTTCCGGCGTCGGCGAGCTCGGCGATCAGATCCGTCGGGCACCCGGCCTCGACGGCGCGACGGGCGAACTCCCGTTGCTGTTGCGGCTCCACGCCGAGACGCCGCTCGCCCAGGCCGAGCGCGCCGCCGTACACGACCCGCGCGTGCTGCAGCAGGGCGAGTTCCTCGATCAGGCGCGCGGTGGTGCGGAACTCCGCCCATCCCGGCTCGGGGTGAGCGTGCAGCTCCCGCCGGAAGCGATCAACCGATGTCGTGGCCAGCGCCCTCACCCGCCATCCTCAGCAGCCGCCGCGGGACCACTGCGGCGATCAGTCGGCTCTCGTGATCCCTCAGGAGGAACTCGGCGTCCGCGCCGGGCGCGCAGACGAGGTCGTCGCGGGCGTCGTCGTCGGACACCGGATCCTCCGAGAGGAAGCGCGCGGGGTTGCGGCAGAAGACCCGCTCCGCCAGTCGTCTCCCGAGGCGCGAGGCGGCTCGCTGGTAGCAGTCGGCCAGCATTCCGATGGGGTGGTGCTCCACCTGCAGGAGCCCGGTCTCGAGCCGATGCGACGTCGCGCCGTTCGAGTCGGACGAGACCGACACCCGATCCTCGGAGCGGAGCACGGGGAGCAGCGCTTCGAGGGCCTCCTCGGCGGCGTACGACCCCGCGAAAGTGTCGGGGCGGATCGCCGCCGTCATGTCGACGTGGCAGCCGAGTTCGTGCAGCTCTCGCGCCCCTCCGATGTGCGCTCGGCTCCAGTTGAGGTGGGTCACGACGACGAGCCGGCGCAGCTGTCGAGGCAGCAGCGTCAGCAGCTCGATCGCCGCATCGGCGTGCCGCATGTCGGTGCCGAGGTGCACCATGAACCGCGGCACCCGCCCGAAGTCCCTCGCGAGCGCCACCTCCCGCACGATCTCCTCGCGGAGCTCGGCAGGGGTCGCCGTCGGCGAATCGTCGTCCAGGGCGATCTTCCTGCCGATCACCCCCGCCACCAGGGCGACGTCCAGCGAGTGGTCGCCGAGCACCGAGGCGGGCAGCGGCCCGAGACCGCCGGTGAACATCGCGGCGGCCACGCCCCCCTGCTCGATCGCGGCGACGCTCCGCAGCATCTGCTGGCCGGCGCCCTCCCAGGCCTCGCGGCCGATGCATCCGAGAGCGCGCGTCACCCCGGCGCGCAGCAGGTCGTCCGCGCTCAGCGGCTGCGGCCGGGAGACCGGTCCGAACGCTCCCCCGCCGCCGCTGAGGTGGCAGTGCAGGTCGATGAGCCCGGGCGACACCCGGGCTCCCGAGGCGTCGAAGAGGAGATCGGAGGGGGCTCTGGGGCTCGCCTCTGCCACCTCGACGATCCGGCCTCTGCGGATCACGATGTCGACGAGGCCTTCGTCGTCGCGTCGCCTCACGCCGGCGACGGTGCCCGAGATCGTGGGCGCGGTCGGTGTTCGCATCGCTGTGCGCCCTCCCTCAGACGTGACTGCTCAAGAGCTCGGGCCCGTTCGCGGTGACGGCCACCGGCACGCCGTACCCCATGTGCCGGGCGCCGTCCAGGGTGGGCGCCCCGGCGAAGAGGAAGAACGTCATGCCCGGCTGCAGCTCGTACTCCTGGCTGCGCTTGATCCTGAGCCCCTCGAGCCAGGTGGGCGCGAAGCCGATCCCGGTGCCGTACCCCACGTGGCGCCCGACGCGGCCGCTGCCGGCGCGCACCAGCCGGTCGTGGATCGATCCCGCGACCTCTGCGGCGTTCCTGCCGGGGACCAGCTCTTCGACGCCGGCGAGCACGGTGTCCCGAATCGCGCGATACTGGTCGAGGTACGCCCGAGGCGCACCCTCCATGAAGTAGGTCTGGAACGCGACCGCGTGATACCGCTCCTTCGCGGCTCCGAGCTCGACCGTGACGATGTCCGCCTCCGGCACGGGCAGCGGCTTCGCCGAGAGGTGGGTCTGAGCCAGGGTGCGGCTCCCCGCCGAGATGCACGGGGGCACGGAGGCGGGATCGCACCCCTCGGCCAGCAGCGCGGCGAGCACGGCGCTGCTCAGCTCGGTCTCCAGCACCCCCGGGGCGATCCTCTCCTCCACCGCGAGGTAGGCGCGGTCCAGGGCGCGACCCGCCGCGCGCATGAGATCGAGCTCTCCGTCGTCCTTGACCTCCCTGAGGGCGAGCACCACTTCGTCGCCGCTCTCCAGCGAGATGCCGCACGACTCCGCATGCAGGTAGAGCTCGCGCACGTAGTCGCCGCGCAGCGCGTGCGAGGCGAGTTCGACGTCGATCCGGTCCGCGCCGGACTCCCGCGCCCAGCGCATGAGGGTCGCCGTCGGCGATTCCCGATCGTCGTCGAGCCAGACGCGCACCTCGTCGATGCCCACTCCTCGCGCCATGAGCTCTCGGTCGGGCGCCCTGCAGATGCCCTGCACCGGCTCGGACTCGGACGTCGGCACCCACACCGCTTGGAAGACCCAGTACCCGAGCTGGTCGTATCCGAAGAGGTAGAACATCGAGGCCTGATCGAAGATCAGGAGCCCGCCGCTTCCGCGTCGGCGGAGCGACTCGCGCACTCTCGCGAGTCGCGCGCGGTAGGTCGCCTCGTCGAACGGGTACGGGAGGCCGAGATCCTGCCGGGCGTGCGCATTGATCGTGCGCCTCGTCGCAGTCCCGGGCTGCGTGCCGTCGTGTCCGTTCATGGTTCAGACCCCCCGATCCCGCGGCCCGCGTACTGCCGCTGGTCGTCGACGAGAGCTGTCTGCGCTGGCGGGCGTCCCACGAGAGGAGCCGCTCTGCGATGCCGATGGTGGCGAACAGCAGCCCGGCGAGCACCACCAGGATGATGAGCACGGCGAAGAGGGCCGTGGTGTCGAGCGTCGCGTTGTAGTAGACCAGCAGGTAGCCGAGACCGCGGTCGGACGCCATCCACTCGCCCACGATCGCACCGATCACCGAGTTCGTCATCGCGAGCTTCAGACCGGCGAACAGGTACGGGATCGACGACGGGATCTTGACCGTGCGGTAGATCTGGCCCTGAGAGGCGTTCACGGATCTCCCCAGCGTCACCAGGCCGCGATCGGCGGATTCGAGGCCCGCCACGACATTGATCAGCACGGGGAACAGCGCGAGGAGCGCCACGATGATCACCTTGGGCGTCAGTCCGATGCCGAACCAGACGATCAGCAGCGGCGCGATCGCGATCTTCGGAGTCGTCTGCAGCGCGAGGATGATGGGGTACAGCGTGTTCCGCAGCACCTGCGAGACGTCGAGCAGCACCGCGAGCGCCACGCCGATCAGCGATCCGATGAAGAACCCGACGAGGATCGGGATCAGGGTGTCGAGGATGTGCGGCAGGTAGATGCCGAAGCGCTCCCCGAGGTTCTGCGTGATCTCGATCGGCGAGGGAAGGATGAACTTCGGGATCGAGAACCACTGGGTCGACAGCTCCCAGAAGACGAGCAGCAGCAGGATGAGCAGGACGGGAGAGAGCACCCCCTGCAGGAAGGTCTTCGATTTAAGCATCGGTGCGCTCCTCGGTCTCTGCTCGCATCAGTTCGCCGTGCAGCACGGATTGGAAGTCGGAGGTCTCGTGGGTCTGGCGGCCGAACGGCTCTCTCGGCCTCACGAGGGGGTTGACGTAGTCGGCCTGGATCCGCCCCGGCCTCGCCGACATCACCACGATGCGGTCGGAGAGATAGGCGGCCTCGTCGATCGCGTGCGTGACGAAGACGATGGTCTTCTTCGTCTCCTCCCAGATCCGGAGCAGTTCGACCTGCATCTTCTCCCGCGTGATGGCGTCGAGCGCCCCGAAGGGCTCGTCCATCAGCAGCACCATCGGGTCGAGGATCATCGCCCGGCAGAGGGAGACCCGCTGCCGCATACCGCCCGAGAGCTCGTGCGGATACGAGTTGAGAAACGCCCCGATCCCCACGAAGTCGGCGATCTCCTGGATCTCCGACTGGCGGGGCCGCTGCCCCGCCAGCTCGGAGAGATAGGCGATGTTCGCGCCGACCGTTCGCCACGGCAGCAGTCGGGCCTCCTGGAACACGTTGCCGATCTTGCGCTGCTTCCGCACCTCCTGCACGGTCTGCCCCGCGATCGTGACCGACCCCGACGTGGGCTCCAGCAGAGCCCCGATCGTGGAGAGGAGGGTGCTCTTCCCGCACCCCGATGGGCCGATGAGGCTCACGAACTCTCCCTCCTCGATGTCCAGGTCGATGTGCGAGAGCGCGTGCACGGACTTCGTCTTCGTTTGATACGTCAGACTCAGATCCTTGATCGCGATGTAGGTCATGAGGGGGTCACCACAGCTTTCCGTGTCGTTTCGAGGTCTCTCGGTCGCGCAGCCCGCTCAGTCGAGCGGCTGCGGCTTCCAGGCGTCCTCGGGCAGGTAGTCGTTCGTGTAGATCTCGCTCACCGAGACCTCGGATCCGAGCACCTCGCCCGCGAGCAGACTGTCCGCGAGGGCCTGCCAGGCGGTGTCGTCCATCCATCCCCAGCCGTGCTCGTCGGTGCGGTCGCTGTACATCAGCTCGTGCGACGCCTCCAGGGTCTTCAGCAGGAACGCCGCGTCCGTCTCCGGGCGCTGCTTCACGTAGATGTCGACGACGGCGTCGAGGTCCTCTGCGGCGGTCTCGTACCCGCGCATCGTGGCCTCGAGGAAGCGCGAGACGGCGTCGGCGTGATCGGCCAGGTACGCGTCGTTCGCGAAGATCGAGTGGCCGAGGATCGGCTGCTCCTCCGTGCTGAAGGAGAGGAATAGGGGGTCGACGCCCTCGTCGGCGAACTGGATCACGTGGTGGTTGTTCTGACCGGTGCAGGCGTCGGCCGCCCCGGAGAGCACCACCGTGCACTTGGCCTGCGGGTCCACGAACGAGAGCGCGAGATCGCTCTCCGAGTCGAGGCCCGCCTCGGCGAGCTTCGATCGGAGCATCGCCTGCTCGGGGCTCGCCGCGGCCGTCGAGACGGTCTTGCCCTCGAGGTCCTCGAACGACTCGATGCCGCTGGCGGCCGGCGCGATGACACCGGAGGAGGTGCGCTGCAGGTGGTTGGCGACCACCGTGAACTCGAGGCCCGAGTCCACTCCGCTCAGGATCGTGTCCGGGCCGGCGAGGCCGAGGTCGCTCTCGCCCGCCGCGACGGCCTGCACGGTAGCCGTGGAGCCCGAGAGGAACTGGAGCTCGACGTCGAGGCCCGCCTCCTCGTAGTATCCGAGCTCATCGGCCACGACGATCCCGTCCCATTCCGCCACGGGGTAGGTCCAGTGGAGCGCGAGCCGCAGCTTCGTCGGCTGCTCGCTCTCGGAGTCCGGGGCGGGCGAGCCGCCGCCGGAACAGGCGACGGTGGCTGCGATCAGGACGCCGGCGAACACGGCCCCCACTGCGCGGATGGTTTTCATGGTTTCTCCTCATCATCGAGTTTTGGCTACCAAATCCGTATTGTGTATACAGTAAAGCATAAATGGATCGCAAATGTTACACTTTTATTAAGAAGCCCGAACGGGCTGGAGCGATAGGAGAACAGTGAGCAGGACACGCAGCGGGACCACCGACGAAGACGCACTCGAAGCGGTCCGCGATCTCCTGACCACCGGTCAGCTGCGCCCCGGACAGGCCATCCGGCAGGTCGAGCTGGCGGAGCGCCTCGGCGTGAGTCGCGTGCCCGTCAGAGAGGCGCTCAAGACCCTCGAAGCCGTCGGGCTGCTGCAGCACACCGCGAACCGCAGCTACATCGTGTCCAAGCTGAGCTTTCGCGAGATCGAGGAGATCTACCGGCTCCGGGAGATCCTCGAATCCGACGCCATCCGCCAGACCCTCGCGCAGGGCGCCTCCCGGCAGCTCATCTGGAAGATGGAGCAGGCGCACGAGCGAGAGCTCGCCGCTCCCGGCGGCGACATCATCCTGAGCACCAAGCTGAACCGCGAGTTCCACTTCCCCCTCTTCGACGGCGCGACCGCCGCGCAAGTGCGACTGATCAGACAGCTCTGGGACTGCACCGACCCCTACCGCATCCTCTACTACGAGAACCACGGGCACCTCGAGAGCGCGCTGGCCGAGCACACCGAGATCCTGGAGGCGGTGAAGACCGGCGACGCCGAGCTCGTCATCGCGCTCTCCGACAGCCACCGCCAGCGCGGCATCAATCAGCTCGCCCCGATCGTCGAGTAGCGGCCGGCGGGCCGGGCCGCTCCTCGGCGCACGCGAGAAGCGCCGCCTCTGCGAGCCGCTTCCGATCCACCTTGTTCGCCGCGGCGAGCGGGAACGCGTCGAGCGGCCAGATGCGACGCGGGTGCGCGAACGGCTCGAGCCTGCCCAGCACGTGCTGCTGCAGGGCGCGCTCGTCGAATTCGAAACCCGGGCTGACCAGCACGAACGCGACCGGCTTCCGCCCCTTCAACGCGTCCGGCACGGGCAGCACGACCGCGGAGAGGACCGCGGGATGCGCCTCCAGCGCCTCCTCGACCGCCTGCGGGTAGACGGTCTCGCCGCCGCACTTGAAGACGTCGTCCTCGCGCCCCGCGAACCAGAAGAACCCCTGGTCGTCCACCTCGAACAGATCGCCCGTGTGATGGAACCCGTCGGACGTGACGGGAGGCACGAGATCCGGGCGATTCCGATAGCGCATCATCATCGACGGACTGCGCACCTCCAGGACCCCTCTGCCGCTCGTCGGCTCGCCGTCGGAGTCGACCAGGCGGATCCGGGGCACCCGCCGCGCGGCGCCGACCGACCCGAGGGGCGTCGGAAGGCCGTCCGGGTGGGGGCCGAACACCCCGGGCCCCGACTCCGTGGTGCCGTAGGAGGTCGTCACCGACGCTCCGGGGAACCAGCTCTCGATCTCGGCGAGCATCTCGTGGGAGGAGGGCGCAGAGCCCATCGTCACGCGCGCGACGCTCGACAGATCCAGCTCCCCGAGGAGATCGTGCTCCCTGCCCAGCATCGCGAACATCGGCGGCACACCCGTGAGATCGGTGACGCGGTGGCGCTCCACGGCGCCGAGGAAGGCTCGCGACTCGAATCTCGGCATGACGACCAGGGTTCCCCGCTGCGAGACGCAGGACAGGGCGAACATGAGCGCCGCGATGTGATTGAGCGGAGCCGCCACGAGCATCCGCGTCTCGGGCCGGGCGACGGCGGGCGCGACGGTCTCGACGATCCACCTCAGCGTGCGATTGCCGAGTTCGACACCCTTGGGCTGCCCCGTCGAGCCCGACGTGTAGAGGATGAGGCCCAGCTCGTCGTCCGGGCGCCGCACCGCCTCGCCCCCCGCACCGCCGCTCCCCCGCTCTTCGGCGTCGCCTGGCTCCAGCAGCGGCAGCGCCGAGACGCCCCACTCCGAGAGCGATGCGATGCGCGGTCGGTCGGCGAGCACCGTGTGCAGGTCGGCGTCGGCGACGATGAACTCCACGCCGGGCCGAGGCAGCTTCACGCTGATCGGCACGGGCACCGCCCCCGCGTGCACGACCGCGGCGAAGGCGGCGATCCAGGCGATGCCGTTATCGGCGAAGATGCCGATCGCGCGGCCCGGCCTCAACTCCGCCGAGTACTCCGAGAGCATCCGGTCCCGCAGCAGAGCCAGTCGGCGCAGCGTGCAGCGGTGCTCGCCGGTCTCCGACATCTCGATGACCTCCGCCTCCGCCGAGTCGGGGATGAGCAGCCGCTCCCACGCAGTCGATTCGTTCCCGGTTCCCATCTCTCGCCTCTCCTCGTCCCGCTTCACCGCGCGATCGCGAAGGTCGCGAACGCGCCGCTCGCCATCGCGACGAGCACTCCGTCCTCTCGGAGCACTCGCGCCTCCGCCACCGTCAGCGTCCTGCCCTTCCGCACGAGCGAACCCGTCGCCGTCAGCGGTTCCTCCCGAGTCGGCGCGAGGAACCGCACGTTCAGGTCGACGGTCGGGGCGGCCGCGCCGAACGCCGCCATCACGGCGCACTCCGCGGCGAGGTCGAGCAGCGCGGCGATGACGCCTCCGTGCGTGTGACCGCCGTCTCCGCCGTTGCCCCAGCTCGGCACCCACTCCGCTCTGAGACGCACCGATCCGTCCGGGTCGATCCCCGTGAGCCGGGCCGGGAGCCACGCCTGGAACGGAGCATCGTCGATCACGTCCGAGATCCGTTCGAGGATCTCCGCCTCGTTCTCGGCCCCGCTCATCGGTCTTCGTCGCCCCAGGGATCGATCAGGATCTTCCCGATCACCTCGCGATCGCGGATCCGCCGGAGTCCCTCGACCGTCTGGCTCAGCGGCAGCACGTCGCTGATGCAGGGCTCGAGGCGCCCCTCCGACACGTCGGCCAGCAGCGCGACGATGTCCTCCGGACCGTATCCGTTCGAACCGATCACCTGAAGCTCGTAGGTCCAGATGTACCGCAGGTCCTCCTCGGGGGCGTATCCGGCGGTGGCTCCGCACGTCAGGATCCTGCCTCCGAGCGCGGTCGACTTCAGCGTCGGGCGCCACGTGTCTCCGCCGGTGAAGTTGATGACGACGTTCATGCCGGTGCGGTCGTCGAAGCGGCTCGGCTTGCCGTGGTGCTCCACCACCCACGCGAAGATGTCCTCTTCGCGGTAGTTCAGCACTTCGTCGGCCCCGAGCTCCAAGAGCGCCCGGCCCTTCTCCTCGCTTCCGACGGCGGCGACCACGTGCGCGCCGAGGCGCTTCGCGAGCTGCACGCAAGCGACGCCCACCCCGCCGGATGCGCCGAGCACCAGCACGCGGTCCCCGCGCGGATCGCCCCTTTGCCGATCACCATGCGGTGCGCGGTGCCGTAGGCGACGGGCAGCGCCGCCGCGAGGTGCTCGCTCACGTCGTCGGGAAGCCTGATCAGCAGGCGGGCGTCGACCTCCACGTACTGCTGGAGGCCGCCATCGTACACCTCTCCGATCAGGCCCAGCTCCGGCAGAGAGGCGAGCCAGGGCATCACGACGACGCGGTCTCCGACCGCCCACTCGGCGGCGACGCCCTCGCCGACCTCGACGATGCGGCCCGCCACGTCGATACCGGGCACGACGGGCATCGGTATGGTGATGCCCGGCATCCCGCGGACGGTGAAGATGTCGTGGTAGTTCAGCGACGACGCGCCGACGCGCAGCACCACCCTCCCGGGCCCGGCTGCGGGTCTCGCTCGGTCATCACGGATCTGCAGAACATCGATATCCCCGTGCTCGGGCAGGACGACAGCGCGCATTCAAGACTCTCCTTCGAGTGGCAACACCCGAAGAATACATCACTTTGAGAAAAATAAATACTGATACTTAAAACTGAATACTCTTTACCTCGACCGCGGGAGACCCTCCGGCTCGGGCGAGGCTCCTCGCATACGCATACAACGAGGCCGGGCCCCGATCCATGAAGGATCGGGGCCCGGCCTCGTGCGGGAGGGAGCGCTCAGCGCTCGACCACCGCGAGGATGTCGCGCGCCGAGAGCACGAGGTAGTCGTCGCCGCCGACCTTCACCTCGGTGCCGCCGAACTTCGAGTAGATCACCACGTCGCCGACGCTCACGTCGAGCGGAATGCGGGTGCCGCTGTCGGCGACGCGACCGGGACCCACGGCCACGACCTCGCCCTCCTGCGGCTTCTCCTTGGCGCTATCCGGAATCACCAGACCGGACGCGGTGGTCTGCTCTGCCTCGACCTGCTTGATGACGATACGATCCTCGAGCGGCTTGATGGCTACCGACACGGTTGACCTCTTTCCAATGTCTGAAGGTTCTCTCGCGCCCGCCCCATGCGAGCGCGCCTAAGCAGAGTTTAGAACCCCCGTTGGCACTCTCGCAAGGGGAGTGCCAACGCGGCGCCGTCGGATCGCCCAAAGCGAACGGGATCCGTCACCCGACGACACGCACTCGCCCACGCCAGCCTATCGCCGCCTAGAATCGAAGTGACAGCCGATGCGCATCACGGCGGATCGGCGCCCCAACCGCTCGAGGAGCAGTCATGACCACCCCACACCCTCCCCAGCAGCCCGGAACGCCCCACGCCGCATATCCGCAGAACCCACAGGGAGCGCCCGCGGCCCCTCAGTTCCAGCAGCCGGTCCAGCAGCCCGCCGCATATCGGCCCCAGGCCTCCACGGCCACCACGCTCGGCGCCACCAACACCTACGCCGTGCTCGCGATCATCTTCGGCTTCCTCGTGCCCATCGCCGGCATCGTGTTCGGCCACATGGGCCTCAACCAGATCAAGCGCAACGGCGATCCCGGTCGCGGTCTCGCCCTCACCGGCCTGATCGTGGGCTACGCCTACTTCGCGTTCATCGCGATCTTCATCGTCGTCTACATCGGGTTCATCGCCATGATGATCGCGGCCACGGGCAGCGCCTTCTCGGGATCCGACTACTACTACTGAGCCGCCGCCTCGGCCGCGGTACACCGCCCAACGAAAGGAACACGCAGTGTCCCAGAACCAGCCGCCCGCGGGCGACGCCTCCCAGCCCCAGCAGAACGCCTCAGCCGCCCCCGGCGACCCGGGCCAGCAGCCGCAGTACGCCGCCCCGCAGCAGCCCCAGTACGCGCCGCCGCCGCAGCCGGGCTACCCGCAGGCTCAGCAGCCCTACGCCGCTCAGCAGGCCTACGCGCAGCAGGCCCCCCTACCAGCAGGCGTACGCCGCCGCGCCGCCCACCAACACCCTGGCGATCATCGCACTCATCAGCTCGTTCTTCATCTCGCTGGCGGGCGTCATCTGCGGCCACATCGCGCTGAAGCAGATCGAGCGCACCGGCGAGAGCGGCCGCGGCCTCGCGCTCGCCGGCCTCATCATCGGATACGTGGGTCTCGCGATCGGCGCGATCGTCGTGCTCTTCTACGTGATCCTCATCATCGGTCTGGCCTCCTCCTCGAGCTACTGACGATGGCGGCAGCCGCGCCGACCCCGAGCATCGCAGCCCCCGGCTGGCAGGAGCTCGTCACCCCGGCGGGTGGCGAGCTCCTCGCTCGTATCACCGGCGAACTGCAGCACGGCCGCGCACTCGACCGGATCGCGCGCGACCTGCGCTCCGAGGGCGCCGATCCCGCGCTGCTCGCCGCCGCGCTCACCCAGACCGATCTGCGCTCGCGCGCGGCGGCCAAGTTCGGCGAGAGCGCCTCGCACATGCTCTTCACGCGGGCGGCCCTCGAGCAGGCCACCCGATCGCGTGCGGCGGAGCTGCACGCAGCGCGGTTCCGAGCGGCCGGCTGCCGCTCGGTCGCCGACCTCGGATGCGGCATCGGCGCGGAATCCCTGGCCTTTCTCGAGGCGGGTCTCGACGTGCATCCGGTCGAGCTCGATCCCCTCACCGCCGCCTTCGCGCAGCACAACCTCGCCCTCGCGGCGAAGCGGCTGGGAGCGGCGGCTCCCGCGGTGCGCCTCGGCGACGCCGAGTCGATCGGTCCGGGCGACGCCGAAGCCGTGTTCCTCGATCCCGCCCGCCGCACCGCCGGCCACACCGGCACGCGCAGGCTCGCCTCGCCCGACGACTACTCCCCCTCGCTGAGCTTCGCGTTCGGCCTCGCGCGCGAGCGGCCCACCGGAGTGAAGCTCGGCCCCGGCCTCGACCGCGAACTGATCCCCGACGACGCCGAAGCCCAGTGGGTGTCGCTCGACGGGCAGCTCGTCGAGACCGGGCTCTGGTTCGGTGCGCTCGCCCGGCCCGGCGTGCGCCGGGCCGCGCTCGTGCTGCGAGGCGCCCAGGAGGCCGCAGAGCTCACCGGCGCGCACGACTCCGCCGATGCCGACGTGCGCCCGCTCGGCGAGTACCTCTACGAACCCGACGGCGCCGTGATCCGCGCCCGCCTCATCGGCTCGCTCGCCGATCGGCTCCACGCCGGCATGATGTCGGCCGGGATCGCCTATCTCACGGCCGACCGGCTCGTGGAGACGCCGTTCGCGAGCGCGTTCCGCGTCGTCGAGACCCTGAGCTCGCGCGAGAAGGATCTGCGCCGGGCCCTCGCCGCTCGCGACATCGGCGCGCTCGAGATCAAGAAGCGGGGTGCGGACGTCGACCCCGCGGCGCTGCGGCGCCGACTGAAGCTGCGCGGGTCGCGCAGCGCCACGCTGTTTCTCACACGCGACGCGCAGGGCCGGCACGTGGCGCTGCTCGCCGAGCGCTGCTGAGCCCGGCCCTGCCCGGCCGAGCGCCTGTGCGCGGCCCCAGTGCGAGCAGCGCGCCGCCGCCACACACGCCGAGCGGGGCGGGTCCGGAATGATCCCGGACCCGCCCCGCTCGTGCGGCGCGCGAGCCGCTCAGTAGTTCACGTCGGAGCAGGAGACGGTCTGCCCGGCGATCTCGACGAACTCGGCGCCGTTCATGCACTGCTGCACGGCATCCACCCCCGCGCCCAACGCCCAGACGACGGTGATCGTGACGATGATGCCGATGACGAGGCCGATCGCGCCGGTGACGAGACCGGTGATGGAGAACGCCTTCGGCTGCTTCTTCATCAGCGCGACGATGCTCAGCACCAGGCCGACGAGCGCGAGGATCGCGCCGAGGAACGGCACGAAGCTCAGCACGAGGCCGGCGATGCCGAGCGCCATGCCGGTGATGGCCAGGGCCTTCTTGGGCTGAGCCGGAGCGGCGCCGTACGCCGGCGCTGCGGGCTGCTCCGACGGAACCGCCGGCGGAACCGGCGGGACGGGGTTCGAGGCGGGCTGGCCGCCGGGCTGCGTGTCAGACATGTTGCTCCTTCGATCAAGCTCGACGGGGCGCTCCCCCGATCGCTCTTCCACCATAATGTCGAGCGGGCGGCGACCGCGACCCCGAATCGGTGCGTCACCGAATTCATCGGATGATCAGCGGACCTGGATCTCCGTCACGGGCAGGGTCGAATCTGCTCCGAACCCGAGCCCCGAGGGCTCGTGCCCGGCCGCCACCAGCTGCGCTCCGATGGAGGCGATCATGGCGCCGTTGTCGGTGCAGAGCGAGAGCGGGGGCACGCGCAGCTCGACCCCGGCCGCCTCGCAGCGCTCGCGCGCGAGTTCCCGCACTCGCGCGTTCGCGACCACTCCCCCGCCAAGCAGCAGGCGCGGCACCGCGAGGTCTCGGCATGCGGCGAGCGCCTTCGTGATCAGCACGTCGGCGACGGCCTCGCGGAAGCTGGCCGCGACGTCGGCGACCGGCAGCGGTTCGCCGCTCTGCTCGTGCTTCTCGACCCATCGTGCCACCGAGGTCTTGAGGCCAGAGAACGAGAAGTCGTAGCGGTGCCGCTCGAGATCCTTCGGCAGGGTGAGCCCGCGCGGGAAGCGGATCGCGTTCGGGTCGCCGTCGGCGGCCACGCGGTCGATCTGCGGCCCCCCGGGATAGGGCAGGCCGAGCAGGCGCGCCACCTTGTCGAAGGCCTCGCCCGCCGCGTCGTCGATCGTCTCGCCCAGCATCTCGACGTCGCTCACGAGGTCGCGCACGAGCAGCAGCGAGGTGTGGCCGCCCGAGACGAGCAGCGCCACCGTGGGCAGTTCGAGCTCGCCCACGGCGCCCACGGCCTCCCGCAGGCCTTCGCCCTGCAACAGGTCGGCGCCGACGTGCCCGACGAGATGGTTCACGGCGTAGAGCGGCTTGCCCAGACCGACGGCCAGCGCCTTGGCCGCCGCGACCCCCACCATGAGCGCGCCCGCGAGCCCGGGGCCGCAGGTGACGGCCACCGCGTCGAGCTCGTCGAGCGTCACCCCGGCCTCGTCGAGCGCCCGCTCGATCGTGGGGGTCATCGCCTCGAGGTGGGCGCGCGCCGCGACCTCGGGAACGACCCCGCCGAAGCGGGAGTGCTCGTCCATGGAGGAGGCGATGGCGTTGGCGAGCAGCCTGCGGCCGCGCACGATGCCCACGCCCGTCTCGTCGCAGCTCGTCTCGATGCCGAGCACGAGCGGCCCGCCGCGCGTCTCGTCGGCGGCGCCGAGCGGCTCGGTGGCGTTCATGGACGACTCCTCATCTCGAGCTTCATGATCACGGCGTCCACCCCGTCGGGCTGGTAGTAGCGGGGGCGCACGCCGAGCTGCTCGAACGCGAGCGAGCGGTAGAGCCCCTGGGCGACGGGGTTGTCGGCCCGCACCTCGAGGAAGACCTCGCGCACTCCCGCCCGTTCGGCCTCGTCGAGCAGCGCCTCCATGAGCCGGCGACCGTGTCCGCCGCCTCGGGCCTCGGGGGCGACCGCGATCGTCTGCACATCGCCCTCGGCGCCCACCATCAGCAGACCCGCGTATCCGCGCACAGCGTCGTCGCCGTCGACCAGCACGACGTAGTGCCGGTGGTCTGCGGCGAGTTCTTCCCGCATCATCTCGCGGCTCCAGGCGTCGGATCCGAACACCGCGCTCTCGATGGCCCAGATCGCGTCGAGGTCGGCCGCGGTCGCCCCGCGCAGACTCAGTTCGACCGCGGGCGGCGGTGGCGTAGGGGGCGACGAAGCGGGAACCGCGGCGCAGGGCGTCTCGGCTCCGCTCTGCGGGCCGCTGGGGCGGTTCACGCCGACACCCGCTTCGGAGCCCCCGGCTGCTTCACGTCGGGCGCGCGCAGATACACGGCGCGATCCGACTCGAAGTCGCGGCCCGCGGCGAGCCGCCTCGCAGCCAGGCGCACGAGCGTCGCGGTGGGGATGCGCTCGGGCCACACCTCGTTCGGCACCGCCTCGTAGTCGGCGCGGGCGACGAGCCCGGGGCCCGCCGAGCGCACGGGGATGCCCGCCCAGTCGAGATCCGAGAACTCGGTCACGAAGAGTTCGCGCCGCCGGGCGTCCTGCACGACCCTGACGCCGCTCGCCGCGCCCTCGAACGCGTCGAGGGCCACCGCCTCGTGCCCCTGCAGGGGCAGCAGCGGGGCACGGCGCGCGACCGCGAAGGCGTGCGCGGCCGCGATGCCCACCCGCAGGCCGGTGAACGGCCCCGGCCCGATGCCGGCCACCACGCCGGTCATCGCCGCGGGCGAGATGCCGCTCAGGCGGAACGCCTCGGCCAGCAGACCGCCGATCGCCTCGGCGTGGCCCCGGGGGTCATCGCTCGAGATCTCGACCACGCGCCCGCTCGCGCCGAGGGCCACACTCGTGCCGATCGCCGTGTCGATCGCCAGCAGCACCCGGTCGCCCAGCTCGGGCGCCTCCACCTCGCGGCTGCGCAGGCCGGTTGCCGCCGTCATCGCTGCTTCGCCCGTCATCGCGCCCCCTCGGCCGCTTCGCCCGGCGCCTCCGCTGCAGCGTCGCTCGGCGCGGCCGCAGCGACCCAGAGGGCCCCGAGCGGATCGCCGGCATCGACCGACCAGCGCGGGCCGTACCCCGTGACGGTGACGGTTCGCGCCTCGACGGGGGTCTGCGACCAGTCGGGCTCGGCGATCCACGCGGCCGGTTCGTCGAGATCGGCGGCGTGAGCATCGGGGCCGCCGCCGGGAGCCCCACCATCTGGGACGCCGGCGCCACCGCCGAGTGGCCGCTCGATCACCGCCTCGATCCAGGAGTCGCGTGCGGCGACCACACCGGCGCCCCACTCGGCCACCACGACCGAGCCTTCGAAGTCGAGGTCGAGGTCGTCGAGCTCCTCGGCGCCGCCGCCGTGCTCGCTGAGCGCGCCGAGGCGGTAGGCGTCGACGTGCACGAGCGGCGCGCCCCCCACGAGGGAGGGGTGCGTGCGCGCCAGCACGAAGGTGGGGCTCTGCACCGGCCCGCGCACGCCGAGCCCCTCGCCGATTCCGCGGGTGAGGGTGGTCTTGCCGGCTCCCAGCGGGCCGGTGAGCAGCACCAGGTCGCCGGCGCGCAGCACCCGTCCGAGCTGCACGCCGAGCCGGTGCATCGCGTCGGGATCCTCGATCCGAGCCCGCACGACCCGCTCCTCGCCGCTCACGCCTCGCTCCCGTCGGCGGCCACCCGCAGCACGCGCGGCCCGATGCCGGATACGATCTCGTAGTTGATGGTGCGCATGAGGCCCGCCCAGATCTCGACGGGCGGATGCCCCAGCTCGGGATCGCCGAACAGCACCACCGGCTCGCCCAGACCGACGCGCCCGGCGAGCGGCCCCACGTCGACGATGAACTGGTCCATGCCGATGCGCCCCACGATGGGCCGGGGCTCTCCTGCCACCGTGACCCACGCACCGGCGCCGTTGAGGGCGCGCGGCATGCCGTCGGCGTAGCCCATCGGCACGAGGGCGAGTGTGGTGGCGGTCTCGCAGACGTGGTTGAAGCCGTACGAGACTCCTGTGCCCGCGGGCACGCCGCGCAGCGCGACGATCTCCGAGCGCAGCGTCATCGCAGGCACCAGACCGAGCTGTGCTGAGGTCTTGTCGGCGAAGGGGCTCAGCCCGTAGGCCGCGATGCCCACGCGCACGGCGTTGTAGCGCAGGTGGGGCGACGAGAGCGTCGCAGCGCTGGCCGCCAGGTGCTGCAGCTCGGGGTCGATTCCGGCCTCGCGCAGCATCGCGATCGCCTCGTCGAAGCGGGCCGCCTGCGCCCGGTCGTTCTCGTCGCCGGCGTTGGCGAGGTGGCTGAAGATGCCCCGCACCCTCACCAGCCCCTCTCGCGAGAGTTCGGCGGCGCGGGTGAAGAGCGTGCGCCACTCGTCGGGGGCCGCGCCGTTGCGACTGAGCCCGGTGTCGATCTTCAGCTGAGCCGTCGCGCCGCGGCCCACGCGCCGCGCGGCGTCGGCGAGGGCTTCGAGCTGCTGCACGTGGCTGACGCCGATCTCGATACCGGCGGCCACCGCGTCGGCGAAGTCGACCCGCACGCCGTGCAGCCAGCAGAGGATCGGCGCCTCGATGCCGGCCTCGCGCAGCGCGAGCGCCTCCTCGAGGTCGGCGGTCGCGATCATCGCCGCTCCGCCGGCCAGCGCGGCCTCGGCGACGATGCTCGCACCGTGGCCGTAGCCGTCGGCCTTCACCACCACGATCACCGCGCCGCCGGTGAGGTCGCGCACGTGGGCGACGTTCTGCCGGATCGCGGGCAGCGAGATCTCCGCGACGCGCATCGACCCTGTTCTCATGACGTCTCCGATCCCTGTTCCGCCGCCGGAAGGCCCGGCTGCGGCGATGATGCGAGCGTACTCCGAGCCTCCGGCATCGCGGCGCCCCGGGCGCTCGCGGGGCCCTCCGATGCCGCTGCCGCCCCTGCCGACTCGACGATCACGAAGGCCGTCGCGACGCCGGCGTCGTGCGTCATCGACAGGTGCGCGCGATCCGCCCCCCGCTCCGCGAGCGCGGCCGCCAGCGCGGGCGTCGGCGCGAACGACGGCGCTCGATCCTCGTCGCGCACCACCTCGAGATCGTGCCAGCCGAGCCGCCCCGACCCGCCGAGGGCCTTGATGAGCGCCTCCTTCGCCGCGAAGCGGGCGGCGAGCGAGGCGAGGGGCAGATCCCGCTCACCGGGCGCGAACAGCCGCGCTCGCAGCGTCGGGGTGCGTTCGAGCTGACGCCCGAACCGCGAGATGTCGACGGTGTCGACGCCGATCCCCCGAATCATGCAGCCCCTGGTCTCCGACGGTTCCGACTTGCTTCGTGCGGTCGAGCGACGGGTCTACTCGACCGTCACCGACTTCGCGAGGTTGCGAGGCTGGTCGACGTCCAGGCCCTTCACCGTCGAGAGCTCCAGCGCGAACCACTGCAGCGGCACGACCTGCAGCAGCGGTTCGAAGAACGCGTCTGCGAGCGGCAGGCGGATCACGTCGTCGGCGAACGGCAGCACCGCGGTGTCGCCCTTCTCGACCACCGCGATCACCCGCGCGCCGCGCGCCCGGATCTCCTGGATGTTCGACACGACCTTCGAGTGCATGAGCGGCGAGGTGCGCGGGCTCGGCACGAGCACGAACACCGGCTGCCCGTGGTCGATGAGCGCGATCGGGCCGTGCTTCAGCTCGCCCGCGGCGAAGCCCTCGGCGTGGATGTATGCGATCTCCTTGAGCTTCAGCGCGCCCTCGAGCGCGACCGGGAAGCCCACGTGGCGGCCGAGGAACAGCACGGAGCGCGTGTCGGCCATCCAGTGCGCCAGCTGCGCGATCTGCTCGTGAGTGTCGACCGCCTCGCGCACCTTGGCGGGCAGCTCTTCGAACTGCGCCACGGCCTGCGCCGAGACCTCGTCCGAGAGGGTGCCGCGCACGCGGCCCAGGTGCAGGCCGATGAGATACAGCGCCGTGATCTGGGCGATGAAGGCCTTGGTCGAGGCGACGGCGACCTCGGGGCCGGCGTGCGTGTACACGGCCGCGTCGGACTCGCGCGGGATGGTGGCGCTCTGCGTGTTGCACACCGAGACGGTGGTCACGCCGCGCTCGATCGCATACTTCACGGCCATGAGGGTGTCCATCGTCTCGCCCGACTGGCTCACCGAGATGACCATCGTGCGATCCGAGAGCACGGGATCGCGGTAGCGGAACTCGTGGCTCAGCTGCACCTCGACGGGGATGCGGGCCCACTGCTCGATCGCGTAGGCCGCGACCTGGCCGGCGTACGAGGCCGTGCCGCATGCGATGATGATGATGCGCTCGATGCCGCGCAGGCGCTCGTCGCCCAGCTCGGTGAGCTCGGGGATCTCGACGCCGGTCTCGGAGATGCGGCCGCGCACGGTGTTCTCGACCGCGTCGGGCTGCTCGTTGATCTCCTTCGCCATGAACGACGACCAGCCGCCCTTGTCGGCGGCCTCGGCGTCCCACTGCACCTCGTACTCCGAGAACTCGACCGGGTTGCCGGCGAAGTCGGTGATGCGCACCTCTTCGGGGGTGATGATCGCGATGTTGTCCTCGTCGACCGCGACGGCGCGCCGGGTCGAGGAGACGAAGGCCGCGACATCGGAGCCGAGGAAGTTCTCGCCCTCGCCGATGCCGACCACGAGCGGCGAGTGGTGACGCGCGGCGACCACCTTGCCGGGCTCGTCGCGGTGCATGGCGAGCAGGGTGAAGGTGCCGCTGAGTCGCGCGACCACTGTGCGGAAGGCGGTCTCGAGGTCGCCATGGCGCGCCACCTCGCGGCCGACGAGCGCGGCGACGACCTCGGTGTCGGTCTCGCTGATCAGCTCGAGGCCGTCGGCCTCGAGCTCGGAGCGCAGCTCAGCGAAGTTCTCGACGATGCCGTTGTGGATGAGCGCGAGCTTGCCGCCGTCGCCCAGGTGGGGGTGGGCGTTCGCGTCGGTCGGGCCGCCGTGGGTCGCCCAGCGGGTGTGTCCGATGCCCGTGCCGGCCGCCTGCACGGGATTGACCTCGAGCAGCTCTTCGAGGCGCGCCAGCTTGCCGGAGCGCTTGCGGACGGCGATCTCGCCGCCCTCATCGATCACCGCGATGCCCGCGGAGTCGTAGCCGCGGTACTCGAGACGCCGCAGACCAGTGATGAGCGCCTCAACCGTATCGTTGGGGCCGACATATCCGACGATTCCACACATGAGCCCAAGTTTAGTGGCACGATGGATGAACAATGGCCGAGTACAGCACCCCCGACCCTGCGCGTGTCGAAGAAGCCCCGCGGGAACCCGCAGATGTGAGCACCGACACCCAGGCGCTCATGCGCCCCGAGTTCACGTCGCCGTTCACCGAGATCGACCGCGCCGAGTGGGCACGGCTGGCCGGCGAGACGCCGATGCCGCTCACGGAGGAGGAGGTCGACTCCTTCCGCGGTCTCGGCGAGCCGCTCGACCTCGCCGAGGTGTCCGAGGTGTATCGGCCGCTGAGCCGGCTCATCAACCAGTACGCGATCGCGACCCGCGAGATGCACCAGCGCACCCGCGGTTTCCTGCAGCGCAACGGCGAGCGCCAGAGCCCCTTCGTGATCGGCATCGCGGGCTCCGTGGCGGTCGGCAAGTCGACGGTGGCCCGCATCCTGCGGGATCTGCTGGCGCGCTGGCCCGAGACCCCGAGCGTGCAGCTCGTCACCACCGACGGCTTCCTCTACCCCACCCGCGAGCTCGAGCGCCGCGGCATCGTGCACCGCAAGGGCTTTCCCGAGTCGTACGACCGGCGCGCGCTGCTGCGCTTCGTCTCGCAGGTGAAGGCCGGCGTCGAAGAGGTGCGCGCGCCCGTCTACAGCCACCTCGTGTACGATATCGTGCCCGACGAGTTCACGATCGTGCGGCAGCCCGACATCCTCATCGTCGAGGGCCTCAACGTGCTGCAGCCCGCTTCGATGCAGCACCCGCTCGCGGTGAGCGACCTCTTCGACTTCTCGGTCTACGTCGATGCCCGGGTCTCCGACATCCAGCGCTGGTACCGCAATCGCTTCCTGCACCTGCGCGAGAGCGCCTTCTCGAACCCCCGCTCGCACTTCCGCCGCTTCGCCACCCTGAACGACGAGGCCGCGAGCGCGATCGCCGACGAGTTCTGGAACAACATCAACGAGCCGAACCTGGTCGAGAACATCCGGCCGACGCGGGCGCGCGCCACGCTGGTGCTGCGCAAGGAGTCGGATCACCGCGTGCAGAAGGTGCTGCTGCGCAAGCTGTAGGGATCCGGCCTTCCGTCCTCCGCCCTTCACCTCCCCGCGTCCTCCCCAGCACTTCCCGGCCCTCACATCCTCATTTCCCTTCGATATGGGATCTGCCGTCGACATGCCGCTATCGGCCGGATTCTCCATATCCACGGCAGATCCCATATCCACAGCAGCCCGCCCTTAGGCCATGCTCTGCGCCCCGTCGATCGACTCTCGGATGATGTCGGCGTGCCCGGCGTGCTGCGCGGTCTCCGCGACGATGTGCAGCAGCGCACGGCGGATCGACCACGCCACGTCGGTGTTCCAGGGCGCCTTCGGCAGCTCGTATGCCGTGTCGAGGGACGGCTCGGATCGCACGAGCCCGTCGACCTCGCTGGCGACCTCCTCGTAGGCGGCGAGCACGCCCTCCAGCGTCTCGCCTGGCTGCAACTGGAACTCCCTCTCGCGCTCGGCGAAGTCCTCAACGGTCCACTCGGAGAACGGCTTCTGGCCCTGCGTCATCGCTTCCGCTCCGCCGTGGATGAACCGGGCCCAGCCCTGCTCGACCGCCGACACGTGCTTGATGAGGCCCCCGATCGAGAGCGTGCTCGCCGTGGGCTGCAGGGCGGCCTGCTCGGTGGTGAGGCCGCGGGAGGTGTGCCGCAGGAAGAAGCGCGCGTGGGCGAGGCTCGCGAGCAGGTCGGCGCGCTCGCCGTGGAGCGGCGCGGGAGACGTGTCGGTGCTGTGCATAGTCTGGTCCTTTCGACGGGGTGTATCACCTACGCTAGAAGCAATAGCGGTCAGTTTCTGTCCCTGATAGGAGTGCACATGGCAGGCACCGGATCTCGGGCGCTGAGTCTGCTCGCACTGCTGCAGGAGCGGGGCTTCTGGGCCGGTGCGGATCTCGCCTCCCGCCTCGGAGTCTCGCTGCGCACCCTGCGTCGGGACGTCGACCGCCTCAGAGAGCTGGGCTATCCGGTGCGCGCCGACCCCGGCGTGGGCGGCGGCTACCGGCTCGATCCCGGCGCTTCGCTGCCGCCGCTGATGCTCGACGACGCCGAAGCCGTGGCCGTGGTCGTCGGTCTCCTGCTCTCTTCGCAGTCTCCGATCGCCGACACCGCCGAGACCTCGGCCCGGGCGCTCGCGAAGGTGGTGCCCGTGCTGCCGGCCCGCCTGCACGGCCGTGTCGAGGCGCTGCGCGCGGCGACGGTCAGCGCCGAGTCGCCGTGGTCGAGCACCATCGACCCGGGCACGCTGGTCGCGGTGGCGCGCGCGTGCCGAGACGACGAGCGCATCGTCTTCGGCTACACTTCCGCCGAGGGCGCAGAGACGTCTCGCCGGGTCGAGCCGCACCGCCTCGTCATGCTCGCCCGGCGCTGGTACCTCGTGGGCTACGACCTGGGCCGCGGCGACTGGCGCAGCTTCCGTCTCGACCGCATGAGCGAGGTGGCCGGCACGGGTGAGCGCTTCAGGCAGCGCCGACTGCCGGGGGATGCGGATCCCGCGGCCTTCGTGCGAGCCGGCGTGCACGGGCGATCCGAGGTGACCGTCGTCGCGGAACTGGATCGGCCGGCCGTCGAAGTGCGCCCACACGTCGGCCGGTGGGCGACGGTGATGGCCCTCGGGGATCGCTGCCGGATCGAGGTGGAGGCCTCGTCGTTCGACTGGGCGGTCTTCGTGGTGGGCCTCTCCGGGGCGCGGGTGATCTCGACCGAGCCGCCGGAGTTCGCCGCCCTGCTGCGCGACTGGGCGGGTCGCCTCGCCGGGTGATCCGCCCCTCGACCGACGGTACGGCACCTGCCGTCGATCTGGGATCCGCCGAAGATATGCCGCCCCCGCCCGGATTCTCCATATTCACGGCAGATCCCATATCGCCGGTCGCAGTCCGATCCGGTCACGCCAGGTGCAGGCCCTGGGCGACGGCTTCCATGACGAGCGTCTGCACCTCGGGCCAGCGGAACATCACCTGTTCGTATCCGACGCGGAGCACCGAGTAGCCGCGCAGCCGCAGCACGGCATCGTGGCTGATGTCGCTCGTGCGCTGCCGGCCCGCGTGATGGGAGCCGTCGATCTGCAGCACCAGCCGTTCGCCGATGAGGAAGTCGACGCGGTGCCCGTACAACCAGGGCTGCCAGACGATCCTCAGCCGGAGCCAGCGCAGCCGCAGCCGTACGTACGATTCGAGCCCGGAGTCCGCGAAGGGGGTGGTCTGCGCGAGCACCGTCCGCGCGGTGCCGTCGAGCGGCAGCCGTTCCAGCGCGGCGCGGTCCACGAGGTTGCGGTTCAATGCCGAGTCCCAGGCCGCTACGGCGTCCTCGCGCGGCTGGCAGTGCGCGATGATGCCGAGCACGTTCTCGACGCGATCCACGAGAGTGAAGGGGTCACGCGGGATCAGCGGCTTCCCGTAGTGCAACCTGGCTCCATCGGGCCTGACCTCGGCCCCCGGTCGCGGCACGGCGAAGTGCCCCGGATCCGCCTCTCGCACCCAGATCCCGAGCCGGCGGGCCTGGGTGAGGCAGCTGAGCATCAGCCCGGAGCGAGCGGCGAAGACCAGAGCGGGATCGGCTTGGGGCGAGGCCACCCAGCCGCGCCTGATCCTCAGCAGGCGACCGGCCGACACGGCGCAGGCCACACGATGCTTGCTCACCCCGCTCTCGAGGAGGGTGCGGGTGCGCATGACGCCATCGTGGGAGGCGAGGATCTCTCGAAGCATGGCCTCAGCCTGGACGATGCTCACCCACCGAAGGTCCGGAACCACGAATCTGTGGAGAACCGGCCTCACCGGGGGTGAAACTGCCGCCTGTGAGCGAGGTGCGCAGATATGGAAACTGCCGTGGATATGGAGTTTCCGAAGGAAACCACCATATCCACGGCAGATCTCATACCGCAGACCAGCCGGCAAGGCCAGCCGCTCAGACCGCCAGGCGATCCTTCACGATGGCCGCCAGGTCGTCGGCCAGGCGCTGCGCCTGATCCTCGTGCTCGGCCTCGACCATCACACGCACCACGGGCTCGGTGCCGGAGGGGCGCAGCAGCACCCGCCCCTTGCCGCCCAGCGCGATCTCGGCCTGGTGCACGGCCTGCTGCAGCAGTTCGTCGCCGGCGACGCCCGAGCGGTCGACGCCGCGCACGTTCACGAGCACCTGGGGGTACACCGTCATGCACCGCGCGAGCTCGGCGAGTGGCTTGCCGCTGCGCACCACCTCGGCTGCGAGGTGCAGGCCGGTGAGGATGCCGTCTCCGGTGGTCGCGTAGTCGCTCATGATGACGTGGCCCGACTGCTCGCCTCCCAGCGAGTAGCCGTGCTCGTTGATGGCCTCGAGCACGTAGCGGTCGCCCACGCCGGTCTCGACCACGTCGATGCCGTTGTCGGCCATCGCGAGCTTCAGGCCGAGGTTCGACATCACGGTGGCGACCAGCGTGTTGCGCTCGAGTCTGCCGCGGCCCGACATGGAGAGCGCGAGGATCGCCATGATCTTGTCGCCGTCGACGACCTCTCCCGAGCCGTCCACGGCGAGGCAGCGGTCGGCGTCGCCGTCGTGGGCGATGCCGAGGTCGGCCCCGTGCTCGCGCACGGCCGCGATGAGCGGTTCGAGGTGCGTGGATCCCACGCCGTCGTTGATGTTGAAGCCGTCGGGATCGTTGCCGATCACCGTGACCTTCGCGCCGGCGTCGGTGAAGACGTCGGGCGAGATGCCGGCGGCCGCGCCGTGCGCGCAGTCGAGCACGACGTGCAGGCCCTTCAGTCGCACGCCCTCCAGCGTGCCGAGCAGGTGCACGAGGTAGCGGTCCTCGGCGTCGGCGAAGCGGCGGATGCGTCCCACCTCACGGCCGGTGACCGCGATCGCGGGCCCGCCCATGGCGGCCTGGATCTCGTCTTCGATGTCGTCGGCGAGCTTGCGGCCCCCCTCGGCGAAGAACTTGATGCCGTTGTCGGGGGCCGGGTTGTGCGAGGCCGAGACCATCACCCCGAAGTCGGCGCCCGTGTCGGCCACGAGGTAGGCGGCGGCGGGGGTCGGGATCACGCCGGCGTCGAGCACGTCGACGCCGGCCGCGGCGAGGCCGGCGGAGACGGCGGCGGCGATGAACTCACCGGAGACGCGCGGATCGCGCGCGACGACGGCGACAGCGCGACGGCTCTCGCCCCGGGCTGAACGCCCGAGAACGAGAGCCGCTGCGTGAGCGAGGTTCATGGCCAGCTCGGCGGTCACATCGACCCCGGCCAGACCACGAACCCCGTCGGTGCCAAAGAGGCGTCCCATGCGAGGGTGCTCCCGGCTTAGCGCTTCGAGTACTGAGGCGCCTTGCGGGCCTTCTTGAGGCCGGCCTTCTTGCGCTCCTTGATGCGGGCGTCGCGGCTCAGGAAGCCGGCCTTCTTGAGCGTCGGGCGGTTGTGCTCGGCGTCGATCTCGTTCAGCGCGCGGGCGATCGCGAGACGCAGGGCGCCGGCCTGGCCGGAGGGCCCGCCGCCGACGATGCGGGCGATCACGTCGTACGAGCCACCGAGCTCGAGCACGGTGAAGGGGTCGGTGATGAGCTGCTGGTGCAGCTTGTTCGGGAAGTACTCGTCGAGCTCACGGCCGTTGACGGTCATCTTGCCCGAGCCGGGCACGAGGCGCACGCGGGCGATGGCCTGCTTGCGGCGGCCCACGGCGGCACCGGGAACGGTGAGCGCGGGGCGGGGGGTCGAGGCGGTGGCCTGCGAGGCGGGCGTCTCGGTGGTGTAGCTCTCGGGGGCCACGGTCTGCTCTTCAGTCACTGTGCAGTCTCTCTCTGAATGTCTCGTCGGCGCCGCGGTTACTGCGCGACCTGGCCGAAGGTGTAGGGGGTGGGCTGCTGCGCCGCGTGCGGGTGCTCTGCGCCCGCGTAGACCTTCAGCTTGCGGAACTGGTCGGCGCCGAGGGAGTTCTTCGGCAGCATGCCGCGGATGGCCTTCTCGACGGCGCGCTCGGGGTTCTTCTCGAGCAGCTCGGTGTAGCTGATCGAACGCAGACCGCCCGGGTAGCCCGAGTGGCGGTAGGCCTTCTTCTTGGCCGCCTTGTTGGCGGTCAGGACGACCTTGTCGGCGTTGATGATGACGACGTAGTCGCCCATGTCCATGTGGGGGGCGAACGTCGGCTTGTGCTTGCCGCGGAGCAGGGCTGCGGCGTGCGAGGCGAGGCGGCCGAGCACCACATCGGTGGCGTCGATGACGAGCCAGTCGTGCTTCTGCTCAGCGGCCTTCGGCGAATACGTGCGAGTCACTATCGTGCTGCTTTCTGTCGAATTGGAGGTGTTCGTGGATCCCGCTCCGTTGCCCGGTCCCCTGCGGGTGCGCGAGCGTTGGAGGGCTCAACAAATCGGGTGCTTGCGCACCAAAGATCTACTTTAGCACAGCTTGGCCGATGGGCCGAGGGGCCGCGGTTCGGGATCCGGGACTGCGGGATCCGAGGGCGCTCGGCCCGAGCACTCCGGCGAGCACCGGCCGCGGCTCAGCGCCGCCGCCGATCCGGACCGCACGCCGCCGCCGGCGCCGATCCCGCGTTCCGGTCCGGTACCGCCTCAGCCCGCGTCGAGCGGATCCCGACGCGCCCGCGTCTGCTCGGCGCGCAGCGCGAGTTCGTCGTCGGCGGGATAGGCGATCTCCTCGAGCGAGAGCCCGTGTGCGGGCATCACGGTGAAGCGGCTCGACCGCTCGCGGGCGTCGCGCAGCGCCAGGAGCTCGTCCTCGCCGATCCGCCCGCTGCCCACGGCGACGATCGCGCCTACGAGCGCGCGCACCATCGAGTGGCAGAAGGCGTCGGCCTCGATGCGGGCGGCGTAGGCGGCGTCCTCGGTCTCGCGCCACTCGAAGCAGAGCAGGTCGCGCACGGCGGTGGCTCCCTCGCGGGCCTTGCAGAAGGTGGTGAAGTCGTTGAGACCGAGCAGCTCATCGCTGGCGCGCTGCATCGCGGCGAGGTCGAGGGGCTTCGGCACCTCGGCGGTGAACCGCGCGGTCAGGGGATCTCGGCGCATTCCCTCACCCCGCAACCGGTATTCGTAGCGTCGGCGCAGCGCCGAGAAGCGGGCGTCGAACGCGGCGGGCACGATCCTGGCCGAGTGGATCGCGATGTCGGGGGCGCCGCGCTGCAGCACGCCGTTCAGCTTGCGCGCGCGGGTGGCCGACTCGGCGGCGGCGTCGCGCCGCGCATCGGGTCCGCGGCGCGCGCTCCACTTGGCGAGCTGCTCGTGCGTGACGTCGAGGTGCGCGACCTGACCGCGGGCGTGCACGCCGGCGTCGGTGCGACCGCCGACCGTGAGCCGCACTCGAGCACCGGCGCCGGTGCGCAGCAGCACGGCGATCGCCTCCTCGAGCTCGCCCTGCACGGTGCGCAGCCCCGGCTGCGCCGCCCACCCCGAGAACTCGGTGCCGTCGTAGGCGAGGTCGAGGCGCACCCTGGTGAGGGCCGCACGGGGTTCGGGATCGATGGTCACGCCTCGATCCTGCCAGACGCCCATCCGGGCCCCGTTCAGGCCGGGCCGACGGCCGACGGCTGATCCGCCCGCCCCGACCCGCCCGCTCGGCCCTGAGCCGCCCCGGTCCGGGCCGGTCCGCTCGGCCGAAGCCACGGGTTCGCTCCCGGGCCCGCCGCGTAGAATGGTCGGATGCGCGCGCACCCGCGCCGCCGAAGGACCCCCATGCCCCAGCCTCAGACCAGACCCGCCCCGCGAACCGTCCGATTCGGCGGTCTCGACGGGCTGCGTGCCATCGCTGTCGGCCTGGTGCTCTGCTACCACCTCTTCCCGCCCCTGCTGCCGGGCGGTTTCCTCGGCGTCGACGTGTTCTTCGTGATGAGCGGCTTTCTCATCACCTCGCTGCTGCTGCGCGAGTACGAGCTCGGCGGGCGCATCCGTCTCGGCGCGTTCTGGCGCCGACGCGCCCGCAGGCTGCTGCCGGCCCTCGGTCTCGTGCTGCTCGTGAGCACCGCGCTCGCGCTGCCGGTCGGCGGCGATCTGCTGGTCGGGATCGGGCAGCAGATCGCGGGCGCCGCGTTCTTCGTGAGCAACTGGGTCTTCATCGCGAACGGAGCGGACTACTTCGCGCGGGACACCCCGGAGCTCTTCCGCAACATGTGGTCGCTCGCCATCGAGGAGCAGTTCTACATCGTGCTGCCGCTCGTCGTACTGCTGCTCGTCAGGCTGCGCTCGCGCCCGTCCCGCGCGATCCCGCTCGCCGCCCTCGGTCTCGCATCCGCGGCGCTGATGTTCGAGCTGTCGCGGGCCGGCGTCGATCCGACCCGCATCTACTTCGGCTCCGATAGTCACACCTTCGGCCTGCTGCTGGGAGCCGCGATGGCCGCCGTGCTGCACCGGCCCGAGGCCTCAGAGGTGCTGAATCCGGGCCCGCTGCGCCAGCTCGCCGCGGCCGCGGCGGCGCTCGCCGGGCTGGCCGTGCTCGGTTGGCTGGCCGCGACGCTCTCCGAGGGCAGCCCCGCCAGCTTCCAGTGGGGCTTCCAGCTCGCGACGGCGGCTGCGCTGCTCGTCGTGTGGGCGGTGACCCGGCCGGGGGCGTGGATCGGCCGTGCGCTCGATGCGCCCCCGCTGCGGTGGGTGGGCGAGCGCTCCTACGGCATCTACCTGTGGCACTGGCCGCTGCTGCTCATCTGCGCGGGCGCCCTGGGGCCCGACCTCGAGTGGCTCGTGGCTCCGCTCGCCCTGGCCGCGACCGTCCTCGCGGCCGCACTCTCCTACCGCTTCGTGGAGCAGCCCGTGCGCCGCTTCGGGCTGCGCCGATCGCTGCGCATGCTCGTGCGCGTGGGCGATCACACGCCTCGACGGCGGTTCGTCGCGATCGGTTTGGCGGCCGTGGTGGCCGTGGCCGCACCCGCGGCGGTCGTCGCGATCGTGACGGCGCCGCAGCAGAGCTCCGCAGCCGAGGCGATCGCGCGCGGCCAGGAGGCTCTCGAGCACAGCCGCGCCGCGCAGCAGGCCGACGAGGGGCGCAGCGGCCGAGGCGAGCGCTCGGAGGGCGCCTCGGAAACCGGGAAGACCGAGAACCCGGCTCCGGGGAAGGGCTCGGGCGGCGGGGCGAAGGAGCAGTCCGCGGAGCCGGCGCCCCTCTCGCCCGACGGCCGCGACCTCGTCGCCGTGGGAGACTCGGTGATGCTCGCGAGCCTGCCCGAGCTCGAGGCCGCCTACCCGGGCATCTCGATCGACGCGGCCGTGTCGCGGGGCATGGGAACGGGTGCCGAGATCGTCACCGGCCTCTCGTCGCAGGGCTCGCTGCGCGGCGTGCTCGTCGTCGGGCTCGGCACGAACGGCCCCGTGCAGGCCGAAGACCTCGACACGATCCGCGCGAGCGCCGGCACGAGGCCCGTCGTGCTGGTCAACGCGCACGCCGATCGCGACTGGATCCCCGGCGTCAACCAGCTGCTCACCGACTACGCCGCGGCGCATCGCGGAGTCGTGGTCGCCGACTGGACGGGTTCCGTCACCGGCGTGCCCGACGCGCTCGCGGGCGACGACATCCACCCGAACCCGAGCGGCGGCGAGATCTACGCGGGCTCCGTGCAGCGCGCGCTCGAAGAGCTGCAGAGCCCCGGCGAGGGCATCGGCTTCGGGCTCCCCCGCCGCTGAGGGCTCTTCCCGTCCCGCAGACAGCGAAGCGCCCCGCGATCCTCAGCGGATCGCGGGGCGCTTCAGCAGTGCGAGCGCGAGTGCCTTACTCGGCCTTCTCCTCGGCGGGAGCCTCGGTCTCGGCGGTCTCCTCGGCGGGGGCCTCCTCGACGACCTCGGTCTCCTCGGCGGGGGTCTCGACGACCTCCTCGGCCTTCGGCTGCTCGGCCGCGGCCTTCTTCGCCTTGGGCTTCGGGCTGACGGGCTCGAGCACGAGCTCGATCACCGCGAGGGGAGCGTTGTCGCCCTTGCGGAAACCGGTCTTGACGATGCGGGTGTAGCCGCCCTCGCGGTTCTCGACGAGCGGAGCGATCTCGGTGAAGAGCTCGTGCACGACGCTCTTGTCGAGGATCTGACGCATCACGCGACGGCGGGCGTGCAGGTCACCGCGCTTGGCGAAGGTCACGAGGCGCTCGGCCACGGGCTGCAGGCGCTTGGCCTTGGTCTCCGTGGTCTGGATGCGCTTGTGCTCGAAGAGCTGCGCAGCCATCTGGTTCAGCATGAGGCGCTCGTGTGCGGGGCCGCCTCCGAGGCGGGGGCCCTTGTTGGGCTTGGGCATTGTTTACTCCAGTAAGTATGCGATCAGGCGAGCAGTGCCGGATCGTTAGTTGTTGTCGTCTTCGTAGCTGTAGAACTGCGCACCGTCGAAGCCGGGCACGCCGTCCTTCAGCGAGAGGCCCATCTCGGTGAGCTTGTCGCGCACCTCGAAAACGGACTTCTGGCCGAAGTTGCGGATGTTCATCAGCTGCGCCTCGGAGAGCGCAACGAGCTCGCTCACCGTGTTGATGCCCTCGCGCTTCAGGCAGTTGTAGCTGCGCACCGAGAAGTCCAGATCCTCGATCGGGATCGAGAGCTCGCCCTCGGCGACGACCTCGACCGGCGCGGGGCCGATCTCGACGCCCTCGGCCGCGGTGTTGAGCTCGCGGGCCAGACCGAAGAGCTCGACCAGCGTGGAGCCGGCCGACGCGATCGCGTCGCGGGGGCTGATGGCGGGCTTGGTCTCGACGTCGACGACGAGGCGATCGAAGTCGGTGCGCTCACCGGCGCGCGTGGCCTCCACGCGGTAGGTGACCTTGAGCACCGGCGAGTAGATCGAGTCGACCGGGATCCGGCCGACCTCGGCGTCCTCGTTGCGGTTCTGAGCGGCCGACACGTAGCCGCGGCCGCGCTCGATGGTGAGCTCGAGCTCGAACTGCGCGGTGTCGCTGAGGGTCGCGATCACGAGCTCGGGGTTGTGCACCTCGACGCCCGCGGGAGCGGAGATGTCGGCGGCGGTCACCTCGCCCGCACCCGTCTTGCGCAGGTAGGCGGTGATCGGCTCGTCGTGCTCACTCGAGACGACGAGATCCTTGATGTTGAGGATGATCTCGGTGACGTCCTCGGTCACGCCGGGGATCGTCGTGAACTCGTGGGCGACGCCCTCGAAGCGCACGCTGGTGACCGCGGCGCCCGGGATCGAGGAGAGCAGGGTGCGGCGCAGCGAGTTGCCGAGCGTGTAGCCGAAGCCGGGCTCGAGCGGCTCGATGGCGAAGCGCGAACGGTACTCGGAGATCGATTCTTCAGTCAGAGTGGGTCGCTGTGCAATGAGCACGGTGTGTGGTCCTTTCGCTGGAGTCCGCTATATGACTCATGCGTGATGTTGAAAGGAGCCCAGGTCAACGGGGGTGCGTCCTGGGCCGTCGCCCCGAAGGGCGACAGTCGCGCCGCGCGAACGCGGCGCGACTATAGGCTCAGACGCGACGACGCTTCGGCGGCCGGCAGCCGTTGTGCGTCTGCGGCGTGACGTCGGTGATCGACCCGACCTCGAGGCCGGCGGCCTGAAGCGAGCGGATCGCGGTCTCGCGGCCCGAGCCCGGACCCTTCACGAAGACGTCGACCCTCTTCATGCCGTGCTCCTGCGCCTTGCGCGCGGCCGACTCCGCGGCGAGCTGCGCGGCGAACGGGGTCGACTTGCGCGAGCCCTTGAAGCCCACGCCGCCCGAGGAGGCCCAGCTGATCACGGCACCGGTGGTGTCGGTGATCGAGACGATCGTGTTGTTGAACGTCGACTTGATGTGGGCCTGGCCCACGACGACGTTCTTCTTGTCCTTGCGACGCGGCTTACGAGCCGCGGTCTTGGGTGCAGCCATTGAGTGTTCTCCTGAAAAGCTCTGTGTGTTCGGTCAGTGAACCGGCGGTTACTTCTTCTTGCCGGCGACGGTGCGCTTCGGGCCCTTGCGGGTGCGAGCGTTCGTCTTGGTGCGCTGACCGTGCACGGGCAGGCCCTTGCGATGACGGAGACCCTGGTAGCTGCCGATCTCGACCTTGCGGCGGATGTCGGCGGCGACCTCGCGGCGGAGGTCGCCCTCGACCTTGAAGTTGCCTTCGATGTAGTCGCGGAGCGCGACGAGCTGGTCGTCGGTGAGGTCCTTGACGCGGATGTTGCCGTCGATGCCGGTGTCGGCGAGGGTCTTCAGCGCGCTGGTGCGGCCGACGCCGTAGATGTAGGTGAGTGCGATCTCGACGCGCTTATCGCGCGGGATGTCGACTCCTGCGAGACGTGCCATGTTGGCTCTCCTTGCGGATCGTGGAGGTTTGGTGCGCATCGGGGGTTCGGGCCTCCGCCCCGAGGTGTCCCCCGCGCCTCTCCCGGCTCGGTGCCGGGTCGGTGCGGGTTCTTCGATGCGCTGGATCAGTTGTTGAGTTGTGTTGCTGTCGTTCCGCGACCCTGGAGCGGCTGCCGAATCCGGATCGGATCCCGCGGCTCGCCCCGCTCGCGCGGAATGACGATCTGCTTAGCCCTGACGCTGCTTGTGGCGCGGGTTGCTCTTGCAGATCACCATGACGCGGCCGTGACGACGAATGACCTTGCAGTGATCGCAGATCGGCTTGACGCTGGGCTTGACCTTCATGATGTTTCCTTAATGGTTCGCTGTCCTCGTACTCGCGGGGCGCCGCGAGCCGTTACTTTCCAGCGACCTACTTGTAGCGGTAGACGATGCGGCCGCGGGTCAGATCGTAGGGCGTCAGCTCCACGATCACGCGATCCTCGGGGAGAATGCGGATGTAGTGCTGGCGCATCTTTCCCGAGATGTGGGCGAGTACCTTGTGTCCATTGGTCAGCTCGACGCGGAACATCGCGTTCGGCAGAGCCTCGACAACCTGTCCCTCGATCTCGATGACGCCGTCTTTCTTCGCCATAGCCTCACTATCGCTTGCGTAGGTGTGTGCTGGTCTTGCGAATGCCCCTCGTCCGTCTCGCGGGCCCGAGCCGTGACGGCAACCGGGAACGCAAAAACAGGCGCAAAGCACCAAAGATCAAGCGTACCCGGGCGTGGCGCATTTGTAAACCCGGGGTTTACGACACGCCGGGCGGGTTACGGGATGGGGACGGGCGTGATCCCGAGGGGTACGAGGCCGCTGGCACCGCCGTCCTCGGCGGTCAGCACCCAGATGCCCCGGTCGTGCACGGCCACGGTGTGCTCCCACTGGGCGCTCATCGATCCGTCGGCCATGGTCACGGTCCAGTCGTCGTCCTCGACGACGGTGTCGATGCCGCCCGCCGAGATGATGGGCTCGATCGCCACGACGAGCCCCGGCTTCACCTCGGGGCCGCGCCGTTTCACGGGAACGTTGAAGACCGGTGGATCCTCGTGCATGCTGCGGCCGATGCCGTGGCCGATATAGTCCTCGAGCACGCCGAAGTCGCTGTGCGAGCGCACGTAGCCGGAGACCGCCTCGCCCACCTCGTTGAGGTGGGCGGCCGACGCGAGCCGGGCGATGCCGCGCCACATGGCGGCCTCGGTGACCTCGCTGAGCTTCTCGAGAGCGGCGGTGTGCTCGGGGCGGGCGGGATCCGGGATCACCGCGGTGATCGCGGCGTCGCCGTTCCAGCCCTGCACGACCGCGCCGGCGTCGAGCGCGACGATATCGCCGGGCTCGAGGGGGCGGTCGGTGGGGATGCCGTGCACGACGTGCTCGTTGACGTTGGCGCAGATGGTGTGGCGGTAGCCGGGCTCGAGCATGAAGTTGGGGGCTCCCCCGCGCGAGCGGATCGCGTCCTCCGCGATCGCGTCGAGCTCGAGCGGGGTGATCCCCGCGCGCACCGCGTCGCGCATGGCCGCGAGGGCGGCGCCGGTCGCGAGGCCCGGCACGACCATCAAGCGCAGCTGGGCCGGCGACTTGTAGATGGAGCGGCGCAGGATCCCCCGACGGGCCACGGTTTAGCTCTCCACCGGTGCGGCGAGCTTCGACTCGAGGCCCTCGGCGATGCGGGCCGCGACCTCCTCGACGGTGCCGAGCCCGTCGACGGTGACGAGGATGCCTCGCTCGGAGAACAGTTCGATGAGCGGGGCCGTCTGCTGCGCGTAGACCTGCTGACGGTGACGGATCACGTCTTCGGTGTCATCGGCGCGGCCCTCGATCTCGGCGCGCTTGAGCAGGCGGGCGACCACGGCGTCGACGTCGGCCTCGAGCAGCACGACCGCGTCGAGCGACGAGCCCTCGAGCATGCCGTCGAGAGCGTGCACCTGGTCGACGGTGCGGGGGTAGCCGTCGAGCAGGAAGCCCGCCGCCGCATCGGGCTGCGCGAGGCGATCCTGCACGATCTCGTTGGTGAGCGAGTCGGGCACGAGCTCGCCCTTCTCGATGATCGCCTGCACGCGCTTGCCGAGCTCGGTGCCGCCCTTGATGTTGGCTCGGAAGATGTCGCCCGTCGAGATGGCGGGCACGCCGTAGCGCTCCGCGATCGCGGCGGCCTGGGTGCCCTTGCCGGCTCCGGGGGGGCCGATGATGAGCAGGCGGGTGGTCTGGGTGTCGGTCACTTGAGGAGCCCTTCGTAGTGGCGCTGCTGCAGCTGGGCGTCGATCTGCTTGACGGTCTCGAGGCCGACACCCACGATGATGAGGATCGAAGCGCCGCCGAACGGGAAGTTCTGGTTGGCTCCGAAGAATGCGAGCGCGATGAGCGGGATCAGCGCGATGACGCCCAGGTAGAGCGAGCCGGCGCTGGTGATGCGGGTGAGCACGTAGTTGAGGTACTCGGCGGTGGGTCGGCCGGCGCGGATGCCGGGGATGAACCCGCCGTACTGCTTCATGTTGTCGGCGACCTCTTCGGGGTTGAACGTGATCTGCACGTAGAAGAAGGTGAAGCCGATGGTGAGCAGGAAGAAGACGAGCATGTAGATCGGCTGGTCGCCGTAGACCAGGTTGTTCTGGATCCACACGACCCAGGCCTTCGGCTCCTCGCCGATCTGGGGCTGGTTGAACTGGGTGAGCAGCATCGGCAGGTACAGGATCGCGGAGGCGAAGATGACCGGGATCACGCCCGCCATGTTGACCTTGATCGGGATGTAGGTGCTGCTGCCCCCGTGGGTGCGGCGGCCCACGACCCGCTTGGCGTACTGTACCGGGATGCGGCGCTGCGACTGTTCGACGAACACCACGGCCGCCACGACGACGAGGCCGACGGCGAGCACCAGGAAGAACACTTCCCAACCCTTCGACTCCTTGATCATCCACATGGCGCTCGGGAAGGTCGCGGCGATCGAGGTGAAGATGAGCAGCGACATGCCGTTGCCGATGCCGCGCTCGGTGATGAGCTCGCCGAACCACATGATGAGGCCGGTGCCGGCGGTCATCGTGATGATCATGATGAGGATCGCCCACCACTCCTGCGAGACGAGGTTCTGGCAGGCCTGGTTGGAGACGGCGCCGAAGAGCTGGCCGGAGCGCGCGACCGTGATGAGGGTCGTCGACTGCAGCACGGCGAGCGCGATGGTGAGGTAGCGCATGTACTGGGTGAGCTTGGCCTGGCCGGCCTGGCCCTCCTTATGCAGCGCCTCGAAGTGCGGGATCACCACGCGCAGCAGCTGCGTGATGATGGAGGCCGTGATGTAGGGCATGATGCCCAGCGCGAAGATCGACAGCTGCAGCAGCGCGCCGCCGCTGAACAGGTTGATCATGTCGTAGAGGCCGGAGGTGCTGTTCGCGTTCGCCGCCAGGCAGGCCTGGACGTTGTTGAAGTCGACGAACGGTGCCGGGATGAATGAACCGAGTCGGAACAGCGACACGATCGCGAGCGTGAAGACGATCTTCCGTCGCAGATCGGGAGTCCGAAAGATCCGTCCGATGGCGCTGAACAAAATCTGCCTCCTGGGAACGTCGTGAGGGCCTTCGCCTGACGACGAGAACCGATTGCACCAGCCTACATGTCGGTTGGGGCGTGAAAAACGGGGACCCGCCGAGCGGGATCCCTCAAAAGATAAAGCGGGGGTGGGCGGAGCAGCACGTGTGCCGACTCCGCCGCGCCCCCGCTACCCGAGTCATACCCGAGTGTTCGAGTCCTGACGGACCCTTACTTGATCTCTCCGCCGGCGGCGACGATCTTCTGCTCTGCCGAGCCGGAGACCTTGTCGACCGAGACGGTGAGCTTCACCTGCAGGTCGCCGTCGCCCAGCACCTTGACGGGCTGGTTCTTGCGCACGGCGCCCTTGGCGACGAGATCGTCGACGGTCACGTCGCCACCCTGCGGGTAGAGCTCTGCGAGCTTGGCGACGTTGACCACCTGGTACTCGGTGCGGAACGGGTTCTTGAACCCGCGCAGCTTCGGGGTGCGCATGTGCAGCGGCATCTGCCCGCCCTCGAAGCCGGCCTTCACCTGGTAGCGAGCCTTGGTGCCCTTGGTACCGCGGCCTGCCGTCTTGCCCTTCGACCCCTCGCCGCGACCCACGCGGGTCTTGGCCTTCTTGGAGCCGGGAGCCGGACGGAGGTGGTGCGCCTTGAGCACCTGCTCGCGCTCCTCGTTGTTCTCGCTCATGCGTCGATCTCCTCAACCTCTACAAGGTGAGCGACAGCGCGCACGTAGCCGCGGTTCGCCTGGGTGTCCTCACGAACGACCGACTGGCCGATCTTCTTGAGGCCGAGGCTGCGCAGGGTGTTGCGCTGGTTCTGCTTCTCACTGATAACGGACTTCGTCTGCGTAATCTTCAGGCTCTTCGCCATTACGCACCTGCCTTTGCCTTCGCGGCAGCGTCGGCCGCGGCCTTCGCCTCGGCGCGCACGATGCGGGCCGGGGCGACGCGGTCGAAGTCGAGACCGCGGCGGGCTGCGACGGAGCGGGGCTCCTCGAGCTGCTGCAGCGCCTCGACGGTCGCGTGCACGATGTTCAGGGTGTTCGACGAGCCGAGCGACTTGCTCAGCACATCGTGGATGCCGGCGCACTCGAGCACGGCGCGAACCGGGCCACCGGCGATGACACCGGTACCGGCAGCGGCCGGGCGCAGCAGCACGACACCGGCAGCGGCCTCGCCCTGCACGGGGTGCGGGATGGTGCTGCCGACGCGGGGCACGCGGAAGAAGTTCTTCTTGGCCTCCTCGACACCCTTGGAGATGGCGAGGGGCACCTCCTTCGCCTTGCCGTAGCCGACGCCGACGGTGCCGTTGCCATCGCCCACCACGACGAGCGCGGTGAAGCTGAAGCGACGGCCGCCCTTGACGACCTTCGAGACGCGGTTGATGGTGACGACGCGCTCGAGGAACTGGCTCTCGTTGCGGTCGCGTCCGCCGCGCTCGCCACGGGTCCCGCGATCACGGCTGCCGCGACGCTGCTCGCGGGGCTCGTTGCGGTGATCCTGAGCCGGGGCCTCGGCGGCCTGAGTCTCAGCAGACACTTCCTGCTCCTTCGTTTCGTTGCTCACAGCGCCAGCCCCCCTTCGCGAGCGCCATCGGCGATCGCGGCGACACGGCCTGCGTACTTGCTGCCGCCGCGGTCGAAGACGACAGCCTCGACACCGGCGTTCTTGGCGCGTTCGGCGACGAGTTCGCCGACCTTGCGCGCCTTGGCGGTCTTGTCACCGTCGAACGAGCGCAGATCGGCCTCCATCGTCGAAGCCGAAGCGACGGTGACGCCCTTCGAGTCGTCGACGATCTGGACGAAGATATGGCGCGCCGAACGGTTCACGACGAGGCGGGGACGCGCCTCGGTGCCGACGATCTTCTTGCGCAGGCGGGTGTGGCGGCGGATACGAGCAGCCGTACGACCCTTAGCCCGAGATACTGAAGCGGCCATGGGTTACTTACCAGCCTTTCCTGCCTTGCGGCGGACGTTCTCGCCCGCGTAGCGAATGCCCTTGCCCTTGTAGGGCTCCGGCTTCTTCAGCTTGCGGATGTTGGCGGCGGCCTCGCCGACCGCCTGCTTCGAGATGCCGCTCACGGTGATCTTCGTGTTGCCCTCGACTGCGAGCGAGATGCCCTCGGGAGCATCGACGTTGACCGGGTGCGAGAAGCCGAGGGCGAGCTCGAGGCCCGTGCCCTTCTGCTGCACGCGGTAGCCCGTGCCCACGACCTCGAGCTGCTTGGAGTAGCCCTCGGTGACACCGATGATGTTGTTGTTGATGAGCGTGCGGGTGAGACCGTGCAGCGCTCGGGAGTCGCGCTCGTCGTCGGGACGGGTGACCAGAACCTGGCCGTCCTCGAGAGCGACGCGGATCGGCTCGGCGACGACGAGCGACAGCTCGCCCTTCGAACCCTTGACCGTGACCTTCTGGCCCTCGATCTTGACGTCTACACCACCGGGAACGGTGATGGGAAGCTTACCAATACGTGACATGACGGCTTACCACACGTAAGCGAGGACTTCCCCGCCGACGCCCTTCTGCTCGGCCTCGCGGTCGGTGAGGAGCCCCGAGGAGGTGGACAGGATCGCGATGCCGAGGCCGCCGAGCACGCTCGGGATCTCGGCGGAGCGCGCGTATACCCGGAGGCCGGGCTTGGAGACGCGCTTGATGCCCTCGATGGAGCGCTCGCGGTTCGGGCCGTACTTCAGCGACATGGTGAGGGTGGTGCCGACGCGAGCCGCCTCCACCTTCCAGTCCTTGATGTAGCCCTCGCGCTTGAGGATCTCAGCGATCCGCTCCTTCAGCTTCGAGCCGGGGAGCGAAACGTCGTCATGATGCGCAGAGTTGGCGTTGCGCAGCCGGGTCAGCATGTCTGCTACCGGATCAGTCATCGTCATGAGTGACTCTTCTTTCTCGCCTGGTATCACACACCGTTACACGGGGTGCGACCTGGGTGACACACGGATCGGGTGCCCGGGAAACTCCCGGACACCCTCTCCGCTTGGACTATTCAGTTATTCCGACTTGAAGGGGAAGCCGAGCGCCTTGAGCAGCGCGCGACCCTCGTCGTCGGACTTCGCGGTGGTGACGACGGTGATGTCGAAACCACGCACCCGATCAATCTTATCCTGATCGATCTCGTGGAACACACTCTGCTCGGTCAATCCGAAGGTGTAGTTGCCGTTTCCGTCGAACTGCTTGGGCGAAAGGCCGCGGAAATCGCGGATTCGCGGCAGTGCGAGGCTGATCAGGCGATCGAGGAACTCCCACGCGCGATCACCGCGGAGGGTGACGTGCGCGCCGATGGCCTGGCCCTCGCGCAGCTTGAACTGCGCGATCGACTTGCGGGCCTTGGTCACCATGGGCTTCTGGCCGGTGATCTTGGTGAGGTCGGCGATGGCGCCCTCGATCACCTTGCTGTCGCGAGCCGCGTCGCCGACACCGGTGTTCACGACCACCTTGACGATGCCCGGAACCTGCATGATGTTGGCGTAGTCGAACTCCTCGCGCAGCTGCGGAACGATGTCGCTCCGGTACTTCTGCTTGAGACGGGGCTGAACCTTGGTCTCAGTCATTTAGAGGTCCTTCCCAGACTGCTTGGCGTAGCGCACGCGAACGGTCTTCTTCTTGCCGTCCTTCTCGACCTCCTCGACGCGGAACCCGACGCGAGTCGGCTTCTTCGTCTCGGGATCGACGATGGCGACGTTGGAGACGTGGATCGGGGCCTCGACGGTCTCGATGCCGCCCTCGCGGGTGCCTCGATCCGACTGGCCGACGCGCACGTGCTTCGTGACGTAGTTCACGCCCTCGACGACCACGCGGTCGCTTTCGGCGAGCACCTCGATGACGCGCCCCTGCTTGCCCTTGTAGCCGCCGCGATCCTGCGACGGGCCCGAGATGACCTCGACGAGGTCACCCTTCTTGATCTTTGCGCCCATAGGACTAGATCACCTCCGGTGCGAGCGAGACGATCTTCATGAACCGCTTGTCGCGCAGCTCACGGCCGACCGGCCCGAAGATACGGGTGCCGCGGGGCTCCCCGTCGGCCTTGAGGATGACGGCTGCGTTCTCGTCGAAGCTGATGTACGAGCCATCGGCACGACGGGTCGACTTGCGAGCGCGGACGACGACGGCCTTGACCACGTCGCCCTTCTTCACGTTGCCGCCGGGGATCGCGTCCTTGACGGTCGCGACGATCGTGTCGCCGAGACCGGCGTAACGACGCTTCGAGCCCCCGAGCACACGGATGGTGAGCAACTCCTTGGCGCCGGTGTTATCGGCGACCTTGAGTCGGGATTCCTGCTGAATCACTTGTTACTCCTTCAGTCAGTAAGCGCGAGGCTTACTTCGCCTTCTCGAGGATCTCGACCAGACGCCAGCGCTTGGTGGCGCTCAGCGGACGGGTCTCGTGGATGAGCACGAGATCGCCGATGCCGGCGGTGTTCTGCTCGTCGTGGGCCTTGACCTTCGACGAACGGCGCATGACCTTGCCGTACAGCGGGTGCTTCACGCGGTCCTCGACCTCGACGACGATGGTCTTGTCCATCTTGTCGCTGACGACGTAGCCGCGGCGAGCCTTACGGTAGCCGCGCTGTTCCTTCTCGACCTCAGCCATTCTTAGGCCTCCTTCGTCTCAGCGGCGGCGTCCGCCTGCTCGGTCTTCTTGCTGCTCTTCTTCGCCTTCGCGGGAGCAGGGGCGGCCGCCGGGGTGACCCGGAGGCCGAGCTCGCGCTCGCGCAGCACGGTGTAGATGCGAGCGATGTCGCGCTTCACCTGGCGTACGCGGCCGTGGCTCTCCAGCTGGCCGGTGGCCGACTGGAAACGAAGGTTGAAGAGCTCGGCCTTGGCCTTCTTGAGCTCCTCGGCCAGACGCTCGTCCTCGAAGCTATCGAGTTCGGTGATGGCCAGTTCTTTGGTACCGATCGCCATTACGCGTCGCCCTCCTCGCGCTTGATAATACGGGCCTTGAGCGGCAGCTTGTGGATCGCGCGGGTCAGCGCCTCACGAGCGAGCTGCTCGTCGACGCCGGCGACCTCGAAGAGCACGCGGCCCGGCTTGACGTTGGCCACCCACCACTCCGGCGAGCCCTTACCGGAGCCCATGCGGGTTTCCGCGGGCTTCTTGGTGAGGGGACGGTCGGGGTAGATGTTGATCCACACCTTGCCGCCGCGCTTGATGTGACGGGTCATCGCGATACGAGCGGACTCGATCTGACGGTTGGTCACGTACGCGGGGGTGAGGGCCTGGATACCGAACTCGCCGAAGGCGACCGTGTTGCCGCCCTTCGACTGACCGCTGCGGCTGGGGTGGTGCTGCTTGCGGTACTTGACTCGACGGGGAATCAGCATGCTTACTTCTCCGCTCCTGCTGCAGCGGGTGCAGCCTCGGCCTGAGCGCCACGGGGCGCACGGCGACGATCGCCGCGGTCGCGCGACGGCTTCTGGGCCGCCTGCTCGCGAGCGAGTTCCTTGTTGGTGAGATCGCCCTTGTAGATCCAGACCTTCACGCCGATGCGGCCGAAGGTGGTCTTCGCCTCGTAGAAGCCGTAGTCGATGTTCGCGCGCAGCGTGTGCAGCGGCACACGACCCTCGCGGTAGAACTCCGAACGGCTCATCTCGGCGCCGCCGAGGCGGCCGGAGACCTGGATGCGGATGCCCTTGGCGCCCGCGCGCTGAGCGCCCTGCAGGCCCTTGCGCATCGCGCGGCGGAAGGCCACGCGTGCGGCGAGCTGCTCGGCGATGCCCTGCGCGACGAGCTGGGCGTCGGCCTCGGGGTTCTTGACCTCGAGGATGTTGAGCTGGATCTGCTTGCCGGTGAGCTTCTCGAGGGCGGCGCGGATGCGCTCGGCCTCGGCGCCGCGGCGGCCGATGACGATGCCGGGACGCGCCGAGTGGATGTCCACGCGGACGCGGTCGCGGGTGCGCTCGATCTCGACGCGCGAGACGCCGGCGCGATCGAGCTGCTTCGTCAGGTGCTGGCGGATCTTGATGTCCTCGGCCAGGTAGTCGGCGTAGCGCTGACCCTTCTTGGTCGAGTCCGAGAACCAGCGCGACACGTGGTCGGTGGTGACCCCGAGGCGGAAGCCGTAGGGATGAATCTTCTGGCCCATACCGTTAGGCTCCCTTCTTCGCGGCCGCGAGCTCGTCGGCGGTCTGCAGAATGACCGTGATGTGGCTCGTGCGCTTGTTGATGCGGAATGCGCGACCCTGTGCGCGGGGGCGGAAGCGCTTGAGCGTCGCGCCCTCGTCGACGAAGGCGCGAGCCACGACGAGCTCGTCCTCGTTGAAACGCAGGTTCTCGTTATCGGCCTTGACGCGCGCGTTCGCGATCGCCGAGGCGACGAGCTTGAACACGGGCTCTGCGGCGGCCTGCGGGGCGAACTTCAGGATGGCCAGGGCCTCCTGGGCGTTCTTACCGCGGATCAGGTCAACAACGCGACGGGCCTTCTGGGGGGTGATGCGGATATGACGCACGCGTGCGATCGACTCCACCATTTCTCTTCCTCCTTCACGTCACCGCTTAGCGGCGACGGCCCTTCTTGTCGTCCTTCACGTGACCACGGAAGGTGCGGGTGGGCGCGAACTCGCCCAGCTTGTGACCCACCATGGTTTCGGTGACGAACACCGGGATGTGCTTGCGACCGTCGTGCACCGCGATCGTGTGGCCGAGCATGGCCGGGATGATCATCGAGCGGCGCGACCAGGTCTTGATCACGTTCTTGGTGCCGGCTTCGTTCTGGGCAACCACCTTGTGCAGCAGGTGGTTGTCGACGAAGGGGCCCTTCTTGAGACTACGAGGCATCTTCTACTCTCTCCTACCTGCCGTTTAGCGCTTCTTGCCGGTCGGACGGCGACGCACGATGAGCTTGTCGCTTTCCTTGTTCGGGTGGCGCGTGCGGCCTTCCTTCTGACCCCAGGGGCTGACCGGGTGGCGACCGCCCGAGGTGCGGCCTTCGCCACCACCGTGCGGGTGATCCACCGGGTTCATGACGACACCGCGCACGGTCGGGCGGACGCCCTTCCAGCGCATGCGGCCGGCCTTGCCCCAGTTGATGTTCGACTGCTCGGCGTTGCCCACCTCGCCGACGGTTGCGCGGCAGCGCACGTCGACGTTGCGGATCTCGCCCGAGGGCAGACGCAGCTGGGCGTAGGGGCCGTCCTTGGCGACGAGGCGAACCGACGCGCCGGCGGAACGAGCGAGCTTCGCTCCCCCGCCCGGCTTCAGCTCGATCGCGTGGATGACCGTACCGGTGGGGATGTTCTTCAGCGGCAGGTTGTTGCCGGGCTTGATATCGGCACCGGCGCCCGACTCGATGATGTCGCCCTGCTTCAGCTTGTTCGGGGCGATGATGTAACGCTTCGTGCCGTCCTCGAAGTGCAGCAGCGCGATGCGCGCCGTGCGGTTCGGGTCGTACTCGATGTGCGCGACCTTGGCGTTCACGCCGTCCTTGTCATTGCGACGGAAGTCGATGACGCGGTACTGGCGCTTGTGGCCACCGCCGATGTGGCGGGTGGTGATGCGGCCCTGGTTGTTGCGGCCGCCCGTCTTGGGGAGCGGGCGGAGCAGCGACTTCTCAGGGGTCGAGCGCGTGATCTCGGCGAAATCAGCGACGCTCGAGCCACGACGACCCGGGGTCGTCGGCTTGTACTTGCGAATAGCCATGTTGTGTTCCTCTTCGCCCCTTCTACAGCGCAGCCGTGAAGATGTCGATGGAGCCCGACTTCAGCGTGACGATGGCGCGCTTGGTGTCCTTGCGCTTGCCCATGCCAAACTTCGTGCGGCGGGTCTTGCCCTTGCGGTTGAGGGTGCGGATCTTCTCGACCTTCACGCCGAAGACCTGCTCGATGGCGAGCTTGATCTCAGTCTTGTTCGCGGTCGGCTGCACCTCGAAGGTGTACTGGCCGTTCGCGTCGATGAGGTTGTAGCTCTTCTCCGAGACGATCGGGCGGATGATGACGTCGTGTGCGGACTTGTTCAGGCTCACTTCGTGTCCTCCTTGGCGGCTCGGCCGGCGACGAACGCGTCGAAGGCAGCCTTGGTGAAGACGAGATCGTCGCTGACGACCACGTCGTAGGCGTTGAGCTGATCCTGGTACAGCACGTGGACGTGCTGCAGGTTGCGAACGCTGAGCACGGTGTTCTCGTCCTCGCGGACGACGACCACGAGCACGCGCTTGCCCGGCGCGACCGACGCGAGGAACTCGCGAGCCGACTTGGTGCTGGGCTTGTCGCCGATGCCGAACGACTCGACGATGTGCAGACGGCTCGCGCGGGCGCGATCCGAGAGCAGACCGGTGAGCGCGGCAGCGATCATCTTCTTGGGGGTGCGCTGCGAGTAGTCGCGCGGCACGGGGCCGTGCACGATGCCGCCGCCGCGGTGCTGCGGCATGCGGACCGAACCCTGGCGGGCGCGGCCGGTGCCCTTCTGCTTGAACGGCTTGACACCCGAACCGGAGCGCTCGCCGCGGTTCTTGGTCTTGTGCGTACCCTGACGCGCAGCTGCGAGCTGAGCGGTGACCACCTGGTGGATCAGCGGGACGTTGGTCTCGGCGCCGAAGATGGCCTCGGGAAGGTCGACCGAGCCGGCCTTCTTACCCTTGGCGTCGAGCACCTCGAGCTTGGTAGCGGTAGCCATGAACTACGCCCCCTTCACTGCGTTGCGAACGAAAACGAGACGACCGCGAGCGCCGGGAACCGCACCCTTGACCAGGATGAGACCCTTCTCGGCGTCGATCGCCTGCACGGTGAGGTTCTGCACGGTGACGCGCTCGCCACCCATGCGACCGGCCATGCGCTGGCCCTTGAAGACGCGACCGGGGGTCGCGGCGCCGCCGATGGAGCCGGGCTTGCGGTGGTTGCGGTGAGCACCGTGCGAAGCCGAGACGCCCTTGAAGTTGTGGCGCTTCATGGTGCCGGCGAAGCCCTTGCCCTTCGAGGTGCCCACGACGTCGATCTGCTGACCGGCCTCGAAGGTGGCGTCGACGGTGAGCTCCTGGCCGAGGGCGTACTCGGCCGCGTCGGCCGTGCGCACCTCGGTGAGGTGACGGCGGGGCGTGACGCCCGCCTTCTCGAAGTGACCGGCCGAAGGCTTGTTCACCTTGCGGGGATCGATCTGACCCGCGGCGATCTGCACGGCGCTGTAGCCGTCGACCTCGGGGGTGCGGATCTGGGTGACCACGTTGGGGGCCACCTCGATGACGGTCACGGGAACGACGTTGCCGTTCTCATCCCAGACCTGCGTCATACCGAGCTTGGTGCCCAGAAGACCCTTCACGTTGCGTGCTACTGACATGTTCGGATCCCCCCTTAGAGCTTGATCTCGATGTTGACGTCGGCAGGCAGATCGAGACGCATGAGCGAATCGACGGCCTTCGGGGTGGGATCGACGATGTCGATCAGGCGCTTGTGCGTGCGCTTCTCGAAGTGCTCGCGGCTGTCCTTGTACTTGTGAGGCGAACGGATCACGGCGATCACGTTCTTCTCCGTGGGGAGCGGCACGGGGCCGATCACGGTCGCACCCGCGCGGGTCACCGTGTCGACGATCTTACGTGCGGAGCTGTCGATGACCTCGTGGTCATACGACTTCAGTCGAATGCGGATCTTCTGTCCCGCCATGTGACTCTCTACTTTCTACTTGCGTCGTACCGCATGCCCCTGAGCGTGTCGAAGGGCCGGCGGCATTGGACGTCTTGCGTACCAGCGCCCTGGCACACGCACTCCGATGAGCGCGCCGTGCTGGGTCTCTGTTCACCTGTCAAGAACCGCGCCTGCGACGTGCGCAGGGACGGCCCCGCACACATGAAGCGACCGGGCTTTCGCCGAGCCGCTTCGATGCACGGGTGGTGTTCGCTACCCGCGGCCTAACCCGAACCGTCTCGCTCCCCGATCATGTCGGAGTGCCGAAGCGGCGGTTATGCACTGCCTGGCAGTGATCCGCACCGAGGCGCGGAGTACTGAACCTGTCTATTCTCGCACGGGGAAGTTGGTTGATGCAACCCGGGCGTGTCGCGGTTCGGGATCGCGCGCTCGCTAGGCGGGGACCCCCGGCGCGTCCTCGCTTCGCTCAGCCGCGCCAACCCCGATGCGCTCGCTCTCCGCGATCCCTCACCGCCTGAGAACGGCTCCCCGATACGCGCAGAACTCCAGTCTCCTCACCGCCCTTCAGGGAGAGGCCGATGGACCGCGGCTACGGCTGTGTGCGCGCGGGCAGCACTCGCGGCAGCAGCGAGTAGCAGACCACCACGGCGAGCCCCGCGACGAGCAGCGCGAGCGTGCCCCAGAGCCCGGTGAAGAGCGAACCGATGCCGAGCAGCGAGGCGACCGCCGTGCACCCGGCGGTGATCGCCGAGGCCTGCACGTGCGTGTAGCCGAGCTGCTGGATGCGCTGGTAGACGTGCTCCTTGTGGGGTTCGTCCCACCGCTTGCCGGCGCGCACCCGCTTCACCAGCGTCGCGCCGACGTCACCGAAGTAGATCACCATCGGCCCGATGGTGGCCAGGAACGGTATCCCTGCGACGAGGGCGGCGAAGCTCGTCACCGCGACCGAACCGCCGAGCAGGTAACTGCCGACGTCGCCCAGGAAGGCGCCCGGCTTCGTGAGGTTCCAGGGCAGGAACCCGCCGAAACCCGCTGCGAGCACGAGACCGACGACCAGCAGCCACCCGTGACCGGTGAGGTATCCGACAACCGCGAACGTGAGACCCGCGATGACCCCGTGGAAGCCGCTGATGCCGTTGAGCCCGTCCATGAAGTTCGCGACGTTGATGTAGCTCGAGATGAACAGCACCGCGTAGACGGCGAGCAGCAGCAGCCCCCACAGCGGCAGGTCGGTCTCCAGCCATCCGCTCACCCACTGCAGGAAGACGGGGCTCACGAGCCCCGACGAGCCGCCGAAGAGCTGGGGCTGCCAGAGCAGCGATGCGGCCACGCCCGAAGCGATGAGCAGCAGGCAGAGGCTGCGCACCCTGACGCTCAACCCGCGCAGGTCCTCGGCCAGGCCGAGCAGACCGGCCGCGATCGAGCCGGCGACCACGGTGATCGTGTTGGTCGAGACGTACGGGTAACCGAGCAGCGGGTAGACGAGCGCCGCGAGGATCCCGCCGGCCGCCATCGCGATGAGCACGGCGAGCCCGAGCCCGCGCAGCACGGGGCGCTCGTGCGAGGATCGCTCGTTGGGCACGTCCATGATGCCGAGCTTCATGAGCAGCGGCTTTACCGCGAACGGCAGCAGCAGGCTGAGCGCGAGCGTCAGCGCCCCGATCCCGAGCACCGTACCGAGGCCCGTCACTGCACCCGCTCCTCGGCGGCTTCGGTGAGGTCGAGGCGGGCGATCCAGCCTTCGTGATCGAGCACGTCGGGCGAGATCGTGTCGACGTGGGCGTGGGCGATCTTGGGGTGGAACGGGCGCTCGTCGCCCTCGCCGCGGCCCACGAGCTCTTCGTGCAGCTTCTCGCCGTGGCGCAGACCGGTGTAGACGATCTCGATGTCTTTGCCGGACTGCGCGATCATGCGACGTGCGACGTCGACGATGCGCACGGGGTCGCCCATGTCGAGGATCAGCACCTCGCCGGGTCGCCCGATGCCGCCGGCCTGCACGACGAGCTGGCAGGCCTCGGGGATCGTCATGAAGAAGCGGGTGACGTCGGGGTGGGTGACGGTGAGCGGGCCTCCGGCCTCGATGAGCTTGCGGAAGGTGGGCAGCATGGACCCGCGGCTGCCGATCACGTTGCCGAAGCGCACGGAGAGGTAGCGCTGCCCCGTCTGCTCGGCCATCCAGGCGGTCAGCTTCTCGGCGACCCGCTTCGAGTGGCCGAGCACGCTCGTGGGGTTCGCGGCCTTGTCGGTGGAGATGTTGACGAACGTGCCGACGCCGGCGCTGCGGGCGGCGCGCAGCACGTTGAGCGTGCCGATCACGTTGGTCTTCCAGGCCTCATCGGGGTACTGCTCGAGCATCGGCAGGTGCTTGAGCGCCGCCGCGTGGAACACGACCTCGGGGCGCTGCTCCGAGAAGATGCGCTGCAGCGTGGCCTCGTCGCGGATGTCGGCGAGCACCACGTCGTTGGTGTCGAGCAGCCCGTGCCCGCTGATCGAGAGCTGCGTCTCCTGCAGGGCGGTCTCGTCGCGGTCGAGCATGATGAGCTCGCTCGGCGCGAATCTCGCGAGCTGGCGGCAGAGCTCGGAGCCGATGGATCCGCCCGCGCCCGTCACGAGCACGCGCCGGTCCTGCAGGTACTCGGCGATCGACTCGGTCTCGAGCCGCACGGGGTGGCGCCCGATGAGGTCCTCGATCGAGAGTTCGCGCACATCCGAGATCGCCGAGGCGTTCTGCAGGATCTGCTCGAGCGGAGGCAGCACCATGGCGGTGACGCCGGCGCGGTCGGCCGCCTGATCGACGCGCCGCATCATCGTCGCATCGGCGTCGCCGATGCAGACGATGAGTCGGGTGGCGCGGGTCTGGCGCACGATGTCGGCGAGGTCGCTGAAACCGCCGAGCACGCGCACGCCGCGCACCTCCTGGTGCCGCTTGGCGGGGTCGTCGTCGATGAACCCGACCGGCAGCACCGCACCCTTGGCGTCGGTGAGCAGACGCTTGGCGGTCTGCACGCCCAGGTACCCCGCGCCGTAGAGCAGGGTCCGCTCGGCCTCGGCGCCGGGCTTCAACTGCCGCTCGTTGTAGAGCCGCAGCACGTATCTGGCGACGCCCATGAGGCTGAACGTGATGGGGGCGGCGATGATCATGGTGCTGCGCGGGATGCCGTTGCCGTAGCCGACGAGGAACGCGAAGACCCAGGCCACGACCATGACGGCGATCACGTCGAGCACGATCGCCCGAACCTCGTCGAAGCTGCCGACCTCGTAGCGGCTGCGGTACAGCCAGAACGCCCAGCCGCCCAATAGCTGCAACAGCACGGTGACGCCGATCACCGCGAGCGTCCAGCCCCAGTGAATGCGGTTCAGGTTGAAGTCGAAGCGCAGCACGAGCGCCGCGAGAATGCCCACCGCCCAGGAGGCGGCGTCGAGCAGGAACAGGAGCCCGTACTGCCTGGTGAAGTGGGCGACGCGCTCACCGAGGGTCTGCGGCACTCGTACTCCATTCGCTCTGCTGAAACGACCCGAGAAAGAACCTCAGGAACACCTTCGAGGATACCGCGCGCCGCGCGCTCCCCAGCCGACCCGGCCGGGTGCGCCGCGGATCCTGCGCGGCTCCGACGCACGAGAGCCCGCGCCTCGCACCGCTCCATTTCGGTGCGGTGCGAGGCGCGGGCTCTGCTCGGGTGCCGGGAGGCGGTGGGGTCTCAGCACCCGAGCCGGGGCTGCAGGGGGTGAAGACTAGCCCCGGGCCTGGGTCCGGTCAGACCGGGATCGGCGGCGGGGCCGCGAAGCTCCTGCCGCCCGGCGGCCCGAGCGACGCGACGCCGCTCGCGTCACCGCCGTATTCCCACTCGTCCGACCAGAAGACGAACTTGAACTTCTTCTCGTTGATGGTGTGGTCCCACTCCTTGGTGAAGAGTTTGAGCTTGACCTTCACCGCGTAGCCGAGTTCGGCGAACACCTCGGCCGAGAGCACCCACTTGTTCTTCGCCACGCTGTATTTGATCTCTCCGGCTATGCCGGCGCGTATCGAGATGTCGAGCTGGGGGCCGGCCACACCGTAGAGCGCGGTGTTGGGGGCGAACACCGGGCCGACGGCCAGCTCGCCCTCGAACTCCGCGTTGATGTCGGCGATCGGGCTGAACCCGAGCGGCAGGCTCGACGACTTGGTCGGCTTGTTGAGCGATTCCCACCCCTTCTCGGGTGTGTACTGCGTTCCGACCGTGTCGGTGCGGGAGAATCCGATCTTCGCGGTGGCGGTCGCCTTCAGCTCGAGGGTGGCCTTCATGACGAGCTCGATCGTGTTCTGCAGCACGATCGGCACGGGACCCGCCATGATCGTGGTGATCGGCAGGTTGATCGACATCACCCGCTGCGACAGCGTCAGCGCTCCCTCGAATTTGATGAAGAGCGATATCGCGGCCTGCGCCTTGAGCGTGTTCGACACCTCGATGGCGAACTTGGTGACGGTGATGCCGGTGGGGATCACCCGCCACTTCCAGGTGATCTCGGTCTCGAGGGTGAATTTGAGCGACGGCAGAGCCTGCGCGGCGAGCGAGATGCCGACACCGCCCTTGACGCTGCCCTCCTTCGCCCATTGCTTCACCTCGTTCGCCACCTCGGCCTCGGGGTCGGCCGAGGACGCACCGACATCGGTGATGCCCCAGCTCTTGTCCCTCTTCACCAGCTTGGTGTTGACCTTGATGCCGAACGCGGTCGAGAGCTCTGCGCTGACCGCCGGTCGAATGCCGCCGGGCGCACCGTTCTTCAGCACGGCCGACCTGATGTCGGGCTGGCCCGCGGTCGCTCCGACCATCTCGATCGGCGTCGGGGGGCACGGGATCGCCGAGGTGTCGGTGCCGGTCGGGTCGCACTCGTCGGGGAAGGGATCGAGGTCGACGTCGTCGCCGGTCACGATCTCGGCGGTCTCGTAGCCGACATCACCCGGCAGCCGCTCCGCTTCGACCTCGACGGGGGCTCCGTTCTCTTCGAGACTCGCCTGGAAGTTGGACTCGTCGAGTTCGCTCTCGCCGAGGTTGTCGTAGTCTTCGTCCTCGTCGATGTCGACCTGCAGGAAAACGTCTTCGATCTTCGCCATGACGGTGCGCACGCGCCACTCGTCGCCGACGCGGTCGAACGACTCGACCTCTGCGAAGAGGCCGCTCGGCGTGGCCTCGGTGGCTCCGGAGATCAGCGTGTCTCCCGGCTTGACGGTGCGGCTCGCCGAGACGTAGACCGTGTCGGGCTCCTCTGCGACAACGCGGCCGTCGAAGACGCCCGGAGTCTCGTTCAGCACGTGGATCTCGGGGTCGATGACCGTGTCGTCCTCGGTGAAGCGGTGCACATCCAGGCTGACGTCGGCGCGCTTCGAGTTGTCGCCGCGGTCGAAGGCCTCGACCGAGTAGGCGAAGGTGCCGCTCTGCGGCGCCGAGAGGTCGGCCTCCCAGCGCAGCACGCCCGCTTCCTCCCACACGTCGGCGTAGCCGAGGATCCCGTCGACGGCGTCGACGGAGATCTCCACGCGGTCGAGGCTCGGGGCGACGCCCTCGCTCGTGATCGTGCCGCCGAGGGTGAAGTAGCCGTCCTCGGAGAGATCGACGCCCTCACCCTGCTGATGCGTGTCGATCGAGATCTCGAAGTTCTTCGTGGCCTGTCGCTGCTCCTCGCCGAGAATGTCGCCGACCGGCAGCCACGACAGCTGCGCCTCGCCTCGCCGCAGCGTGTAGCCGTCGCCGTCGTCGTCGCTGCCGGTCGAGGCCGGCACGATCACGAGCTGCGGCGCGGCGCCGCGCGCGGGATCGACCACGGCGCCGCGCGCCCGGCCGCTGTAGGCGGGCCCGAACTCGAAGAAGCTGCGCTCCGTGGATGTCGTGGGCGCGAGGGCCACCAGACCGATCGAGTAGGCCGCGTCGGAGTTCCGGGTGAGGGTCGCGAAGTCGTCGCGCCGTTCGGTGACCTTGTCGGTGAAGGTCTCGTCGAGGCTCGAGGTGGGCACGAAGCTGCCCGGCAGGCTCAGCTGGGTGCCCTGGTCGGGTGCGTCGGCCATCCAACCGATCACGTGCAGGCTGAGGTGCCCGGTCGCCCCAGCGAGGCTCGCGGGCACTCCCCCGTCGGCGTCCGGCGAGAGCACGGTGGTGAAGGTGCTGACGCCGGCGGGCAGCGACACACGCTGGGTGCCGATGTCGAGCGTTCCCGCCCCGTCGAGCTCCGCGGTGATCGTGACGTAGGCGCCGCGCACGCGCTCAGTCGGCACGCCTCCCTGGCCGGTCAGGCCGACGTGGATCGGCTCCGATCCGATTCCCGTTCCGGCGAGGCCGCTGCGGGTGTCGGCGCGGAGCACCGGCTCGGGGAGGGCGATCGTCGATCCCGGCTGCGCCTGCGAACCGTTGAACGCCGCGAGCGCCTCGACGCGCACCTGCACCGGCGCGTTCGCCCAGAGCTGGGCGCGGCCCTCGGCGTCGATCGGCACGAGCACGGTGGTCGACGCCGACACGCCAGCCGGCGTGCGCAGCGATGCGACACCGCCCGCCTGGAACACGACCGTGTCCTGCGCGGGAGAGAACACCGAGACCCGCAGCAGCGCCGAACCGTAGCCCAGCGCCGACTCGCCGAGCGCGACGAGAGACCCCGGCTCGGTGCCGAGCACCGCACCGATCCCGACCTCGGAGTCGACTTCGGGCAGACGATCACGGTCGTTCACCCGGTACCCGATCTCGCCGGAGACCGGTGTCGGATCGAAGTCCTCGGGCGCGATCGGTTCGGCGTTCGCCGCCGTCGCCGACCCGAGCACCAGCAGGAACGCGGTCGCCGAGGCGATCGCGAGACGCATCATGTTCCTCATCGTGCCGCCCCCTCTCGCGAGGCGCGGGTGCGGCGAAGCACGTAGACGGTGCCGCCGGCGATCACGAGCAGCGCGCCCGCGACGATGAGCCACGTCGGCTCGTCACCGCCCGTGCGCGCCATGTTCTTCTTCGCTCCGCGGTTCTGATCGCCGTCGGGATCTTCGGCATCGGGCCCGGCGGGCTGCGGCTGTTCGCCGTCGCTCTCGGGCCCCTTCGGGATCGCGATGCGCATGTTCACGCCCTGCAGCACGAGCCCGTTCGCGTCGAGCACGGTGAGCGCCAGGTCGGGCCTGGCCGCCGGCGCCCCGACCCCGGGAAGGATGGTCAGCGTCACCTGGCCCTGAGTCGCGGCGAACTCGCCGTGCAGGCCGAATGTGGTCGCCGTCATCGGCACGTCGAGCGTCGATCCGCCGATCTGGGCGCGCACGGACACCGCGTTCGCCGCCAGACCGCTCTGCTCCAGTTCGACCCAGACCCGCGCCGTGCCGGCGGGCAGCGTGAACTGGCCGAGCCCCTCCGGCTCGGCGGCGTGCGCCGCAGCACCGCTGCCGAGCAGCAACGCCACGAGCAGGCTTCCTATCGCCCCAAGGCGCAATCGTCCTCGCATCCCCATCTGCTTCCCCTTTTCCGGGCCCCGCGAGCGCAGGCTTCGTCCACTCGACAATATGGAACACCGCGGAAGAGGAGAAACGGAGTAGGCGGAAATGCCTACGGCGCTGCGACTCGGCCGGGATCGTGTGCTGCCGGGGCAACCGCAACGGGGGCATCCGAGGCCGCAGAACCGGAACCGCGCAGAGCCCCCCCGCAAACGAGAAGAACCCCCGGGATCTCTCCCGGGGGTTCTTCGTCAGCTCGCTGGCGAGACTTACTCGACGACCTTGGTCACCGTGCCGGCGCCGACGGTGCGGCCACCCTCACGGATCGCGAAGCCGAGGCCCTCCTCCATGGCGATCGGCTGGATCAGCTCGACCGACATGTCGGTGGTGTCGCCGGGCATGACCATCGGCTTGTCCTCGGGCAGGGTGATGACGCCGGTCACGTCAGTCGTACGGAAGTAGAACTGCGGACGGTAGTTCGTCTCGAACGGGTTGTGGCGGCCGCCCTCTTCCTTCTTGAGGATGTAGGCGGTGCCCTCGAACTTGGTGTGCGGGGTGATCGAACCGGGTGCGACCACGACCTGGCCGCGCTCCACGTCCTCGCGCTTGGTGCCGCGGAGGAGGAGGCCACAGTTCTCGCCGGCCCACGCCTCGTCGAGCTGCTTGTGGAACATCTCGATGCCGGTGACGGTGGTCTTCTGCGTCGGGCGCAGACCCACGATCTCGACCTCGGAGTTGATCTTCAGCGTACCGCGCTCGGCGCGGCCGGTGACGACGGTGCCGCGGCCGGTGATGGTGAAGACGTCCTCGACGGGCATGAGGAACGGCTTGTCCTTGTCACGCACCGGATCGGGGATGCTGCTGTCGACGGCCTCCATGAGCTCGAGGATCGAGTTGACCCACTTCTCCTCGCCCTGGAGCGCCTGGTAGCCCGAGACGCGCACGACGGGAGCGTTGTCGCCGTCGAAGCCGTTCTTGGTGAGCTCCTCGCGGACCTCCATCTCGACGAGCTCGAGGATCTCCTCGTCGTCGACCTGGTCGCACTTGTTGAGGGCGACGAGCAGGTAGGGGACGCCGACCTGCTTGGCGAGAAGGATGTGCTCCTTCGACTGAGCCATCAGGCCGTCGGTCGCCGCGACCACGAGGATCGCGCCGTCCATCTGAGCGGCGCCGGTGATCATGTTCTTGATGTAGTCGGCGTGACCCGGGGCATCAACGTGAGCGTAGTGGCGCTTCTCGGTCTCGTACTCGACGTGCGAGATGTTGATGGTGATGCCGCGCTGGCGCTCCTCGGGAGCCGAGTCGATCGTGTCGAAGTCGCGCTGCACGTTGACGTCAGACGGGAACTTGTCAGCGAGGGTCTTCGAGATCGCCGCGGTAAGGGTGGTCTTACCGTGGTCGACGTGACCGATCGTTCCGATGTTTACGTGCGGCTTGGTCCGCTCGAACTTGGCCTTCGCCACTATGGTCCTCCTCAGGACATCGTTGCACCCGCTTCCCCCCCGACGGTTTCGAGGGCGCGCGGGCGCGGGGTGTGTGTACCTATGTTACAAGCTCTGGCCTGCGATCGCGACCTGAGCAGTGATTTGGGCTACTGCCCCGTAGGCGGGTTCCCGGCCGGAGCCGGAGCGGGAGAAGCCCCGTCTCCGACGCCGAGCGGGAACCGCCCGATCAGCGGAGCAGTTACTCGCCCTTAGCCTTCTGAACGATCTCATCGGCCACGGCCTTCGGCACCTCAGCGTAGGAGTCGAAGGTCATCGAGAACACCGCGCGACCGCTGGTCTTCGACCGCAGGTCGCCGATGTACCCGAACATCTCGGAGAGCGGGACGAGGGCGCGCACGACCTTGACGCCGCTCGCGTCCTCCATGGACTGGATCTGCCCACGACGGGAGTTCAGGTCGCCGATCACGTCGCCCATGTACTCCTCGGGAGTGCGCACCTCGACCGCCATGAGCGGCTCGAGGATGACGGGCTGAGCGAGACGCGCGGCCTCCTTGAAGGCCATCGAGCCGGCGATCTTGAACGCCATCTCCGAGGAGTCGACGTCGTGGTACTGGCCGTCGAGCAGGGTCGCCTTGACGTTGACGACGGGGAAGCCGGCGAGGATGCCGTACTGCATGGCGTCCTGGATACCGGCGTCCACCGACGGGATGTACTCGCGGGGAACGCGACCGCCGGTCACCTTGTCCTCGAACTCGTAGGTCTTCTCGCTGCCCTCTTCGACCTCGAGCGGCGCGAGCGCGATCTGCACCTTCGCGAACTGACCGGAACCACCGGTCTGCTTCTTGTGGGTGTAGTCGTACTTGTCGACCGCGCGGCGGATCGTCTCGCGGTAGGCGACCTGGGGCTTGCCCACGTTGGCCTCGACCTTGAACTCGCGCTTCATGCGATCGACGAGGATGTCGAGGTGCAGCTCGCCCATGCCGGCGATGACGGTCTGACCGGTCTCGGCGTTGAGGCTCACGCGGAACGTGGGATCCTCTTCGGCGAGCTTCTGGATCGCGACGCCGAGCTTCTCCTGGTCGCCCTTCGTCTTCGGCTCGATGGCCACCTCGATCACGGGCTCGGGGAAGGTCATCGACTCGAGCACGACCTGGTTGTTCGGGTCGCTCAGGGTGTCACCGGTGGTGGTGTCCTTGAGGCCGATCACGGCGTAGATGTTGCCCGCAGTCAGCTCGTCGACCGGGTTCTCCTTGTTGGCGTGCATCTGGAAGATCTTGCCGATGCGCTCCTTCTTGCCCTTGGTCGAGTTGACGACCTGGGCGCCCGACTCGGCCTTGCCCGAGTACACGCGCACGTAGGTGAGGCGACCGAAGAACGGGTGCACGGCGATCTTGAACGCGAGCGCCGAGAACGGCTGGTCGGCCGACGGCTTGCGCTCGATGACGACCGACTCGTCGCGGGGGTCGTGCGCCTCGATGGCGCCGACGTCGAGCGGGTTCGGCAGGAAGTCGACGACCGCGTCGAGCATCGGCTGGATGCCGCGGTTCTTGAACGCCGAGCCGCAGTAGACGGGGTAGATCTCGTTGTTCACGACGAGCTTGCGGATGCCGGCCTTGAGCTCGTCGATGGTGAGCTCCTCGCCGCCGAAGAACTTCTCGAGCAGCGCGTCATCGGTCTCGGCGACGGTCTCGACGAGCTGCGCGCGGTACTCCTCGGCCTTGGCCTGGAGGTCGGCGGGGATCTCGCGGGTTTCGTAGTTCGCTCCCATGGTGACGTCGCCCTTGGCGTCGCCCTCCCACACGAACGCCTGCATCGAGAGCAGGTCGACGACGCCGGTGAAGTCCGACTCGGAACCGATGGGCAGCTGCATCACGAGCGGCTTGGCGCCGAGGCGGCTGACGATGGTGTCGACCGTGAAGTAGAAGTCGGCGCCCATCTTGTCCATCTTGTTGACGAAGCAGATGCGGGGCACGCCGTACTTGTCGGCCTGGCGCCACACGGTCTCGGACTGGGGCTCGACGCCCTCCTTGCCGTCGAACACCGCGACGGCGCCGTCGAGCACGCGGAGTGAGCGCTCCACCTCGACGGTGAAGTCGACGTGGCCCGGGGTGTCGATGATGTTGATCTGGTTCTTGTTCCAGAAGCAGGTCACCGCGGCACTGGTGATGGTGATGCCGCGCTCCTTCTCCTGCTCCATCCAGTCGGTCGTCGCGCCGCCGTCGTGGGTCTCGCCCAGCTTGTGGTTGACACCCGTGTAGAACAGGATGCGCTCGGTCGTAGTGGTCTTGCCGGCATCGATGTGGGCCATGATGCCGATGTTGCGGACCTTGCTCAGGTCGGTGAGCACGTCTTGTGCCACAGGGGTCTCCTCCGAATAGGGGGTGAAAAATGTGTGCGGATCGGTGGTGCCGATCGTTCATCGAGCTTGTCGAGATGACGGGTCCGCCATCTCGACAAGCTCGATGCGCGGATGACTACCAGCGGTAGTGAGCGAACGCGCGGTTCGACTCGGCCATCTTGTGAGTGTCCTCGCGGCGCTTCACCGCGGCGCCGAGGCCGTTGGACGCGTCGAGGATCTCGTTGGTGAGGCGATCGGTCATCGAGTTCTCACGACGAGCCTTCGCGTAGCTGGTGAGCCAGCGCAGCGCGAGCGTGTTCGCGCGGTGCGGCTTCACCTCGACGGGCACCTGGTAGGTGCTGCCGCCGACGCGGCGCGAGCGGACCTCGAGCGTGGGACGCACGTTGTCGAGCGCCTTCTTGAGCACGGTCACGGCGTCCTGGCCGGACTTCTCCGCGACGTTCTCGAGAGCACCGTAGACGATGCGCTCGGCGAGACCCTTCTTGCCGTCCAGCAGGATCTTGTTGACGAGCTGGCTGACGACGGGCGAGCCGTAGACGGGATCGGCGACGACGGGGCGCTTGGGAGCGGGACCTTTACGGGGCATTACTTCACCTTCTTCGCACCGTAGCGGCTGCGGGCCTGCTGACGGTCCTTGACCGCCTGCGTGTCGAGCGCGCCGCGCACGATCTTGTAACGGACACCGGGGAGGTCCTTGACACGACCACCGCGCACGAGCACCAGCGAGTGCTCCTGCAGGTTGTGGCCCTCGCCCGGAATGTAGGCGGTGACCTCGGTGCCGTTGCGGAGCTTCACACGAGCGACCTTGCGCATCGCCGAGTTCGGCTTCTTGGGCGTGGTGGTGTAGACACGGGTGCAGACCCCGGCCTGCTGCGGGTTCGCCTTCAGGGCGGGCGCCTTGGTCTTGGAGACCTTCGGCGTACGGCCCTTGCGAACCAGCTGCTGAATAGTAGGCACTGATTCTCCTCATTCGTCCTGCACGGTGACAGGAATGCTTCTATGGCCAAGCATGTACGGCTGCTTGCGCGGCCGCTGAGCTGCTGTCGTCGGCGACGCGCGAACGCGCCTCGACGACCGAGTGCAGCTATGCCGTGGGGGTGTCAGCTCTGTTGAGCGAGGGACCCTGCTCGGTGATACTCCCCCGCTCGCATCGCCGTGTGCACGACGAAACCACCGGTGGAGGGCACCAACATGCAACTGTACGCCCTGCATCCGCGCAGCGCAAGGGCGCGGCGCTACTGCGGAGGCTCGAGGTGCTGGGAGAGCTCGTCGAGCATGGCCTGGATCTGCGGTTCGACGAAGCGGTGGATCGCGGCCTCGATGCGAGTGCGATGCGCCACGAGCGCGAAGCAGACCTCGCGCCCCGTCGCCTCGGCCTGCGCGTCGGCGAGTTCGATCTCGCGGCGCAGGCGCTGCTTCTCCTCCTGGCTCAGCGGCGGCCGCGGGAGCGGCGGTGCGGGGCGGCTCTCCTCGGCGAGGCCGGCGAGGGTGAAGAGGAACGGCTGCTCGGTGTCATCGGGATCGGGATCGGGATCCAGCCCCTCGTACTCGGGGGCGAGACCCTCGGTGGGGTCGTAGCCGCCCGCGCTCCACAGCTCCTCCCCCGCCAGCTCGCCGTGCAGCGCGGGGAGCTGCTCGGCGGTGAACTCGTCGACGCGCCGGTCGATGATGCGCTGCATGCGCGAGACGAGCGCGTGGGTCACCTGGTGGGGAACATCGCTCGTGAGGCCGGCCGCCGCGAGCAGCGGCGATCCCGTGCACCTGCGGCACAGCCGCGCCCGAGCCCGATGCGTGCCCGGCGACCAGCTCGGCACCCAGCGCAGCCACGCGTCGACCGCCGCGTTCACCCGTTCGTCGATCGCGCCCGCCACGATCACTCGTCCTCTCCGGCACGCTCCCAAGGCCACTTCGGAACGGGTCGATCCGTGTAGACGCGACGCGCGAGCACCGCCCAGAACAGCAGTGACGCCACGGCCCAGATGAGCGGCAGCGCAGCCGCGAACGGGCTCACCCAGGTCTCGTCGACCGAGAGCCCCGCGAGCACACCCCCGAGGCACCACAGCAGGTACACGCCGCCCGCGACGGCGACGATGACGCCCCACGCCGGGCCGCGGCGGCCCCGCAGCAGCACGAGGGCCTGCTGCCACAGCGCAGCGGCGAGCATCGCGAGCCCCAGGAACAGCAGCAGCGGCGAGGCCCAGCGGGGCACGCCGTCGCTCGACACGGGCTCCCGCTGCATGGCGAGCGAGAGCAGCCCCCAGATCGCGATGAGCAGCGCTGCCGCGACGATCACGGCGGCCAGTGCCAGGCCCGCGACGTAGCCGCGCGTCACCCCGCGACGGGAGCCGTCGGTCACGACTGCTTCGCCCGCTTCCGCGGCTTCTCGGGCTTCGAGACGGCGATCGGCTGCTCGGGCTTCGAGTGCTTCTCCTGCACCTCGGCGAGGGCCGCCTCGTACTCGGCGAGGGCCACCGCGTTCCGCTGCTTCATGCGGCGGCCGCGACCGCCGATCCACGCGCCGAACCAGATCGCGGCCTCGCGCGCCGCGAGGCCCGCGACGATGGCGGGGATGGTGAGGCCGAAGCGCTCGGCGATGGCGACCGGGGCGATGTTCAGCAGCGCGCGGAAGCCCGCCTCGTCGACGAGCAGGCCCGCGGTCGCCGCCATCCAGACGACGAGGCCCACGAGGAAGCTGCCGAGTACGTACGCCCACCAGCCGGCGCGCCCCACGATCAGCACCAGCACCGCGAGGCCCACGAAGAACGCGCCCGCGGCTGCCGCGGTGCTCCACGAGACGAGCTCGGCGGTGAGGCCGTCGACAAACTGCGACGGGGCGAGGGTCGGCGCGAGCCAGAGGGCGATCACGCCCGCGTAGAGCACCACGAAGCCGACGGTCGCGAGCAGCGCGATGAGCACGCCGGCGCCGCGGTTGCCTCGGATCTCGGGGGGCATCGGCGTCTGCATGTAGAGTGCTGCCATCGGGTGGTCGGGGCTGATGCGGATCTCGCCGTCGCGCTCGGGCGACAGCTGCGCGTCCGCGGCGGCCGACGGAAGATCGTCGAGCGCCGGGAGCACCGCGAAATCGGTGGCCTCGGCCGCGGGCCGCGAACCGGACTGCAGGTCGAGGTCGAGCTGCGTGTCGACCTCGGACGCCTCCTGCCGGCGCGCCTGCTCGGCGGCCGTCGCATCGTCGGCGAGAGCATCATCCGCTGCGGGATCCGCCACCACCGTCTCCTCGACCACGACGAGCTCGCGCTTCGCCTCGCCCTCGTCGGCGTCGGAGGTCGCGCCCTTCGAACGCTCGACGGCCGCCAGCACCTCGGTCTGGCTCGCCTCGGTCTCCTCCACGGGCGCCCCCGGATTCGCCGACGTCTCGGGAGCCTCTGCTGCTCTCGATGCGGGGGTCTCGCGGTCGTCGCTCATCGCTGCACCTCTCGTCGTGGGCGCTCGTTGCCGAGCACATACTCTGGCCGCCACAATACAAGCCGCCGGCGACAATGCCGGGATCACGCGCGCAGGAAACACGAAAAAGGGCGCCCGCACCGAAGTGCGCGCGCCCTTCGCCAGGCCCTCGGATCCCGCGCATCGCGCGCGGGATCCGAGGCCCGAGCCCTAGCTGTAGTTGCCCGGGTTGAACTCGTCAGCGGTGAAGCTGTCGAAGTCCACGAACGACAGGTCGTTCTCATCGAAGGTGCCCTCGGTGGCGAACAGGCGGTTCGGGTACCGCTCCGCCTTCGCCTCCTCGGTGGCCTCGACCTCGACGTCGCGGTAGGTGCTCAGGCCGGTGCCGGCCGGGATGAGCTTACCGATGATGACGTTCTCCTTGAGGCCGATCAGCGGATCCTTCGATCCCTCCATCGCCGCCTGCGTGAGCACCCGGGTGGTCTCCTGGAAGGAGGCCGCCGACAGCCACGACTCGGTCGCGAGCGAGGCCTTGGTGATGCCCATGACCTCGGGGCGGGCGGTCGCGGCGCGCTTGCCCTCGAGCAGCGCCTCGCGGTTGATGCGCTGGTAGCGCGAGCGGTCCACGAGCTCACCGGGCAGCAGCTCGGTCTCACCGTGATCCACCACGGTCACCTTGCGCAGCATCTGGCGCACGATCACCTCGATGTGCTTGTCGTGGATCGGCACGCCCTGCGAGCGGTAGACGCCCTGCACGCCCTCAACGAGGTACTTCTGCACCGCGCGCTCGCCCGGGATGTGCTTGCCCTCCTCGGTCGAGCCGACCTGCAGGATGTCCTTCGGGTCGAGCGTGCCCGCGAGGAACGGCTGGCCGAGCTCGACGTGGTCGCCGTCCTCGACGAGCAGCGTGGCGCGCTTCAGCACCGGGTACTGCTTCTCCTCGGTGCCGTCGTCCGGCGTGAGGAGGATCGAGCGGCCCTTCGGGGTGTCCTCGATCGTGATGCGGCCCGCGGCCTCGGCGATCGGCGAGGCGCCCTTGGGGGTGCGCGCCTCGAAGAGCTCCTGCACGCGGGGCAGACCCTGGGTGATGTCGTCGGCCGAGGCCGACCCACCCGTGTGGAAGGTGCGCATCGTCAGCTGCGTGCCGGGCTCGCCGATCGACTGGGCGGCGATGATGCCGACCGCCTCGCCGATGTCGACGCGCTGGCCGGTCGCGAGCGAACGGCCGTAGCAGGTGGCGCAGACGCCCACGGCCGAGGCGCAGGTGAGCACGGAGCGCACCTTGATCTCGGTCACGCCGGCGGCGACCAGCTGGTCGATGAGCACATCGCCCACGTCGTCGCCCGCGCTCGCGACGACGGCGCCCTCGGGCGAAACGGCGTCGGTGGCGAGGGTGCGCGCGTAGACCGAGTTCTCGACGTTCTCGTCGCGCACGAGCACGCCGTTCGCGTCGGCCGCGGCGATCGGCAGGTCGAGGCCGCGACGGGTGCCGCAGTCCTCTTCACGGATGATCACGTCCTGCGACACATCCACCAGACGACGGGTCAGGTAGCCCGAGTCGGCGGTGCGCAGAGCGGTATCGGCGAGGCCCTTGCGGGCACCGTGGGTGGCGATGAAGTACTCCGCCACCGATAGGCCCTCGCGGTACGAGTTGATGATCGGACGGGGGATGATCTCGCCCTTCGGGTTCGACACCAGACCGCGCATACCCGCGATGTTGCGGATCTGCAGCCAGTTACCGCGGGCGCCAGACGACACCATGCGGAAGATGGTGTTGTCCTCGGGGAACGACTCGCGCATCGAGGCCGCGACCTCGTCGGTCGCCTCGGTCCAGATGTCGGTCAGCGCCTTGCGACGATCGCCGTCGCTGATCATGCCGCGATCGTAGTCGCGCTGCACCTTGGCGGCGCGCTTCTCGTGCTCGGCGATGATCTCGCCCTTGTTCGCGGGAGTCACGATGTCCGAGAGCGACACGGTCACGCCCGAGCGCGAGGCCCAGTAGAAACCGGCGTCCTTGACCCGGTCGAGGGTCGCGGCGACCTCCACCTTCGGGTAGCGCTCGGCGAGGTCGTTGACCAGGCCCGACAGGCTGCCCTTGTCGGCGACGCGCTCGAAGTAGGGGTAGTCGGACGGCAGCGCCTCGTTGAAGATCGCGCGGCCGAGAGAGGTCTCGACCAGCACAGGCTTCTCGTTGGTGACGCCGTTCGCATCGGTGTAGCCGGTGAGACGGATCTTCACCTGCGCGCCGAGGTCGAGGGTGCCCTCGTCCATCGCCAGGATCGCCTCGGCGATCGAGCCGAACGCGCGGCCGGTGCCGACCGCGTCCTGCTTGACCGTGGTGAGGTGGTGCAGGCCGATGATCATGTCCTGCGAGGGCAGGGTCACCGGGCGGCCGTCCGACGGCTTCAGGATGTTGTTCGAGGCGAGCATGAGCACGCGGGCCTCGGCCTGGGCCTCGACCGACAGCGGCAGGTGCACGGCCATCTGGTCGCCGTCGAAGTCGGCGTTGAAGGCGGCGCAGACGAGCGGGTGCAGCTGGATCGCCTTGCCCTCGACGAGCTGCGGCTCGAACGCCTGGATGCCGAGGCGGTGCAGGGTCGGTGCGCGGTTGAGCAGCACGGGGCGCTCGCGGATGATCTCCTCGAGCACGTCCCACACCTCGGAGCGGGAGCGCTCGACCATGCGCTTCGCGGCCTTCACGTTCTGCGCGTGCGACAGATCCATGAGGCGCTTGATCACGAACGGCTTGAACAGCTCGAGCGCCATCTGCTTGGGCAGACCGCACTGGTGCAGCTTGAGCTGCGGGCCGACCACGATGACCGAACGGCCCGAGTAGTCGACGCGCTTGCCGAGCAGGTTCTGACGGAAGCGGCCCTGCTTGCCCTTGAGCATGTCGCTGAGCGACTTCAGGGCTCGGTTGCCGGTGCCCGTGACGGGGCGGCCGCGGCGGCCGTTGTCGAACAGCGCGTCGACGGCCTCCTGCAGCATGCGCTTCTCGTTGTTCACGATGATCTCGGGGGCGCCGAGATCGAGCAGGCGGCGCAGACGGTTGTTGCGGTTGATCACACGACGGTAGAGGTCGTTGAGGTCCGAGGTCGCGAAGCGACCGCCGTCGAGCTGCACCATCGGGCGCAGCTCCGGCGGGATCACCGGCACGACGTCGAGCACCATCGCAGCCGGGCTCGCACCCGTCTGCAGGAAGGCGCTGACGACCTTCAGGCGCTTGATGGCGCGGATCTTCTTCTGGCCCTTGCCCTCGGCGATCTGCAGGTGCAGCGTCTCGGCCTCGGCCTCGAGATCGAAGCCCTCGAGGCGCTTCTTGATCGCCTCGGCGCCCATGTACGCCTCGAAGTAGTCGCCGTAGCGGTCCATGAGATCGGCGAACACCGCATCCTCGGGCTTCAGGTCGCCCACCTTGAGGTTGCGGAAGTCCTCCCACACGCGCTGCAGCCGAGCGATGTCGTCGTCGAAGCCCTTGCGGATGGCCGACATCTCCTTCTCGGCCGAGGCCTCGGCGCGGCGGCGCTGATCGGCCTTCGCACCCTCGGCCTCGAGCGCGGCGAGATCCGACTCGGCCTGCTGCTGGCGCTGCGCGATCGCGATGTCGCGCTGATCCTCGAGCGCCTTCAGCTCGAGACGCAGCTCGGCCTCGAGCTCGGCGAGATCCTCGTGGCGGCCCTCCTCATCGATGTCGATGATCATGTACGCGGCGAAGTAGATGACCTTCTCGAGGTCCTTCGGCGCCATGTCGAGCAGGTAGCCCAGGCGCGACGGGACGCCCTTGAAGTACCAGATGTGCGTGACGGGCGCGGCCAGCTCGATGTGGCCCATGCGCTCGCGGCGCACGCTCGACTTCGTCACCTCGACGCCGCAGCGCTCGCAGACGATGCCCTTGTAGCGCACGCGCTTGTACTTGCCGCACGCGCACTCCCAGTCGCGGCTGGGACCGAAGATCTGCTCGCCGAAGAGACCGTCCTTCTCGGGCTTCAGCGTGCGGTAGTTGATGGTCTCCGGCTTCTTGACCTCGCCGAACGACCAGCTGCGGATGTCGTCGGCGGTGGCCAGACGGATCTGCAGCTCATTGAAACTCGTACCCTCGAGCAAAATGTTCTCCTTGGGATGGAAACTGTAAGTCTGTGGCCCCCGTCATCCCGAGCAGTCGCGGCTTACGCGGCGGCTGCTCGGGATCCCGCGACTGCGAGCGGGAGGACGGGGTGGGGTCGGCTCAGATCTCGTCGACCGACGAGGTCTCGAAGCGGCTGGACAGGTTGATGCCGAGCTCCTCCGCGGTGCGGTGGGCCTCATCGTCGTTGTCGCGCAGGTTGACGGCGTTGCCGTCGGCGCCCAGCACCTCGACGTTCAGGCAGAGCGACTGCATCTCCTTCATGAGCACTCGGAACGACTCGGGCACGCCCGGCTCCGGGATGTTCTCGCCGCGAACGATCGCCTCGTACACCTTGACGCGGCCGAGGATGTCGTCGGACTTGACCGTGAGCAGCTCCTGCAGCGCGTAGGCCGCGCCGTACGCCTCGAGGGCCCAGACCTCCATCTCACCGAAGCGCTGGCCGCCGAACTGGGCCTTACCGCCGAGCGGCTGCTGGGTGATCATCGAGTAGGGGCCGGTCGAGCGCGCGTGGATCTTGTCGTCGACCAGGTGGTGCAGCTTGAGGATGTACATGTAGCCGACCGAGATCGGGTACGGGTAGGGCTCGCCCGAGCGGCCGTCGAAGAGACGGGTCTTGCCGCTGGAGTCGATGAGCCGCTCGCCGTCGCGCGTGGGCAGCGTCGAGTCGAGCAGCCCCGCGATCTCGGCCTCGGACGCGCCGTCGAACACGGGGGTGGCGACCTTCGTGTTCGGGGCGGCCTCGAGTGCCTCCTTCGAGAGCTTCGCAGCCCACTCGGGGTTGCCGTCGACCTTCCAGCCCTGCTTGGCGATCCACCCGAGGTGGATCTCGAGCACCTGGCCGAAGTTCATGCGGCCGGGGATGCCGAGCGGGTTCAGGATCACGTCGACCGGCGTGCCGTCGGCGAGGAACGGCATGTCCTCGACCGGCAGGATCTTCGAGATGACGCCCTTGTTGCCGTGGCGGCCGGCGAGCTTGTCGCCCTCGGTGATCTTGCGCTTCTGGGCGATGTACACGACCACGCGCTGGTTGACGCCCGAGCCCAGCTCGTCGTCGTTGTCGTTCTCGGCGTCGAACACCTTGACGGCGGTGACCGTGCCCGAGACGCCGTGCGGCACCTTGAGCGACGTGTCGCGCACCTCGCGGCTCTTCTCGTTGAAGATCGCGCGGAGCAGGCGCTCCTCGGCGCTCAGCTCGGTCTCGCCCTTCGGCGTGACCTTGCCGACGAGGATGTCGCCCTGCTTGACCTCGGCGCCGATGCGGATGATGCCGCGCTCGTCGAGATCCTTCAGCGCCTCCATGCTGGCGTTGGGGAGGTCGCGGGTGATCTCCTCCTTGCCGAGCTTGGTGTCGCGGGCGTCGATGTCGTACTCCTCGATGTGGATCGAGGAGAGGGTGTCGTCCTTCACCAGGTTCTGGCTGAGGATGATCGCGTCCTCGAAGTTGTGGCCCTCCCACGACATGAACGCGACGAGCAGGTTGCGGCCGAGCGCGAGCTCGCCGTTCTCGGTGGCGGGGCCGTCGGCGATGACCTCGCCGGCCTCGATGCGCTCGCCGGCCTTCACGATGACGCGGTGGTTGTAGTTCGTGCCCTGGTTCGAGCGATCGAACTTGCGCATGAAGTAGCTGCGGGTGCCGCCCTCGTCCTCCTGGATGGTGACGAAGTCGGCCGAGACCTCGGCGATCACGCCGGACTTCTGCGCGGTGATCACGTCACCGGCGTCGATCGCGGCGTAACCCTCCATACCGGTGCCGACGACGGGCGACTCGCTGCGCACGAGCGGCACGGCCTGGCGCTGCATGTTGGCGCCCATGAGCGCGCGGTTCGCGTCGTCGTGCTCGAGGAACGGGATGAGCGAGGTCGCCACCGACACCATCTGGCGCGGCGAGACGTCCATGTACTGCACGCGGTCGGAATCGACCAGCACCACCTCGGAGCCGCGGGGGCGCGCGAGCACCTGCTTCTCGGCGAACTTGCCGTCCTTGGTGAGCGGGGCGCCGGCCTGCGCGATGAGGTACTCGTCCTCTTCGTGGGCGGTGAGGTAGTCGACCTGATCGGTGACCTTGCCGTCGACGATGCGGCGGTAGGGGGTCTCGATGAAGCCGAAGGCGTTGATGCGCGCGAAGGTCGCGAGCGCGCCGATCAGGCCGATGTTCGGGCCCTCAGGGGTTTCGATGGGGCACATGCGGCCGTAGTGCGACGGGTGCACGTCTCGCACCTCGACGCCCGCGCGATCGCGCGACAGGCCGCCGGGGCCGAGCGCCGAGAGGCGGCGCTTGTTGGTCAGGCCCGCGAGCGGGTTGTTCTGATCCATGAACTGCGACAGCTGCGAGGTGCCGAAGAACTCCTTGATCGCCGCGAGCACGGGGCGCGTGTTGATCAGGGTGTTCGGGGTGATCGCCTCGATGTCCTGCGTGGTCATGCGCTCGCGCACGACGCGCTCCATGCGGCTGAGGCCGGTGCGCACCTGGTTCTGGATGAGCTCGCCCACGGCGCGGATGCGACGGTTGCCGAAGTGGTCGATGTCGTCGGTGTCGAGACGCAGGTCGATCGGCTGGCCGTCGCGAACGCCGGGGAGCGTCTCGGTGCCCGCGTGCAGGCCGACGAGGTACTTGATGGTCGCGACGATGTCCTCGAGCGACAGCACCGAGTCGGTGATGGGCGCGTCGAGGCCGAGCTTGCGGTTGATCTTGTAGCGGCCGACCTTGGCGAGGTCGTAGCGCTTCGGGTTGAAGTAGCTGTTGTCGAGCAGGGCCTTGGCCGCCTCGATCGCCACCTGCTCGCCCGGACGCTGCTTGCGGTAGATGTCCTTGAGGGCCTCCTCCTGGGTGAGGATGCCGTCCTTCTCGAGGGTGAGCGCGATCGACTCGTAGCCGGCGAACTCCTCGAGGATCTCCTCGCTGGTCATGCCGAGCGCCTTGAGGAACACGGTGACCGACTGCTTGCGCTTGCGGTCGATGCGCACGCCGACCTGGTCGCGCTTGTCGACCTCGAACTCGAGCCACGCGCCGCGGCTCGGGATCACGCGGGCGGTGAAGACGTCCTTATCGCTGGTCTTCTCCTGCGCCCGCTCGAAGTACACGCCGGGGCTGCGCACGAGCTGCGAGACGATGACGCGCTCGGTGCCGTTGATGATGAATGTGCCCTTGTCGGTCATGATGGGGAAATCGCCCATGTAGACCGTCTGGCTCTTCAGCACCTGGGTCTCGGTGTTGTAGAAGGCCGCCTCGACGTACAGCGGGGCGGCGTAGGTCTTGCCGCGCTCCTTGCACTCCTCGATGGTGAACTTCTGCTCGTCGAGGATCGGGTTCTCGAACGACAGCTGCATGGTGCCGGCGTTGTCCTCGATCGGAGAGATCTCGTCGAAGATCTCCTCGAGACCGCTCTTCAGCGCGATGTCGTCGCGCCCCTCGGCCTGAGCCTCGGTGACGCGCTCCTTCCACGCGTCGTTGCCGACGAGCCAGTCGAAGCTCTCGAGCTGCAGTGCCAGCAGGTTGGGCACCGACAGCGTGTCGGAAATCTTGGCGAAGGAGAGCCGCGAGTGGTTGCGACCGTTCTTCAGTTGGGTGGTTGACGATGCGTTGCGCGCAGCAGCCAAGGAAACTACCTCCGTGGGCCCCGTCGGGCCGGTTGACCTGGTCTTGCGAGAGATGCATCGGATCACGCGGGCGAGGCTCATCTGCGCTTTCGCGCCAGCTCCCGGGGCCTACCGCTATATGAAGGCATACTGGTGTCCGTAGTGCAACTATCGACTGTAACACCATTGTTACCGACTGTCTACTGCGCCGGACGTCGTTCGCAAGGATCGCGGGGCGCTCCCAGCATATTCCCCGGCGGCCCGATCCGCCCAATCGACTGCGGGCCGATCCGTCGCGTCCCGCACCGCTGTTCAGCGAAGCACCGATCGACGCTCACGCACCTCGCCGACCCGTCATCGGGTGCGTGAACGTCGATCGGTGCTGAGCGAGCGCGGGGAGTAACCCCGCGAGGTCGTTCGCAGGAGGCCTCGCGGGGTCGTTCGCAGGAGGCCGGGCTACCGTAGAGCGCATGTCGATCCCTCCGCGCACCGCCTCGCTCGCGCGCACCGCGACCCCGTGGGCGGTCGCGGGCCTCGTGCTGATCGCGGCGCTGGGCGCCTACCTGCGGCTCGTGCATTCGGGACCGTTCGGCGTCGACGAGTGGTGGCACGGCGTCGCCGGTGCGACCCGGGGATCCGCGCCGCACGCGGTCGCGGTGTTCATGGCCGAGGCGGGCAGCGGGATCGGCGCCGCGGCGTGCACGGCGATCGCCGCGGCGCTGCTGCTCGCGCTGCGACGGCCCCGCGACGCGGCCTCCGTCGCGACCGCGATGGTAATCGGCATCGCCGCCTCGGAGACCCTGAAGGCGCTCGTCATGCGACCCCGGCCCTGGGACCCGCTCTTCCACGCCGCCGGCAGCTCGTACCCGTCCGGGCACTCGATGGGCGCCGCCGCCCTCGCCGTCTCGCTCGCGCTCGTCGCGGCGGAGTCGGACCGGCTCTCGCGCTCCGCGAGCGGGTGGGCGTGGGCGCTCGCAGCGGGCTGGGTCGTCGTGATGATGTGGAGCCGCACCGCCCTGCACGTGCACTGGCTCAGCGACACCCTCGCCGGGGCGCTGCTCGGCGTCTGCGCCGCGGTGCTCTCGCGCCGGCTCTGGGAGCGCTCGGCGAAACCGGGATCGGCCCCGCCGCCTAGGCTGGACGCATGAGCGAGACCATCATCTTCGGAGCCGACTGGTGCGGCGACTGCCGGCGCGCCAAGCTGATCTTCGAGCGCGCGGGAGCCCCCTACCGCTACGTCGATCTCGTGCAGGATCCCGCAGCCGTCGACGTGGCCCGCGACATCAGCGGCCGCACCAACATCCCCGTGATCGTCTACCCCGACCGCAGCCACCAGGTCGGGCCGTCGAACGCCGACATGCTGCGCAAGATCTCCGAGCTCGGGCTCGGCGCGACGCAGGCGGAGGGCGCGGCGCGGCTCGACCCGCCGCACGATTCGGCGGAGACCGCCCCGTGATCCTGCCCGAACCGATCGTGCTGAGCTCGGGCCTCACGGCCGAGTTCGAGGAGGACCGCTGGGTGCCGGGCGCGATCCAGCTGCTCGTCGACGGCACTCCGCAGTCCCATGTCGACCTGCGCGACCCCTCCCAGCTCTTCTTCGAGTACGTGCGCCGCATCGGCCACGTGATCGACCTGTTCCGGCCCGAGGGCGCCCCGATCTCAGCGCTGCACCTGGGCGGCGGCGCCTTCACCCTGCCCCGGTACGTCGAGGCGACACGGCCCGGCAGCCGCCAGCAGATCATCGAGCTCGAGGGCGCCCTCGTCGATCTCGTGCGGGAGGCCGCTCCCCTACCCCGTCGCGCCAGCATCCGCGTGCGACGCGGCGACGCCCGAGAGGTGCTCGGCAAGCTGCCCGAGGGCATGCGCGGAGCCATGGATCTGGTGGTCGTCGACATCTTCGCGGGAGACCGCACGCCCGCGCACGTGTCGAGCACCGAGTTCTACGAGCTCATCCGCCCGCTCCTCGCGCCCGCGGGCGTGGTGGTGGTGAACGTGACCGACGGCTCCGGGCAGGCGTTCACACGCGGCCAGACCGCCACGCTCGCATCCCTCTTCCCCACGGTGGCCGCGATCGCCGAACCGCAGGTGCTGAAGGGCCGGCGCTTCGGCAACGTCGTGCTGCTGGCCTCCGGCGAGACCGACGGCTCCCCCTCGCCCGACGCCCGCGCCGACGACCTCGACTGGCTGCCCCGCCTGCTCGCGAGCGGCCCACACCCCGCCCGCATGCTCGCCGGGCGCGAACTCGACGAGTGGCTGCGCGGCGCGAGGCCCGTGTTCGACGCCGACGCCGCCCCCAGCCCCGAGCCGCCGCCCGAGGTGTTCGGTCGTGGCTGAGCTGGGACGCGTGCGGGTGTGGGCCGACGCCCTGATCCGCATGCATCTCGAACCGCGCTTCGGCGCGGGCTCGTGGAGCTTCGACTTCGACCGCGCGAAGCGGCGTGCGGGCCTCTGCAACTACACCGAGCGCCGTATCACCGTGTCGCGCTACCTCGCGGAGAAGTTCGACGACGACGAGATCCACCAGGTGCTGCTGCACGAGGTCGCCCACGCGATGGCGGGGTCCGAGGCGGGTCACGGCGCCGCGTGGAAGCGCGTCGCGGCCGAGATCGGCTACGTCGGCGGGCGCACCCACGACGGCGAGATCGCGCACGAGCGCGCACCGTGGGTGGGTTCGTGCCCGGCCGGGCACGAGCACTACCGCTTCCGCAGACCGACCCGCGTCACCTCGTGCGGCAGGTGCGCCCGCGGGTTCTCCCGCGCGCACGTGATCGCGTGGAGGCAGCGCGCCTGACCCGGCGGATCGGCGGATCGCTTCCCGTGTGCCTCCCCGTCAGCAGCCGGCGGCGGCGAGCGCGTCGCGCAGCAGCCGCCCGCGTCCGTCCGGCAGTTCGTCGAGCGTGTCCGGCGAGAGGGCCTCGTCGGGAGACATCCAGCTCACCTCGAGCGCGTCCTGGCGGGGGTTGCAGGTGCCCGTGACCGGCACCACGTAGACCAGCGAGACCGCGTGCTGGCGCTCGTCGACGTAGGGCGAGATGCCGGGCATCGGGAAGTACTCGGCGACCTGCACCGGCACCAGGGCGGTGGGCATCTGGGGGAAGGCCATCGGGCCGAGGTCGTTCTCGAGGTGACGGAAGAGGGCCTCGCGCAGCGTCTCGCCGAAGCGCACGCGGCCCGACACCAGCGATCGCGTGATGCCCCCCTCGGGGGTGCTGCGCAGCAGCAGCCCCACCTCGATGATCTTGCCGAGCCCGTCGAGCCGCACCGGCACCGCCTCGACGTACACCACCGGCAGGCGACCCCGCACGAAGCGCAGCTCGTCGTCGCTCAGCCAGCCGGGGTTGCCGGCCGGGGCGGGGCGATCCTCGGGGCCCTCGGGCTCGGGAAGCTCTGCCGTGTCGATGCTCATGCTGCCATTCTTGCACCGCCGCGCCGGCCGCGTCTGCCCCTTCCCGTCGGCTCGCCGGTCTCCCGCGTCGCCCTCCCGGGCGGGCGCCGGCGACCCCGAGTCGAAACGGCCGGGCGAAAGCGCGGCACTCGTTAGGGTGGGGGTATGAACGCGACGACTGCGCCGACGACAGCTCAGACGGAGACGCCCTCTGCGATCCGCCGCATCGCCCTCGTGCAGGTGGCGAGCCCCGACGCCGAGAGCCCGGCCGAACGCATCGAGCGCGTCGAGCAGCTGCTGCGCCAGCACGAGGGAGTCGACCTGTTCGTGCTGCCCGAGCTGTGGAGCGCCGGCTACTTCGCCTTCGACCGCTACGACGAACGCGCCGAGACCCTCGACGGGCCGACCGTCGAGATGGGCCGGCGCGTCGCCCGCGACCTCGGTGCCGCCGTGCACCTGGGCAGCATCGTCGAGCGCGGCGCCGACGGCGCGCTGCACAACACGGCCGTGCTCATCGACGCCCGCGGCCGCATCGCCCAGACCTACCGCAAGATCCACGTGTTCGGCTACCAGTCGCTCGAGTCGCAGCTGCTGCGGCCCGGCGGCTCGCTGAGCGTGGTGCCCGGCCCGCTCGGCGAGACCGCGAGCACCACCTGCTACGACTTGCGCTTCCCGGGCCTCTGGCAGGAGCTCAGCGCTCGCGGCGCCGAGACCGTCGTGGTGCCCGCCGCGTGGCCCGCCGCCCGCCGCGAGCACTGGCGACTGCTGACGCAGGCGCGAGCGGTCGAGCATCAGGTGTGGGTGCTGGCCTGCAACGCCTGCGGCACTCAGGGCGAGGGCGCGGGCGCGGTGGCGCTCGGCGGCTTCAGCCGCGTCGTCGACCCCTCCGGTCGCGTCGTGGCCGAGTGCGGCGACGGCGAGGAGGTGCTCGTCGTCGAGGTCGACGCCTCACGGGTCGCCGAGGTGCGCGCCGAGTTCCCGGTCATCGCCGACCGGTTGAGCGGCGAGGCGTACACCACGCTCTCGGCCGATCCCGGAGCCGAGGCGCGGGGCTGATCCCCCGCCGACCCTCGGCTGCGGCGCCCGCTCGACCGGGTCGGCGAGCGCCGCTACTCGGGCAGGATCGTCACCTCAGCCCCGAGGATCGCGGCCGAGTCGGCCGCCTGCTGCTCGGCGGTCACCCCGAAGCGCGCGGCCTGCAGCAGCTCGCCCGACGCGGCGAGCGGCGTGATCGACAGCCCGTGCCGCGCCATGAGGTCGCCCGCCGCCTCCTGCTCGGGCGTCCACTCGTAGTGCATGTAGGTGAGGATCGCCGTCGGGTTCTCCACCCGCACCGCGCCCGCTTCGTCGCGCACGAGGTCGAAGCCGGCGATCACCCCCGTGCGCTGCGCGAGTTCGAGCTGCGTGCTGAGCATGTTGCCGATCGAGTACCAGACGAGCGTGCGCCCGCCGTCGGCGCGCGGAAGCCAGGTCACCGGCTGCAGCACGTGCGGCCCGGTGCCGACGATCACGTCGGCCCCGAGGTCTGCGACCCGCTGCGCGAACGCCGTCTGGGCGCCGTTCACCTCGTGGGAGTCCTCGGTGCCCCAGTGCGCCGACACGATCACCACGTCGGCCTGATCCCGAGCCTGCGCCATGAGGTCGGCGACGAGCGCGTCGTCGCCCATCAGGTTGAGCGAGACGCCGTCGATCGGCGCGTTGGAGTACTCGGCGAACGAGACGAGCGCGATCCGCACCCCGTCCTGCTCGAAGACCTGCACGGCTCGCTGCTCCTCGGGGCTGCGGTTGGCGCCGCTAAGTGCGGCGGGGGCGAGCCCGTCCCACGCCGCGCGGGTGGCGGCGATGCCCGCCGCACCCTTGTCGGCGGCGTGGTTGTTGGCGAGGTTCACGAGGTCGCAGCCGACCGCGCCGTGCAGGTCCCGGGCGAACTCGGTCGGCGCGTTGAAGACCGGATAGCCGCTGATGCCGAACTCGGCCCCCGCACTCGGCACCTCCTGATTGCAGAAGGTCGCGTCGGCGGCGTCGAGCTGCGGCCGGATGCCCGCGAAGAACTGCCCGTAGTCCCAGCCCCCGTCGGGCAGCTGGGCGTTGGCGTTGACGGAGTCGTGCGGCAGCATGTCGCCCATCGCGATGACGTGCAGGGGCCGGGCCGGCTGCTCGGGTTCGGCGGGCGGCTCCTCGGCGGGGGCGGGCTCGGGGGCCGGGGTCTCGGCGGTGGGCTCGGGATCCTCCCCGCCGCCCAGCCACAGCGCCGCAGCGGTGCCGCCGCCGAGCAGCACGAGCGCGGCGACGACGATCGTGATGGTGAGCCTGGCCCTGCGCGACAGCCCGGTCCGCGCCCGCTTCTCCTGCGTCATGCCCTCCACCCTATGCGGTGCGGCAGGCCCTCCCTCCCCACCCACGCGAGAGGCGGATCTTGCAGCCCAGCACCCCAAGAAGCATGCGAAATCCGCCTCTCGCCGAGTATGCGGGCGGCACGGGCCACGGACGTCGAGGCTCGCGACCGCGGCACCGCATAGGCTGGTCGCATGTCGGTCAGGATCCCGCGCCCCGCACTCGCCGCGCTGCTGGTAGGCGCCCTCGCGCTGCCCCTCGTGGCCTGCGCGCCCGAACCCGAATCCGCCGCCGAGGCCTCGGCGGCCCCCTCCCCCGAGCCCGCCCCTGCCCCCGCCCCCGCCGAGGAGCCGCCCGCCGAAGCCGAGTTCGACCGGGCCGCCCACTCCGTCGACGATCCCATGTCGATCTGGGTGGTCAGCAACAAGCTGCGCCCCCTCTCGCCCGCCGACTTCGCACCCGCCGACCTCGTGATGCCCGAGGGGGTCGAGAACGAGTTCTCGCAGCCGCTGCGCGAGCCCGCCGCGCGAGCCGTCGAGGCGCTCGTCGCCGCGGCCGCGGCCGACGGGCACGCGGTGCGCATCATCAGCGCCTACCGCGACTACGCCACGCAGGTGGCCCTGTACGACGGCTACACGGCGCGCGACGGGCAGGCCGCCGCCGACACGTACTCGGCCCGCCCCGGCCACTCCGAGCACCAGACGGGCCTCGCGGTCGACTTCGACGACCACGGCGCCTGCTACCTGGCCGCCTGCTTCGGCGAGACGCCCGCGGGGCTGTGGCTCGCCGAGCACGCCGCCGACCACGGCTTCGTGGTGCGCTACCCCGAGGGCAAGCAGGAGGTGACGGGCTTCATGCCCGAGCCCTGGCACTTCCGCTACGTGGGCCCCGAGCTGGCGCAGCAGATGCGCGCCACCGGCACGACGACGCTCGAGGAGTTCTTCGGGCTGCCCGCCGCGCCCGGCTACGCGCAGTAGGCCCACCGGCGTTAGGCTCGACGGGTGACCGCTGCAGCAGAGACCCTCCTCATCCGCGTGAGCGCCGTCGTGATGCGCGACGAGTCCGGCCGCGTGCTCAACGTGCGCAAGCGGGGCACCGGCTCGCTCATGCTGCCGGGCGGCAAGCACGAGGCGGGCGAGGATCCTCGCGACACCGCCGTGCGGGAGTTCGAGGAGGAGCTCGGGATCGCGCTCGACCGGGATCGGCTGCGCGAGCTGGGCGTGTTCCGGGCCGTGGCGGCGAACGAGCCCGGCCACACCGTCGAAGCCTCGGTGTTCGAGCACCCGCTCGTCACGGCGGCCGCCACGGCGGAGCCCCGGGCCGAGATCGAGCACCTCGAGTGGGTGCATCCGTCGGCCGAGCGCGCCGATATGGCGCCCCTCAACACCGACTTCGTGTTTCCGGCGCTGCTCGCGGGCTGAGCGCCCGCGCTCCCTGAGCACGTCGCAGGCAACCGCCGCCCCCTTCGGCAGGCTCGGGGAACGGGGCGCGCCCTGCCCCTTCGACGGGCTCGGGGAGCGGATACGGCCGCCCCGTCGAGGAGAACCGCGCTCCTCGACGACCTCGGGGCGGGTCCGTCAGAGCGCGTCGCCCCTCGGCACGTCGAGGCCGAGCAGCGCGTTCTCGACGACCTCCATGAGGGCCGGGTGGATCCAGTACTGGCCGCGCGCCGCCGTGTGCGCGTCGACACCGAAGCTCATGGCCATCACGACGACCTGGATCAGGTTGGAGGCCTGATACCCCATCGCGTGCGCCCCGAGGATGCGCCCGTCGCGGCGGTCGGCGACCACCTTGAACACGCCCGTGCCGTCTTCCATCGCCCAGCCGTAGGCGGTGTCGCCGTAGCGCTGCACCTTCGCGGTGACGTGCTCGGCCCCGATCGACTCGGCCGCCTCGGCTTCGGTGAGTCCGACCTGGGCGAGCTCGGGGTCGCTGAACACGGCCGCGGGCACGGCCTCGTGCCGGGATCGCCGCAGCTCGTTCGGGTGCTCGAGGTTGTGCGCGACCACCCGCGCCTCGTGGTTCGCGACGTGCTTGAGCTGGAACGGCGAGCACACGTCGCCGAGCGCGTAGACGCCCTCGACGGGCTCGCCGCCCGAGAGCACCCGCTGGTACTCGTCGACCGCGATCCGCCCGTCGTCGTGCAGGTCGAGGCCCGCCTGGGCGGCGCCCACCAGGTCGGAGTTGGGCCGGCGCCCGGTCGCCACGAGCACGATGTCGGCGCGGATCGCCTCGGTGCCCGTCTCACCCGAGCGCCCGACCTCGGCGACGAGCCCGCTCGCGCCGCCCGCGAGCGCGGCGTCGACGCGGATGGCGCGCACGGAGCACTCGAGCCGCACGTCCCAGCGACGGCCCGCCTCGGCGGTGAAGCACCCCGCGATCTCGTCGTCGAGGCGGCGCAGCAGACGGTCTCCGCGCACGACCTGCACGACCTGCGAGCCGAGGCCCGAGAAGATGGCGGCGAACTCGCACGCGATGTAGCCGCCGCCGATCACGACCACGCGCGCGGGCAGCTCGTCGACGCGCATCACCGTGTCGGAGGTGTGCACGCCCGGCAGGTCGATGCCGGGGATGTCGGGCATCACGGGCCGCGAGCCGGCGGCGATCACCAGCTGCCCGGCCTCGACGCGCGCGACCGCGTCGCGGGCGTCCGCATCGGAGCCCGTCTCGCCCGCGCCCCGCTCGGACGCGTCCCGCTCGGACGCGGCTCGGGCGTCCGGGCCACCCGGCCCGTCGACGACGAGCGCCCGCGGCCCGTCGAGGCGCACCCGCCGGGAGATCAGTTCGACGTGGTCGAGCTCCTCGGCGCGATACCGCTCTCCGGCCTCGGAGATCGCGTCGATGCGCGAGAAGATGCGGTCGCGGATCGCGCGCCAGTCGACCGACTCGGTGCGCATCTCGACGCCGAGCCGTGCGGCCTCCTCGGGGGTGCGCGCGAGCGCGGCGGGCCGCACGTACATCTTGGTGGGGATGCAGCCCACGTTGAGGCAGGTGCCGCCGAAGACGCCCTGCTCGGCGATCGCGACCCGCTTGTCGTCCCAGAAGGGGGTGACGAGCGAGTTGCCCGATCCCGAGCCGATGATCGCGAGGTCGACGCTGATGGTGCTCATGGAACGTATCCTCTCAGAACCCGCGGGCGGATCGAGCGGCGCCCCCACCGGACCAAGCGGAATCGGCCCGACTTCGTCCCATGAACGACACTGAATTCTCCGGTTCTCATGGGACGAAGTCGGGCGGATTCGCGGACCCGCCGCGCCGCCCGTCTCAGACGAGGCCCTTCTCGGCGAGCCAGTCGCCTGCGATACGGTCGGCGGCCAGCTCGTCGTTCACGCTGCGACCGTTCATCGCCACGAGGTCGTCGGCGGTGAGCGCGGCGCTGACCTCGTCGATGATCTGCTCGGCGCCCTCGTCGACGCGGTCGCTCGCGAGCGGCACGACGTGGGAGGCGAGGAAGAGGCCCTTCGTGTCCTCGAGGGCGACGAGGTCGTTCTCGGCGACGGTCGGGTCGGCGGTGTAGATGATGGCGAGCTGGATCGAGCCGTCGCGCAGCGCCTTCACCGTGAGGGGGCCTCCGCCGTCCTCGATGGGCGTGAACCCGACACCCTCGACGCCGTAGACCTCGGCGAGGCCGTCCGGGCCGTAGGGGCGGCTCTCGGCTTCGGAGTTGGCTCCGAGTGTGAGCGGCTCGTCCACGCCGGCCAGGTCGTCGACCTGGGCGAGGTCCCACTGCTCGGCGAACTCGCGGGTGACGGTGTACGAGTCCTGGTCGGTGGCGGGCGACTGCTCGAGCACGCGCAGCCCGTCGAGGGCGGCCTGCTCGAGCGCGGCGTAGACGTCGTCGCTCAGGCGCGCCTCGGTGTCGGGCTCCCAGTACTGCAGCAGGTTGCCCGTGTACTCGGGGAACAGGTCGATGGTGCCGGCCTCGAGTTCGGGCAGGTAGACCTCGCGCTGCCCGATGCGGTACTGGCGGTCGACCTCGTACCCGCCGGCCTCGAGCGCCTGCGCGTAGAGCTCGGCGATGATCTCGTTGGAGTAGTAGTCCTGCGAGCCGATCACGATGGCGTCGCCGGCGGTGGGTTCGGCGCCGGGCTCGGCGAGCGGGTCGCCGCCTCCTCCGCAGGCGGTGAGCAGCGCCGCCGAGAGCGCGAGCGCGCCGGCGGCGATCGCGGTGCGGCGCCAGGTGCGGCGGCCGAGCGGCCGGGCGGGGGTGTGGGGCTGAGGGCGAGCGGTCATGATCGGGCTTCCTCTCGGTGAATGGTTGAGGTGGCTGGGGTCGGAGCGGCGGGTTCGCCGTCGGCGGTTCGGGATCGCTGGGCGCGGGATCGCGGGGCGCGGGATCCGGGGCGCCCGAAGCGGGCCGTCGCGACCCGCTGGCAGGCGGCGAGCAGCAGTTCGAGCAGCAGCGTGATCACGACGACGAGCAGCGCGCCGGCGAGCATCTGGGCGTAGTCCCTCGATTTGAGGCCGGCGAAGAGGTAGCGGCCGAGGCCGATGTCGGCGGTGTACGCGGCGAGCGTGGCGGTGGACACGACCTGCAGCGTGGCGGCCCGGATGCCGCCGACCATGACGGGCAGCGAGAGCGGCAGCTCGACGCGCAGGATCACCTGCGCCGGGCTGAAGCCGACGGCCTTCGCGGCGGCGGGCACGGCGGCGTCGATCGCCTGCACGCCCGCGTAGGCGCCGGCGAGCAGCGAGGGGACGGCGAGCACGACGAGCGCGAGCAGCGGGGCCGTGAGGCCGATGCCGAACGCGAGCCCGAAGAGGGTGAGCAGACCGAGGGTGGGGAGGGCGCGCGCGGCTCCCGTGAGGCCGCCGACGAGGCCGGATCCGCGCCGCGTGTGCCCGATGAGCACCCCCGCGGGCAGGGCGACCGCCGCGGCGATGACGAGGGCGAGAGCGGTCACGCCGAGGTGCTGCAGGGCGCGGTTCGGGATGCCGCCCGCCCCGCTCCAGTGCGCGGGGTCGACGAGCCAGGCGAGCGCCTCGCCGAACAGCCCGAGCGCCGCGGGCGTCACGATCGCACCCTTCGCGTCCACGGCGCGAGCGCGCGCCCGATCCCGAGCACTGCCGCGTCGAGCAGCAGCGCGAGCACCGCGGTCGTGATGACACCGGTCCACACCTCGGCGGCGATGCCGCGCTGGAAGCCGTCGGTGAGCAGCGTGCCGAGGCCCGGCACACCGATCAGCGCCCCGAGGGTGACGAGGCTGATCGTCGACACCGTGACCACGCGCACGCCCGAGACGAGCACGGGCACCGCGAGCGGCAGGTCGACACGCCAGAAGAGACCGCGCGGCGAGTAGCCGGTGGCCACGGCGGCGTCGCGCAGCTGCGGGTCGACCGCGGTGAAGGCGTCGCAGGCGGTGCGCACGAGCAGCGCGACGCCGTAGACCGTGAGCGCGGCGACCATCGTCTGCCACGAGCGCAGGGGCGTGCCGGTGACGGCCGGGATGATGATGAGCAGCGGCAGCGCCGGGATCGCGTACGCGAGCGTCGCGACCGAGAGCAGGGGCCCGCCGATGCGGGGCCGCCGGAACGCGAGGCGCCCGATGGGCACGGCCACGAGCACGCTGACGAGGATCGCGGGCAGGCTCAGCAGCAGATGGTCGAGCGCGAGCCCGGCCACCGGCTGCCAGTTGGCGAGCAGCCAGCTCACCCGCCCAGCACCCCCACCGGCCTGCCGTCCTCGTCGACGGCGACGCTCCTGCCGCCGACCTCGACCGGGCGCAGGCGGCGCTCGGCGCGGTCGGCGCCGACGAAGTCGCGCACGAAGTCGCTCGCGGGATCGGCGAGGATCTCGGCGGGCGCACCCCGCTGGGCGATGCGCCCGCCGCTCTCGAGCACCACGACCTCGTCGCCGAGCAGGAACGCCTCGTCGACGTCGTGGGTGACGAACACGATCGTCTTGCCGAGCTCGGCCTGCAGCTCCAGCAGCTCGCGCTGCAGCTCGCGGCGCACGATCGGGTCGACCGCGCCGAAGGGCTCGTCCATGAGCAGGATGTTCGGGTCGGCCGCGAGCGCCCGCGCCACCCCGACGCGCTGCTGCTGGCCTCCGGAGAGCTGCGCCGGGTAGCGGTCGCCGAGCGCGGGATCGAGGCCGACGCGCTCCAGCAGCCCGGCCGCCGAGGTGCGCGCCTCGCGCCGCGAGACGCCGGAGAGGATCGGCACGGTCGCGACGTTGTCGCGCACGGTGCGGTGCGGCAGCAGGCCGCCGTGCTGCATCACGTAGCCGATGGAGCGGCGCAGCTCGACCGGGTCGCGCTCGCGCACGTCGTCGCCGTCGATGAGCACGCGCCCCGCCGTCGGATCGACCATGCGGTTGACCATGCGCAGCAGGGTGGTCTTGCCCGAGCCCGACGAGCCCACCAGCACGACGGTGCGGTGGGAGGGCACGACGCACGAGAAGTCGTGCACCGCCGTGGCGCCGCCCGGGTAGACCTTGGACACGTGCTCGAACTCGATCACGTCGACACCTCCCTGAGGTCGGGTGCACGGTGGCTGCGTTCACCCCACCCTAACGGTCGCCCCCGCGCGACGCGCGGGGGCTTGCCAGCCGCGGCTGCCCCGGTGTATGCGGCGGGCACGGCGCTCACCCGAGCGCGAAGACGCCGTTCGCCCAGGCGATCCCGAGCCACACGAGACCGGTGATCACCGCGGGCAGCAGCGTGACCAGCCACCGGCCGGTCTTCAGCCTCGCACCCGATCGGTCGACGAAGGCGGCGTCGTCGCTGCGGTCGTCGCGGTAGCGGGCCGACTGCCGCGCCGTCGTGCCGCCGAGCGTCGCGGCGAGCCGCTGCGCGAAGTCGAGCACGCGTGCGTCGGCCATGTCGAACGGCTCGCGCGCGACGACGAACATCCAGTCGTCGATGATCTCGATGTCGAAGCCGGGCGCCTCGTCGATCATCAGTGCCATGACGTCGGGCGTGATGACGTAGAGGGCGTCCGTCTCGTACTCGCGGGGGCAGTACAGGCGGAACCAGCGGTCGAAGTCGCCCTCAAGCGACAGGCGCTGGTCTGCCGAGAACTGCGGCACGTACGCCCTCGGCCGGCCGCGCTGGGCGGCTTCGAGGTACATGTGCGGCAGTCTGCGATCGAGCCCGATGCCCACGAATCCGACTTCGCGGCGGCCGGATGCCCGCTCGGCGGTCTCGAAGGAGTAGTTGCCGACCTCGATGTAGCGCGGCTCGTGCAGGTGCGCGGCGTTCTCGACCCACGCGCGGGATCCCGTGCGGAAGAGCGTGGCCGGGTAGGCCCGCGGATCCCACTCGACGTTGTAGTGCCAGCCGCGGGAGATCGCGAGCTCGGCTGCCGCGCGACGGCGGCGCCACTTGCGGGCCAGAACCCAGACGCTGTACCCGATGGAGGCGAAGAAGAACACGGCGCCGACGATCGCGAGCAGGCTCACCCAGAACTGCTCGCGCCGCTCCGCGGCGGTCTCGGCCTGGTCGAGGGTGGTGAGCATGAACACGGCGATCGCCGCGAACACCCCGCCGAGCGTGCCGAGCACGAGCGAGAGCGGCAGGATGCGCTCGCGCTCGCTGATGCGCGGTACACTCGCCCGAGCGCGGCGCCGGAAGGCCTTCGTCGATTCGATCCCGGTCATGCGTCGAGCCTAGGGGATGTCTCGCGCACCCTCGCCGGATAGGGTCGAGGGGTGAGTTCGTCGATCGTCGCGGCCGCGCGGCCCGGCCCAGTGTTCTTCATCGGTCGCGCCGTGCTGCGACCGCTGCTGCGCCTGCGCTTCCGACCCCGCGTCTCGGGTCGCGCGCACGTGCCCGCGGCTGGCCCCGTGCTGCTCGCCAGCAACCACCTCTCGGGGCTCGACACGATCCTCATCCCGTCGTTCTCGCCGCGCAAGGTGCAGTTCCTCGCGAAGGCGTCGCTCTTCGAGTCGCGCATCGGGGGCTGGTTCTTCCGGCAGATCGGCGCGATCCCCGTGCACCGCGAGGCCTCGTCGGCCGCGCAGAGCGCGCTCGACGCGGGCCGCGAGGTGCTCGCAGCGGGCAACGTGTTCGCGGTGTTCCCCGAGGGCAGCCGCTCCCGCGACGGCCGGCTCTACCGCGGCCGGGCGGGCGCGGCGTGGCTCGCGCTCGAGACGGGGGCGGCCGTGGTGCCCGTGGGGCTTGTCGGCACGAACCGCGCGCTGCGCAACCCCGAGACCGGCAGGCCCGACCGCGTCGAGGTGCGCTTCGGGGCCCCGGTCCCGCTCGACGACCTCGCGGGGCTGCCCGCCGGGCGGGCGAGGCGGGAGGCGACCGAGCGCATCATGGCGGCGATCCACGCGCTCACCGGCCAGCAGCTCGCCGACGACCACGCGTCGGGCGGACGCGGCGCCTGACGTCGGCGCAGTCCTCCCCTGGTCGTGAAGCGGCGGGTCAGCCGGGGTCCGCGGCCTCGAGCTCAGACGGGGCGGGGCGCGCCCTGCGGTTTCGGTCGAGGCGGTCGAGGCTCCACTCGTAGCGCTCCAGCCAGACGAACGCGTGCACCCAGGTCTCGACGAGGCGCACCCCGGGGTGGGCGCGGATCATGCGCACGATGTCGGTGTAATCGGCGAGCGAGCGCGCCGCGATCGTCGCGATGAGGCCGTAGCGGCCGAGGGTGCGCGCCGCGAACTCGATGGTCGGGATGCCGAGCAGCAGCTCTTCGGCCGAGGCCGCAGCATTCGGATCGCCCCCGAGCACGATGCCCACTCCCGAGAGCACCGAGCTCGTCGCGCTGCGGCGGCTGCGCACCGCGCCGATCCGCATGACGCCCGATCCGAGCAGTCGCAGCACGCGCGCGGCACGCCGAGGCGGACCGGCCGGTGCGGCGCGCGAGCTCCCCGAACGTGAGCCTGCCGTCGAGCTGGAGCTCGGCGATGAGCGCGATGTCGAAGTCGTCGAAGGCGAGGTCGGTCATCTCGGGGTCCTCGCCGAGCCGCAGCCGGCGCAGCACGCGGTCGTAGAGCGAGAACTGCATGTCGAGCACGCCGTCGATCGCCTGAATCTCGCGCAGGGAGCGGGCGACGTCGTCGCGGTCGGCCGCCCAGACCTCGACGACCGCCTGCGTCTGACCGCTGATCTCGGACAGGAAGACGACGTTGGTGAGCTCGCGGATGCGCTCGAATACGGGCGGGGTCGGCCCGCTGATGCGCAGCTGCAGGTTCGCCTGGACGGGAAGCCCGACGACCCGCGGATGCACCGCCGCGAGGATGCGGATCTCGCCCGACGCCAGCAGGTCGTGCACGCGCTGCGCGACGACGGTGCGGTGCACCCCGAGCTGCTCGGCGAGCGCGGAGAACTGCGCTCGCCCGTCGAGCTGCAGGGCTCGGATCAGGTCTTCATCGAACTCGTCCACGCTCCGATCCTGCCAGATCACCGCGGCTGATTCCAGCAGATCATCACCGACATCGGGCTCATCTGAGCTTCTCCACGAGAAAATGGCGACCTTGATCGACATATCATCCGCTCTTGCGATTTCAACGATTTTTCTGCTGTCGCGGCCGTTCGAAAGTGCGTACTCTCGTAGCGATTCGAGACGAAGGAGTTCACCGTGCGCAAGCTCGCGTTCACCCAGGCCCCGACCCCCGCCGCACCGAAGATCGTCACGGCCGAGCGCATCGACGCGCTCGACGAGGCCGGCAGCACCCCCGAGGCGTTCCTCGTGATCGGCGACCGCTTCGCGCACGTCGGCTCCGTCGACGAGTGCCGCGCTGCCGCCGCCGAGGTGAGCGCGCTCGCACCCGAACTCGTCGACCTCGGCGACACGACGGTCGTGCCCGGCTTCATCGACGCCCACGCGCACCCCCTCATGCTCGGCCAGATGATGAGCTGGGTCGACTGCGGGCCCGACCAGGCCGGATCGATCCCCGAGATCGTCGCACTGCTGCGCGACGCAGCGCAGACGCTGCCCCCCGGCCGCCCGATCCGCGGCTACGGCTACGAGCAGCGCAACCTCGCCGAGCGCCGCCACCCCACCCGCTTCGAGCTCGACGAGGTCGCCACCGACCGCGAGGTCTACCTGATGAACGCGTCGGGCCACGGCGGCGTCGTCAACAGCTACACCTTCGAGCTGCACGGCGTGACGCGCGACACCCCCAACCCGAAGGGCGGCGAGTTCTTCCGCGACGCCGACGGCGAGCTCACGGGCGAGCTCTCCGACGCCGCCTGCAACGTGCTCACCGGCCTCGAGGGCGTGAAGATCGGCCACCACGGCCCCAACTTCCATCTCGCCGACGAGCCCGAGGAGCACAAGCGCCAGCTCGCCGCGGCCCAGCAGAACTTCCTCGAAGGCGGTGTCACGACGATCGGCGACGCCCAGGTCAGCCGACGCGAGTTCGACATGTACCTGCGGCTCGCCGAGTCCGGCGACCTCAAGGTGCGCGTGAGCATGTACCTGCTCTCGCACCTGCTCGACGAGGCCATCGAGATGGGCCTGCACGGCCAGTTCGGCAACGAGCACCTCAGCTTCGCCGGCATCAAGTTCTACTCCGACGGCACGCTCGGCGGCTGGACCGCCTACTTCCCCGACGGCTACGTGGGCGACCCGTGCCGCACCGGCCAGCTGTACCACGAGCCCGCCGACTACGCCGAGCTCATCAGGAAGGCGCACCGGGTCGGCCTGCAGACCGCCACGCACTCCCAGTCGCCGACCGCGCTCGAAATGGTGATCGGGGCGATCGAGGCGGCGCTCGAGGATCGCCCCGATCCCGACGCCCGCCACCGCATCGAGCACTGCGGCCTGCCCACCCCCGAGCAGATCGCCCGCATGGCGAAGGCCGGAATCCACCCGGTCAACCAGCCGCAGCACCACTACAACTGGGGCGAGGGCGTCGAGCAGGCCGTCGGCACCCCCGGCGAGCGCTTCAACCCCCTCGGCGAGTTCGAGCGCGCTGGGGTGCCGGTCACCATCTCGTCCGACGCCCCCGTCGCCGACCCCCGCCCGATGGAGGCCGTGCAGGCCGCCGTCTCCCGCATCACCCGACGCGGCACGCAGCTCGGCCCCGACGACCTCGCCGTCTCGCTCGACACGGCGCTGCGCGCCCACACCATCTCGGCGGCCCGCGCCCTGGGCCGCGAGGAGGAGCTCGGCAGCATCGAGGCCGGCAAGCGCGCCGACTTCGCCGTGCTCGACCGCGATCCGCACGCGACCCCCGTCTCGGAGCTCGCCCGGGTCGGCGTGACCGAGACCTGGGTCGGCGGCGAGCGCGTCTTCGCCCGCTGATCCTCCCCGGGGCGGGTGCGACCGCATCCGCCCCTCCCTTCCCCGCCAACCCCGCATCCACCCCCTGTCGGCATCCAGCAAAGGAGCTCACATGTCCACATCGACGGCCGCCGCGCCGAACTCCCACAGGCGCGCGCTGAGAGGCGGCATGGCCGCCCTCGTCGGCACCTCGATCGAGTGGTACGACTTCTACGTCTACGCGACCGCGGCGGCGATCATCTTCCCGCACGTGTTCTTCCCCGAAGCCGACCCGGCGCTCGCGACACTCGCCTCCTTCGGCACCTACGCCGTGGCCTTCTTCATGCGGCCGATCGGCGGCATCATCTTCGGTCACGTCGGCGACAAGCTCGGCCGCAAGCCCGCCCTCACCATCACCCTGATCCTCATGGGCGTCGCCACGACCCTCGTCGGCGTGCTGCCCGGCTACGCGACCATCGGCATCTGGGGCCCGATCCTGCTCATCCTGTGCCGCATGGCCCAGGGCCTCGCCGTCGGCGGCGAGTGGGGCGGCGCGAGCCTCATGGCCGTCGAGAGCGCACCCGCCAAGTGGAAGACGTTCTACGGCGGCTTCACGCAGGTGGGCAACCCCCTCGGCGCCATGATGGCCACCGGCGCGTTCTGGGCCCTCTCTGCGCTGGGCGAGGACGCCCTGCTGAGCTGGGGGTGGCGCGTGCCGTTCCTCTTCAGCATCGTGCTCATCGGCGTCGGCTTCTGGGTGCGCTACCGCGTCGAGGAGACCCCCGTGTTCGAGGCGAAGATCGAGGGGCAGGAGCAGTCGACGCCGCTGCTGTTCGCGCTCAAGAACAACTGGCTGCCGATCCTGCTCGGCTTCTGCATCATCGCGATGTCGTCGGGCGGCTACGTGATCGCCACGACCTTCGTGCAGAACTACGCCGACACCCCCGAGATCGGCCTCGACCCGTCCATCATCCTCGGCGCCATGACGATCGCCTCGCTCGTCGAGCTCATCGTGACGCTGCCGATCGCCGCGCTCGGCGACAAGATCGGGCCGAAGGCCGTCATGTACCTCGGCATTATCCCGTCGTGCCTCGTCATCATCCCGCTGGTGATGTCGATCCAGGCGAAGAACGTGGCGCTGATCTGGCTGTTCGTCATCCTGATCCGCGTCACGCTGAGCGGCGCCTGGGCGCCCCTCTCGACCCTCATGGCGCAGATGTTCCGCCCCCAGTCGCGCTACACCTCGATGTCGCTCTCCTACGGCATCGGCGCCGCGGTCTGGGGCGGCCTCTCACCCGCGATCGCCTCCACCCTGCTCATCGTGACCGACGGCAACTTCTGGTCGGTCGTCGGGTTCTTCGGCGTGCTCGCGCTCGCGGCGTTCATCGGCGTGCGCTTCGCACCGCAGCACTCCGACGCGGCCCCGGTCACCGGCTCCTTCACGCCGCGTCTCGACACCACCGCGATCGACACGCGGGACCCCGAGACCCGCTGACCGCGGCTCCCCCCGGGGCTCCCCCACCCGCACCACCCGCCTCACCCCGGCCGAGAGGTGGATTTCGCCGCAGCATCTGACGATCCCGCGGCAGAATCCGCCTCTCGGCGCACACCACGAACTCGAGGAGCAGCATGGAAACCACACCCAAGCGCACGACCGGCTGGGTCGTCATGGAAACCCTCCGCGGCTACGGCGTCGACACCGTCTTCGGCATCCCCGGCACCCACAACCTCGAGCTCTACCGACCCCTCGGCGCGCTCGGGATCCGCCCCGTCACGACCCGCCACGAGCAGGGCGCGGGCTACGGTTCCGACGGCTGGTCGCTGCAGACGGGTCTGCCGGGCGTCGTGATCACGACGAGCGGGCCGGGCCTGCTCAACGCGCTCTCGGCGGCGGGCACCGCCTACTGCGAGTCGCGCCCCATGATCATCGTCTCACCCGGCCCGGCTCTCGGCGCCGAGTTCGCCGATGTCGGCACCCTGCACGAGACCAAGGACCAGCTCGGCGCCGCCTCGGCGATCGTCGAGTGGGGCCGGCGCGTGACCTCCGCCGAGCAGGCCGTCGCGGCCGTCCACGACGCGTTCGAGCTGTTCGCCACGACGAGGCCGCGCCCCGTCTACCTCGAGATCCCCCTCGACGTGCTCGAGCGCGAGACCGAGCTGCCGGCGACGGCGACGGCGCCGCGGCCGCTCCCAGACCCGGCCCGGCCCGCCGCCGGGGACGTCGCCTCGGCCGCCGCACTGCTCGCCCGGGCCGAGCGCCCGGCGATCCTCGCGGGCGGCGGATCGCGCGGGGCAGCTGCGCAGCTGCGCGCTCTCGCCGAGCGGATCGCCGCCCCCGTGGTCACGACCCTCAACGCGAAGGGCGTGCTCGACGAGCACCACCCGCTCGCGGCCGGCTCGAACCTGCGGCTCGCCGCGGGGAGGCGGATCGCGCAGGAGGCCGACGTGCTGCTCGTCGTCGGTTCGAAGCTCGGCGAGGCCGAGCTGTGGGTGCCCCGACTCGAGGCCGGGGGCACCGTGATCCGCGTCGATCTGCTCGAATCGCAGATCGACAAGAACCAGCGCGCCGACCTGGGGATCGTGGGCGACGCCGCGACCGCGCTCACCGCGATCCTCGAGGCGCTGCCCGAGACCGAGGCCGACGCCGGTCGCGGCGACCGGGCCGCCGACCGGGTGCGCGAGAGCCTCGAGGCCGCCCGGGCCGAGTCGAGCGAGCTGTCGGCGCCCAACGCCGCGCTCGCCGAACGCATCGCCGCGGCCCTGCCGCAGCACGCGATCGTGGCGACCGACTCGTCGCAGATCGCCTACTGGGGGCTGCTCAACGCCCTGCGGGTGTCGCAGCCGAACTCGACGCCCTACATGGCCACCTACGCCACGCTCGGCTACGGCCTGCCCGCCGCCCTCGGCTCGCGCATCGCGGCCCCGCACCGCCCGGCGTTCGTGGTGACCGGCGACGGCGCGCTGATGTTCTCGATGAACGAGTTCATCACCGTGGTCGAGCAGGGCGAAGACGTCACCGTGATCGTGGTCGACAACGGCGGCTACGCCGAGATCAAGCAGAACGAGGCCGACGCGGGCATCGCGCCGGTGGGCGTCGACCTCGCCCAGCCCGACTGGGTCGCCGTCGCCGACGCGTTCGGCGGCCGCGGCCGCCGCGCCGGCGGCCCGCGAGAGCTGGCGCAGGCCGTCGAGGCGGCCGTTCGCGAGGGCGGCCTGCAGCTGATCCACATCGATCAGGCCGCGTTCGATCTCTCCGAGGAGGCCGCCTCGTGAGCGCCGACGGCGGGCGGCCGATCGCCGTCTACACCGACGTCGACGACACCGACCCCTCGGCCGGCATCCGCCTGCTCGAAGAGCACGGCTTCGAGGTGCGGGTGCTCGGCACCCGCGATCCCGCCGAGATCATCGCGGGCACGCAGGGCGCGGTCGCGCTGCTGCCGGGCTACGCCGCCGTCACCCGCGAGATCGTCGAGGCGCTGCCGTCGCTCAGGATCGTGTCGCTCATGTCGATGGGATTCGACTACGTCGATGTCGAGGCCGCGAGCGAGCGAGGCGTGTGGGTGACGAACGTGCCCGGCGCCGCGACCAAGGAGGTCGCGACCCACGCCCTCGCGATCCTGCTCAGCAGCGTGCGCCAGCTCCCGTTCTACACGGCCTCCGCGAACCCGGCCGACTGGAACGACCGGGCCCCCGCCGCGCCTCCCCGCCTCAGCGAGACCACGCTCGGCGTCATCGGCCTCGGCAAGATCGGACGCGAGCTCGTGCGGCTCGCGGCGCCCCTCTTCGGCTCGGTCGTCGGCTACGACCCGATGCTGCCGGACACCCCAGAGGTGCGCGCAGAGTTCGACGCGCTCGGAGTGCGGCGCGCGGGCCTCGAGGAGGTGCGCGCATCGTCGGACGTGCTCTCCCTCCACCTGCCGCTCACCCCGCAGACGGAGCGCATGGTCGACGCCGACTTCCTCGCGGCGATGCCGCGAGGATCCGTGCTCGTGAACGTGTCGCGGGGCGGGCTCATCGATCCCGACGCGGTCGCCGCGGCGCTCGACTCGGGGCGGCTCTCGGGGGCGGCGCTCGACGTGCTCGATCAGGAGCCGCCCGAGCCGGGTCATCCGCTGCTCGGCCGCGACGACGTGGTGCTCACCCCGCACATCGCCTACTTCTCGGCGCGCACCGAGATCGAGTACGTGAGAATCCAGGCGCAGAACGCCGTCTCGCTGCTCGAGGCGGGTGCGCCCGACTCGCCGGTCAACCGCCCGGCCTAGGCTGCGTCCCGCCTCGCTCCTCGACGGAGCGTCTGGCGACGGCCGGCGGCCATGGTCGCCGCCGACCGTCGCCGCCGGGGGTGCCGGTCTCCTCGGGCGCTCCCGGAGCCGCGCTGGCTCAGCCCGCGACGGATCAGCCCGCCGCGGCCCAGCCCGTCGCAGCTCAGCCAGTCGCAGCTCAGCCCGTCTCGGCTCCGGCGAGCGGCGACTCGTACGCCGGCTGACCCGGGCAGCTCGTCAGCACGCGCCGCATCGCATCGCTCTCGGCAGCCGTCACCCACAGCCCGTACGAGGCTTTCACCGAGATCTGCCGGGCGACGTATTCGCAGCGGATGCCCCGCTCGGGCGGCAGCCAGGTCGCCGCATCGCCGTCGCCCTTGCTCGAGTTCGCCGCGCCGTCGACCGCCAGCAGGTTGAGCGGATCGTTGGCGAACACGACCCGCTGCTCTCGCGTGAGCGCCTGCGCGCCTTCTGCCAGGCGTCGGAGAGCGCGACGACGTGGTCGATCTGCACGGCCTGGGAGGTGCGCTCGCCGCGCACGAAGTCGATGCGCGCCCCGGTGTACGGGTCGAGCAGCACCCCCGACAGCACTGTGCACGGGCCGTCGAGTCGGGCATCGGCGAGGTCGCGCTGCAGCGTGTCGTTGCGGGCGTCGCAGCCGTTGCGGTCGGGATCCTGCCACCCGCTCCCGAATCCCGTCCTGCGGTCGTAGCCGGTCTTCGGCGCGCGCCCCTTGACGGGGAGCGCGTCGAGCGTCTCGGCGGCGGTGCGCTCCGCGGCGGGCGCGGGCGCGGGAACGGGCGCACCGGCCGATCCGGGATCCGCGGCCGACGGCCCGGGATCGCCCGCGGGCGGATCAACCGCCGCCTCGCCCGCGGCAGGATCGCCGCTCGCCCCCTCGTCGGCCTGCCGCGACGAGCCCGTGCCCGGAGCCGCGCCGCTCCCCTCGGGGGCGTCCACGCCCTGCATCGCGAGCGCGCCCGCGAGGGCGAGCGCGCACACCGCCAGCGCCGCCAGCGCGAGCGATCGCCCGCCCCTCCGGGATCCCGCCCCGCCTGCGCGGCGACCCGCGCCGCTCAGCCCTCGCCCCCGAGAGTGCCCGTGAGGCGCGCGTGGAAGTCGCTCGTGCGCGCGTTCATGCCGACCAGCTCGACCCGCTTGCCCAGTCGCTCGTACTTCGTCACGACCGCGTCGAGCGCGGCCACCGTCGAGGCGTCCCAGACGTGGGCGCCCGACATGTCGATCACCACGCGCTCGGGATCGCGCCGGTACTCGAACTGCGTGGTGAGGTCGTTGCTCGACGCGAAGAACAGCTCGCCCGAGACGCGGTAGCCGGCCACCTCGGCGTCGCCCTCCCCCGTCACCTCGCGGTCGACCCGCGCGAAGTGCGCGACCCGCCGCACGAACAGCACCGACGCGACGAGCACGCCCCCGATCACGCCGATCGCGAGGTTGTGGGTGGCCACCACGAGCGCGACGGTGGACAGCATCACGAAGGTCTCGCTCTTCGGCATGCGCCGCAGGGTCGAGGGCGCCACGCTGTGCCAGTCGAAGGCCTCGATGGAGACCATGATCATCACGGCGACGAGAGCGGCCATCGGGATCATCGCGACGAGATCGCCGAGCACGACCACGAGGATCAGCAGAAAGACGCCGGCGAGAAAGGTCGAGATGCGGGTGCGCGCGCCCGACGCTTTCACGTTGATCATCGTCTGACCGATCACCGCGCAGCCGCCCATGCCGCCGAAGAGGCCGGAGAGCAGGTTGGCGACGCCCTGCGCCCAGCCCTCGCGCGTCTTGTCGGAGTGGGTGTCGGTGATCTCGTCGACGAGCTTCGCGGTCATGAGCGATTCCATGAGGCCGACGAGCGCCATCGCGAAGGCGTAGGGCGCGATGGCGGCGAGCGTGCCCCACTCGATCGGAACGCTCGGGATCACCAGCTCGGGCAGGCTGCGGGGCAGCTCGCCCTGGTCGCCGACCGTGGGCACGTTGATGGCGCAGACCACCACCACGATCGTCACGATGATCACGGAGACGAGCGGCGCCGGCACGGCCTGCGTGATCCGGGGCATGAGCAGCAGGATCAGGATGCCGCCCGCCACCAGGGGGTACACAGCCCAGGGCACGCCGATCAGCTGGGGCAGCTGCGCGATGAACACGAGGATCGCGAGCGAGTTCACGAAGCCGACCATCACGCTGCGCGGGATGAACCGCATGAGCTTCGCCACGCCGAGCACGGCGAGCAGGATCTGGATCAGCCCTGCGAGCAGCACCGTCGCGATGAGGTATTCGGGCCCGTGCTCGCGCACCACGGGCGCAACGACGAGCGCCACGGCGCCGGTGGCGGCCGTGATCATCGCGGGCCGGCCGCCGAGGAAGGCGATGCTCGTCGCCATGATGAACGAGGAGAGCAGCCCCATGCGCGGATCCACGCCCGCGATCACCGAGAACGCGATGGCTTCGGGGATCAGGGCGAGCGCGACGACGATCCCGGCGAGCACCTCCCGCGTGAGCAGTCGAGGGCTGCGCAGCGCCGTGAGCACCGAGGGGTCGGGACGGTATCGGGCGCGCTCGGCGGCGTCCGTCTGGGGTGCGGTCAATTCGATTCCTTCGGGCGGATCGGGTGCGGGCGGCGCGGGCCGGCGACAAGGGCGGGTCTCGCAAGTCCTTGCGGTTGCGAGACACGCCCTAGCAGCCTAGCGACCTCGCCGGAGCGCGGGAGGATCAGCCGGTCGACGAGTAGACTGATCTACCTAGTTAGTCTCGAGAGGACCGCATGAGCTCCGCACCCGAACCCCCCGTCGGCCCGCGCCGGCCGGCACGCGCCCGCCTGCTCGAGGCCGCCGCGCGACTCTTCTACGCCGACGGCATCACCGCGACCGGCATCGACACGATCACCGCCGAGGCGGGCGTCGCGAAGCAGAGCCTCTACAACAACTTCTCGTCGAAGCAGGATCTGACCCGGGCCTACCTCGGCGCGAGGCACGACGAGTGGCTCGGCCTCTACCGCGCGCGCCTCGCGCACGCGCGGACGCCGGGCGAGCGGGTGCTCGCCGTCTTCGACGCCTACCTCGACCACGCCCGAGCCGCGTACCATCGCGGCTTCCGCGGCTGCGGACTGCTGAACGCCGCCGCCGAGCTGCCCGTCGGCAACCCCGCCCGCGACGAGGTGCGGCGCCACAAGGAGGAGGTCGAGTCGATCCTCGCCCAGCATCTGCACGCCGCCGGCGCGCCCGACCCGGCCGGCACCGCGGAGCACCTCTCGTTCCTGCTCGAGGGGGCGATGAGCCGGGCAGGACTCGAGGGCGGCCCGGAGCGACTGCTGCGCGCCCGCGGCATCGCGACATCGCTGTTGGGCGCCCGGTGACCCCCGCCGGCGCCCGGAGCACCGCCCGCGGGCGCAGACTCGCTGGCATCGCCGCGATCACCGCGACCTCGCTGCTCTGGGGCACCACGGGTACGGCCGCGACCTTCGCGCCCCAGGCCGGACCGCTCGCCATCGGCGCGGCCGCGCTCGGCGTCGGCGGCCTGCTGCAGGCGGCCGTCGCGGTCCCCGCGCTGCGCGCCGCACGCGGCCGACTCCGCGACCGGCGCGGGCTCGTGGCCACGGGGGCGATCGCGGTCGCCGTCTACCCGCTGGCCTTCTACAGCTCGATGCACCTCGCGGGGGTGGCGATCGGGTCGGTCGTGTCGCTCGCCTCGGCGCCCCTCGCCTCGGGCCTGCTCGAACGGGTGGTGGAGCGCCGGCCCCTGAGCGGCTGGTGGGCGCTCGCCGCCGCGCTCGGGATCTCGGGCGCGGCGCTGCTGTGCCTGTCGAAGCTCGGGCAGCCGGCGTCGACCGCCTCATCGACCGTCACGGGCGTGCTGCTGGGCCTCATCGCGGGGGCGGCCTACGCCGCCTACTCATGGGTCGCGCACCGCCTCATCGCGAGCGGTGTGAGCAGGGCCGCCTCGATGGGGGCCGTGTTCGGGTGCGGCGGGGCGCTGCTGCTGCCCGTGCTGGCGTTCACCGGGGCGCCGCTGCTCGCCTCTCCCCAGGCCGCGCTCGTGGCGGCCTACATGGCGCTCGTGCCGATGTTCCTCGGCTATCTGCTGTTCGGCTACGGCCTCGCCCGAGTGCCGCCGAGCACGGCGACGACGGTGACGCTGACCGAGCCGGCCGTCGCCGCGATCCTGGCGGTCGCGATCGTGGGCGAGCGACTCACCGCGCTCGGCTGGATCGGCCTCGCGGTCATCGGCGCCGTGCTGATCCTGCTCGCCCTCGCGCCCGCGAACGAGGTGATCGCGCCGCAGCCGCGCCGCTGACCCGTGCCGCTCAGCGCTGCGGGTGCCGTGACTCGGGGCCCGTGCGCTGGCTCAGCAGGTGCTCGAGCACTCCCCCGAGCACGTCGAGCCCGTCCGCCACGCCGCCGGGCGAACCCGGCAGCGTGATGACGAAGGTGCCGCCCGCGAACCCGGCCACGCCGCGCGTGATGAGCGCCAGCGGCGAGGAGGCGAGGCCCCGTCGGCGGATTTCCTCGATCAGCCCGGGCACCCGCGTATCGAGCAGCGGGTCGACCGCCTCGGGCGTGCGGTCCGTGCGCGAGACCCCGGTGCCGCCGGTGACGATGACGACCGCGCACCCGGCGGCGACGGCGTCTCGCACGGCCGTCGCGACGGGCCGGCCGTCGGGCACGACGGCCGGCGCCTCGGTCTCGAAGCCGCGCGACCGCAACCACTCGGCGATCACCGGGCCGGTGCGGTCGACCGAGCGACCGGCCGCAGAGCTCGTCGACGCGACCACCACGACGGCACGGCCCGGCGGCCGCACGCTCACGAGGCCTCCCAGTCGCCGCTCTTGCCGCCGGATTTGGCGAGCACCCGGGTGCCGGTGATCTCGGCGCGCTTGTGCACCGCCTTGATCATGTCGTACAGGGTGAGGGCGGCCACGCTCGCCGCCGTCAGCGCCTCCATCTCGACGCCCGTGACGCCGCGCGTGCTCACCTCGGCCAGCACGCGCACCCGGTCTCCCTCGGCCTCGAAGTCGACGGAGACGCGGCTGATGGGCAGCGGGTGGCAGAGCGGGATCAACTCCCACGTGCGCTTCGCCGCCATGATGCCGGCCACGCGGGCGGTGCCGAGCGCCTCGCCCTTCGGCAACCGCCCCTCCATGAGCTGCTGCACGACCCCGGGGAGGGTCACGAGCACCGCCTCGGCGCGCGCGGTGCGCTTGGTGACGGCCTTGTCGCTCACGTCGACCATGTGGGCGCTGCCGTCCTCGCGCAGGTGGGTGAGCCGCGGGTCGGCGGGGTCGGGAGCGGGGCGGGCTTCAGTCATGGATCCTCCAGACGACGACGGGGGCGTTCTCGGCGAGGAAGCCGATTCCGAGCGGGATCTCCGCGATCACCTCGGCGGTGGCGAGGCCCCGCAGCAGGTGGGAGCTGGGGCCGCTGAGCACGACCCTGCCATCGGGCGCGATCGTGCCGCGGCGCAGCTGCAGCTTGCCCTCCGGCGACTCCGCGTCGTGGGCGAGCGGGCGCTGTTCGCGCGGGCGCTCCGCCGGGAGCCCGGCGTGCTCCCGCAGCGTGGGCAGCAGGAAGAGCTCGGCCGAGAGCATCGCGCTCACCGGGTTGCCGGGGAAGCAGAGCGCGGGCAGCCGCGGGCCGGCGGAAGCCGCATCGGCCCCGCCCGAGGCGTCGAGGGCGAGCATCCCGAGCCCCTGCGGCCCTCCCGGCTGCATGGCGACCTTCACGAACCGGGCCCCGAGCGGTGCGAGGGCTTCGCGCACCACTTCGAACGCGCCCGCGCTGATGCCGCCCGACGTCACGAGCAGATCGGCCCACCGCTCGTGCGCTCGCAGTGCGGCCCGCAGCGCGCCGGGGCTGTCGTCGCAGCGCACCACCCGCACCTCGGCGGCGGCGGATCGCAGCGCGGCGGCGAGCATGGGCGTGTTCGCGTCGTGGATCCGGCCGGGGGCGAGGCCTCCGGGCCCTGCCTGCGGTGTGATCTCGTCACCGGTCGAGCAGAGCAGCACCCTCGGGCGGGGCGCGACCGGCACCTCGGCGATCCCGGCGGCCGCGAGCGCGCCGATGCGGGCGGGGGCGAGCCGCACGCCGGCGGGCAGGATCTCGGCGCCCGCGCCGAGATCGGAGCCGGCGCGGCGCACGAACTCCCCCGTCGCCACCGGCGCCGCGAACGCCACCGCCCCCTGCGGCGCCCCCCGGCCGGCCCGTGCGAGCGGCGGGAACTGCGGCGGCAGCGCGCGCTCGACGGGCACGACCGCGTCGGCGCCGGCCGGGATCGGCGCCCCGGTCATCACCGGAGAGGCGGTCCCCGGGGCATGCGCGACGGGGGCGTCGCCCGCGGCGGTCGCGATCCCGATCTGCAGCTCGACCGGCGCGCCCGGGGCGGCTCCGGCGAGGTCGACGGCGCACACCGCGTACCCGTCCATCTGCGAGTTGTCGAACGGCGGCAGGGGCATGTCCGAGACGAGCGCTCCCCCCGTCATCCGCCCGAGCAGCTCGGGATCGTCGAGCGCGACCGTCTCGGGCGCTCGGGCGCCCGCGCGCTGCAGCGCCTGCCGCAGCACGATGCGACAGGCGGCCGCGTGCTCGTCGGCGGTGCGCGCAGCCGCGCCCTCGACCCCCATCCCGTCGGAGCCGTGCCCCGGCTGCGATTCGGTCATCGTGCCGCCCGTCATCCGCCGGCGAACGGCGGCAGCACGTCGACCACGGATCCGCCGATCTCGCCGCCGTCGCGCCGCACCGTGCCGTCGACGAGGAAGGAGCCGCTGCGCAGCACCCGCCGCATCGGCGCGCCGTGGCGCTGCTCGAGCTCGGCTCGAAGCGCGTCGATCGTCGCCGCGCCGATCGGCTGCCATTCCTCCTGGTCGGCGCCCGCGGCCTCGGCCGCCGCGGCGAAGTACCGAACCGTGATGCCCGTCATGCTCTCCATCGTAGCCCGCGCCCGCCCCGCCCCCCAGATCTACAATGGCCCCATGACCCCCGCCGACCACGACCGCCCGGCTCCGCTCGTCGAACCGGGCGGTCCGCTCCCCGAGGAGCGGCTGCGCCGCGCACAGCGCCAGCTCCCGCTGCCCGGCTTCGGCGCGCCCGCTCAGGCCCGTCTGCACGCCGCCCGCGTGCTGGTCATCGGGGCGGGCGGTCTCGGCAGCGCGAGCGTGCCCTACCTCGCCGGGGCGGGGGTGGGCGTCATCGGGGTCGTCGACGACGACGAGGTCGAGCTCTCGAACCTGCACCGGCAGATCGCGCACGGCACCGCCGACCTCGGCCGCCCGAAGACCGAGTCCCTCGCCGACGCGGTCGGCAGACTCGACCCCGGCGTGCGGGTCGAGCAGCACCGCATCCGACTCGACTCCTCGAACGCGATCGAGCTGTTCGAGCGCTACGACCTGATCATCGACGGCAGCGACAACTTCGCCACCCGGTATCTCGCGAACGACGCCGCCGAGCTCACGGGCCGGCCGCTGGTCTGGGGGGCGATCCTGCAGTACCACGGGCAGGTCGGTGTGGCCTGGCACCGCCACGGGCCCGGCTACCGCGACCTCTTCCCCGCTCCCCCGCCACCCGAGGAGGTGCTGAGCTGCGGCACCGGCGGCGTGCTCCCCGGCCTCTGCGGCACGATCGGCTCCCTGCTCGCGACGGAGGCGTTGAAGCTCATCACCGGGCTGGGGGAGCCGCTCATCGGGCGGGTGCTGCTCTACGACGCGCTCGCGTCCCGGTTCCGCGAACTGCCCTACGGGCGGGATCCGCAGGCCGCCCCCGTCTCGGCGCTCGTCGACTACGAGCTCTTCTGCGCCGGGTCGGAGCCGCTGCCCGCCTCGGTCTCGGCCGAGGCCCTCGCCGCGGAGCTGAGCGGGGGCTCCCCGCCGCGGCTGGTCGACGTGCGCACGCCCGGCGAGCACGCCGCGCGCCGCATCGCGGGGTCGGCCGGGCTGCCTCTGGACGCGCTCGAGGGCTCGGAGGCGGCGCTCCCGTGGCATCCGGCGGAGGAGCCCGTCACGGTCTACTGCGAGCGGGATCCGCGCTCGATCCGCGCCGCCCGGGTACTCGCGAGCCGGGGCGTCGAGGCCCGCTACCTGCGCGGCGGGGTGGTCGCGCTCGCGGCGGTCGCACCCCAACTGCTGGAGGGCGGCGATGTCTGACCCGCTCGCCGGCATCACCGACCGACCCATCGACGAGGCGGCGGTGCGCGCGGCCGTCGAGGCGGCCGAGTGCGGCGCGGTGGTCGTCTTCCACGGCGTGGTGCGGGATCACGACGCCGGCGAGCGAGTGCGCTCGCTCGACTACAGCTCCCATCCCGACGCCCCGCGCATTCTCGCGGCGATCCTCGCCGAGGAGCAGCACGGTTCGGGTGTGCGGCTCGCCGCCGTGCACCGCGTGGGCGCGCTCGGCATCGGCGACGCGGCCCTCGTCGCCGCCGCGGCCTCGCCCCACCGGCGGGAATCGTTCGAAGCGATCGAGCGGCTCGTCGAGCGCATCAAGCGCGAGGTGCCCATCTGGAAGCGTCAGCACTACGCCGACGGCGTCTCCGACTGGGTCGGCCTCTAGGGTCTGTCTCGCCCGACGGGGAAGTTGCCGGCCGACCGGCGATCTCGCGGGCCGGTCCCCCGACGCCTCCGAGGCGCGGTCAGTCGCCCCTCCGCGGCCGCGATCAGGGTCGCCGCGACGGCGTCGACGTCGCTCTCGGTGGTCGCGCGGCCCAGCGAGAGGCGCAGCGCGCCGAGCGCGAGATCGGGGTCGAGCCCCATCTCGAGGAGGGTTTGCGCCGGGGTGTGCACCCCCGAGTGGCACGCGCTGCCCGTGGAGGCGCCGACCCCCGACGCGCGCTCCAGCACCTCGCCGCCGACGCGGCCCGGCATGGCGACCATGAGCGTGTTCGGCAGGCAGCCGTCGACGGGGCTGATCCGCACCAGCTGCGGCAGCCCCGCGACGAGCCGGTCCCACAGCAGCTCGCGCAGGCGGAGTTGGCGCGCCGACTCGTCGGCGAGCAGCTCTCCCGCGAGCTCGGCCGCCGCGCCGAGAGCCACGATCCCTGCCACGTTCTCGGTGCCCGGGCGGAGTCCTCGCTCCTGCCCCGCGCCGACCAGCACGGGCGCGATCTTCGTGCCGCGCCGCACGTAGAGGGCGCCGACACCCCTTTGGCGCGTAGAGCTTGTGGCCGGCGATGCTCAGCAGGTCGACTCCGAGCGCGTCGACCGAGACCGGTATCTTGCCCACGGCCTGCGCGGCGTCGGCGTGCACGACGCCGCCCGCCGCGCGCACCCGTTCGGCGACCTCGGCCACGGGTTGGATCGTGCCGACCTCGTTCTGCGCGAGGATCAGGGTGCCGAGCCCGAGCGGCGCCCCGGGCACGGCGCGCGGATCGACCCGGCCGTCGGCGTCGACGGAGAGCCGGTGCACCGCCCATCCCTCGCGCTCCAGCACGGCGATCGGCTGCGCCGTGGCCGGGTGCTCGACCACCGAGGTCAGCGCCGCACGCTGCTCGGCGAGCTGCGCCGCGCCCCTGATCGCGAGGTTGTTCGCCTCGGTGCCGCCCGACGTGAAGGTGATCTCGTCGGGGTGCGCGTCGATCAGCGCGGCGAGCTGCTCGCGGGCCGTGTCGACGGCGCCGCGCGCAGCGAGGCCCTGCGGGTTGGAGCTCGAGGGATTGCCGAAGCGCTCGGTGAGGTACGGGAGCATCGCGTCGACCGCCCGCGCCGCGATCGGGGTGGTGCCGTTGTGATCGAGATAGACCTGCTGCGACATACCCGCAGTGTAGCGGGGCGAAGCGAACTCGCAACGCAGCGGTCTGAGGCGTATTCATCGGCGGTCTCCCTATCCGCAGGGCAGCGGAGAACCACCGGCGAGTCCTGAGGAGAAACTGCTGGTGAGCGAGGTCCGGCTCCCGCGCCCGACGGACGGCCGGCAGTCCCGTTCAGCCGCCGATGTACGACATCTCGATGCGCGCGGGAGCGGCGGCGGGCGCGGCGCGGCCGCGCAGTTCGGAGTAGCGGTCGGCGCGCCGCGACCACACGCCCCCGAGCGCTCGCGCCACGTCGTCGTCGGACGCGCCGGAGCGCAGCACCGCGCGCAGGTCGAAGCCGCTGGAGGCGAACAGGCACGTGAAGAGCTGACCCTCGGCCGAGATGCGGGCGCGCGAGCAGTCGCCGCAGAAGGCGCCGGTCACACTCGAGATCACCCCGATCTCTCCGGCGCCGTCGCGATACCTCCACCGCTTCGCAGTCTCCCCCGCAGCGGCGGGGGAGACCGGCTCGAGCGGGTGCGCCTCGTCGATGCGGCGCACCACCTCGGCCGAGGGCACCACGTCGTCGAGGCGCCAGCCGTTCGAGGCTCCCACGTCCATGTACTCGATGAAGCGCAGCGGATGACCGGTGCCGCGGAACCGCTCGGCGAGCGGCAGGATCTCGTCGTCGTTCACCCCCCGTTTGAGCACGGTGTTGATCTTCACCGGAGCGAGCCCCGCCGCGTCGGCTGCGGCGATGCCCTCGAGCACCCGCTGCACGGGGAAGCGCACGTCGTTCACGGCGCGGAACCGCTCGTCGTCGAGCGAGTCGAGCGAGACGGTGACGCGCCGCAGGCCCGCGGCCCGCAGCGCCTCCGCCTTCACGGGCAGCGCCGACCCGTTGGTGGTGAGCGCCAGGTCGAGGGGCTGCCCGTCGGGGGTGCGGATCGCGGCGAGCGCGGCGACGAGATCCTCGATGCCGCGCCGCAGCAGCGGTTCGCCGCCCGTGAGGCGCAGTTTGACGACGCCGAGGGAGGCGCCGATCCTGGCCACCCGCTCGATCTCCTCGAAGCTGAGGATCTCGGAACGGTCGAGGAACTGGTAGTCGCGGCCGAAGATCTCCTTCGGCATGCAGTAGACACAGCGGAAGTTGCAGCGGTCGGTCACCGAGATGCGCAGATCGCGCAGGGGCCTGCCCCGGGCGTCCGAGAGCCCGATCGAGGGAAGCCGGCGCGCTCCCACGCCGCCCGATCCCCGCTCTTCCGGTCGCATCGCAGTCCTCACTCCGATCCTCACCCTAGCACCGGCGCCCGTGCGCCGAGGCGGGAGAAGGAGCGAGCGGGCCGAGCGCGGACGAGCGGCGGCGGGCGCGACGCCGAGGATCGAGCGGCGGGCCCGCCGCCTCAACCGGGCGGGAGCGGCACCGCGAAGGTCACGTCGGCCGCCCGCAGTTCGAGGCGCACCCGGGAACCGGGGGCGATCTCGGGATCGAGCGCGCGGCTCACCGGCACCTCGGCGACGAACTCGGGCCACTCCGCGAACGCGAGGCGCACGCCCGTGCGGCTCGCGGAGAGCGCCGAGACGGTGCCGGCCCAGACGGTGCTCGACCCATCCGAGTCGCCGCGGTCGCCGGGCATCGGTGCCTCACCGGCCCGCCGCCCGTGCGAGCTCACCCGCACCGCGGTCGGGTCGAAGCTCGCGACCGCGGTGAGGCCCGGTCGCGGCAGGGGCCCGGATCCGCGGATCCGGTCGACGGGTGCTCCCTCGAGTCGCAGCGAACCGCCCGTCGAGGCGACCCCGGCCACCAGCACCCTGCCCGCGAACTCGGCCGCGAAGCCGGTCGCCGGGGCCGAGAGCACCTCCGCGACCGCGCCGCTCTGCGCGATCCGCCCGCCCTCGAGCACCAGCACGCGGTCGGCGAGCGCGATGAGATCCACCGGGTCGTGGGTGACGAGCAGCGCGGGCACCCCGAGCCTGCGGATCTCGTCGGCGACGAGACGGCGCAGATCCTGGGCGCTCGAGACGTCGAGCGCCGCGAAGGGCTCGTCGAGCAGCAGCGCCCCCGGATCGGCGGCGAGCGTGCGCGCGATCGCCACGCGCTGCTGCTGCCCGCCCGAGAGTTCGTCCTCGCGGGCGGAGCCTCGGCCTGCAAGGCCCACCCGCTCGAGCCAGTCGTGCGCGACGCGCACGGCTCGCGTGCGCGGCACCCGCTGAGAGCGCGGCCCGAAGGCGATGTTGGCGGCGGCGTCGAGGTGCGGGAAGAGCCGGGCCCGCTGATCGAGGTGGCCCACGCGCCTCGCGGATCTCGGCAGGAGCGTCGTCGGCGATCCCGGCTCCCGGCGGCTCAGCGTTCGCCCGCCCAGCTCGACGCGGCCGGCGCTCAGCGGCAGGGTGCCCGCGACCGCCCCGAGCAGCGTCGACTTGCCCGCACCGTTCGGGCCGATCACCGCGACGATCTCGCCCGGGGAGACCTCGAACCGGGCGTCGAGGCGGAAGTCGCCGCGCGCCACCTCGATCCGGCATCGCAGTGCACCCGCGATCCCGCGGCCCGAGCCGCCGCTCACAGCGCGGCTCCCGAGCCTCGGGAGCGCATGCAGACGAGCGTCACGATCGCGACGAGCACGAGCAGCAGGGAGAGGGTGAGCGCCGCATCCTGCGTGACCCCGGCGCCGTTGAACGCGGTGTAGATCGCGAGGGGCATCGTGCGGGTGGTGCCGGGCGCGTTGCCCGCGAAGAGCGCGGTCGCCCCGAACTCGCCGAGGGCTCTCGTGAAGCAGAGGATGCCGCCGGCGGTGAGGCTGGGCGCGAGCAGGGGCAGCGTCACCCGCCTGAGCACGGTCCAGGGCCGGGCGCCGAGGCTCTCGGCCACCCGCTCGTACGCGCTCCCCTGACCCCGCAGCGCGCCCTCCACCGCGATCACCAGGAACGGCAGTGCGACGAAGGTCTGCGCGATGACCACGGCGGCCGTGGTGAACGGGATGCGGATCCCGAGCCCGAAGAGCCAGTCGCCGAGCAGGCCCCCGCGCCCCAGCAGGCTCAGCAGCGCGAGGCCGCCGACGAGCGGCGGCAGCACGAGCGGCAGCGTGACGCAGGCGCGCAGCGCGGCGGCGACGGCGCCCTCGGTGCGGGCGATGACGAGCGCGAGCGGCACCCCGAGCGCGAAGCAGAGCATCGTCGCCATCGTCGCGGTGCCGAGCGACAGCCCCAGCGCGCTGAGGGTGCCCGGGGCCGAGAGTGTCTCGGGCACCGCCCGCCAGTCCACGCGCAGCAGCAGCGCAGCGAGGGGAAGCAGCAGGGTGGCCGCGCCGATCGCGGCCGGCACCAGCACCCCCGCGGGCAGCCGCACACGCCGCGCGTCCCGGTCCGCCGCGGAGCGCGGGGCCGGGCGCCGCGCAGCCCGATCGGTCACGGCTCAGCGCGCGGGGCCGAAGCCCAGGTCTGCGAGGAGCTGCTGCACGCGGTCGGTGAGCAGGAACTCGGAGAAGGCGGCAGCCGCTTCGGGGGCGTCGGATCCCTCGATCGGCACCGCCAGGTAGTCGCCGGCGGCGTCCGAGGCGTCCTGGATCTCGATGCCGTCGACTTCGCCCTGACGTGGTGACGTCAGCGGTCGATTTGATGAATCGCTGCGCGATTCATCCTGAAAATCGCCCGCGCGCAGGATGTCGGAGAGGTAGACGAGCCCGGCGTCGGCCTCGCCCTCGCGCACCTTGGTGAGCACCGCCGTCACGTTCTGCTCCTCGCTCGCCGGCGCGAGCTCGACCCCGTCGCGCTCGAGCAGCGCGCGCGACGCATTGCCGCAGGGCACCTCCGCCGCGCAGATCACGGTGACCGGGGCGCCGGCGCCCGCTCGGGCCAGGTCGGCGAGCGTCTCGATGCCCAGCGGGTTGCCCGGCGCCACGGCGATCGCGAGCTCGCTCGCGGCGAAGGCCGTGGGCTCGCCGTCGTTCCGCGCCTCTGAGGTGATCTTCTCCATGTTCGGCGCGTCGGCCGACGCGAACACGTCGACCGGGGCGCCGCTCAGGATCTGCGTGGCGAGCACCGAGGAGCCGTCGTACGAGAACTCGATCGACACGTCGGGGTGCTCGTCGACGAACCAGTCGCCGATCTGTTCGAAGGCGGGCTCGAGCGAGGCTGCGGCGTAGACGGTGAGGTCGCCGCCGATCTGCGATGCGGGCGCCGGGTCGGGAGTGCTCGCGGGCCCCGACGGCTGGCCCGAGCCGCAGCCCGCGAGCGCGGCGGCGAGGCCCGCGGCGAGTGCGAGCGCGCCGATGCGGGTCGCGTCTCTGAGCGTCTTGGGATTCATGCCGCATCCTTCCGAGGGGTCTCGATGATCACGTTGGTGGCCTTCACGATCGCCGTGGCGCGCGAACCGACCTCGAGGCCGAGCTCGTCGACGGCCTCCCGAGTCATGATCGACACGAGGCGGTGCGGCCCGCACTGCGCCTCGACGACGGCGACCACGCCGTCGGCGTCGACCCGCGTCACGATGCCGGTGAAACTGTTTCGGGCGCTGCGCAGCACCGGGCCGTCGTCGCCGGTGACCGGTGCGAGCTGCTTCGCCCGCCCTGCGAGCGAGGCGCCCTCGATCACCTGCACTCCGGCCTCGTCGACGCTCGCCTCGAGCAGCCCCTGCGTCACCCAGCGGCGGATCGTGTCATCGCTGACGCCGATCAGACGCGCTGCCTCCCGGATCCGATAGTGCGACATGCCCCGATCCTACATCCGCACTTCCGCAGGCGCGGATTCCGAGCCCGGTTCGCGCACGCGGCAGCGGGCGGAAATCGCCCGCAGAACCGTACACGAGGCTGCCTCTCGCGCCGCCGCTACCGCACCACGATCCGGTTCACCCCGTCGATACGCCGCGTCCACCCTCGCGCATCGAGGTGCTCGAGCAGCGGGATCGCGACCCGACGCGTGGTATCGAGCGCGCGCCTCGCCCCGCTCGTGGTGAAGGGCTGCTCGAGCGACGCGAGCCGGCGCATCGCCTCGGCGGGGGCGGTGGGCAGCAGCACGATCCCGTCGCGCAGCCGCAGCAGCCGACCGGCGCGCTCCGCCGTGGCCAGCTCGCGTGCGCCGAGCCGCAGCCGCGAGAGGTCGTCGGCCTCGGGCGCCGCGAACGGGTGCTCGCGCAGCCGTCGCTCGAGCTGCGCCACCCCGGCCTCCGCCGCACCGAGGTCCACGCCCGTGCCGGGCGGTCTGAGCACCCCCGACCGCGATTCGAGCCCCGCCCGGCGCACCGCGAGCGGCAGCAGCGAAGCGTGCGGCAGCGGCGGATCGGCGCGCAGCAGCGCGTCGGCGGCGGCGCCCTCCGCGAGGCCGGGCGTCAGCGGATCCGCGCGCAGCTTCTCGGCCACCGCCTCGCGCAGCAGGCTCGCCCAGCGGTCGAGCGTGGGCGGATGCACCCACCAGGCGCCCGCGCGACCGACCGCCGAGAGCCCCTCCGGCACCGCCTCGAGCCCCGTCAGACCGAGTCGGCGCAGCTGCTCGACCGGCATCGCGCCGCGTCGCTCCACCTCGGCGAGGGCGTCCCCCGTGTCGGGGCGCGCGGCGAGCACGGCGGCCCGGCGGGCGCCGTCGCCCCGCCGCGTGAGCGCGGGCGGATCCGCGTCGAGCACCAGCGCCCCCGCGAACACGAAGCGGCTGCCGGGGCTGCGCAGCACGAGTCGGTCTCCGAGCTGCAGCGGCAGCGGCCGCTGCAGAGCGAGCCTCGCGTGATCGTCGCCGAACGGCCGCAGGCGAACGGGCACCGCCGCGGTGCCGATGTGCGCCACGAGCTGCTGCGGCGCATCGGCGAAGCCGGCCCCCGTGGTGCGCCGCACGTCGACCGCGTCGACGATCGGCCACGCGTCCGGCGTGACGAGGGCGTCTCCGCGGTGCGCGGCGTCGGCGGCGACGTCGCGCAGGTTCACGGCGACCCGCGCGTGGGGCGTCACCGCGGTCGCCGCCTCGTTCCGGCTGTGCAGCCCCCGCACGGCCGTCGGGTGCGCTCCCCCGTCGCCGATCAGCTGCAGGCGGTCCTCCTGGTGCAGCGTGCCCGCCGTCAGGCTGCCCGTCACCACGGTGCCCGCCCCCCTGATGGTGAAGGAGCGGTCGACCCAGAGCCGCACACGGGCCTCGGCATCGGGCTCGGGCACGGCCGCGAGCACGTCGTCGAGCCGCTCCACGACCTCGCCGAGACCGGTGCTCGGCGCCGCGCCACCCGACTCGTCGAAGCCGGCGGGCAGCGCCGAGACCACCACCGGTGCGCGCTCGAGCGGGGTGCCCGCCAGCGCGATCCGGGTCTGCTCGATCGTCTCGGCGACCCGGTCCGGCGCGCGATCCGCGCGCGTGATCACCACGAGGCCGTGCTCGATGCCGAGCGCCGCCACCGCGTCGCGATGATCCGACGACTGCGCCTGCCAGCCCTTGTCCGCCGCGACCACGAAGCACACCACGGGGGCGGGGCCGACACCCGCGAGCATGTTCGCGAGGAACCGCTCGTGGCCGGGCACGTCGACGAAGGCGACCTCGCGGCCGGAGGGCAGCCGCGTCCACGCGAAGCCGAGGTCGATCGTCAGGCCGCGCCGCCGCTCCTCGGCGAGCCGGTCCGGCTCCATCCCGGTGAGGGCGCGCACGAGGGTCGACTTGCCGTGATCGACGTGGCCGGCGGTGGCGACGACGTACATGTCAGCGGGACCCGAGCCCCCGCGGCGCGGAGCGCGGGGCGGCGCCCGCGTCGCCCAGCGCCTCGATCAGGCACTCCAGCAGCAGTTCGTCGTCCGACTCGGGAATGCAGCGCAGATCGACCAGGCAGCGCCCCCGGTGCACGCGGGCGACCACGGCGACGGCACCGGCCCGCAGGCGGGGCGCCATCGCCTCGGGCAGCTCGATCGCCCACCCCGGCAGCGGCACCCCGGGCGCTCCCCCGCCGCCCACGCGCCCCTCGTGGGGCACGACCTCGCAGGGCCCCTGCACCGCTGCGGCCAGGCGGGCGGCGAGCCCCTCGGTGCGCTCGCGCAGACGGGCGGGGTCGGCGTGCAGCGCCGCCTGCACAGGCGTCTCGGGGCCGCGCAGGGTCGCCTCGATCGCCGCGAGGGTGAGCTTGTCGCTGCGCACGGCGCGCGCGAGGGGATGCTTCGCGAGGCGCCGGATCGTCTCGGCCCGCCCCACCAGCAGCCCCGCCTGCGGGCCGCCGAGCAGTTTGTCGCCGCTCGCGATCACCACGTCGGCTCCGGCGCGCAGGGCGCCCGCGAGGTCGGGCTCGTCGGGCAGCAGCGCGTCGGGTCGCAGCAGGCCGCTGCCGAGGTCGACGACGAGCGGCAGCCCGTATGCGTCGGCGAGTCGGCGCAGCGCCGCCACGTCGACTCCGGAGGTGAACCCCTGCACGCGGAAGTTGCTCGGGTGGATCTTCAGCAGGCAGCCGGTCGCGGCGCCGATCGCGGCTTCGTAGTCGGAGAGGTGCGTGCGATTGGTGGTGCCGACCTCGCGCAGCCGGGCACCCGTGGTGACCAGCAGGTCGGGCAGCCGGAACCCGGCGCCGATCTCCACGAGCTCGCCCCGGCTCACGATCATCTCGCTCGGGATCGCGCGATCCCGTTCCGACGCCCGGGCGCAGACCGCGGTGACGGCGAGCAGCAGCGCTGCCGCGCCGTTGTTCACGATCAACGCGTCCTCGGCCTCGGGACAGGCCTGCAGCAGCGCCTCGCGCGCGCCCGCGCCCCGGGCGCTGCGCCTGCCGCTCACGAGATCCATCTCGACGTCGACGTAGCCGGCGGCGGCCCCGATCGCCTGCCTGGCGCCCTCCGACAGGGGCGCGCGGCCGAGGTTCGTGTGCACGATCACGCCGGTCGCGTTGAGCACGGGCACGAGTGACGCGGGCCGCTCGGCGCGCAGCGCGTCGACGACCGCCTGCTCGACCTCCTCGATCGGCACCCGGCCCTCGCGGGCCGCCCGCTGCCGCTCCTCGACGATGCGGCGGATCGCGGCGTCGCCGATCCGCTCCCGCGCCTCGCGCACCGCGGGGTGCGCCAGCAGCCGGTCGGTGCGGGGAATGCGCCTGCGATGATCCTCGTCGCTCATCGCGCCCCCTCGCCCGCTCGATATTCCCCGGTCGGCATATTGGCGGGGGCGGACGGGAATCGAACCCGCCAGCCCGAGATGCTCGGACTCACCGGTTTTGAAGACCGGGGGCCCACCAGGAACCCTGACGCCTCCACCGACGAGCCTACACTCCCGCGAAAGCGATGCGCGGGGTAGTCTCGGGGCATGGCTACCGAGCTGGATCCCGCACGACTCACCTCCTACGCGCACGGCGGCGGCTGCGCCTGCAAGATCCCGCCGGGCGAGCTGGAAGACGCCGTGCGGGGGCTCGTCGGCCAGACCGCGCCCCAGGTGCTCGTGGGGCTCGACGACGGCGACGACGCGGCGGCGGTGCTCGTGCGCGACGACCTCGCGGTGCTCTCGACCGCCGACTTCTTCACCCCCGTGGTCGACGACGCCTACGACTGGGGCCGCATCGCCGCCGCCAACGCGCTCTCGGACATCTACGCGATGGGCGGCACCCCCATCACGGCGATCAACCTCGTGGGCTGGCCGCGCGAGGTGCTGCCCATGGAACTGCTCACCGAGGTGCTGCGGGGCGGGCTCGACGTCGCCGCCGAGGCCGGCTGCCCCGTCACCGGCGGCCACTCGATCGACGACCCCGAGCCCAAGTACGGCATGGCGGTCACCGGTGTGGTCGATCCCGCGCGGCTCATGCGCAACGACGCGGCCGAGCCCGGCCTGCCGCTCACCCTCACCAAGCCCATCGGCGTCGGCGTGCTGAACAACCGGCACAAGCGCACCGGCGAGGTGTTCGAGCACGCGATCGCGCAGATGGTGCAGCTCAACCGAGACGCCTCGATCGCCGCCGTCGCCGCGGGTGCTCGCGCCGCCACCGACGTGACCGGCTTCGGCCTGCTGGGGCACCTCTACAAGATGTGCCGCGCCTCGGGCGTCGGCGCCGTGCTCGACTCGGGCGCGGTGCCGCTCATCGAGGCGGCTCGGGAATCGCTCGACGAGGGGTTCATCCCCGGTGGATCGCGCCGCAACCTCGACTGGGTGCGGCCCCACCTCGACATCGAGCGCCCCCTCTCCGAGGAGGAGCTGGTGCTGCTCGCCGACGCACAGACCTCGGGCGGGCTGCTGGTCGTGGGCGAGGTGCCGGGTTACCCGGTGATCGGCGAGACCGTCGCGGGAGCCGGCATCACCATCCGGTGACGGAGCCGCGGCCGAGCGGGCCCGCCGCCCCTAGGAGCACGCCACGCAGCGCTCGCGGAACGGCCGCGCCTCGAGCTGCCCCTCGGGGATCGGCCGCCCGCATGCCGGGCAGATCCCGTACTCGCCCGCCTCGAAGCGCCGCACGGCGGCGTCGGCCGCCCGGGCGTCCTCGCGCGCCGAGGCGAGCAGGCCGGCGAGCATCGACCACTGCGAGGAGAGCGTCACCCCCTCCGGATCGTGCTCGTCGTCATCCGACTCGCTGCGGCGAGCGCGGGTCAGCGCGTCGAGCTCGGCCTCGAGCCGGGCCGCGCGGGCATCGGTCTGCGCGCGCAGCTCGACGAGCCCCGCTCGCACCGCTTCGTCTCGCGTCACCGCTTCCCCCCTCGTCCCCGCTACTCGGCCGTGGTGATCGAGTCGTCGACGATCCCCGCGCGGCGGCGCGCCTCGAGCCGGCGCTTCTGCGGTTCGATGACGTATCGGGGATCCTTCGTGGAGTGGAGGCCGGCCTCGAGCACCGCGAAGCGGGTGAGCGCCGAGGCCGCGAGCAGCGCGACCCCCGAGACGACCGCGACCGTGCGGCTGCGCCCCGCGAAGACCGCGCCGACCCCGCCGACCGCGGCGAGACGCTTGCTCCACCGGTGCATCGCACCCGCGCTCCCGCGGTGCAGCGGCTCGGCGGCCACCGGATCCATGCGCCGCTCCATGAGCTCCGACGCGGCGAGCTCGGCCGCCGACCCGGCCACCGCCAGCACCCTCGCCGGCTTCGCATCGGCCACGGGCGTCGTCACCATGCCGAGGCCACCGGCGGCGAGGCTCGCCGAACTCACGAAGACGAACGAGAGATCCTCCTTCGCCGCGTTCCACGTGGGGTTCGCCGTGTTCGAGAGCAGCACGCCGGTGTAGGCGGCGAGCGGCGCCGCGAACACCGCGGAGACCACTCCCGCCGGCTGCTCGGCCAGATCGAGCAGTCGGCGCAGCGGCCCGAGCGGCAGCCGGCGCTTCGTCATGCGGTCGAACTCGGCGGCGGCCGCGACGCCGGCTCCGGCGCTGAACGCGCCGAGGATCCACGAGCCGACGCTCATCGGCGAGGTCACCTTGAGCGTGCGGAACATGTTGAGGAATCGCTCGGGCCTGCCCAGGTCGACGATGAGCGACACGGCGCCCGCGCCGGCCGCGGCGATCGCCGCGAGACGGCTGTTGCGGCGCAGCTTCGCGTTGCCGCTGAACTGCGCGCCCGCGGCCAGCAGCGACGACCCGCCCGCGACGCCGCCGAGAAACAGGTAGATGCCGATCGGCGCCTCCCACGGCGGCGGCTTCACGATGGGCCGGTCGTAGTAGGTGGCGAACTCGACCTCGGGCACCATGGCCATCTCGCGCGAGCCGTCGGTCGCCCCGGCGCCCCTGCCACCGCGGCGCTTGCGCCTGCCCCCGGACCGGCGCGGCTTCTCGGGGGGCCGGTAGCTGTCGAACTCCGAGAGGGTCACGAACGATCACCTTTCCACGCGGCGCGGTTCATCGACGCCCTCCGGTGAGGAACGCGAGCGCGACCGCGCCGATCATGCCGAGCGCGGCGAGACCGGCGCGCTTGTACATGCGGGGCAGATCCTTCGTCGCGACCTGCGGGTCCGGGGGCAGCCCGTACACCTCGGGCTCGTCGAGCAGCAGGAAGATCGACCCCGTGCCGCCCACGCCGTCGCGCTCGTTCGCGCCGTAGAGCCGCGCCTCGGTGAGGCCCTGCTTGTGCAGTTCGCGCACGCGGGCCCGAGCGATCTTCGCGAGCTCCTCGCGACTGCCGAACTTGATCGACGTGGTGGGGCAGGCCTGCGCGCAGGCGGGCGTCTGATCATCGGTGAGGCGGTCGTAGCAGAGCGTGCACTTCTGAGCAACGCCCGCGTTGCGGGTGGGCGCCTGCTCGCCGGGCACGAAGTCGCGGTTCGTCTTGGGCACGGCGATCCCGTCGCTGCGCCGCTCGATCACGCCGAAAGGGCACCCGGCCACGCAGGTGCCGCAGCCGTTGCAGATATCCTCCTGCACCACGACCGTGCCGAACTCGGTGCGGAAGAGCGCGCCCGTGGGGCAGACGTCGAGGCAGCCGGCGTTGGTGCAGTGCTTGCACACGTCCGACGACATGAGCCACCGGAAGTCGGGGGTGTCGGGCGGGGCGGTGTCGGCGCCCGACAGGTCTGCGGAGCCGTCGGCCCCTGCGCCGGTCGCGGGGCGCACCGTGGGCATTCCGAGGCTCACGAGCCGGCGCCCGCTCTCGCGCGCCTCCTCGATCCGCTCCTGCCCCTGCTCGATGAACGCGACGTGGCGCCAGGTGTCGGCGCCGAGCCCCTCGGAGTTGTCGTACGACGAGTCGGAGAGCTGCCAGTCGGAGTCGGCGGGGTTGCGGTTCCACTCCTTGCAGGCGACCTCGCAGGCCTTGCAGCCGATGCAGATGGAGGTGTCCGTGAAGAAGCCCTTGCGGGGGTGCACGTGCTCGTGGTGGGCGGCGTGCTCGGACTCCGTGAGCCTGCTCATCTCTGCGCCTCCTCGTCGTCGTCGTGCTGCGCCGGCGCCGCGCCCGGCGCATCGCCGGGATCCCCCGGGTGATCGTGCGACGAGTCCGGCCGGCGCTCGGTTCCAGGGTACCCGCGTCCCGCGTCGGAGGCGTCGGAGACCCCGGAGACGTCGGACGCCCGCATGCCCGTGTCGATCGTCACCCCGGCGCGCCGCCGGTACCGCTCGACGAGCTCGAGCAGCGCCTCGCCGCGGGGCCGCCGCCCCGGGAGGATCGCACAGGATCCGGCCTTCGACTCCTGGATCAGCACGTTCGGGTCCATGACCACCCCCAGCAGATCGTTCGCGGCGTCGCCGCTCACCACGGCATCGCCCCCCCCCCCCCACGCCCCAGTGGTAGGGCAGGCCGATCTGATGCACCGTGCGCCCGCCGGCCCGCAGCGGCTTCACCCGGTCGGTCACGAGCACCTTCGCCTCGATCGCCGAGCGAGCCGAGATGATCGTCGCCCAGCCGTAGGGCTCGAGGCCGCACTCCTCGGCGAGTTCGGGCGACACCTCGCAGAACATCTCGGGCTGCAGTTCGGCGAGGTAGGGCAGCCACCGGCTCATCCCGCCCGCGGTGTGGTGCTCGGTGAGCCGGTACGTGGTGAACATGTAGGGGTAGACGCCCGCACCGGGCTCGTCGTCGCTCGGGGCGCTGAGGTTGTCCTGGCGGGCCATCGTCACGCGCGCGGGCGAGCGCTGCTGGCCGTAGAGGGGGTTGGCGACCGGGGACTCCTGCGGCTCGTAGTGCGCGGGCAGCGGGCCGTCGACGAGCCCCTTCGGCGCGTACAGCCAGCCCTTGCCGTCCGACTGCATGATGAACGCGTCGGTGCCCGAGAGCGCATCGGCTCCCCCGGCTCCGGGCAGCGGCCGCGCGTCGGGCGAGAGCGTCGCCGGGAAGTCGGGCACGTCGTCGCCGGTCCAGCGGCCCCGCTGCTCGTCCCACCAGACGTACTTCTTGCGCTCGCTCCAGGGGCGCCCATCGGGATCCGCCGACGCCCGGTTGTAGAGCAGCCGCCGGTTGGCGGGCCAGACCCACCCCCAGTCGGGGTTGACCGCGTCCTGCTGCTCCTTCGCCGGGCGCAGCGCGGCATGGTTGACGCCGTCGGCGTAGACACCCGTGTAGATCCAGCAACCGCCCTCGGTCGAGCCGTCGGCGCGCATCTCGGTGTAGGAGGAGAGCGGCCGGCCGGCCCGCTCACCGGTGAGGTGCCGGCCGTTGATCTCCGCGAGCACGGCCTCGGGATCGGGGTTGCCGTGCTCGTCGAGCGGGTACTTCCAGGTGAGGTCGAGCAGTGGCCGGTCGCGCGGATCGGTCGATTCGGCGAGCCGCTCGCGGATCCGGATCCCCAGCTCGTAGAAGAAGTCGAGCTCGCTCTGCGCCTGCCCGGGCGGCTGCACCGCCTGATGCCGCCACTGCACCATGCGCTGCGTCTGCGTGAAGGTGCCCGACTTCTCGACGTGGTTCGCCGCGGGCATGAAGAACACCTCGGTCGCGATGTCCTCGGTGCGCAGCTCGCCCGACTCGATCTCGGGGCCGTCCTTCCACCAGGTCGCCGACTCGATCATCGCGAAGTCGCGCACCACGAGCCACTTGAGGTGAGACATGCCCAGCCGCTGCATGCGGCCGTGCGCCGATCCCACCGCCGGGTTCTGCCCGAAGACGAAGTAGCCGTCGACCTCGTCCTCGAGCATCCTCGCCACGGTCTGGTAGGTGCCGTGCGGGCCGGTGAGGCGCGGCAGGTAGTCGTAGGCCCAGTCGTTCTCCTCGCGGGCGGCGTCGCCCCACCACGCCTTGAGCAGGTTGATCGTGTAGGCGTCGGCGTTCGCCCAGTAGCCCTTCTGATCGGGGGACGCGATGCCGTCGAGGTAGTCCTGCAGCGTCTCGGCCGACGCGGTCGGCATCGGCAGGTAGCCGGGCAGCAGGTTGAAGAGCGTGGGGATGTCGGTGGAGCCCTGGATGCTCGCGTGCCCGCGCAGCGCCATGATCCCGCCGCCCGGTCGCCCGATGTTGCCGAGCAGCAGCTGCAGGATCGCCGCGGTGCGGATGAACTGGGCTCCCATGGTGTGCTGGGTCCACCCCACCGCGTATGCGAAGCAGGTGGTGCGGTCGCGGCCGGAGTTCTCGGTGATGGAGCGCGCGAGGTAGGCGAAGTCCTGCTCGGAGATGCCGCACGCCTCGCGCACCATCTCGGGGGTGTAGCGCGCGTAGTGGCGCTTCAGGATCTGGAACACGGTGTGCGGATGCTGCAGCGTCTCGTCGGTGAGGAAGCGGTCGCCGACCGACGGCCCGCCGTCGCCGAACTGGTCGCCCATGCCGGGCGCCTCCTGCAGGTCGTCCTCGCCCTCGTCGGAGCTCTGCTGCCGCCCGGTGCGCTGGTAGGCCCAGCTCGACGGGTCGTAGGTGCCGGTCTCGGCGTCGTACCCCGAGAACAGCCCGTCGAGATCCTCCGTGTCGCGGAAACTCCTCGCCGACGATCGTCGCCGCGTTCGTGTACGCGAGCACGTACTCCCTGAACCAGAGGTCGTTCTCGATCACGTGGTTGATGAGCGCGCCGAGCAGCACGATGTCGGAGCCGGCCCGGATGGGCACGTGCTTGTCGGCCACCGCGGAGGTGCGCGTGAAGCGGGGATCGACGTGGATGATCTTCGCGCCGCGCGCCTTCGCCTCGGAGACCCACTGGAACCCGACGGGGTGGCACTCGGCCATGTTCGATCCCTGGATCACGATGCAATCCGCATTGGCCATGTCCTGCAGCGGTTGCGTGGCACCGCCTCGGCCGAACGAGGCTCCCAGACTGGGAACCGTGGCGGAGTGTCAGATGCGGGCCTGGTTCTCGATCTGGATCGCGCCCGCCGCGGTGAACAGCTTCTTGATGAGGTAGTTCTCCTCGTTGTCGAGCGTCGCGCCGCCGAGCGCCGCGATGCCCATGGTGCGGCGCACCGGGCGGCCGTGCTCGTCGTGATCCTGCCACCACTTCTTGCGGGCCTCGAGGAAGCGCTCGGCGATCATGTCGATCGCGGTGCTGAGCGAGAGCTTCTGCCACTCGGCGGCGTAGGGGGCTCGGTAGAGGATCTCGGTCTGCCGCGACGCCGAGTTGACGAGCTGCTCGCTCGCCGAGCCCTTGGGGCACAGCCTGCCTCGCGAGATGGGCGAATCGGGATCGCCCTCGATCTGCACCACCCGCTCGTCCTTGACGAACACTTTCTGCCCGCAGCCCACGGCGCAGTAGGGGCAGACGCTCTGCACGACGCGGTCGGCCGAGCTGGTGCGGGGCACGATCTCGCGCGTCTTGCGCGACACGACCGAGTCGCCCCGCCCGAACCGGTCGGGCGAGGAGAACTGCCGGAAGACCGGCCACTCCAGTGGGCTGAACCTCGCCATGCCCCCACCCTAGCCGATGGCAGAGGGGCCATCCAGGGCGAGGCGATCCTCCCGGCTGTAGACCACCATGGACGGCCCGCGCAGGAAGCCCACGAGGGTGAGACCGGCCTCGCTCGCGAGCTCCGCGGCGAGCGACGAGGGCGCCGAGACCGCCGCGAGCATCGGGATCCCGGCCATGAGCGCCTTCTGCGCGAGTTCGAAGCTCGCGCGGCCCGAGACCATGAGCACGCAGCCCCGGGCGGGGAGACGGTCATTCAGCAGCGCCCAGCCGATCACCTTGTCGACGGCGTTGTGCCGGCCCACGTCCTCGCGCAGCACCAGCATCTCGCCGGTGCCGCCGTCGAACAGCGCGGCCGCGTGCAGGCCGCCGGTGCGCTCGAACACGGCCTGACCGGCCCGCAGCGCGTCGGGGAAGCCGGCGAGCGTCGCCGGGTCGATGCGCAGCGGATCCTCGTCCACGGTGTAGCGGGAGACCGTCGCGACGGCGTCGATGCTCGCCTTGCCGCACACGCCGCACGAGCTGGTCGTGTAGAAGTTGCGCTCGATGCTCGGATCGGGCGGCGCGACGCCGGGGGCGAGAGCGACGTCGAGCACGTTGTAGGTGTTGGTGCTGACGCCGTCATCACCGGTGGTCACCGCCCCGTCGCAGTAGCGCGCCGTCGCGAACTCGTCGGCGGAGTGGACCACCCCCTCCGAGACCAGGAACCCCGCCGCGAGCTCGACGTCGCTGCCCGGTGTGCGCATCGTCACGGTGAGCGCCTTGCCGCCGACCCGGATCTCGAGCGGCTCCTCGGCCGCGAGGAAGTCGGCGCGGCGGCGCGGCGGCTCCCCCACGGTGATGCGGGTGACCCGGCGGCGTGCTGCGATGCGTGACATGCCTCCATTGAACCTCACCGAGCCGCAGACGCGCCCGTGTTTCGGATCTCGCCGATGCTTCGGAGCGGATCGCGGGGCGCGGTCCGAGGAATGGGCGACGTCCGAGGCATCGACGACGGACGGGGAGGGCCGCCGGATGGCGGGTAGGATCGCCCCATGCGCATGTCGGCTGCGGAGTGGCGGGGCTGGATCCTCGACCGCATCGGGCGCCTCGACGCGGCGCCGCTCCCCCTCGAGCTCGCCCACGGCCGCACGCTCGCCGAGCAGGTGCGCTCCGCCCACGATCTGCCGCTCTGGCACAGCTCGGCGATGGACGGCTACGCGCTGCGCGCCGCCGACACCGCGCACGCGACGGCCGATCGCCCCGTCGAGCTGGTCGTCTCGGGCGAGGTGCTCGCGGGCGGCTCCGCCGATCCGGCCATCGCCCCCGGCACCGCCGTGCGCATCATGACGGGGGCCCGGTCCCCTCGGCGGCCGACGCCGTCGTGCCGGTCGAGCTCACCGCGGCACCGGGGCGCGAGGATCCCGCCGCCGACCCCTGGGGTCGCGCCGCGGTGCGGATCGCGACGCCCGTGGCACCGGGCGCGAACATCCGCCGCCGCGGCGAGGACGTTCGCGCCGGATCCCTCCTCGCCCGCAGCGGCGACCCGCTCACCGCCGCTCGAGTCTCGGCGCTCGCCGCCGCGGGCGTCGCCGAGGTGCGCGCCAGCGAGCTGCCGCGGGTCGCGGTGCTCGTGACGGGGGCCGAGCTGCGCCCCCCGGGCGCTCCGCTCGCCCGGGGCCAGATCGTCGAGTCGAACTCGCTGCTCATCGCCGGGCTGCTGCGCGAGAGCGGCATCGAGCCGGCGGCGGTGCGGCGCTGCACCGACGACGTCGCGGCCGTGCGCGCGCAGCTCGACGAACTCGGGCGCAGCTGCGACGCGATCATCACCACCGGCGGGGTCGGGCCCGGCAGCCACGACGTCGTGCGCCTCGCCGTGCAGGCGGAGCCGGAGGTGCGCGCCGCACGCGTCGCGGTGCGCCCCGGTCAGCCGCAGTGCGCGGGCCGCCTCGCCTCGGGCGCCTGGCTGTTCGCGCTGCCCGGCAACCCCGTGAGCGCGGCGACGAGCTTCGAGCTGTTCGTGCGCCCGGCCCTGCTCGCCTGCCAGGGGCGCGCCGATCCGATGCGCCCGCTCGTGCCCGCGGTCGCGGGCGTCGGCTGGCGCGGCGCGAGGGGCCGCCTGCAGCTCATGCCCGTCACGATCGACGATGCGGACGCCGACGGAGCGGGCGACGGCTCGGGCATCCTCGGCGGGCGCCGGCGTCTGGTCTGCCGCCCCGCGGTGAACCCGCGCGGGGTCTCGCACGCGGTCGGCGGGCACGGCGCCGTACAGGCCTACGCGGTGGCGGGCGAGGACCGCGGCGACGTCGCCGAGGGAGAACCGGTCGAACTGCTCCTGGTGGGGCTGGCATGAGCAGCCTCCGGCTCGACGCGATCGTGCTCGCCGGCGGCCGGGGCCGACGTCTGGGCGGCGCCGACAAGGCCTCGATCAGGCTGCGCGACGAACGGCTGATCGACCGCACGATCGGGGCCGCGCGGCGCATCGGAGTCGAGCGGATCGTCGTCGTCGGCCCCCGCGGCGCGACCGACGCAGACGCCGTCTCGGTGCGCGAGGATCCCCCGTTCTCGGGCCCCCTCGCGGCGCTCTCCGCCGGCCTCGCCGCGCTCGAGAGCGGCTCGGCCGAGGCCGGTGATCGCGCGGAGTGGGTGCTGCTGCTGGCGTGCGACCTCGAACACCCGGGGGCGGTCTGCGACGCGCTCGCCTCGGCCCTCGCCCGGACCCGAAACGACGACCGACTGCGCGACGGCGTGCTGCTCGAAGATCCGGGCGGACGATCGCAGTGACTGGCCGGCGTCTACCGGAGGTCCGCACTGCGCGACGGCCTCGACGCCGCGGGCGGCGAGCTCGCAGACCGCCCACTGCGGCTCACCTTCTCGCGCGCCGAGCTGATCCGGTGCCCCGCCACCGCCGAGGTCACCGCCGACATCGACACCCCCGAAGACCTCGAACGCGCCCGGCGCTCGGGGCGCACCCCCGAGAAGGAGCGATCATGAGCGAGTCCCGCCACCTGCCCCCCGAAGCGCTCGACGCCTGGCTCGCGGCGGCCGCCGCGAAGCTCGACCTCGATCCCGGAGCCGTCGACATCGCCACCGTGCTGAACGTCGCCCGCGACGTCGCCCACGAGGTCGCGCGCCCGGCCGCCCCGCTCAGCACCCTCCTGCTCGGCATCGCCGTGGGACGCGCCGCAGCGGAGGGTGCAGACGCCGCGACGGCCCTCTCCGAGCGCGCGGCGGCGATCACCGCGCTCGCCGAGAGCTGGCACGAGAGCTGAGCCGCGGTCGGCGCGCTACCCGCGCTGGCCGGCCGTGAGCACCGCGATGGCCTCGGCCCTCGAATCGGCGCCGAGCTGACGCAGGATGCGCGAGACGTGGAACTTGACAGTGTTCTCGCTGATCCGCAGCTCATCGGCGATGGCCCGGTTGCGATGCCCCGCCACCATGAGCGCCGCCACCTGCACCTCCCGCGGGCGCATACCCGCCATCGCGGACGAGGCCGGATGGGTGCGTGGCGGGTCGAGCGGCAGCACCACGTCGATCCTCGTGCCCCAGCCGGGGGTGGTGTCGACCCCGACCGTGCCGTTCAGCGACCAGATCCGCTCCCGGATCCGCCCCAGCAGCGTCTTCGCCGCGGCGGATGATCCGGGCCCGTCGTCCTGCATCCGGATGAGCAGGTTCGTGCCGTCGCAGTCCCAGTGGATGCGGATGTGCCCCACCTCCTCGCCCTCGACGAGGGTGAGCACCGCGCGATACACCACGGCGCGGGCGCCGAGCGACACCTCGCCCGGCAGCGGCCGGCCGTCGACCGGCGGATCCACGAACTGCAGCTGCACCGGGGAGTAGCGCGAGACCGGCCGCAGGTCCTCCTTCAGACGGTCGAAGGAGATCGTCACCGACTCCTCCGTGAGCGTGCGCACCTGATCGACCGCGCCCGACAGCCTCGTGAGCGCGTCGACCGCGCGGCCCACGGCCTCGTCGCGCGCCTGCGCGTCGCTCAGCCGCTTCGAGCGCAGCGCCACGAGCACCGACTCCACCGCTGCGGCGTACTCGTCCTCGAGCTCGGTCAGCGCCTTCAGCCGAGTGCCCGCGATCGCGCGGGCGTGCTGCAGGTAGTCGGGCTTCGCCTCGTCGGCGCGCTCCTGCACGTGCAGCGCCACGATGTCCCACAGGGCGAGCAGGGTGCCCGCCTGCTCTCCGGCTCCCGAGCCCGGCTCGGCGATCACCAGCAGCGCGCCGTTGCGCGAGAGCAGCTCCAGCGTCGGGTGCGCTGCACCGTCGATCGCCAGCACCCCGCTGCGAATCCCGTCGGAGGCCTCGAGGCGCTTGCGCAGCCGGTCGAGCTCGAGGCCGCGCACGCCGCGCACGAACGCCGGATCGCCGGTGCCCTGCACCCGGCCGCCGCCCACATCGGCCGCGAGCATCACGAGCGCCGAGTGCGGCACGAGCGGAGAGATCAGCTCGGAGAGGGCGGGGATCATCAACCCCAGCGGCGAGGCGAGCACGTTCGAGAGCCCCTGCAGCAAGGGCTCGGAGGAGGCACCGTTACCCATGACCCGAGCATAGCCCGAAGACCTACCCGAAGGTATGGCTCCCCTCATCCTCACGGGCAGTTGAGAGGAGCACCGAGCGGGGAGAGGCTGGGGGCAGGTCACCGTCGACCTCCTACAGAAAGGACGCTGATGTCTGGAAACAAAGCTGTTGCGTACAAGGGCCCAGGAGTCGTCGAGGTCATCGACACCGAATATCCGGAGTTCGAGCTGAAGGACGGTCCGGGCGTCAACCCCGCGAACGTCGGGCGCAAGGTGCCGCACGGAGCGATCCTGCGCACCGTCGCCACGAACATCTGCGGCTCCGACCAGCACATGGTGCGCGGTCGCACCACCGCCCCCGAGGGGCTCGTGCTCGGCCACGAGATCACGGGCGAGGTCGTCGAGGTCGGCCCCGACGTCGAGTTCATCAAGGTCGGCGACCTCGTCTCCGTACCGTTCAACATCGCCTGCGGCCGCTGCCGCAACTGCAAGGAGGGCAAGACCGGCATCTGCCTGAACGTCAACCCGGACCGGCCGGGCAGCGCCTACGGCTACGTCGACATGGGCGGCTGGGTCGGCGGGCAGGCCGAGTACGTGCTCGTGCCCTACGCCGACTGGAACCTGCTGAAGTTCCCCGACCGCGACCAGGCGCTCGAGAAGATCCTCGACCTCACGATGCTCTCCGACATCTTCCCCACCGGATTCCACGGAGCCTACTCGGCGGGAGTGAAGCCCGGCTCCACCGTCTACGTGGCGGGCGCCGGACCGGTCGGCATCGCCGCCGCGGTCGGCGCGCAGCTGCTGGGCGCGGGAGTGGTCATCGTCGGCGACCTCAACGAGGACCGCCTCGCACAGGCGCGCTCGATCGGGTGCGAGACCGTCGACGTGTCGGAGGGCGACCCCCGCGACCAGATCGAGCAGATCCTCGGGGTGCCCGAGGTGGAGTGCGGCGTCGACGCCGTCGGCTTCGAGGCCCGCGGCCACGGCTCGGACGCGAGCCACGAGGCGCCCGCGACGGTGCTCAACTCGCTGATGGACATCACCGAGGCGGGCGGCGCCCTGGGCATCCCGGGCCTCTACGTCACCGGCGACCCGGGCGGCGTCGACGAGGCGGCCAAGGTGGGCTCGCTGTCGATCCGCCTCGGCCTCGGCTGGGCGAAGTCGCTGTCGTTCACCACGGGCCAGTGCCCCGTGATGAAGTACAACCGCCAGCTCATGCAGGCGATCCTGCACGACAAGGTGCAGATCGCGAAGGCGGTCAACGCGACGCCGATCTCGCTGGAGGACGCCCCGCGCGGCTACGCCGAGTTCGACCAGGGCGCGGCGAAGAAGTACGTGCTCAACCCGAACGGCTACATCAAGTCGTAGCCGCCCCGCTGTGCGGACCGAGTCCCGATCCGCCGCTTCCCCCCCCGGGCGAGGCGGCGGATCGGGACTCGGCGTGCGCGGGGTCGGGCTAGGGCGCCGGCTCCGGCGCCGGCTCGCCCGCGACGACGGCCCGCAGGAAGTCGACGGCCGCCGCGACGGCGGGGTTCGGCTTCCGCCCCGAGCGGAAGCGCAGCGAGATGCGCCGCACCCCGAGGCCCGGCAGCTCGTGCACCTCGACGCCAGGCAGCGCCTGCTCGCGCAGCGCGAGCTGCGGCAGCAGCGTCACCCCCTCGCCCGCGGCCACGAGCGCGAGCGCCGTCTGATGGTTGCCGTAGCGGTGCGGCGCCGTGCTCGAGTGCGGCAGGGACCGCCGCACCCGACGCACCGCGTGCGAGGCGCCCGCGCCGAGATCGACCTCGAGCCACGGCATCCGCAGGTTCTCGAGCTCCACGACCCCCATCGCCGCCTGCGTACCCGACGGGGCGACCAGCACCCACGGGTCGTCGAGCAAAGCGGCCTCGCGCACGCCCGGGCCGGGCGGGGTCGGCGCGACCGACTCGTCGAACTCCACCGCCACGAGCTCCAGCTCGGCGGCGCGAAGCCCCCGCAGCAGCTCCGCCTGCTCGCCCTCGACCAGCAGCAGGTCGACGCCCGACAGCTCGCCGCGCCACTGGGGCAGCGCGGGAGCGAGGAGGCCGCCGATGAAGCTCTGGAACGCGCCGAAGCGCACCCGACCGCTCGGCAGCTCGCTCGCGGCGCCCACCCGCCTAGCCGCCTCGTTGACCTCGCGCTCCACGTTCTCGGCGAGCTCGATCAGCTCGCGTCCCGCCGCCGTCGGCACGATGCCGCGCGGGCTGCGCTCCACGAGCGGCACCCCCACCTCGGCCTCGAGCCGCGCCAGCTGCTGGGACACCGCGGACGGCGTCAGCTTCAGCGCCTCGGCCGCCGCGAGCACCCCGCCGCTGCGCGAGATCTGCAGGAAGTACGGCAGCCGCGCGACGTTGATCCTCATATTCACTCATTCTAAACTCCCGGTTCTCAATAATTCGATTGTGCTGAACCGACCGGCGTCCGCAGAATTGTTGCATCCGGCGTCGGCGCGCCCCCTCGGAGACCCGCGGGACACGCGCCCCGAGGCGCCGCCCGTACCCGCTTCGATCGCTCGAGGAGCACCGTTGGAAGACCTCGTCGGAGCCGCCCTGGGGTGGCTCGGCACCGCCGGCACCTTCTCGGCGTACCTGATGATCTGGCGCGGCTGGGTATCGCCCGACGCGATCCGCTACGCGACGCTCAACGCCGTCGGCGGCCTGCTCGCGGCGGGCGGCGCACTCGTCTACGGGGCCTGGCCGGCCGTCGCGTCGAACCTCGTGTGGGGCGTCATCGGCTTCCACGGGCTGGCGTGCGCGCTGCGGAGCCGGTTGGCGAAGCTCGGCACCGCCCTCCCGGCGGTGCCGGACGAGGCCGCGGAGATCCTGCCGCCTCCGCGGCCCGTGCCCCACTCGGGCGGCTGGACGCCGAGCGTGACGGACGCGCTCGCGATCAGCCTGCCCTGGCTCGACCCGGCTCGCGGGGCGCAGCCCGAGGACCCCTCGGCCTTCGACACCATCCCGATCAGCCTGCCGTGGTTGCGCGCGGAAGCGGCGAGCACCGCAGATCCGTCGGAGGCGGCGAGCGCTGATGGTGCGGCGAATTCGTACGATCCCGCCCGAGACCCGCGCACCGCGAGCCCTGCGGCGCTGTAGCCTGCGCGACGGCCTCCCGCGTGGGAGAATGGTCCGATGCACGTTCGCGATCGAGCGGATCGGAGATGACCTCCGCAGCGCCTGAGACGATCTGGGATCGAGCGCGGCTCGGCATCACGCTCGGTTCGGTCGCGCTCATCTTCCTGGCGGCCCTCGAAGCACTGGCGGTCACGACGGTGATGCCCGTCGTCAGCGTCGACCTGAACGGGCAGGCCCTCTTCGCCGTCGCCTTCTCCGGCACGCTGGCCACCGGAGTGATCGGCATGGTCGCCGCCGGTGCATGGAGCGATCGCAGCGGCCCCCGGGCGCCGCTGTGCGCGGCAGTGACGCTGTTCACCGCGGGGCTGATCGTCTCGGGTACCGCCCCCGAGATGTACACGTTCATCGTCGGGCGCCTGATCCAGGGTCTGGGGGTGGGCGGCCAGACGGTGTCTCTCTACGTCGTGATCGCGCGGGTGTACCCGCGCGAGCTGCACGGCAGGATCTTCGCGGCGTTCGCGGCGGCCTGGGTGCTGCCGTCGATGGTCGGTCCGTTCCTCGCGGGCGCCGTGGCGCAGTATCTGCACTGGCGGTGGGCGTTCCTCGGCGTCGCGGTGCTCACGGCGGCGGCGTTCCTCATCGTCATGGCTCAGTTGCGGAGCGCGTCGCTGGACCCGGCGGAGGGAGCGGAGCCCCCGGGTTCGAGCGGGATCTCCGAGCCGCCGGGCGGCGGCACGATCGGAGTGCGGCTGCTGCTGGCCACGGTCGTCGCAGTCTCCGCGGTCGGGGCGGGCTTCGCCGCCGAGGCGCCCCCGGCGGTCGGCTGGCCGATCGCGCTGGGGTGCGTCGCCGTCGTCGGCTTCGCGATCAAACCGTTGATGCCGAGGGGTACCCTGCGCGGACGCGTCGGTCTGCCGAGCGCGATTCTCATGCGGGGGCTCGTGGCCGGCGGCTTCCTCGCCGCCGAGACGTATGTGCCGAAACTCCTCATGGACCGCTTCGCCTTCAGCCCGATGATCGCCGGCCTCGCCCTCACCGCCGCGGCGCTCGCGTGGTCGCTCGCCTCCTTCGCGCAGGGCCGGTACGGCGACCGGCTCGGCAGTCGGCGGATCGTGGTGATCGGCACCTCGCTGCTGCTCGCGGGAGTGCTCGCGCTGCTCGCGGTGTCGCTCGCCGATCGGCTGCCCTCGCTCGTCGTCATCGCGTGGGGCGTCGCGGGCGGCGGCATGGGCCTGATCTATCCGAGGCTGACGGTGCTCACCCTGGCGTACTCGACGAGCGCGAACGAGGGCTTCAACTCGTCCGCGCTGTCGATCTCGGATTCGACGGGCTCGGCTCTCACCATCGCGGTGGCGGGCCTGGCGTTCCTCACCTTTCCGCTCGCCGGATCCGGGTTCCCAGCCGTGTTCTGCCTCGCCGCGGCGGTGCTCGCGCTCTCCGTGATCCCGGGCCTCCGGATGGGCGACGGCGCGCGCTGATCGGCGCGCGTCGACAGAGCCGCACCCGCGCCGCACCCCCACCCGGGTGCTGTAGGCTCGGCGCGAACAGCGCCCGGCCGGGCGCCCGATCCTCCGAGAGGGGCCGATGCCCGCAGTCGCAGACGTCATCATCCTGCTGTTGCTCGTCATCGGGCTCACGGCGGGGTTCCGGGCCGGGCTGTTCTCGACGCTCGGGGCCGCCTGCGGGCTGCTCGCAGGTGCTGCGGCGACGCCCTGGGTGCTGCCGCTCATCGCGCGCGAACTGCCCGAGACGGGCTGGCGCAGCGCGGCCGTGATCGCGGCCGCGGCGGGGCTGCTCGCGCTCGGCGGCTGCATCGGAGCCGCCGTCGGGGCCCTCATCAGGAGCGGGGCGGATCGGATTCGCCTGCGCCCCCTGGAGCGACTGCTCGGCGGCGCGCTCGGTCTCATCGCGGCCGTCACCTCGGTCTCGCTGATCGGGTCGGCCGTGGCCGCGTCCGGCATCCCCGGGGTGTCGTCGACGGTCGCCTCGTCGTCGTTGCTGCGCTACCTCGACCGGGTCACCCCGGAGCCGCTCGTGGAGGCGATGGCCAGGCTGCACTCGGCACTGCTCGGCGACACCGTGCTGCCCGCCATCGACGGCCTCATCGACGAGAACCTCGTGCTCGCCTCGCCCGACCTCTCGCGCGTCGACACCGACGATCCGGCGCTCGCCGCGGCGGGAGCCTCGGTGGCGCGCATCTCGGGCATCGCGCACGGCTGCGGCACGATGCCGACGGGCAGCGGCTTCGTGGTGGCCGAGGATCGCATCGTCACGAACGCCCACGTTGTCGCCGGCATCGACACGCCCCTCGTCGAACTGCCGGGGCAGCCCGCCCGCGACGGCCGCGTCGTCTACTTCGACCCCGTCGACGACCTCGCGATCGTCGCGGCCGACGTCGACGCCGCGCCGCTGCCGCTCGACGACGCGCTCGCACCGGGCGGCGTCGGCGCGGTGCAGGGCTACCCGCACGGCGGGCCGTTCCGCACGGTGGCGGCGGGGGTGCTCGCGACGGGCAGCACGACCGTGCCCGACATCTACGGGTCGGGCGGAGCCCAGCGCTTCGTGCACACGCTCGACGCCGTGGTGCAGCCCGGCAACTCGGGCGGCCCGCTGCTCACCGAGGCGGGCGCCGTCGCCGGAGTGGTGTTCGCGCGAGACGCCGTGCGGCCGGGCGTCGGCTACGCGATGACCCTCGCCGAACTGCTGCCGGTGCTCGCGACGCTCGACGCATCGGCCGAGCCCGCGGCGGTGCCCTCCGGCCGCTGCGTCGGGTAGGCCGGGCAGGGGCTCGCCCCACCTCTGCCGCACATGACCCTCTCATCGGAGAAGCCAGATCAGCCCCGGGCGAGAACCCCAGCAACGAAAAAACGGGCCCGATCGGTGACTTCTCACCGATCGGACCCGCCTCTCGTGTGGTGGATCTGAGGGGAATCGAACCCCTGACCTTCTCATTGCGAACGCTATCAGGCCCATCACCGTCGATTACAGTGCAGTGCGGTGCACCACCGCGCACCGCCTGGACCCGCATCAACACGCCAATCTCGGGGGTCCAGGGTCACCGCGTGGGGCAGCGCACTACCGCCTATTACAGTCCCCCTCTGCCCCACGTTTGCCCCACGCGCGCGGTAGTCTCGGATCATGTTGCTCGCCACAATCCGCCAGGTCGAATCGGTCGCCATCGAGGTGAAGGGAGAAGGGATCCCCGAGGTGCAGGAGCAGCTCGAGAAGAACCGCCCAGAAGGGTTCGTGCTCGTGCAGGCCCCGGTCACCATGAAGAAGGGCGAGACCGCCATCACCGCGCTCGGCACCTACGCGCGGCGCGACGCAACGCGAGAGGTCGAGGGATCGAGCTACGCCGAGCTGCGGGCCGCGGCGCCCGCGGGGTGGCAGATGCTCAGCGTGCGTCGGGTCTGATGTCGGGGGTCGCGGCTACTCTCGCCCGCATGGGAGGAATGCCGTGGAGCCCGATGATGACGCTGACGCGCGTCAGCGATGAAGAGGCGTGGATGTACGACGGGGCGATCCGGGTCGCGATCATCCGCCGGGTGCGAATCGGGCGCCCGTCCGCGCTGCTCTGGCGCTCGGTGACCGGCGACGAGGATCCCGACGTACGCGCCCTCGTCGGGTACTTCCCGAGCGTGCAGATGGCTGCCGCGGTGACGTGGCGATCCTGGGATCAGCGACACAAACCCGTCGAGGGGCGCAGCCTGTCGTGATCGGATCGACCCCCGCCGCGTAACATCATGTTGCACAATTGTGCCACATGATGTTACACTAGAGACGTCGGGGAGATACCCCGACAGAGAGGGAGGGAAACATGGAGATCATCGGGTTCTTCACCGCACTGGTCAACCTCATCACCGCCCTCATCCTCTGGCAGACCGCGAAGCGCAACCGGCGCAACCGCGACTGACAGAGAAGGGCCCCGAGTAGCCGTTAGATACTCGGGGCCCTACCCCTCCATCCTACGTCCACCAGGAGCCCCTCATGCAGACCCTCACCCTCACCCTCATCATCTCCATCGCCGCCGCGGTGATTGCTGTGGCCGCGCTCATCTACGCGATCCGAGGCCGACGATGACCAACCACGCCCGCGCCCTCACAGCCGCCGCCGACCGCCTCGAGCAGGCCCACGCCGCCCGCGACGCCGCGATCCTCGACGCCCACGCCGCCAAGATCCCCCAGACAGCGATCGCCGCGGCCGTGCGCCTCTCCCGCATGCAGGTGAGCCGCATCATCGCGGCGGCGAGCGCTGCCGCGGATCAGGAGTCGCGCTCGGAGTAGCCCATCGCCCTCGTGGGGCGCGAGGGGGTGTCCGCGGGCGGCGCGGCGGCGTAGCCTGTGCGCATGTGCAACAGCTACGGACTTGGCGGCTACCTCCACGACGGGGAGGAACCGCGCAATCCGCTCCGCCCACTGGACCAGCGCGAGTCCGAGCGCGCGATCGCGGAGTGGGCACAGGGCCGCGACGGCAGGGCCGCGATCACCGGATCGAAGGCCCGCAACCTGAACCCCATCATCCGCGCGGCCGAGGACGGTGATCGTGAGCTCGTGTTCGGGTGGTGGTGGCTCTGGCTTGACGGCAGCGGGCCGGTGAAGTTCTCCGCGTTCAACTCTCGCGACGACCGGCTGTTGCGCTCGTGGAAGAAGCCGTTCCAGCGCCGCGCGCTGCTGCCGGCGAGCTGGTACGTCGAGAAGAAAGGGCGCTTCGCGCTGCCAGACGGCGAGCAGTTCGGGATCGCCGCGGTCACCTCCACCGTCACCACCGACGACGGTGAACTCACAACGTACTCGATGGTCACCCGCGACGCCCCCACCGGCAGCGAAGCGGCCGAGTACTGGCCGCGGATGCCGCTCGTTCTCCCACGCGACGAGCACGGCGACTGGCTTGATCCCGAGCAGCCCGGCGACGCTGCGCTGGTAGCGAAGGTGCAGCGCGCGTCAGAGGGGATCTCGCACGAGCTCACAACGGCCCCATTGGCAAGATGCCATCGCTCTTTTGGATAGTGGCGGATGTAGGCGCAGATCCGCGCTGACTGAGACTGGGCTAATGTGCCTGGAGTTGTGACATTGGGTTGGACAATTTGAACTAGCATTAGTAGTGTGACCCAATGGAGACAACGCATCGCGCATACGCTGATAGTCACCCTTGGTTAACATTTAAGTTCGACAATCGCGATCTTCCGCCGCTAATTTGGGCCCAACTTGGCGAGTGCTACTCCAAGTCAATGCACCTCATCGGCACGCCTCTCATGCCAGGCACAGCAGATCATCTATCAGTAATTTATCTGCGCCGTGGGGCCCTTGCCTCGGCACAGATCGAGGGAAACACTCTTACCCAAGAAGAAGTCGACAAGCTGCTCGAACGAGGCAAGACGCAGCCGCCGTCGCGCGAGTACTTGGAGCAGGAAGTTCTCAATGTCATGGCAGCTCTAGAATCAGTGAGAGAGACTGCTGCTTCGGTCGACGGCGATTTCCGCTTAACTCCAGAGTGGATCAAGAGTATCCACGCCATGCTCATGGCCGACATGGAACTTGAAGACCATGTAGTCCCGGGTGAATTTCGCGACGTGAACGTAGGGGTAGGGCTCTATAGAGGTGCGCCCACAGAAGATGTCGAGTTCCTTATGCAGAAGCTCTGTGACTGGCTTAACGCCATTCTCGATGACGCCGCTAAGCAGGAGCAGCCAGAGAACCGATTCTATTTTGTGTTCCTTGCCGCAGTTCTTGCGCATCTCTATGTCGCTTGGATCCACCCGTTCGGAGACGGCAATGGTAGGACCTCGCGGCTTATTGAGTGCGCTATTCTCGCTACCTCCGGATTGGTGCCGTGGGTGAGCGCAAACGTGCTTTCAGACTGAATTGGCCTGGTTTGAGTTCCGACCGGTTTTCCTGTCAACCTGTCGGTGACAGAAGTTCCTCGGCCTCAGTATAGTAGGCCTGCTCGACCTCGATCGGGGTACGCATATCGAGCTCCCCGTGAAGGCGCTCATGGTTCCACCACCACACGTATTCGAGGGTCGCGAGTTCGACCTGCTCAACCGTCCGCCAGGGGCCCTGCTGTCGGATCAGTTCGGTCTTGTAGAGGTTGTTGACCGCCTCAGCCATGGCATTGTCAAAACTGTCGCCGACCGTCCCGGTCGAGGGCACTGCTCCGAGTTCCGCAATGCGATCCGTATAGACCATGGCGGTGTAATTCGACCCGTGATCGGCGTGATGGATCAGGCCATCGAGCCTGCCGCCCGATTGCCACGCAGCCATATCGAGTGCCTGCATCGGCAGAACCTCAGATTTCAGCGTCGCAGCGACATTCCAGCCCACGATTCTGCGCGAGTACACGTCAGTGACGAACGCGACATAGGCGAACCCAGACCAGGTGGCGACGTAGGTCACGTCGCACACCCAGAGCTTGCGCGGCCCGTCAGCGGCGAATCTCCGGTTGACGAGATCGGCAGGCAGTGCCGCCGTTTTGTTAGGGCGTGTGGTGAACACGCGCTTTGATTTCCGTACCCCGCGCACGCCGGCGAGCCGCATCAGACGCTCGGTCTGGTCGCGGCCGATCTTCCACCCCTCACGCTTCAGCAGGGCATGCATCTTCCGGCGCCCGTACACGCCATAGTGCTTCGCGTGGAGCCGCCGGATCTCAGGGAGGAGCAACTCGTCGCGCAGCTGCCTGGCTGAGGCCGACCGGGCTTTCGCGGCCCGGTATCCGCGGGAGGTGAGGAACCCACGAACTGCCGCACGCAGCGTACGACAGAGGAACTCGACCCCGAAACGATCACGGTACTCGTCGATGAATCTGATCATTTCGTTCGTGGCCGGTCGAGTTCCTTCGCGAAAAACACGCTCGCGGCTTTGAGTACCTCGTTGGCCTTACGGAGCTCGCTCACCTCGCGGCGTAACCGCCGGTTCTCCTGGGCCATATCGATCGAGGTGCCAGGCTTCGCGCCGGTATCGATGTCGTAGCGGCGCTGCCACACGCGCAGCGTCTCCGGGCTCACTCCGAGGAGCCCACCGACGTGTCGGCAGGCCGCGGTCAGCGACTCGTGCTCGGGACGGGCTTCGGCGAGCATCCGAAGTGCGCGCTGGCGAAGTTCAGGGTCATATTTGCTTGGCATCGTAGTTCCATCCTTGTATAAAGATCGGAACTCAAACCAGGCCAATTCACGAGGGCCTCAACCAGCTGGCCCACGATCGGCACGACCGCTTCGAACGCGGTCACGATCAGCGGGAGCACGCGGGACGCGATCTCCATGATGATCGGCGCGAGCTTCGACACGAGGTCGGCGATCAGTGGCGCGAGTGCGCTCACCAGTTGCGAGATGACCGGGATCAGTCCGCCGATCAGCTGACCCACCAGCGGCACCACGGCCGACAGCAGCTCAGCGAACACCGGCGCGAGCTGGGACACCAGCATCGCGATCAGCGGCGCGAAGCGGCCGACCAGCTCGGCCGCGATCGGGACGAGCATCGCGAACAGCTCACCGAACTTGCCAATCAGCTCCGCAAACACGGGACCGAGGAGCGCGATCTGCGCGCCGATCTCCCCGAACGCTGCACCGAGCTCGGCAAGCGCGGGCATCAGCGACGTGGAGAAGGTCTCCGCGACGGGAGCGAAGGCCTCCATGATGCGGGTGCCCGCGTCGGCGAACACGGGAAGGAGCGGAGCGAACGCGCCCAGCAGCTGCCCACCCGCGTCCACGAGGGTCGCGAACAGCGGAGCGAGGAACTCGACCGCGCCCGAGAACACCCCGCCGAGCACGTCACCGAGCACGCCGAGCGTCGACGCGATCGCCGGGCCGATCCGGGAGAACACGCCCCCGACCGTCTCCACGATGCGAGACAGCACCGGACCGAGGGTCTCCATGATCCCGCCGAACGTCGACGCGATCTGCTGCCCAATCCCGGACAGCACCTCCCCCACCGGCCGCAGCGCCTCCATGAACGAATCCCAGAGCCGCCGACCAGTCTCGGTCTGCGTGAAGAAGTACGTCAGCCCAGCCGCCACGGCGGCGAGCGCTGAGGCGATCCACATGACCGGATGGGCATTCATGGAGTTACCGAGTCCGACGAACCCCTTCTTTGCTAGAGCAGTTGCGCTCCCGAGGGCGGCCTGAGCAGCTGCTCCGACCTTGGCTGCGCGGGCTTGCTTCTCGGTCATGTTCGAGAGATCGAGCGCGGCACCGGATGCCAGGCCCATCTTCTGCGTCCAGCCGCCCACGGCGCTGGCGGCGAGTTCTGCGCCGTCCCAGACGCGTCCGATGCCGCTCGTGAGTCCGCCGACGATCTTCAGGCCCGGGCCGAGCGCCACCAGGCCGATGCCGATATTGGTGAGCGCGCGCTGCTGGCCGCCGTCGAGGTCGTTCCATGCCTGGATGAGGCCACGGATCCGGTCGAGGAACGTCGAGACCGCGCCCCCGAGCACGGTGCCCAGCTGGGTCGCGAACTCCTTCGTCTCGGGAGCCTTCAGCACGGCGAGGAACTCCTCGAGCGCGGCCTTCGCCTGCGGGAACGCACCACTGAGCACCTGCTCGCCGAAGCGGCCGATGTTCGAGAGCACGTTCTTGTAGATGCCCTCCCACGACTTCGCGTAGGAGGCGGCGGCCGCACCCGCCTTGTTGTCGAGCGCAGCGTTCAGCATGTCGATGCTGATCTCGCCGTTCTGCGCCATCGCCTTGATCTCTTCGCCCGTGCGGCCGTAGGTGTCGGCCAGGGCGGAGATGATCGGGATGCTGTTCTGCTGCATCTGCGAGAGCAGCCCGTAGGACGCTCGACCGTCGATGTAGGCCTGGTTGATCAGCAGGCCCGCATGCGACGCCTCCACACCGTAGGCGGCCGAGGTGTTCGCGATGCGCTTCAGGTGCTGCTCGAGGCTGGTCAGCGGCACCGTTGCGGCGAGCGCGGACACCGCGAGGGATGCGCCGTCCGCCATAGAGAGCGCGGTGTTGGTGACACCCGCGTCGACCTGCGCCATGACGGTGTCGACCTGATATCCGAGTCCTTCGAACTGGGCCTTCGCGCGGTCGATGCCGAGCAGGCGGCGGAAGCCGAGCGCGCCGACGAGGCCGCCGACTGCGGAGCCGGCGATCAGGGCGGGCTTGGTGACCTTCGACGTGAGCGAGTCGCCCACGGAGGTGATCTTCTGGCCGGCGGTTTGCCACGAGGAGCCGATCTCCTGCATGCGCGCGGCGACTTCGGGGTAGTAGACCGCGGCGCGCGCGGCCCGGTCGTTCTCAGCCGACAGTGCGGCCTCGTACTCCTTCGAGGCTCGGGTCGCGTTCCGCTTCGCCTCGGTCGCTTTCAGGTCCGCCTCGGCGACTGCGCGGCTCGCGGCGGCCCTCTCCACCTGGGCGGCGTTGAGCGCGGCCTCGGCGGCTTCGAGCTGCCCGGTCGAGGCCTTCCCGCTCTGGCGCAGCTGGTGCAGCTTCTCCTCGGCGAGGACGACCTTCGCCTGTGCGTTGCCGGCCCCGGCGCGGGCCTTCACGAGCGCGTGCTCGGCGCTCGAGAGCGCCTTCGTCGCGGCCGTCTGGGTGTCGAGTGCCTTCGCGGTGGCGTTCGCGAACTGCTCGGCGACGCGCGACTTGATCGACTTCCCCATCGAGGTGGAGATCTTGCGCCCCATCTCCTCGCCGATCTTCGTAACGTTCAGACCGCCCACCGCGGTGTCGATCGACTTCTGCAGGCCCGGCCACTTCGTCTGCAGCGTGACGTAGGCGCTCGCGACCTCGATCATTGGACCAGCCATCTCGGACCTCCCGGGGAATGTAGGCTCAGGGCATGACGGCACTTCGCGCAGATGGATTCGGTGGGCAGATCGAGGTCGACGGAACAACCGTGAAGATCCACCGGGCGGGGTGGCGCTCGATTGGCGAGCCGCGACAGTTCGACTTGGCTGATGTGAGCCGGATCGATTTCAGACCTGCGTCCAGCATCGCCAACGGATACCTCCGGTTCTCCGTGCCAGGCGAGGAGACCGAGAAGCCTCTCGATGATCCGAACCACGTTCGGTTCACGAGAAAGGAGTCGTCGGTGTTCGCCTCGCTGCACGCAGAACTCGATGCGCGCCTTCAGGAGCGCGGCGAGCTCGACCCGGGGCGTGAGTCGGCGATGCGAGAGGCAGCGGCGCAGAAAACCGCGGCTGATGAAGCGCGGAGTGCGGTCCAGCACCGGGCCACCGTGGAGAAGTATCAGAGGAAGCTCGCCGTGGCGCAGTACGACGGACACCTGGTGCGCAAAGGGCACTACAGCAATCTCGGCGCGCTCGGCATCGGCGTGAAGCGCTCGATCGCCGGCGCGACCGCAGAGTTCGAGTCCGGGGCCGAGAAGACCAGGCCCACGCTCACCCGCATCGGAGCGGGCGCCCTGCTGGCCGGCCCCGTGGGCGCGGTCGCAGGCGGGATGTTCAAGAAGGACCGCACCAAGGGATACGTGACCATCGTCTTCGCCGATGGTGCCACGGTCATCATCGACGGGCCAGCGAAGGACGAGAAGAAGATGCGCGAGTTCGCGGCGCGCATCAATCAGATCGCGCAGCTCGAGAAGCGCTGGGCCGCCGAGCCGGCCACCGCGGACGATCCGCAGCTCTAGCGGATCACGGCGGCGAGTGCGCGGAGCAGCTCGTTGGTTTCGGCGTCGCGGCGGGCGGTGGCGGCGTCGGCGGTTTGGACGTGGCCGCGGGCGACGTATCGGTGGGGGTTGCTGACGTACTCGTAGTTCCCGTCAGCAACCCCCGCCATCTCTTCGCCGACCTCATCGACCAGGCTCTGGCAGGCCTGGTTACTCATGATGGTGTTTACGGAGCGGAGGTTGATCCGCGCGCGGTTCTTCGGCATCAGAGGTCTCCCCACGTCGCGCCGGCGGCCTTCGCCTCCTGGAACGCTTTGTCCTGTTCCCAGAACGTGGCCGCGTGCGAGGCGGCGTCGGCGGCGCGTCGTTCGCGGTCGCGCACGCCCTCGGGGGGCTTGCGCGGTTTCACCTTGTGCTGCTGCTTCCGTTCGGTGTTGGCGAGCGTGAGCACGTAGGTCTGTTCCCAGATCGCTTCGACTTCGGGAAGGACGGCGAGCCAGCCCCCGTAGTACTCCCCGACTGCGCCGCCGCGTGGCAGGTGCGCCGCGCAGGCGGCAAGGCGGGTGAGAGCGTCGGGGCCACCGTCGAGGTCTTGGAGAGAGACGCCGGGGAAGAACCTCGCGAGGTCTGCTTCGAGCCTGTCTGGGCAGTCTCGAAGCAGACCGGCGAGGGTTAGGAGTTTTTTGTGCCGGCGGCCTCGTGGGCGGCGTCCACGAACTTGCCGAGCTGCTCCATGTCGGACCAGCCGTCTTCGTCTTCGATCGCCTTCAGGAGGCGCTCGAGATCTTCGGCGCTGGTCATGCGGATGATCGCGGGTTCGAGGTCGCCCTTGCGGACGGAGAGGAAGACGCGGGAGTCCTTGGGGGCGCGGGCGTCCATCGTGAACGTCTCGCCGGCGAACTCGAAGGTGACCTTCTCGTGGTCGGCGGGCTTGTGGTCCTGCGGCTTGATCGGGGACCGCTCACGGGTGGACTGCGCGGGCGGTTCCGGCGTGGTCTCGGGGGTGTTGCGGCGTGCGAGCTCGGCTTCGAGTTCCTCGCGGCTCATCTGGGTGTTCTCGGCCATGTGTGGCTCCATTTCTGGGGTTGGTGATGGTGGTGTGGCTCAGGGAAGATGGGCGACGCGGGGAGCCACCACCCGCGCCGCCCGGTCTGGTTAGGCGGCAGCTTCGATGAACGCGGGCGCGTTCGTGAGGAAGTAGCTGTCGCCGATGATCTCCGCGGTGAAGCCGTAGGCGGCCGGGTCCGAAGAGTTGTTCGAGAGGGACTCGCGCTCGGTGATCTGGATCAGCTCGAGGCACACGAACTTCGTGATGTCGCCGTCATCGAGGCGCACCACGGCGGTACGCTCCACGAGGCCGATCGACTCGGGCAGGTCGACGCGTGCGACCTGGCTGCCCTCGGCACCCACGAGGGTGGGCTTGCCGTGGTCCCAGTACAGCTCCGACACCCCGGGCTTGTCCTCGAGGCAGGTGAACTTCAGGGTCTTCTCCGTCGAGGTGATCGCCACGCGCACGGTCGCGCCGCCCTGCATGGCCTTGATCTTGTTCGAGTCGGTGGAGACCTCGAACTCGATGCCGTCCTCGTGGAGCCAGCCCATGTGCTCGAAGTCGCCGATCGGGTCGGTCAGCCCCGTGGGCAGCGTCGCACCCTTCGGGGCGAGGTAGATCGCGGTCGCGCGACCGCCGTTGATACGGATGTTGCTGTTGTTAGTCGACATTCGGTGCCTCCTTCGTGCCGGCCTTTGCCGGGGTCTTCGGTGGCTCGGTCTTGGGGTTCTTCCCGCGCGCCGAGGGCTCAGCCTTCGACTCCGCGGGCAGTTCGCGCGCCTTGCCGCGCAGGATGAGGTCGCGAGCCACACCGGGCTCCACCTCGACGGTCTGCCCGCCCTTGTGGACCTTCCCCGCAGGGTCGGTCCACCGATTTGCGATCACAACCTTCGTCACGATCGCCTCCTCTCAGATAGGAAGACCCCCTACGGTGAGGGGGTCAGCGTCTTTCCGCGCACGTGGATCTCGTGCGTGAACTGATATCGGTCGATCTGCGTCTCGGGGTCCGGCCGGTACACCGGCACCGACACTTCGCGGATGCCGTAGACCGGGAGCCCGCCGAGCACCCGGCAGGCCCGCATGAGCGCCCGGATCCGCTCGGCGTAGCGGGCGGCGAGCGCTTCGCTCTCGTCCCAGCACAGGAACGTGAGCATCGGCCGCTGCGACACGAGGCCGGCGGTGCCACCCACGGTCTGCAGTTGCGTGAACTTCGCCGGGCGCGGGTTCGGCACCTTCCCCACGACGGGGTCGGCCTGCACGCCCATGAGGTAGTCGCGCACCACGATCTTGATCGGGTCGAACTCGATGACTTCGCCCATCACCCCTCCACGAGCTTGAGGTTCACGGTGTCGCCGAAGGTGCGCCCGGTGCGGCGGTGCTTCCACCTCGCGGGCCACCCCTCCACCTCGTAGGTGCCGCCGTCGATCTCGCACCGGTCCCGCGGCTTGAACGGGCACCCGTACGGGAGGTACAGCGTCGGCGTCGTGATCACCCGGTCATGCCCGGGCGTGGGCGGTTCGATGGAGCCACCCGGGCTGAACTCGTATATCCCGACAGACTCGGGCGGCCCCCACGACTCCACCGGGTCGCCCAGCTCGTCGGTGCCGTCCGCGAGGTACGGCAGCCGGTCCACGTAGTCGGTGATCCGTCTACGCATCGCGGCCCGCCAGCATGTTGATCGACCCGGCGCGCTGCCGGCCGACGCCCAGCGCGCGCTTCTCCTGCCCCGTGAGGTAGTAGTCGCCGTGCGGGTTGATCGGCTTCAGCGTGTCCTGGAACGGACCCGCCCCGGTCTGCGCGGACTCAAACCCTTCGAGCTCTTCAAGCTCGGGGTCGAGGTCCGCGCGCATCGCACGCCGCACGACCTTGCAGACGATGCGCCGCCTGGTCGACGGCGACGCTCGCAACGCGGACGGGGCGACGTCGAGGATGAACTGCGACGCATCCGCCAGATGCACCTTCGCGAGCTCATCCGCGCCGGCCGGAAACCCCGGCCACCGCACCTTCAGTTCCGCCACCGTGGCGAACGGTTCGATCTCCGCCTGTTCTGTGTCGGGCATCGGGCACCCCCTCTCGGGAACAGCGAAGGGGCCAGAGTCTCCCCTGGCCCCTTCGGGCAGCGGTTACTCGGCGGCGAGCGCCTCGGCGATCCGGGTGCGGATCTTGTCGAGGTTCTGCAGCTTGCCGAGGTCGATGCCTTCCGTCTCGGCGAAGGCGCGAAGCTGGGCCTCGTCCATCGCATCGAGATCGGGATCGTCATCGCCTTCGGGGTCGATGGCGGGGTCGTCCTCGGGGTCGTCGTCACCTTCGGGGTCGTCGCTCTCGGGGTCGTCGTCCAGGTCGGGCTCGGGGTCCACGTCGTCGCCGGGTTCGATGCCGAGGTGCTCGTAGCGGTGGAGCTTCTCGATGAGGTCGGGATCGGTGACCTCGGCGATGCCCGCGCGGAACTTCACGCTGGCGTCGCCGACGTGAAAGCGCAGCTCGGGGTGCTTGGTGGAGAGGAATCGCATGATCAGGCCTCCACCACGAGCTTGCCGTGCTTGCGCTCGTTGCCGTAGTTCAGGCCGATCTCGCCGTAGACCTGCACCTTGTCCGACGCGCCGGTCTTCGCGAGCTTCTCCGCGAAGAAGTGGCCCTTGCCGGGCACCTCGAGGAACGCGGGCTTGCAGTCCTCGAGCGACGCGACGGCGAGCGTGTCGGCCGGCATCCACCGGTCGAGCATGATGTTGCACTTGCCGAAGTCCGTCTCGAAGGTCTGCAGGTTCACGCCGCCGACCGAGCGGGACGTCTCCTGGTAGCCCTTGTCCTTGATGAAGATCTTCGTGAGCTGCCGCTTCAGCGACGCGTTCACGATGACCGTGCGGGTCTCGCCCTCCTGCAGGCCGCCGTTGTCCCAGGCGTCCTGCATCAGGTCGAGCACGGCGGACTCGGTGAGCTGGCCGCCGGTGACGACCGCGGCGTTCGTCTGGATCGCCTGCAGCAGGCCGCGCGTGCGACGCGGTGCGGTGTTGTCGGCAGGGCGGGCGTAGGTGCCCGAGATGAACGTCTTCTCGATGTCGCGGGCGATCTGCTTGAACACCTGCTGCAGCTGCCAGGCGAGCTCGTCAGCGGGGATCGTGGTGTTGCCGATGGTGACGGCTGTCGCGCCGGCACCGCGCTGCTTGGTCGCGCCCTGCTTCGTGTAGGAGACGCCGGTGGCCTCCTGGTGGATCTCGAGCACGTTCGACGCGTTGTAGCGCACGCGCTCCTCCGACTCGGGCGCGTCGGCACCCTCGAGGCGCTGGCGGTCGTCCTCGGCGTCGCGCAGGTCGTACCCCTGCCACTCGAAGAGCGTCGCCCCCACCGACTCGCCGCCGGTGAGGCCGCCGATGGCGGAGAGGAACGGGGTGTCCTCGGGGGAAGCGTTGAAGAGCTCCCCGACGTAGTTGGGCAGGTTGTAGGTCGTGCCCAGACCGGTGATTCCAGTCACAGTGACTGTCCTTTCGTCGTTAGCTTGCGGCCCCCAGCTGCATCGCCTTCAGGGCGGCGACGAGCTGGTGGTTGCCGGCCGCCTCGGCGGCGGCGATCTGTTCGGGGAGCGACACGTTGCCCGGGTTCCGCGGCTGGTTCCCGATCGTAGGGACCGGCTTCAGCGGTTCGGGCTCCTTCGCGAAGGCCGGCTTGAGGAGTTCGGCGTGCGCCTGCAGTTCCTCGAGCGTGGACCCGCGCAGCACTCCAGCGGGGACGCCGGTCGCCTCGGCGACCTCCTTCGCCCACGCCGCCTGCTGCTTCTCAGCCTTGAACGCGGCGTTCTCGGCCTGCAGCGCGGCGAGCTGGTCGGCCTGCTTCTGCTCGGTAGTCTTCTGGGCCTCCTCGACCTGCGCGAGCTTCTCGGCGGCGGCTTTGTTCTCCTTCGCCCGCTGCTCCCACTGGCGCGAATGCGCGAGGGTCTCCTCGTACTTGGCCTTGTAGTCGACCTCGGCGTCGCCGTTCGGCTCGGCCGGGGTGGCCGCCGCGCCGCCGTTCGGCTGTGCGGTGGTCTGCGCCACGGGGGTCGTGGTGTCGCTCATGGTGTCTCCCTGTTCAGGTAGCCCGTCGCCGTGCGGCTCGGGGCGGGTGGATATGGGGTCTCCCGCCGTGCGGCAGGCAGCGTCGGAGCCCGGAGATTCCGGGCATGAAAAAACCCCGCACCAGATGGGTACGGGGTTAGTAGGGGGGGGCCAGGCTAGGCGGCTTCGAGGGCCTCGCCGAGCGATTCGCCATGCTCTTCGGCGTAGGCCTCGGCGATCCCGAGCAGCGCGTCGACGTCACGGTCGAAGTAGAGCGCTTCAACGTAGTCGGTCTCGTCGTCGCGCAGGTACGGCAGAATGAAGGCGCGCAGCCGGGCGGCTACTTCCTGTTCTGCCATGATCTCCATGCCTCCATGATAGGACTCGACGGCGATGGCGGGAAGGCCGTGAGCACGCCGTCGAGGTCCCCGCGATGCTTCACGCCGACGATGTACAGCTGCCCGTCGATGACCTTGTGCAGGTTCTCGACGCCCTCGAACTTCGGGTTCGGGTGCGGCAGGCGCGCGTCCGGGTGCGCGGCGGTCTCCCGGATGACCTTGGCGATGTCGTAGGGGGTGAACGTCTCGGGGAACGTGTCGATCGCGCCGCCGCCATTCAGGTGCCGCTTGAGGATGTGCCCCCAGTTTCGAGGCGTGAGCGGGCGGACCGTGGCCGGCCAGCCCTGATCGATCGACCGCAGGATCGAGGGCACGCTCGCGCCGTCCGTGTACCGGTCCGGGTGCATGTCCCGGAGGCGCTGCAGGATGTTCCCCTCGGAGAGGGCGAGGCCGTCAGCCTCGACTTCGGCGCGCGCCGCGCTGTACCGGTCGTACATCTCGGCGACGCGGGCGTCGTGTGCGGCGCGTTCGGCGGCGTTCATCGCGAACTCGGGCACCTGCTGGCAGTCGCATTCGTCGTGGTAGCGGTGGATGGAGCCGGCGAGTTCGGCGCTGCCGTACACGAACCCGCGGGAGGCGAGCATCTCGCAGAATGCGCAGGTGCGCGCCCCGGATGGGACGCGCGCGAACGCGACGCCGCTGCGGGTGGCGCTGCGCTGGACGGTGCCTCGGCTCGCGTTCTTCACGTGCCGCTGCAGCGACTTCTCGAGCTTCCGCCACGTGTCGACGGGGTCGCCGTGGTAGAGGTCGTCGGCCGCCCATCGAACGGCCTCTACGAGCGCGTCGCTCTCCACCTCGGCGAGCACCGCCGCCCCCGGTTTCCCAGTCGCGGCGAGCACCGTCTCCTCATACCAGTCGGCCGCAGCGGCCGCGGCGAGATCTCCGTACCGTTCGCCGAGGGCCGGCACGAACGTGAGCAGCGCGTCGCGCAGCTCCTCGGCAGGGAGGTTGCCGTACAGGCCCCAGAACTTCGTGAGCTGGTCCTTCGCCATGCGCGCGGCCGACTGCTGGGAGCGGCTGAGCTTGCCGATAGCGCTCATGCCGCCCCCGATCGGTCATTTCTCTTCGAGGTCGTTCGCCTCGTCCTGCGGCATGCGCAGCGACACCGGTACCGCGCCGGTCATCTTGATGCCGGCGAGCCCGACCTTCTCGGCGACCTCCGTGGGGTCCGCGCCGGCGCGCACGCCGACGCCGAGAGCGTCGAGCTGGGCCTTCACGATCTGCGCATCCCGCAGGGCCGCCTCACCGGCAACCTCCTCACCCTCTGCGAGGGCACCGTCAGCGGTGAGGCGGTCGAGCACGGTACCGGCGGCCATGCGCCGCTTCTCGGCGACGGCCTGCCGGATGCGGGCTTCGGACATACCGATCATCCGCATCCCGGTCTCGGTGCCCTGCAGCTCGGCCGCGGTGACTTGCTTCATGCCAGCATCCGCAAGAGCCGCGTCGGAGGCATGATCCGGGCGTCGCCACAGCAGTTCGAGGTCGGCGATCTCGCGGGGTGGCTCGGTGAGCCGGTCCCGGATCATGATCGCGTTCTCGAAGGTGCGGCGCTTCGCGTGACCGTAGACGGTGTGCTGCTGCTTGACCATGAACATGATGTCCTCGCGTGCAACGTTCTTCGCATCCGCAGACTCGGGGTTGTCCTGCGCGATGCCGAGCGACCCGAGCGGCACGCCGGTATGGCCGGAGAACTCCGAGGCGAGCTGCCGGAGCGTCGCGATGTGCGGCTCCGGCGACTCCGCACTGATCTTCTCGATCTTCGGGAGCTCACCCTCCTCGTTCACCCCGAGCGTGTTCATGCGGGACATGTAGTACGACCAGAGCGGGATCGTGCGGCCCTGCTCGTCCGTGAACGCGGACTCGTCAGCGCCGAGCAGGAACAGCTTCAGCGCGCTGAACGCCTCCGAGTGCACGTCGAGGCGGGAGCCGGCGCGGACCACACGGTCCACGATCGACATGACCCGCCGGTCGACGCGCGCCCGCCCGAAGGGGCGGTCGAGGTCCGGGGCGAGCGGCATCAGCTCGAGACCGCAGCGCCCCAGGGGGTTCTTGATGCGGTCGGCGAGGATCCACCCGCCGGCCATCTTCCGGCACACGAGCGTCTCGAACGGGGTGAGGAGCATAATCTCGGTTGGGGCTCCCAACACGTCGACTGCGCCGACGAGGAGGCCCGCCGACAGCTCCCGCAGGCGCGCGTTCCACAGGCCCGTTGCCCACATCGCCGAGTGGTGCATGATCAGCACCTCGGGCTCGCCCGACAGGACGTCGCCTGGGGTGACTGACTGGAACGCGCAGGAGTACGTCATCGACGCACGCACACCCTGCGGGAACTCCACCGCGTACCGGTTGCGGTACAGGAGGTGGCGCAGGTCGAACGGGTCGGGGTTGCCGTCCTCGTCCAGCATGCCCTCCCAGATCGTGCGGTTCGCGGGCTCGGTGACCGCTTTCTCCGCCCACCCGCTGACCACGTTCAGGTCATCGAGCAGCTCGGGCGGGATCGAAATCCGCAGGTCCTTCAGCTTGTTCTTCCCGTCGAGGTATATGAGGCGCTCGATGTTGCGGGGCAGCTTCGCCGCCCACTGCTGCCATGCCTGATCGAGGATGTTCTGAGTGGTGTGGTCGAGGCCATACACCTGCGGCGGAGCCGGGAGGTACATCACCATGTCACATCACCATCCCAGTGGATCGTCGGCCAGGTCGGCGCCTGGTCGTCTTCGCACCCCAGTAGGCGAGAGTCGCCGCGTCGAGGGTGACGACGGTCTTGCCCTCTTCGGCTTCCCACCCGAACCCGCCGGCGGTGCCGATCTTGCGCTTGGCCGCGCCGAGCACCTGCTCATCGAAGTCCTTGTCGCCGGGGTGTTGGAGGCCGCCGGTGACGACGGCTTGCTCGAGCATCGAGTGCGCGGCGATCACCTGATCGAGCGAGGGGCGCAGCAGCTGCTTCTTGTTCCGCAGCCCGGCCTCTCGGAGCGCGTTCACGAGGAAGCCGGCGTGCGCCTTCCCGTCGATCACGATGACCGCGGTCACCGGCGCATCCTCCACAAGTTGGTCGATGAGCCACTGCGTGCCCTCGCCCATGTTGCGCTGCTCGATCGGTTCGATGAACACCGGGCCGGTGCGCGGCTTCCATGCGGCGGCGAGGCCGACGCCGGAGCCGTCCGTGGTGAACTTCACCCCGTACGTCATAACCGCGTCCTCGGGCTTGCGGGCCTTGAGCACGCTCCACGACGACTTCGAGAACGCCTTCGCCTTGCCGCCGCGGGGAGACCACTGCCCGAGACGTTCACGGCAGAACCCTTCCGGGCTCATCGCGAGCAGCTCGTCCTGCACGGTGGTGATGCGCAAACGCACCCCGAGCGCGGGGTTCGTCTCATACGCGAGTTCCCGCCACCGCTTGATCGCCTCTTCGGGGCGCATGTCGTCCGGGATTGACCACTCGTCCCAGCAGATGCGATCCGCCTTCGGGGTGAGGGCGTCCTTGCGGATGCGCTCGAACACCTCGCCCGGCGAGTTCGGGCCGGGCGGGGTGCCGAGGAAGATGATCTGCGGATCCCCCGAGGGGGCGGCTGCGATAGTCGGTAGCAGCGCCTCGAGCTGCTCGTCGGTCATCTCCTGCGCCTCGTCGCAGAACAGGTCGTCCACGGTGTAGCCGCGGCCAGATCCGCGCGAGCGCGCCACGAACTCACACGACGCGCCCCCGTTGCAGTCGCACCGGTCACCGCGCTCGCACTCGCGCGCGTGCAGCACGATGGCCTCTTGGCCGTTCGTGCGGCGGATCTCCTTCACGAGTTCGGCGAGCTCGGGGTACTTGCGAGGGTTCTCGAAGAAGCTGATGAGGCGCAGGAACGCCTTCCGGGCGGTCTTCACCTCGTGGGCGGTGTGCAGGAGCTTGCGGCCCTGGATCGCCATCTTGTGCAGCTGCACGACCTCGACGTTGCCGTTCTTGCCGTTCTGGCGCGGCACGGCGAGACCGCAGCGGCCGGCGGCGAGCTTGCCGTCCTTGCCGCGGGCGAGCCACCCGAAGGTGACCGCGCCCTGCCACTCGTCAGCGGTGAGGCCGTAACCGCCGGAGAGGAAGACGGCATCCTCGCCGTCTTCGAAGTCGATCGCGCCCTTGGGGCGGACCCGGATCCTAGGTTCCTGCAGCCCGCGCAGCGCGCTTCCTCGCGAGTTCATCGAGCACCGAACTCCTCTTCTGGCCGCCCTGCTGCTCCGCCGACTTCCCGAGCCCGAGGGACACGAGAATCTGCCGCAGCGTGTTGGCCTGCTGCCGGGCCTCGCCCAGCACGTTGTCGAAGTGCACGTGCACCTGGATGTGGCGCTCTTCGTCCTCATCGAAGATCTCACCGACGCGGAACCGCATCAGCTTGAGCACGCCCTTCCCGGCGATGATCTGGTCGAGCTCATCGAGCCGATCGATGATGCGACCCGCCTCCATCGCGAGCGCCTCCCGTGACAGCTCCGCACCCGCGGGCGAGAGCGCCGCAGAGAGCTTCTGACCGCGGCTGGGCGCACCCTCCTGAGAGGGCCGGCGCAGGGGCTTCCTGGCAGTCATCAGAGCCTCCGTCTCGGATCATTCCGACCTCGGGGGGATATATCGCTATGCCTCTGGGTGCGCTGGGGCGGCGGGGTGGGGGTCACTCCCCCACCCCGCTCGCCGGTGGTCGGCCCCCGCAGCCCGTTCCCGGGTCGGTGGGTCAGGTCGCACGGCCGAATCGGATGGTCGGCACGGTCTGTTTCGTGCGGCGCTGACGATTGGTGGTCTTGTCGCCGACCGACTGGTTACACCGGCGGCACAGCACTGCGCCGTTGTCGCGTGTTTCTCGTCCTCCGAGCGCATGGGGCACGATGTGATCGGGTTCGGCACTGTTGGGCCGTCTGCTGACGACGTAGTCGAGCCACACGTTGCAGCGTCGTCCCGCGTGATGCGTGCAGTTCGCTTTGCATGGGCAGTGCGTGATGCCTTGCTGCTGTGCAGCGTGGAGCGTGCGCGTGCGCCACGCCTTGTACTTCGCGGTACCTGTGCGCGAGGTCGCCATGACCACCTCCACGAGGACAGGGCCGGGGCTGAGCGTGTGCGCCCCGGGTGCGCAGCACCTACCCCCGTGCCCGGCATGCGGGTGGGTGCTGCGTCAGCCGGATGCTGACGGGCGCTAAGCGAGACCGTGTACTGGCGGGAGGACGGTCGACCCGGGTCGGCCGGTGCAGGGTCAGGTGTGCCCCGTGCTGAGCCCGCGCACCCCGATGCATGGCCGTGCCCCCGGGGTCAGCTGACGAGCACCCCGATGCGAGGACGGCCCCCCGGGTTGCTGGCGAAGCACGGCATGATCGTTTCCATGAAGCGCGTGTCCTGCAGGTAGCGGTGATCATCGACCACGACGAGGTCGAGACGGCGGCCGCGTAGACGGTCAACGCCGCGTCGCGACAACAGGTGCACGCGCCCACCGTTCTTGAACTCGATCCGTTCGGCACCGTTGGCCTTGAACCAGCGATGGATATCGGCTTGCCCGGCCGCGCTGATCGCGTCACCGATCGCGTTGGATTGCTCCTGTCGGCCCGAGATCACTGCGACCTGGCGGCCGTGAGCGGCGAAGATCGCGAGGGTGCTGCCGTCGATCATGAAGCGCTCTCCGACTTGACCGTGGCGAAGTTGAACGCGTACTGGTACCGGAGACAGCGTCGCGGCTCCTCCTCGAGGATGAGCTCGGCGACGCTCACGAACCGGATCGCTGCGTACCCCGCCTCGCGCGCCTCGCGCAGTGCGCTGAGCGCGGCGGCCTCGAACAGCTTCTCGTCGCGCTCAGGCTTACGGACCCGGGCGATGCGATCCACCGCGACGAGTACCGTCGCCGGCGTGTTCCGGTCACGATGGAGATCCTGCGGGGTGGGCTCGATCAGCATGGTCACTCCCTCTGGAAGCCGAGTCGGATGTCGGGGATGCGACGCTCGCTGTCGTCGCGGATCTCGTGGGGCATGGTCTCCACGAGCGTGTCGTTCCCGGGCGGCGGCGTCTCATCGTCGCTCTGGTCGCGGCCGTCGATCCACTTCGCACCGAGCCGGTAGATGACGACGAGCGCGACGGTCGCGACGAACGCCCAGTCGCTCACTTCACGCTCCCGAGGCACGGCGACTCGCAGGGCTCACCCTCGCGGCCAGCGTTGTACCCGTACGGCAGGCCCGAGTCCTCTGGGTCGCAGCGGCTCTTGCCGCGATAGTTGCCGGCCTCGTGAATCGGCCAGGTTTCGCCACTGATCGGCTGTCCGCAGTGCTTGCAAACCACGATGGCCTCCTTGGAGAGTGTTCCCGCGCTCGCGCCCGTGCGACGAGGTGATGCACCGAAGCGCCGAGAGAGTGAGTAGCGGCGCGGCGCGGGAAGATCCTGCAGGAACGGCGAAAGCCCCGGGAGCTGTTGCTCTACCGGGGCTTTCGACACTTCTCCTGCGTGAGGCTAGGTTAACACCATCCGCGCGCCGACAGCAAGAACCCTCGCCGAAGCCCTACCCCTTCCCGTTCCCGGCGGCGAGCGCGACGACGAGCTCTGCATAGTCGACACGCTCGCCGGCGCTCTCAGCGAGTTCGATCAGCTCGTCTCGGGTCGCCCACAGCTTCCCGCAGCAGTGGCACTCAGCGACGAGCGCACGCCCCGGCCGCACCGGGATGCGCAGGGCGGCTTGCCGGGTCATCACTTCCACTTCACGGCCGCCACGCTTCTCCACCGTGGTCTCTTCGTGGTAGCGCTCGCCGCAGTCGGGGCACGGGAACGTGAGCTCCTTCTCGTGAGGCGGATCGAGCAGGTTCTCGATGCGGTAGACCATCACCCCGAACATGCCGGTGCGCGGGTCGTCCGGGTCCAGGCGGTCGCCGGCAACCTCGGCGCGGAGGATTCCGGCGAGACGCACGATCGCGTCGGCGAGGTCGCCTCGGTGGTCACGCCGGTAGTGGTCGAGCCACGCGCGTGTCGTGCCGTCGATCTCCTCATACAGGTCGAAGGCCTTGGTGTTCAGCACCGAGCCGCCGGCTGCGCCACGTGCTCCTCCGTACCCGACTGAGGAGTAGCGGGCGCGGCGCAGCTGCTCGAGCAGCGGATCCGCGACCACCACCCGCCCCTCGATCATCTCGGTGTGCGTCGACGTCAGACGCTCCACGTCACGGTCAGTCACTGGTCCTCCCTCGAGTGGTCAGGTTCGGTTCGTTGCAGCACCCGCCGCCGCATGGCTTCCCACGCGGGCGTCCGGTAGTGGGTTAGTTGCCCGGCGAGTACTGACGCCTGCCAGGGCTCGATGGGGAGGCCGCTTCGCCGGGTCGACTCGGCGTCGAGCAGGTCGAAATCGCGGTTGATGCGGTCCATGTAGAAGTCGCGCACGGCGCTACTCCACGCGATCGGATCATGCCGATACCGGCGCTCGATCAGATCGAGCTGGTAGCGGTCGCTCAGCACGTAGTCGCGGACGCGCTGCTGCTCAGCCAGCACAGCGCGCACCATGCCGGCAGCGAAGGCCTGAAACCCTGCCGCGACATGCTCGACCGCCTCAGCTACTCCACGCCCGAACTCAGCGAGCGCCGAGATCGCGGCGTCGAACGAGACCATCACCTGCGCCTGCTCGCGCCGGCGGCGAGCGCCGCGCACCTTCATGCGAGGGAAGAACTCGGGGCGGCGAGGCAGCTGGCCGCGGCTCATCGGGCACCATCCCAGTCGCAGTCCACAGACGATCCGCCCACGGCGACGCAGGTCACGACCCGCCCATCGGGAAGATCCACCTCGATATGGTTCACGGTCGATCCGGACGCGTAGCCCGAGTTCGCGCACCCAGCAAGCAGGAGCGCGATCGGCAACGCGAGGCCGAGCAGCAGCCCGGTGACGAACGAGAGCGTGGCCCGCTTCCGTGGCGTGCGCTCCACCGGGCGCTGACGGGCTGCACGAGCCTCCGCACGACGATCCCGGCGGCTCATCGTGCACCCCCAGGAGACGGGACGATGAAGCCCGCCCGCTCGTAATAGCGGTACTCCTCCACCGACTCCCGAATATCCGGCAAAGCACGATGCTCCTCACGCTTCACCGGGGCCCCCGCGAACACCTCCGGGGCGCGGCGGCGGGCGAGCTCCTTCACCGTCGACACATCAATATCGCGGTAGTGGAACTGCTGCGCCAAGAACGGCATGTGCGCCTCGATGAAGCCCCGGTCGAACTTCACGTTGCTGCCCAGCATCGGGGCACACAGCGCGTCGTACTCGTCCAAGAACTCGATCGCGTCATCCTCCACATGCGCAATCCCCTCACCCGGGCGAGACGAACGCGCCTCATGCACCTCCGCCACCAGACCCGAAGCGCGATGCATCTCCAACACCACCGGCGACATCCGCAACCGCGTCATCATCCCGTGCAACGACTGCGGCACCACCGACGAGAACCGACCCAACTCATTCAGATCGTTATCCAGCACCACCATCGCGATCTCGAGGATCAGATCACCGGACTTCTCCAAGCCCGTCGTCTCGAGGTCGCACCCCACGATGCGATCCTCGTTCACCCTCATCGTCGTCTTCGTCATCAGTTCTTCCTCTCAGTCGGCGCATCCGGGCGGGCGAGCTTCGCGAGCGCCGCCGCCGTCTCGTCCGTGACGTGGGTCGTGATGCGGGCGCCACGGCGAGCACGCCGACGCTGCCGCACCCGCTTCACCCGCTCCACCTCCTGCGCACGCTCCGCCGCCGCACGCAGCCGCGCAGCCACCTCGGCAGGGTTCGGGATCTTCTCGGTCACCGGTTCGTTCCTTCCTCGGAATGGCCCTTCGTTCGGTGCATGGTGCAGAGCCCGCAACACGGTGCGAACTTCTGGGTGAAGCAGGCCGGGCCGGTGCAATGCGTAGTGCAGTAGCTCGGTTCGCCGTCCCGTGGCGGTCGGCACTCTCTGGTGGGCACGATCATCACCGTGCGCCGCTTCGCCGTCGTCAGAGGCGACCCGACGACGGTCGCGCCAGGAATGTCCGAAGCAATCGCCTCAGCCGCTGCTCGCAGAGGGAACGGACCCCGCCTGCCCCTGAACTCGTAGGGTCCGTCAGGCACGGTGACGGTGAACTCGAGTAGTTGGCCGTACTCGTCCCGGTGCGGGTGTCGGCGAGCGAGGTCGGATAGATACTCGGTTCGGGTGCCGGGCCTGCCGCCCGCCTCGATGTCGGCCTCAGCGATGGACGCGATCCGATTCGTCGTCATCGGCTCGTTCCTTCCTCGGCGGCGAGCGCCTGGCCGCTGTCGATCAGGCCGTAGGCGGCGAGCGCGGTGCGCATCGCGTCGATCCAGCGCCCTTGCGAGGAGTGAGATTCTCGGGCCCACTCGCCAGCGCTGAAGAACGATTCGTAGAACGCTCGTGCGGCGCGCTCGGTTCGCTGCTCGACATCCGCGAGCGATATCGGCGAGGCCATGTACCCGCAGCTGCACGACTCCATCAGATAGTGCTCATCGGCGACCGGGCACTCGTCATTCGGCTTCGGCTGAGCGGGGCCGGCTGGCGAGAGATCGGGGTACGGGACCGTGAGGCTCACCCCGTTGCCGATCTTGATCGAGGCGCGCAGACCCTGCCGGGATGGCACGACATGCTCGAGTTCGCCCTCGATGCGGGCGGTTACCCGCGTTCCTGCTTCGAACATCAGGGCCTCGCTTTCGGTGATGCGGCATCCGCCGCGGTGGTCGTTGGTGGGTTGGGGAAGTCGTCTTCGGTGAGGCCGATGCGTTGCAGCACGTCGACCACGGATGCGGGGAAGGTCCGGGGGAACACGTGGCGCCTCACTTCTGGTTCGCGACCATGAGGTAGCGGTAGCCGTCGCCGGCCGTGAACATCACCGGGCCGGGGCGCGGCGACGACGGCTCGTGCGTGAACCACGCCTGCACTTCGGTGGCTCGGCACGCCGAGAGGCCGTCGAGCACGAGTTGCGGGCGGAGCCTCACCTGCAGATCCAGGTCGCCATCGAACGCGACCTCGAAGCCGTCCTCGATACTCGACGCATCCCCCGTGCCCGTGAGAGAGCACTCCGACTCCGAGAACGTGAACTGCAACGCATCCTCCGGTGCGAGCGCCAACGCGCCCCGCGAAGTCGCTGCAGACATCGCGTCAACATCGATCAGCGCGGTCGAGCGAGCGCGCTGCGGGAACAGGCCCGCGACCGGCGGGAAGTTGCCCGCGAGCGTCTGCGACATCAGACGGCCCCGCTCCCCCTCGAACACCACCGCACCCGACGACGTGAGCGCGAGCGAAACCTCCTCCGACGATCCGAGGGACTTCGCCGCCTCACGCATCACCGACGCCGGCACAGCCACCGTCGCGCTGCCAGTGGTGGCGCACTCCACGGCGAACATCGCGACCCGGTAGCGATCCGTCGCCGACAACGTCACCCCTCCCTCGGACACCGCGAGGTGCACGCCGATGATGACGGGCCGCTCCGGTGCGGACTTCGCAGCCGCCAACGCGACCCGGCCCACCGCATCCTCGAATCGGGCGCCGGACATCGAGAACAGGGGCTCCGCATCGAACGTTGGCTGCGGGCACTCGCCCACCGGCATCAGCGGCAGGGACGCGCGCACCGAACCGCATCGGATCAGCAACTCGCGCTCACCCGCCTCGAACACGACCGGCTTCGCCGGCAGCTTGCCCACGATCCGTAGCAGCGTCGCAGCGTGCACCACCGCAGCCCCCTCGGCGGAGATATCCGCGTCGATCGTGGTCTCGGCGGCGGCCTCGTAGTCGTAAACAGTGAGCGTCAGACGACCCGACGCGGCGGTCAGCAGCACGCCGGCGAGCACCGGCTGCAGGGGGCAGGCGGGAGACATCGCGGCCACGAACGAGAGCGCGGCGGCCAGGTCGGCACGGTCGATCGAGATCTTCACTTCGAGCCACCCTTCGCGGCCTGCTCCCAGATCGGAGGACCGAACACGCTGCGCAGGAACGCCTCACTGCGGGGAGGCTCGGGCGGGTAACAGGACTGGCGGCGGGACTGTCTGAATAATGGTGTGTGAGGGTCCGGCCTGATCCGAAAGGAGATGGCCGTGGCTGACACGACCACTGTCGTTGTTGACGACGAGATGATTGATCCCGTGACCGGGGAGATCATCGATCAGAAAGAACTCGCAGAACGCTTGCTCGCGCAGGCGAAGGAGCAGGGCGTGAGCCTGACGGGGCCGGGCGGCCTGCTCAGCCAGCTCACGAAGAACGTCCTCGAGACCGCGCTGAATGCCGAGTTGACCGAGCACCTCGGCCACGAGCACGGCGGGACCCCAATCGGCGAGAACATGCGTAACGGGACGCGGGTCAAGACGGTGCTGACAGAGATCGGCCCCGTCGAGATCGAAGTCCCGCGAGATCGAGACGGGTCGTTCGAGCCGGTGATCGTCCCCAAGCGGAAACGCCGACTGGACGGCATCGATCAGATCGTTCTGTCCCTTTCCGCTCGGGGGTTGACGACCGGTGAGATCGCTGCGCATTTCGACGAGGTCTATGGGGCGAAGGTCTCCAAGGACACGATCAGCCGGATCACCGAGAAGGTCGCCGGGGAACTCGCCGAATGGTCGAGCAGGCCGTTGGATGCGCTCTACCCGGTGATCTTCGTCGACGCGATCGTGGTGAAGGTCCGTGACGGGCAGGTGAGGAACACCCCGTTCTATGTCGTGATGGGCGTCACCGTGAACGGGGAACGCGACATCCTCGGCATCTGGGCCGGTGACGGTCAGGAGGGTGCGAGGTTCTGGCTGCAGGTGTTCACCGAGCTGAAGAACCGGGGTGTCGAGGACGTGCTCATCGCGGTCTGCGACGGGCTGAAGGGTCTCCCGGAGGCGATCAACACCACTTGGGAGCAAACGGTCGTCCAGCAGTGCATCGTCCATCTGATCCGCAACAGCTTCCGCTACGCCGGGCGGCAACACCGCGACGCGATCGTCCGTTCCCTCAAACCCGTCTACACGGCCCCGTCGGAGCAGGCGGCGAAGGATCGGTTCGAGGAGTTCGCCGCCGAGTGGGGCGGACGGTATCCGGCGATCGTGCAGCTCTGGAAGAACAGCTGGGCGGAGTTCGTGCCGTTCCTCGAGTATGACGTCGAGATCCGGCGGGTGATCTGCACGACCAACGCGATCGAGTCAATCAACGCTCGCTATCGGCGCGCCGTGAGAGCTCGGGGGCACTTTCCCAACGAGGCCGCCGCGCTGAAATGTCTCTACCTCGTGACGCGGTCGCTTGACCCGACTGGCGGCGGAAGGGCACGCTGGGTGATGAGGTGGAAGCCCGCGCTGAACGCGTTCGCGATCACCTTCGCCGGACGGTTCGAGAAAACCACTCACGAATGAAAACCGCCGGATCCCACACACCGTTTATCGGACAGACCCGCAGATCGTAGAAGAACGCGCGCTTGAAGTTCGGCGAGGCAATCACGGTGCCCGACGCGACCGCCTCACGCACCATCGACCGCGCGCGGTGCGCGTCGGCCTCGTGCAGTGCCGCGGATCCGCGCGCACGGTCGCGATCGGCGAGCGCCTCGTCACGGTCGTCGAGCGCGGCCTGCAGACGTTCCTGCAGCTGCTCGATCTCCTCGGCGAGGGCCTGCGCCTCGGCGCGGTCGGGCCACGACGGGCGGGCGACCCGGCGCGCGAGGATCGAGTTGATGTGCCGCTCGAGCGAGACGTGCTCGCGGTCGGCCTCGTCCTGCAGCGCGGTGCGCGTCTCAGTCGAGAGGGTCAAGGTCAAGGTGTTCACGATGGGGCTCCCGTCGTCGTGGTGGTCAGGTGTGCTCGATGCGGCCGTCGTCGGTGAGGTACTCCTCGGGCTCGGGGGCGGCCTCGAATCGGGGGCCGGGCGGCGCGGCGGCCGGCGTCGACAGTGCGGCGTATTTCGACGCGGTCTGCCAGATCTCGAACGCCATGCGGGTCGTGCGGCACGGGCCGCAGGGTTCCTCGGTCCCCCACGGTTGATGCTGTGAGCAGAACGGGGACGGGGGTCGCGGTGCATCGGAGTCTGGGGTTCGTGAAGGGGTGCCGTCGCCCGCGCCCGCTCGCTCGCTCGCGCTCTCGCGCTCCCACGTGCCCTCCCCCGCGCACGCGCTCGCCCGCGCTCTCGCCTCTACCGTGAAGGTCTCCTGAGACGTTCGTGAAGGCTTCATGAAGCCTTCCGGCGGCGGGAACGCCGAGCCGCGCGGGTCGGGGTGCTGCACCGCGGGCCACACCCGGATCTGCAGCAGACTCCGCCCCCGATCGTCCACGTACAGGCGCAGCCAGTGCACCGCGCTGAGCTGGCCGAGATGCTCGGCGAGCAGCTGCTCGGTCATCTGCTCGTCGTGCTCGTAGATCTCCGCGAGCATCCGGCGCAACCGCACTTCGGCGCGCCCCCAGTCGTCCACGTACAGGCGCAGGCCCGCCGCCGTCACCCGCACCTGGGCCGGCAAAGACCCGATCTGCGGATCGGTGAAGTCGGATGGTGGCAGCCACCGCTGCCGAGCGATCTGCATGAACTGCCACTCCTCTGAAGAACATCTGCTGCGCGGCCAGGTACTCGGCTTCGGACTCGACCCGGAACGCCTCACGGAACCCCCGCCCGCCGGGGAGTAGCCGCGCGCCCTCCGCCTCGGTCGAGAACGCGGGCAGGAAGCGGGCGCGCAGCTCGGCGAGCACGTCGACCTCGACGTCGGCGACGACGTCGCGCACCATGACCGGGGCGGCCGCATCGAGCGGGATCAGCCCGTCGAGTTTCGCCGTCACCATCGACCACACCCGATCCGGGAGGCCCGTGCGGTTCTCGGGGCGGCGGCGTCGGGTGCGCTGCGTGCGCCCGATCTTCAGCACGCCCAGCTGGGGCCACCAGACCAGATACACCGTCCACAGGCCCGAGCCGACATAGACCCGGCTATTCATCACGACCACCTCGCGAGGTACCGGTCGACCCGGCGCGAGAGGTCCACGAGCCAGTGGAAGGCGCGCAGGATGCGATGACGAGGATGAGCATGACGAGCAGCCCCGGCACGACCGACAGGCCCTGAACGATCGGGCTCGTCCACCACAAAGGTGTGAAGGCCGTGAGCGCCGCGGCGACCGCGAGCAGGCACAGGATCCGCCACGCGTGATCGGTCCAATCCATGACGGCTCACCTCACACCGATCGGATCCACGCAGTCGGCCGACCGCTCGTGAATGGTGAAGCGGGCGCCGGGCGCACGGTGCGCGTCGCACACCACCAGGCGCACCGGCAGGAAGGGGGCAGCGGGCGCGGGGCGCTCGACGCGGCGCGGGTGCGAGCACGCGGCCGAGATCGCGTGCGGCTCCTGGCGCACACCGCGCGGCGTGCAGACCTCGGACTCGCACGTCACGAGCGTGCCGGGGGCGATGGTGCGGGGCGGGATAGGCATGATGACTCCTGAAAATGGGTGTGCAGTAGCAGGGCCAGGGCCGCGGTCGGCGCCGGCAAGTGGTCGGGAGGCCGGGGTTAGCCGGTGAGCTCCGGGAGGGGTTCGGCGGCTCGGATCCGGTCGCGGAGCCTGCGAAGGCCCTTCGCGGTCACGCGGATCTGCGGGGTGTCCTGCACGAGCTCGGAGGTGTTCGGGTGGTAGTGGGCCTGGATCTTGTGCGCGAGGTCGCCGCCGTCGACGGCCCACTGGTAGGCCTGCCACCGGCCCGCCGAGCGGTAGATCCACCCGAACTCGTGCAGCGTCTTGAAGAGGCGCTGCTGCCCGGTGTCGATGCCGGCGCGCGCGAGGATCTTCGCGGCGTCCGCCACGGAGTAGTCGCCCTTCGCGGACGCGAGCTCGTCCCAGGCCTCGGCCTTGGGGCGCGCGACGTCGAGCTCGGCGAGCGCCGCGGTAGCGGCCTCGAGCACGAGGCGCATGCCCTGCGGCGTCGTCGGGTCCACCTGCGCGGCGCCATAGCTGCCCGTGCGGCGGATCGCGGGGAGCACTTCCTCGAACACCCACCGCTCGAACTTCACCGCGTCCGGGAGGCGGCTCGACACGATCATCCGCATCACGTCCGACTCCGGGATCACTCGCAGCTGCTGCACGCCGCCCGCGGTGCGAAGGGGGTGGTGATTCGCCACCCCCTTGCAGTGCTGCCGCACCGCGCTCGTCGCATCCGCGTAGCCGAGCACCGCGGCGACATCACGGGCCACGAACCAGGGCTGCCCGTCGATCGACACCACGCGCACGGGCACGCTCCCGTAGTTGAAGAACTCGACGGCGCTCACGATCCCGCTCCTGCCGAGTAGGTCTTGAGCAACCAGGACACCAGGTCGCGGCAGAAGTACCGGACCATATTCGCCTCGGCCGGCGCCGAGAACGGTGGCCCCACGCATTCGCCTTTCGGCCAGGTCTTCCGCCAACGCGCGAGCGTCGGAACCGAGATCTCGGTCGCCTCGCTCAGCGTGCGCGGTGACATCACCGGCGGCAGCTCTGCGACGAGTTCGCGCACCCACTCGGGCAGCTCACTCAGATCGTCCACGCGCACCGGCGTCGGCGCGCGGTGGTCGGCCAGCTCGATGACGGCGCTCATCGTGCCACCGCCTCGGCGGCGAGCGTTGCCAGCGCAGTAGGCTGGTTGAACTTGACCGCGACAGAGAGGTTCCCAACATGGCCGTTCAGCTCCACTACGACGGTTCGGTCTTCGATCTCGACTCGAACCGTGGCGACGCTTTCTGGGTGAAGTACATCGACGACACTGTTCAGGCCGTCAACGATGGCGGAGTGCCGCTCCCCCTTGGCATCAACCTCAACGATGGGCGCGGAGCCAACCTCTGGCTTTTCCCCGGCACCCCAATCGGAATCGTGGCCGCCCCCGAGCTTCTGTTCCCCGCTGACACCTAGGTTATGGATGCGGCGCACCGTTGCGCACGGACCGCAAGCCCCGATCGTGCCGACAGGGTGAATCTCGCAGAACGCTGCAGCTCCGGGCCGTGCGTCCCCTCCACGGGCGCACGGCTTCGTCATTCCAGCGGCGCTCATCGTGCCACCGCCTCGGCGGCGAGCGCAGTGGCCTTCGCATCCCGGCTCAGTTCAGCGCGACGAATCAGAGTAGATACGGTGAGACCGAGCCAAGAAGCGACTGCAGCTAGTTCTTGAGTGTTGAAGTTGGGTGAGCCGTTGAGGCGGCTTCCCGCGGTGTGCTCCGTGACACCGATGACCTTTGCCAGCTCGCGACGCGATCGCTTCTGGCGCGCCATCTCGACTCGGATCTCCTCGGCAATGAGCCGGGCGAGCTCTTCGCCATGTGCTGAGTGATTCATCATGCACCCCATATTGGATGACTTGTCATGCGGTGTCAACATCATCATGCATATTGACAAAAAATCATGCAGGCGCGAGACTGGGCACGTGACCGAGAACACCGATCGATCCCGCCGCTTCGCTGATGCGCTCATCTCCGAGATCAAAGCCGAGATGGGGCGGCGCGACCTGTCGTCCCGAGGACTCGGCCGCCTCATCGACAAGTCCTCCCAGTACATGTCGACCCGTCTCGACGGAGGCAACCCGCGCACGGGCGAGCGCGTCCCACTTGGCGTGGGAGATCTCGCCGCGATCGCTGACGCGCTGGGCCTCTCGCTAACCGACCTCGTTGAACGAGCCGAGCGGGCCGCCAGCGCTCCCCTTGCCGCCCCGGTCTCGCTCGCCGATCGCCGGGCGAATGTCAGTGGCACCAGCGAAGATGAGCCGGACATCCCCGAGAACGTCCTCGAGGAGTGGGCAGGCCGCTACGCCGCTCACCCCGACGACGGCGAGCCCGAGGACCACACCCCCTAGACCCGACAGCACCGCGGGCCAGGAGAGGCACAGGCGCCCCTCCGCGGTTCAGTGCACCCAATTCCCGGAAGGAGCCGCATGCAACCCCTCACCTACGACCCCGCATACGATCCCGTCGAGCACCTCGACCGCATGAAGATCCGCCTCGTCGTGCACTCCATTGGCCTACCTGCGATCTGGGTGCCCGAACGCAACATGGTCGTCCGCGACCGCGGCCTCCGCGCCGACCTCATCCGCCCCGTGCTCGGCCACGAGTGCGTGCACGTCGAGAACGGCGACCCCGGCGGCCACCACCCCCGCCACGAGGTCCGCTCCAACCTCCACTCCGCCCTCCGCCTCATCGACCCCGCCGAGTGGGCCAAGCTCACCGCCTCCCACAGCGACTACGACCGCATCTGCCTCGAACTCGGCATCACCCGATCCCAGTTCCTCGCCTACCACGATCACGAACGACGCAGCGCCGCGTCACGCCGGCGGCTCGAGCGTTACGGCGACGCCATCTACCTCGAGCCCCGCATGGGCGTCGGCCAGTGGGCCGCGCGCATCTCGGCCTGAATACTTAAGACCCCCGGTGCGCAGAGTTTGCCGACCAACGCACCGAGGGCCCGAGCACCGATCCACCAGAAAGGCGAACCGATGACCCCTACGATATCCGAGCGCACCCGAGACCAGGTGATGCGCTGATGGCGAGAGCCTGGATCGTCGACCTGTGGGTGAAGGATGCCACCGTGACGCTGCCGGATGGCAGCACGGTGAAGCTCAGCCCCACTCGTGAGCAGATGCGCTCCATCAAGAGCCTGCCCGAGCATTTCCGTACGGCGAAATGGCTGAAGGGGAAGCGGTGGCGGGTCGCCTGGAACGAGGACACGGACAATGGCCCCGTCCAGCGCGCGAAGCTCTTCGCCGGCAAGCAGGAGGCCGAAGAGTTCGCCGCCGAGATGGAAGACGACATCAGGATGGGGCGCTACATCGACCCCCGTCAGCGCGAGCGCCCCTTCAGCGAGGTCGCGGAGAAGTGGCTCAGTTCGAAGGCCAGCATCAAAGACTCATCTTGGCGGCGATACCGGCGCGAGCTCGACAACTACGTGCTGCCGAAGTGGGGGAAGGCCCGGCTGGGGTCCATCACCCGCGAGCAGATCGACGCCTGGGTGCAGGAGCTGCGCGAGGGCCGGGCCCCCCACGAGTTCTCCACCAACAAGCACGTCGCGAAGAAGAAGCGGAAGCCGGGCAAGATGGCGCCCTCGTACGTGCAGCACGTCGTCGGGCGCACCTTCGGCGGCACGCTCCGCTACGCGGTGCGGGAGGGGTGGATCGGCCGCGATCCCCTCCGGCACGTCGAGCTCCCCCGGATCGAGCCTTCAACCGAGGACCATCTACCGTCGCTCACCTACGAGGAGGTCGAAGACGTCGCCGACGAGGCGATGGCGGTGACCGGGCGTCGCGACGACAAGGCGCTCGCGCTCACGCTCTGCTACTGCGGGTTGCGCATCGGGGAGGCGACAGCGCTGAAGGTGAAAGACGTCGACCTGGCGGGGCTGCAGCTCCGCGTACTGCGGACCTGGACCGTCGACAAGGAAGGCGTGCGGGTGCTCGGCACCCCGAAGACGTGGGAGAAACGATGGGTGCCAGTCCCCCAGTTCCTCGCAGATGAGCTGAAGCTTCTGATGCAGGGTCGCGAGCCCGAGGACTATCTCTTCCGATCTTCGAGGGGCGGCGCAATCAACGACCGCAACTGGTACAACCGCGTGTGGCTGAAGGTTCGAGATGCGCTCGGGATCGCGGGCAAGATGAGCGTGCACGACCTGCGGCACGTTGCTGCGACCCTTGCCATTGCGGCGGGAGCCGATGTGAAGCTCGTGCAGCAGATGCTCGGGCACAAGGACGCCACCGAGACGCTGAACACCTACGCGCATCTGTGGCCGTCGAAGGTATCCGAGGTGACGAAGCTCATGGCGGATCGCCGAAAACGAGCGCTCGAGGAGCGCGGTGACGCTGACGCCGAGCAGGCCGCGTGAAGCGCCATCGTGTCTGCGACGTGTCTATCGGCTCCTGCCGCAGATCCGGGCAACAAAAAAGGCCCCGACTTCCGCATGATTCTGCGGTAGTCGGGGCCTTGCTGTCGGGATGACAGGATTTGAACCTGCGACCCCGTCGTCCCGAACGACGTGCGCTACCAAGCTGCGCCACATCCCGATTGCGTTTTCACGCGAGCTTTACTCTAGCGTGTTTCGGCGTCGGGCGAAAATCGACGCGACCCGTGACGCGCCCGCGCAAGCCGGTACCCCGGCGCGATACCGGGCCGGGCCGATGTCTCACTCACTCATTCGCTATCGCGGCGGGCGCGTCTTCACCGCCGACGACGCGCAGGCCTGGGTCGAGTCGCTGCTGGTGCACGACGGGAGGATCTCCGCACCGGCCTGCGTATGGGGCGCAACGCGAAGCGTACGGGCGGCGGGGCCCCGAGCCGGCTTCGCGGTTCTCGAAGTCGACCCGGTCGCCGACAGGCCCGGGGCTCGGTCATCGGAGCGCGCGAAGCGCGCTCATCCCAGAGCCCGGCGCACCTCGCCCACGATCGCCTCGGATCCGAACCCGAGCGCCCGCATCCCCGCCACGTACGCCGACACCAGTTCGGCCGCCTGCGCCTGCACTGCGTCGTCGGCGGGCGCGACCGGGGCCACGATCGTGCCGTTGCGCCCCCGCGTGATGAGGTATCCCTCGGTCTCGAGCTCACGGTAGGCGCGCGCCACGGTGTTCGGCGCGAGCTCGAGATCCGCCGCGAGCCGCCGCACCGGCGGCAGCTTGGAGCCCTCGGGCAGCCGCCGGGTCATGATCCGGTCGATCAGCTGCCGTCGCAGCTGCTCGAACGACGGGCGCGGATCCGCGGGATCGATGCTCAACTCGCTCACGCCGGCTCCTCCGATTCGGGCGACACGACGGTGATCCGGATCACGAGGTCCACGCTCGTCCCCTTCGTCGCGCCGTCATCCACACGGTAGTGACGCGACCGGGCGACGTCAATCCCGAGCCCGCGCCGCCACACCACCCCCGGACATGCGCGAGGGCCGCCTCCCTCCCCGGATCGGGGAACGGGCGGCGGCCCTCATACGCGAGCCGCGGCGGCTACTTCTGATTCTTGAGGCGCGACGCCGCACGAGCGCGCAGCGAGGCCTCGAGCTCGACCTTGCGGATGCGCACGTTCTCGGGCGTTACCTCGACGCACTCGTCCTCGCGCGCGAACTCGAGGCACTCCTCGAGCGTGAGCCGGCGCGGCGGGGTCATCGACTCGAACGTGTCGGCCGTGGAGGAGCGCATGTTGGTGAGCTTCTTCTCCTTGGTGATGTTCACGTCCATGTCTTCGGAGCGCGAGTTCTCACCGATGACCATGCCCTCGTAGACCTCTTCGGTCGGCTGCACGAAGAAGCTCATGCGCTCCTGCAGGTTGATGATCGAGAACGGCGTCGCCACGCCCGCGCGGTCGGCCACGATCGAGCCGTTGTTGCGGGTGGTGATCACACCGGCCCACTCGTCGTAGCCGTGGGCGATCGCGTTCGCGATGCCGGTGCCACGGGTGATGGTCATGAACTCCGAGCGGAACCCGATGAGGCCGCGCGACGGCACGATGAACTCCATGCGCACCCAGCCGGTGCCGTTGTTCACCATGTTCTCCATGCGGCCCTTGCGCGCCGCGAGCAGCTGCGTGATGGCGCCGAGGTGCTCCTCGGGGGTGTCGATCGTGAGGTGCTCGTAGGGCTCGTGCTTCTTGCCGTCGATCTCGCGCGTGACCACCTGCGGCTTGCCGACGGTGAGCTCGAAGCCCTCGCGGCGCATGTTCTCGACGAGGATCGCGAGCGCGAGCTCGCCGCGTCCCTGCACCTCCCAGGCGTCGGGGCGTCCCGTGTCGACGACGCGCAGCGACACGTTGCCGATGAGCTCGCGGTCGAGGCGGTCCTTGATCATGCGGGCGGTGAGCTTGTGGCCCTTGACCTTGCCGACGAGCGGCGACGTGTTGGCGCCGATGGTCATCGAGATGGCGGGCTCGTCGACCGTGATGGTCGGCAGCGGACGCACGTCCTCGGCGTCGGCGATGGTCTCGCCGATCGTGATGTCCTCGATACCGGCGATCGCGACGATGTCGCCGGGGCCGGCCTTCTCGGCCGGGAAACGGGTGAGCGCCTTGGTGAGCATGAGCTCGGTGATGCGCACGTTCTGCACGGAGCCGTCGTGCTTCACCCAGGCGACGGTCTCGCCCTTCTTGATCCAGCCGTGGTGCACGCGCAGCAGCGCGATGCGGCCGAGGAACGGCGAGGAGTCGAGGTTCGTGACGTGGGCCTGCAGCGGGTGCTCGTCGTCGTACTGCGGGGCGGGCACGCGCTCGAGGATCGTCTCGAAGAGCGGCTCGAGGTCGGGGTTGTCGGGCAGCGAGCCGTCGGCGGGGCGGCTGTGGCTCGCCGCGCCGGCGCGGCCCGAGAGGTAAACGGTCGGCACGTCGAGCACGGCGTCGACGTCGATGTCGGGGTGGTCCTCGGAGAGGTCGGATGCGAGGCCGAGCAGCAGATCCTGCGCCTCGCCCTCGACCTCCTCGATGCGCGCATCGGGGCGGTCGGTCTTGTTCACCGCGAGGATCACGGGCAGGTGGGCCTCGAGCGCCTTGCGCAGCACGAAGCGGGTCTGCGGCAGCGGGCCCTCGGAGGCGTCGACGAGCAGCACGACGCCGTCGACCATCGACAGGGCGCGCTCGACCTCGCCGCCGAAGTCGGCGTGTCCGGGGGTGTCGACCACGTTGATGACGATGGGGCCGTTCTTCGCGTGGGCGCCCTCGTAGGTGATCGCCGTGTTCTTGGCGAGAATGGTGATGCCCTTCTCGCGCTCGAGGTCGTTGGAGTCCATGACCCGGTCGTCGACCTCGGCGTGGGCGTCGAAGGAGTTGGTCTGACGCAGCATGGCGTCGACGAGGGTGGTCTTGCCGTGGTCGACGTGTGCGACGATGGCGACGTTGCGGAGGTCTTCGCGGGTGGCGAGAGCCATAGAGGTGTGGTCCTAACGAGACGAGCTGAGCGTCGGCACGGCAGGAGGCCGGGTGGGGCGCGATTCGCGGGGTCACCGATATAAAGCCGACGTATTATTTTATCTGATCGCAGGCGGTTGCAGAACACCTAGATCGTATATGATCGACAAGATGACCGCTCGCGACCGACTCACCCCCGGGCTGCTCGCGGTGCTGTCGTTCCTGGCCGCGGTCGGCCCCTTCGCCACCGACATGTATCTCGCGTCGTTCACATCGATCGCGGCGAGTCTCGGCGCCGCCCCCTCGTCGGTGCAGCTCACCCTCACCGCGTTCCTGCTCGGCATGGGTCTCGGGCAGCTGCTGCTCGGCCCGCTCTCGGACCAGTGCGGGCGCCGCCCGGTGCTCGTCATCGCTCTCGCGGTCTTCGCCGCCTCGAGCGTCGCGATGGTGTTCTCGCCGAACATCGCCGTCTTCGTGGCGCTGCGCGGCCTGCAGGGCGTCTCGGGTGCGGCCGGCGTGGTCGTCTCGCGCGCCATCGCCGTCGACCTCGCGAAAGGCGCCGACGCGATCCGCGCCATCAGCCTCATCGCGATGTTCGTCGGCCTCGGCCCGCTCCTCGCGCCCCCGATCGGCGGCGCGATCCTCACGGTCGGCGACTGGCGCGCGGTGCTCGCATCGCTCGCCGCCATCGCCACCGCGATGTTCGCGCTCGCGCTGATCCTCGTGCCCGAGTCGCTGCCGCGCGAGAAGCGCGCCGCCTCCGGCGTGCGCACCGCCGTGCACCACTTCGGCATGCTGCTCGGCAACCCGCGCTTCCTGCTGCTCACCTGCGTCTTCGGTCTGGGCTTCGGCAGCATGATGGCCTACATCTCGGCGTCGCCCTTCGTGGGGCAGACCATGCTCGGCATGCCCCCGTTCCTCTACTCGCTCGCCTTCGCTGCGGGTGCGCTCGCGATGATCCTCGCGAACATGACGAACGCTCGTCTCGCCGGCAAGGTGCCGGCCGCGCGCATGCTGCTCATCGGCAGCACGCTCTCGCTCGCAGCGGGAGTCACCCTCACCTCCTCGGCGGCCACCGGGACGATGACGCCGCCCCTCTTCATCGTGTGCGCCTTCGCCCTGACCGGTGGCACGGGGCTCATCATGTCGAACGCGAGTGCGCTCGCCCTCGGCCTCGCCGACGCGGCCCGGGGCGCCGGGTCCGCGCTGCTCGGAGCGAGCCAGTTCGCCGTGGGCGGCCTCGCGTCCCCGCTCGTCGGCGCGTGGGGCGAGCACACCGCGCTGCCGATGGCGGTGTTCGTGCTGGCGGCGTCGATCCTCGGCTTCTTCGGCATGCTCGTCTACCGCCGCGGCGCCTGAGCGGCCCGCCGCGCGCCGGGTACGACGAAGGGGCGGATCGGCCCCGGCCGACCCGCCCCTCGCTCCGCGGAACCCGAACTCAGCTGACGCCGAGCTCGATGTGCGCGCCCGGGATCGCGGCGAGCAGGTTCTTCGTGTACTCCTGCTGCGGGTTCTCGAAGACCTCCTCGGTCGTCGCCTGCTCGACGATGCGCCCCTGCTGCATCACGCACACGCGGTCGGCGATGAGCCGCACCACCGCGAGATCGTGCGTGATGAACAGGTAGGTGAGCCCCAGCTCCTGCTGCAGCTCGGCGAGCAGGTCGAGGATCTGCGCCTGCACCAGCACGTCGAGCGCCGAGACCGCCTCGTCGAGCACGAGCACGTCGGGCTTGAGAGCGAGGCCGCGCGCGACCGCGACGCGCTGCCGCTGTCCGCCCGAGAGCTCGTTCGGGTAGCGCGTTGCGAGCTCGCGCGGCAGCGCCACCTGGTCGAGCAGTTCGAGCATGCGCGCCCGCCGGCTCTCGGCGTCGCCCACGCCGTGGATCTTCAGCGGCTCCATGATCGTGTTGCCGATGTTGTGCAGGGGATCGAGGGAGCCGTACGGATCCTGGAAGACCGGCTGCAGGGTGCGGCGCAGATCGAACAGCCTGCGCCCCGAGATGCCCGCGACGTTCTGGCCGTCGATCCGGATCTCTCCGGAGCTCGGCTTCTCGAGCTGCAGCACCATCTTCGCGATCGTCGACTTGCCCGATCCCGACTCCCCCACGAGCGCCAGGGTCTCGCCGCGGTTCACGGTGAACGAGGCGTCGGACACGGCGTGGAAGTCTTCGAAGCCGAAACTGCCCTTGCGGATCTTGTAGACCTTGCCGAGCCCCTGCACCTCGATCATCGGCTCGCCGTGCTTGACGGTCGGCTTCTCCTCTTCGGCGAGCGCCGCGAGGTCGAACGACTCGGTGGGCGCCGGCGGCAGGTCGGCGTCGGAGCCGATGCGTCGCGACGCGAGGCTCGGGGCCGCCGACACGAGGCGCTTCGTGTACGGGTGCTGAGGCCGCTGCAGGATCTCGCGGCTCGGGCCCGACTCGACGATATTGCCCTTGTACATGACGATCAGCTTCTCGGCGCGCTCGGCGGCGAGACCCAGGTCGTGCGTGATGAACACCACGGCCGTGCCGAGCTGCTCGGTCATCGAGGCGAGATGGTCGAGCACCACGCGCTGCACGGTCACGTCGAGCGCCGAGGTCGGCTCGTCGGCGATCAGCAGCTGCGGGTTGGCCGAGAGGCCGATGCCGATGAGCGCGCGCTGCTTCATACCGCCCGAGAACTGGTGGGGGTACTGCTTCATGCGCTGCTCGGCGTTCTGCAGGCCGGCCTGCTCGAGCACCTCGATGGCGCGCTGCTTGACCTCTTTGCGCCCCTTGGCGAGCCCGTTGGCGCGGATCGCCTCCTCGACCTGGAACCCGACCGACCAGACGGGGTTGAGGTTCGACATCGGATCCTGGGGCACGAGACCGATCTCGCGGCCGCGGATGGTCTCCATCTCGCGTCGGCCGATGCCCACGAGCTCGCGCCCGTTCCACGTCACGGAGCCGCCCGTGGTGCGGCCGGTGCCCGGGAGCAGGTTGATGACGGCGTGCATCGTGGTCGATTTGCCCGACCCCGACTCGCCGACGATCGCGACGGTCTCGCCCGGGTAGACGTCGAAGGAGATGCCGTGCAGCACCTCGTTCGGCTGCTTCTTCGTGCCGAATGCGACCTGCAGGTCGCGCACGCTCAGCAGCGGCTGCCGGGGCTGCGCGCTCTGGTGGCTGGCTGCGCTCATCGACGGGCCCTCGCCTTCGGGTCAAGCGCGTCGCGCACGACCTCGCCGAGCAGGATGAACCCCAGCACGGTGACCGTGAGCGCGAGCGACGGGTAGATGAGGGGCATCGGATCGGTGCGCAGCGAGAGCTGCGCAGCGCTGATGTCGTTGCCCCAGCTGATGAACTGCCCGGGAGGCAGGCCGACGCCGAGGAACGACAGCGTCGCCTCGGCCACGATGGCCGACGACAGCGAGAGCGTGGTGACCACGATCGCGGGAGCGAGCGCGTTCGGCAGCACGTGGCGCACGAGCGTCGCGAAGCGCGAGAGGCCGAGCGACTCGGCCGCCATCACGAAGTCGGCGTTCTTCACGCGCAGGATCTCGCTGCGCACGATGCGCGCCGTGATGGGCCACGAGAACCCGCCGATCGCGAAGGCGATCACGAGCGGGTTGCGGTAGTCGGCCATCACGCTCATCACCACGACGGCGGCGAGGATGTAGGGGATCGAGAAGAAGATGTCGCCGACGCGCGAGAGCACGGTGTCGACCATTCCGCCGAAGAACCCGGCGAGCGCTCCCATCACGGTGCCGACCACGAAGGTGATCGCGATCACGATGAGGCCCACCGACACCGAGGTCGATGCTCCGTAGATGATGCGCGCGTAGACGTCGTAGCCCTGCTTGGTGAAGCCGAGCGGGTGACCGGCGGCGGGCGCGCCGTTCGAGTTGGCGAGCGAGCTCGCACGCGGATCCACCGGGGTGAACATGCCGGGGAAGAGCGAGACGAGCGCGACCACCAGGATGATCACGACCGAGATCCAGAACATGGGTCGGCGGCGCATGTCGCGCCAGGCGTCGAGCCACAGGTTCGACTTCTTCTCCTTGATGCGCACGGCGTCGACGGGCACTACGGGGGTCTCGTCGACGGGAGCCACGAAGTGCTCGATCGGCGGGCGCGCGGCGCGCGCGGGCTGGGGCGACTGGTTCTGCGGCTCAGGCATAGCGGATCCTCGGATCGAGCGCGGCGTAGAGCAGGTCGACGACCAGGTTCACGCCGAGGTAGATGAGCACCATCACGGTGACGAACGAGACCACGGTCGCGTTCTCGCCCTTCAGGATGGCGTTGAAGAGCACGTTGCCGACGCCGGGCACGTTGAAGATGCCCTCGGTGACGGTCGCGCCGACCATCAGCGTGCCGAAGTCGGTGGCCGTGTTGGTGATCGTCGGGATGAGCGAGTTGCGCAGCACGTGCACGGGAACCACGCGGTTGCGGCTGAGGCCCTTCGCGTACGCGGTGCGCACGAAGTCCTGGTTGAGGGTGTCGATCACCGACGACCGGGTGAGGCGCATGCTGGTGGCGTACAGGCTGACGCCGAGCACGATCGCCGGCAGCAGCAGATCCTGCACCGGCGCGCCGGCGCCCACGGTGGGGCTGAACCAGCCGAGCTTCAGGCCGAGGCCGAACTGCGCGATGAAGGCGATCACGAAGATCGGAATGCTCATGAAGAGCAGGCCGATGATCAGGTTGATGTTGTCGAACATCTTGCCCTTGCGCAGGCCCGAGAAGAGGCCGATGACCACGGCGAGCACGAGCTCGATGACGATCGCCATCGCGGCGAGCTTGATGGTGACCGGGAACGTGCGGGCGAGGATCTGCGAGACCGGCTCCCCCGAGAAGCTGATGCCGAAGTCGCCGATGAAGATGCCCTTGAGGTAGAGCAGGTACTGCACGAAGAACGGCTGGTCGAGGTTGTACTGCTCGCGCACGCGCTCGAGCACGGCCTCGCTCGGCTGTTTGTCGCCGAACATCGCCGCGACCGGGTCGCCCGGCATCGCGAAGACCATGAAGTAGATCAGGAAGGTGGTTCCCAGCAGTACCGGGATCACCTGCAGCAGTCGGAAGAGGATGTATCTCAGCATGAACTGGCTCCTCCCCGCTCAGAGTGGGTTGACATGTTGCGTATTCTCTCGCAATTGTGTTGAAACGCGAAGCCGGGCACGACGGCGTGCCCGCTTCGAAGAGCTGTGGGCGCCCCGGCGGTCGGCGCCGAGACGAGACGAGGGCCCCGGGCCTGCAGCCCGGGGCCCTCGCCGAGAGGTTAGTTCTTGGTGATCTCGTTGAAGATCGGCACCGAGTTCCAGCCGAAGACGACGTTGTCGACGCCCTCGCTGTAACCGCCGGTGGTGCCCTGGTACCACAGCGGGATCGAGGGCATGTCCTCGAGCAGGATCTCCTGCGCCTCGTTCAGCTTCTCGTTGCGCTCCTCGTGGCTCGCGGCGTTGATCGCCTCATCGAGCTTCGCGTCGAACGCGGGGTTCGCGTAGAAGCCGTGGTTCGAGCTGGCGCCGGTGTAGTAGAGGGGCTGCATGTAGTTGTACGCACCCGGGTAGTCGCCCTGCCAGCCGGCACGGAACGGACCGCCCACCACGTCGGCCTCGCGGTCGTCGAGGAATGCCGCGAAGGTCGGGTAGAGCTTCGGCGCGGCCGAGATGCCCAGGTTGGTCGCCCACTGGTTGGCCACAGCTTCGATCCACACCTGGTGCGGGCCGTCCGAGTTGGTCGCGACCTCGACGGTGCCCTCGAAGGGGCTGATGGCGTCGGCCTCGGCCCACAGCTTCTTGGCCTCGTCGAGGTTGAACTCGAGCTTCTCCTTGCCGGCGAGGTCGTCGGCGAAGCCGTCGACCACGGGCGAGGTGAAGTCGACCGCGGGCAGGTTGGTGCCCTCGAAGATCACGTCGATGATCTCTTCGCGATCGACGGCCATCGAGAGCGCGGCGCGGCGCAGCTTGCCCTCTTCGTCCATGCCGAAGTGCGGCAGGCTGGTCGAGATGGCGAGGGTGGTGGTCAGCGCGCCGGCCTGGTTGATGGCGCGGTCGCCCAGCTCGTCCTCGAACACCGCGAACGAGGTGTCGGGGATCTGGTCGAGCACGTCGAGGTTGCCGGCGAGCAGGTCGGTGTAGGCGGCGTCGAGCGAGGCGTAGACCTTGAAATCGATGCCCTCGTTGCTCACCTCGCGGGGGCCCACGTAGGTGTCGTTCTTGACGAGGCTGATCGACTCGTCGTGCTTCCAGGCGCCCTCGCCGTCGAGCTTGTAGAGGCCGTTGCCGATCGGGTTCTGGCCGAACGCCTCCATGTCCTCGAAGGCGACGTCGGGCAGCGGGTAGTAGGCCGAGTAGCCCAGGCGGTCCGGGAAGTCGGGGGTCGCCTCGATGGTGAAGGTGTGGTCGTCGATCACCTTGAGACCCTCGAGCGCCTCGACCGGCTCGGTCTCGCTGAAGCCCTTGATCGCGCTGAAGAAGTACTGGTTGCCCATGGCGTTGTCGATGTTCGCGGCGTAGTTCCACGCGTCGACGAAGTTGTGGGCGAGCACGGGGGTGCCGTCCGAGAAGACGGCGTCGTCGCGCAGGTTCACGGTCCAGGTGATGTTGTCGTCGGACTCGATCGACTCGGCGACGCCCATCTGCGTCACGCCGTCGGCGTCGTAGTAGACGAGGCCCTCCCAGAGCGCGTCGACGACTTTGCCGCCGCCGACCTCGGTCGTGTCGGCGGGGATCAGGCCCTTCTGGGGCTCGGTGTTGTTGACGGTGATGATGCCTGCGCCGGCATCGCCGCCGCCGTTCGATCCGCCGCCGGACGCGCAGCCGGACAGCGCGAGCGCGCCCGCTGCCGCCAGTGCGACGAACCCGAAGCCAATCTTTGATCGCTTCACGAGGTTTCCTCCTTGAAAAGTTCCATCCCGGTCGGTGCACGCCGACGTGCGTTCCACCCCGGGAGTGAATTCGAAATAACCACCCCAGCCTAACGAGCGGCGGATGGGAGGCCGCGCAAAACGGGGTCCGTAACGGCATCGTGATGGAGGTCTGTAGGAGTCCGAGAAAGTTCGCGCTCGGGCCCCGGGCTGCACTGTGCGAAGTCTCCATCTTCCCGGAATGGACGGCGTTCGAACCCCGTCCAGCGTGCCTGTGGAATCGCCGCGGCGGGCCCGCAGGTGCGTCGCGCCGCGCGACCTCATACGCTGGTGCGGTGACGGATCATTCTTCGCCCGCGCGGCTGCGCTGGGAACTCGGCATCGTGCTCGCGCTCTCGTTCGGCGCATCCGGCGTCTACGCGGTGGTGACGATCATCGAGCGGCTGACGCGTGAGGCGGCGCTGTCGCCTCAGACCGCGACGATCAACCGGCCGCTCGCCGAGAGCCCGGTCTTCGACCTGGTCTACCAGCTGCTCGCCTTCGTGTTTGGGCTCGCGCCCGTCGCGCTCGTGATCTTCCTGCTGTGGCGCGATCGCCGGCCGCACCTCGCGGGGCTCGGCCTCGGCAGACCGGCGCCGGGGCTCACCGAGCGTCGCCCCTCGCCGCTGTCGAAGCGCTCGAACGGATCCCGGGGCGGGTGGTGGCTGCGCGAGACCGGCCAAGGCTTCGCGCTGGCCGCGCTCATCGGCGTGCCGGGCCTCGGGTTCTACCTGTTCGCGAAGGGGATCGGGATCAACACGACCGTCGTGCCCACCGCGCTCGACGCGTTCTGGTGGACCGTTCCCGTGCTCGTGCTGCAGGCGCTCAGGGCGGCGCTCAGCGAGGAGCTGATCGTCGTGGCCTATTTCTTCGACCGGATGCGCCGGCTCGGGGTCGGCCCCGTGGCGACGGTCGTCTCGAGCGCGCTGCTGCGCGGCAGCTACCACCTCTACCAGGGCTTCGGCGGCTTCATCGGCAACGTCGTGATGGGCCTCGTCTTCGGCTGGGCGTACCAGCGGTGGGGTCGATCCCTCCCCCTCGTCGTCGCGCACTGGCTGCTCGACATCGTGAGCTTCGCGGGCTATCCCCTGGCCGTCGCGCTCTGGCCCGCTCTGTTCGCCGCCTGACGATCGCACGCCGGGACCGTCGCGGCGCCGGGCCGTTGACGGGCTTCGGGCGGGGACGAGCGCGGGTGACTGGCTCAGCGGATGGTCTTCACCCAGGCGTCGACGAGCCCCCAGACCTCGTCGTAGAGTTCGGGAGCCTCAGCGCACCGCTCCGCGGGCTTGAGCACTTCATAGCCGGCGCCGGTCTTGGTGGCACCCCAGCCCTGGCGCATCGCAGCGCACGACTCGGGGAAGGAGTTCAGCAGGTCCGAGGTGAGCACGAGGTTGGTGCCGTCGGGAATGTTGAAGCTGATGGATCCGAAGCGCTGCGAGATCTGCGAGGTCGCATCCCATGGTCCGATCGCCATGTCGTAGGTGGCTCCGACATCGACGGCGGGCGGGCCCTCGGGCTGCTCGGCATCCGAGTCGTCGTCATCATCATCCGCGGGCGTGGTCGGCGAGGTGGTCGTGGGAGCCTGCGTGGTCGGCTGGGCCGTCGGCTGCGGCGCCTGCTCGGAACCCCGCGCGAGGTTCAGGATCACGATCGACGCGATGATGGCCAGCACCGCGACGATGCCGACGACGATCCAGGGCTTCGCCTGCGCCGAGCGATCGCGGGGGTGGGCGTCGACACCGGCCGGAGGCGTGCGCTTGCCGGCGGGCAGCTGCGAGGTGCGCACCCGCTCGGCCTGCTCGTACGCCAGGCGATCGCGCGCGGGCACGGGCGCCGGTGCGGGCTCGGGGGCGTCGCCGCTCGACGGCCCGAACAGCTCCTTGAATGGGTCTCTACTCACGAGACCAGCCTAACCACAACAAGCGGTCGTCCCGTAACCGGCGAGGCCGATTCAAAGCCCGGGCGCAGCGGGGCGGCCCCGCAGTGGGGCGCTAGGCCAGCCGGGATGCGAGGGCCGCGATGTGCGGGGTGTCGGTGCCGCAGCAGCCGCCGAAGATGCTCGCGTTGGGGGCGAGCTCTCGCAGGCCGGCCTCGAGCTCGGCGAACGACTCGGGTCCGTCGCCGGGGCCCTCGTCGCCGTCGTGAGCGGCATTGAGGCGAAACCCGATCAGGCGGGAGAGCTCGGGGCTCGCGCCGCACACCTCGAGACCCTCGGCTACGGCCGTGGGGTGCGCGCAGTTCACGAGGAAGCCGATCGCACCGGCCTCGGTCTGCGCGTCGACGGCGGCGATGGCCTCGGCGAGAGTGCTGCCGTCGGCCAGCAACCCGTCCTCGCCGACCACGAACGACACCGCCACGGGGATGCGCGCACTCTGCGCCGCGCGCACCACTCCGATGCCTTCGGCGGCGTCGAGTGTCGTCACGGCCGTCACTCGGTCGGCGCCGGCCTCGGCCAGGGCGTTCACCTGCGGGGCGTGATAGGCCTCGGCCTCGGCGGCCGTCATGCGACGGCCCTCGATGTAGTGATCGTCGAACCGCGGGCCGACGCAGCCGTTCACGACGGCCTCGATCGAGTCGCCGCACTCGTCTTCGACGAGCTCTCGCAGCAGCGCCACGGCGTCGGCGTTCACGGCGTCGAGCGCCTGCTGATCGTAGCCGAGGCGCTCGCCCCAGTCGGTGTTGGATCGCCAAGTGGGGGTGTCGAGCACGATGGGGCGACCGTGCTCGACCGCCAGGCGCAGGAACGGGCGATAGTACTCGCGCAGCGCCTCCCGCCCCTCGACCGAGTCGAGCAGTGTGAACGCCGCGAACTCAGGCAGTCGCTGCCCCAGCCGCTCGGTCAGCGCCGTCTCGATGCCGCCGTCGGCCAGACCCAGCCTGGTCGCGGATGCTCCCGTCGTACCCGTACTCGTCATGCTCGTACTCCTCACGAGGCCGCTGCGAACGGCCCTCCCCGGTAGTCCCCGCTCCCAGTGTTGCACATGCCCGCGGCGGGGCCGCACTCATCCGTCGCGTCTCTCCAACTCGCGGCGGATCGCCTCCCTGCGGGCATCGAACCCCCGCACCCGCGCGAGGTGCCGATCCATCACACCCGACTCCCGCAGCGCGATCGTGCCGGGGTCGCCTCGTTCGATGCCCGCCCGCCAGCGCTGAGCGATGAGATCCATGCGCGCGTCGACCGCGTCGAGCAGTCGCTCCGCCCCGATCCTGCCGTACGCGTCGGCGGCGAGCGCGATCCTGCGCGCCGCATCGGCGACCGGGATCTCGCGCAGCAGGGGCACCCCCGACCAGCAGAGGAAGGCGAGGTCGTCGATGGGGCGGCCGGGTCCGGCCCGGTCCCAGTCGATCATGCCGGCGAAGTCGCCGTCGGCCACCACCCAGTTGTAGAGGCCGGGGTCGTTGTGGCAGATCAGCTCGTCGTCGCGCAGATCCTGCTCGCCCTGACGCCACTCCACGGCGCCCGGGCGGAAGTCGCGCACCGCGTCGTGGAAGCGCCGCAGCCAGGCGGCCGCCTCGGCGAGCGCCCGGTCGCTCGCCTGCTGCGTCTCGGGGTCCAGCGTCGCGCCCGGCAGGTAGTCGAGCACCTCGAGCCCGTCGGGGTCGATGCCGTGCACGCGGGGGATGCCGTCGAGCCCGCGCTCGTGCAGGTGCGCGAGCAGCGCGTGCACCGCGGGGGTCCAGGGGCCCGTGGGGCGGTGCACCCGGATCTCGCCGTTCGGGGCGCGCCTGCGCCATACTCCGCCGGAACCGCCTGGCAGGTGCTCGCTCTCCACGTCTCGACCCTACCGCGGCGCCGGCACGCGCGCCGCGCTCGGCTCGCGCGGCTCGCGTTCGGAGCCCGTCGGCAGGTCGGACCGCGCACGACGGCCGAGCCGCGCCGCGATGCGCCGGCGCGACAGCGTGCAGTCGACCGGGTGCCCGCGGGTCGACCGTTACGCCCGGTGCACCCGGTCGGCGAGGCGGCTCAGGTCGATCGGGGCCGTGTGCAGCGGCGGCTCGCCGTGCACCTGCACGTGCAGCCGCTCCATACGGGTGTCGAGCTCGGCTGCGGTGTCGGCCGCGTGCTTGAGCTCCGCGAGCAGGGCGTCGGGCACCTGCCGCGCGTACTTGTAGTAGATCTTGTGCTCGAGGCTCGCCCAGAAGTCCATGGCGATGGTGCGGAACTGCACCTCGACCGGCACGTCCACCCGGCCGCTCGACAGGTAGACCGGCACCGAGATGATCGTGTGCAGGCTCTTGTAGCCGTTCGGCTTCGGCTGCTCGATGAAATCCTCGACTTCGAGCACCGTGATGTCGTCCTGCTGCGTGAGCAGGTCGAAGAGCCGGTAGACGTCGCGGATGAAGGCGCAGGTGACGCGCACGCCCGCGATGTCGTGGATCTCGCGGCGGATCTCGTCGAAGTCGGTGCCCAGGCCGCGGCGCTGCAGCTTGTCGACGAGGCTGTCGACAGACTTCACCGGCTCGAGACGTGCTCGATCGGGTTGTACTCGTGCATGTGCAGGAACTCCTCGCGCAGGATCGCGAGCTTCGTCTCGATCTCCTGCATGGCGAAGCGGTACTCGAGCAGGAAGCGCTGCATCTGATCGCCGAGGGTGCGCAGGGCACTGGCGGAGATGGTGATCTCGTCGTTCGCACCGTCGCCTTCCGCACCCGTGTCGAAACTGTCCCCCGCGGCTGTGCTCATGGTGCCAGGCTAGCGGGCCGACGTCAGAGCGCCCTGAGACTCTCGCTCGGGGGGACGGGCGCGCAGCGTGGCAAGGCCCTTCCGCGCGCCCGTGATCCCACCTACACTGCCGGGCATGAGCACCTCCATCCGCACCACCCGCCACGTGTACGCCCTCGACTGCCCCGACGCCGCAGCCCTCGCGCAGTTCTACGCGCGCCTGCTCGGCTGGCGCACGAGCTCCTCGGAAGACGACCCGGGATGGGTCGACGTGATTCCGCGGGAGGGCGAGAGCACCGGCTTCGCGATCGCCTGCCAGCGGGTGCCCGATCACCGGGCGCCCGACTGGCCGGACGGCCCGATCCCGCAGCAGGCCCACCTCGACCTCTACGTCGACTCGATCGCCGAGGCCGACCCCGTAGCGGAGGCGGCGGGCGCCACCCGCCACCCCGTGCAGCCGAGCGAGGACGGCACCTTCGCGGTGTTCCTCGATCCAGCCGGCCACCCGTTCTGCCTCTGCGAGAACTGAGCGGCGACCGCCCGCTCCGGCGCAGCGGGGCGCCGCGCGGCGGCGCGCGGCACCGTCACTCTCCGCGGTTCACCCTGAGCAGCACGCCGGAGGTCTCGCCGCCCGGCACGGCTGCGAAACCGAGATCCATGTATCATCCCTCCGGCTCGGCCTGCTCGTCCCGGGCATCCCGCTCGTCGGGTTCTGCCCGCTCGTCCCGCGCGATCCTCTGGTGCAGGAAGAGGTCGCGCAGCAGGCAGATCTCCGAGAGGTGGTGGATGAGCTCACGATTGATGTGCAGCACGAGACCCGCCATCGACCACTCCGCGTAGGGGCCCTCGGCGTCTCCGCAGGGGCGCCCGAGCCCCTCCTCGCCGAGCGACTCCACGCCGGCCTGCCAGCGGGCGAGCTCTTCCTCGAGCTGCCGCAGCGCACCCTCGGCCGTGTCGGCGTACTCGTAGGTGAAGTAGTCGACGGGCTCGCGGCCGAAGTGGGACGCGTTGCGCATCGCGAGGATCCCGACGATCGCGTGCCCCAGCCGCCAGGCGATCGTGGTGAAGGGTGCGGGATCCGGCTCGGGCATGGCGAACTCGATCACCATGGATCCGGATCCTCCCTGCACCGGCGCGCGGCTCTCCTCGCGCGGGCGCACGCTCCAGCAGTCGGGCACGGGCTCCCAGAAGTACTCGTCGTCGGCGAGCCCCGAGAGGCGCGCTCTGACCTGGTGTGCCCAGTGCCAGTCGATCTGCTCGCGCAGCAGCCCGTTCCAGGTCTCCTGCCGTACGGTCTGCGGGTTCATGGCGCCTCCTCGATCCGGTCCCTCCATGATGACCCCGTCCGCGCGTGCCCGCACCCCCCCTTGCAGAGCCGCGCAGGCCTCAGTCGCGGTCGGGATCGCTCAGCAGGAACGTGCGCAGGGCCGTGATGACCTCGTCGGGCTTCTCGGAGTGCACCCAGTGCCCGGCGCCGCGCACGGTCATGCGCACCGTGCGCGGGAACAGCGCCCGCATCACCGGTGCGTCCTCGTCCGAGATGTAGTCGGAGCGCTCGCCCCCGATCCACAGCACCGGGCCCGTGAACCGGTGCCCCACGAGGTCGGGGAACCCCATCACCGCGGACAGCTGCTCGCGCAGCAGCCGCAGGTTCGGCTCCCACTCGAAGCCGTGGTCGCCGCGGCGCAGGTTCTGCAGCAGGAAGCCGCGCACCCCGTACTCGGGGATCGCCGCCCGCAGGGCCGCATCGGCGTCCGTGCGGCGCTCGACCGCGGCGAGGTCGACCGCGGCGAGCGCGTCGAGCAGGTGGCGGAACTCCCCGCGCGACGATCCCGAGGCGATGGGTGCGATGTCGATCACCACGAGCCGGCGCACCAGCTCGGGGTGGCGCAGCGCGAGCACCATCGCCACCTTGCCGCCCATCGAGTGCCCCACCACGTCGACGCGGGCGTCGTCCGCCGCTGGGCCGCCGGATCCCGCGCCGCGGCCGTTCCCGAGCGGGGCCCTCTCAGCTGCATCCGCGCCGCCCTCCGCCGCGAACGCCCGCAGATGCTCCGCGACGAGGTCGGCGATCTCGACGTAGTCGAAGGTGTCGGTCCACGCCGACCGGCCGTGGTTCGGCAGGTCGACCAGCAGGCTGCGCGCCTCCGGTTCGAGGCCGGCGGCGATCCGCATCAGGTTCTTGCCGCGACCGAAGAGGCCGTGCAGGAACACCACGCGGCGGCGCGGCTCGGTCGCGGCATCGCCGACGACGACGGAGTGCACGCGGGGTCGAGTCTCGGCAGTCACCCCTCCACGCTACCGCGCCGTGTCAGGCGCGCTCGCAGGAGAACGCCCACATCACGCCGAAGCGGTCGAACACCTGGCCGTACCAGTCGCCCCAGGGAGCCTGTTCGAACGGCATGCCCGTCGCTCCGCCGCCGTCGATGAGCTTCTGGATCAGCCCCTGCGCCTCATCGGGCGTGTCGGTCGTGTAGAGCAGCGAGTAGGCGGTGCCGCGCACCGGGTAGTCGGTGCCGTCGTCCATCGAGTCGCCGCCCGCGATCACCCCCGCACCGCGGGGCAGCACGAGCGTCGAGTGGGCCACCGCTCGCGGGTCGGGCGTGAACGGCATGCCCTCCATCGGGGGCATGTCGCCGTATCTCAGGATCTCCAGCTCACCGCCGAAGACCTCGTGCCAGTGCTCCATGGCCTCGCCGGTCGTGCCCGGCAGTGCGATATACGTTGCGAGTGAGTGCGGCATGACATGCTCCTTCGGCGTCGGTTGCCCGTCCTCCCAGTATGCGCGCGACCGGCGAGATGCAGAACCCCCGATGCGCCACGTATCTCACGGGCGCTCGGGGCGAGTCGGGATCGTGGATCCAAGTGACGGCTGCATCCCGATACGGATCGCAGCGACGGGTTCCGCACCCGGAGATGCTCAGTTCGCGCGCTTGACGACGCTCGACTTGAGCTGCAGCTTGCCGAAACCGGGCACGCGGGCGTCGATGTCGTGATCTCCGACGCCGTCGGAGATGAGCCGGATCCCGCTCACCTTCGTGCCGGCCTTGATGGTGCCTCCGCCGCCGCCCGACACCTTGACGCTCTTCACGAGGGTCACGGAGTCGCCGTCGGAGAGCACGTTGCCGACGGCGTCGCGCACGGACCGCGATCCCTCGCCGGCGTCCGTTCCTCCCTCGGCTGCCTCGGCTGCGGCCCACTCGTGGCCGCACATCGGGCACACGAGCAGCGCCCCGGACTCGTAGGCGTACTCACTCGCGCACTCGGGGCACGGGGGCAGGCCGGGCTGCTCGTTCTCGCTCATGGGGCTCCATTCTCGCAGGTCGTCCCCGATGATACTGGCGGGCGGGATCGGGCGGGCCTCCCGGGCTCGACCCTCGTCGGGGCCGGTCGGGCCGGCGCCCTGCCGCTCGCACCGCGAGCGGATCCGATGCGGAGTCCCGGCGCTCGCCGCACAGGCTTACGCCCCGTCGTGCTCGGCGCGGAAGACGTGCACGAGCGCGTTCGCGTGGCCGTGCCCCATCCCCTGCTCCTTGAGGAACGCGACCTGCTCCATGTGCTTCTCGCCCGCGTGAGGGCGCAAGAGCTCGATCCACTCGTCGATCGACCTGCCGTACTTCGCCTCGATCGACGGGAAGTACGACTTCGGCCCCTTCGTCGCATCAGCCATCTGGCGCTCCTTTCGCTCCGGCTCCACACTAGGAGTATGCAGAGCGACGCACCAGACCCCGAATCGACGGCGACCGCGGCCCGCGCGGATGCGAGCCGGCCCGCAGCTGCCGCGAGGGCCGAGGGCGACTTCGGCGCGGCCGCCAGGTGGGCGGGCTCCCTCGTGGCGGGTCTCGGCGATCCCGACTGGTCGGCGCCCGGTCTCGGCGACTGGGATCTGCGGGCCCTCGTCGGGCACACCAGCCGCGCGCTCCTCACGGTGGAGCAGTACCTCGGCAGGCCCGCGCAGCGCGAGGAGATCTCGGGCCCCGCCGAATACTTCAGACGCACCCGCGACATGCCCGGCGCCGATCCGGCCGACGTGCACGCCCGCGGAGTGGCCGCGGGCGAAGCGCTCGGCGCGGATCCGGCGGCCGCGTTCTCGAAGATCGCCGATCGGGTGCTCGAGCTCGTACGGGGCGCCGGGGATCCGATGATCACGTGCATCGTGGGCGGGATCCGGCTCAGCGACTATCTGCCCACGCGCACCTTCGAGCTGGTGGTGCACGGCGTCGACATCGCGCGGGCGGCGGGGGTCGATCCGGCCCCTCCGCTGCCCGCGCTCCGGAGCTCGGCGGTACTCGCCGCCGAACTCGCGGTGGACAACGGCGATGGAGCGCGGATCCTGGAGGCGCTGACCGGGCGGGGAGCACTCGAACGCGGCTTCACGGTGCTCGGGTAGGGACGGTACGCGGGTTGCGGCGGCCGACTGCGGGGTGCGGGCCCTCAGGATTCTGGGTCGTCGTGGAACGGGCGCAGCTCCTGGTCGCAGTGGCAGCCGGCGGCGAGCTTCGCGGCCCACTCCTCCGCGGCCTCCCGCGTCGGCAGGTCGAGCACGCAGAAGCCGCCGTCGAGCAGGCGGGTCTCGCGGTAGAGATCCGTGGAGACCGCACCGTCGGCTGCGATCCTCACGGGGGCGACGGTGTCATCGAGCCCGCCGCCGAAGACGTAGACTCCGGCCGCCTTCGCCTCGCGGATGACCTCGCGCGAGGTGCGCTCGATCTCGGCCCACAGCTGCTCGTCTCGCACCCAGTCGAGTGCCGAGCTCGGAAACGAGATCAGGTAGTGGCTCACACTTCGAAGCTATCCGAAACCAGCCGGAAAGCCTACGACCAATTCCGGCCGCGCACGAGGATCACTCCTCTGCCATGCCGTCCACGATGAAGTGGAGGTTCGAGTCGCTCAGCTCGAGCACGTGCTCCCCCGGCGTGAAGGTGTCGAGGGAGTCGAGGAAACTCCGGATCTCACGGTTGTCCTGCTCATCGTCCACCTCGACCACCACTTCCTCGACGTCAGAGTTCACAGGGACGTACACGTACACGTATCCGCCGCGCTCGTCCATCCGCATGTTCGTGGTGTACTCCGTCCCGCCCACGGTGACGGGCTCCCCGCCACCCGCCGGCCGATTCCACGACAGCAGCGCCGCGAGCACGAGTACCACCACGGCAGCCACTGCGGTGGCGATCCACGCGGCCCTGCGTCTCGAGCGGGTCGGCCTCGAAGCCTCGGCTCGCGCCTGCCGGGCATCGTCAGAGGGTTCCCGAGATTCCCCGCGGGGCTCGGGGGAGCCCCCGGGTTCCCCCGCCTCCGCGTGCTTGCCGCGCCCCGTCACTGCGTTCTCCTCCATCACGGCTCCTGACGCGCATTCTTGCGCTGACGTCTCGCCCCGACGAACACGACGACCGCTCCGAGTGCGACGACGAGTGCGGCGTAGACAACATTGAGGCGGGCTCCTGTCAGCGCCAGATCGGCGTCGGCCGGCACCAGCGCGAACGGGAAGCTCAGCGTGAGATCGTCGCGGGTCTCGGACAGCTCGACGTTGCCCTCGACATCGAGCTCGGAGATCTGCGCGGTGAGCGATGTCGCGAGCTGCTCGTGCAGCGCGGCCGTGCGGCTGCCATCGCTCAGCCGGTATCCCTGCGGCACCTCGACCGTGGTGCGGTACTCTCTCGGCTGCAGGTAGCGCTCGGACTCCACGTCGTAGGTCGTCGGCTCCACCTCGAACTCGTAGTGCCCGCGCTCATCGGTGATCCGGGTCGAATAGCCGTGGGCGTCTTCGACGATCGTCCACTCGCCCTCAGCCCTCTCCCAGAGCGTCACCTGCCGGCCCTCGAGGAACGGCTCGCCGGCCTGGCGATCCCCGTCCTCGTTGCTGTCTTCCCAGATGTCGCCGCCGATCACGCCCAGGTGGTCGTAGACCTTGAGGCCGATGTCCATCCGCAGGTCATCGCGAACGCTCGTGATGTCCACCATGGCGCCGTCGTGATCGGCGACGGAGAACACGCGGGTGACGCCGGTGTACGGCGTGCCGAACTCGGGTGCGGCCGGGCGCACATCGCTGTCGATGGCGGGGTCGTCGCCCACGTTGAGCGGCGACCACACGTGATAGCCCTCGCGCTCGGTGGTCACCCGGTACTCGCGCGGCGCCAGGAATCCGGGCGCGTTCTCATCGTAGTGAGTGGGGCTCACCTCGAAGGCGTACCCGCCGTCGGCGGCCGTCACCGCCCGTCCGCGGCCTACGAGGTCGTCCACCTGCGCCCACTCCCCATCGACGAGCTCCCACAGCAGCACGGTACGATCCGCGATCCCGGGCTCTCCGGCGTCCTGCAGACCGTTGAGATCGACGTCGTCCCAGATCCGTCCACCGATGGTGACCGAGGCGTCGAACACCGCGAAGCCGGCGTCCGCCGTGAGTACATCGCGGGCCGAGTTCAGATCCACGCCGTCGACGCCGGAGTCGATCAGGGTCATCGCGTCCGACAGCACGAAGCTGTGCGGCTTGGCGATGGCGATCCCGTCGACATCGGCGGCGGCCTGGTAGAAGAACACGTTGTCGACCTCGACGAGCCGCATGTTGGCCGGCGCCTCGATGAGCACCCGGTACTCCTCGGCGGAGCGGTAGTGGGCCGAGTCCTTGTCGAGGTCGGCGACCTCGACCGAGAACCGATACTCACCGCGCGCGTCGGTGATGGTCGACGATCCGTCGGGCCCCTCGTAGGCCTCCCAGAGACCCGTGTCCCTGTTCAGCTTGAAGATCCGCACGTTGAGGCCGCCGATCCCTGGTTCGTCGGCGGACTGAACCCCGTTGCGGTCCCGGTCGTCGTAGACGGTGTCGCCGATCACTCGAACCGTGTCGTGCGTGATCACACCGCCGTCGATGTGGTCAACGGCGCCGGCGGTGTCGTACAGGGCATAACCGCTCCCGTCGACGTCCACGAGCGAGAATTCCTCGGAGACCGCCGTGTGTCGGGAATCCGCTATGCCGTGGTCGTACAGAGCCCCGCCCGCGGTGATCAGATTCACGAACCGCGAGTCGGTCGCGCCGCTGCCGGAGCCGATGGGCGACAGGGTCTGCCGCGAGCTCAGGTTGAACTCGACGACGTAGACGTGAGGCGTATTGAACCCGACGCTCACGGGATCGTGGTCGGCGACGTCGGCGGTGAACTCGTACGCGCCATCCACGCCGGTGCGCGTTTCTGCGACGTAGATCAGCTCGCCGTCCACGAGGCGGTTCAGCACCACGCGGATTCCGTCCATGCCGGGCTCTCCCGGATCCTGCATGCCATCGCCGTCGACGTCGTTCCAAATGCGATCACCGATTTTGGCCTGCGTCTTGAGGTTGACGACGCCGAGGTCCACATCCCTGGCCGGGATCCCCTCGAACGTCTCGATCGGGAGGAGCTGCTCCTGCAGCTCCCCGAGTACGCGAACGTCGGAGACCGCGGAGTTGTAGAGGCCCCTCGTCTCATGCACGAAGTCGTTATCCTCGGACTCGTCGTCGCCGACGTGCAACCCGGTGACCTGCTGCCAGAGCGGAACCTGGCTCACCCTCACCCGGTACTCGTATGGGACGCGCTGCTCCGAGTCGATGATGTGCAGGTTCTCGAACGCGTAGGACGCCACACCGGCCTGCGTCATGGGGGCATCCGACGCCTGCGCGTAGGCGGGTTCGATCATGCGCCCATCCGCATCCTGCCTGACCTCGACCCAGTTCCCGCCGAAGAGCACCTCCAGAGCGGCCGTGTAGATCTCATCGGCCTCGGCGGCATCGTTCTTGACGCCGTCGCCGTCGGAGTCGATGAAGACCTCACCCGAGAGGGTCGACCGCGCGTGCGGCACGAGCCCGAGGTCCACCGTGTTGTCGTCGAGCCCGGAGATGACCCTCGTAGCGTCATCGAGGTCCGCGATGCTGACGAGGTACTCGCCGACCACGGCCGTCTCGTGCATGGTTCCGTTCTTGAAGAAGTCGGAATCGGACTCGGCGGGATCGGATCCGGCGTTCGACTGCCGGTGCGGAAGCGCGAAGGTGTACCCGGTGACCAGTTCGTCGACGACCACCTGATACGCGGTGTCGACAGGCCGGCCGTCCTCGAAGACGGTGCTGGGCACCCTCATGAAGTAGTAGTACCCGTCTGCGTTCGAGACCGCGGTGTCGCTGAAAGCAGTGCGCGTCCACTCGCCGCCGTCGCGGACGTACTGCTCGAGACGGAGCGTCTGCCCTTCGACGCCGGGCTCGCCCTCGTCCTGGATGCCGTCGCGGTCGAGATCGTTCCACACGCGATTGCCGATGACGCCGTAGGTCGATTTCTCGTAGAAGCCGATGCTCACCGACTCGCGGTCGGCGAAGCCCGTTCCGAAGAGACCTTCGAGGTCGAAATGGAGCGTGTTCGTTCTGACGGTCTTCGAGCCCTTCTCGGTCGACCCGTCGTTGTCGTTCGCCTCGGCGAAAGGGTCGACGTGGTGCACGAACGGAGACACCACCCACTCGGTGCTGAAGCCGTCGTGCTGATCGGTCACCTGCACGTAATACTGGCGGTCGATCGGCAGGAGGTCGAACGCGTACTTGCCCTGCTCATCGGTGACCGCCACCAGGGGGTCGCCGTCGGCGTCGACGGCGGTCTCGCCGTTCATGCGCTTCAGGTAGACGTGATAGCCCTCGATGCCGGTTTCGGTGGCGCCGGCCTGGTATCCGTCGAGCGTGGCGATGTCTTCCTTGAAGATGGTGCCTCCGACGCGCACCTTCTGCGCCACCCCGAAGTCGAAGCTCATGCGTTCTTCGTCGGTGGTGTCGACATCGACACGAGCAGCGTCGGTGATCGTCACCAGCGCTTCATCGTCGACCTCCGCCGGGATGTCGAGCTGCTCTCCAGGAGCGTACACCCGCACTCTGGAGTTCTTGAAGACCTCCTCGGTGGTCGCAGAGAACCGATCGTACGCTCTCGGGAACTCGAGCATCACGCGATACTCCCCCGGCTGGATGTTCGAGAAGGTGTAGTAGCCGTCGTTGCCGTGGTAGTCGGTCTCGGTGACGGTGACGAGCGGGCCCTCCGAACGAATCGGCTGTTGGAAGACCTCGTCCAGCACCGACTCGCCGGTGTCCTCGTCCACGATCTCCCAGTGGTCCGAGACCCGATGGATCGGGTTGCCCAGGGCATCGACGTTGTATCCGCTCGGCGTGAGCAGGGTTGCGCGAACGCCGTTGATGCCGGGGTCGTCGATCTGCCCGTCGAAGTTCAGATCCTTCGTCGGATCGAGCAGCGTCCGCCCGTTCGCGTCGGCGAAGGGGTCGCCCTCGTCCTGCAGCCCGTTGTAATTGACGTCGTTCCAGACGTAGTTGCCGATGTAGGCGTGATCCCGCTTCTCCATCGCGTAGGCGCCGGCGGTGTTCGACTCCTGGGGGATGAAGCGGCTCACGCGCTGGGTGGCGACGAACGAGTTCCAGAGCGCCGCGTCCCGCTTCTTCTCGGGCTCGTCGAACTGCTCGAGGAAGGTCGGCGCGTTGAGCGGGGCCTTCATGTCGTACGTGAACTTGAGTTTGCTCTGTCCGGGAAGGACCTCGGCGCCGTTGTTGAAGAGCACGAGAACGGTCCTGGCCTTCTTCAGCAGCTCAGGGTCGTCCTTGATCTCGTCCAGCGTGACGAAGTGGCCGTCCCTCACCGCCGACGGCTGGCCGGGCAGCCCCAGCGAGTCGAAGAACGACTCGCTCGCGGCTTCCGCGTGAGGCACCATGGGGGCTTCGACGATCTCGCCGCCCTGCTTGGTCAGCGGTCCGACGTAGACCGTGTACTCGCTGGGCAGGTATGTCTTCTTCTCCGCGCCGTCGCGCTCGAGCTTCATGCCGTCGGGCTTGAGCCACGCGGAGTAGCGCGATCCGCGCGGGATGGTCGAGTTGCTGATCGATGTGTCGTCGGCGAACGGGAGCACGTCGTAGATGATCGGGTAGGGGTAGGGCCGGTCTCCGACCTCCTTCGAGTTGTCGACTGAGACCTCGAACGAGAAGTCGCCGCCCTGGCGCACGGGGGTCATCTCCGGCGCGACGGTTCCCGCGCGGTTCAGGTCGGAGAAGGCGACCTTGCGCTTGCCGAAGTTGTCGTAGGTCTCGTACTGGAACAGCGTCTTCTCCGAGAACACGAGGCGGTCGACCAGCAGCTGGTTCTTGTTGAAGTCGTTGTAGTCGGTCGAGTAACCCAGACGGTTCGCCGAGTTCTGCTGCGAGTTGAGCGGGTACAGCAGCCCGGTGCTGTTGGTGATCACCGCACGCGATTTCAGATCCTCCGCATCGGCCCCGGGCGAGTAGGCGTCGACCGAGCCGATGTGAATTGGCCTGGTTTGAGTTCCGATCTTTATACAAGGATGGAACTACGATGCCAAGCAAATATGACCCTGAACTTCGCCAGCGCGCACTTCGGATGCTCGCCGAAGCCCGTCCCGAGCACGAGTCGCTGACCGCGGCCTGCCGACACGTCGGTGGGCTCCTCGGAGTGAGCCCGGAGACGCTGCGCGTGTGGCAGCGCCGCTACGACATCGATACCGGCGCGAAGCCTGGCACCTCGATCGATATGGCCCAGGAGAACCGGCGGTTACGCCGCGAGGTGAGCGAGCTCCGTAAGGCCAACGAGGTACTCAAAGCCGCGAGCGTGTTTTTCGCGAAGGAACTCGACCGGCCACGAACGAAATGATCAGATTCATCGACGAGTACCGTGATCGTTTCGGGGTCGAGTTCCTCTGTCGTACGCTGCGTGCGGCAGTTCGTGGGTTCCTCACCTCCCGCGGATACCGGGCCGCGAAAGCCCGGTCGGCCTCAGCCAGGCAGCTGCGCGACGAGTTGCTCCTCCCTGAGATCCGGCGGCTCCACGCGAAGCACTATGGCGTGTACGGGCGCCGGAAGATGCATGCCCTGCTGAAGCGTGAGGGGTGGAAGATCGGCCGCGACCAGACCGAGCGTCTGATGCGGCTCGCCGGCGTGCGCGGGGTACGGAAATCAAAGCGCGTGTTCACCACACGCCCTAACAAAACGGCGGCACTGCCTGCCGATCTCGTCAACCGGAGATTCGCCGCTGACGGGCCGCGCAAGCTCTGGGTGTGCGACGTGACCTACGTCGCCACCTGGTCTGGGTTCGCCTATGTCGCGTTCGTCACTGACGTGTACTCGCGCAGAATCGTGGGCTGGAATGTCGCTGCGACGCTGAAATCTGAGGTTCTGCCGATGCAGGCACTCGATATGGCTGCGTGGCAATCGGGCGGCAGGCTCGATGGCCTGATCCATCACGCCGATCACGGGTCGAATTACACCGCCATGGTCTATACGGATCGCATTGCGGAACTCGGAGCAGTGCCCTCGACCGGGACGGTCGGCGACAGTTTTGACAATGCCATGGCTGAGGCGGTCAACAACCTCTACAAGACCGAACTGATCCGACAGCAGGGCCCCTGGCGGACGGTTGAGCAGGTCGAACTCGCGACCCTCGAATACGTGTGGTGGTGGAACCATGAGCGCCTTCACGGGGAGCTCGATATGCGTACCCCGATCGAGGTCGAGCAGGCCTACTATACTGAGGCCGAGGAACTTCTGTCACCGACAGGTTGACAGGAAAACCGGTCGGAACTCAAACCAGGCCAATTCATATCGGGGCGAGCCGTGTTGATCCGCCAGAATCCCGAGCCCTCCTGGGTGTTGTTCACCCACTCGCTGCCCGGCACCGACTTCCAAAGCACCTCCTCGCCGTCGACCACGCGGTACACGTCGACGGTGTCGATGTAGGGCTGCAGCGCCTCGCGGATCTTGAGGTAGTACAGGTCGAAGTGCTCGTAGGGCAGATCGGCCTCGACGGTCACCCGCTGATCGTTGTTGTCGTACGCTGCGGTCGGGCGAGTCACCGTCGAGGTAAAGCCGCCCAGCGACTTGTAGCCCTGGTCAAGGGTGTAATCCGCGGTACCGTACCAGGTTCCGCAAGACCAGCAGCGATAGATGTCGACGGAGTAGTCGTTGCCGACGCCGAGACCCTTGTTGACCTGATTGACGCCCTCGACCTGCACCTCCGTCTTGGTCTCGCGAACGATGATCTGGTTGTTCTTCGTCGCGGTCTTGCTGTTCTCGTACGGAGGCTCCTGAGTGCCGGAGAAAGTGGCGCGCACCGTCTGGGACGAGCCGATCTCGATGTCGGCGCTGTACTCGACGATCGCGATCGTCTGCAGCCCGTCGAGACGGAGGTTCTCACCCGAGACGATGATCTTGGCGACGTTTTCGAGAGTCACCTCGTCAGAGGTGACCTCTGACGAGGTGAACTCCTGCTCGTCGCCCGAACGGTCGACGAAGGTCACCTTCGGGTCGGTGATGCTGTCGAGCAGCGCTTCCTGCAGGGAGATGCTGCGGAACTCGAGCGAGCCCGACTTCGTCGGCGCGAGCGTGTCGATGACGTACTCCGACGAGGGCGAGTTCACTCCTCGGGTGTCGAGCTGGTACTCGACCCCGAACGTCGATTCGTAACCGACGTGGGTGGTCGTCTGCGTCTTGCGGGAACCGTACACGCCGATGACGTCGACCGCGGGAACGAGCTCGTTCGGCAGCTGGATGTCGATGGTTCCGGTCGCCGTGCGGGTGGTGTCCCTGTCGTACGGCTTCGGCTGGTAGGTGCGGATCTCACCCGTGACGGTGTGCAGCTTGTCGAGCCCGTGGCCGATCTGCGCCGAGACGGAGACGAAGTTGGCCGAGCCGCTCGAGGCGAACTCGTCGGAGTCGATGATGACCTTGGCCGCCCGTTCGGGAAGCGCGACGTTGAAGTCTCCGGTACCCGCGTACGCGCTGAGGTCGATCTCTTCGATGTCGCCGTCCATGGTCTCGTAAGAGACCCGGAGGTTCTGGGCATGCTCGAACAGGGCCGCCCGAAGTATCAGTTCGGCGTTCTTGACCCTCTCCGCGTCGGTGTTCAGCACGAGAGTGGTGGTCGAGTTCTCGGCGACCGTGTCGTTCACACCGAAGAGGAAGTCGATGAGGCTCGCGGTCTCGTACGGCACCGTGGCGCGGGCGCCCTTGCCGTCGATGCTCACCTGGATGCTCGGGATGACCTCCTCGGGGTAGATCACGTTGAAGCTCGTGTCGACCGCGGTCTGATGCTCGACCTCGGTGTAGGTGGTGTTCTGCCCGAAGTCGTCGTTGCTCGCGATCTTCTCGATGTAGGTGACCGTCGCCTGGGAGGCCATCTCGCCCACCCGGTAGGGTTCGCCGAAGACCTTGATGCTCAGGGGAAGCGTCGACCCCGGTTCCACGCGGTCGACGAGGCTCAGCGAGAGGGTGCGATCCCAGTCGAGCTCCCGCAGCTCCGAGACGTCGAACGTGAGCGTCACGAGCCCCGTGTCCTCGTCTTGCTCGCGGAGGATCGGCGAAATGGTCCTGGTGACCGCCTCCGCCGTCTCCTCATCGATGTAGGAGTATGTGATCTCCGCGTTCTCGAATGACTCCGCGGCAATCTGATCGAACTCGTAGGTGACCCGGTCGAGCGCGAAGTCCTCGTCGACCTGATAAGCGAGAACGGGGTCGAACACGGGCGCGTTGGAGTCGCTGCGGAGATCCGTGATCTCGTTGTACGTCTCGTACCCGTACACGACATCGTTCTGGCGCGTGGTGTGCGTGAAGGCGAAGTCGTAGGCGGGCAGCACGATCTCGCGCTCGACCACGCGGGTCTTCGCCCAGTTGGCGGTCTTCGCGAAGAGCACGTTCGTGATCGCCGCCACCTTGAAGTTCGTCGGCGGGTTGGGGAACCCCTGACGGCTCAGCGGCAGCGAGATGAGGAACTTGCGTTCGGTCGCACCCGCTACGCCGTCGGGGGTGAGCTCCTGCTTGGCGGCGCCGTGCTGGCGATCGATCGTGACCAGGCCAGTGCCCGAATAGGTGTACGGGATCTCGTCGGTGAGCTCGCTCTCGCCGTCCCAGTCGGTCACGTCGTAGATGAGGATGCCACCCTGGCCCGGCACCCCGACGAACTGTCCCGAGATGTAGTTGAGGTCGTCGTTGACCGCGGGCGGCCCGTCTTCGTTGTAGACCCAACGGTTGATGTCGAACGGGATGATGCCGTTGACGTTGCTGGCGGTGGAGTCGATGTCGAACGTGGCCGAGTAACCGTCGATGTTCGAGGCGACGTTCTCCGAGGTGTTGGTGATGGAGTAGACGTAGTCGATGTACTGGTAGCGATCCCAGATGGGCACGAGATCCGGGCCACCTCCCGGCACGTACGACTGGATGTCGGTCTCCCACGTCAGATCGGAGGAGATGACCGAGACACGTGACTCGTCGTCGAGCTCGTACGGGGTGCTCCACGACGATCCCTCGACGCGGTTGAACATCTCGTACGATACGAAGCCGTTGAGCTCGAAGCTCGTGCCCTCCGGCACTCCCCCCGTACGGCCCGTCCGTCCCGTCGTTGTAGGTCGTGAGGTAGAGGTCGAATGCGGGGTTCGCTCCGGCGCCCAGGCTGCCGTCGTACTCCATGATGACCGGCCCGCCCCTGACCGTCGTGTCCGAGACCACATGCCATCCGCCGCCTGCGACCACTCGGCCTTGGATGCCGAGCTCGCTCGGCGCCCGATCCCGGCCCAGCACCCGATACTCGCCATCCACGTACTCGAGCGACGGCAGGAAGATCTTGACCTGTACTCCCACGGCTTCACCCGAGGCGTAGTCGGGCACCAGGCGGTAGCTCACCCGCGTCTCCGTACCCGAGGAGAGCACGACCGCCTTCGGGTTGAGATACCCCGGGTCTCCCTGCGCGACCGTCCCGTTGAGCGTGATCGCCGGCATGTCTGCGGCGACCGCCGCGGAGATCGACGTCACACCCCCGACCACATCGGTGAACGCCAACAACAAGGCGAGCGCAGCAGTGATCACTCCTGAGACGATCTTCTTCAACGCTTGTTCCCCCGGCAGCACAGTACTAGTTCAAGAAGGGGTGGTTGAGATGAAAACGATCATGCCCGATCGTGGGTCCCCTGTTCCCATCCTACGAGAACTTCAACCGCACTGCGCACCTGGAGCCTCTCGACCCAGACTGACGACGCTCCTGGCATCGCACGCTGGTCGTTCCCTGCGCTGCGCGCCGCATTGTGCGACTGACTCGAGTTCACCCATGCACGACAAGAAGAATCATGACAGCGCGCTTCAATCGCACGATCCACGCTTCGACAGACCGCGCGGAGAGGTGCCGATTCTCTCGCGACCTGCTCGAAGCCGACGAAGTTCCTCGTTGGCCACCCCTCGAGTCGATCGCCCGTCCCGATCTGTAAGTCGGCAGGGCCCGAACCGAGCTGAACGAGGGCGACGCACCGGCTTTTCGGAAGCGGAAGCGGGAGCCAAGCTGCTTCTACCGGCGGGATTGGCGGCTCAAGCGAAGCGGCGCTACACGTTGAAACGCCACTCGCAGACGTCTCCGTCCTGCATGATGTAGTCCTTGCCCTCCATGCGCGCCTTGCCCTTCGCGCGGGCCTCGGCCACCGAGCCGGCCTCGACGAGATCCTCGAACGAGATGATCTCGCCCTTGATGAAGCCCTTCTCGAAGTCGGTGTGGATCGCACCCGCGGCCTGCGGGGCGGTCGCGCCCTTCTTGATCGTCCAGGCGCGCGCCTCCTTGGGACCCGCCGTGAGGTAGGTCTGCAGGCCGAGGGTGTCGAAGCCGACGCGGGCGAGCTGATCCAGCCCGCTCTCCTCCTGGCCGATCGAGGCCAGCAGCTCCGCGGCGTCCTCGGCATCGAGCTCGGTGAGCTCGCTCTCGATCTTCGCGTCGAGGAAGATCGCCTTCGCGGGCGCCACGAGCGCGGCGAGCTCGTCGAGGCGCGCGCGATCCTGCAGCACGCCCTCGTCGACGTTGAAGACGTAGAGGAACGGCTTCGCGGTGAGCAGGCCGAGCTCCCTGATCGGCTCGAGGTCGAGGCCGGCGTGCGACAGCACCCTGCCCTCGTCGAGGGCGGCTCGGGCGTCCTTCGCGGTCTCGACCACCGAGGCGTCGATCTTGCGGTTCTTGAGCTCCTTCTCGAGGCGCACGAGCGCCTTGTCGAGCGTCTGCATGTCGGCGATGATCAGCTCGGTGTTGATCGTCTCCATGTCGCTCGCGGGATCGACGGCGCCGTCGACGTGCACCACGTCGGGGTCGCTGAAGCCGCGCACCACCTGCGCGATCGCATCGGCCTCACGGATGTTCGCGAGGAACTGGTTGCCGAGTCCCTCGCCCTCGCTCGCGCCGCGCACGATGCCGGCGATGTCGACGAAGCTGACGGGGGCGGGCAGGATCCGCTCGCTGCCGAAGATCTCGGCGAGCTTGTCGAGGCGCGCGTCGGGCAGGTTCACCACACCCACGTTGGGCTCGATGGTCGCGAACGGGTAGTTCGCGGCGAGCGCGTCGTTCTGGGTGAGAGCGTTGAAGAGGGTGGACTTGCCCACGTTGGGCAGGCCGACGATTCCGATTGTAAGAGCCACGAGGGTCCAGTCTACGCGACCCCCGGGGCGCCCCGGGGCTGGCCGCCCTGGCGGGCGCTCACGGGATCCTCTACGGGGCCCGGGGGATATTTTCCGCGCCCGTGCTTCGGATCTCACCCGCGTTTCGGAGCGGATGACGGGATCTCGTCCGAGACACGCGTGAGATCCGAGGGTCTGTGCGACAGAATGCATCGCGGCAGAGCCCGAGCAGGAGCCCAAGCACGGAGTGACAAGCCGGGCAGCCCGCCGAGCGTCGAGCCGCCCCGGGCCTCAGCTCATGCCGTCGAGGTCGACGACCTCGAACTCGAGCAGCTCCGCCCCGGTCGCCACCGGCTTGCGCGGCTGCTCCCCATCGGTTCGCGCGTGCGCGTCGGCGTTGCCGCGCGAGTCGCGCCACGCCTCGAAATGCTGCTCCGTCTCCCAGCGGGTGACGACGAAGTACCGCTCGTCGCCCTGCACCGGGCGCAGCAGTTCGAAGCCCTGGAATCCGGGCGAGGAGTCGACCGCGTGCTTGCGGGCGGCGAATCGCGCCTCGAGTTCGGGCCCCTTCCCCTCCGGAACTGAGATGGCGTTGATCTTGACGACGGACATGTGACCACCGGCCTTTCGCGCTGCGGTTCGATGCGTAGGAAGCGATCTCCACCGTACCGCGCACCGGCGCGGGCCGCGGCAGGCAGTCGCCCGCCGACCCGCGCCACCGCAGGGGGCGCCCCTGACATCCGGGGCCTGGGCTGCTACGGTGGTGCGCATGGGAACACTGTGCAGCGCGCTCGGTCAGCGCGCCTTCTTCCGGGATCGTCGCGCCTGACGGCGCGATCCCGAACCGCTGCCCCGCACCCCGTCCGCGCGTGAGCCTCTGAACGCACGCCCGCCACGGATCGGGCAGCTCGACGCGCCGACCTCCGAGCCCATCGCGCCCGGATCGCCGCTGCTGCAGCACGCCTCCGGGCGCTCCGCACCTCTCTCGGATGGAGCGCCTCATGCACGCGCACCCGCACTCAGAACACCTCGCCGACGCACGGTCGCGCTACGGCGGCCGGCACGAGCTCGGCCAGAACTTCCTGCACCACCGGCCCACGATCGAGCAGATCGCCGAACTCGCGCGCGATACCGCGGGCCCGATCCTCGAGATCGGACCCGGTGACGGCGCGCTGACCGCCGACCTCGCCAGCCTCGGGCGCCCACTGACGCTCGTGGAGCTCGACGAGCACCGCGTGCGCCGCCTCAGACGGCGCTTTCCGGGCGCGACGGTGGTGCACGCCGACGCCCTGCGCACGGCCTTCGACGCGCCGGTCGTCGTCGGCAACCTCCCCTTCCACCTCACCACGCCGCTGCTGCGCAAGCTGCTGCGGTCGCCGCACTGGGAGCGGGCGATCCTCATCACCCAGTGGGAGGTCGCCCGCAAGCGCGCTGGCGTGGGCGGCGGCACCCTCCTCACCGGGCAGTCGGCGCCGTGGTTCGACTTCCGGCTGCGGTGCCGGGTGCCGGCAAGGGCGTTCCGTCCGGTGCCCGGCGTCGACGGCGGGCTGCTCGACATCTCGCGGCGCGGTTCGCCCCTGGTGCCGCTCTCGGAGCGCGCCGCCTACGAGCGCTTCGTGCGGCGCGTCTTCACCGCCCGCGGGCGGGGGATCGGTCAGAACCTGCAGCGAGGGCTCGGGATCAGCCGCACCGCGACCGCCGCTGCGCTGCGGCGCGCATCCATCTCGGCGGCGGCGCTGCCGCGTGATCTCACGCCTCCGCAGTGGGCGAGCCTGTGGCGGAGCACAGGACCGGGGCGCGGGTGACCCCAGCACAGCACGGGAGCGGATCCGGCTCTCGCCCGGCCATTCCCTGCTCCGATCCTCAGCCCTCGGGCAAGAGGCGATTGAACGCGGCCGCGCACGACGCCCGGGCCTGCTCTGGAGTGAGATGTCCGGCGGCGCTCAGCGTGCCGAGGCCGTGCACCAGGCCCCAGACGGCGTTGGCGTCCGCTTCGGTGCTCAGGCCCGCCCCTGCGGCGGCTGCGAAGAGGGCCGTCTCGAGCGCGTCGACGAGCGGAGCCATCGTCTCGGTGGGCGCACCGGGGATGCACACTGTCGGGTCGTAGACGGCGTCGAAGGCGTGGGGGTGCTCGACCGCGAAATCGATGTAGGCCGCTCCTCCGGCCCGCAGGGCGGCAGCGGGCGTCGGAGCGCTCTCGGCGGCCGTTCGAACTCGGGCGAGCAATTCTCGCATGCTGCGCTCGGCGAGCGCCTTCAGCAGCCCGCGCCGGTCGGTGAAGTGGTGGTAGGGCGCGTTGTGGCTGACGTTCGCGGCGCGGGCCACCTCTCGCAGGCTGATCTCGTGGGCGGGTCGAGTGTCGAGCAGTTGCATCGCGGCGTCTTCGAGCGCCCGAGCGAGGCTGCCGTGGTGGTACCCGTCGCGAGAACTTGACATGCGCAACATCATCCCCTAACTTGACAGTGCCCAGATTAATTGACGCTGTCAAGATTGGATCTCCCGTGTTCTCCACCCTCGTCATCGACGGACATCCCGATCCGGACTCGCTCACCGCGGCCATCGCGCGCGGTTACGCGGAAGCTCACGGGAACGCGCGGTTGCTCACCCTGCGCGACCTCAGCTTCGACCCGCATATGCGCTTCGGCTACCGCAAGCGCATGGAGATCGAACCCGATCTGCAGGACGCCCGCGATGCCCTGCACCTCGCAAGGCGCATCGTGGTGGTCAGCCCGATGTGGTGGGGGTCGGTCCCGGCTGTCCTCAAAGGCTTCTTCGACCGCGCGCTGCTGCCGAAGCAGGAGTACGTGTATCCCGCCCGGGGGCTCCCCCGAGGCCTCCTGCGCGGCCGCAGCGGTCGCCTCTTCCTGCTCGCCGACACGCCGGCCATCGCGCTGCCGTTCACCGGCACTCACGCGGTGGCGCAGGTGACCCGTCACACGCTGACATTCTGCGGGGTGCGGCCCTTCCGCGTGCACCGCCTGCTCGGCGTGAGGTACCGCAGCCCGGCGCGCATCGAGCGCTGGATCGCCCGAGCGGCGAAGACGGGAGCTTCGGATCGACGCCGCGATGACGCGGCACGTCGTCTCGCAACGCACCCCGCCCTGGACCGGGCGCCCAGCGCGCCGGCGCACTCCCCGGTACCCGAACGCCGGTGAGTCGGAGAGCCGGTGCGAGATGCCGTCCGCGCGAGAATGTCAGAGGCGTGTGACACCCTAGATGCGTGCCCGTCGACTTCACCGCCATCGATTTCGAGACCGCCAACAGCCACCCCTCCTCGGCCTGCGCGGTCGGCATGGTGCGCGTGCGCGACGGGCGCGTGGTCGATCGCGTCGAGTGGCTGATCCGCCCGCCCGAGGCGCACGCGGCGTTCCTGCCCTTCAACGTCAAGATCCACGGCATCACCGCCGAGATGGTGACGGCCGCTCGCGACTGGGCCGGCCAGCTGACCGAGCTGCGCGACTTCATCGGCGACGACGTGGCGGTGGCCCACAACGCCAGCTTCGACATGGGCGTGATCCGGGCGGCCTGCGCCGAGACCATCACTCCGACCCCGCGCCTGCGCTACCTCTGCAGCGTGCAGGTCTCGCGCAAGACCTACGAGATCCCGTCGCACCGTCTGCCGCTCGCGGCCGAGGCCGCCGGGTTCGGCGAGTTCGCGCACCACGACGCCCTCGCCGACGCCGAGGCCTGCGCCGCGATCATCTCGGATGCCGCGCGACGGCACGAGGTCGGCGACGTGTCGGCGCTCGCCAAGAAGACGGGGCTGCGCATCCAGCAGCTCAAGGCGATCCCCCTCAAGCTGTAGCGCCGGGCGCTCCGCAGCGAGAATGTCAGTGGTACCTGAGACGATGTGCGCATGACCACCCTCACCCTTCTCCTGATCGTCGTCGCGGCCCTCGTGTTCGGGGTGGCCGGGTTCATCGCCGGGCATCGAGTCGCGGCCTCCGGCGCCGCCCGGCGTATCGCCGAGGCCGAGATGCGGGCCGAGCGCGAACGCACGCTGGCGGTGCAGCAGGCGAGACTCGACGCCGAGGCCGGGGCGCGCCTGCTGCGCGAGGAGCTCGCCGCCGCCGAGACGCGGGTGCAGGGGCTCGAGGATCGCCTGCGCGACGCGCACCTCAACGCCCAGCAGCGCTCCGAGATCGACCGCGAAGAGCAGCGCGTGCTGCAGCAGCTCGCACCGCTGCGAGACTCGCTGGGCAAGCTCGAGCGCACCGTCGCGACGATCGAGCAGCAGCGAGCCTCCCAGCACGGCGAGCTCGCCGAGCAGCTGCGCGAAGCGGCCCGCGCCGAAGAGAAGCTGCGGGGCACCGCCGAAAGCCTGGCCGCGGCTCTGCGCTCGAACAACACGCGCGGGCTCTGGGGCGAGACCCAGCTGCGCCGCCTCATCGAAGCCGCGGGTATGGTCGAGCACGTCGACTTCGAGGTACAGCAGCACCTCCCGTCAGAGAACGGAGCCGCTCGGCCCGACGTGGTCGTACGCCTACCCGGCGGCAAGAGCATCGCGATCGACGCCAAGGTGCCGTTCGACGCCTACCTCGAAGCGCAGCACGTCGACGACGAGTCACGCCGCTCCGCGCTGCTGAACCGGCACGCGAAGGCCCTGCGCGATCACATCGTCGCGCTGAGCAACCGCGGCTACTGGACCGCACTCGCCGACTCCCCCGAGCTCGTGGTCGCATTCGTGCCCAGCGAGTCGCTGCTGTCGAGCGCCCTCGACACCGATCCGCTGCTGCTCGAGTACGCCTTCGAGCGGCGCGTCGCCCTCGCCTCTCCGGTGAGTCTGTGGGCCATCCTCAAGTCGGTCGCCCACAGCTGGCGCCAGGAGTCGCTCACCACCGAGGCGCGCACGCTGTTCGACCTCAGCCGGCAGCTCCACACCCGCCTCGGGCGCACCGCGTCGCACCTCGACAAGCTCGGCCGCACACTGTCGCGCGGTGTGCAAGACTACAACGCCTACATCGGTTCGCTCGAGCGCCAGGTGCTGCCCACCGCCCGCAAGATCGGCGCACTCAACGGAGAGAAGATCGGCACCGAACCGGCGCAGCTCGAAGACGCGGTGCGCCCGCTCATCGCGCCCGAGCTCCGCCCCGCGGGCGACTCCGACGCAGACGGCGAAGGGGCCGCGCCCGGCGCACCGGCAACAGCCGAAAGAGTCTCGGCCGAGGGACGACCCGCGACAGACGGAGAACTCGCACGCGACGAAACACCCGCGGCCGACGGAGGACCCGCTGCAAACAGTGCATTCTGGGCCGAGCGCGAGCCTCGCCAGCCAGCGGCAGACGACGAAGGCCCAGGCGAGAACGCCTGAGCCTTCGAAGACCGCGACCGGGCCGGAGTCAGCTCCAGCGGTCGGGATCCATGTCGCTGATGACGTGACGGATCGTTCCCGAGTGCGAGCGCATCACGATGCTCTCCGCGCGCACGAACGGGCCGCGGCGCTGCACGCCGTCGACGAAGTCGGCCGAGGTGATGCCCGTCGCCACGAAGTAGCAGTTGTCGCTCGCCACCAGGTCGTTCGCCTCGAGCACACGATCGAGGTCGTGACCGGCGTCGAGCGCCTTCTGGCGCTCCTCGTCGTCCTTCGGCCAGAGACGACCCTGGATCACGCCGCCCAGCGCCTTCACCGCGCAGGCCGTGATGATGCCCTCGGGCGTGCCGCCGATGCCCACGCACATGTCGATGCGGGAGTCCCAGCGCGCGGCGTTGACGCCGCCCGCGACATCGCCGTCCATGATGAGTCGTGTGCCGGCGCCCGCATCGCGGATGTCGGCGATGAGCTGCTCGTGACGCGGGCGATCGAGCACCGCCACGCGGATGTCGGAGACGTCGACTCCCTTCGCTCGAGCCAGCGCGCGCACGTTCTCACCGATGGGGCGGCGGATGTCGACCACACCGACGCCCGCGGGGCCGCAGACGAGCTTGTCCATGTAGAACACCGCCGAGGGGTCGTACATGCTGCCCCGATCGGCGACCGCGATCACCGAGAGCGCGCCCGGGCGGCCCTCGGCGGTGAGTCGAGTGCCGTCGATCGGATCGACGGCCACGTCGCACTCGGCGCCCTCGCCGTTGCCGACCTGCTCACCGTTGTACAGCCACGGGGCGTCGTCCTTCTCGCCCTCGCCGATCACCACGGCGCCGTTCATGTTCACCGTCGACAGGAAGCGCCGCATCGCGTCGACCGCGGCACCGTCGGCGGCGTTCTTGTCGCCGCGCCCGATCCACGGAGTGGCCCGCATCGCAGCGGCCTCGGTGGCTCGCACGAGTTCCATTGCGAGGTTGCGATCGGGCTGCCATTCGCCCAGCGAAACAGGTTCAGTCATACCCACACCCTACCGCGTAGACTGGTTTCTCGGAGCGGCACCGGGCCGATCCTTCACGACGCCAAGGAGCACAGATGCCAGTTGCAACTCCGGAACAGTACGCAGCCATGCTCGACGCCGCGAAGACCGGCGGCTTCGCCTTCCCCGCGGTCAACGTGTCGAGCTCGCAGACCCTCAACGCGGCACTGCAGGGCTTCGCCGAGGCCGGATCCGACGGCATCATCCAGGTCAGCTTCGGCGGCGCCGACTACTTCGCCGGCCACACCGTGAAGAACCGCGCGGGCGGCGCGATCGCCTTCGCCAAGTACGCCGAAGAGGTCGCCAAGGCCTACGACGTCACCGTCGCCCTCCACACCGACCACTGCCCCCAGCAGCACCTCGAAAGCTTCGTGCTGCCGCTCGTCGCGGCCAGCGAAGAGCGCGTCGCGCAGGGCGGACTCCCCTTCTTCCAGTCGCACATGTGGGACGGCTCGGCGATCCCGCTGAACGAGAACCTTGACATCGCGAAGCAGCTGCTCCCCCGCCTCGCGGCGATCGGGGTGATCCTCGAGGTCGAGATCGGCGTCGTCGGCGGCGAAGAAGACGGCATCAGCCACGAGATCAACGACCAGCTCTACACGACCATCGACGACGCGGTCGCCACGGTCGAGGCCCTCGGCCTCGGCGAGCAGGGCCGCTACCTGACGGCGCTCACCTTCGGCAACGTGCACGGCGTCTACAAGCCGGGAGGCGTCAAGCTGCGCCCCGAGCTGCTGGCCGAGATCCAGTCGGGCCTGCAGCACAAGTACGGCTCCGGTGAGAAGCCGCTCGACCTGGTCTTCCACGGCGGATCGGGATCCTCGTCCGACGAGATCGCCGAGGCCGTGCGCAACGGGGTCATCAAGATGAACATCGACACCGACACCCAGTACGCGTTCACCCGGCCCGTGGTCGACTTCATGCTGAAGAACTATGAGGGCGTGCTCAAGATCGACGGCGAGGTCGGCAACAAGAAGCAGTACGACCCGCGCGCGTGGGGCAAGGCCGCCGAGAGCGGGATGGCCTCCCGCATCGTGCTCGCCGCCGAGCAGCTCGGCTCGGCGGGCAAGTCGGTGAGCGCGTAGTGGCGGATCCGCGCGACGAACGCCCCACCCCGGCCTACGGCGAGTACGCTCCCGAGGGCTGGGAGTGGAAGCCCGAGGGCGCCGAGCCCGCTCGGGCCGAGGTCCCGGATCAGGGCTCCGTCTCCGGGGTGCCCCACAACCTCGGCGTGAGCCAGAGCCCCGCGGCCCCGCCACAGGCGGCGCCCGCCGCGAAGCCCGAGGCGCAGAGCGGAAACGGCGATCCCGCGCCCTACCGAGCCGACGCTCCGCCCGCTCAGCGACAGCAGCCGCCGCGCTTCGCCGCACCCCGTGCGCCGCAGGCGAAGCCCCGCCGCACGGGCGACATCGCGGTGACGATCGCGCTGCTCGCGATCGGGGCCTTCGGGGCGCTCTACACCGCGCTCGTGCTGTTCTCGCTGCCCCCGACGCTCTCCCTCGTGGGCGACGCCCTCGAGATCGCCGATTTCACTCCGCCATCGTGGATCGGCACGTTCAGCACGGTCAGCGCGCTCTCCATGTTCGCGCTCTACGCGGTCGCGCTCGTGTTCTCGATTCAGCGGATGCGCGGCGGCAAGCTCGCCTTCTGGGTGCCGCTGTCGGCCGGGGCGCTGGCGATGATCCTCACGTTCGTGCTCACCCTCATCGCGATGATGAGCGTGCCCGAGCTCATGCAGGCGGCCGACGACCCCTCGGCGATGCAGAAGCTCCTCGACTACATGAACTCCATGCAGCCGTAGGGCGCGACTGCTGAACAGCTCGGCGACCGCTTCCTCGCAGAGGGCAGACCGCGGTCGCCGGGCGGCCCGACCTCAGAGATTCGCACCGCCGATCGGTGCGCCTCAGCGCACCCGACCGCCGAGGGCGCGCTCATCGCGGTTGCCCGAGGCGTCCTGGCGCAGCTCCTTCGGCAGCGAGAAGACCAGATCCTCTTCGGCGGTGACGGTCGCCTCGACGTCGGCGTATCCGGCGTCGGCGAGGTCGTCGAGCAGTTCCTGCACGAGCACCTCGGGCACGGAGGCGCCGCTCGTCACGCCCACGGTGCGCACGCCGTCGAGCCACTCCTGCTTGACCTCGCTCGCGAAGTCGACGCGGTACGCCGCCTTCGCGCCGTACTCCAGCGCCACCTCGACGAGGCGCACGGAGTTCGACGAGTTCGAGGATCCGACGACGATCACGAGGTCGGCCTGCGGGGCGATCTTCTTGATCGCGACCTGGCGGTTCTGGGTGGCGTAGCAGATGTCGTCGCTGGGCGGATCCTGCAGCTTCGGGAACTTCTCGCGCAGCCGGCGCACGGTCTCCATGGTCTCGTCGACCGAGAGGGTCGTCTGCGAGAGCCACACGAGCTGGTCGGGGTCTTTCACCTCGAGGGTGTCGACGCCTTCGGGCGAGTTGACGATGGTGATGTGGTCGGGCGCCTCGCCGCTCGTGCCCTCGACCTCTTCGTGGCCGGTGTGGCCGATGAGCAGGATCTCCTTGTCCTGCTTCGCGAAGCGCACGGCTTCTCGGTGCACCTTGGTGACGAGCGGGCAGGTGGCGTCGATCGCGTGCAGCCCGCGCTCTTCAGCGGCGTTCACCACCGCGGGCGAGACGCCGTGGGCGGAGAACACGACGTTGGCGCCCTCGGGCACCTCGTCGACCTCGTCGACGAAGATGGCGCCCATCTTCTCGAGGGTCTTCACGACGTGCACGTTGTGCACGATCTGCTTGCGCACGTAGACGGGTGCGCCGTAGCGGTCGAGCGCCTTCTCGACGGCGACGACCGCGCGGTCGACGCCGGCGCAGTAGCCGCGGGGGGCCGCGAGCAGCACCTTCTTCTCCCCTTCGACCGGCCGGTTCTTCAGCCGCCCGACCTCTCGCCGCAGCCGCGGCATCGCAAGGCTCACGACCGGTGCGCCGATGGTGCGCGGATCCCGGACCTGCGGGGCTGGGGCGGTCTGCTGGGCGGTGTCACTCATGCTGCCGATTCTACCGGCCGTTCCTGGTGCGAAGCCGGGTCGCGCTCGCGGGCGCCGCGGGCGCGGCCTCGGGCACTGTACCGGCGGCTCTCGAGTGGTCGAAAAGGGCTCCGGTTCGCGCCGATCCGCGCACATTTCGACCACTCGCGGCACACGGCGGGCACTCGCGGCACACGGCGGGCACTCGCGGCACACGGCGGGCACTCGCGGCACACGGCGGGCACTCGCGGCACGCCGCGGCACGCGCGGCCCGGCCCGGCCCCGCACGCGCGCCGCGCACCGCGCCCCCACGAACGCGACGCCCTATGCTGGGCGGCATGGCCGAAGCAGGATCGAACGCCCCCGCCACCCGCGACGCCCCCTGGCCCGTGGGCCTGATGAGCGAGAAGATCGCGGCGTGGATCGACCGGCTCGGGCAGGTGTGGATCGAGGGCGAGATCACGCAGTGGCAGCTGCGCGGCGGCCACGTCTACGGCAAGCTCAAGGATCTCGGCCAGGACGCGACGGTGAGCTTCACGGTGTGGCGTTCGGTGGCGCAGCGGCTCACGAGCGACTTCGCGCAGGGCGACCGCGTGGTCGCGCTCGTGAAGCCGAACTTCTGGGTGAAGGGCGGAAGCCTCACGGTGCAGGTCTTCGAGCTCTCGCACGTGGGGCTCGGCGAGCTGCTCGAGCGCTTGGAGCGGCTGCGCCGTCAGCTGCAGGCCGAGGGGCTGTTCGACGCGGGTCGCAAGCGCGCCCTGCCCTTCCTGCCCGGCCTGATCGGGCTGGTGACGGGCCGGGATTCCGACGCCGAGAAGGATGTGATCCGCAACGCGACGCTGCGCTGGCCGGGCGTGCGCTTCAAGATCCACTACGCGGCCGTGCAGGGCGACCGCGCGGCGGGCGAGGTGGCGGCGGGCATCGAGGCGCTGGATCGGGATCCGGAGGTCGAGGTGATCGTCGTCGCGCGCGGCGGAGGCGACTTCCAGAACCTGCTGCCGTTCAGCGACGAGCGCGTGGTGCGCGCGGCGGCGAGCGCGGGCACGCCGCTCGTGAGCGCGATCGGGCACGAGGCGGATCGCCCGCTGCTCGACGACGTGGCCGACCTGCGCGCGTCGACCCCCACCGACGCGGCGAAGCGCGTGGTGCCGGATGTGGGCGAGGAGCTCGCGGGCCTCGATCAGGCGCGGGCGCGCATGAGCGCACGGCTGGGGCAGCTGCTCGCGCACGAGACGGATCGTGTGACGCAGTTGCGCGGTCGCCCGGTGCTGGCGCAGCCGGAGCGCATCGTCGACGAGCGGGCCGAGGAGCTGGTGCGCTGGGTGGCGCGGGGCACGGAGCTCGCGGATCGGGCGATCGAGGATCGCGCCCGCTCGCTCGTCGAGACGCGCGCCTGCCTCGGGGCGCTCTCGCCGCAGGCGACGCTGCAGCGCGGGTACGCCATCGCGCAGCTCATGGGGCCGGACGGGGCGCCTGATGAGGTGCTGCGCGATCCGGTCGATGCCCCGGAGGGGACCCGGATCCGGCTGTCGCTGTCGGGGGGCCGCCTCGACGCGAGCTCCGCCGGCTCGCCGGCGGAGTCCTGAGCGGGGGCCGGCGGGCCGCGGTTGTCAGCGGCGGAAGGTAAGCTGGGCGGCATGGCAGAAACGGCAAGCCAGGATCCCGCCGCGCTCAGCTACGAACAGGCGCGCGACGAACTCGTCCAGGTGGTCACGAGGCTCGAGCAGGGCGGCATCACGCTCGAGGAGTCCCTGCAGCTCTGGGAGCGCGGCGAGGCGTTGGCCGCGCGGTGCGAGGAGTGGCTGCTGGGCGCGAGGCAGCGCCTCGAGGCCGCCAGGCAGGGCGCGCCCGCCGGCTCCGATTCCGGAGCGGACGCGTAGCGCATGGCGAAGAAGCAGAAACCGCCCGTCGTCGTCGCCGAGCTCGGCCGCCCCGAGACCGCAGCCGAGACCGCGGCGCGCAAGGCCAACGACAGCCGCCTCTACCGTCAGCGCAAGACCGTCAACAACCTGGTCTTCTCGCTGCTCGTGAGTCTCGGTCTCATGGTCGTGATCGTGCTCATGGCCCCGGGACTCGTCGGCGGCAAGAGCGCGTTCGAGGATCACTCGGTCGACGTCGCGTCGCTGGCGGTCGAGGCCGCACCGAGCGCCGGCCGCACCCTCGCCGCTCCCGCGGCCCCCGAGAGCTGGAAGGCGAAGAGCGCCGGCCTGCGTCAGCGCGACGGCGTCACCTCCTGGCAGATCGACTACACCACCGTCGACGAGACCACCGGGCACGAGGCCTACGCGGCCGTCGTGCAGGCCTTCACCGCCGACGGCGCCCCCGTCGAGGAGAAGTGGGTCTCGCAGGCGCTCGAGCAGCAGTCCCCCACGGGCGCCGAGCAGCTCGGCGGCATCGACTGGATCGTCTACGAGCACCCCGACCGCAACCCCGATTCGAGCAACATGCTGTTCGGCCTGCAGGGCGAGTGGCAGGGCGACACGATCCTCGTCTACGGCACCGACTCCCCGGCGACCCTCCGCCTGCTGGCGGCTGAGGTCGCCGATTCCCTCAACACCCCGAAGGAGCAGTGATGACCGCCCCCCGCGTCACCCCGCAGCAGGCCTGGGACACGTTCGCCGCGGGCAACGAGCGCTTCGTGTCCGGCGCCTCGGCGCACCCCAACCAGGACGTCGAGCGCCGCACGGAGCTCGTGAACCAGCAGACCCCCGACGTCGCGCTCTTCGGCTGCGCCGACTCGCGAATGGCCGCCGAGATCATCTTCGACTGCGGCCTTGGCGACCTGTTCATCGCCCGCAACATGGGCCACGTCGTCGCCGAGTCGATCACCGCATCGATGGAGTACGCCGTCACCGAGCTCGGGTCCGCGCTCATCGTCGTGCTCGCGCACGACTCCTGCGGGGCGGTCGCCGCCGCGATCGACCAGTCGAGCCGCGAGCCCTCCGGCGTCACGGTCTCGGTGCGCAACACGCTGGCGCCGATCCAGCCCTCCGTGCAGCAGCTCTGGCTGCGCGACCACTCCGACACCCCCTACGCCGACGCGAGCAGGATCGACGCGAACGCCGTGGGGCGCCTGCACCTCGCGGCGACCGTGAACGAGCTGCTGCGCACTTCGCGCACGATCAGCGACGCGGTCGACGCGGGCAGGCTCGCGATCGTCGGCTGCCAGTACCGGCTCACCGAGGGGCGCGCCGTGCCCTACACGGTGGTCGGCCCGGTCGAGCTGGAGCTCGCCCCGATCGACTGATCTCCGTCAGAACCCGGCCCCCGAGCCCGTCGAGGGGGCCGCTGCCGCGCTCAGTCCCCCCGCGACAGGCTCGGGGGGGGACGCCCCACCAGTAAAGGAAGCAGAAGCACAGTGACCGAAATCGAGTACCGCATCGAGCACGACACCATGGGTGAGGTGCGCGTCCCCAAGAACGCTCTCTACGCCGCTCAGACGCAGCGCGCCGTCGAGAACTTCCCCATCTCGGGCAAGGGCCTCGAGCCGGCCCAGATCGTGGCCCTGGCCCGCATCAAGCGCGCCGCTGCGATCGCCAACAAGGAGCTCGGCATCCTCGACGCCGGCATCGCCGACGCCATCGTCGCCGCGGCCGACGAGATCATCGGCGGCGAGCACCACGACCAGTTCCCGGTCGACACCTACCAGACCGGCTCGGGCACGTCGTCGAACATGAACATGAACGAGGTGCTCGCGACCCTCGCCACGAAGCACCTCGGCGCTCCCGTGCACCCGAACGACCACGTCAACGCGTCGCAGTCGTCGAACGACGTCTTCCCCACCTCGGTGCACATCGCCGTCACCGGGGCGCTCATCGAGCAGCTGAAGCCCGCGCTCGAGCACCTCGCCGAGGCGTTCGAGCAGAAGGCCGAGCTGTGGAAGTCGGCCGTGAAGTCGGGCCGCACCCACCTCATGGACGCCACCCCCGTCACGCTCGGCCAGGAGTTCGGCGGCTTCGCCGCCCAAATCCGCTACGGCATCGAGCGCGTCGAGGCGGCCCTCCCCCGCGTCGCCGAGGTGCCCCAGGGCGGCACCGCGGTCGGCACCGGCATCAACACCCCCCTCGGCTTCCCCGAGAAGGTCATCGCCGAGATCGCGGCCTCGAGCGGCCTGCCGATCACCGAGGCCCGCAACCATTTCGAGGCGCAGGCCAACCGCGACGGCCTCGTCGAGGCCTCGGGCGCGCTGCGCACCATCGCCGTGTCGCTGACGAAGATCAACAACGACATCCGCTGGATGGGTTCGGGCCCCAACACGGGCCTCGCCGAGCTGCACATCCCCGACTTGCAGCCCGGCTCCTCGATCATGCCCGGCAAGGTCAACCCCGTCGTGCCCGAGGCCGTGCTCATGGTGTGCGCGCGCGTCATCGGCAACGATGCGACGATCGCCTGGGCAGGCGCGTCGGGCTCGTTCGAGCTCAACGTGCAGATCCCCGTCATGGGCACCGCGCTGCTCGAGTCGATCCGACTGCTCGCGAACGCCTCGATCGTGCTCGCCGACAAGACGGTCAAGGGCCTCGAGGCGAACCTCGAGCGCGCAGCGGCGCTCGCCGGCATGAGCCCGTCGACCGTCACCCCGCTCAACCGCCTGATCGGCTACGAGGCGGCCGCGAAGATCGCGAAGCACTCGGTCGCCAAGGGCATCACCGTGCGCGAGGCCGTGGTCGACCTCGGCTACGTCGAGCGCGGCGAGGTCTCGGAGGCCGACCTCGACAAGGCCCTCGACCTGCTCTCGATGACGCACCCGGGCGTCGCCAAGTAGCGCAGCGCTCACGCGCCGGGGGTTCGGGATCGGGTGATCCCGAACCCCCTCGTGTTTCTGGACCGCTCTGCCAGCCCCGCCCGGGAATCGGGTCAGGGACGGTCGCTACGCTGGAGGGATGATGCTGGCCCGATCCCCCGCACTCGGAGCGAAAGCCCTCGCGCTGTCGGCCGCGGCGACCATCGCGCAGCTGGTGAAGTGGCAGCGGCTCTACACCTGGGCGAACCGCCCGCTCATGCGGCTCGCCGAGATGCAGCCGGTGACCGCCGCCTGGTGGCGCGAGCGCCGCAAGCAGCCGGGCGACTTCCTCTACCTCGCGCTCGGCGATTCCACGGCGCAGGGCATCGGTGCGAGCACCCCGGGGCGCAGCTACGTGGGGCAGCTCGCCGATCGCATCGAGGCCTGTCTCGGCGAGCCGATCGCGGTCACGAACCTCGGGGTCTCGGGGGCGCCGTCGAACCTGTGCGCGCGCGACCAGCTGCCCCGCGCCGCGAAAGTGCTCGCGCGGCGCAGCCCCGATCTCGTGACGCTCGACATCGGGGCGAACGACATCGCGCAGTGGGATCCGCTGGCGTTCCACCGCAACATCTCGACCATCATCGACGCGCTGCCCTCGCACACCATCGTGGGCGAAGTGCCCTGCTTCCATCTGCCCTGGAACGATCGCCGGGTGCGCGAGGCGAACCGGATCCTGCGCACCGTCGCGCAGGATCGGGGGCTCTCGGTGGTGCCGATCTACGAGGCGACGCGGGCCCGCGGCGTGCGGGGCATCCTCACGGAGTTCGCCGAGGACGCCTTCCACCCGAACGATCGGGGCTACGAGGTCTGGGCCGACGCGTTCTGGCCCGTGGTGCGGGCTCGGCTCGACGAGCTCGCGCGGCAGCGCCCGAGCTGAGCACCCGCGCGGCCGAGCCCCTCCCCGATGATCGGGGAGGGGCTCGGCTGCGGTCCTCGGCTCGCCTCAGGGGGTGTCGAGCAGCTCCGTCACGAGCGCCGCGATCTCGCTGCGCTCGGAACGCGTGAGGGTCACATGCCCGAAGAGGGGGTGGCCCTTGAGCTTCTCGATCACGGCCGCGATGCCGTCGTAGCGGCCCACCCGCAGGTTGTCGCGCTGCGCGACGTCGTGGGTGAGCACCACCCGCGAGTTCTGGCCGATGCACGAGAGCATCGTGAGCAGCACGCCCCGCTCGAGCGACTGCGCCTCGTCGACGATCACGAAGGCGTCGTGCAGCGAGCGGCCGCGGATGTGGGTGAGCGGCAGCACCTCGATGAGGTCGCGCGCGATCACCTCGTCGAGCACGTTCTCCGAGACGATCGAGCCGAGTGTGTCGAACACGGCCTGCGCCCACGGCCCCATCTTCTCCTCGCGGTCGCCCGGCAGGTAGCCGAGCTCTTGACCGCCCACCGCGTACAGCGGCCGGAACACCATGATCTTGCGGTGCTGCCGCCGCTCGAGCACCGCTTCGAGCCCTGCGGCGAGCGCGAGCGCCGACTTGCCGGTGCCGGCGCTGCCGCCGAGCGAGACGATGCCGAAGTTCGGGTCGAGCAGCAGGTCGATGGCGAGGCGCTGCTCGGCGCTGCGGCCCGTCACGCCGAACACCTCGCGGTCGCCGCGCACCAGCCGCAGCGATCCCGGGCCGTCCACGCGGCCGAGGGCGGATCCGCGAGGCGAGGTGACGATCAGCCCGGTGCCGCGCGGCAGGCCCTCGACCTCGGCCACGCCCCCGAGACCGTCCTCGTCCCAGAGCTCCCGCATCCGCTCCTCGTCGAGGTCGATCGAGGCGGTGCCGCTGTAGGCGTCGTCGTGGGCCTGCTCGGCCCGGTACTCCTCGGACCCGAGTCCGATCGCGGCGGCCTTGAGCCGCATCGGCAGATCCTTCGACACGACCGTGACGTCGAGGCCCTCCCCCGCGAGGTTCTGCGCGACGGCGAGGATCCGCGTGTCGTTGTCGCCGAGCCGCATGCCGCTCGGCAGTGTCTCGATGCTCGAGTGGTTGAGCTCGACTCGCACCGTGCCGCCCGCGTCGCCGACGGGCACCGGGAAGTCGAGGCGCAGGTGCTTCTCGCGCAACTCGTCGAGGATGCGCAGGGCGCGGCGCGCGAAGTAGCCGAGCTCGGGGTCGTGGCGCTTCTTCTCGAGCTCGATGACCACCACCACGGGAAGCACGACGGAGTGCTCGGCGAAGCGGAAGAGCGCCGACGGATCGCTGAGCAGCACCGACGTGTCGATCACGTAGGTGCGCTGCGCCTGCTGCGCGACGTCGAGGCTCTCGTGCGCGCCGGGCGCCTGCGTCGACGGGGCGGGAGTTGCGGGGTGCTGGGTTTCGGCCACGATGGCTCCTCTGCTCCGGGGCGGTTGCCCCGTTTCAGCGAGGTTGGCACTCCGAGCGGTGCCGGCGGGCCTCCCTCGGTCGGGCGCCCTGCCCGACAGTTCACACGGTACGCCGCTCGTGGCGCGACGGCGGAAGTGACACGCGCTCTCTCCTGTGAACGTCTTGTAACCGACTCGTGAACCCGGAAGGCGATCGGGAGCGGTATTCTGTACTGCAGTCATCCGCGATATCCAATAGGGGGCACCGCTTGCGCACGATCGACTGGGTCGACGGAGCCATCGAACTGATCGACCAGACCCTGCTGCCGCACCGCATCGAGGCGCTGCGGGTCACCGAGCTCCCCGAGCTCATCGACGACATCCAGCGGCTCGCGGTGCGCGGCGCCCCGGCGCTCGGCGTCGCGGGTGCGATGGGCACCGCGCTCATCGCGGCGAGCGTCGCCGAGGCGGGGGGCGACACCGAGCTGGATCGCGACGAGGTGCGCCGTCAGGCGAAGCTGCTGCGCGAGGCGCGGCCCACCGCGGTCAACCTCTCCTGGGGCGTGGATCGCGCCCTCACGAGGCTCGACGCGGGCGCGGAGGCGATCCTCGATGAGGCGCTCGCGATCCGCGACGAGGACATCGCGGCCTGCGTCTCGATGGGCCTGCGCGGCGCGGATCTGACGCGCGAGCTCACGGGCAAGGATCGCGTGCGCGTCATGACCATCTGCAACACGGGCAGCCTCGCCACGGTGGAGCGCGGCACCGCACTCGGCGTGATCCAGACGCTGCTCGAGCAGGGATCCCTCGAGGAGGCGTTCCCGCTCGAGACCCGTCCGCTGCTGCAGGGCGCCCGCCTCACCGCGTGGGAGCTGCAGCGCATGGAGGCCCCCTTCCGACTCCTCATCGACTCGGCCGGCCCCTTCCTGCTCTCGCGCGGCATCGCCGACGCGGTGTTCATCGGCGCCGACCGCATCGCCGCGAACGGCGACACCGCCAACAAGATCGGCTCGTTCTCGCTCGCGCTCGCCGCGCAGCACGCGGGTGTGCCGTTCATCGTGGTCGCCCCAGAGTCGACGGTCGACATGTCGACCGCGAGCGGCGCCGACATCGAGATCGAGGATCGCGGCGCGGCAGAGGTCGCCGGCTTCGGCGGGACCCGCACCGCACCCGAGGGGGTCGGCGCGGTCAACCCCGCCTTCGACGTCACCCCGCACGAGCTCATCACGGCCATCGTGACCGAGCGGCGCGTGATCCTGCCCGGCCGCGGCGAGACCCTCGCCGGGGTGCCGCTCGACGATCTGCGCGCCTAAGCTTCTACCGCTGTCCCCGTTCCACTCGAAAGGATCATCCATGTTCTTCACCAAGCGTCGCGCCCGCGCGGCCCTGATCGCGGGCGCCGCTTCGGCCGCGCTCCTGCTCACCTCCTGCTCCGGCGGCGGTGGCGACAACGGCGGCTCCGAGGCGGGCGCCGAGGGGCCCTCGTTCATCTACATCACGAGCGACCCCATCGGTCAGAACGAGTTCCTCAAGTCGGGCAAGGTCGGCATCGACCGCGTGGCCGAGCAGTTCGAGGGCAGCGCCAAGACCTTCGAGTCGAAGGACGACGCTCAGCGCCGCTCGAACCTCGAGGCCGCGATCGCCGAGGCCCCCGAGGTCATCGTAATGCTCGGCTTCCAGTTCGGCGACGTGGCCGTCGAGCTCGCCGAGCAGAACCCGCAGCAGAAGTTCGTGCTCATCGACACCTTCGTCGAGGGCGCCCCCGAGAACCTCTACCAGGCCACCTTCCGCGAGCAGGAGCCGTCCTACCTGCTCGGCGTCGAGGCCGGCCTGCTGACGGAGGCCGACAAGGTCGGCTCGGTCATCTCGCTCGACATCCCGCTGCTCGCGAAGTACTCCGAGGGCTTCGCCGAGGGTGCGAAGAGCGTCAACCCCGAGGTCGACACCGTCGCCCCGCAGGTCATCGGCGGCGACAACCCGTTCGCCGACACCGCGCGCGCGAAGGAGCAGGCGATCGCGTTCGCCGGCACCGGAGTCGACCAGGTCTTCGCCGTCGGCGCCGCCGCGAACGGCGGCATCATGGAGGCCGCCGCCGAGAAGGGCTTCTCGGCCTACGGCGTCGACGCCAACCAGTGCCCGATGGCGCCCGGCTTCGTGGTCGACGGCACCATCAAGGCCGTCGACAAGGTGGTCGAGACCGTGGTCGGCGAGATCATGGACGGCAAGAGCTCGACCGAGGCGACCACCTCGTTCGGCCTCGCGGAGGAGGGCATGACGATCGTCAGCCTCACCGAGGACGCCGCCGACTCGCAGTGCACCGTGATGGACCACCCCGAGGTGCTCGAGCAGGTCGAGCAGACCCGCGACGACATCGTGAGCGGCAAGATCGAGGTCAAGGACCCCACCGCGTAACGACCGCTCCGACAACGCCGCCCAGGCTGCGCAGGCCCGGGCGGCGTTGTCGGTGGTGTCGCATACACTCAGAACACTCGCACGGCACACGAACGAAGGAGCGATGATGGTCGCCGAGGTCTCGATGCGCGGCATCACCAAGCGCTTCCCCGGCGTGCTCGCCGACGACAACGTCGACTTCGAGGTCGAGACGGGCGAGATCCACGCCCTCATGGGCGAGAACGGCGCGGGCAAGTCGATCCTGATGTCGATGCTCGCCGGCGTCTACCAGCCCGACGAGGGCGAGATCTTCATCCGCGGCGAGCGCCGCACGCTCTCCTCGCCCCTCGACGCGATCGACGCCGGCATCGGCATGGTCTTCCAGTCGTTCAAGCTCTTCCCCTCGCTCACCATCGCCGAGAACGTGGTGTTCCGCGCCGAGCCCACGAAGCGGGGGCTCATCGATCGTCAGGCCGCCGGCCGCCAGGTCGCCGAGATCGCCGAGCGCTACGGCCTCTCGATCGATCCGGGCGCCCGCGTCGACTCGGTGCCCGTCGGCGTGCTGCAGCGCGTCGAGATCGTGAAGGCGCTGTACCGCGAGGCGCGCGTGCTCATCCTCGACGAGCCCACCGCCGTGCTCACCCCGCAGGAGACCGAGCGCCTCTTCGACGTGCTGCGCGCCCTCAAAGCCGACGGCCGCACGATCATCATCATCACCCACAAGCTGAACGAGGCCATGGCGATCTCCGACCGGGTCACCGTGCTGCGCGACGGCCGCAACGTCGCCCAGCTGGTCACCGCCGAGAGCTCGCCCGCCGAGATCACCCGGCACATGACGGGCCGCGACGTCGACCTCAGCACCCCTCCTCCCGCTCAGCGGCCCGGCGAGGTCGTGCTCGACGTGCGTGGCCTCACCGTTCCCGGCACGGGCGAGCGCAACGCCGTCTCGCAGGCCGAGCTGTTCGTGCGCGCGGGCGAGATCGTCGGCATCGCGGGCGTCGCCGGCAACGGGCAGGTCGAGCTGGCCGAGGCGATCATCGGCATGCGCCAGGTCGGTGCCGGCACCGTCTCGGTGTCCGGCTCAGACCTCAGCCGCGCCACCATCGCCGAGCGCCGCGACGGGGGCATCGCCTACATCCCCGAGGATCGCCACGCGGTCGGCAGCGCCGGCACCGCCGACGCGATCGACAACCTCGCCCTCGGTCACCACCGCCGAGCGCCGATCCTGCAGCGCGGCCTGCTCTCACGCTCGGCCATGCTCGAGCACGCCAAACGCCTGATCCAGCGCTTCGGCGTGAAGATCGCGGGGCCCACCACACCCGTCGGCACCCTGTCGGGCGGCAACCTGCAGAAGGTGGTCGTCGCCCGCGAGCTCGACTACCGCTCGCCCCTGCTCATCGCCGAGCAGCCCACCCGCGGCGTCGACATCGGCGCCATCGAGGCGATCCACCGCGAGCTCTGCAAGTACCGCGACAACGGAGGCGCGCTGCTGCTCATCTCGGCCGAGCTCAGCGAGATCATGTCGCTGTCGTCGCGCATCCTGGTGATGTTCGAGGGGCGCATCGTCGCCGAGGTTCCGAAGTCCGAGGCGAATGACGCGCTGCTCGGTCTCTACATGGCCGGCCACGAACCCGAGGAGCGGCATCGCCCCGGCGCGTTCGCCGCGACGCTCGCCGGTTCGACCGCGTCGCAGAACAACGGGAAGGGAGCCGCACTGTGAGCGCTCTGCAGAGAGTCGGGCGCTGGCTCGCGGGGCCGATCCCGGTCTCGATCGTGCTGGCCTTCCTCATCGGCGCCTGCTTCATGCTGATCGCGGGCGTCGACCCGCTCAGCGGGTACGCCGCGATGCTGCAGGGGTCGTTCGGCACCGGCGCCGGCCTCGCGAACACGCTGCAGCGCGCCGTGCCGATCATCGGCATCGGCATCGCCATCGCCATCGCCTTCCGCGCCGGCGTGCTGAACCTCGGCACCGAGGGGCAGGCCGGTCTCGGCGCACTCGCGGGCGGCATCGTCGCGATCTACGTTCCCGGCCCGGCCTTCCTCGTGCTGCTGCTCGCCCTCGTCACCGCGGTGGTCGTCGGCGCCGCCTGGGGGCTCATCGCCGCGGTGCTGCAGAACCTGCTCGGCGTGCCGATCCTGCTCTCCACGCTGCTGCTCAACTACCCCGCGCGCTACTTCTCATCGTGGCTCATCCGCTTCCGGCTCGACGAGTCGAGCTCCGACCTCGTGGCGAGCGACCAGGTGCGGCCCGAGGTGCAGCTGTCGATGATCGTGCCGCGCGACTCGGGCCTCGCCGAGACGCTGCGCGGCAGCCTCGGCGCCACGAATCCCGTCACGGCCGTGCTCACCGGCGTCAACTGGTCGCTCATCGTGCTGATCCTCGTGGTCATCGCGACGATCTTCATGAACCGCCGCACCCGCTACGGCTTCGAGTCGGGTCTCAGCGGTCAGAACGCCGAGTTCGTGCGCTACGGCGGCGTGAAGCCCGGGCCGCTCGTGCTGCGCACGATGGCGCTCTCGGGCGGCCTCGCCGGCCTTTTCGGCCTCATGCTCGTGATCGGGGCGCCCAACACGCGCCTCATCGAGGGCTACTTCGTGCAGACCAACTACGCGTGGACGGCCCTGCTCGTCACCCTGCTCGCCCTCTACCGCCCGGTCGGCATCGTGATCGCGGGCACCTTCTTCGCCGCCATCATGGTCGGCAGCGACGCGATGGGCCGCGAGCTCGGCCTGTCGCCCCAGATCGCGGCCGTGATCCAGGCGCTCGTCATCATCCTGCTCGCGTTCCGCGTCGCGCTGCCCCGGTTCCGCCGCAGGCGGGCGGGCGGAGAGGGCGCCGCGGCTCCCCCGCCGCTGCCGACGCCGGGCGAACCGCAGCCCGCTCTCACCGGAGCAGCCGTTCCCGAGGCGCCCGACACCGCCGCCGAGAAGGAGTCCGAGTGATGAACTTCCTCGACCTGTTCGACCAGGATCTCGTCTCCTCGGTGCTGCGCTCGCTCATCCCGATCCTGCTCGCGGCCCTCGGAGGCATGCTCGCCGAGCGCGTCGGCATCTTCAACATCGGCCTCGAGGGCATGATCCTCGTCGGCGCGTTCTGCGGCGTCGCGGCCTCGTTCTTCGCGCACAACTGGATCGTCGGCGTGATCGTCGCGATGATCGCCGGCGCGCTGTTCTCGCTGATCCTCGGCTACGGGTCGGTCTACCGCAAGGGCGACCCCATCGTGCTCGCGATCGCGATGAACATCCTGGCGGTGGGCATGACGAGCTTCCTGCTCGTCGCGATCTTCAACGTGCAGGGCGTGTTCCAGGATCCCGGCATCGACGGCATCCCGGTGTGGCGCATCCCGGTGCTCGCCGACATCCCCGTGCTCGGCGCGCTGTTCTCGCTCACGCCGCTCGGCTATCTCGCGCTGCTGCTCGTGCCCGCCCTGTGGGTCATGCTGTTCCGCACACCGCTCGGCCTGCGTCTGCGCGGCGTCGGCGAGCGGCCCCTCGCGGCGGCCACCATGGGTGTCAACCCGCAGCGCTACCAGTTGGGTGCGGTCATCGCCTCAGGCGCCCTCGCGGGCCTCGGCGGCGCGCAACTGGCTCTCGGCAACGTGGTGCAGTTCACGGAGAACATGTCGGCGGGTCGCGGCTGGATCGCCGTCGTCGCGGTGATGCTCGCGCGGGCCCACCCGGTGGGCGTGCTCGGCGCCGCCCTGCTGTTCGGCTTCGCCGACGCCATCGGGTTCCGCCTGCAGTCGTTCGGCCTGCCGCAGCAGCTCACCGACGCGGGACCCTACGTCGTGACCCTGCTCGTGCTCGTCCTCATGAGCAAGCGCTTCCGCAAGACACGGGAAGCGGCGCTGGCGTGAGCGAGTCGGCGGGCGGCAGCGCGACCGAGCAGGCCGGTGCGCAGCCGGGCGACCTCGCGGGGCTCCCGGTCGAGGCCGCGCGCTGGGTGCGGCACCTCGGCCTCGAGCCGCTCGAGCACGAGGGCGGGCTCTTCCGCCGCACGCACCTCGACGAGCACTCGAGCGCCATCTACTACCTGCTCGCAGACCCCGACTTCTCGGCGCTGCACGCCCTCGACTCGGTCGAGGTCTACCACTGGTACGCGGGCTCCCCGCTCCGCCTGCTGCTGCTGCATCCCGACGGCCGCGCAGAGGAGCGGCTGCTCGGCCCCGACCCCGACGCCGGGCAGCTGCCCCAGCTCGTCGTGCCGCCGGGCGTGATGCAGGGATCCTCACCCCTCGGCCCATGGTCGCTCATCGGCACGACCATGGCCCCGCCGTTCGAATGGCAGGGTTTCGAGCTCGGCGATCGCGATCTGCTGCAGCGCCGCCACCCCGATGCGGCCGAGCGCATCGCAGAGCTCACCCGCGCAGTTTCCGATACTTCTTCGGGGTCGGCGCACTAAGGTAGTCGTATGACCGACGCGAGAATCGTCCGAACCAGGGCCGCGCTGAATCGCGCCATCATCGACCTCGCGACCGAGAAAGCCGTTCCCAGCATCACCGTCTCCGAGCTCGCAGCCGAGGCCGGCATCAACCGCGTCACCTTCTACAAGCACTTCACCACCCCCGCCGAGGCGCTCGGCGCCGCTCTCTCCCTCGACCTCGATCAGGCCCGCACCCGGTTCGTCGACGGCTTCGCTTCGAACGGCGCAGACCCGGTCGAGTTCCTCCGGGCCAGCGTGAGCGAGGTGCTCGACCACATCGACCGCCACCGCAACCTCTACGAGCTGTCCATCGACTCCCCGCAAGACGGCACGGTGCCGAACCTGCTGGCCGACCACTTCACCGAGACCCTCGAGCAGTACCTCGAGAGCCGTTCCCGGCTGCAGCCGCCGCTGCCCGACGTGGATCGCAGCATCGTCGCCAGGTTCTTCGCCCACGGCCTCGTCGGCGCGATCAAGGCATGGTTGCTGAGCGGCTCCTCCGACCACGACGAGGTGCTGCGCTCGGTCGTCGCCCTCTCACCCGAGTGGTGGTTCCCCGAGCACTGAGCGCCGCCCGCCGCGCAGCGCGGCTCGCGTCCTGGCACCCGCGAGGGGGCTCCGACGCGCGACGCTCATCACCTGCGCGGCGCGAGCTCCGGTTCACGCTTCAGCTGCCCCGTGAGCGCGAGCACCGCGATGATGACGGCGAACACGATCCAGCCCGCCACTCCCGCGACGCTCGCGAGCGCGGTGTCGAACGTCTCCAGCTGGCCCGCGGCCATGAACCACACGATCATCCCGCCGGTGCCGTTGAATGCGCCGTGCCCGATCGCCGCCGGCCACACCGAGCCCGATCGCAGGCGCAGCCACCCGAAGACCACGCCCGAGATCGTGCAGTTGAGCGTCATCAGGGCGACACCGCGCCAGTCGAACAGGCCGTAGTTGTGCCCGAGCAGGGTGAGCGGTGCGTGCCACAGCCCCCAGATCGCTCCGCTCAGCAGCAGCGAGGGCCACAGGCCCAGCGGTCGCAGCGCGGGCAGCAGCCAGCCGCGCCACCCCAGCTCCTCGCCGAAGCCGACGATCGAGTTGGGGATCACCGCGAGGATCGGGAACAGCGCGAGGTTGATGGCGATGAGCAGGCCGGGCTGCGGCATGATCCCCGGGTCCACTCCCTCGGGCAGCGCGGCGGTGTTCGCCTCGACGAAACCCGAGAAGTGCACGAGGTCGAGCTGCACCCACCCGCACAGCACGGCCACCGCGGTCGCCAGAGCGAAGACCGCGAGGGGGGGGGCGAAGAGGGCGAGCAGCATCATGCCGACCACCCGCTTGGCGGGTCGCAGGGGCCACATGCCGAGGAACCGCAGGCGCTCCCCCCGAGGGGTGCGCGTCGCGAACATCGTCACGACCGCCGCGATCGCCGGGGTGAACATCATCGCCGAGGCCGTGATGGGGAACACCAGCTGCGCCGCCGAGCTCTCGAGGTCCATGAGCCAGAGCGGCAGCGCCACGAGCCAGGCCAGGCCGAAGGCCAGTGCGACGAAGAGGGCGACCGGCCCCCACGGCACGCGGGCGAGCCGGTCGGGGCGGCCCGGGCTCGCCGTTGCGGGGCCGCCGATGCTCGCGACGGGACCGGCCTCGGGCCCCGCCCCGCCCGTCTCGCCGGGATGGGCGGCGCTCGCGGCGCCGATCGTCGCGCCCTCGCCCGGCTCGGCCGCCTCATTCATCGCGTCGTTCATGACCGCCTCTCCTCCGTGGTGTCGTCTGTGTCGTGCGTGTCGTCCGCGGGTGCATCGCCGCCCGGTTCTTCGCCGTTGCGCCGCACCGCTGCGGTGAGCAGCGCGGCCGCGGTGGCGGCGTCGTCGACTGTCAGCGCGAAGAGACGGCCGTCCCGTCGCGTCACCACGAGGCCCTCACCGGTGCGCATGACGATGCCGACGCCCCGCCCCGGTATCCAGCGGGTGCCCCACCCGCCCCACTCCGCGAAGGGAGCGATCTCGCGCACCTCGACCCGTGCGATATCCCCGATCGGTGCGCGGAAGGCGGGCCACCCGAGCAGGGAACGGGCCTCGATCCCGTCGCGGTCCGCTCTCACCCGGAACCAGAGGTGGGTCGTGAGCAGCACGACCACCAGCAGCAGGGCGCCGAGCATGATCCAGAGCGCGATACCGACACCCTCGGCGAGCCACACCGAGAGGGTTCCCGCGGCCATCGCGGCGATCGTTCCGAACATCGCCCACCCGAACACCCGCGTGGGTCTCACCTCTCCCGTCCAGACCGCTCGCTCCGTCTTCCCCAGCTCGAGCCTCGGCGGCTCATCGCCGGGCGGGGCGTCGACGCGCACTCTCGGCTGCACGAAGAACGCGAGCACCCCGAGCGCGATCCCCGCCCCGAAGCTGAGACCGGGGGCCGCCCCCGGACCTGGCGCGTCTCTCGCGTCCGAGAGGTCGAGCTGCAGGTGCGCGGTGAGCACGGCCATCACCATGATCGAGGTGACGATGGTCAGCGACGCGGCGGCCATGATGCGGTTCATCACCGACCAGACCGCCTGCGTCGACTGTCCCGCGCCGAGTAGCCCGATGAGCCCGAAGAGCACCGCCATGCCGCCCCCGAGGCCGAGGTAGGTCAGCAGATTCGCGGTCTGGCTGCTGAACCCGTCCGGTTCATCGCCCGACCAGTGCCTGGCGACAGGATCCGGCAGCCGCCCCGACCACGCGAGCAGCACCGCCATCGCGGCGACGACGACCACGAGGGGCAGGATCAACCCCACCCACAGCGCCGCGCGCTTCGCGCGGCGCAACTCGCTTCGCTGCTGAGGTGTCAGCAGTGCGAGCTCGGGCGCCTCGGCGCCGCTGAAGGGTTCGTCTGCCGCTCCGCCGACCTCGTCGGCGCCGACCGCGCGCAGGTGCCGTTCGCTCATGCCGCGGCCTCGCGCGGCGCGATGCCGAGCGGCGGTTGCGGATCGGCCGGCGTCTCGGCGACGAGCGCTGCGAGCAGAGCGGTGCCGACGCCCAACTGCGCGGCGCGGTCGACGAGCGCCCGCACCTCCCCCTGCAACTCCGCGAGCCTCGCGGCTGCGGGCGTCACCACGGCACCGCGCCGCCGCTTGAGATCGATCAGCCCCTCGTCGCGCAGCTGCTGATAGGCGCGCAGCACCGTGTGCACGTTGATGCCGAGCCCGGTCGCGACCTCGCGGGCGGGCGGCAGGGAGCCACCGGGGCCGATGCGCCCGCTCGCCACGTCGGCGCGCACGGAGTCGGCGATCTGGGCGTAGATGGGGCGCTCGCTCGCCTCGTCGATGCGGATCAACATGACAATAACTCTATATCAAATAGAACTATTGGCGGCGGCACCCGCCGGCGCTGGCGTCGCTTGCTGACCGCTGAGATCTTGCCCGGGCCCTCTCCTGATTCGACGCCGGCCCCTGGCGCCTCAGAAGGCGGCGATGCCGGTCAGCTCGCGGCCGATCACCAGCTGGTGCACCTCGTCGGTGCCCTCGTAGGTGCGCACCGACTCCAGGTTGGCCATGTGGCGCATCACGGGGAAGTCGCTCGTGATGCCGTCTCCGCCGAGGATGGCGCGCGCGGTGCCGGCGATCTTGATCGCCTCGCGCACGTTGTTGAGCTTGCCCACCGAGATCTGGCCGTACGTCAGGTTGCCGGCGTCCTTCAGGCGGCCGAGGTGCAGCGCGAGCAGCAGCCCCTTCTCGTACTCGACGAACATGTCGGCGAGCTTCGCCTGGATGATCTGCTTGCCCCCGATCGGGGTGCCGAACACCTCGCGCTCCTGCGAGCGCGTCACGGCCGCCTCCAGGCAGGAGCGGGCGGCGCCCATGACGCCCCAGGCGATGCCGTAGCGCGCCTCGTTGAGGCACTTGAACGGCGACGAGAGGCCCTTCGAGCCCGGCAGGATCGCGTCGGCGGGCAGCCGCACGTCGGTCAGCTCGATCTCGGTCTGCAGCGAGGCCCGCATGGAGAGCTTGTTCTCGATGGCGGTCGCCGTGAAGCCGGGGGTGTCGGTCGGCACGACGAAGCCGCGCACGATGCCCTCCTCGTCCTTCGCCCAGATCACGCCGACCTGGGCGATGGTGGCGAGCCCGATCCAGCGCTTCTTGCCGTTGAGCACCCACTCGTCGCCCTCGCGACGGGCGGTGGTGAGCATGGTGTTGGGGTCGGATCCGCCCTGGGGCTCGGTGAGCCCGAAGAAGCCGACGGCCTCGCCGCGGCCCATGGCGGGCAGCCACTGCTGCTTCTGCTCCTCCGAGCCGAACTTGTAGATGGCGCCCATCGCGAGCGAGCCCTGCACCGACAGCGCGGTGCGGAAGCCGGAGTCGACCGCCTCGAACTCCATCGCCACGAGGCCGTAGGCCACCGACGACGCGCCCTTGAGGCCGTAGCCGTTCATGTACATGCCGAAGGCGCCGAACTCGCCCACCTCGGGCAGCAGCTCGACGGGTAGGCGGCGGTCTTCGAAGGCCTGGTCGATGATGGGGCGGATGCGCGTCTGAGCGAACTCGCGGGCGCGCAGCTGCCAGTCGCGCTCTTCTTCGGTGACGAAGTCGGAGACGTTGAACAGCTGGTCGATGGTGGTGGTCATGGTGGGTCCTTTGCTCAGGGGGAGGATTCGGGATCGGGCCTAGCGCGGCAGCCAGTCGGCGCTCTGGTGCTCGCCCACTGCGGGCGGCGGGGTCTCGTAGCGGGCGGGGGTGTCGGAGAGCTGGATCGGCGTGGCGACGGAGCGCAGCACGTGCTGCTCGCCGTCAGGGCCGGTCGCGACGGTCTCGGCGACGGGGTCGAGGCCGAGCGAGTCGGCGAGTTCGAGCGCCTGGGCGATGCTGTTCACGCGCCCGGCCGGGATGTTCGCGGCGGTGAAGGCCTCGATCCACTCGGCGGCGGGGCGGGTGCGCAGGGGCGCCTCGAGCGCGGTTCGCAGCTCGGCGCGGTGCGCGACCCGCTCGGGGTTGCTCGCGTAGCGCGGGTCGGCGGCGAGCTCGGGGACGCCGAGCACGTCGCAGAGGCGGGCGAACTGACCGTCGGTGCCGACCGCGAGGGCGATGGCCTGGTCGGCGGCGTCGAGGGTCTCGTAGGGCGAGATCGAGGGGTGGGCGTTGCCCATGCGCCCGGGTGAGACGCCGGTCTCGAGGGTCGATGAGGCCTGGTTGGCGAGAGCCGAGAGCAGCGAGCCGAGCAGGGTGACCTTGACGTGCTGGCCGCGGCCGGTGCCCGGATGGTCGGCCGCGCCGTCGCGGGCGCGCAGGGCGGCCTGGATGCCGATGACCGAGTTGAGGCCGGTGAGGATGTCGACGAGCGCGACGCCCACCTTGGTGGGCTCGCCGCCGGTCTCGTCGCTCTGGCCGGTGATGCTCATGAGCCCGCCGACGGCCTGCACGAGCAGGTCGTAACCCGGCAGGTCGCGCCCGGCCGCGTCTCCGAAGCCCGAGATCGAGCAGTAGACCACTCCGGGGTTCTCGGCTGAGACGGCATCGTAGCCGAGGCCGAACTTCTCCATGGTGCCGGGTTTGAAGTTCTCGATGACCACGTCGGCCGTGCGGGCGAGCTCGGTGGCGCGGGCGATGCCCTCGGGATCGCGCAGGTCGCACACCACCGAGCGCTTGCCGCGGTTGACGCCCGCGAAGTAGGTGCTCTGCCCGACGGCGTTGACGGGGGGCCGCCACTGTCGGGTGCCGTCGCCCTCGGGGCTCTCGATCTTGATGACGTCGGCGCCGAGGTCGGCGAGGATCATGGTCGCGTGCGGGCCGGCGAGCACGCGGGAGAAGTCTGCGACGCGGATCCCGGCGAGGGCTCCGCGGGGGCCGCCCTCGGCCGCGGACCCCTGCGGTGCAGCGGCTGCGCCGGCGGGGTCTCCGCTCTGGATCGGTTCGGTGCGCGTATCGTCGTTCACATCGCCAGTCTATGGATCGGAGCCCCGGGGCTCGCCGCATCCTTGCATAGCCTTCGCGCTCTCCCTTGTGCAAGAATCGCCCCATGGCGACCCTCTCCCAGCTGCTCGCGATGCCCGACCTGGGCCTGCGGCTCATCCAGGCGGGCCCCGGCGATCCCGAGATCAGCTGGAGCTCCATCACCGAGCTGCTCGACCTCAGCAGCTATCTCGAGGGCGGCGAGATCATCATGACCACGGGGCTCGCGCTGGCGCCCGACGATCCCCGCTGGCGCGACTTCGTGGCGAGCCTCAGCCGGGCGCAGGTCGCGGCGATCGGCTTCGGCATCGGCGTCAATCACGACCGCGTGCCGCAGCCTCTCATCGCTGCGGCGAGCATGTACCGCGTCGCACTCTTCGAGATCCCCCTCCCCGTGCCCTTCATCGCCGTGAGCAAGGCCATCGCCGCGCTCATCCGGGCCGACGAGCTGCGCGCCGCTCGCGGAGCGCTGCAGGCTCAGCAGCGGCTGCTCGACGGCGCCAGGGGCGGCCAGCGCCCCGCCGAGGTGCTCGCGAGCGTCGCGCAGGCCACCGGCAGACAGCTCGCACTCGTCGCCTCCGACGGCGCGGTGCTCGCGGCGACCGCCGGATTCGCCGCGGCGAACGAATCCGGGGGCACCGAGCACATCGCGCTCGACCGGGAGTCGTCGCTGCGACTCGCGGTCGCCGGGGACTCGCCCCTCACCCCGGAGGGGCACGCCGTCATCGCAGCCGGCTCGATGGTGCTGAGCCTGAGCCTGCGCGGCGACAGCGCCGAGGAGACCCGCGAGCGCGAGCGCTGGGAGCGGCTCACGTCGACGCTGCTCGAGGGTACCGGGTCGCCGTCGTCCGTCGCGATCCTCGCACCCTCGCTCGAGCTGCCGTCGCGCGTGCGCGCGATCGCGGTGCAGGGACGAGCCGAAGACGTCGCCGCCTGGCGCCGGCGGCCCCGCAGCGGCCTCGACCGGCTCATCAGCCCCGCCGCCGGGCACACCGGCGCACCCGGGCTCGCGCTCGCCTGGCAGCTCTGCACCGACTCCGAGATCGCCCTCGAGCAGTCCCTCGCCGTCGCGGCGAGCCACGACCTCGACGCGGTCGTCGGCCGCCCCGCGCGCCTCGGCGAGATCCCGCTGAGCCGCCGATCCGCCGCCGCCCGCCTGCGCGCGCTCTCCACCACCGCCCCCCTCTACACGGCGCCGCGGGTGCCGCAGACGCTGTGGGCCGATCGCGACACGCCGCTGCTCGAGGCGTTGCTGGGCATGGGCGGCGCGGGTCCGGCAGCGCTCCCCTCAGCGGAGGCCTCCGGGCTGCCAGCCGGCGCGATCGATCCTCGGCGCGTGCTGAGCGTGCGCGTACTCGGCCCGCTCTCGCTCCACGATCCGCAGCTCGGCGAGGCCGACCGCGGGCTGCTGCGCGAGACGCTGCGCGCCGTCTTCGAGGCCGACGGTCAGCGGGGGCCGGCGGCCGCGGCGCTCGGCATCCATCGCAACACGCTGCGCGATCGCCTCGCACGCATCGAGCGCCTCACGGCGCGCTCACTCGCCGACGCCGACGACCGCGCCGAGCTGTGGCTGGCGCTTCGGCTCGAGAACATGGAGGGGTAACCTCACAGGGCCGCTTCGGCCTCCGGCCCGCCCGCCGCCTCGTGGGGCTCGTGGAGCGCGTGCAGCGCGCCTCGGACATCGCCGTGCAGGAAGTCGTCGACGAGCTCGTCGACGGCGACGGCTTCGTCGGTGCCCTGCGGGATCTCCACCCGAATGCCGGTCTCAGAAACCCTTTTCTTGTCCATGCCTCACGATAACCCCATTTCATCCGGTTCTGCAGCACCGTTCACCGAATCGTGAGAAGCCGCGCCGCGCTGCATCGCGCGCACCGACCCCGGCGCCCCGGGCAGCGGGGCCCCTCACCCTCCGGCGTCGTCGTCCCCCAGCACCGGGTCGAGCACTCGCCCGGCGGCCCACCGAAGGGAGTCGACGACGTCGAGCACCTCGGCGCGGCTCTCTCCCTTGGCCATCAGAATGGTGAGCTGCCTCCCGTCCCGCTCACCGAGCCCGTAGGCCCGTATGCCCGGGTGCCGATAGCTGATGAGACTGAGCCGCGGCACCACCGAGACCCCCATGTCACGAGCGACCAGCTCCTGCACCACCATGTAGTCGTCGGTGGCGTGCCTGATGTCCGGGGCGACCCCCTCCCGTTCCGCGATCCGCAGGAAATGCTGGCGGCAGCTCGGGCATCCGGCCACCCACTTGTCGCGGGAGTGCGCGGCAAGACGACGAGAAGCGTGCGCGGCACCAGAGCCTCGCCGCTGCGACACGATGAGCTGAAGCGGATCCCAGCCGGCCGACAGCGCATCGAACTCGCCGTATCGGTCGATCGGCTCCTCCTCGTCGTACCGGAACACGAGCGCGATGTCCGCCGCCCCGCGCCGGAGCAGCTCGGGCACCGCGCACGGCTCCTGCTGCTCGAGTTCGAGCGATACCTCTCCACTGCCCGGACGAGCGCTGAGCTCGGACATCGCGGGCGCGACGATGCTCGTGCACGCTGAGGGGAACGCGACGACGCGAACGGTGCGCGTACCGCCGTCGATGAGATCCTCGACCTCGCGCGCGGCCCGCGCGAGGTGCCCGTCGATGATCTCGGCGTGGTGCAGCAGCCGCTTCCCCGCCTCGGTCAGCTGGATCCCCTTCACCGTGCGGATGACCAGCGCGACCCGCAGGCTCTCCTCGAGCCGGCTCACCTGCCCGCTGAGGGCGGGCTGGGTCCAGCCGAGAGCCCGCGCAGCACCCGCGAACGACCCGTGCTCGGCCACCGCACGGAAGGACATCAACGCTCGGGGATCGATCTCCGAGCTCATGCGGACCCCCGGTGCGCGCTGCGGGCCGACCGGTCCCGAGCCGAGACGATCCCCTCCATGTCACACGCCGTCCTCGAGAAGCGCGAGGTGCGCGACCACCTCCGCGGGCGCCGGGTTCACCAGCGCGGAGCCGTCCGAGAAGAGCAGCGTGGGGATGAGCCAGTCGCCTCCGTTGGCCTCGATCGCGATGCGTTCCGCCTCCGGATCCTCCTCGATGAGCACCTCTCGGAACGGCACCCCCGTGCGCGAGAGTGCGGCCTTCAGCCTGGAGCAGTGGCCGCACCACACCGCTGAGAACACCGTCACGGCCCCGACTTCAGGCAGGTACGGGGCGACCCGCGTCCGCTCCACGTGCTCCGCTCCCGCCTCGCTCCGCTCCACGGTTGTCAGCCTACCCCGTGCAATCCGGCGGCTCCATGGCCGGGCCCGTCCGCCTCCGCCGCCCGCGCCGCCTCCGCGGCCCCGATGAGACGTTCCATCGCGGCGCGCACACGGGGACGCGGAAGCGCCGCATTGAACCGCACGAATCCTGCTCCGGCGCTGCCGCAGTCCGCTCCGTCCGTCACGCGGATCCGGGTGGCGTCGTACACGGCGCGAGCGGCCGAGACGTCGTCGCGCAGCAATCCGCTGTCTCGCAGGTCGAGCCAGAGCAGGTAGGTGGCCTCGGGTGCGATCACCCTGATGCCGGTCCGTTCTGCGGACGCGTGCAGCGCGGCCACCGCCTCCCGCAGCGTCTCGCGCAGATCCTCGACGATCTCGTCGAGCCACGCGCGTCCCCCGGCATAGGCGGCCTCGGTGGCGATCACGCCGAGCACCGAGGTGGCGTGCTCGTGCCAGTGCGCCACGCGCCGCCAGTGCCGCAGATGATCGGGATTCGTGAACACGAGCTGGCCGCACTTGGTGCCCGGGATGTTGAACGCCTTCGACGCCGAGGTCGCCGTGATCGTGTGCGCGGCGGCGCGATGCGAGCGAGCCGCGTAGACGACGTGGGGCCGCTCCCCGAGCACGAGGGGGGCGTGTATCTCGTCGGCGAACACGAGCCCGTCGAACTCGGCGACGATGCACTCGATCTCGCGCAGGTCCTCCTCCGCAGCGACTTTGCCGATCGGATTGTGAGGATTGCAGAGCACGAGAAGTCGGGCTCCGCCGGCGAACGCCGCGCGGATCCCGGCGAAGTCGTATCGCCAGTGCGCGCCGTCCTCGATCATCGGCACTTCGATCGCGGGGCGGTTGATGCTCTGCGGCACCGAGAGGAACGGCATGTATCCCGGCGTGGGCACGATGACGGGCACGCCCTCGGGAACGAAGTGGGTGAGGATCGCGCGGAACCCGGTGACCAGGTCCGGAACGGGGCGGATCGTCTCGGCCGCCGGGCGCCACCCGTACGAGGCGGCGAGCCAATCGCCCACCGCGCCCTGCATCCGCAGGATCTCCTCGTCGCCCAGGTACCCCACGGGGCCCAGTTCGAGTGCGGTTCGGAGCGCAGCCGTGACGGCCGGCGGATGCTCGAACTCCATCTCAGCGAGCGAGCGGCCGATATCCCCGAGGATCGTCTCCTCATGCTGGTCCGCCGTGAACGGCATGCGCTCTCCGTTCCCTTCCGAGTGTGCACCGCGCGGCGCTCAGCCGCGGTGTCCAGCTCATCGTATGCGGCGCGGGAACGTCGCAGCTGTTCGATTCGGCTGGGGTGCTCTGCGTTTTCATTGGGGGGCGATGAGAGCAGAAGCGCCCCTGTCCAATGCGGTCTCCGGAGCCGGCGCCGCGCCGGGATCCCTTCCCTCGCGCGAGGACCCCGGGCTCCGGCCGGGATCCCCGGCGCCGATCATGGGGATCGCCGCTGCAGCACTCCGTAACAGAGCCGTTCTTCCCCGCCCCGGCTGTACTACGCTTGCGGCAACGGCCGCGGCTCGAGCAGCGGTCCTGAGACGGCTCTCTGCGACGCCCGCTCCGCCGCGCGCCGAGCTGCAGGCCGTCACCGCAGAACACGCGAAGGAGCGACCCATGCAGATCACCACTCCCCGGTTCCGGAAGAAGCTCCTGCTGGGCGCCGCAGCCGCACTCGCCGCCTCGCTCGCACTCGTCGGCTGCGCCGGCGGCGATGCACAGCCCTCGGAGTCCCCCGATGTCACGCTCGTCGATACCGGCGAGGAGATCGACCAGGTCACCGTGGCCTTCCCCGGCTCACTCGCGAATCTCTACATCGGCCAGGAGAGCGGCATCCTCAACTACAACCTCGCTGCGACGGTTCAGGAGGGTCTCGTCGGGCAGGACGCCGACGGTCAGATCGTGCCTGCGCTCGCCGAGACCTGGGAGACCCCCGACGAGCTCACCTACGTCTTCACCCTCCGCGAGGACGCCAAGTTCCAGAACGGCGACCCCGTCACTCCGGCGGACGTCATCTTCAGCATCGAGCGCGCCCAGGACGCGGAAGCCTCACCCGGCATCTCGTTCTACCTCGCGAACATCGACTCCGTTCAGCAGACCGGCGACAACGAGATCACGATCAGCACGCAGACGCCGGACGCGACTTTCCTGGTGAACCTGTCGAACGCGGGGCCCTGGTCGTCACGCAGCAGGCCTTCTGGGAGCAGCACGAGGGCAGCATCGGCACGAGCAGTTCCCTGCTCATGGGCACCGGCCCCTACCGGGTGACCGAGTTCCAGCCCGACTCCCACGTGCTGCTCGAGCGCGTGGACACGTGGTGGGGCGGCATCCCCAAGGCGAAGTCGATCCGTGTCAACTTCATCCCTGACGCCAGCACCCGCCTGGCCGCGGCGCAGGGAGGCGACATCGACATCGCGTTCAACGTGCCGATCAACCAGGCCGACGAGTGGCTCAAGCTCGACGACATGCGCGTCGAGTCGATGAACGACCTCTCCTACCTCGGTCTGCTGTTCGATCAGAATGTGGAGCCCTTCGACGACATCGACGTGCGCACCGCGATCGCGCAGAGCATCGACCGAGACGTCATCGCCGAGAAGCTGTTGCGCGGCTACGGCGAGCCGGCCTCCGCGATCATGACCCCCGAGTCGCTCGTCGCGGCCTACGACGGCGACGCGGCGCGGGAGGCCCTCGCGAGCATCCCGCAGCACGAGTTCGATCTCGAAGCCGCGAAGAAGCTCATCTCGGGAACCGAGGCCGAGGGCCTCGAGACCGAGCTCACCTACCCGAACACCGGCCCCCAGATCGGCATCGCCGCACAGGCGATCGCCGAGAATCTCGGGGAGATCGGGATCGACGTCTCGGTGCGAGAAGTACCGATCGAGGAGTGGCTCGCGACGATCGGGGACGGGGAGCACGGCCTCGGATTCATGTGGTACTTCTCGACCACCGGCGACCCGGCCGAGGTGAACAGCTATCTCGTCGGCCCCGCCAACCCGAACGGTTTCGACAGCGACGAGGCCGCGACTCTCATCTCCGAGGCCAACGCGCTCACCGACCCCGTCGAACGTGCCGAGAAGCTGCTCGAACTCGAGACGCTGAACGCGGAGGAGGTCGTCAACGCCCCGATCTGGTGGGGCAAGTCGGTGACGGCCTTCTCCAATGAGATCGGCGTGCGCGACTACAGCCCCTTCACCTTCACCGGTGTCTGGGGGGCGCAGCTCTTCGCAGCCGAAGCCGAGTAGACGAGGACAGAGGGGTTCGGGGCGCCTCGCCGCCCCGGAGTCGGAAAGGTGGTGTTGTGACCGATCGGATCAGACGGCGGCGCAGGCCGGGCGAGCGCCTCGCCGGCATGCTGGCCCTCAGGATCGCGAGCGTGCTCGTCATCCTCCTCGTGATCTCGTTCCTGACCTTCGCACTGCTCTATCTCGCGCCTGGCGACATCGTGAAGAATCTGCTCGGCAACCGCCCGGTCTCCCCGGAGACGGTGGCGACGATCAGCGCTCAGTACCGGCTCGACGATCCGTTCATCACCCGCTACCTCGACTGGCTGCTCTCGGCCGTGCGCGGCGACTTCGGCACGTCGATACGCCTGCAGCAGCCGGTCCTCGAGGTCATCGCGAGCCGCATCGAGGTGACCGGCCTCCTCATCGGTCTCTCGTTCCTGTTCGCCCTCGTCACCGCGATCCCCCTCGGCATCCTCAGCGCTGCCCGCAGCGGTACCGCTCTCGACCGTGCGGCGAGCGCGGCCTCCCTGCTCGGGCTCTCGGCGCCCAGCTTCGCGCTCGCGATCCTCGCGATCACGCTGTTCGCGATCCTCGTGCCCGTCTTCCCCGCATACGGCCCCGGCACCGGCGGCCTCGATCGGCTCTGGCACCTCATCCTGCCGTCCGCGGTGCTGGCGATGGGGATCGGCGCGATCCTCATGCGGATGACCCGCGCAGCGGTGCTGCGCGAACTCGAGAGCGACGCCGTGGTCTTCGCGAGGTCCCGCGGCATCTCCGAGAACCGGATCCGCCGAATCGCGCTCCGCAGCGCCCTCATCCCGATCGTGACGAGCGCGGGCCTCATCCTCACGTTCATCATCGGCGGCACCATCATCGTGGAGACGGTGTTCGCGCTGCCGGGCATCGGGCAACTGCTCCAGCAGGCCGTGCTGTTCAAGGACTTCCCCGTGGTGCAGGCCATCACCCTGCTCGTCGCAGCCGCGATCGCGGTGATCACGATCCTCGTCGACCTGAGCTACCTGCTGCTCGATCCGCGCGTTCGCACTCGGGAGCTGACATCATGAGCATGCGCACCCCGCAGATCTCCCTCACCGACAGTGTGCGCTCGACGCCGCGACGCCCCCGTAGCTGGAGCACGATCCTCTCCGCCGTCCTGCTGATGCTCGCCGCCGCCACGGCCGCGATCTCTCCACTGCTGACCGGACCCGCCTCGAAGCAGAGCATCCTCGACGCGCTGCTCCCGCCCGGCTCTCCGGGGCACTTCCTCGGCACCGACGAGCTCGGCCGCGACGTGCTGCTCCTCACGCTCGCCGGCACGGGGTCGGCGCTGGCCGGCCCGCTCGTCATCGCCACGGGATCGATGGTCGCGGCGATCCTCATCGGCACGCTCGCCGGGTACCTCCGCGGCCCGATCGACTGGACGACGGGGCGCCTCGTCGACATCCTGCTCTCGCTGCCGGTCATGCTGGTCGCCCTCGTGGTCGCGGGAATCTTCGGCGCCGGCTACTGGGTGACCGTCGCGATGCTCATCGCGCTCTTCGCACCCTCCGATATCCGCATCATCCGAGCCGGCGTGATCGAGCAGGCGCCGCGCCCCTATGTCGAGGCGGCCCAGATGCTGTCGCTCTCGCCGGCGCGCATCATGTACCGTCACATCGTGCCGAACATCTGGCCCCTCATCATGACCAATTTCATGCTCAACCTCGCCATCGCGCTCGTGACGCTCTCGTCCCTGTCGTTCCTGGGCATCGGGGTCGCGCCCGGCACCGCGGACTGGGGCAGGCAGATCACCGACGGGCGCGGGATCGTCGGAGACAATCCCGCGATGATGGTCGCCCCCGCGATCCTCATCGTGGCGGTCGCGATGGCGATCAACGTGCTCGGGGACCACCTCGGGGACCGCCTGCGCGAACGGGGGATCCAGTGAACGGGGCTGCGGGCTCGGGCGTGCGCGTCTCAGAGCTGGAGGTGGCGAGCTCCACCCGGCGAATCGTGGCGCCACTCGATCTGCAGGTCGCGCCGGGCGAGACGCTCGCCATCATCGGCGAATCGGGATCGGGCAAGTCGCTGACGGCGCGTGCCATCACGGGCCTGCTGCCGCGCGGGATCAGGGCGACGGGGCGGGTCGCCATAGACGGTTTCGACTACGACGTCGCCGCGGCGTCCGCCGACACCTGGCGGCAGGTGCGCGGGCGTCGAGCGGTCCTACTGCTGCAGGATCCCTTCACGAGTCTCAGCCCAGTGATGCGGTGCGGGCAGCAGATCGCCCTGACCGTCGAAGCTCGGCTGAGGGCTGAAGGAGCCGCCCCCGATCGCGAGCGTCTGCGCGCGGAGGTCGAGCGGCGGCTCGCCGAGGTGCAGCTGCCGTCGCGCGTCGCCCGTCAGTACCCCTCGGAGCTCTCCGGCGGGATGCGGCAGCGCGTCGCCGTAGCGGCAGCACTCGCGGCCGAACCCGAGCTGCTCATCGCCGACGAACCGACCACGGCGCTCGACGCGAGCACGCAGGGGGAGGTCCTCGATCTGCTGCGCTCCCTGCAGGAGACCCGCAGCATGAGCCTGATCCTCATCAGCCACGACCTCGGGGTGGTCGAGGGTCGCGCCGACGGGATTCTGGTCATGCGCGACGGCGAGGTCGTCGAGCGCGGCGAGATCGAGCGGGTGATCCGCGATCCGCAGCACGAGTACACGCGCGCCCTGATCGCTGCCAATCCCTCCCTCGGCGATGCGGCCCCGCCCCGATCGCTCTCCGCGGCGCCGGTGCTCACCGCGACCGGCATCTCGAAGTACTTCGGCGCGACATCGGCGCTGACGAACGCCGACATCGACGTCGCGCCCGGCGAGGTCCTCGCGATCGTGGGCGAATCGGGTTCGGGCAAGTCGACGCTCGCGCGCTCCATCGCGGGCCTCGAGATTCCCGACAGCGGCGAGGTGACACTGCGCGGCAGGCCGCTTCCTCCGGGGCGCCGAGGCCGGCGCCCCGACGAGATCCAGATCGTGTTCCAGGATCCGTACTCCACGCTCAACCCCTCGTTCACGATCGGGCAGACGCTCGAGGAGGCCGTCCGCGCTGGATCCAGGCGCGACCGCACCGCGGCCGAGCTGCTCGAGCTCGTCGAGCTCGAACCCGGCTTCGCGACCCGGCGCCCCTCGCAGCTGTCGGGCGGCCAGCGGCAACGCGTCGCCATCGCGCGGGCCCTCGCCCCGAACCCCGAGGTGCTGATCTGCGACGAGAGCGTGTCCGCCCTCGACGTCTCGGTGCAAGCCCAGATCCTCGCCCTCCTCACCCGGCTGCGCGACGAGCTCGGGCTCGCGATCCTCTTCATCACTCACGATTTCGGCGTGGTGGGACGCATCGCCGACCGCGTCGTCGTGATGCGCGGCGGTGAGATCGTCGAGCGCGGCGCCACCGAGCGGGTGCTGCGGGATCCGCAGCACGATTACACCCGCATGCTCGTGGCGGCGGCCCGTCACGACAGCATGCGTGCACCCGACGATCCCCGGCACCCGGAAGGACTGCGATGAACGCCGACGACCACACCAGCCACTCGATCGAGACCCGCATCGGCGCCGAGCTCCCCTCGTCGCTGCGCGCGGGGCTCCCTCAGGCCAGGCTCGCTCTGTGGGAGGTCGAGCGCGAACTCTGGGCGCCCCGCACACTCCTCTGGACGGATGCCGACGGCAGCGTGCTCGGCGCCGCGCTCACCGCCGGGCGCCCGTTCACCGCCTACCGCAAGATCGTCGATGTCGTGGCCGCCTCGGAGCAGGTGTGGCGCGAGCTCGTGGACGCCGCGCGCTTCGATGCACCGCCCGTCGGCGAGACGCGACCGCAACCGGTTGTCGTGCACTTCGAGGAGCAGCGCGCTCTCGCGCCGCTCACGGACGGCCAGCGCGAGACGCTCTCCGCGCTGGGATTCACCGCGGCGCCGAAGCCCGTCCCGTCGGTGCCCAGCACGCGCACGGGAGACGCCGCGGAGGTGGTCGCCTGGTCGCACTGGCTCGGCGAGCGCCCCTCGCGCCTCGCCCCCTACTACGGGCAGACCACAGAGGTCACGTGCGGAGCGGTCTCGTCGCTCATGGCCCTCGAATCGCGCGGACGCAACGGTTTCAGCCCGAGCGATCTCTCGGCGAACCGCACCGCGGAGATCTCCTTCTGGCGCCGCATCACGAATCTCCCGGCCTGCGAGCCGGTCGGTCTGGCCGTTGAGACGGCCGAGACCGGGGTGCTCCCCGAGCTGCCACGAGTCGTGCTCAGCACGACGGAACCGGTGCTGCTCGAAGAATTCGAGAACGACGCCGACCGAGTGCTGCGCATCGACCTGCAGCACCAGGCGCTGCGTCGAGCCGAGGAGCTGGGGCTGCCGATCGAGCGCCGCTGGATCGAGGTCGAGGAGATCGCCCGGCTCGTGCGCGACGGCGCGCAGGTGCTCCTGCTCATCGATCTCACCGAGCTCATCGCCGACCCCACGCCCCACTGGGTGCTGGCCGCCGACATCGTCCACGACAGCGACGACAACGACGTGATCATCCTCTCGGATCCCTGGATCCACTATCCGAACGGAGAGACCTGGGTCGACACCTACGCGCTGCCGCTCCCGCTGCCCTCCGTGGACCGGGTGACCCGCTGGGGTGCTCCGGCGTACCGGGGCGTCGTGGTCCTCCCCGCTTGAGCCGCCCGCGCCGCCCGCGCCGAAGCGGCCGTCCCTAGTAGAGCAGGAACTGCGCCGTGCCCGCGCCCTGCGCGCCCGCCGCGGCGACGCTCAGGTGGTAGGAGGCGCCTCCGGCCGCGACGGGGTCCCGTGTGATCTCGCAGGTCTCGGGGCTGGATCGCGTGCGGTCCCACGCCACGGACTCGGTCTCGAGCGGGGCGCCGGGGTCGAGGATCACCGCGAGGTGCTCGGGGTTCTGCTGGCAGTCGATCGAGCGCCACACCTGGTCGTCGCCGCTCGTCACGGCGAACTCCATGCCCGCGGTGCCGAGGTCGGCGGAGCAGGCCTCCTGACCGGTGTTCTCGACCGTCAGCGCGAACTGCGGCAGCTCGCCCTCGGCGTAGTCGGTCTTGTCGGTGATCGGTGCGACCTGCAGCTGCGCGGGATTGCACGCCGGCACGTCATCGTCGGCGTCGTCGGCCTCGGCCGCCGCCAGGTCGCTCGGAACCTCGACCTCTCGGGCGTCCTGCGCGCTGCCGCTCGAGCCCGGCTTCACGAACACGAGCACGACGACGGCGATGACGGCCAGCAGACCCGCGAGCACGAGGATGCGACGCCGGATGTAGACCTTCCGGTCCTTCGGACCCACCGGGTTGCGCAGCGTCGACATAGCGTCAGCGTAACCGCGAAACGGCGTCAGAGCCGCTTCAGCATGCGCGTGTTGCCCAGTGTGTTGGGTTTCACGCGCGCGAGATCGAGGAACTCGGCCACGCCCTCGTCGCTCGAGCGCAGCAGCTCGGCGTAGACATCGGCCGCGACCAGCTCGGCGTTCTCGCTCACCTCTTCGAAGCCGTGCCGCCCGAAGAAGGCGGTCTCGAACGTCAGGCAGAACAGCTGGGCGAGGCCGAGTTCGCGGGCGCGCAGTTCGAGCCTCGAGCAGCCGGTGGCCGACGCCGCGCCCGAGCCAGTCTTCGGACACCCCGAGCGTGCGCACCTCGCCGAGCCGCTCCCACATCACGTGCACCGCGCCGTAGCCGATGACCCGGTCCGCGTCATCGGTCGCCACCAGGAACTCGGGCACGGCGGCGTACAGGTCGACCAGGTCCTTGCCCAGCAGGATTCGTCGCACCACGAGCGGCTCCATCAGCGCGACGATGCGCGGCACGTCATCGGTGCGCGCGCTGCGGATGCGGATCTCTGCGGGCTCGGTCATCCCACCAGCTTAGAGGGAGCGCCCCCTCGCGACGGCACACCTCACGGTGCGAATGCCGCGACGCCCCGCCCCGGAACGCGTGAAGGGCCCGCTGCGGAGGCAGCGGGCCCTTCACGGGTGCGACGAGAGGACTACTCGGCGGTGCCGGGCGTCGCGGCTGTCGAAGCCACCGCCGCGGCCGACGACGCCGACGCGTCTCCGTGCGCCTTCTCGGAGTTGCGGTCGGTCTCGAACGTGAACTCGCCGTCTTCGAAGCCGACCTTCACGAGGTCGCCGGCCAGCAGCTCCGCACCGAGGATGCGCTCGGAGAGGCGGTCCTCGATCTCTCGCTGCATCGCGCGGCGCAGCGGCCGCGCGCCGAGTGTCGGGTCGTAGCCGATCTCGGCGAGGCGCTCTCGGGCCGCCGGGGCGACCTCGATGTGCATGTCGCGGTCGAGCAGGCGATCCTTCAGCTGCTTCACGAAGAGGTCGACGATCTGCAGCAGCTCGGCCTTGGTGAGCTGCGGGAACACGATCGTGTCGTCGACGCGGTTCAGGAACTCGGGCTTGAAGTGCTTCTTCAGCTCCTCGTTGACCTTGCCCTTCATCATGTCGTAGCCGACCGACGTGTCGCCCTCGATCTGGAAGCCGACCGGGCCGCCCGCGATCGCGCTCGACCCCAGGTTGGTCGTCATGATGATGACCGTGTTCTTGAAGTCGATGACCCGGCCCTGGCCGTCGGTGAGGCGACCCTCCTCGAGGATCTGCAGCAGCGAGTTGAAGATGTCGGGGTGGGCCTTCTCGATCTCGTCGAAGAGCACGACCGAGAACGGCCGGCGGCGCACCTTCTCGGTGAGCTGGCCGCCCTCCTCGAAGCCGACGAAGCCGGGAGGGGCGCCGAACAGGCGCGACACGGTGTGCTTCTCGCCGTACTCCGACATGTCGAGCGAGATCAGCGCGTCCTCGTCGTCGAACAGGAACTCGGCGAGCGCCTTGGCGAGCTCGGTCTTGCCGACGCCGGTGGGGCCGGCGAAGATGAACGAGCCCGAGGGGCGCTTCGGATCCTTGAGACCCGCGCGCTGGCGGCGGATCGTCTTCGCGAGCGCCGAGATGGCCTCGTTCTGACCGATGACGCGCTGGTGGAGGGCCTCCTCCATGAAGCGCAGCCGGGAGGTCTCCTCCTCGGTGAGCTTGAACACGGGGATGCCGGTGGCCTGCGCGAGCACCTCGGCGATCAGGCCCTCGTCGACCTCGGCCTGGGTGGCCACGTCGCCCGAGCGCCACTGCTTCTCGAGCCGCAGCCGCTCGGCGATGAGCTTCTTCTCCTCGTCGCGCTTGTTCGCGGCGGCCTCGAAGTCCTGCGCCTCGATCGCCTGCTCCTTGTCGGCGCGCACGACCGCGATCTTCTCGTCGAACTCGCGCAGCTCCGGCGGGCTCGACAGGATCGAGAGGCGCAGGCGGGCCCCCGCCTCGTCGATCAGGTCGATCGCCTTGTCCGGCAGGTAGCGATCCTGCACGTAGCGGTCGGCGAGGTTCACCGCGGCGACGATCGCGCCGTCGGTGATCGACACCTTGTGGTGCGCCTCGTAGCGGTCGCGCAGGCCCTTCAGGATGTTGATCGAGTGCGGCAGCGAGGGCTCGTTCACCATGATCGACTGGAAGCGGCGCTCGAGCGCCGCGTCCTTCTCGAAGTGCTTGCGGAACTCGTCGAGCGTGGTCGCGCCGACCGTCTGCAGCTCGCCGCGGGCCAGCATCGGCTTGAGGATGTTGGCCGCGTCGATCGCGCCCTCGGCGGCGCCGGCGCCCACGAGGGTGTGGATCTCGTCGATGAAGATGATGATGTCGCCGCGGTTGCGGATCTCCTTGGTGACCTTCTTCAGGCGCTCCTCGAAGTCGCCGCGGTACCGGCTACCCGCGATCATCGACCCCAGGTCGAGCATGTAGACCTGCTTGTCCTTCAGCGTCTCGGGCACCTCGCCCTTGACGATCGCCTGCGCGAGGCCCTCGACGACGGCGGTCTTGCCGACGCCGGGCTCGCCGATCAGCACGGGGTTGTTCTTCGAGCGGCGCGAGAGGATCTGCATGACCCGCTCGACCTCCTTCTCGCGGCCGATCACCGGATCGAGCTTGCCCTCGCGGGCGGCCTGGGTGAGGTTGCGGCCGAACTGGTCGAGCACCTGCGAACCCTTGGCATCGCTCTGCTGCTCGGGTGCGCCCACGGTCGCGCTCTCCTTGCCGGCCTGGTAGCCGGAGAGCAGCTGGATCACGGTCTGGCGCACGCGGTTGAGATCGGCGCCGAGCTTCACGAGCACCTGGGCGGCGAGCCCCTCGCCCTCGCGGATGAGGCCGAGCAGGATGTGCTCCGTGCCGATGTAGTTGTGGCCGAGCTGCAGCGCCTCGCGCAGGCTCAGCTCGAGCACCTTCTTGGCCCGCGGCGTGAAGGGGATGTGCCCCTGTGGCGGCTGCTGGCCGGTGCCGATGATGTCGGTCACCTGCGCGCGCACGGCGTCGAGCGAGATCTCGAGCTGCTCGAGCGCTTTGGCTGCGACGCCCTCCCCCTCGTGGATGAGACCGAGCAGGATGTGCTCCGTGCCGATGTAGTTGTGGTTGAGCATCTTCGCCTCTTCCTGGGCGAGCACAACCACCCGGCGGGCGCGATCGGTGAATCTCTCGAACATCAATAACCTCCTGGGCTCGGGGTCGCGTCGTCGGTGCGCTCCCGGCCGATGCATCCAGGCTACGCGGTGATGAGGGTCTGCGGTGCCCTGTTCGATCTGGGCGTAATAGGCCGTGGACGGGCCCCGTCCGAGGGCGCATCGGCTTGACAGATCGAGCGCCACCGCCCAAACTTATCGAAAAGCGATAATATCGACTATCGATAAAGGAGAGATCATGTCCACCCCCGCACCCGCCCCCGGTCCGTCCCGCGGCGACCGCGCCGGCCTCTGGGCCTTCGTCGGCGCCGGCGCCGCGATCACCGTCGCCACCGCGGTGTTCGCCGTCATGCGGATCGTCGAGCTGCTGAGCCCGGATCCCACCCCGGTCGAGGTGCGCTTCACGGGTCTGCCGGTCGAGGTGCCGGCCGGTTCCGGCGCGCTTCCCGCCGAGCTCGAGGCGGCCACGATCCGCGTCACCGACATGCCCGTCGCGTCGCTCGCGGCGGGCGTCGCCGCGCCGGTGATCACCGCGCTCGTCACGGCCACCGTCTCGGCCTGCCTGATCGCGCTGGCGATCTCGGTGCTGCGCGGCACCATCTTCAGCAGGCGCAACACGAGGCTCGTCAGCGTCGCCGGGATCGTCGGCCTGGTCGGCTACGCGGCCTCCGAGCTCTGCCGCACGATGCTCGCGAACGGCGCCCTGGCCTGGGCCACCGATCGGCAGGTCGACAACATCGTGTTCGGCGTCGCACCGGCCCCCTACGTTCTGGCAGCGTTCGTGATCGCGCTCGTGAGCACGGTCTTCGTGGTGGGCGAGCGCCTGCAGCGCGAGACCGAGGGGCTCGTATGAGCCCCGCCGAAGCCGGCGAGACGCACGCGATCCACTGCCGGCTCGACGAACTCCTGGCCGCGCGGGGCATGACCCTCACCGAGCTCAGCGAGCGGGTGGGGGTCAGCCTCGTCAATCTCTCGGTGCTCAAGAACGATCGGGCTCGCGCGATCCGCTTCTCGACTCTCACCGCCATCTGCCGCGCGCTCGACTGCGAGGTCGGCGAGCTGCTCGTGATCGGCGGAGCCGCGCGGGCCTGAGCCCCGCCCCATCCGGCCCGCGGGCGGCGCGGGCTCCCGTCCGGCGGCGCTTCACCCGGCCGACACCTGGGTGCACTACCCTGTGCGCATGTCGTCGCACCCTGGACCGCCCGCCGTCGAGACCGGCGCGAGCTCGACGCTCGCGCGCATCAGGGCCTACGCCCCCTCGCTCGGGCCGAGCGAGGGAGCGGTCGCGAGGGCCGTGCTCGACCGTGCGTCCGAGGTGCCGCAGTGGTCGACGCAGCAGCTCGCGACGGCATCCGGCACCTCGGCGGCGACCGTGATCCGCGCCTGCCAGCGGCTCGGGTTCACGGGGTTCCAGCATCTGCGTCTCGAGTTGGCGCGCGAGGGCGCCCCCGCCGACGCGGCCTCGGGCGACGGCGTCAGCCGCGTGTTCGAGAGCGCCCGCGAGGCCCTGCTGCTCGGCCGGAACGCGGTCGACCGGGAGGCGCTCGCCGCGGCCGCCGCCCTCGTCGCCGCAGCGGGGCGCGTGTTCTTCACCGCCAACGGCTTCTCGGCGCCGCCGCTGCAGGACGCGGCCATGCGCTTCGCGACCATCGGCCGCGCAGTCGAGGCGCCGATCGACATCCTCGCCCAGCAGTTCGCGGCGCACACCCTGGGCCCGGGCGACGTCTGCCTGGCACTCAGCCACTCCGGCGCGAACACCCACACGCTCGCGACCTGCCGGGCGGCGAAGCAGCGCGGCGCGACCGTGATCGCGCTGTGCAGCTACACCCGCGCCCCGATCCCCGAGCTCGCCGACGCGGTGGTCTCGACGGGAGCGGTGGGGCCCCAGCACTCCGTCGACCCCTTCTTCGTGCGCCTCAACCACTCCGTGCTGCTGCACGCGCTGCTCACGGCGGTCGCCGACCGCCTCGACGGCGCGGCGGCCACCGACTCGCAGGCGATGCGCTCGGTCGTCGCCCGAGCCCTCGCCGACACGGGCGAGTAGCCGCGGGGCCCACCCCGCCGCCGCTCACCCGCTTCGCCGACTCTTCGCGCGGGGTTCCCCCACCGTTCACCCTCCGGCCACCCGACGCCTCGATAGTGGTGATGTAACGCGTTCCAGAGATTCTGGAACGAGGCGGAACACCCGCCGCATCACCCGAGGAGCCCCGTGTTCGAATTCCCGCTCGACGGCAGCTACAACGCTCGCGGCATCGGCGACGAGACCGCTCCCTGGCTCGTGCGATCCGCCACTCTCGACGATCTCTCGACCGAAGGCGAACGCGCGCTGCGCGAGCGCGGCGTCGACCTCGTGATCGACCTGCGCGAGGCCTCGGAGCATCGCGCCCGCCGACACTCCCTCGCCGTGCGCTCGCTCCCCCTCTACGGCGAGCGCCCTCCGGCGAGCGGCACTCTCGAAACGATCTACCGAGGCCTGATCCGCGACCGGGCGCCGCAACTCACCGCCGCGGTGATCGCGATCGCCGAGCACCCCGGCACCGCGATCGTGCACTGCACGGCGGGCAAGGATCGCACCGGCCTCGTCGTCGCACTCGCCAGGCTCGCGGCCGGCGAACCGCGCGACGACGTGATCGACGACTACAGCCGATCCGGGATCTCGGTGCGTCCCGCCCGCCGGGCGCTCGTCGCCGAGCAGCTCGACGCGCTCGGCCTCACGGCCGGATCCCGCGCCGACGCGGAGCGGCTGCACCTCGACAGCCCCGCCGAAGCCCTCGCGGCCGCCCTCGATCTCGTCGAACGGCAGGGCGGCGCGAGCGCCTACCTGGTGCGCCACGGCGCCCGCTTCGAGCACCTCACCGCGCTGGGGCGCCGGGCGTCGGAGGCAGCGGCGGCCAGGGCCCTCCCGACCGCCTCGGCCCTCCCCACCGCCTCGGCGCGGTTCGCGGCCGATCCGGAGCCCGCGCGATGAGCTCGGCGACCGGGCGCTTCACCGTGCTGCACATCAGCGACGTGCACGCCACCGAGGAAGGGCTGCTCTACGGCACCGTCGACGGCGTCGGCCGGCTCGAGCGCGTGGGCGAGTACGCGCACTCGGTGGGCATGACGCCCGAGGCGGTCGTCGTCACCGGTGATCTCGTGCAGCGCGGCCACCCCGGCGCGTACCGGTCGGTGTCCCGGGCCTGCGCCCGACTGGCCGAGATCGTGGGCGCCCCCGTCTTCACCGTGCTCGGCAACCACGACGACCCGGTCGCCGCCGCCGCGCTCCCCGGTCACGGCGAACGCCACTACGGCGTCGAGCACGTCGAGGGCTACCGCATCGTGCGCCTCGACTCGAGCACGGGCTCGCTCGGCCCGGCACAGCTGGCCTGGCTCGCCGACGCGCTGCGCGAGCCGCACGAAGCCGGCAGCATCATCGCGCTGCACCACGCTCCGGTCGAGTCGCCGCTCCCCTCACTCAGCAAGCAGGGCCTCGCAGACGCGCCCGAGCTGCTGAGCGTGCTCGAGGGATCCGACACCCGCGCGATCCTCGCCGGCCACTTCCACCACTCGCTCGCCGCCTCGCTCGGCGGCATCCCCGTGTTCGTGGGCCCCTCGCTCGCCTACCACCAGGTGATGGACGCCGGGCCGGACACCGTCGCGGGCCACGACGCCCCCATGTTCTCGCTCGTGCAGTTCACAGCCCACGGCGTGAGCGCCGCGGCGATCGGCCTCCAGTCGCCGCAACCCATCTTCTCCCGACCCCTCACCCACCGCTCAGCACCCCCAGAGAAAGCAGATCATGTCTCGTAACCGTTCCCTCGGCGCCGTCGCGGCGCTCTCCCTCTCAGCACTCGCGCTCACCGCATGCTCGGCGCCGGCCGCCGACGCCTCCCCCGACGCCGCCGAGACGGAGGCCGCGAGCCTCACCCTCTACACCTCCGAACCCCAGGAGAAGATCGACGAGCTCATCGCCGCCTTCACCGAGCAGCACCCCGAGATCGACGTCGAGGTGTTCCGCGCCGGCACCGGCGACCTCACGGCCCGCATCGCCGCGGAGGAGAAGGCCGGCGACATCGGCGCCGACCTGCTGCTCGCCGCCGACGCCCCCACCTTCGAGGACTACGCCGAGCGCGACCTGCTGCTCGAGTACGAATCGCCCGAGGCCGCGAGCATCCAGCAGGATCTCATCGATCCCGAGCACTTCTACGTGGGCACGCGCCTGCTGCCGACCGTCATCGCGATCAACACGAACACGATCGCCGACGCGCCGACCTCGTGGAACGATCTCACCGACCCGGCCTACGCCGGCAAGATCGCCATGCCCAACCCCGACGTCTCGGGCGCGGCGGCCTACAACGCGGCCGTCTGGCTCGACGAGCCGAAGCTCGGCCTGAGCTGGCTCGAAGGCCTCGCCGCGAACCGCCCCCTGATCGCCGAGAGCAACGGCCCCGTGTCGCAGGCGGTCGCCGAGGGCAGCAGCCCCGTGGGCATCGTGGTCGACTCGCTCGTGCGCGACCTCGCCGCCGCGGGTTCGCCGATCGAGGCCGTCTACCCCGAGGAGGGCGTGCCATTCGTCTCGCAGCCCGTCGGGATCTTCGCCGACACCGAGCAGCCCGAGGCCGCGAAGCTGCTCGTCGACTTCCTGATCAGCAAGCAGGGCCAGGAGATCGCCGTCGCCCAGTCCTACCTGCCGATCCGCGACGACGTGCAGAGCCCCGAGGGCGCGCCCGAGATCTCGGACATCGTGCTGCTGAACCCCGAGCTCGAGAAGATCCGCGCCACCCAGGCCGCCGCGGTCGAGACCTTCAATAGCCTCTTCCAGTAGCCTGCTCGCCCCCGCGGGACCGGCCGTCGCCGGTCGGCCCCGCGGGGGCGCCGCGCGCCTCGACGGCCTCGGCGCCGTTCGCGGCGCGCTGTGGGTCGCGGTCGGCGCCCTCGTGCTGCTGCCGATCGCGGCGATCGTGGCGCTCGCCGCGACGGGCGGCGGATGGACCCAGCTCGCCGACCCCGCCGTGCTCGACGCGGCGGTGAACTCGCTCGTCTCGGCAGCCCTGTCCGGGGCGCTCGCCGTGGTCGTCGGCACCTCCCTCGCCCTGCTGCTCGAGCGCACCGACCTGCCGGGTCGCCGGGCGCTGCGCCTGCTCGCCCTGAGCCCGCTGCTCATGCCGCCGTTCGTCGGCGCGATCGCGTGGCTGAGCCTGCTCGGACCGAGTTCGCCGGTCAACGCGTGGTGGTCGGCCCGCTTCGGCGCCCCGCTCTGGAACCTCTACGGCGGCGACGGCGTCGTCTTCCTGCTCGCGGTGCACGGCTATCCCGTCGCCATGATGATCGTCACCGCGGCGCTGCGGCGCGTGCCGGCCGACCTCGAGCAGGCGGCGCGGATCGCGGGCTCCTCCGCCGGGCGCGCGATGACGGCGATCACGCTGCCGCTGCTGCGCCCCGCCATGCTGTCGTCGTTCACGCTCATCGCCGTCTCGAACCTCGCCGACTTCGGCATCCCCTCGATCATCGGCCTGCCCGAGCGCTACGTCACCCTGTCGACCCTCGTCTACCGCTACCTCCAGTCGGGCACGGTCGACGACCCGCTCGCGGTGGTCGCCGCGATCGGCTTCGTGCTGCTGGTGATCGCACTGCTCGGCGTGGTGGTCGATCTGCTCCGCTCGCGCACGCGCGTCGAGCTCGACGGTCAGGCCGCGGCGCCGGATCGGCTGCCGCTCGGCCGGGCGCGCATCCCGGTGGGGATCGCGGCCTCAGCGCTCGTGCTCGCGATCACCGTGCTGCCCCTCGTCACCCTGACCGCCCAGTCCCTGCTGCCCGCTCCCGGTGTGCCGTTCACGCCCGAGAACATCACCCTCGCGAGCTTCGAACGCGCCCTGACGGCGTCGGGCACGCTCACGGGCATCGGCAACTCGGTGATGCTCGCCGTCTCGGCGGCGGTCGTCTGCGGGCTGCTCGGGCTCGCGATCGGCACGCTCGTCACCCGCACGCGGGCCCGCGACAACGCCGGGCTGCTGGGGCTCGCGCTGCTGCCGCAGGCGATCCCCGGCCTCGTCATCGCGGTCGCCTGGCTGGTGATCGCCCCGAGCATCGGGCTCTACAACACGCCGTGGATCATCCTCTGCGCCTACCTCACCTCGTTCCTCGCGCTGGTCGTGCAGTCGGTGAGCGCCCCGCTCGCCGCGACGCCCGGCACCGCCGAGGAGGCCGCGCGGGTCGCCGGCGCCTCGCGGCTGCGGGCGCTGTGGGACATCTCGTGCCGCATGGCGGTACCCGCCGCACTGTCGGGGGCGGTGCTCGTCGCGCTCACCGCGGTGCGCGAACTCACCCTCTCGGTGCTGCTGCTCTCACCCGGCTCGCAGACCCTCGGCGTGGTCATCTTCAACCTGCAGCAGGCCGGCGCCTACAACGCCTCGTCCGCCCTCTCGCTCATCGTCGCGCTCGTCGGCCTCGCCGGCCTCGGCCTCACGGCGCGCAGCTCACGTTAGGAATCCCCATGTCCTCGGTCTCCCTCGCCTCGGTCAGCCTCGCCTACCCGGGCGGCCACCTCGGCCTTGCCGACGTCGACCTGCGGGTCGGCGACGGCGAGTTCGTCGCGCTCATCGGCCCCTCGGGATCGGGCAAGACGACGCTGCTGCGCACCGTCGCGGGCTTCGTGCGGCCCACCGCCGGCTCGGTGAGGGTCGGCGACGCCGTCGTCGCAGACGCGGATCGCTGGGTGGAACCCGAGCGCCGCGGTCTCGGCATGGTGTTCCAGCAGCACGCGGTGTGGCCCCACTGGAGCGTGGGCCGCAACATCGAGTACCCGCTCAGGCGCTCGGGCGTCCGGCGCGCCGAGCGAGCGCGACGCGTCTCGGAAGCGCTCGAGCTCGTCGGTCTCGCGGGCACCGAGCGCCGCAACCCGGCGACGCTCTCGGGCGGCCAGCGGCAGCGGGTGGCGATCGCCCGGGCCATCGTCGCTCGACCGCGGGTACTGCTGCTCGACGAGGCCCTCTCGGCGCTCGACGAGCCGCTGCGCGATCGGCTGCGGCTCGAACTGCGACTGCTGACCCGGGAGCTGGGCCTCACCGTGCTGCACGTGACGCACGACCGCAGCGAGGCGCTGGCGCTCGCCGATCGCGTCGTGGTGCTCGACGGCGGGCGGGTGCAGCAGCAGGGCGCCCCCGCCGAGCTGCTGCGGCGCCCGGCATCGGCCTTCGTGGCGGGTTTCATCGCCGACGCGACCGTGATCGAGGGCGCCCTCGACGCGAGCGGATTCCGGGCCCACCGGCCGGCGCTCCGCGTGGCCGCGGATCGCATCGAGCGAGGCCCTGAAACGGGTGCGGCAGCGGCCGGCGCCGCGGGGGGCGCCGCTTCGCCCGGGTGGGCTTCACCCGCGCCGGGCTCCCCCGTCGAGCTGGCGGTGCTCCCCGAGCACGTGCGCGTCGTGCCCGATTCCGAGGGGCCCGCCGCAGTGGCCTCCTCGCTGTTCGGCAGGGACGGCGACGACCTCGTCGTCGACTGGAACGGACTGCGCCTGCGCAGCCGAGGACGCGGGATCCGCTGCGCGGCGGGCACGCGGGTGCGGGTCGAGATCGAGCGCGCGATCGCCTACCCCGCGGCGTCGACCGGTCGGCGGGCGGCGGGAGCGGAGGAACCGGATGCGCACGAGCCCGCCGCAGCCGCACCGCCGCAGTCCTCGCGGACTCGACGGGGGTCGGGGGCAGCAGAGGCTCAGCCGGCACCGCCTATGGTGAGTGCATGATCTTCTCGACCGCGAACACGATCGCGCTGGTGCGCCACGGCGAGACCGACTGGAATCTCGAGCGCCGCATCCAGGGCCGCACCGAGGTGCCGCTCAACAGCACGGGGCGGGCTCAGGCCGCGGCAACGGCCGCACGCCTCGCCGAGCTCGCGGCGGATGGGCCGTGGCGCGGCATGCTCAGCTCGCCGCTCGGCCGGGCCGTCGAGACCGCCGAGATCCTCGCGACGACGCTCGGGCTCGACTCGGCGCGCATCGAGGAGGCGCTCTGGGAACGCGACTTCGGCCCGGCCGAGGGCCTGCTCGTGAGCGACGCGCACCAACGCTGGCCCGGGCTCGAGATCCCCGGCGCCGAGCCGCTCGAGCAGCTCGCCGAGCGCTCCGCCGGAGCCATGCTCGGCATCCTCGACCGCGCCCCCCGGCACCATCGTGGTCGCGCACGGCGCGCTGCTGCGCGCGGGGCTCGCGCAGCTCAGCGGCGCCGCGGTGCCCCGCATCCTGAACGGTGAGATCTGGCTGCTCAGCCGGGATCGGATCGGAGACGCGGCGAGCGACGGCCTCGGGACCGGCGTGCGAGCCGGCGACGGCTCGGCGGCGCTGAGCGTGGCGCGGGCGCCGGAGACGGCTGCGGCTACGCCTCTCCGCGGTTGAGCGCCCACGAGGCGACCTCGAAGGCGCGCACCGTCCAGAACAGCTTCTCGGCATCCTGCGGCGTGGGCCAGCTCGACACCTTCACTCCGACCACGCCCGTCACACGATTCATGTAGATCATCTGACCGTGGATGCCGAGCGCCAGCATCACGTCGCCGCTCTCGCTGGGGAACCAGAAGCCGTTGCGGTACATGCCGCCGCGCATGTAGGTGGCGTCCTCGGAGCTCGCGAACGCCTCTCTCGAGTCGGGGCCGCCCGCGAAGGTGTCCTCGACCCACCACTCGGGCAGCACCGCCGCGCCGTCGAGCGCGTAGCCCTTGTTGACGTAGAGGTTGCCGAAGCGCGCGAGATCCCGCATCGCCGCCGAGACGCCGCCGTCGAACATGCCGCCGCCGACGCTGTCGATGCCGACGTGCGCGTCGAACTCGGCCCCCATCGGCTGCCACAGACGCTCCGACATCACGTCGCCCGCGTGGCGGGCGGCTGCCCCCTGGATCACGAAGCCGAGGGCGTCGGTCTCGCACGACTTGTAGTCGAACAGGCCGCCGTGCGGTCGCTCCTGCCCCAGCGTGGACAGGAAGCCGAGCAGCGAGTCCGGCACCTCGGGGTGCTTCTTCGGCGCCCAGCCGATGGCCTCCTCGAGCAGGCGCACCTCGGCGTCCTCGTTGAGGTACTCCTCCGAGAACCGCACCCCCGTGCGCATGTCGACGAGGTGCCGCACGAGGGCACCCTCGTAGCCGGATCCCACGAGCTGCGGCACGTAGTCGGTGACCGGGGCGTCGAGGTTCAGCTCGCCGCTCGCCGCGAGCAGCCCGGCGGTCGTCGCGGTGAGCGACTTCGAGACCGACATCAGCAGGTGCATGCCCGCCGGCGCGAGGGTGCCGAGGTACTGCTCGCCCACGATCGCACCGCGGTGGGTGACCATCCAGCGTCGGTGTGGGTGGCGCCCATCACCTCCGTGAAGGTGGCGCTGCGGTCCTCCCACGGGTGCGGCACCGCGAGGGCGCCCAGATCGGCCGGGCGGAGCGCGAACTCGGTGGCTCGCGCCCCCCGGCTGATCGGATGCACGGGCAGGAACGACTGGATGTTCTGCATCGACCACTGCAGGTACGGAGCGAACTGCCACTGGTCGAGCGGCGGAACGACCTCGATGAACCCCGTCGTCGGTCCATTCACACCGTATCCGGTCTCAGCATTCATCCCTTCAGTATCCCACGCGGCTCACTTGCCTTTGGCGGGAGTCGGCTTCGGCGCGAGCTCGTCGCCGTCGATCACGGTCGTGCAGTACATGCCGCGGATCGCATCGATCAGGTACTTGGCGTGCAGCGTGAGACCGCCGTGGCCGGCCTCGAGATGCGCCTTCGTGACGAGGATGCCCAGGTCGGCGCCCTTCCATCGGTAGTCGCCCTCCTGATAGATGCGCAGGTAGAACGCGTCGGACTCGTTTCCCAGCAGGTGCCAGTCGTAGTCGTGGTGCGTGTAGACGAGGTTGCCGTAGTGGTCGAGCGAGTAGCGGCCCGTGCGGGGCGCCGCGTCGATGCGCTCCACCGTGCTGCTCGTGTGCTTGATCACCATGTGGCTCCACTCGTCCTCCGAGACGAGCTCCTCCCAGCGCAGGTTGATCTCCTCGACGTCGATCTCGAAGTCGATCCCCGAGTACTCGAGCAGGTGGAAGGCGAACAGCGGCACGTCGGCGTACGCTCCGGCCGTCACGTTCGTGATCGCCGAGGCCCCGCTGATGCGGGGGTTCAGCTCACCGAGGTAGACGTCGCCGGTGTCGGTGTCGAGCAGCACGTCGACCTCGAAGAAGCCGCGGTACCCCTCTTTGCCGAGCCGGTCGCCGAGCTTGCGCACGAGCTCGATGGCGGCGTGACGGCTCGTGTCGTCGAGCACCGTGGGGAACATCTCGTTGCCGGCCCAGCCTCCGCGGTACGGCGTGAGGTCGGCGTGACCCGTGATCTCGGTCATGCACGGCCCCACCACCGTGCCCTGGCGGGTCAGCACGGCCTCGATCGCGATCGGGCGGTTGTTGATCCGCTTCATCACCTTGATCTCGACACCGGTGACCTCGTCGGCCACGGCGGCGAACTCGGCCTCGCTCGTCACGAAGTACGTGGTCTTGCCCGAGTCGCCGTAGGCCGTCTGGATCACCAGATCCTGGCCCAACCCCGCCCGCTCCGAGACCTCGGCCAGCTCGCCCCAGTCCTGCACCGTGGTGAGCACGTTCGGCACGCTCGGAACGCCGACCGAGTCGCGAAACCGGAATCGCGCGCTCCTGCCCAACCGACGAACCTCGGCGACGAACCCCCGGCGCTACTGCAGCGCGGAGGTGAGGCGGGCCAGACCGTCGAGCAGCTGCGACGGCAGCGACTGCTGCTGCCACTCCTCGAGGGTGAGCTCGCGAGCGTTCTCGCGGTAGTAGTCGTTCACGCCGTCGAGATCCCGAACGAAGGCCGCGCCGTGCACCACCATCGAGATCTCCATGTTGAGCCCGAACGATCGCTGATCCATGTTCGAGGAGCCCACGACCGCCACATCGCCGTCGATGGTGAAGTGCTTCGAGTGGAGGATGTAGGGTGGCCTGAACATCCAGATGCGCACGCCGGCGCGCAGCAACTCCTCGTAGTAGGAGCGCTGCGCGTGGTACACCACGGCCTGATCGCCGATCTCCGAGACGAACAGCTCCACCTCGACGCCCCTCGCGGTGGCGGCGCGCAGCGCGTTCATGATCGAGCCGTCGGGCACGAAGTACGGGCTCGTGATGCTGATGCGGCGGTGCGCGGCGTAGAGCAGCGAGACGAACACCTGCAGGTTGTTCTCGGCGCCATACCCCGGGCCGCTCGGCACGATCTGGCAGTCGAGATCCCCCGGCCGCTCGACCGAGAGCGGACCCTCCGCGATGTTCGTGAGGTACTCGCCGGTCTCGAGGTACCAGTCGCCCTGGAAGACGGCCTCGAGCCCGAGCACGATCGGGCCCTCGACGCGCACCATCAGGTCCTTCCAATGCAGACCCCGGCGCCGGTTCGCCGGCTTGTTGTAGCTGGAGTCGACGAGGTTCTGCGACCCCATGAACCCGACCCGGCCGTCCATCACCAGCAGCTTGCGGTGGTTGCGCAGATCCGGCCGCTGGTATTCGCCCCGCCAGGGGCGCACCGGCAGCATGTACACCCACTCCGCGCCCATGTCGGTGAGGCTCTGCCGCGTGCGCTTCGCGCCGGGGTTCCGCACCGCCGAGATGTGGTCGAGCAGCACGCGCACCTTCACGCCCCGCGCGATCGCCTCGCGCAGCGCCGCGAAGACGTCGTCCGTCGTGCTGTCGTGCACGAGGATGTAGAACTCCACGTGCACGTACTCGCGCGCCTCGCGGATCGCCGCGGCCATACGCGCGAGCGACTCCTCGTAGTCGAAGCAGATCGAAGCGGTGTTGCCGAGCAGCATCGGCTGCGCGCCGAGGGATCGGCCGAGCTTGACGGCGTTGTCGACGCCGGGCGGCAGCTCCCGCTCAGGGGTGACGAGGCCGTTGTCCTCGCGACTCGAGATCTCGGCCACGAACTCGTTGACGGCCTCCTGCTTGCGCTCGCGCTTCTTCGGCAGCCGCTTGCTGCCGATGATGAGGAAGAGCAGCAGGCCGGGCACCGGCAGCAGGAAGATGGCGAGCAGCCACGCCATGCCCGCCGTCGGGCGGCGGTTGCGCGGCACCACGAACAGGGCGACGATTCTGATGACGATGTCGACGATCAGCACCGTCAGGGTCCACAGATAGGGCCAGTTGAACCCGGACCAGCTCAGATCCATGCCCGCCTGCCTCCCCTGCGCTTCGCCGAGCGCGCGTCTCACGCCCGTGACCACTCTATCGATGGAAGGCGGCCGCGAGGCGGCGGGGCGGGCTACGAATCGTCGTGCAGCGGCAGACCGGCCTTGGTGCGCTCCTCGTTCTCGATCTGCTGGTAGACGCGGCGCTCGGTGCGGTCGGCGCGCAGGATCAGGCGCATCACGAGCCAGAAGAATGCCCCGATGAGCACGGTCGGGATCAGCGACCAGATCGCGTTCATCCACCAGTTGTCCATGCCCACCAGGGTACCGGTCCTCCCCCGGTTCTTCCTGGGACCGCGGTGCGCGAGAACGGGAGTCACGCCCGACCGATCCATCTGCGACGAAGCAGCCGGGGGTCTCCGCTGAAGCACCCGCCGCTGCGGTGCGAACGAGGCGAACCGCCGCTACTTGACGAGCGGGAAGAGGATCGTCTCGCGGATCCCGAGCCCGGTCAGCGCCATCAGCAGACGGTCCATGCCCATGCCCATGCCCCCCGACGGCGGCATGCCGTGCTCGAGCGCGCGCAAGAACTCCTCGTCGACGCTCATGGCCTCATCGTCGCCGCGCGCCGCCTCTGCCGCCTGCTGCACGAAGCGCTCGCGCTGCACGACCGGGTCGACGAGCTCGGAGTAGCCGGTGGCCAGCTCGAATCCCCGCACGTAGAGATCCCACTTCTCGACCACACCCGGAATGGAGCGGTGGTGGCGCGTGAGCGGGCTCGTCTCGACCGGGAAATCCATCACGAAGGTGGGGCGGGTGAGCCCGTCCTTCACGAAGTGCTCCCACAGTTCCTCGACGAGCTTGCCGTGGTTCGGCAGCCGCACCTCGACGCCCTCGGCGTCGGCGATGGCCTGCAGCTCCGAAACCGGCGTCTCGGGCGTGATCTCGCGGCCCGCGGCCTGCGAGAGGGTGCCGTACATCGAGATGCGATCCCAGTCGCCGCCGAGATCGAAGAGTGTGCCGTCGGCCCAGCGCACCACGTAGGTGCCCTCGCGCTCGGTGCCCTCGTTCACCGCGAGCGCGGCGTTCTGGATGAGCTGCTGCGTCAGGTCGGCGATGCCGTTGTAGTCGGTGTAGGCCTGGTACGACTCGAGCATCGCGAACTCGGGGCTGTGCGTCGAGTCGGCGCCCTCGTTGCGGAAGTTGCGGTTGATCTCGAAGACCCGCTCGAGCCCGCCGACCACCGCCCGCTTCAGGTAGAGCTCGGGGGCGATACGCAGGAAGAGCTCGGTGTCGAAGGCGTTCGAGTGCGTGACGAACGGCCGCGCGGAGGCGCCGCCGTGCATGGTCTGCAGCATGGGGGTCTCGACCTCGATGAACCCGCGCTCGGCGAAGGTGCGGCGCAGGCTCGCCATCGTGCGGGCCCGGGTGACGACGTTGATGCGGGCCTGCTCGCGCTGGATCAGGTCGAGGTAGCGCTGACGCACCCGCGACTCCTCGTTGAGCTCGGCGTACATGTTGGGCAGGGGTGCGAGCGCCTTCGCCGCGACGCGCCACTCGCGCACCATGATCGAGAGCTCGCCGCGGCGGCTCGAGACGACCTCGCCGCTCACGAAGAGGTGATCGCCCAGGTCGACGAGTTCCTTGTAGGCCGCGAGCGACTCCTCGCCCACCTCGGCGAGACTCACCATCGCCTGGATGCGGGTGCCGTCGCCCGCCTGCAGCGACGCGAAGCAGAGCTTGCCCGTGTTGCGCTGGAAGACTACGCGGCCCGCGACGCCGACCGTCTCGCCCGAGGCGCTGTCGGGGGTCTGCTCGAGGCGGCCCCACTTCGCGCGCACCTCGGGGATGGTCGCCGTCACCGGCAGTTCGACGGGGTACGCGCCCCCGCCGAGGTCAGCGCCCTCGTTCAGCCTGTCCCGCTTCTCCAGGCGCACGCGCTTCTGTTCGAAGAGATCCTCTTCGGTCTCTGCGGACGCATTGGCTGCGGGCTGCTCGCTCATTGGGGCGGATCCTCCGTGGTGTCGGCTCGAAGCGCGCCGAACACGGCTGTTCCCGGCGCACCGATCCATCCTACCCGCCAGCCCCGCACGCGCGGGGGCCGTGAGACGAGCGGGTTCGCATATTCGAACTGCTCGCCGCACGTGCGCCGAAAGGCGAGTTTCGCATGTCGCGCGGGCGTAGAGGCCGCAGAATCCGCCTTTCGAGGGCGGGCCGGGCAGCGGAGGAGGGATGCGGAGGGACGAGCAGAACCGCGGAGAGCGCGGGGAGGCCTGCGCGACGGCGCGTCAGGGGGCGAGATCCGGCCCCGGCTCGCCGGCTGAGACCCGCAGCTCCTCCTCGATCGCGGCGCGCACCACCCCGCCCACCGTGCGGTCGGGCTCTTCGACGCCGATGGCGCGCAGCGCGTCGGTCGCCTGGCGCACGACCGCGCGCGAGAACTCGGCGGCCGCGTCGAGAGCCTCGGCGTACGCGGGCCGATCCTGCTCGCTGACGATCACGGGCTCGGCCCCCATCTCGACCGCGAGCGCCTGCCCGATCGGCAGCACCGGGGCGGGCGCCGTCACCGCCACGGTCGCGCCCGCGAGCCGCGTGAGGTCGAGGCTCGTGCCAGTGAAGACGACCGCGGGGTGCAGGGCGAGCGGGATCGCCCCGGCGGCGAGCGCCGGCGCGAACACCCCGTAGCCGTGCTCGGGCGCCGTGTGGACCACGAGTTGGCCGGGCTGCCAGGCCCCGGTGGCGGCGAGGCCGCTCACGAGGTCGGGCAGCTCGGATCCCGGGATCGCGAACAGCACGAGCTCGGATCGGCGCACGACCTCGGCCACCTCGAGCACCGGCACCCCCGGCAGCATGGTCTCGGCGCGCTCGCGGCTCTGCTCGCTGATCGCCGAGATGCCGGTGATCGCGTGACCGGCGCCGGCGAGGGCGCGAGCCAGCACGGGACCTACCCGCCCCGCGCCGACCACCCCGACGCCGAGCCGCGAGGCCTGCTGTCCCGCGCTCACGCCCGGTGCTCCCCGTTCTGCTCATCGGGTGCGGCGGCGGGGCCCTCGGCGGCACCGTCGACCTGCTCGGGGATCGCGGCCGGTGCGGTGCGATCGGCGTGCGCGCCGGGGTCCGTCTCGAGGGCCCCGGCCCGCTCACCCTCAGCCCGGGTGGCATGCTGCGTGTCGGGCACCGTCTCGGCCGCGCACTCGACCCCGGGCGCCGCACGGCCCCGGGCGCGCTGCTCGGCCTCGGCGCTCTGCACCCGCAGCACGGTCGCGGCGAGCTCGTCGAAGGTGCGCCGCGCCACGCCGAGCTCGAGGCCGCGCAGCTCGACGCGCACCGGGCCGAGCACGGTGTGCGCCTGCAGCGAGGCGAGCCCCAGGAAGCGATGCAGCAGCGGCCTGCGCAACTGCACCGACTGCGCTCGCAGCACCGGCATCACGGCGAAGGAGCGGGTGAGCGCGCCGCGTCGGATGCGCAGCGTGGCCTCGGCATGCTCGGCATCCGCGATCCGCACGCCCGCGCGCGAACGGCCCCACAGCAGCACCGCGGCTCCGCGCGGCCCCGCCCCCAGGTAGCCGTCGGCGGCGCCCGACAGCCCGTTGCGCAGTTCGGCGATCTCATGCTGCTCGTCGCCCACCCCGGGCAGCAGCGTCTCGATGACGCGCAGCACGTCGGGCTCCCGGCCGACGGGCAGCACCACGTTCTGCATCGCGTTCTGGCCGCCCTGCGAGAGCGAGTGCCCCGCGGTGGTGATGCGCACCTTCCACCAGCCGAACGGCCGCCACAGCAGCGGCTGCCTGGCTTCGATGGCGTGGATGCGCCCGAAGGGGATCGTCTCGGTGACGGTCGACGTGAGGCCCGCACCCGTGCGCGCCGCGTCGGCCGAGCGCGAGAGGGTGAAGTTGAAGCCCTTGTTGAACTGCCCGAACATGATGCTCGCCATCACGATGAGCAGGGGGATGACACCGAGGATCAGCGCCGGCTCGAGCACGGCCCCGCCCACCACCACCCCGACGATGATGATGATGAGCGTGATCACCGCCTCCCAGCTCAGCGCGATGCTGCCGACGAGCCTGCCGACGGGCACCTTGACCAGGGCTTGCGCCGCGAGCGCCGCGGGATCGACGTCGACGTCGACGAAGTCTTGGGCCCGGGCGGTGAGGCCGCTGCTCGGAGCGTCGTAGACGTAGCCGTCGGGGCCGACCGGAGCGGGGCCGACGATGGCGTGCGGGTCGGAGTGGCCCTCGCCCGGCAGGCGCACGGCGGCTCCGCCGCGCTTCGCCGCGGCTAGGCGCAGGATCTGCTCGCGCACCGTCTTCGCGTCGCGGTGGCTCAGGTAGGCCAGCTCGACCTTGCCGCCCTGGCCGCCGGTGAGCACCTCGATCTTGGTGAGGCCGAGGGCGCGGGCGAGCAGCGGACGCTGCAGGTTGACGCTCTGGATGCGGTCGAGCGGCGCGCGCCGGTGCTTGCGGAAGAGCACGCCGCTCTGCTCCTCCACCGCCTCGGCGCCGATGCGGTACGTGTGGAACCGCCAGGCGATCCACGAGAACAGCACGATCAGCAGGATGACGCCGAGGATGCCGCCCAGCACGAGCAGCAGCAGCCCCTCCTCTGCCAGGTATTCGTAGAGGGCGACCACGTCGCCCTCGGAGGAGACGTCGATCTCGACGCCGTCGCGGCCCCTCCAGACCTGGTCGGCGAAGAACAGCTCGACGAAGCGGTCTCGGAAGTTGGCGAGCACGATGCCCGCGATCACGATCAGCACCAGCCCGCCCCGCAGCAGCGGGGAGAAGGGGTGCAGGCGGCGCCACCCCTCGGCGTCGGCGGTGCCTGGCAGCACGGCATCCCCCGGCACCGTCACGGGAGGGGGCGTGCCCTCGGCGTCGTGCCGGTCGGTCACAGCCCCGACCTCCGGGTCTCAGCGAGCTCGACCAGACGATCGCGCAGCGCCTCGGCGTCTTCGAAGCGCAGGCCGGGCAGGTTGACGCCGGTCGCGGCCGACGCCGTGACGAACTTGAGGGTGGCCAGGCCGAGCGCGCGCAGCAGTGGCCCGCGCGTGACGTCGACCATCTGCAGGCGCCCGTACGGCACCGCGATCACCCGCTCGAACATGATGCCCCTGCGGAACAGCAGATCGTCTTCTCGCAGGATGTAGCCGATCGCGCGCACTCGGCGGAAGGCCAGCAGCGCGGTGACGAGCAGCAGCACGATCACGATCGGCAGGATGATGAGCACCGGCAGGGGCGCGTTCTCGCCCGGCAGCACGAGCAGCACGACGAACACCGCGACCGCGGCGAGCACCCACAGCATGTTGAGCGCGAGGTCGGCCCAGGCGTAGGAGGGCGAGACCCGCTGCCACTCGACGTCGCCGTTCGGCCACTGCGGTTCGCTGCTGATTCGCTGTTCGTCGTTCACGCCCTCAAGTGTAGAGGTCGCCTCCGACATCGATAGGGGCGCCCCGCGGTCGCGAAGGGACGGGGGGTCGCGCGGGCGTCGCCCGCGGCGGCGGTACCCTCGCCTCGGCATTGCGGTCTCTGCTCCGCGGCCCCAGGGCTGCGGCCTCAGCGCCACGGCCTCAGCCGCGGAACGCCGTCTGGTCGGCGGGGCCGCGACCCGGCGCGGGATCGGCGGTGTCGGGATCGGCATCGTCGTCTCCGGGCGGCACGCGGCAGCAGTGCTCGGCGAAGAGCGCGCAGCCGGTGAGGACCGCGCCCGCGGCGAGCGTCAGCAGCATCGGCAGCCACGTGGCGGTCGGCGCGGGCACGCTGCGCCCGAGCAGCGAGAGCGCGAGGCCTCCCCCGAAGCCGCCGAGCATCCCGCCGACGAGCTGCGCGGCCCGCGAGGCGACCAGCAGGCGCACCGCCTGGAAGGGGTTGACGGCGCCGGGCCCACGCTTGAGCGCGCGCCGCAGCCGGAGCGCGAACACGAGCAGCACCGCGGCGACGAGCACGAGGGTCAGCGGTAGCGAGAGCGGCGGCACCAGGGGCGCGTGGCCACGGTTCGACAGCACGAACTGCACGAGCAGCCCCGCCGCCGCGCCCATCGCGGCTGCGGCGGCCAGCACCGCCGGGTTGCTGCGCTCACCCCTGGGCATGGGCGCCTCCGGCTCGCGAGCGGTCGGCGGAATCCGGTTCGGGATCCGTTTCCGGATCCGGTTCGGGATTCGGTTCGACGAGGGGCCTGGTGGTGTCGCCGATACGTGCCAGCAGGTCGGCGACGCGGCCGTGCCCCATGAGCACTGCGCCGGGATCGAGGTCGAGCCAGGGGGCGAGCACGAAGTCGCGCTCGTGGGCTCGCGGGTGGGGCACCGTGAGCCGCTCGTCCGAGATCACGCGTCCGCCGTAGAGGATCAGGTCGATGTCGAGGGTGCGGTCGCCCCAGCGCTCGTCGCGCACGCGGCCGTGCTGCGCCTCGATGCGCTGCACGATGTCGAGCAGGGCGTGCGGCGGCATCGCGGTCTCGGCGATCGCGACGCCGTTGAGATAGCGGGGGGCGTCGGGATCGGGGCCGTGCGTGGTGAGGGCGATCGTCTCGCGCAGCGGAGAGGCCCGCAGATCGCGGATGCCCCCAGTCTCGGCGAGTTCGCGCTGCGCGGCCCGGATCGTCTCGCCGCGGTCGCCCAGGTTGGCGCCGAAGGCGAGGAGCACGGGCACGATCTGCGCGATCACGGGCGCACCACCGTCACCGAGACGTCGGCGAAGGTCGCCGCGATCGGGGCGTCGGGCTTGTGCACGGTCACGGTGGCGCTGCGCACTCCCTCGAATCCGAGGGCGACGGCGGCGACTCGTTCGGCGACGGTCTCGATGAGGTCGACGGGGTCTCGCTCGACCGCCGCCGCGATCGCCTCTGCGAGTTCGCCGTAGTGCACGGTGCGTTCGAGGGCGTCGCCGGCCGCCGCGTCCCGCAGGTCGACCGCGACCTCGGCGTCGATGACGAAGCGCTGGCCCTGCCGCCGCTCGAAGTCGAAGACTCCGTGGTGCGCGTAGACCTCGAGCCCGGTGAGCACGATGCGGTCGCCCGATCCACCCCTTGGACCCGACGCACCCGCCGGTATGTGGCCTGCCGTCGATATGGGATCCGCCATATCGACGGCAGATCCCATATCGACAGCAGGCGAGGTTTCGAAGCCAGGTCGAAAGCTGGGTCGAGAGCCAGGCCGAGCGGCCTCCCAGGCCCCGGCCACTGCAAGTGCCTGGACACTGCCTGCCACGTCGTGCACCCTGACCCCCCAGGCTCCGGACCCCGCGGCGAGGGCCGTCACGACCGAGGTCGCGAGGTCGCGGGCGGCCGGGTCGGCTTCGACACCGGATCGGGCGAGCGCCTCGGCGATCATCCGCTTGCGCGACGCGCCGATCAGTACGGGGTGGCCGAGCGCGGTCAGCTGGTCGAGGTTCGCGAGCAGGCGCCAGCACTGCTCGCCCGTCTTGTCGAAGCCGAGGCCGGGATCGAGCACGATGCGTCCGCGGTCGACGCCCGCCGCGATCGCGGCCTCGGCTCGGACGGCGAGCGCGTCGCGCACCTCGGCGACCACGTCGGCGTAGTCGGAGCGCTGGTGCGCGGGATCGGGGATGCCGCGCCAGTGGCCGATGATGAACCGGGCGCCATGCTCGGCCGAGGCGAGCGCCGCGGCGTCGAGCATGGCGGGATCGTGAGCGCCGCCCGAGACGTCGTTGATGCTGCCCGCTCCGGCCGCCACGGCCGCCAGGGCCGTCTCGGCGTGGATCGTGTCGATCGAGGTCTCGAGGCCCTCGGCTGCGAGCGCGCGGACGACCGGCAGCACGCGCCGCTGCTCTTCGTCGACCGGCACGGGGGTCGCGCCGGGCCTCGTCGATTCGCCGCCGATGTCGACGATGGCCGCCCCCTGGGAGAAGAGTTCGCGGCCGCGCGCGATGGCGGTCTCGGCGGCGGCGAAGCGGCCGCCGTCGCTGAAGGAGTCGGGGGTGACGTTGAGCACGCCCATCACGAGGGTGGGGGCGCTCATCGCCGCCCTCCCTCGCCGTGCCGTGCGCCCGCCCCTCCGATCAGGGCCATCGCCTCGCTGCGCGCCTCGGGTTCGGCGAGCACGCCGCTCGAGGCGACGGTCACCGTCACGGCCTCGGTCTGGCGCACGCCCCGGTCGGCGACGCAGCCGTGGCTCGCCTCGAGCACCACGAGCACCCCCTCGGGGGCGAGCCCGGCCTCGAGCGCGTCGACGATCTGCTGGCCCAGGCGCTCCTGCACCTGGGGTCGCGCGGCGAGCGTGTCGACCACTTTGGGAAGCGCGCTGAGCCCGACGATGCGGCTGCCGGGCCGATAGGCGACGTGGGCTCGCCCGCGGAAGGGCAGCAGGTGGTGCTCGCACACGGAGCGCAGCTCGATGTCGCGCAGCATCACCAGTTCTCCGGTGCGCTCGCCCACCGGCACGGCGTCGGCGAGGTGCTGCACCGGATCCTGGCCTACGCCCGCGAAGAACTCCGCGTAGGCGTCGGCGACCCGCGACGGCGTGCTCGCGAGCTCGACGCTGTCGGGATCGGATCCGATCGCGCTCAGCAGCTCGCGCACCGCCGCGGCGATGCGTTCACGGTCGACCGACTCAGCCATGCGCTACCGGGTGTCGTCGCGGTCGTCGTCCGACGGGCCTCGCACGCCGAGGTTGCGGGGCGGACGGCTGGTCTCGCCGGGTGCGAGCGGCTCGCCGCCGAGCTGCGTCTGCGGGTCGGCGGGAGCGGCCGAGCTCGCCGTCTCGTCGGCGCGGTCGTCGGAAGCCGGGCCGGTGTCGGAACGCCGGTCGGAGCCCGAGACCTCCGCTGCCGCTGCGCTCGGTGCGGCGTCGCCCCGATCGGCGCCCCCGGCACCGGGGAGGGTCGACTCGACGCCCTCGGCGTCGGGCGTCTCCACGCTCGGGCCGTGGTCGCCGGGGTGGCGGTTGTCGGTGCGCACCGCGACGGGAACCTCGATGGGCGGGCGGTCCGAGACCGGGCGCAGATTGTTCGACAGCCAGGTGGGCCGCTCAGGCAGCTTCTGCACGTCGCGGAAGATCTCGGCGATCTGCACGTGGTCGAGTGTCTCCTTCTCGAGCAGCTCGCGGGCGAGCGCGTCGAGGGTGTCGCGGTTGGTCACGAGGATCTCGTAGGCCTCGTTGTGGGCCTGCTCGAGCAGCGCGCGCACCTCGGCGTCGATCGAGACCGCGACCCCCTCGGAGTAGTCGCGGCTCTGGCCGAACTCGCCGAGGAAGGCGCCCGGCTGGGCCTGGCCGAGCTTCACGGGGCCGACCGAGGCCGACATGCCGTAGTCGGTGACCATCTTGCGGGCGGTGCCGGTGGCCTTCTCGATGTCGTTGCCCGCGCCGGTGGTGGGGTCGTGGAACACGAGTTCCTCGGCCACGCGCCCGCCGAGCGCGTAGGCGAGCTGGTCCTGCAGCTCGTTGCGCGACACCGAGTACTTGTCTTCGAGCGGGATCACCATCGTGTAGCCGAGGGCGCGGCCTCGCGGCAGGATGGTGATCTTCGTGACCGGGTCGGTGTGGTTGAGGCCGGCCGCCACGAGCGCGTGGCCGCCCTCGTGGTATGCGGTGATGAGCTTCTCGCGATCCTTCATCACCCGGGTGCGCCGCTGCGGGCCCGCGATCACGCGGTCGATCGCCTCGTCGAGGGCGCGGTTGTCGATCAGCTGCGCGTTCGAGCGCGCGGTCAGCAGCGCGGCCTCGTTGAGCACGTTCGCCAGGTCGGCGCCCGAGAAGCCCGGGGTCTTGCGCGCGACGACCTCGAGGTCGACGTTCTTCGAGAGCGGCTTGCCCTTCGCGTGCACCTGCAGGATCTTGAGGCGACCCGGCATGTCGGGGGCGTCGACGCCGATCTGGCGGTCGAAGCGGCCCGGGCGCAGCAGGGCCGGGTCGAGCATGTCGGGGCGGTTGGTCGCCGCGATCATGATCACGTTGGTCTTGGGGTCGAAGCCGTCCATCTCGACGAGCAGCTGGTTGAGCGTCTGCTCGCGCTCGTCGTGGCCGCCGCCCATGCCCTGGCCCCGGCGCTGGCCGACCGCGTCGATCTCGTCGACGAAGATGATGGCCGGAGCGTTGGCCTTGGCCTCCTTGAAGAGGTCGCGCACACGGCTCGCACCGACGCCCACGAACATCTCGACGAAGTCGGAGCCCGAGATCGAGTAGAAGGGCACGCCGGCCTCGCCCGCGACCGCGCGCGCGAGCAGCGTCTTGCCGGTGCCGGGAGGGCCGTAGAGCAGCACACCCTTGGGGATGCGGGCGCCCACGGCCTGGAACCGCGACGCGTCTTGCAGGAAGTCTTTGATCTCGTGCAGCTCTTCGACCGCCTCGTCGGCGCCCGCGACGTCGGCGAAGGTGACCTGCGGCATGTCTTTCGACACGAGTTTGGCCTTGTTCTTGCCGAACTGCATGACCCCGCGGCCGCCGCCCTGCATGGACGAGAGCATCCACCAGATCAGCAGGCCGATGAGCAGCAGCGGCAGCAGGAAGCCGAGCAGCGACCACAGCGGATTGGGCTGCGGCACCTTGTCGGTGAAGCCGTCTGCGAGGTCGGCCTCGTTGACGGTCTCGACCACGGCCTCGCCGCGCTGGGAGACGTAGTAGAAGAAGACCTTGTCGGTGCCGGCCTTCTTGTCGGCCTTCTCGAGCGAGAGGTTGACCCGCTGGTCGCCGTCGATGATCTCGGCCTGCTTGACCTGCCCCTTGGTGATCATCTCGAGGCCGCGCTCGGTGGTGACCTCGCGGGTGTCGCCGCCCGACAGCAGCGACCAGCCGAGCAGCACGATGAGCGGCGCGACGATCAGGTACAGCAGCGGGCCGCGGAAGAGCTTGCGGCTCTTCGACGTGCTCTTCGTCGGTTTCTCTGCCAAGTCAGGGCCTTTCGAGACGGGCGTTGCGGGTCGCAGGTGCAAGCGTAAGCGTAGCCAATACCCCTGACATCGGGCTGCGCCGGGGCGCTTGTCCGCTCAGGGCGCAGCGCTCAGCTGTAGACGTGCGGCGCGAGCACGGCCACGTCGCGCAGGTTGCGGTAGTTCTCGGCGTAGTCGAGGCCGTAGCCCACCACGAACTCGACGGGGATGTCGAAGCCCACGTAGGCCACGTCGACCTCGACCTTGAGCGCCTCGGGCTTGCGCAGCATGGTGCAGATGCGCACCGACTTCGCGCCGCGGCTCTCGAGGTTCTCCTTGAGCCACGAGAGGGTGAGCCCCGAGTCGATGATGTCCTCGACGATCAGCACATCGCGGTCGGTGATGTCGCTGTCGAGATCCTTGAGGATCTTCACCACGCCGCTCGACTTCGTGCCGGCGCCGTACGACGAGACCGCCATCCAGTCCATCTGCGCGTGGAAGCGCAGCTCGCGCGCGAGGTCGGCCATCACCATGACGGCGCCCTTGAGCACGCCGACCAGCAGCGGGGGCTCGTCGCGGTAGTCGGCTTCGATCTCGCGCGCCATCTCGGCGAGGCGGGAGTTCAGTTCGGCTTCGGTGTGCAGTACGACGGTGAGGTCGTCCCCCAGCTGTTTCGCGTCCATGCGACTATTCTTCCACTGCTCGGGCCGGTACCGGATCGCCCCGCCCCGTTTCGCCCGTTCGACCGGTCCGCGCACCTCCCGCGTTCTCGTCCGGCCTCGCGTGCGCTCGGACCATGCCGCGGTCGGACGGGTACTGCGCCCCACCTGCCCACCGTTCTCTCGCTCCTCGGCCGCATTTCGGAGGAGCTGCGGGGTTTTCGTCCGAAAGAGCGGAGAGCTCCGAAGAACGGGTGGGGTGGAAGGGCGGGTCAGGGCGGGCGCGGATCAGCGGGGCGCCCGCGGAGAGCCCGTCTGATGCGAGAACTCGAGCCGTCCGGCCGCTCGCGAGACCCGCACGCCGGGCACGTAGACCGGCCCCTGCCCGCGCCAATCGGTGACGAGCGCGGCAATCGCGGAGGTGTGCTCGCGGCTCAGGTGCGCACCGAAGCGACGTGCCGCGATCACGCGGATCACCCGCCCGAGCAGCGCAGCCGGTAGCGCGGCGAGGGCTTCAACCGCCACCCCGGCGCGGGGCGGGGAGGCGCGACCCGCGACCGCGGGCGTTCCGGCCGCCCCCTCCCCCTCGTCTGATATCCCCGCGAGCGCCACGGCCGCGATCCCTTCGGCGATGGCGTCGAGGGCGTCGGCGTCCTCTCGGGCGAGGTCGGCGCTGCGTGCGAGCGCGGCGGGCACGCCGGGGCCGAGCTCGCGCACGAGCACGGGCAGCACCCGCTCGCGCACGCGCACGCGGGAGAAGGCGGCGTCGCGATTGTGCGGATCCCGCCACGGCTCGAGGCCGGCCTCGGCGCAGGCGGCCTCGGTCGTGGCGCGCGTGATCTCGGGCGGCGCGGTGAGGAACGGGCGCAGGATCGCGACGCCGGGATCCTGGGACGAGTCAATCTCGCCGGGTCGACCGCCTCCGTCGGACCGGCCGTCCCGGGCCTCGCGGCCGGGCGCACCGCCCCCGGCAGCCGGGCCGCCGTCGAACGCGAGCTCGCGCCGGGGAGGGATACCCGCGAGGCTGCGAAGCCCAGACCCCCGCGCGAGCGCGAGCAGCACCTGCTCGGACTGGTCGTCGCGGGTGTGCGCGGTGAGGATCGCGGCGGCACCGCTGCACTCGGCCGCCTGGGCGAAGGCTGCGTACCGGGCGGCGCGCGCCGCCGCCTCGGGCCCGTCGCCCCGCCCCTCGCCCACGCGCACCCGATCCACGATCACCGGCGCGAGGCCCAGCCGCTCGGCCTGCTCTGCGGCGCGGGCCGCGACGAGCGCCGACCCCTGCTGCAGCGCGTGATCCACCACCACTGCGCCGGCTCGCAGGCCCGCGCGCTCGGCCTCGTACGCGGTCGCGGCGGCGAGCGCCAACGAGTCGGCCCCGCCCGAGAGCGCGACCAGCACGAGCGGCGCGGATCCGGCCCCCTCGCCGGCCGCCGCGCGCTCCGACCGCGCCGTCGCTCCGGTTGCGAGCGCCGTCGACCAGGCTGCGAGCGCGCGCCGCACCGCCGCCCTGGTCTCGAGAACCGCCCGCTGCACCATGCCCCCACGCTACCGCGGCGGCGAGCCTCGGCGATCGGGTACCCTGAGACCGGCAACACACACCGAGGTCGGGACGCCCCGCCTCACGCGACAGAAAGCAACGGAGGAGCGCATGACCGCAGCATTCGACGCCGTCATCGAGATCCCGAAAGGGAGCCGCAACAAGTACGAGGTCGATCACGAGACCGGTCGCGTCTACCTCGACCGCGTGCTCTACACGAACTTCGTCTACCCGACCGACTACGGCTTCTTCGAGGAGACGCTCGGCGAGGACGGCGATCCGCTCGACGTGCTCGTGCTGCTCGACTACCCCGTGTTCCCCGGCGTGGGCATCAAGGTGCGCCCGGTCGGCGTGCTGCACATGAGCGACGAGGCCGGCGGCGACGACAAGGTCATCGCGGTGCAGTACAAGGATCCGCGCTGGTCGCACATCCAGGACGTCGACGACATCCCCGAGTACACCCGCAAGGAGATCCAGCACTTCTTCGAGCGCTACAAGGACCTCGAAGAGGGCAAGTGGGTGAAGGTCGACGCCTGGGGCTCGGCCGCCGACGCCGAGCAGCTCATCACCGAGGCGCAGCAGCGCCTCGCAGACGAGCACTGAGGCTCAGCTCGGCGAGGAACGAGCCGCGCGCGCAGCAGCGCCTCGCGAACGAGCACTGAGGCTGAGCGCGGCGGGGCACGAGCCGCGCGCGTGGCCGAGGGGGCTCGGGATCATGGATCCCGAGCCCCTCCCCGTGTGAGTTCCGCCCGCGCGCTAGAACGCGATGTAGAACGCCGGGTTGACGAAGTCGTACCAGCCGCCGTCCTGGTTGGGGCGCATCTCGAAGTGCAGGTGGCAGCCGGTGCTGGCGCCGGTGGTGCCGACGAAGCCGATGGTCTGGCCGGCGTTGACCCACTGGCCGCCGCTCACGCTCGCCCACTGCACCATGTGGGCGTAGCGGGTCTGCCAGCCGTTGGGGTGGTTGATGTTGACCATGTTGCCGCCCCCGCCCGGATCCCAGTAGGCCATGGTGACGGTGCCGGCCTGGGCCGCCACGATCGGGGTCCAGCAGGCCGTGGCGAGGTCGATGCCGGTGTGGTTCCATCGGCCCGGCGATCGGAAGCCCTCGGAGACGTAGTAGCCCGAGGTGGGCAGCACCCAGCCGTTGCTGGTGGCGGGTGGCGGGGGCGCGATCACACCGCCGCCTCCACCGCCTCCGCCGCCACCGCCGCCGCTGTTGGCGGCCTCCTGGGCGCGGCGCAGCGCCTCGGCGGCTTCGGCGGCCTGCCGCTGGCGTTCCCGCTCGGCGGCGATGCGCTGCTCCTCCTCGATGCGCAGGCGCTCGCGGTACCCGGTGACCGTGGTGGTCGTCTCGTCCTTCAGCGCTTCGAGCTGCAGCTGCAGCTCGCGCTGCTGGGCCTCCTGAGCGCGCACGCGCTCCTCCTGAGAGGCGGCGGCCTCGGCGGCGGCCTGCTGCTTCGCCGCGTACTCCTGCCGCAGCACCTCGCGCTCGGCGCGGGCGCTCTCAGCCTGCTGGCTCAGCGCGTCGGCGGTGTTCGCGGCCTGCTCGGCCTGCTCTGAGAGCTGCGTGTTGCGCTCGGTGGCCTTCGACATCGAGGCCATGCGCTCGAGCAGCGCATCGGTGGTGCTGCCGTCGGAGTCGAGGAAGAGCTCCATGCTGCGGTCGACGCCGCCCGAGCGGTACATCTGCGCGACGATCACGCCGGCGCGATCCGCGGCCTCCTCGGCCTCCTTGCGGCTCTCCTCGGCCTGGCGCTCGAGGTTCTGCAGCTTCTCGGTGGCGCGCGAGAGGTTCTCCTCGGCTGTGTTCAACTCGGCCATGGCCACGGAGGCGAGGTTGCGCAGGCGGTCGAGCTCCTGCTCGCTCGCGGCGAGGAGCCCCTCGATCTCGGTGACCTTCTTGCTCGCGCTCGCCTCGTTCTGCTTCGCCCGCTGCACGTCGTCCCAGGTGGGGAGGTCGAGTGCGTGAGCGGGCGTCGCCGCCGCCTGCCCTCCGACGAGCAGTCCGGCGGCGAGCACGCAGCTGCCGAGCACACCGATGGCGCGCCTCAGCGCCCCCGAGTTCTTCTTCGCCATATCCCCTGACCCGTCTTCGGACTGTGTGATCCCAGCCAACGGTAACACTCCCGTTCCTCGAGCGCACCGCGGCCGGCCCGCACCGCCGATATCCGACGCACGGCTCAGTCGTTGAGCAGGGCCGCCGCGAACATGGGTCGGGCGGCGTCGACGCCGGGCGGATGGAAGATGCCGGCCGCCGCGTCGCGGTAGAGGCGGCTCGCCTCGTGCTCGCCGTCGAAGCCGGCTCCGCCGCAGCAGATCAGCGCGGTCTCGGCGCAGCGGCGGGCGGCGTTGCCGGCGTTGATGCGCGTGCTCACGAGGTGCAGGGGCCAGCCGGCGCCGTGGTCGATGAGCTCGTCGAGATCCCGAGTCACGGCATCGAGCTGCGCCGGCACCGCGAGGAACTCGAGGTGCGCATCGGCGAGTCGGGTGCGGTGCTCGGGCACCTCGGCGAGGCTCGTGTCGCGGCGGGCGGATCGGCGCTGCCGCAGCCCGTCGGCGGCGACGTCGAGGGCGCGCCTCGCGAGGCCCGTGTAGACCGAGGCGACGAGCAGCTGGAAGTTGCTCGCGATCGCGAAGGTGAGCAGGTCGGGGTGATCGCCGGCGGGGATGCGGCGCGCCACGCGATCCGCGGGCATCGGCGCACGGTCGAGCGCGGTCGCGCGGCTGTGCGAGGCGCGCATGCCGAGCACGTCCCATCGCTCGGAGACCGTGACGCCCCCGCCGTCGCGCTCGAGGAAGCCGAAGACGAGGGTGGGCTGCTCGGGGTCGCTCTCGTCGAGCCCATGCACGATGAGCCTCGTCCAGACGGGAGAGAGCGAGGTGAAGATCTTGACGCCCGTCAGGCGGTAGCCGCCCGCGCCGTCGGGTTCGGCGCGGGTGGCCGAGCCCTGCAGCACCCAGTCGTTCGACGGCTCGCTGATGCCGAACGCGAAGATCTCGCCCGCCTTCGCCTCCTCGAAGACCCGCCCGAGCGAGCGGTCGCCGCGCGCGAACATGGCATGCACCACCCCCGTGCACATGAGGTGCATGTTGACGGCGAGCGCGGTGGCGGGGGCTGCGGTGGCGAGCCGCTGCTGCAAGCGCGACACGTCGGGCAGCGTGAGGCCCGGCCCGCCGTACTCCTCGGGCACGAACAGCTCGAGGTAGCCGCGCTCGCGCAGCTCGGCGAGATCGTCGTCGCAGAAGCCGTTCTCCCGATCGGTGACGGCGGCGCGTTCGCGGAAGCGGTGCAGCAGCTCATCGGGCAGGTAGCGTTCGGAGAGCCGCGCGTGGCGGGCCTCGCGATCCTCGGTCGCGCTCATCGTGCTTGTCGTGCTCGTCGTGCTCGCGTTCTCACTCACCCGGCCATGCTATCGAGCGGCCTCCGCGGGGCGCTGACCGAGAGCGGAGACGGGGTCGGGGCACACCGGGGTCTTGTTCGGGATCGGGATCCGGCTTCCCCGATCGCCCTCGCTCACTCCCCCGCCGCGAGCAGCGCGGTGACCCGGTACGGGATGACCTCGCGCAGGAAGAGGCTGGTCGATGTGCGGTTGATGCCGGGGCAGAGGCGGATCTCCTCGCTCACCCGGTAGAGGTCGTCGGGGTCCTTCGCCACCACGCGCAGCAGCAGGTCGGTGCTGCCGGCCGGCGCGAAGCACTCGAGCACCTCGGGGATGTTCGCGAGCGCTTCGACGGCCTCACCGATCTGGTGCTGGTCGAGCTCGACCTGCACGCTCGCTCCGACGGGGCGGCCGAGCGCGGCCGGTGCGATGCGCGCGCTGTGCAGCCGCAGCGCCCCCGACTCGCGAAGCCTCTCGAGTCGTGTCTGCACGGTGCCGCGCGCGAGGCCGAGACGCATGGCGATCATGGCGGTCGGCATGCGGCCGTCTTCGTCGAGCAGGGTCAGGATGCGTCGGTCTGTCGCGTCGATCCCGTTCACATTGCCCACTTTCTGCCCGTCTAATCCATTCATTATTGACCATATTGATCAATGGGACCAGATTCGCTTGCGCGATTCGTCGCATACCGCTGTACTGGCTCGCAGGGCGCGGTCAGCGCACCGACCCGGCACCGCGAGCGCAGCACCCCGCGCTCGCGGTTCGAATCGCAGCACCACCCCCGCTGCAGAACCGAAAGCGAACACGCACGTGAGCACCACCCCCGCCCTCACCTCCCCGGAAACCGAGGCCGCCGGTGCGACCCCACCCGGCATCGCGCTCCATCGACCGAGGCTGCGCGCGACGCTGACCGCCCTCACCCTCTTCAGCCTGCTCGCCGCGGCGAACCTGGCGACCCCGCTCTACCCGCTCATCGAGCGGCGGCTCGGCATCGACAGCTTCGGCGTGACGATCGCGTTCTCGAGCTACGTGCTGAGCCTGCTCGCGGGGCTGCTGCTCTTCCGCCGCCTGAGCGACGTGCTCAACCGCCGCACCGTGCTGGTCTGCGCGCTCGCGGCGACGGCGACGGCCACCCTCGCTCTCGCGTTCGCCCCCACCCTCGCGTGGTTCTGCGCCGCGCGGGCCGTGCAGGGCCTCGCGATCGCCGCGGCGACCGGCACGGGTTCGAGCGCCCTGCGCGTGCTGCTGGCGGGGCGCTCCGATCTCAGCGGGCGCCTCACCCTGCTCGCCACCTCGGGCGGTGTCGCCGCCGGGCCGATCCTGGGCGGGCTGCTCTCGCTGCTCGGGATCGAGACCGTCGCGCCGTTCATCGGCTGGTCGATGCTGCTGCTGGTGCTGGCGCCCGCGATCCTGCTGATCGCCCCGCACCGGGAATGCCGCCAGGAGGCGGGGGCGCGCATCGCCGCGGCCTCCGCCGAGATGCGCGCCGCGGAGCCCGACCCCGCAGCCGAGACCCGCACCGACGCGAACTCGGCGATCCGCTTCGCTGCCGTCGTCGGCTTCGCGAGCTTCGCGCTCTTCGGACTGTGCCTCTCGCTCGCCCCGTCGCTGCTCTCCGAGATGCTGGCGACAGACTCGCTGCCGCTGCTCGGCCTGCTCGCCTCGCTCGTGCTGCTGGCATCGGCGACGATGCAGCTGCTCCCCCTGCGCGGTGCGTGGCGCGCCCCGCTCGGGCTCTCGCTCTTCGCGGCCGGCATGCTCGCCCTGGGCTCGGCTCCGACCGCCTCGGCGCCGGCGCTCTTCGTCGCGGGCAGCCTGCTCGCCGGAGCGGGCCAGGGCATCGCGTTCCAGGCGGCGTTCGGCGCGGCGGTCGCCGCGGTGCCCCAGTCGCGTCACGCGTCGACCGTCAACCTGGTCTACGCCGTCACCTACCTCGGCAGCGCGCTGCCGGTGCTGGGGCTCGGCCTCGCCGCCCGCGGCGTCGGGCTCGCGCCGGCGGTGCTGGGCTTCGCGATCCTCGTCGCGTGCGGCTGCGCGCTGCTCGCGATGCGCGCGGGGCGCCGGATCGCCCGGCGCTGAGCGCGGCCTAGGCGCGCCCGAGGAACCGCTCGAGTGACTGCTGGTCGGCTTCGCTCAGCATGGAGCTGAAGCGGTCGGCGAGCGCGGTGCGGGCGATCCGCCCGGCCTCCGCAGCGTCGCGGCGCTCGATCGCCTCGAAGAGCCCGGAGTCGATGCGCACCGATTCGAGCTTCACGCTGTTGTCGCCCGGGCTGCGCTCGGCGTCGCGCTGCAGCAGGCCGCGCAGCGCGCCCCACACGGCGTGTCCGCTGAGCGCGAGGATCTGATTGCCGCTCGCCTCCCACACGCGCTCGTGGAACGCGAGGTCGGCGTCGGCGAAGTCGGGGGCGTCGGCGTCGGCCGCGTCGCGCATGCGATCGATGGCCTCTCGCATGAGCTCGAGCTCGGCGTCGGTGTGCCGGATCGCGGCGAGCTCGCTCGCGGATCCGTCGAGGATGATGCGGTACTGCAGCAGCTCGGCGAGGTCGAGGGAGGCGGTGCCGAGCATCGTGCGGAACGAGCGTCCGAGCGTGTCGGGCGACGGGGCCAGCACGACGGGACCGCCACGGGTGCCGGGCCGGGGTTCGAGCAGGCCCATGCTCTGCAGCACGCGCAGCGCCTCGCGCACGGTCGGGCGGCTCACCCCGAACTGCCCCATGAGGTCGCGCTCGCTCGGCAGCTGGGATCCCACGGGGAACTCGCCCGAGAGGATCGCGTGCTCGATCTGCTCGACGATCCGCTGGTAGGTGTAGACCGGCGAGGCGGCGGTGAAGCTGTGCGAGGAGGTCAACGCTGAGGCTCCTTGGGGCGCGTCGGCTGGCAGAGGCGCCTTCAGTCTAGTGCCCGGCGCGGGCCGGGCAGTCGGGGTTTCCCGTTCCCGGCCTATGCGCCGGCTCTGTTGCACCAAGTGGCCTTACCATCTATCCTGTTGCTTGTCTCTCAGTGCTGAGAGCGTGATCGACGGCATCCCTGTTCGATGGCTCCTCGCACACCGACGACAATGGCCTGGGGCAGGTATCACGCCCCGACGCCACATGCCCGATACGCCGACCCGGTCGGCACTCCCTGCGACAGGAAGCAAAGATGCGACGCAAGACACCACTCATCCTCACCGCGGCACTCGCCACGGCCACGGCGCTCGTGCTCGCGGGCTGCTCGGCCGGCTCCGGCGGCAGCACCGGCGCGGGCGACACCGCCGAACGCACCTCGGCCACCGTCGCGCTCACCGCCGCACCCGTCAACCTCGACTTCACCACCACCGCCGGCGCGGCGATCCCGCAGGCGCTCATGTCGAACGTCTACGAGGGCCTGGTCGAGATCAACCAGGAGGGCGACATCGTCCCGCTGCTCGCCGAGGATTGGAGCCTCAGCGACGACCGCAAGACCTACACCTTCAAGCTGCACGAGGGCGTCACCTTCTCGAACGGCGAGCCCTTCACCGCCGAAGACGTGAAGTTCAGCTTCGACCGCGTCAAGACCGACTGGACCACCACTCTCAAGGGCAAGATGGACGTCGTCGAGAGCGTCGAGGCGCTCTCCGACACCGAGGTCGCCGTGCACCTGAGCCAGCCCTCCAACGCCTGGCTGTTCGACATCGCCACCCCCATCGGTGCGATCTTCACCCCCACCGGCGTCGACGACCTGGCGAACGCCCCCGTCGGCACCGGCCCCTACGAGGTCTCCTCCTGGACCCAGGGCGAGAGCCTCGTGCTCGACACCCGCGACGACTACTGGGGCGACGCCCCCGGTGTCGAGCAGGTCACCCTGAAGTACCTCGCCGACGCGACCGCGACCACCAACGCCCTGCGCACCGGAGACGTCGACGCGATCGTCAACCTGCAGGCCCCCGAGCTCGTGAGCACCTTCGAGGAGGATCCCGCGTTCGAGGTCGTCTCGGGCACGTCGAGCGGCGAGATCTCGCTCTCGCTCAACAACCGCATCGCGCCCTTCGACGACGTGCGCGTGCGCCAGGCGGTGCTGCACGCGATCGACCGCCAGGCGATCATCGACACGGCGTGGAACGGCTACGGCTCGCTCACCGCGACCTACGTGACCCCGCTCGAGCCCTACTACGTCGATCTCAACAACGCCTACGAGTACGACCCCGAGAAGGCCAAGGATCTGCTCGCGGAGGCCGGCGCCGAGAACCTCGACATCACCTTCAAGGTGCCGACCCGCCCCTACGCGCAGGCCGTCTCCGAGATCGTGGTCTCGCAGCTCGCCGAGGTGGGCATCAACGCCAAGATCGAGTCGTCCGAGTTCCCCGCCGTGTGGCTCGACGACGTGTTCACGAACCACAACTACCAGATGACCACGGTGCTCGCTGTCGAGGCGCGCGACCTGCTCACCGTCTTCAACAACCCCGATTACTACATCGGCTACGACAACTCGAAGATCGCGCCCATCGCTGCCGAGGCCGACGCCGCAGACGAGGCCGGCTACATCGAGGGCATGCAGCAGGTGCAGCAGCAGATCGTCGACGACGCCGCGAGCGGCGTGCTGTTCCTCTTCCCGAACATCGTGATCACCGCCGCGGGCCTCGAGGGCGTGCCGGAGAACGCGATCGTCGAGGCGCTCGACCTCACCGAGCTCTCCTGGAAGTAGCGACACCCGGTCCCCGGTCGCAGCTCCGAGGCGCTGCGACCGGGGGCCGCCCCGTACCCCCGTTCCGAGCCCGCCGACCCGGGCTGCGACAAGGAGCCCCATGGCCATACGACTACTCGTGAACCTCGCCCGCTTCGCGGTGACGTTCCTCGTGGCGACCGTCGTCGTCTTCCTCTTCATGCGGCTCATTCCCGGCGATCCCGCGCAGGTCGCGCTGGGCGTCAACGCCAGCCCCGAGCTGCTCGCCCAGATGCGCGAGCAGTTCGGCACCGACCGGCCGCTCGCCGTGCAGTACTTCGACTGGGTCGGCGGCCTGCTGCGCGGCGACTTCGGGGTCTCCTACGTCACGCGCCAGGACATCAGCCCGCTCGTCATCGACCGGCTGCAGGTGAGCCTCATCCTCGTGCTCACCGCCATGGCGGTCGCCCTCCTCGTCGCGATCCCGCTCGGCACCATCGCCGCCGTGCGCCACCGCGACTTCTCGGGCATCGCGATCGGCGCCGTGTCGCAGATCGGCGTCGCGATCCCCGGCTTCCTCGCGGGCATCCTGCTCGTCATCGTCTTCTCCCTCCAGCTCGGATGGTTCCCCGCCGGCGGCTGGACGCCGCCGAACCAGGACTTCGGCGAGTTCCTGCGCCGGCTGTTCCTCCCCGTGCTCGCCCTCGCATCCGTGCAGGGCGCGATCCTCACCCGCTACGTGCGCAGCGCCGTGCTCGAGATCATGAGCGAGGACTACCTGCGCACCGCCCGCGCGAAGGGCCTCAGCAAGACCGGCGCGCTGCTCAAGCACGGCATGCGCAATGCGGCGATCCCCGTCATCACGGTCACCGGCGTGCAGATCGCCGCGCTCATCATCGGCGCCGTCGTGATCGAACGCGTCTTCGTGATCCCGGGCCTCGGCTCGATGCTGCTCGACGCCGTGGGCAACCGCGACCTGCTCACCGTGCAGTCGCTCGTGATGGTGCTCGTCGCGATCACCCTGCTCATGAACCTCCTCATCGACGTGATCTACACCATCGTCGACCCGCGCATGCGAAAGAGCTCCTGACATGGACACCACGCAGAACCCCGTCCCCTCCAGCCAGGCCCCGCGCACGAGCGCGATCGCCGCTCCCCGCGTGCCCCGCCGCCGCATCGGCCGCCGTCGCCTCTCCCCCACGCTCATCGCTGGCCTCGTGCTCGTGGGCGTCGTGGCGATCACCGCGCTGCTGTCGTTCGTGTGGACGCCCTACGATCCCGTGCAGGCGAACCCCGCCGACCGGCTGCAGGGGCCGAGCCTCGCCCACCTCTTCGGCACCGACAAGTACGGCCGCGATCTCTTCTCGGGCATGCTCGTGGGCGCCCGCATCACCCTCTTCGTCGGCCTCATCTCGGTCGGCATCGCGCTGCTCATCGGCACCCCGCTCGGCATCATCGCCGGCATCCGGGGCGGCTGGATCGAAGAGGTCATCATGCGCACCTCCGACATCGCCCTCGCCTTCCCGGCGCTGCTGCTCGCGATCATGTTCGGCGCGGTGTTCGGCCCGTCGACGGTGTCGGCGATGATCGCGATCGGCATCTCGACGATCCCGGGCTTCGCGCGCGTCGCAAGATCCGGCACCCTCCAGGTGATGAGCACCGAGTACGTGCTCGCGGCGCGCGCCGCGAGCCAGTCGCGGTTCCGGATCGCGGTGCGCCACGTGCTCCCCAACATCATCGGCATCGTCGTGGTGCAGTGCTCGGTCGCGTTCGCGCTCGCCGTGCTCGCGGAGGCGGCCCTGAGCTTCCTCGGCCTCGGCACCCCGCCGCCCACGCCCTCCTGGGGGCGCATGCTGCAGGAGTCGCAGCAGTTCCTCGGCACGCACCCCTCGCTCGCGATCTTCCCCGGCGTGGCCATCGCGATCGCGGTGATGGGCTTCAACCTGCTGGGCGACGGCCTGCGCGACCGATTCGATCCGAAGCTGAACGGAGGCCGCTCATGAGCGCCACCCCCGAGGCGGCCGGCGCGCCGCTGCTCACCGTCGACCGCCTGCGGGTCGCAGCCGGCGAGCGCACGCTCGTGCACGACTTCTCGCTGCACATGCAGCGCGGCGAGCGCATCGGCCTCATCGGCGAGTCCGGATCGGGCAAGTCGATGACCACCACCGCGCTGCTCGGCCTGCTGCCCTCCGGCGTCACCGCCACGGGATCGGTGCGGTTCGGCGACTCGCCGCGCAACCTGCTCGAGACGCGCGACTCCGAGCTCATGAAGATCCGCGGCAACGACATGGCGATGGTCTTCCAGGAGCCGCTCACCGCGCTCAACCCGCTCATGCGCGCCGGCGACCAGGTCGCCGAGATCATGCTGCAGCACCGCACCGTGTCGAGCAAGGCCGAAGCGCGCCGCCGCGCGATCGAGATGCTCGACGCGGTGAAGCTGCCGAACCCCGCCGAGGCCGCGCGCGCCTACCCGCATCAGCTGTCGGGCGGCCAGCGCCAGCGGGTGATGCTCGCGATGGCCCTCGCCAACGACCCGAGCCTGTTGCTCTGCGACGAGCCCACCACCGCCCTCGACGTCACGGTGCAGCGCCAGGTGCTCGACCTGATCCTCGAACTCGTGCGCGAGCGCGGCACCGGCCTGCTCTTCATCACGCACGACCTCGCGGTGGTCGCGAACATGTGCACACGCGTGCTCGTGATGAACCAGGGCGAGATCGTCGAGGAGGGACCGACCGAGCAGGTGTTCACCCGGCCCCGGCACCCCTACACGCGGGGTCTGCTGGCGGCCTCGGATCTCGAGGCGACCGACGCGAACGGACGCCTCTTCACCGTCGCGAGCGCCGCGTCGTACGTGCCGCCGACGCCAGAGGAGGAGCGCGCCGCCGAGGCCGCACTGGTCGAGCGCGAGGCGCAGGCCGCCGCCGAGGCGGCCGACACCCTGGAGGCCGGGGCCGGCACGACCGGCACCGACCCCGCGGCGGCCGCCCACGCCGAGCCGGTGATCCGCGTCACCGACCTCGTGCGTACCTACTCCCGCGGCCGCACCAGCCTCCTCAAGCCGGCGCCCCTCGTGCACGCGCTCAAGGGCATCTCGTTCGAGGTGCCCGAGGGCGGCCGGCTGGGCGTCGTCGGCGAGTCCGGATCCGGCAAGTCGACCCTGCTGCGCATCCTCGCGGGCCTCGACCAGCCCACATCGGGCAGCGCCGTGGTCGCGGGCAACGAGGTCTCGGGTGCGCGCGAGTCGCAGCTGCGCGAGCTGCGCCAGAACCTGCAGATCGTGTTCCAGGACCCGATGGGCTCGCTCGACCCGCGCATGACCGTCGAGCAGATCATCTCCGAACCGCTGCTCGTGCGCGGCCGCGACGAGAGCGCCGCGCAGCGCTCCCGCATGGTCGCCGAGATGCTCGAGGCCGTGGGGCTGCCGGTCGACTCCGCCGAGCGCTATCCGCACCAGTTCTCGGGCGGTCAGCGCCAGCGCATCTCGATCGCCCGCGCGCTCATCTGCCGGCCGAAGGTGGTGGTCGCCGACGAGCCCGTCAGCGCGCTCGACGTGTCGGTGCGCGCGCAGGTGCTCAACCTGCTCGCCGACCTCGTCGAGGAGTACGGGCTCACGCTCGTGTTCGTGTCGCACGACCTCGGCGTCGTGCGACATCTCTGCGACTCGGTCGTCGTCATGCAGTCCGGCGAGATCGTCGAGGCCGGCGACACCGAGACCGTCTACAACGCACCCGAGCACCCGTACACGCAGCGCCTGATCGACTCGTCGCTCACGCTGAGGCAGGAGCTCGCCGGAGCCCGCTGAGGCGACCGCCGCTCCACCGCTCCAGCCCTCCCGATCCGCAGCCCCGCGGCCCCGCGCCGCAGTGAGGAGATCCACATGACCGACCCGCAGCAGATCATCGCCCTCGACGCAGGCGCTCTCTCGGCGGCCTACGAGACCGGCGAGCTCACACCCGGCGAGGCCGCAGAGGCGGTCATCGCCCGCGTCGAGGCCCGCGAGCCCGAGCTGGGCGCCCTCTACCTGTTCGACCCCGAGCAGGTGCGCGCCGACGCCGCGGCGTCGACGGCGCGGTGGCGGTCCGGGCAGCAGCGGGGCCCGTTCGACGGCGTTCCGGTGACGGTCAAGGAGAACATCGCACGGGCCGGGCAGCCGAAGCCCTCGGGCACCGCGATCCCGAACCCGCCGATCGCCGATCGCAACGCCCCCACCACCGACCGACTGCTCGAGGCCGGCGCCGTGATCGTCGGCTCGACCACGATGCCCGACTGGGGCATGCTCTCGTCGGGCGTCTCGAGCCTGCACGGCATCACCCGCAACGGCCTCGACCCCGCGCTCACCGCGGGCGGCTCCAGCGCCGGCGCGGGCACCGCGGCCGCCGCCGGCTACGGCCCCCTGCACGTCGGCACCGACATCGGGGGCTCGATCCGCCTGCCCGGCTCGTGGCAGGGACTCACCGCGCTCAAGCCGAGCGAGGGCCTCATCCCCCTCGACGTGCCCTACACCGGCCGCGCCGCAGGGCCCCTCACCCGTACGGCCGCCGACGCGATCCGCCTCATGTCGATCGTCGCGCAGCCCGACCCCCGCGACTACCTCACGCGCCCCTACCAGCCGATGGACTGGTCGACCGAGCCGCTCTCGCCCGCCGGCATGCGCGTCGCGCTGCAGCTCGACGCCGGATCGGGCCTGCCCGTCGAGGCCGAGACCCGCGCCGCCGTCGAGCGCGCCGCGCAGCTCTTCGCCGACGCGGGCGCCACCGTGGTGCCGCTCGATCCGTTCGTGCCCGCCGAGGTGCTCGACGGGCTCGTCGACTTCTGGCGCAGCCGATCCTACGCCGACTACGAGGCGCTGACCGAGGCCGAGCGCGCCTGCGTGCTCCCCTTCATCGCCGAGTGGTGCAGCGCCGGCGCCGGCATCAGCGCGGCGCAGACGGTGCGCAACCGCGGCTGCGCCGACACGATGGCGCAGCTCACGCGCGCGGCGACCGAGCCGTTCGATCTCGTGCTGTCGCCCGTGACCCCGGTGGCCGCGTTCGCCGCCGAGGATCCGATGCCCATCACCGACCCGCTGCAGACGATGGGGCACATCTCGTTCACCGTGCCCTACAACATGTCGGGGCAGCCCGCCGTGTCGGTGAACGCGGCGGTGCAGGCCGACGGCCGCACCGTGGGCCTGCAGATCGCGTCGCGGATCGGCAGCGACGATCGTCTCCTGCGCGTCGCCCGCTGGTTCGAGACCGTGCGCGGCGAGGCCGCCGCGGTCGACTGGGCCTCGATCGCGTAGCACTCGGGTCGCATCCCCGAGATGCAGCGGAGCCCCGTATGGCAGTCTCCCGTGGGAGGCTCCCATACGGGGCTCCACTGTTGCTGCGCCGGCGAGGCGCGGCGCTACGCGGTGGGCGGCGTGAAGCGACCGTCGATCGCGGTCCAGCCCCCGTCGACGAACAGCGTGGTGCCGGTGACGAAGCTCGAGGCCTCCGACGCGAGGTAGACGACGGCGCCGGCGAGCTCGTCGGGGCGCGACCAGCGGCCGAGCGCGCTCTTCGTGGCGTAGGCGCGATCCCACTCCTCGTCCTGCTTGATCTGCACGGTCAGCGGGGTCTCCACGATGCCGGGCGCGACGACGTTGACGCGCACGCCCTGCGCGCCGAACTCGGCCGCCGCGGTCTTCGCGAGCTGCACGAGGCCGGCCTTGGTGGCGGCGTAGACGCCCTGGCCGGGCTCGACCACCTGGGCGCGGATCGAGGCGAAGCCCACGATCGAGCCGCCGCCGTTCGCCGCGAAGGCCTTGCCGAAGTGGCGGATCAGCTGGAACGACGAGCGCAGGTTGAGGTTCACGACCCGGTCGTACTCCTCCATCGTGTAGTCCTCCATGCGCTTGCGCACGTTCATGGCGGCGGTGAACACGAGCGCCGAGGCGTCGCCGAAGCGCTCGGCGGCGGCCTCCACCTCGGCGTCGTCGAGCACGTCGAGGCGGGTGGCCTCGGCGATGCCGCCGCGTTCGGCGATCGCGGCGGCGGTGGCCTGGGCCGCGTCGAGCGAGAGGTCGGCGACGACGACGCGCGCCCCGTGGGCGGCGAGCGCCAGGGCGGCCTCGCGGCCGATGCCCCCGGCGCCCACCACGACGGCGGTGCGGCCGTCGAGGCGGAAGAGCTGGGAGTAGTCGGGGGTGCTGGTCATGCTGTACTGCTTTCTGTCGTTGGGCGGGTGCGACGGGTCGGCCGGGAGGGGTCGCGGCCGAGCGGGGCCGGCTGCGGCGGGATGGTCAGCTGCGGGCGACGGGTCGGATCATCGCCATGCGGGTGACGGTGAACTCCTCGATGGCGTAGCGGGGGCCTTCCCGGCCCACCCCCGAGTCCTTCACGCCCCCGTACGGCATGATGTCGGATCGGAAGCCGGGGATCTCGTTGACGACCACACCGCCCACCTCGAGCCGGTCGAGCGCCGCGAAGGCGCTCTCGAGCGAGGCGGTGAAGATGGCGGCCTGCAGGCCGTAGCGGGAGTCGTTGACCACGTCGATCGCCTCGTCGACCGAGTCGACCACGGTGAGGCAGACGACGGGGCCGAAGATCTCTTCGCGCCACACCTCGACGTCGCGGGGCACGGAGCCGAGCACGACGGGCGGCACCGCCGCGGCGCGGTCGGCCTGCGCGAGGGCCTCGGCCGAGGGGGCGAGCAGCTCGGCGCCGGCGTCGAGGGCGCGCGCGACGGTGGCGCGGATCCGGTCGCCCGAACCGTCGTTGATGACGGGGGCGACGTGGGTCTCGGGGTCGCGGGGGTCGCCGACCACCAGCTCTGCGAGGCGCTCCGTGAGCCGCGCGGCGAAACGGTCGGCGATGCCGCGCTGCAGCACGATGCGCTGCACCGAGATGCAGGCCTGCCCGTTGGCGTAGAAGCCGCCCGTCAGCACCGCGCCGACCGCGGCTTCGACGTCGGCGTCGTCAGCGACGATGAACCCGGTGTTCGAGCCGAGTTCGAGCAGCGCCTTGCGGGGGGCGGCCTGCTGGGCGATGAGGTGGCCGATCTTGGCGGATCCGGTGAACGAGACCACCTGGGCGCGGGGGTCGCGCACGAGCAGCTCGCCCACCTCGGGGCCGCCGTTGACGAGCTGGGCCGCGGCTCCGGTCACTCCGTGGGCGGCGAGCACGTCGCGCACGATCGCGAACAGCTCGATCGTGGCGAGGGGCGTGTTGGGCGCGGGCTTCACGATGATGGGGCAGCCCGCGGCGATCGCGGGGGCCAGCTTGTGGGTGGCGAGCAGCACGGGGTAGTTGAAGCCGGCGATGCCGACGACCACGCCGGCGGGCTTGCGGGAGTAGTAGCCGACCATGCCTCGGCCGAGCTCCTGCAGGTCGAGGGGCACGGTCTCGCCGGTGACGTGCGAGGCCTCCTCGGCGGTGGCCTCGAAGGTGACGATGGTGCGCGCGACCTCCACGCGGCAGTCGCGCAGCGGCTTGCCGGTCTCGAGCACGAGCAGCTGCTCGAAGTGCTCGCGGTCGGCGCGCAGCCGGTCGCAGATGCCGGTGAGGATCGTCTTGCGCTGGGCGGTGGTGAGCGCGGCCACCTCGGCTCGCGCCGCCTCGGCGGCGTCGAGGGCGTCGGCGGAGTCGGCGACCGTGCTCTGCGGGGCCTCGGAGACGACGCTGCCATCGAAGGGGAACACGATCTCGGCGCGGCCCGAGACCTCGCGCCAGCCGGCGCCGATGGGCAGGCTGCCGGCGGGTGCGCGCAGTTCGATGGGGTGCGGGGATGGGTGCATGGTGGGATCCTTCACAGCCGGAGGCCGCACGGGTCGCGTCTTCGCGAGCTCCCCCTGCGACGGGGATCGGTGCCGCCGCTCTCGGCGGTCCGCCCGCGGGCGGCCTCGCGCTCGAGTGGCCTTACCATTAATATAGGTGAAAAGATCCGCCGCAACAAGGAACGAGACCCCGATGACGCGCTCCCACTCCATTGCTGTCCTCCCCGGCGACGGGATCGGCCCCGAGGTCGTCTCGTGCGCGCTCGAGGTGCTCGACGCCGCCGAGCAGCGCTTCGGCTTCGCCACCGAGCGCAGCGAGTTCTCCGCGGGCGCGGGCCACTACCTCGCCACGGGCGAACTCTTCGACGCCGTCGAACCCCGACTGCGCGACAGGGACGCGATCCTCTTCGGCTCCATGGGCGACCCCCGCGTCACCCCCGGCGTCCTCGAGCGCGGCTTCATCCTCGAGATGCGCCAGCGCTTCCAGCAGGCCGCCAACGTGCGCCCGGTGCGCCTCTACCCCGGCGTCCCCTCCCCCATCGCGGGTCTCACCCCCGAGCGCTGCGAGATGGTCATCGTGCGCGAGAACACCGAGGGCGCCTACGTGGGCCGCGGATCCACGGTGCACGCCGGCACCCCCAACGCGGTCGCGATGCAGGAGTCGCTCAACACCCGCGCCGGCATCGAGCGCGTCGTCGACTTCTCGTTCAGGCTCGCCCTCGGACGCCGCCGCCGCCTCACCCTCTGCCACAAGACCAACATCCTCGTCGCCGCCGGCCAGCTCTGGCAGCAGGTCGTCGCCGAGGTCGGCGAGCGCTACCCCGAGGTCGAGGTCGACTACGTGCACGTCGACGCGATGTGCTTCCACCTGCCGCTCGCACCCGAGCGCTTCGACGTGGTCGTCACCGACAACCTCTTCGGCGACATCATCACCGACCTCGGCGCGGTCATCCAGGGCGGTCTCGGCGTCGCCACGAGCGCCAACCTCAACCTCGACGGCAGCGCCCCGAGCATGTTCGAGGCGATCCACGGCTCCGCGCCCGACATCGCCGGCACCGGCCGGGCCAATCCCGCGGGCGCGATCCTCTCGCTCGCCCTCATGCTCGGGCACCTCGGCGAGGGCGACGCCGCGCGCGCCGTCGAGGCCGCCACCGTGGAGGTGCTGGGCGGGCTGCCCGCGCTCTCCGGCGCGGAGATGGGGCTCAGCACCCCCCAGATCGGAACCCGGATCGCGCAGATCGTGCGCGACGGGCGCGCCGACGCGTCCCTCGTGCCCGACTCGCTGCTCGGCGTGCTCGCCTCGCTCGAGCCGTCGCGCCTCTGAGCGAGGGCGCGGACCCCGCGCACGGGCCGACTCCCGCGATCCGCCGCTACCGCACCTCGGGCTTCGCGAACCGCAGCCGCGCCACCACCGCGAGCACCGTCACCACGACCGCACCCCAGATCAGACCGAACACCGCCGACAGCCCGCTGTCGATCAGCCAGATCACGAGGCCGGGCGCGTGCACCGAGTGGGTGATCGCGTGCAGCAGCTCGTACGGCCAGGGCACCCCCACCTCGGCGAGGTTCACGATCAGGATGTGCCCTCCGACCCACAGCATCGCCACCACGCCGACCACGCTCAGCAGCCGGAACACCACCGGCATCGCCTTCACGAGCCACGTGCCGAGCACCTTCACCCAGCGGGGGCGACGACGGCGCATCTAGAAGCCCACGTCGTCCATCTTCACGAGCAGCGCCACGCTGCCGTAGACGATGGCGGTCATGAGCACACCCACCACGACCAGGATCGCGAGCCGCATCAGCCACGAATCGGCGTCGATGTTGGCCAGCGAGATCAGCATGATCTCGATCGAGAGCACCAGATCGGTGCGCACCGCGCTCGCGACGATCTGCTTCTCGTCGGTCTGCGTGCGCTCGATGATCTGCTCGACGGTGTGCTCGTCGCCGTGCCCGCGCAGCCTGCCGATCCAGTGCCACACCTTCTCGGCGCCCTCGTACGCGAGATAGGTGCCGCCCACCAGCAGCAACCACGGGAACACCCACGGCGCCCAGATGCTGAGCAGCATGATGCCGACGATGATGCCGGCCTTGTTGAGCAGCGATCCGCGCGTGATCTTCCACACCACGGGCAGCTCGCGCTTCGGACTGATGCCCTGCACGTACTGCGGCGACACCGCGGCGTCGTCGATCACCACGCCCGCCGACTTCGCCGAGGCCTTCGCCGCGCCGGCCACTACGTCGTCGACCGAGGCGGCCGCCGCCCGCGCGAGCACGGCGATGTCGTCGAGCAGGGCGAAGAAGCTACCGGCCACTGGGATTCCTTGCTGGTCTCGGAGGACGTTCGCGGCGCGCCTGCGGCAGCGCACCCCGCACGGGCCTCTCTGCAGTTGAGGGGCGGATCGCCGATACGATCCGCCCCTCAACTCTAGGGCCAGAAACCCTCAGATCGCCGCTACTTCTCCTCATCCGGCGTCGGCGTCTTCTCGCCGGTCTCGGGATGCCGGACCAGACCCGGATCATCCATACCGTAGCGCGGGTTGTCGGCCTTCGCCTCCCGACCGTAATCGACGGTGGATCCGTCGAGGATCGGGCGGTCCTGCGTGCCGCCCTTCGGCGGCGATGCCGCCGTGCCCTTCCCGTTGCTGGCCTCGGTCGCGGTCTCCTCGTGGACTTCGTTCTTGTCCGCCTCGGACATCTCTGCCTCCATCTCTATTCCTCTAGCCTGGGGGCCCACGCTACGCGGACGCGCGCGACGGAGAACACCCCGTTGACTCCGCGAGCAGCAGAGGTTACAAGACGAACGGGCGGCGGTACCGCCGCCCGGCTACGCGCGTCGGTACTCCGCGGTGATCGGGCAGTCGAACGGGTCGCGCGCCGCGAGGCCCACCCGGTTGAGGTAGTCGACCACGATCGCGTACGAGCGCCACAGCGAGGTCTCGGTGTAGGGCACGTCGAGCGTGCGGCAGTGCTCGCGCACGATCTCGCGCGCCTTCGACAGGTGCGGTCGCGACATGCTCGGAAAGAGGTGATGCTCGACCTGGTAGTTGAGGCCGCCCATGAGCCACGTCGCCCACCAGCCGCCGCGGATGTTGCGCGACGTGCGCACCTGCTTCGTGAAGAAGTCGAGCTTCGCGTCGTGCGCGATCACCGGCATGCCCTTGTGATTGGGAGCGAACGACGCGCCCATGTAGACCCCGAACACGGCCAGCTGCACACCCACGAATGCGAAGGCCATGCCGAGCGGCAGCAGCAGGAACACGGGCACGAGCACGACCGCGAAGCGGGCGGCGATGATCCCGAGCTCCGTCCAGCGGCCCTTCACCGGGCCGCGGCCGAACAGGTGCTTGAAGCTGTGGAAGTGGAGGTTCAGGCCCTCGAGGGTGAGCAGCGGGAAGAAGAGCCAGCCCTGCCGCTTCGTGATCGCGCGACGCAGACCCCGTGCCTCGACGGCATCCTCCTCGATGAAGGAGATCGTGTCGACCTCGATGTCGGGATCCTTGCCCACGCGGTTCGGGTTGGAGTGGTGACGGGTGTGCTTCGAGTCCCACCACGAGTAGCTCATGCCGATCAAGCCGGCGAGCAGGCGCGCGAGGCGGTCGTTCGCCGGGCCGAGGGAGAGGATCTGCCGGTGCGCGGCCTCGTGCGCGAGGAACGCGATCTGGGTGAAGATGATGCCGAGGGCGGCGGCGATGAGCAGCTGGAACCAGCTGTCCCCGAGCAGGATGAAGCCGGTCACCGCGCCCCCGAAGGCGATCGCGATCGCCACTCCCACCATCGCGTAGAACCATGGGGCTCGGCGCAGCAGGCCCGACTCGCGCACGACCTCGGACACCCGGGTGTACGCCTTGGCGATCGGGGGGGGGAAGTCTTCACGGCGGGCTCTCGTGGGCCGGAGGGGTCCCAGCCCGTCGAGACGGGCGGCCTGGTGGGTAGGAGCGTTCAACATGCGCGGCACCTTGTTTCTGCGTGAACCGCAGGAGAGCGATTCGGTGAAGCCAAGGGCGGTTGCCGATCGCTGCTCTCACGCTACCGGTCGCACCATACGAGGGCCTGCATGCGTCGGAATGCTCAGGGGATCCTCAGGGCGTCACTCGAGGCGATGCTCGTGGATCCCGGTGTTCAGCGCCGTCCCGCCCAGTTCGAGATACAGCTGCCCCTCGATCACCGACACCGTCATCGCGTTGCGCCGCTCGAGCTGCGCGACGGCCGCGTCGATGAAGCCGGGATCGAACGAGCGCAGCGGAATGTCGCCGATGCTGTGGATCGGCTTCCCGCGCCACGAGGCCAGCAGTCTCGACGGGTCTCGGTGGGTGTAGACGACCGCGCGGTCGGCGAGCTTGCTGCCGAAGTGCAGGCGCTGCGCGTCGGGCGCTCCGACCTCGATCCACGTCGTGATCCTGCCGGTGAGATCCCGCACCAGCACGGCGGGCTCCTCCGTCGACGAGACGCCGCCCGCCCCGAAGGCGATGCCTTCCTCGTGCTCGAGGCAGTACGCGAGCAGCCGGGTCATCATGAACGGATCCGTCTCGGAGGGGTGCTTGGCCACGCGCAGCGAGAGATCCTCGTAGACCCCGCGATCCACATCGGCCAGCTGCACCTCGAAGGTGTGGATCGTCGCACCAATCGCCATGACTCAGGAGCCTACCGCGGCAGGCAAGGCGCTCGACGTCGGCCCGGCGCGAGGATTCGTCCTCGGCATCGGCCCGCAGAGGCGGGGCGCGAGGCGCTGGGCCGCGAGGCGAGTTGCTGTGAGTATTGCCGGTTTCCCCATCGGCGACGACGATCGGCGTATCGTGACGAGTATGTGGACAGTAATTCTCATCCTGCTCGTGCTCTGGGCCGTGCTGTCGATCGTCGGATTCGTCTTCGAGGGCCTGCTGTGGCTGGCCATCATCGGAATCGTGCTCTTCGTCGGCACTGTGATCTTCGGAATCATCCGGCAACGCGCGAGGCGGCCGAAAGCCTGAGCGCGACGAGCCACGCCTCCTCCGACTCCCGCGGCCGACGGAACACTTCCCCGTCGGCCGGTGGAAGCCGGCGTCTGACCGCACGGGTCAGCCCGCGGGTGCCGGATCCCGCACCTGGAGCGCCCCGCCGCGCACGCTGATCCGCACCCGAACCACGGAACCGAAACCGTCTCCGTCGAGCTCGATTCCATGGGGGCTGTCGAAGCGCGCCTCGAAGCGCTTTCCCTGTGCGTAGGCGAGCGCCTGGAGGGCGGGGGCGGATCGGAGCATCTTCCGACTCAGCCGAGACCGGCGCGCGATCCCCTGCACGGTCAAGCGGGTCCCGATCCGGGCCCACCCGAGCCTGCCCTTCGGGCGCATCATCACGACGTCGAGCAGCCCGTCATCGACCACCGCCGCCGGTATCAGCAGCATGTTCCCGGTGAGCGTCCCGCAGTTGCCGACAATGATCGTGTGGGCGCGCGTCGATCTGACGCGGCCGTCGTCCACCCGGTACTCCAGGTGGAAGAGGCGATTCGCGATGATCGACCGAGCGATCGGCGAAACGTAGGCGAGCCAGCCGAGACGTCTCTTGGCGGAGGCGCTCGTGCGCTCGGCCATCTCGGCATCCAGGCCGATCCCCGCCATGACGAGGAAGACGTGGCTGCTTCGAACCCCCGCCTCGTCTTCCAACTCGGCGACACCGACGTCGACTGCTCGGTTCGCCCCCGAGAACGCGGCGGCGACGGAGGCTTCGAGATCGTTCAGCGGCACACCGAGATTGCGGGCGAGCAGGTTCCCTGTGCCGAGCGGGACCAGGGCGACCGGGATCCCGCGCTCGTGCACCACCTCCGCCACCGCACGCACGGTGCCGTCTCCGCCCGCGACGATCACCGCTGCCGGCCCACCCGAGACCGCCTGTTCAGCGGCGCTTCTCCCTGCGTCATCGCTCCCGGTCGCATACCACCGTGTGGCGTCCCACCCGTGGCGCTGCTCCATCTCGGCGGCAGCGCGGCGTATCCGCTCGAGCGGTGTCTTGACCGGGTGGTACACCACGGCCGCATGCTTGGCCCGCATGCTTTCGAGACTATGCGACATCGTGGGTGAGCGCTGCGCACGACCGCGGCCCTCGATCCGCGAGAACTCCTCTCGCAGCGCGAAGCGCGACGCGGGCTGAGGTGCTCATGCAGACGGCGCGAGGTGACTGCGCTGCTCCATCAGCGGGCAGCTGAACACGTCTCGCTCGCCGAGTCCGACGCGATTGATGTAGTGAACGACGATCGCGTACGAGGCGAACAGCCCGACCTGCGCATACGCCACGTCGTGCGATCTGCAGTAGGCCTCGATGATAGGAGCGGCCTTTCGAAGATGCGGCCTTGGCATCGACGGGAACAGGTGGTGCTCGATCTGGTAGTTCAGCCCGCCCATCGCGGTGTCGAGCAGACGCGACCCGCGGATGTTGCGGCTCATCAGCACCTGGCGCCGGAGAAAATCGAGACTGGCGTCACGAGGCACGATCGGCATCCCCTTGTGATTCGGCGCGAACGACATGCCCATGTAGAACCCGAATATCCCGAGTTGAATCCCGAGGAACGCGAATGCGATACCGGGCGACAGCACGAGGAACACGAGAGTCGGGAACCCGATCAGGCGGATGATCAGCAGCCCGATCTCCGCCCATCGGCGCTCGAGCCGCCCCCGGGCCACCACCCGGCGGATCCCGGACGCATGCAGTGAGATCCCTTCCAGCAACAGGATAGGAAAGAAGAACACGCCTTGATGCGCGCGGATCCAGGAACGCAGACGGCCACTGGCAGCGCGGCGCCCGGGAGCCACGACGATCACCGGCAGTTCGATATCCGGATCCGATCCCAGCTTGTTCGGGTTATCGTGGTGCCGCGTGTGCTTGAACTGCCACCAGCCGTAGCTCATGCCCACCATCAGATCACCCAGGATGAGGCTGACCCAGTCGTTCCACTTGCCCGAGACGAAGATCTGCCGGTGCGCAGCGTCGTGGCCGAGAAACGCGATCTGAGTGAACAGCAGCGCGAGGAACGCGGCGGTGAGCAACTGCCACCAGGTGTCCCCGATCAGCACGAATGCTCCGAGCGCCCCGGCGAGCAGCAGCGGAAAGCCGACGAGCTTCGCCCAGTAGTACCCGTAGCGGCGACGCATCAGGCCGCTGTCGCGGATCGACCTCGCGAGTTCGGAGAACTCGTTGGGGCTCCGTCTACCCTTCGGCCGACCCTCCGCGGACGGCACCGTAGGACGGTACTCGTTCATGATGCATCTCGTCTCTTCCTGATATCACCGACGCCGTCAACGCCCGTGACCCCCTTCGTCGGCCCAGACGTTGAGGCGAGCGCTCTCGTCGCGCTCGCCGAGAGAACCGTTCGACGACGGAGCGGACGCCGCGCGATCCGGGCTCGGTCTGAAACTTACTTCTTGCGCAAGAGCCGCCGCTGCAGCTGCACGGTCGTGCTCGCTCTCGGCGGTCTTCCGGAACTCCGCGGCCGCAGCCTCCTGGCGCCTTCGCACCTCGGCGGTGACCTCCGCGAGCCTGTCGGCGAGCACCCGTGCGAGCCCGTCCCGCAACTCTTCGAGGTTCGTGCCGCCGATCTCCAGGCGCCGGTCCGAGACGGTCAGCTCGACCCCAGCGTATCCGGCCCTCGTCAGCGCATCGCGCGTACTGGCCCCGAGAATACCGGCGACCTCGTCTGCTTCGGGACGTCGAGTGAACACCGCTTCTACCGTGTATCGCCGCGGCGCCCCAGCGGTCATCAACGTGGTCGGCAGGGAGTCGACCAGCACCGAACCCAGCCCCAGCGGCCCGACAGCGGTGCCGCTCGCTCGTGTGTGTGTCTCCATGACTGCACGATACGCCCGAAACATGTGGGACTCACAGCTTCGACCGAGACCCCCGTCGAGCGGCAGAGCACCGCGCCGCGGCATCTCAGGCTGGATCTGAAACTGTGGGGGTCCACATGTTGAGGGAGCATGCTTACGAGTCACAACACTATGCATGGAACGGGGCCCGATCATGAGCCTGCACGACGACACCGGCCGCAGCGATCTGGAGGCTCTGCAGGAGCGGCTCCGGAGACGCATGGAGAACGAACACCTGAACCACCCGTTTCCGGAGCCGCAAGCGGACAGGCTCGCGCGCGAGCGCCAGGAGAGATGGGACGAGGTGCTTTCCGAGACCTGGCACCCGTACGAGCCCTCGCCGGAGACCCGGCTGCGCAGACAGACCGAGCTCTTCAGGGCGGGTGCGACCGTCGAGCCACGCGCAGAATAGGGGCGCGAGCTCGGCTTCTCGATCCTGCAAAACTGCCCGGGCCGACAGCCTGCTGCGGGGAGTAACACACGAGTAGTCGGCGCACAACCGCCTTTCCCGGCGCGCCCTCGCACTGGAGACTGAGGTGGGAACAGCACCGCATGTGCGCACGGCGGATTCCGCCGGTTCTTCAGCGATCCCAAAGGAGCAGTATCGTGAAAAACTCACCCAACCGACTCGTCGGCGTCATCTTCGGAGCGGTCTACCTGTTGGTCGGCATTCTCGGATTCACCGTCACGAGCGGCGTCGATTTCATCGCGACCGAGGGCGGTCTGCTGCTCGGACTCTTCGAGGTGAACCCCCTCCACAACGTCGCCCACCTGCTCATCGGCGCGGCGCTGCTGATCGGCGGCCTCGCAGGAGTGCGAGCCGCCAAGGCGGTCAACGGCGTCGTGGGCGCGGCCTACATGCTGCTCGGCATCGTGGGCTTCTTCATCGCCGACACCGGCGCGAACATCCTCGCGCTGAACACCGCCGACCACATCCTCCACCTGGGCAGCGCGCTCATCCTGCTGGGGGTCAGCATCGGAGCGGACAAGGCGCGCCTCACGGCCTCCCCCGCCGTGTGATGATCGGCCAACTCTGGTCCGCTCTCGCGGCCATCGGGTCCGGACTCGTCCTGACTGCCGTGGCCGCGGGAGCGGATCCGTGGGTGGCCGCGCCCCTGCTTACGGCGGCCGCGCTCGAGGTAGTGTGGGGGGTGCTCGTCATGCGCGCCGGCAGGATCCTCGCCCCGGGAACCGCGATCGGCGTGTGCGCCGTGCTCGGTCTCGCCGCGATCCTCATGCTCTTCACCCGAACCATCGGGCTGGCCCCGTGCCTCGCGCTCGTCGGCCTGCACTGGATCACGGCCGTGTTCGCAGCGGTGAGCCTGCGCGGGGAACGCCGGGAGCAGCGCCCCAATCCCCGTCCGAGGGCGTTCCTACTGACACTGACGGCTCAGGCGATGATCGTGGCGGCGATCACCACGCCCGCGCTCGCCGAGACCGAGCCCGGGGCGTCGGCCGTTCCGCACGGCACCTCGACGCACAGCCACCACTGAGCGGCGGTGGGGCGTTCTGGCTCGAGGATCGCAGGAGCCTCCGCCCGCCCGCGCGCTTCTCAGCCGCGGAGGCCCCGGTTCCAGCGCCGCGACCACCAGACGACGGTGAACGAGACGACGGCGAACACGGCCGCGATGACCACGACGTAGAGCAGCACCGTCGCGTAACCCTGCTGCGGGTTCAGGAACGGATAGGGCACCCACCCGTCGGTGGCGCCCCGCAACAGCACGACAGCGGTCCAGACGACCGGGTAGGCGAGCTGCCACCATGCGATCCTCCAGGGCAGCGGCCCGCGATCCCGGGCGATCACCCAGTCGAGTGCCACGAGCACCGGCCCCGCCACGTGCATGACCCAGTTCGCCCAGGCGACCGGCACTCCGCCCGCAGCCCCGAGCGGGGCGAGCAGCACCGCGTAGACGAGGCCGACGATCACCATGCACATGGTCGCGAGACTGCGCGATACCACCAGCCAGCGCGGCTGCGGGCCGGGCCGCAGCAGGCCGAGCAGCCCCGCGCCGATCGCCACCGCGACGAGCAGCGAGTTCGACTGAATCGTGAAGTAGCCGAAGAAGTTGAACGGGTTGACCGGGCCCTCGCTCGCGGTGTCGACGAAGGTGGCGACGATCGCGGCCAGCGTCGCGGCGCCCCAGGCGACCCTCGCTGCGGCGAGCAGGTACCCGCCGGGGCGAGACGACTGGTGCATGCCCCCAGCGTAGCGCCGCGGTTGCGGGCCCGGGCGCAGGCGCTCTCGGCCCGCGCCCTCGAGCCGGCCCCTCCCCCTCGCCGCGCACGGCGGCCAACGCGGCCTCGCGACGAATCCCGACGACGTGCTGGATGTGCAGGCCGAGAATTGGGATGATGGTCGCCATGAGGATCGCTGTTGCCGGAGGAACCGGCGTGGTGGGGAGCCTCACCGTGCAGGCAGCACGTGAGGCGGGGCATGACGCGGTCCCGCTGAGCCGCTCCCACGGCGTCGATCTCGTCACCGGGCGGGGCCTGCATGCCGCAATGCGCGATGCCGACGCCGTGATCGACGCGTCGAGCATCACCACCCTCGACGGCGCGAAGGCCGTCGACTTCTTCACCGCGGCGACGGGCAACCTCCTCGCTGCCGCGCAGGGCGCCGGGGCAGGACACGTGGTGGTGCTCTCGATCGTGGGCATCGACGAGGTGCCCTACGACTACTACGCCGGCAAGCTCGCTCAGGAGCGCACGCTGGCTGCATCGGGGGCGCCGTCAACGATTCTCCGCGCGACGCAGTTCCACGAGTTCGCCGGGCAGATGTTCGAGCGAGCGAAGATCGGCCCCCTGCACACGGCGCCGACCGCGCGAGTGCAGCCCGTGGCCGCGCGCGAGGTCGCCGAGCGGCTGGTCGAGCTCGCGACCGGAGCCCCTCAGGGCCGGGCCCGCGATCTCGCGGGCCCCCGCGAGGAGCAGCTGGCCGACATGGTGCGCGCCTTCGCGCGCGCTACCGGTCGTCGCGGTTGGATCCCGTCACTGAACGTGCCGACCCGGCAGATGAGAGGGATGCGCGCGGGCGGCGTACTCCCCGGCCCCGACGCTCAACTCGGCCGTCAGACGTTCGACGAGTGGCTCGCGCTGCTCTGAGGCGAACGTCGGCCGGCCCGCCACCCACGCACGGGGCTACGCCTTACTCAGTAGAAATTCCCGTTCAGAATATATTTTCTTTTCTGCTGGAACTGGGCTATGGTCCAGTCATGGCACATGCTTCTTGATCCACCCAGAGTCGACGAGAGGAGTTGATGTGTCCGGTAAGAACCGCGGCCAGAAGTCCGCGAAGAAGCCTGCTGCGCAGACGCTGAAGGAAAAGCGTACAGCGAAGCGGGAGAAGCTCGAAGCGGAGAACAGCCTGCTGAGCAAGCGCAAGTAGGGCGCGGCGGGTGCGCAGCCGGGCTGCGCACCCGCCTTGCCGCCCCGTGCCCCCGTCAGCGATCGCGCCGCTGCTTCTTGTAAGCGAGGACGGCAGTCACGATGGCGGCAGCGACTCCGGCTGCGGTGAAGATGGTCCAGAAGACGAGGGGCGCGGTCACCGCTTCACGATAGCAGCCGGCCTCTCGCCGGAGATCATCCCAGCAACCCGATCATCAGGATCACGACGCCCAGCAGCGGAAGGGCGCCCTGCTTCACCGCCGCGCCCCGCTTGCCGCGGGAAGAGAGGAACAGGACGAGGGCAGCCGCGAGCATCGATCCCGCACCTGCGAACACCAGGGCCGCACCCACCGAGGTATGGCCGCTCAGGTATTCGACGATGCCGACGCCCGTGACGATTGCGAGGAACAGGTTGTAGAAGCCCTGGTTGAACGCCAGCTCTCGAGTCGCGGCCGCCTCGGTCTCGGTGGTGCCGAACGTCGCTCTGACCCGCTCGCTCGTCCAAGCGACCGACTCCATGTAGAAGATGTAGACGTGCAGCAGGGCGGCGAGACCCGCGAAGATGAGCCCGATCATCGTCATGGGGCGAGTCTATACGCCGTTGCCCTCCCCGGCGCCGTTCGGCGCGGTCCCGGATCATCAGGGCCGAACCGCCCCCGATTTCTGAGGCATCGGGGCGTCCGCTGGTGAGCGCCGGGTCGCCGCTGAGATGACGCGACTCCTGCGACCGCGCGAACAACAGTGCATGATGAGCGAGCACTACTCGATGGATGAGGTCGCCGCCTGCGAGCTCAGCGACTGGTGCAGGGGGGAAGAATCATGACTAGGCTACTGGCAGATCTGCGCTGCCTCGCTCGGACCGCGCTCCGGGAGGCGCACGAGATGCGTGAGTACGGCGGACACTCCGAGGCCGACTTCGTCGACCTGCTCGCCAGGGCGCTCGACCAGGCGGCCGACCGCATTCTGACATTGAGTCGCAGCGATGCGGCAGCACGCGACATCGAGCGTCGGGGCCCGCTTCTGAGCTGTCGAGTCACGCAACGGGTCAGAGAAAGCATCCGGTGGCGACGGTGACCGGTCGCGACGGGGATCGCCGCGCGACCGGACCCGACGCTACGCCCACGCCGAGGCTGTTCCGGGTGCGCGCATCACCTGCATCGCTTCCTCCTCCGAGAGGACGACCATGCCGCGCGGCGTGTTCGACATGTGCTCCATGACCCGCACCCAGTGCTCGTTCAGCGTGGGCCGACGACTGCCCGCGAACTGAAATGTGAGCGGAATCTCGGGCGACATCCAGACCGAGATGCGTCCCATGGAGTGCTCCGCCTGCACCCAGCTCATCAAGAAGCACTCGTGCATGCGCAGCTTGTGCTGCACCGCCGCCTTCACGTGCGCGAGTTGGCGGTCGTCGAACTCGTAGCGCTGCCATTCACCGTAGATCAGTAGCCCCATGACCCAAGCGTGCCACACCCGTAGCCAAACGGGAAGAGGGAGCCGCCGAGGCGCGCGGTGGCCGGCGAACCGACACTCGCTCACACATACAAGAACCCCCGCAAGTAGAGGGCGACACCGCGAGGCTCTCGGCGTCCGGACCGGCCTTGCTCCCGTTTACTTTCACCATCGAGGCGCTGCGACCAAAGCCCTGGCTCGCCTTTCATCCGCAGGCAATCATTTCGAGCTACTTGAGAATTCGACCCCGAGCAGCACGCTGCATCGATATACATCTTCCCGACGGGAACTCGTGGAACTCTTCGAGCCAAGATCGGTGTTCGAAGGCGCCGCGGCCCGGCTTCTCGCCAGCCGCGGTGCCTGCTCGAAGCTCAATGCACTCGAAGAGAACATCCGGCTCGCACCTCAACGCTAGCCGTAGGACTCTCTTCGTAAAGCTCCCTGCAGCCGAGGAGGAGACTCACCCGACTGCATCGAAGCGGAACCGGCCAAGCCCATGGGCCCACCCGTCGCCAGACGCGTCTGGTTCAAGACGTCGTGCTCGGAAGCGACTGCCCATCCGGGCGGTGCTACTCGACACCTTCGAGCAATTCGGAGAGGGCGTTCGGCTTCGCACCGGAAGCCTCTGCGAGTTCACCGAAGCGGGCATCAGTCGCCGCGTTCTCGACGTCGCCCGCATTATCGAAGAGCGATAGATATTCCGCGTCGCCCCCGGTTTCCTCCACCGACTGCACTCGGATGAGCCAGCAGGTCGCCTCAGGAGTGAAGCCCGCATGGACTTCCCATGCGAGTGCGAGCGCACCGACGCAAATGGTGTTGGCGTCAAGGAGATCGGTGGCCGTGGCATCGTCCTGCACCAGCGCGAGTTCGAACAGATCGGCCATGGTGTGTGTGGGTGAAGTAGTCGCGTCGTTTGAGAGGAACTCGTCCGCGACCTCGCGGTGTTCCTCGCAGAGAAAGCGTGCTGCGAGCCACGTGATTGCCGGATCCTCGAGCTCTGATGCGTTGACCGCGTCATCTGCCCGGATACAGGCGTCGAGCCCCATTCCCACCACGGTCTCTCGTACCGTGGGGTCAGCATCATCCCACGCTGCCGGCTCGACCGAGGCCCAGGATGATGAGGGATCAAGGCTTGCGACCATCGGGACCATGAGCATCACATTGTCGAAGAACTGCTCGTGCACGTCTGTATTTCCACGTTCATCCGCTGTACGTGACTCAGCTGGAGCGTCCGAAGAGCTCTCGTCCGTGAGAAAACTGGGTACCAATCCACATCCGCCCAACACCGTGGATCCGGCAATCGCTGCGATGGCGACCAGCGCCGCCGACCATGTCCGCCGTGATCGTGATGGTGACACTATAGTTCTCCCCGTTCTTCGGCGATCCTCGTCAAAGATGACCTAGGAACCTCTTCTGGTCTCGTTTGCACTCTATCGTGGACGGCGTTGCTACTAATAGCGCACCCGACTACTGAGCGTGTAGAAGTATGCCGCTCGAGATTCGTGAAGCGATGGAGCCACGCGTTCCCACACCGGGCCCTGCTGCCCGCGAGCTGGTACGACGAGGGCAAACCCAGGTGGCCCCTCGCCGAGGGGTCAGCCTTCTGGATCGCTGCCATCACCTCGAGCGTCACGGACGACGAGACCGGCGAGTCGCGACTGACCTACGGCATGGTCACCCGGGGAGTTCCCGCCGACCGCTCCAACACCTCAAAGACGACCATGTTTCCATGCTTGAGCCGCAGGGAGTCAGCGATCTGCCGAACCCGCGAGAACCTCGGAATTATGCGGAAGAATAAAAGAACCCCCGCAAGTAGAAGCCTTGCGAGGGTTCAGTAGCGGTGTAATAGCCGCTACGTGGCTCCGACCGGCATCGATCCGGTGACCTTTCGATTTTCAGCCCATAATCCGACCACAAATGACGCCATTAAGTGTACGCTTGAAGTCCGCATAATCTCATATGGCACATACGGTCTCCGGCGCTTGGCGGCATGGTTGGCTGTACTCGGAGGGATCAAACATGGCTAGGTCGCAGCAATCACCGTTCTTCTGGCGCGAGGACAAGAAGCTCTGGGTTGCGGTACTCGAGCTCCCACAGAAGGGTGGGAAGCGCCGGCGCAAGTACATCTACGGGTCCACTACCGACGAACTCAAGAAGAAGCTCTCCGCTGAGCGCCGCATTCTTGAGGATCGCGGGGACCTCCCCACTTCCTCCCCCACTGTCGCGTGGTGGTTCAACTACTGGCTCAAGAACGTCGCCCCGCTCACGATCCGCCCCAACACCCTCGTCGGGTACGAGTCGGTCATCAGGAATCAGATCGTCCCGGAGATCGGGAAGAAGAAGCTCTCGAAGCTCACCCCTGACGACATCCACCAGGTCCATGAACGAATCCTCTCGACCCCGAAGCGCAAGGATGACCCGGACGGGCCGAAGCTCTCCAGCAGCTACGCCCTCAACGCTCATCGCATCATGGCACGCGCTTTGAAGATCGCGGAACGAGAGGGGAAGGTCGGCCGCAACCCCTGCGACCTGATGGACGCTCCGAGGAAGCGGAAGCCGCAGCTCAAGGCGCTTGACATCACCGAAGCGAAACAGGTCCTCAAAGCCGCAGCTGCAGCCCTCGACGCTGACGGCGAGTACGACCCCATGCCGATGCTGTACGCCTTCTACCTGCTGACAGCGAACCGGCGTGGCGAAGCGCTCGGCCTGCAATGGGATCGAGTCTCCACCTACCTCGACGTGAACGTGCAGTTGCAGCGCATCCGGGATCTCAGCGAAGCGCCCGCCGACTACGCCGTCAAACACCTCGTTGGGAACTTCTACCTCGCAGAGACGAAGACACAGGCCGGAAACCGTGTGCTGCCCCTGGTGGACCCGCTCAAAACAATGCTGGCCTTGCATTCCGAGCGCGCCGGCGTCTCGCCTCATGGGCTTGTGTTCTGCCACGCGGACGGCTCCCCCATCGACCCGGACAGCGTCACGATCGGGTGGCAGCGGTGGCTTACCCGATCGGGCATCACCGGGAAGCACGTCCGCCTGCACGATCTCCGACACACAACCGTGGACCTGCTCTACGAAGCGCACGTCCCGGAGGATCTCATTATCGAGATCGTGGGCCACTCAACACGGATGCAGTCTCGCGCGTATAAGGTGCGGCGTTCTGATCCGCGCCTGACTTCCGCGATGGAAGCACTCAGCGGGCTACTGAGCTAATGCTTCGCCGCTATCATTCGGGTACACTGGATAGCACAACAACATAGCCGAGCACTGGTGGTTGGGGCTCGAGCACGCAGGAACCACAGCATGAACACCACGCTGGATAACCTCACCGTTCTCGATCACACCGGACATGCAGAAGCAGGCGTCGGCTACCTCGAGATGCGCGAGTTCAACCGATTCGTCTGGGCATGGGCCGAGGGCGCACGCATCACCACATGGCTGTATTCGGCCGGCAACCTGAACAGCACGAGCGAAACCGACGTGCGAGTCGACTCCTCAGCAACGGCGTCGATCAACCTGCCCGCCACGTGGCTCGCCGCAGACGAGATCTCCCGACTGCTGCAGCAGCTCAACCGCTTCCCCACCCCGGAGGATGCAGCGAACAACAAGATCGGCGCCTCACTCGCGATCGACCTCGGGAAGGCCGTCGCCACCGCAGATTATCGGTGGCCCCGTGAGGAGAAGCCGCACTACGTGCACCACATGCGCTGTGGCGGGTGCGAGCAACTGACCCTGACGTTCCGTCCCCCACGTTGGGCTGGCGACAAGATCAAGGTCGACTGCTGGTGCGGATACGAGCTCACTGAAGCTGAGTTCGCACTGGCCGCGTTGATCATCAAGACCGACCTCGAGGCCGCAGCATGATCCGGCAGGCAACTCTCGAGGACCACCTGGTGAAGCTCAAGGATGCCCCTGCCCGAGTCGGCCGGTCGCGGGCAACGATCTACCGCTGGATCCAGGAAGGACGCGTCAAAGTCCTCCGCCCAGGTCGAGAGAAGTACGTGTTCGTTGCTAATCTGACTCGCGCTGAGCAAGAAACTGGCGGTCGCGGCTTGCGTTGAGGTGAGACATGTGAGAAAGTAAACGTAGATGGTGGAGTTCTATACCCACACACCATGGCCCCGACAGCGAACAGCGTCGGGGCTTTCGTGTTTCTAGAGCCACTGTCTCGACAACTGAATAGTGTCCCTCGACGGTAGAAGCCGGTCACTAATTGAATGGTGCGGCAGCGTGGTTCAACTCCACGCGAGGGAACAATGCGTGAGCCCTGCCGAGAGCGGGGCTATTGACGGCCGTCCACGCAGAAGTCCACGGGTCCGGTGATCAAGATAGCCGGAGCAACGCAGGGGAATCGACCTTTCGCGCCCCAACTTTTGGCGACCTGTGGCAAGTCTTCCCGCGCGTGACGGGATTTGTTCAGTAGCTCCGTTGCGGCGCTGCTGCTCGAAGCGGCTGTGCACGGTCGCATCATGCACCGCCAGCACGCGCCTCTGCACGGTCTTTCCCCGCGCCGCCTCTGCTGGCACACATTCTTCCCGTGCCGCGCCACACTCACTCAACGCTGATAACCAGGGCGTCCGAGCACGGGGAACACTTCACGCCGGGAGGCTTCATGTCGCGTAATCCTGGCCAGATCGACGATACTCGCGTCGCTTCCCTCATCACGCAAGGCATGTCGAACTCGGCTATTGCCCGTGAGCTCGGATGCAACGAAGCGTCGGTGCGCCGGGCGAGGAAACGCCTCAAGGCTGCACCCGCTCCCCCAACGAACGGCGGTATGCCCGCTAAGCCGGGACGCACGGAGTTCACTCTCACCGGGGACACGGGCAGCTTCACCGGCTACGTCTCCGAGACCCCGCTGACTGACTTCTCCGACGTGTTCCGCCTCTTCAACCGCGACCCCGACGAGTTCGTGATCGTTGACGACAGCGTGTCAATGAAGGCGTGGCAGCAGTCCAAGGGCCTCGAGGACGGCACCCGGTCTACGGTCACCCTGTATTCGTACGGGGCGCGCTTTCGCCGTAAGACGGACATCGACAACCTCGATCTTCCCGCCTTGTATGCCGCGGCGCAGGCCACCTTGCGCCCCGCTGCTGAAGCGCGCGCTGACCGTACGACCGTGGTCGTGTGGTCTGACCCGCAGGTTGGGAAAGTCGCGTCGCGTGGTGACACGGAGGCCCTGATCGCTCGCAGTGTCGAGAAGCGCAGCAAACTTGCCGAAGAGCTGCGCCGCCGCGCTGAATTGGCCTGGTTTGAGTTCCGACCGGTTTTCCTGTCAACCTGTCGGTGACAGAAGTTCCTCGGCCTCAGCATAGTAGGCCTGCTCGACCTCGATCGGGGTACGCATATCGAGCTCCCCGTGAAGGCGCTCATGGTTCCACCACCACACGTATTCGAGGGTCGCGAGTTCGACCTGCTCAACCGTCCGCCAGGGGCCCTGCTGTCGGATCAGTTCGGTCTTGTAGAGGTTGTTGACCGCCTCAGCCATGGCATTGTCAAAACTGTCGCCGACCGTCCCGGTCGAGGGCACTGCTCCGAGTTCCGCAATGCGATCCGTATAGACCATGGCGGTGTAATTCGACCCGTGATCGGCGTGATGGATCAGGCCATCGAGCCTGCCGCCCGATTGCCACGCAGCCATATCGAGTGCCTGCATCGGCAGAACCTCAGATTTCAGCGTCGCAGCGACATTCCAGCCCACGATTCTGCGCGAGTACACGTCAGTGACGAACGCGACATAGGCGAACCCAGACCAGGTGGCGACGTAGGTCACGTCGCACACCCAGAGCTTGCGCGGCCCGTCAGCGGCGAATCTCCGGTTGACGAGATCGGCAGGCAGTGCCGCCGTTTTGTTAGGGCGTGTGGTGAACACGCGCTTTGATTTCCGTACCCCGCGCACGCCGGCGAGCCGCATCAGACGCTCGGTCTGGTCGCGGCCGATCTTCCACCCCTCACGCTTCAGCAGGGCATGCATCTTCCGGCGCCCGTACACGCCATAGTGCTTCGCGTGGAGCCGCCGGATCTCAGGGAGGAGCAACTCGTCGCGCAGCTGCCTGGCTGAGGCCGACCGGGCTTTCGCGGCCCGGTATCCGCGGGAGGTGAGGAACCCACGAACTGCCGCACGCAGCGTACGACAGAGGAACTCGACCCCGAAACGATCACGGTACTCGTCGATGAATCTGATCATTTCGTTCGTGGCCGGTCGAGTTCCTTCGCGAAAAACACGCTCGCGGCTTTGAGTACCTCGTTGGCCTTACGGAGCTCGCTCACCTCGCGGCGTAACCGCCGGTTCTCCTGGGCCATATCGATCGAGGTGCCAGGCTTCGCGCCGGTATCGATGTCGTAGCGGCGCTGCCACACGCGCAGCGTCTCCGGGCTCACTCCGAGGAGCCCACCGACGTGTCGGCAGGCCGCGGTCAGCGACTCGTGCTCGGGACGGGCTTCGGCGAGCATCCGAAGTGCGCGCTGGCGAAGTTCAGGGTCATATTTGCTTGGCATCGTAGTTCCATCCTTGTATAAAGATCGGAACTCAAACCAGGCCAATTCACACCGGGTAACCCAGTCGTGCACCAGCACCATGCATCCGCCTGCCGCATTACGCGGCCGGAAATCGCGCGTAGAGCTTCGCCGCGCGGCCGTTGTTCATGCCCCTGAGGGTCGCTTCGAGCCCCATCTTCTTCAGGTGGGCAGCAGTGCTCGCGGCTACGTCCTCGCCGACCAGCGCCCACTGACCGGGCCGCTTTCGCAGTTCTTTCGCGACCTGCTGCCACCTCCCGGCACCCGCAGAACTTCGGCCGGTCCTCGTGGGCTCGGGCTCCTGCCACTTGATTTCAGTCATTCCGCCACTCCTTCGCATCAGATAGGCGCGTGCCCTTGCACGGCACCCGTGGCGGTGCCGGGAGTTGAACCCGGAGCGGCACGCCCACAGCTAAGTGGGATCGCCCGCGACCACATACACCGCCCGCACGTAACCCCGTGCCCGGTTCCCGCCCATCGGGCAGGCCAAAAGAGTTGTTGTGCGGCTTCACCGATACCGCGACCGTTCCCACCCAACAGCGGGCCACGCACGACGGGACCTACCGTCGCGACTTCGCCACCAGAGGCGGGACTGTCTGAATAATGGTGTGTGAGGGTCCGGCCTGATCCGAAAGGAGATGGCCGTGGCTGACACGACCACTGTCGTTGTTGACGACGAGATGATTGATCCCGTGACCGGGGAGATCATCGATCAGAAAGAACTCGCAGAACGCTTGCTCGCGCAGGCGAAGGAGCAGGGCGTGAGCCTGACGGGGCCGGGCGGCCTGCTCAGCCAGCTCACGAAGAACGTCCTCGAGACCGCGCTGAATGCCGAGTTGACCGAGCACCTCGGCCACGAGCACGGCGGGACCCCAATCGGCGAGAACATGCGTAACGGGACGCGGGTCAAGACGGTGCTGACAGAGATCGGCCCCGTCGAGATCGAAGTCCCGCGAGATCGAGACGGGTCGTTCGAGCCGGTGATCGTCCCCAAGCGGAAACGCCGACTGGACGGCATCGATCAGATCGTTCTGTCCCTTTCCGCTCGGGGGTTGACGACCGGTGAGATCGCTGCGCATTTCGACGAGGTCTATGGGGCGAAGGTCTCCAAGGACACGATCAGCCGGATCACCGAGAAGGTCGCCGGGGAACTCGCCGAATGGTCGAGCAGGCCGTTGGATGCGCTCTACCCGGTGATCTTCGTCGACGCGATCGTGGTGAAGGTCCGTGACGGGCAGGTGAGGAACACCCCGTTCTATGTCGTGATGGGCGTCACCGTGAACGGGGAACGCGACATCCTCGGCATCTGGGCCGGTGACGGTCAGGAGGGTGCGAGGTTCTGGCTGCAGGTGTTCACCGAGCTGAAGAACCGGGGTGTCGAGGACGTGCTCATCGCGGTCTGCGACGGGCTGAAGGGTCTCCCGGAGGCGATCAACACCACTTGGGAGCAAACGGTCGTCCAGCAGTGCATCGTCCATCTGATCCGCAACAGCTTCCGCTACGCCGGGCGGCAACACCGCGACGCGATCGTCCGTTCCCTCAAACCCGTCTACACGGCCCCGTCGGAGCAGGCGGCGAAGGATCGGTTCGAGGAGTTCGCCGCCGAGTGGGGCGGACGGTATCCGGCGATCGTGCAGCTCTGGAAGAACAGCTGGGCGGAGTTCGTGCCGTTCCTCGAGTATGACGTCGAGATCCGGCGGGTGATCTGCACGACCAACGCGATCGAGTCAATCAACGCTCGCTATCGGCGCGCCGTGAGAGCTCGGGGGCACTTTCCCAACGAGGCCGCCGCGCTGAAATGTCTCTACCTCGTGACGCGGTCGCTTGACCCGACTGGCGGCGGAAGGGCACGCTGGGTGATGAGGTGGAAGCCCGCGCTGAACGCGTTCGCGATCACCTTCGCCGGACGGTTCGAGAAAACCACTCACGAATGAAAACCGCCGGATCCCACACACCGTTTATCGGACAGACCCCCAGAGGCCATCTGGTGGGCTTCACGCATCGCTACTTTCCTAGGCGGGGCCGTCAACCACGGGTGTGTCATCCCGCGGGCTGCCAGGTGGTGGCCGCTCCCTCTCGCCGTGTGAACCATGACCGCGGCAGTACATGCTGCCCATCACCTGATCTGGCTCGTATCCTCACGAAACGCTGTGTTTAGTTGTGCAGTGGATCCGACGCTGGTGAAGGCGACGGACCCGAAATTGGGTGTGCTGATGGAAGGCACCCACCCATGCGGGTGCCGAGAGAGAGGAAGTGGGGGCGCTACTCCTGCTTCACGCGCCACACCTTCGCGTGGTGCTTACGCCGGCGACCCCGCTGCGAGATCCGCATCGCGCCGGTGTCCTCCACCAGGCCCTGTACCACGAGCTCACTGCGCGCCGTACGTACGCGCTGCGGCGAGTAGTAGTCCTTGAGGTTGTCCTCGAGTTCGTAGTCCGTGCAGGGGCCAAGATCCTCGAGCAGCTCAAGCACCATCGCCTGAGAACCCACCAGATCCACCGACCGGCCCGCATCAACCGACGTGACCGGATCCGTCGAACGCGACCGCGGCATACCGCCGTCAAGAACCATGCTGCTCATCGCCCAACCTCCGGCTTATCAGTCGGGAGGGACTTCACCCAGCGCACGAGTTCACAATGCTCGATGATCGCCTTCGAGTTGGGGTAGCGCGCCTCGATAAGCCCACTGTTGATCTGGTCCCGGATGACGGTCCCAGAGAGGCCAGTCGTGGCGGCTGCGCCTTTGACGCTGTACGCGATCTCGCTCATGCTGCGAGCACCTCCGCAGCGCGCTGGGGAAGAAACCCGGTCGGGAGAAGCGTGAACGGTTCCACCCCGAGCGCTCGGGCAACTCGGAGAGTCTCGCTGACGGTGAAGTCGGTTCCACCGTTAAGCTTTCGCTTGAATGTAGTAAGAGCGATGCCCGATTTTTCTGCGGTCCACTTGATGGATCGCTCTGCATCGAGGCGGGCCTCTTCGATGAGTTCTGCCGCGGTCTTGGTTTCCATACGGACACTATAGGCACACGTTTGAGTACAGCGCAACGCTCATCGGAAAACTTTTTGGTCCAATTTGTGGACAAAAGTATCCAAGTTGGCGCTATGATGGACGCATGGGAACTTACGGAGACGCGTTCAATGCCGCTATTGCAGCAGAACTTAGAGCCGAGCGTGGCCGCAACAAGGTCACCATCGACTCTCTCGTTGCGGCCACGGGGCTCTCGAAGAGCGCTGTGTTGAACTACCTCAACAACAAGCGCGACATCCCGACGCCGGCATTCGTGGAGCTATGCCACGCGCTGGGCGTCTCCCCCAAGCTCGTCTTCGAGCGAGCTGAGGAAGCGATCGAGCAGGGCTGACGGGGGTATCCCGCAGAGCTTCGCTGCTTCAGCAATTCCACCAACTGTCGTCATCATTTAGCACTCCCGCGTCTATTCGAAACTATGTTCGAATCCTAGGCGCACCCTCCGACATTTACGAACCCAATACGGGGATGGATGTACATAGGGCGGTACTGCGGCCAGAAACAGAAAAAGCCCCGTGCGGATCGCTTTGATCCACGCGGGGCTTTAGCTTTAAAAATGTCTTCTGACCAGGTACAAAAGAACCCCCGCGATGTAGAAGCTACGCGGGGGTTCAGTGGCTCCGACCGGCATCGATCCGGTGACCTTTCGATTTTCAGTCGAACGCTCTACCAACTGAGCTACAGAGCCAGGCAATCACTTTCATGGCGACCGCCAGAGACGAAGAAACCCTTCCGTAGAAGGGTTCTTCGACTGGCGACCCTGACGGGACTTGAACCCGCGACCTCCGCCGTGACAGGGCGGCGCGCTAACCAACTGCGCCACAGGGCCATGGTGTATTCAATTGTATTCGGTGTTTAGTGACCCCAACGGGATTCGAACCCGTGCTGCCGCCGTGAAAGGGCGGTGTCCTAGGCCGCTAAACGATGGGGCCGAAGCGATTTCTCGCTTGCTACCGAGATATGATCTTATGCGGAGAAACGGGTGCAGTGCAAATCGGGTTCGAGAACTGCGCATCCCTGGCGTGTCGCGCCCGCTGTTCCCCGCGTGGAGCCACTGACACCGGCCCGCGACTCCGAGGAAAACGCCGCGCCGACGCCCAATGCTTCAGTCGCGCCTCAGCCGCCGAGCGCGCGCTGCACCCGATTCAGCGAGATGTTCTCGTGCAGCATGACTCCCGAGCTGGTGCGCTGCTCGAAGTGGTAGCCCATCTTGCCGCGCGACAGCATGCCGATGAGGTAGGGCTCGGTCGCGTTCCACATGATCCACGTCGGCTGCCCCGCCGCGTTCGTTCCGAGGTAGGTGATCTCGATGTCGCGCTCCCCGATACGCTGCACGCTGGGCATCAGCGCGTTGTGCGAGAGGGCGACGCCGGTGTGTCCCGTCTGCTGCATCTCACTCATAGCACGATCCTAGCGAACGTGGCCCGGATTATGACAGGGTTGAGAAAAACGCGCCAGTCGCCCGGGCGAGACCGTGAAGGTCGTCGACGTGGGCGAGTTCGCGCGCCGAGTGCATCGACAGCAGCGGCACGCCGACGTCGACGGTGCGGATGCCGAGGCGCGTCGCGGTGAGGGGCCCGATCGTGGAACCGCACGGCGACGTGTTGTTCGACACGAACTCCTGCGTCTGCACGCCGGCCGCCTCGCACACGCGCAGCCACAGGGCGGCGCCGTGGGCGTCGCTCGCGTAGCGCTGGTTGGCGTTCACCTTGAGCATCGGCCCCCGGCCGGCGAGCGGCTGCACTCGCGGGTCGTGCTTCTCGGGGTAGTTCGGGTGCACCGAGTGCCCGGCGTCGGCCGACAGGCACCAGGATCGGGCGAACGCGCGAGCGGAGTCTTCGACCGTCGCCTCGAGGCCCGCGCGGATGCGAGCCAGCACCTCCTCGAGGAACGGTCCGGAGGCGCCCGAGCGGGTCTCGGACCCGAGCTCTTCGTGGTCGAACGCGGCCAGCACCGAGATGGTGCCGGGGGCCGGCTCGGAGGCGAGCAGGGCGACGAGTCCCGCGACCGTCGAGCTGAGGTTGTCGAGGCGAGGCGAGGCGTACAGCTCGCCGTGCACGCCGATACGGGCGGGAGGCTGGGTGTCGTGCAGGCGCACGTCGGTTCCGGCGATCTCGTCGGCCGCGACGCCGGCCGCATCGGCCAGTAGCGCGAGCGCCGAGGGAGCGCCCGCTTCCGAGTCCGGATCGGAGCCCGCCCCAGAGCCCGCAGCGGGCACGAGCCCGATCACGGGCTGCGTGTGGCGCTGCCGGTCGAGCGTGAGGCCGGAGTTCGCCTCGCGGTCGAGGTGGATCGCGAGCTGCGGGATGCGGGCCACCGCCCCGGTGCGCACGAGGCGCTCGGTGCCGTCGCGGGTGACGATGCGACCGGCCAACTCGAGGTCGCGGTCGAGCCACGAATTGAGCAGCGGCCCGCCGTAGACCTCGACGCCCACCTGGCTCCACCCGTGCGCGGTGAAGTCGGGGCGCGGCTTGACCGTGAAGCCGGGCGAATCGGTGTGGCAGCCGAGCACCCGCACGGGGCTGTCGGCCGACACCTTCTTGCCGACGCGCCACGCGATCAGCGCGCCGTCGCGGCGCACGAAACCCCGCGATCCGTCGATGACCGCCTGCCACGCCTCGGTCTCGTCGTGGGCGCTGAAGTCGGCGGCCTCGAGTGCTTTCTGGAGCGCTGCGGCGGCGTGGTACGACGACGGCGCTTCGGCGATGAACTCTGAGAGGTAGTCGATGTAGGCGTCGCGATCCTTGAGCAGGTGCTGCGGGGCGCGCGCCGAGCGCCCGCCCCGGCGGGAGCGCCGAGACGCCGAGGGAGTCGACTCACTCATCGTCGGCGTCCGCCTCATCGATGTCGGTCTCGGGTGCGTCGACCTCTCCGGCGGGCTTCACGAAGCCGGCGGCGAACTCGGCGAGGAGTCGAGCTCCGAAGCCGGTCGAGCCGACCGAGCGCCACAGGTCGTCGCTCTCGGCCTGCATGGTGCCGGCGATGTCGAGGTGCCCCCACGGCAGCCCGTCGACGAACTCGTTGAGGAAGAGCGCGGCGAGGATCACGCCGGCGTACTGGCCGCCGATGTTCGAGAGGTCGGCGACGTTCGACTTGAGCTGGTCGCGGTAGCGGTGATCGAGCGGGAACCGCCAGATGTTCTCATCGGTGGCATCGGCGGCCGCCTGCAGCTGCTCGGCGACGGAGTCGTTATTGGCGAGCATCGCAGCGGTGCGGGTGCCGAGCGCCATCATCGCGGCGCCCGTGAGGGTGGCGATGTCGACGATCGCGTCGGGCCGGCGCTCTTCCTCGGTGGCGAGCACAAGGCCGTCGGCCATGACCAGGCGCCCCTCGGCGTCGGTGTTCTTCACCTCGACGGTCTTGCCGCCGCGGATCGTGAGCACGTCGCCGAGCTTGGTCGCGCTGCCCGAGGGCATGTTGTCGGTGCACATGAGCCAGCCGGTGACCGCGGTGGTGGTGCCGAGGTCGCGCAGGGCGGTCATCGACGCGAACACCGCGGCCGCGCCCATCATGTCGAACTTCATGGCCGCGTGCATCGCGTTCGACGGCTTCAGGCTGATGCCGCCCGAGTCGTACATGATGCCCTTGCCGATGAGCGCGAGATGGCCCTCGGCGTCGGCGAGCGCGGCGCCCTCGGGGCGGTACGAGACCTTGATCATGCGCGGCTCCTCGACACTGCCCGCGTTGACGCCGAGCAGGCCGCCCGTGCCGAGCTGCATGAGCGCCTCGCGGTCGAAGACCTCGACCTCGAGACCGAACTCGGGCGCGAGCAGCTCGACGACCTCGGCGAACTTGACCGCGCTGAGGTGGCGGGGCGGGGTGTTGGCCAGGTCGCGCGAGAGCGCGGCGGTGCGGGCGAGGATCAGCCCCCGCTCGACCCCGTACTCGGCGGCCTCGGCGTGCTGCTCGCCGATCTGCAGCATGAGCTCTTCGAGCGCGACCGTCTTCGGGTCGCTCTTCAGAGCGTCGTAACGGTATCGGGCGAGCACTGCACCCTCGATCGCGGCCTGCACGGCCACCTCGGCGTCCCAGTCGCCCGAGGCCAGCAGCTCGGTGAGATCGACCCCGATCCGGGCCTCCTCGCGCGCCGCGCGCGTGAAGGCCGCGACGGCGTCGCGCAGGCGCGCATCGCTGTCGATGCCCGCCTTGCCGGTGCCGACGAGCACCCGCAGCGGGGTGCCCGGCAGCAGCAGCGTCTGGTTCTCCGCGCCGGTGAAGCCAGCTGCGGCGAGCGCGTCGCGGCCGATCTCGGCGATGCTCTCGGGCAGCTCGCCCTCGGCGGGCACGAAGACCGCGAGAGCGCCGGGGTCGACCGGCGGCTGCGACGAGACGCTCACGCTTGTGGCGCGGGCGAGAGAGGGGACGGGATCGAATGCGGGATCAATCACAACGGTCATGGCTTCAGCCTAGTCGCGGCCGCCGACATTCTTCCGAGACGTTCGCGGGCGGCGTTGGCCGCTTCAGCGGGATCGTCACGGCCTGTCTCGAGCCGGGGTCGCTTCTGGCCGCGTCGGGGGCCGACGCGCAGCCAGAAGCACTCCCGATTCGCTCATGAGAGCGCGCAGCAGAACGGTGCGAGACGCGCAGCGCTCACTGCGCAGCGAGGGCGGCGATGGGAGACACCCGGATCGCGCGCCGGGCCGGTGCCGCCGCCGCGATGAGGGCGAGCGCGATCCCGCACACCACGATGCCGCCGATGATCGGCCACGGGATGGCCGGCGCCATGAGCCCCGTCTGGAACCCCAGCAGCGTCTGCGCCGCGGTCCATCCGTAGAACACTCCGAGCACGAGCCCGAAGACGAGGGCGGTGAGCGTCATCTGGGCGCTCTCGGCCAGCACCATGCGGCGCACCTGCGCCCCGGTGAACCCGAGCGCGCGCAGCAGGCCCAGCTCGCGGGTGCGCTGCAGCACGCTCAGCGAGAGCGTGTTGACCAGGCCGACGGCGGCGATGACTCCCGAGAAGCCGACGAGGCCCGTGAACACGCCGGTGGTGACGGCGAGGGTGGCCGTGAAGTCGGCCGCGAGGCGCGGGTCGCTCGCGAAGGCCTGCAGCGTCATCGTCTCATAGCTCGCGAGCGCCACCGCGAACATCGTGATGAGGGTCACGCCGATCACGAGGCCGATCGTGGAGCGGGCGCTGCGCTCCGGGAAGCGCACGGCGTTCGCCGCCGCCAACCGCCCCGACGGTCCGTTGCCCAGCGCCCGGCCCGAGATCCGCAGCAGCGGGGGCATCACGAAGTGGGCGCCGAGGGCGATGCCGGTGAACGAGAAGAGCCCGCCCATGAACGCGATGAAGAGCGCGAGCGGCGTCATGAGGCCGAGCACGATCCCGATCGCCAGCAGCGCGACCCCGATGATGAGCAGGATGACCGCCCACACCGTGCGCGCCGGGCGTCGTCCCGCGCGGTCGGCGGGCAGCTCGACGGCGGCCCCGGTCGCGGCGATCGGCGAGACGCGGCCCACGCGCCGCGATCCCGACCACGCCGCCACCCAGGTCGTGAGCGCGACGATCGCGACCGCGACGACTGTCAGCGGATCGAACAGCGGATAGTCCCGACCCGCGGGAAGCCAGCCCGCGTCCGGCCCCCACGTCACCGCGGCGGCGCACAGCGCCTCGGCGATCCCGAACCCGAGCACCGCGCCGAGCAGCCCCATCGCGAGCCCCTCCCCCGCGACCCGCGCGCGCACCCGCGCCGCGCTCGCGCCGATCAGCCGCAGCAGCGCGATCGTGCGGGTGCGGCCCGCGATGATGGTCGAGAAGGTGTTGGCGGTGACGATCGCCCCGACGTAGAGCGCGATCAGGATGAAGATGAGCGCCACCATCATCAGCACCACGCGGAAGGTGCCGCCCGCCTCGATCACGGCCGGGTCGATGGCGGCGGTGAGGATCCCGGTGAACAGGGTCAGCGTCACCGCGAACAGTGACGACAGCGCAGAGACGACGATGGTGGAGGCGTGCTCCCGGATCACGGCGATCATGCCGCGGCCCCGGATCCGGCGACGGCCACCGACTCGAGGTTCAGCATGGTCTCCGAGATCTGCTCGGCGGTCATCGCTTCGCGATCCGAGACGATGCGCCCGTCGGCGAGGAACAGGATGCGGTCGGCGTGGCTCGCCGCGATGGGGTCGTGGGTGACCATCGCGATGGTCTGGCCCGCGGTGCGGGTGGCGGATCGCAGCAGGCCGAGCACCTCGCGCCCGGTGCGGGAGTCGAGCGCGCCCGTGGGCTCGTCGGCGAAGATCACATCCGGCTGCGTGGCGAGGGCCCGCGCGATCGCGACGCGCTGCTGCTGGCCGCCCGACAGTTCGTGCGGGCGGTGCTTGAGGCGGTTCGCGAGGCCGAGCGTCTCGACGAGTGAACCGATGCGGTGCTGCTCCTCGGCGTTCGGGCGGCGCCCGTCGAGCTCGAACGGCAGCCGCAGGTTGCCCATGACGTCGAGCGTGGGCACGAGGTTGAACGACTGGAACACGAAGCCGATCCGGCGCCTGCGCAGCTTCGTGAGCGCGGCGTCGCCGAGGTTCGTGATCTCGTCGTCGCCCAGCCAGACGCGCCCCTCGCTGGGGCTGTCGAGGCCGGCCATGACGTGCATCAGCGTCGATTTGCCCGATCCCGAGGGTCCCATGATCGCGGTGAACTTGCCGCGCCTGATGCCGATCGAGACGTCGTCCAGGGCGGTGACCCGCTGCGGTCCCTCGCCGTAGTGCTTGCCGAGGTGGGCGACGCGCGCCACCAGTCCCATATCGCTCGAGTGAATCTCCATGCTTCGACGCTAGATTCGGCGCCCGGCGCGCGCGTCAGCCCTGGGTACCGCGGGGGTCGTCCCGCGGTACCGGCTTCGCGGCGCGCCCGTCGCGCGGGGGATTCGTGTCGCCAGGCGGGGCGGCGATCGATTTACATGCACGGGAATACAATTCGGGATCGGGTGTTGCACCCCGCATGAGAGCTTTCGGATTCCTGTCATTCGGGCACTACGGGCCGGTGCCCGGTTCGCGCGTTCGCACCGCGGGCGACATGCTGCACCAGACGATCGAGCTGGCCGAGGGGGCCGACGAGATCGGCGTGAACGGCGCCTACGTGCGCGTGCACCACTTCGCGCGGCAGGCGGCTTCGCCGATCCCGCTGCTCACCGCGATGGCCGCCCGCACCCGCCGCATCGAGGTGGGCACCGGCGTGATCGACATGCGCTACGAGAACCCCTTGTACTTCGCCGAGGAGGCGGCCGCGCTCGACCTCATCTCGGACGGCCGGATCGCGCTCGGCGTGAGCCGGGGATCCCCCGAGACCGCCCTGCGCGGCTACGAGGCCTTCGGGTACACGGGATCCGAGGATCCGCGCGGCGCCGACATCGCCCGAGACAAGTTCGAGCTGTTCCTGCGCGCGATCGACGGCGACGGCGTCGTCGACAGCGACCCGCAGATGCCCCCCCCCCCCCCCCCCCCCCGGCAGGCTCGCGGTCGAACCGAGGTCGCCCGGGCTGCGCGACCGCATCTGGTGGGGTGCGGGATCGCGGGACTCCGCCGAGTGGGTGGGCCGGCAGGGCCTCAACCTCATGAGCTCGACGCTGCTCACCGAGGCGACGGGGCAGCCGTTCCACGAGCTGCAGCGGGAGCAGATCGAGCGCTTCCGCGCGGCGTACCGCGAGGCCGGGCACACCGGATCGCCGCGCGTCTCGGTGAGCCGCAGCGTGTTCCCGCTGGTGAGCGAGCAGGACGAGATGTTCTTCGGCGTGCGGGGCCGCGACGGGCAGGATCAGGTCGGGATCATCGACGGCATCCGGTCCACGTTCGGCAAGACGTACGCCGACACCCCGGATCGCCTGATCGACCAGCTGCTCGCCGACGAGGCGGTGATGGCGGCCGACACGCTCATGCTCACGATCCCGAACCAGCTCGGCGTGGAATACAACCTGCACGTGCTGCAGGCCTTCGCCGAGCACGTGGCGCCCGCGCTCGGCTGGCAGCCGAACACGGAGGGGCCGGTTCGGGGAGACGCGGTCTGAGCTCACCTCCTCTCACCCCGCGACGGTGGTGGTGTGGAGCGCTGACGCAGCCTCCAGGCGAGGCTGCGGAGTACGCAGACGGTCACGCGGGTCATAGAATCGGCCCATGCGAGAAGGAGCCGCTCAGTTGAACATCCGAGCCGGCCGCGGCCCGCAGGAGCACGAAGCACTCATTGAAATCTGGCGCAGCGCGGTCCGCGCCACCCACGATTTCCTGGACGAATCCGACTTCGCTCGAATCGAATCTCATCTTGCATCGGACTACTTTCCCGCCGTGACACTCACTGTCGCCGAGAAGAACGGGCGACGCGTCGGGTTCGCGGGAGTGCGTGACGGCGCCCTGGAGATGTTGTTCGTCTCCGATGCCGTCCGTGGCGAGGGCGTCGGCTCGGCGCTTCTCGCCGAAGTCATCGAGAACCAGGCAGTCTCGAAAGTGGATGTGAACGAGCAGAACAGCGGAGCTCTCGGCTTCTACCTCAGTCGGGGCTTCGCGCAGATCGGCCGTAGCGAGCTCGATGGGGATGGCCGACCGTACCCGACCATTCACATGGCGCTTCAGACCGCACCCTGAACAGGTGAGGAGTTCGGGATCGAATCACTGTGCTGCTCCGATCCCGAACCGGCTCGGCGCGGCGTACAACCTGCGCGTGCTGCAGGCCTTCGCCGAGCACGCGGCGCCCCCGCCCGGCTGGCAGCCGCACACGGGGCCAGTTCGGGGAGACGCGGTGTGAACTCTCGCCGAGCGGCGGGTTTCGCATGCGCCGCTGAGCAGATGGGTGCGAAATCCGCCGCTCGGTCGATCCCCGCCGGGTCTCACCGAGCTCGGAGGCCTGCCCGCACGCACCGAGATCAGCGGCTATGTCAGGGGCGAGCGGTCGAGGCCGCTCGCCCCTCGGCGTACCTCAACTTCAGCCGCTCGCAGACGATCGGCATGCGGGACTCGAACCCCCTCGGACTCGCGGAGTAGGCGCGCCAGTAGTGCTCGTGCACCTCGCGCCACTGCGCGAGGCTGCGGTCGCCCTCCCCCTCCGCGAAGGCGTGCGACTCGGACACCTCGTCGAACGCGACGACCTCGACCGCGGTCGTCTCGAGCAGCGCGCGCGGCACTCCGCGACCGTCGAGGATGATGCTCAGCTCGCCGACGCCGGGCACCGGATCGCCCGTGTGCTCAAGGTCCCAGAGCGACGAGGCCGTCGCGGTCTTCGTGCCCTCGAGCACGAGAGCCAGCAGACCATCGGCGTGATCCGGTGTCGCGCCGAACGCCCAGGCCTCGGGCACCGCCTCAGGCAGGCCCGGAAGCGCGGTGCGGACCTCGGCCCAGAACTCTTCGACGGTCGGGGATGCGCTCATCCCGGTCAGCATACTCGGCGACGCAGGCCCCAGCGCCGCGAGCGTGCGCCACGGCGCCCCCGCTAGGGGCGCATCGCGAGGTAGGCCTCGCGCATCGCCGGGTAGTAGCTGTCGAAGCTGGGGCGCTCGGTGCCCTGGGTGGCGGCGACGAGCAGGTCGAGGTAGTACTCCCAGCCCGGCCCGATCTCGCCGACCTCGTCGGTGGTGTCGAGGTGGTGCACGAGCGTGAGCAGCGAGTCGTCGCCGTCGCGCTCGACGAGCAGCTCCAGGTGCCAGCCGCCGACCTCGTCCTCGGCTTTGAGCACGAGCCGCTCGAAGGGGTCGCACGCGAGGATGCGCACGCCGATCGCCGGTTCGTGATCCTCGAACCGCATGCGCACGCGCACCGCGCCTCCGGCGCGCCCGTCGCCCTCCCAGGGCCCGAACCACTGCTCGGTGAGCTCCGAGTCGGTGAGGTAGGCCCAGGCCTCCTCGACGGGCAGCGCGAGCGAGCGCACGAGCGCGAGATCCGCGCCCCGCCCCGTCGGTTCGATCCGTCCGCTGGTGTCCATCGTCATGCCGCTCTCCCATCGCCGTGCAGGTCTCCAGCGTACGCCGCCCCGGGCCGGAGGGCGCGCGCTGCGCCGGGGCCGATGGGCGCGCAGCGCACCCGGGCGCTCCTGCTCGGCCGGTCACGCGTTCGGGCCCTCCGGCTCCGCATCGATCGCCCCACCGCCCGCGCACCGCCCGCGCGCCGGTCGTGTGCGGTTCGCGCCCCGCCCGCACCGTCCGTGCGCCGTCCGCGCACCGATCGAGCTTCATGCACCTCGATCCGGGCGGATCCGGTGCGTGAAGCTCGATCGGTGCGGCTGGGTCGCTGCGATGCCGAGGGCCCAGGGGTCGGGGCGCGGGTGGCGCCGTGGAGCGGGCGGGAAGCGGGGAGCGGGTGGGGGCGGGACCGGATCGCAGCGAGAGCCATGGCCGGAACACGGCGACGGCCCGATCGCGGCAGGCTAGAGCACGGCGGCTCGGTGACAGGCCGGATCCCGGCAGGGGCCCGGATCCCGGTGACCCGGGCCCCGGCGCCGAGCCGGGTCTCGGTGGACCGCCCCGAACCCGCACTTGCGCACCCGCACCCTGTCTGGCGTACACTCGGGGGCGTGAAGAACTAACGCAGCCTCAATCCCCGTTCCGGTTCCGCTGCGCGCTGAGCGCGCCAGGGTCGATGCCACGGGATGCTGCGTGATCACCTCGGGCCCGCCGCGCCGCGCGCGGCTGCAGCGCCCGCCCGCGCGATCCGAGCCGCCATACGCGCGCCTCACGACGCGGGATCGGCGACCCGTCTCACGCGCACCCCGGCCACCCTGCGGAGCACCCGATTCCGAGAGGCGGCCACCATGCCCGCATCGAACACCACCCCAGACCTCGCAGCCGCGACCCGTGCGGCGTCCCGCTCCGCATCCGACGGCGCGGGGTCGGCGCCCGGCACCGCGCACCTGATCGTCGACGGCGTCTCCCGCTCCTACGGCGACCGCCGCGTACTCAGCGATATCTCGTTCACGGCGAAACCGGGCGATCGCATCGGCCTGATCGGTGAGAACGGCACCGGCAAGTCGACCCTGCTGCGCATCCTCGCGGCGGCGGGAGGATCGGCGGGAGGCCCGGCAGGAGACACAGCGGCAGGCCGGGCAAGCTCCGAAGACCCTCCGGCACGCACCGTGGGAGGCCCGGCTGACGATCCCGGATCGCGCCCCGACTCCGGCACCGTCGCGCTGCCGGGCTCGGTCGGCCTGCTCGCCCAGCAGCTGCCCTACCCCGACGAGACGCCGCTCGGCTGGGTGCTCGACGACGCCCAGCGCACCGCGCTCGACGCGCTCGAGCGCATCGAGCGGCTCGGAGAGCGCTTCGCTTCCCACCCCGACGACCCCGAGGTCGCCGACGCCTACGCTCTCGCGCTCGAGGACGCCGAGCGCACGAGCGCCTGGTCGACCGCGGCTCGCCGGGGCGAGATCCTCTTCGGGCTGGGGCTCGGCGGCATCGCCGAGGGCCGCCCGATCGGCGAGCTGTCGGGCGGGCAGCGGCTGCGCCTGGCGCTCGCGGCACTGCTGCTCACCGCGCCGCAGACCCTGCTGCTCGACGAGCCGTCGAACCACCTCGACGACGCCTCGGCCGCCTACCTCGAGCGGGTGCTCGCCGGCTGGCCCGGCATCGTGATCGTCGCGAGCCACGACCGCGCGCTGCTCGACGCGGTGAGCACGCGCATCCTCGATCTCGACGCGCTGCCCCTTCCCGCACAGGTGCTCGCGGACGCGGAACCGGTGGCGAGCGCCGGACGGGTCGGGGCGGCGGGACTCGCCGCGCACTCGCCAGACTGGGTTGCGATCGCGGCAGAGGCGAGCGCAGCGGAGACGCATGGTGCGGAGCGCGCAGTCGAGGGCTCCGGCGCCTCGGGGTCGGGATCCGGCGCGGCCGCATCCGGCATCGGCTCGGGCTCCGGGTCCCTCACGGGATCGGGATCCGGCACCGGCTCCCGATCCGGGTCCGCACCGAGTTCCCGTCCCCTCTCGGCGCCCGGGCCGCACGATTCCCTCCCGGCGGGTCCCGTGACCGACGACCCGGGCTCGGGTTTCGGCGTGCGGCTCTGGGGAGTCGGCTACTCGGCGGCACGCGCCGCGCGGCAGGCGGAGATGGAGCGCTGGCGCGCCCGCTACGCCGCCGAGACGGCCGAGCGCGAGGCGCTGATCCACGAGATCGAGGTCGGATCGCGCGAGGTGAACCGCAAGCACGAGTCGAAGTCGGAGGCGAAGATCACGCGCAAGTTCTACGCCGACAAAGACGCTCGCGTCACCGCCCGACGCGCCCGCAACGCGCGCGTGCGCCTCGACGTGCTCGAACGGGAGCGGGTGCGACGCCCGCCCGAGCCGCTGCGCTTCGCCGGGTTCGGGGCGGCGGCTCCCCGGGAACGCGGTGTACCGCACGGACAGGGTCTCGCACCGCGCGGCAGTTCATCGCCGGGTGACGGGCGGGCGGGAGGCGCGGTGGCGGAGCTCGATCCGACCCGATCCGCCGACGCTCGCGGCGAAGCTTCACCGTCCGCACTCATCCGCGCGGACCGGATCGCCCTCGCCGGGCGGCTGCGGCCGACCTCCTTCGAACTGCCGACCGGGGGCCGGCTCATGCTCACGGGGCCGAACGGCTCGGGCAAGTCGACGCTGCTCGCGATCCTCGCCCACCGCCTCGACCCCGATCGCGGCGAGCTCGAGATCGCGTCGCACGCACGCGTCGGCTACCTGCCGCAGGAGGTCGAGTTCGAGCACGCGGACCGCTCGGCGGAGCGCGTCTACCGCGACGCGGTCGGCGTCGACACCGCCGACGCGCTGCCGCTGCACGAGACCGGCCTGCTGGCGAGGCGCGACGTTGTCCGGCCCGTCGGCGCGCTCAGCGTGGGCCAGCGCCGACGGCTCGCCCTCGCGGCGCTCGTCGCCGATCCGCCCGACGTGCTGCTGCTCGACGAGCCCACGAACCACCTCTCCCTCACCCTGGTCGAGGAGCTCGAGACGGCGCTGCGCGAGTTCACCGCGAGCCCCGCGGCGAGCACCGGGCTCGTGATCGCGACGCACGATCGCTGGCTGCGCTCGCGCTGGGAGGGCGAGGTGCTGGATCTCGCCGGCGAGTGAGCCGGGAACCGCGATCGGGCGCGCGCCGGTGCATCGACGGAACGCGTACCCGAGGGATCGAGTTCGTCTGGGCGAACTCGATCCCTCGGGTATTCGACCTTGGATCAGGGCTTCTCCCTCTCGTCGCAACCTTGCTACGGTTGCTGCGGTCGCGCCGAATCCAGCGCCGCTCAGGTCGCGCCGCACCCGGCGCGCACCCTCCCCACGACCCCGAGGTGTTCATGAACGACGGACCCATCGACATCGCCAACCCGCACGACTACGATCACACGCACTCGTCGTCGGCGGGGTCGGGCTGGCTGCGCGCATCGGTGTTCGGCGCGATGGACGGGTTGGTGTCGAACATCGGCCTCATCTCGGGCATCGCCGCAGCGGGCGCGAGCCCGGGGATCATCGCGATCACGGGCGTCTCCGGTCTCATCTCGGGCGCGATCTCGATGGCGCTCGGCGAGTACACCTCGGTGCGCACCCAGAACGAGCAGCTGGCGGTCGAAGTGCAGACCGAACGCGACGCGCTCGACCGCAACCCGGTCGGCGAGCAGGCCGAGCTCACGGTGATGTTCGAGCACCTGGGCATGTCGCCGCAGACCGCGAGCGACGCGGCCACGCAGGTGCACGCGAACAGCGAGCAGGCGCTGAAGGTGCATCTCGCGCACGAGCTCGGGCTGAGCCCCGACGACCGCCCCTCGCCGCTCGTGGCGGCCGGGTCTTCGTTCGCCGCGTTCAGCGTGGGCGCAATCATCCCGGTGCTTCCGTTCCTGCTGGGTTTCGGCACGCTCTGGTGGGGGCTCGTCTTCGGCGGCGCGGGCCTGCTAGCGGCCGGTTTCACCGCCGCCCGCTTCACCGACCGCAACCCGTTCTCGGGCGCGCTGCGGCAGCTGGTGTTCGGCGGCATCGCCGTCGCGGCGACGTATCTCGTCGGCACGCTGCTCGGGGTCTCCTCGCTCGGATAGCGGCCGGGGATCCCGACCCGAGTCCGCCCCGCCCCGCCCCGAGTTCCTCGCCCCATCGAGACGGCCCATTCGTATCGACCCGGCACGGAATTCGCGCGAATCGCAGGCCGACTCGATACGAATCGGCCGACTCGATGAGCTGCGAAGCACGGCGCCCCCCGGTCGCCTCGAGCGCGTACCCTGGTGCCATGCCCAGTGCGGAGTTCGTCGAAGCCGTGCTCGACGTGGTCGAGCGCATCCCCGCCGGCCGCGTGATGACCTACGGCGATGTGGGGATCGCGATCGGCTCGGAAGCGCCGCGCGCCGTCGGTCGTGTGATGGCCCTGTACGGGCACGCGGTGCCGTGGTGGCGGGTGGTGCCCGCCAGCGGGCTGCCGCCCCAGGGGCACGCCCGGCTCGCCCACCCGCACTACGTCGAGGAGGGCACACCGCTCAGGCACGTCGAGTCTCCGGAGCGCTACCGCATCGCGCTCTCCACGGCACGGCTCCCGTACACGCACGAGATCTACGCGAAAATAGCGCTGTGAACGACGCCGAACTTCCCTCAGCCCCCGCCGACGACACGGGCGCGCTGCGCCTGGGCTTCACTCGGGGCACCGCTCCCAGCAAGTGGGCGAAGCGCTGGGAGCGGGCCGGCGGCGACCCCCTCGAACTGGTGCCCGTCGAGACGGCCTTCGGTCGGAAGGCCGAGGCGCAAGGGGTCGACGTGATGCTCGAGCGCACGCGCGCGGGCGAGCGCCCGGAGGGCTCGTCGGAGCCCGACCGCAGCCGCCACGCGATGCTGCTCTACACGGAGGCCGTGGCGCTCGTGGTGCCCGCCGACCACGAGCTCGCCGAAAGCTCCGAGATCTCGGTGGGCGACCTCGAGCTGGTGCCGCTGCTCGACCACCCAGATCACTTCCCCCAGTGGCCCGCCGCGCGGTCGTGGGAGGACCCTTCCTGGATGCCGACCGGTGTGAAGGCCGCCCTCGAACTCGTCGCGACCGGCGCCGGCGCGATCCTGCTCCCCCTTCCCCTCGCCCGGCACCTGAGCGACAAGCGCGCCCATGCCGTGCTGCCGGTGACCGGAGAGCCCGAGCTCGCGGGCAGCGGGATCTGGGCGAGCTGGGACGTGGATCGCGACGCTGCCGATGTGCAGCAGCTCGTGGGCATCATGCGCGGCCGCACGGCCCGCAGCTCCCGGCCCGCGGCCGCAGCTGCCGATGGCTGGACGGGCGCCAACGGCAGGAAGCCCGCGAAGCAGGCGCGCCCGAAACCGGCGGCGAAGAAGGCGGGCCCCAAACCGGGCTCGCGCGGCGCGCAGCTCGCGGCGGCGAAGGAGAAGGCCGAGCGCGCGAAGGCGCTGCGCCGAGCGGAGAAGAAGCGCAAGCGCCGCTGAGCACGATGCGACTCGCCGGGCGGGACCATCCGCTCGGGCCGGACGAGCCGGGACGGGCTGTCGGTTCTCGATGGCCCGCCGAGCATGTCTGTGCGGAGCCGGGCAGGCCGGTGCGCAGCCGGGCGAGCCCTGCACAGCGTGCGGCGCGCCCGTCCGGCCTACAGCTCCGAAGCGGGCACGTCGAAGGTACCGCACGCGCCGGGGCCGCTGCGGTAGCCCTCCTGGAACCAGCGCTGGCGCTGCTCGGATGTGCCGTGCGTGAACCGCTCGGGGTTCACCGGGGCGCCGGCCGACTCCATGATGTGGTCGTCGCCCACGGCGGCCGCAGCGCTCATGGCATCGGCGATCTGCTGCTGCGTGACGGGCTGCAGGAAGGGCACACCCGCGTCGTCGGTGACGGTGGACGCATTCTTCCCCCAGGCGCCCGCGAAGCAATCGGCCTGCAGCTCGAGGCGCACCGACCCCGACGCGGGCCCGGATTCGCGGCCCGTCTGCTGCAGCGTGCCGATGAGGTTCGAGATGTGGTGGCCCCACTCGTGGGCGAGCACGTACATCTGGGCGAGCGACCCGTCCGACGCGCCGTAGTCGCTGCTCAGCGTGTCGAAGAAGGCGACGTCGAGATAGATCGACTCGTCGGAAGGGCAGTAGAACGGGCCCGTCGCAGACGAAGCGGCGCCGCACGCCGACTGGGTCTGGCCGTCGTAGAGCACCACTTCCGCGGGTGCACGATAGCCGTCGACCTCGCCCGTCCAGAAGCGATCGAGGGAGTCGGCCGTGGCCGCCATGCGACACTCGGCGTCTTCGTTCGCGTCGGCGCCGGTCTCGCAGCCGGGCAGCGCCTCGGAGCGCTCGCCCGAGAGGGAGCTGCCGCTGATCAGCTGGTCGACCACGGGCGCGAACGGCAGCAGGTTCACGCCGAACAGCTGCGAACCGAGCGCGAGCAGCAGCGCGACCCCCACACCGCCGCCCGCGATCAGGCCGCCTCGCCGCGCGCCGCTGCGCTTCGACACTCGTCCGGTATCGATGCGAGCGTTGTCGTTGAAGGTCATGCCCCACCTGCCCTGTGAACGGAACCGATCTGCCGTGCCTCCAACTCTATGCCGCGGGGCGGGCGTTCACGAGCCCGCGCGCTGCTAGTCGGCCTTCTTCTTCGCGCGGTAGAGATCCTTCTCATGCATCGGCCAGGTGCCAGCCGCGCGCTGCGCTTCGACGTAGGCGTGGGCCTCCTCCTGGCGCTCGCCCTCGATGCCCGTGGCGATCTCGGCGCGCAGCAGCTCGGGGCTGAGACCGAAGGCCTCGACGAGGTCGAGGGCGTGCGGGCGCAGCCGACCGATGAGGCGGTCGATGTAGGCGGTGACGGCTTCGGCGCGCTGGCCCGAGATGCGGCCGTTCACGAGGTACCAGGAGGCGTTGCTCTCGATGAGTCCGAAGCCGAAGAGATCGCGCAGCCAGGTCAGCACCTGACGGGAGCCCTCGTCGTCGATCTGCTCGACCGCCTCGGTGAAGGCCTCCCACTGCAGCAGCTCGGCGTGGGCGCGGGCGGCCGCGATGAGCTTGTGCTGCTGCGCGTTGAAGGCGTCTTCGGCGGCGATGGCACGGGCGCGCTTGTCGTCCTTCGGCGTGTTCTTGGTGGCCTCGCGCAGCGCCATCGCGATCTCGGAGATCATGGTCTGCACGCGGTCGGCGAGCAGCTCCCGCTGCGCCTCGGGGCTGCGCAGGCTCTCGACCGATCGCGCCATCTGGCCGAGGTCGAAGATGCTCTGCCCCACCTGGCGCAGGCCGAAGCGGCTGACCCGCCCGCCCAGCTGGCTCGCGGCCGCCTTGATGAGAGCGGCCCGGTCGGCGCCCTTGAACTGCTCGGCGTAGTCGGTGAGCAGGCGCTTGCCGACGAGCTGCAGCAGCACGTTGTTGTCACCCTCGAAGGTCACGTAGATGTCGAGGTCGGCGCGCAGCCCGGTCACGCGATTCTTGGCCATGAAGCCGGCGCCGCCGCAGGCCTCGCGCACCTCCTGCAGCGTGTCGAGCGCGGCCCAGGTGGAGAGGGGCTTCAGCGCCGCGGCCAGGGTCTCGAGGTCCTCGCGGTTCTCGGGGGTGTCTCGTGCACCCGAGAACACCTCGTCGAAGACGGTGAGCAGCCGTTCGTCGGCGAAAGCCATGGCGTAGCTCTGGGCCAGCCGCGGCAGGAGCCTCCGCTGGTGCAGGCCGTAGTCGAGCAGCACGGTCTCGCGGCCGGAGGCCCCGGGGAACTGGCGCCGCTCGCTGCCGTAGCGGATGGCGATCGCGAGCGCGGCCTGCATCGCCCGCACCGAGGACCCGTCGAGGGAAACGCGACCCTGCACGAGCGTGCCGATCATGGTGAAGAAGCGGCGGCCGGGGCTCTCGATCGCCGAGGAGTAGGTGCCGTCGGCGGCGACGTCGCCGTAGCGGTTGAGCAGGTTCTCACGGGGGATGCGCACGTGGTCGAAATGCAGGCGCCCGTTGTCGATGCCGTTGAGGCCGCCCTTCACCCCGTCGTCTTCGCTGCCCACGCCGGGCAGCATCTCGCCGTCGGGCGTGCGGATCGGCACGAAGAAGGCGTGCACGCCGTGATTGACGCCGCGCGTGATGAGCTGCGCGAAGACGACCGCGGCCTGCCCGTGCAGCGCCGCGTTGCCGAGGAACTCCTTCCACGCGCCCGTGAAGGGCGTGTGGATCTCGAACTCCTCGGTCTCGGGATCGTAGGTGGCCGTGGTGCCGATCGAGGCGACGTCGGAGCCGTGCCCGATCTCGGTCATGGCGAACGCGCCGGGCAGTTTGAGGCTCATCACGTCGGGCAACCACCGCTCGTGGTGCTTGCGCGTGCCGAGGTGCAGGATCGCCGCGCCGAAGAGCCCCCACTGCACGCCGCTCTTGATCTGCAGCGACGGGTCGGCGAGCACCAGCTCTTGGAACGCCGCGATGTTGCCGCCGTGGTTGTCGCTGCCGCCGAGATCGGTCGGGTAGGCGCGCTGGATCGCGCCCTCCTCGACCAGGATGCCGAGCTGTTCGAGCACGCGCTCGCGGTGCTCGGCCATGGGCTGGCCGGGGATCGTGTGCAGGCGGGGGTCTTCGGCGAGCCGGCGCGACTCGAGCCGCTCCTTCTTCCAGCGGCCGAGCAGGGCGTCGCCGACCCGCTCGATGTCGATGCGGGCGCTGGTGGACTGCGGCGTGATGGTGACGCTCATCGATGCTCCTTCGACGTGATGCGCGGATGCGCGGCGCCGTGCGCCCGCGATCCGCTGACCTGCTGCCAGGCTAGGGGGCACCACCGACAGCGACAACCGGCCGCCGCGCTCCCCACAATCGGAGCCGCGGCCGACCCCGCACATCGTTGTGCGGTCTCTCCAAAAACAGGGTTCTGTTCCTGGAGATCATCTCCACTCTCGAAGCGTCCGCATGTTCTGCCCCACCCCCGAGTTCACGCAGCGGCACCGATCGAGCCGGCAGCACCTCGATCCGCCGGGAAGAGGTGCTCCGAGGTGGATCGGTGCGGTGAGCTGCCGCGGGAGCGCGCCCAGTGCCGTGTCCCGCCCAGCGTCGCCGCCGCCCGCCAGCGTCGCATCGACCGCCCAGCGCCCCGCCCCGCCGGCCCGGCCCGCCGCCCGGAGCTACGGGGTCGTCGGATCGTCGCCGGGCTCGTGGTCGCCGAAGGAGGCGGGCACGATCTCGGCCTGCCCGAGCAGTTCGCGCGTGCGCTTCTGCCTGGTGCGCGGGATCACCGTGAGCACGAGCCCGTCGCGGCCTGCCCGCGCCGTACGGCCCGCGCGGTGCAGGTAGGTCTTGTAGTCGTCGGGCGGGTCCGCCTGCACCACGAGGTCGACGTCGTCGACGTGGAGGCCTCGCGCAGCCACGTCGGTCGCCACGAGCACCGACGCCTTGCCCGAGGCGAAGCGCTCGAGGTTGCGCTCGCGCCTGGCCTGGCTGAGGTTGCCGTGCAGCGCGGTGACGCGCAGCCCGGCCTCGTCGAGCATCTCGGCGAGGCGCTCGGCGTAGGCGCGCGTGCGGCAGAACACCATGATCCGCCCGGGGCGCGACGCGAGTTCGACGAGCACGCGGTCCTTGTGCTCCCGCAGCACGATGAGCACGCGGTGCTCGGCCTCGCTCACCGCTTCGCCCCCGACCTCGTGCACGGCGGGATCGCGCAGGAACTCCGACACGAGATCCGAGACGCCGCTGTCGAGGGTGGCCGAGAACAGCAGCCGCTGCCCGCCGCGCACCGTGTCGCGCAGCACTCGCTGCACGGGCTCGAGGAACCCGAGCTCGCACATGTGGTCGGCCTCGTCGATCACCGAGACGAGCACCTCGCGCAGGTCGAGCTTGCGGCGGTTCACGAGGTCGCGCACGCGCCCGGGCGTGCCGATCACGATGTCGACGCCGCGCTCGAGCGCGTGCATCTGGGGGTCGAGGGGAACGCCGCCCACCAGCTGCGCGGTGAAGAATCCGACGGAGCGGGCGATCGGCTGCACCGTGCGGTCGATCTGCAGGGCGAGCTCCCTCGTGGGGGCGAGGATCAGGGCCTTCGGGTTGCGGGGAGGCCGCTTCGGCGCCCCCTGACGCTCACCGCGGCGGAGTCGATCGCGCGAGGCGGCGCCGTCGCCCGCGAAGGCGCCCTCCGCCTTCAGTTTCAGCAGCCGCTCGACCACGGCGGCGCCGAACGCGATGGTCTTGCCAGATCCGGTGCGGGCCCGGCCGAGCACGTCGCGACCGGCGATCGCGTCGGGGATCGTCGCGGCCTGGATGGGGAACGGCTGCTCGGCGCCGAGCTCGGCGAGCACGCGCACGATGTTCGGCCCGAGGCCGAGGTCTCCGAAGGCGACGCCCTCCGCGTCGGCGGCGGTGATGAGGCGGGCGTCGAGCCGCTCGAGCACGGGGGGCTCGGCGGGGCGGGGTCCGCCCGCCACCCGCTCGGCCTGTCCAACGGCTCCGAACGCGTAGACGCGCGCCTGATCGCGCCGTTCGCCGGGGCCCGGAGCTCCCTCGCGCCCCGCCCCGCCCGAGCCCGCCGCGCGAGCCGCGCGGTCGGAACGGTCCTCGCGCACCGGCCGGCTCTCCGCCGGCCGCCTCCGTCCCGCGGTCGTAGCGCGCTCTCCCGCCTCGCGGCCGCGCTCTCCCGCTTTGCGGCCGCGCTCTCCCGCCTCGCGGCCGCGCTCGGCAGCCCCGCGATTCCGCGCGTTCGACTGCCGCTGCCCACCCTGGGTGCTGCGCGGGTGTCCGGCGCCGCTGTCCCGGCCGGCGCCCCTGGCTCCGCGCGTCGGCTGCCCCTCGTCACCGGCGGCGGCTGCGCGGCCCCCGGCCCAGCGTTTGCCGGCACGACCGGGTTTGCGGCCCGGCTCGTAGTTCGACGGGGGTTTGAAGCCGCGTCGGCCCTTCTGCGCCACCGCTATCGCCCGCTCTCGTCTTCGGGCTGCTTGCCCTCGTCGCTGCCCGGTTCCGACGCGAGGGCGCGGGTGTTCTCGGTTTCGGCGTCGGCCCCGGCGCGCTGCTCGGCGGCCTCGACCTCCTGCGTGGCCTCCCACATGAGCTGCTCCCAGTCGAGCTCGCCGGTCACGGGAGGTGCCGCGGGAGGCGCGTCGCGGGCGTCGCCTCGGCTCGGCTCGTCCCCGGCATCGAACTCGGGGGCGACACCGGCCCGCGGCTCGGGCTCGGGCTCGGGCTCGGAATGCTCCCCGGGATCCCCCGGCAGCACGAGCGGCGTCACCTCGTCGGCGGCCTCGGCGCTTTCGATGTCCTCGACATCGAGCCCGGCGCCCGCGTGCCGCGGCACCGTCTGCTCGAGGTCGTCATCGCCGACCTCGTGATCGGACTCGCCCTCGAGCTCGGGCTCCGCTTCGATCTCGGGTTCGGGTTCGGGTTCGGATCCGGTCTCGCGATCGGCTTCCGCTACCGCCCGCTCGGGCGCCTCGTCGTCGACAGGTCCGTCACCCGTCTCTAGAGGGTTGTCCTCGCCGGTGAATCCGAGGTCGGCGAGCGCGAGCGACATCTGCGCGGTCGCCGGACCCACTTCGCCCTCCGCATCGGTCCCGGCCGTCTCGTCCGTCTCGTCCGTCTCTGAGCCATCACGATCGGTCAACTCGGGGGCCGAGAGTCCCACCCGCATGAGCTCGCTGAGGATCGCACGCTGCGTAGCGGGATCGGCCTGCGCGGCGACGGGCGCCGGCACCGGCTCGGGCGTCGCGAGCTCGTCGGCGTCGCGAGCACCGTGTGCAGGCTCGGGATCGGTCACATGCGCGCCGCCGTCGGACTGCTCCTCGAGGGCGGGGAGCGCACCGGCCGGGGTCTCCCCCGTCGCCTCGGGATCGATGCCGTCGGCTGCGCGATGCGCGTCGCGGGCGGGCCCGGCATCCACGGTCTCGGGATCGACGGCCTCCGGGGCACGCGGGTGCTCCGGCTCAGCAGCCGGGTCGGGATCCCTGTCGCCCGCGAACCGGTCGAGGAGTTCGCCGGGCGACTCCGCGGGGTAGCCCGTCGTCGTCTCGCGCGTGGTGTCGGCGCCGAGCACGCCCACGGTGCCCACCGCGCCGACGGCTCCGGCGAAGGCGAGCGCCTCGGGGCCGGCCGACACGGATGCCTCGGCGCCGGCCTGCGGGCTGCGCCTCGGGCCGCGCCGCCACGGCGCACGGACGCTCCCGCGACCTCCGGCCCCTCCGCCGTCCCCGCGGCGCCGAGCCGCGCGCCCGGCTCCGCCCTCACGACGACGCTCTACCGCGTAGTACAGCGTGGGCAGCACGATGAGCGTGAGCACGGTCGACGACAGCAGGCCGCCGATCACGACGACCGCGAGGAGCTGAGAGATGAACCCGCCCTTGCCCGTGATCCCGAGCGCCATCGGCGTGAGCGCGAGAATGGTCGCGAGCGCCGTCATCACGATGGGGCGCAGACGCTGCAGGGAGCCGTGCACGACGGCGTCGTGCAGCGAGTCGCCGCGGTCGCGGTACTGGTTGACGAGGTCGATAAGCACGATCGCGTTCGTCACGACGATGCCGACGAGCATGAGCACGCCGATCAGCGACGCGACGCCGAGCGGGATGCCGGTCGCGATGAGCAGCAGGATCGCGCCGGTCGCGGCGAACGGCACCGACACGAGCAGCAGCAGCGGCTGCAGCAGGCTGCGGAAGGTCGCCACCATCACCACGTAGACGATGAGGATCGCGGCGAGCAGGGCGAGTCCCAGCTGTTCGAAGGCCTCGGCCTGCTGCGACATCACGCCGCCGACCGTGGCGGTGGCGCCGGCGGGCAGGTCGACCGCTTCGAGGGCGGTGTTCACGGCGGCGCTCGCGACGGTCAGGTCGTCGCCCTCGGGCAGCGCGGAGACGGTCACCATGCGCACGCCGTCCTCGGTGCGCACGGTCACGGGGCCGTCCGCGACCTGGATCGTGGCGAGGGTGTCGAGCGTTCGCGGACCGAGCGCCGTCATGATGGGCAGCGCTGCGACCCCGGCCTGGTCGACGGCTGCGACGCCGTCGGTCAGGTAGATCGAGACGTTGTCGGCGTCCAGGGTGATCTGGCCGATCTGGCGCGGCTGCATCTGCTGCGCGATCTGGGCGGCGACGGCGGCCTCGGTGAGGCCCGCCGTGGCCGCGGCGGTGCGGTCGACCGCCACCTGCAAGAAGGGGCGCGAGGCGCCGAGGTCGCTCTCGACCTGCCGCAGGCCGGGCTGCTGCTCGAGTTCGGCGAGCATCGCGTCGCTCGCTTCTGCGAGGGTCTGCTGATCGGGGGCCGACACGTTGACCTCGATGGCGCTCGACATGGTCACGCCGCCGCCCGACTGGCCGAGCGAGAACTCGCCCGCGTCGTCGAGGCCGTCGACGGCCGCGCGGATGTCGTCCTGAACCCTGGCCTGGTCGGCGTCGGAGTCGGTGGTGATCGAGTAGCTGACCGCTCCGTCGCCGCCGCCTCCGAAGATCGCGCCCATGCCGCCGCCGCTGCCGATGGTCACCTGCACGGTGTCGATGTCGGCGAGCTCGGCGAGCGCGCCCTCGACGCGCTCGACCTGAGCGAGCTGGGCTTCGAGGCTGGTGCCGGGCGCGAGCGTCTGCACGAGGCCGATCGAGTTCTGCTCGTCGTCACCCATGAAGTTCGTCTTCATGAACGGGGTGAGCGCGATCGTGAGACCGAAGACGAGCACCGCGGTGAGCAGCGTCGCCGCGGGGCGTTTGAGCGTCCAGTCGATGACCGGTCGGTACCCCCGCTGCAGGGCCGTGAGCGGCTCCGCTGCGACCGGCTGCTGAGCCGGCGCGTCCGCGGCAGCCGCGGCGGGAGCGGCTGCGGGCGCCTCGGCGACACCGTCCGCGTCTGCGCCCCGCTTCTTCCGATCCGGCCTCAGGAACCAGTAGGCGAGCACCGGCACGATCGTGAGCGAGACGAGCAGCGATGCGGCGAGCGCGATCGTCACCGTGAACGCGAACGGGCGGAACAGCTCGCCCACCATGCCGTCGACGAACGCCATCGGCAGGAACACCGCGACGGTCGTGATCGTCGACGCCGTGATCGCGCCGGCGACCTCGCGCACCGCCTCGATGATGGTCTTCGTGCGGTCGACGCCCGGGGCGAGGTGCCGCTTGATGTTCTCGATGACCACGATCGAGTCGTCGACGACGCGGCCGATCGAGATGGTGAGCGCGCCCAGCGTGAGCATGTTGAGCGTGTACTCGGCGAAGTTGAGCCCCACGAAGGTGAGCAGCACCGAGGTCGGGATCGAGATCGCGGTGACGAGCGTCGCCCGCACCGACATCAGGAACACGAGGATCACGAGTACGGCGAACACCAGGCCGAGCAGGCCCTCGGTGGTGAGCGTGTGGATCGACTGCTCGACGTACGGCGCCTGATCGAACACGACCGAGAGCTGCTCGCCGCCGAGCTGATCCTGCAGTTCGTCGAGCTTCTGCTGCACCGCGTGCGACACGTCCACGGTGTTCGCGGCCGACATCTTGGTGACGCCGATCGTGAGGGCGGGCGCGCCGTTGATGCGCGAGATGCTCTGCTCGGGGCCCGGCTCGAGGCGCACCTCGGCGACGTCGCCGAGGGTGAGGGGCGCGGGCGGGGCCTCGTCGTCGAAGGAGGAGGGATCGCTGAACGCGCCGGTGCCCGGCAGCGGGATCGCCGCGATGTCCTCGACCGAGGCGAGCTCCGTTCCCGCCTGCACCGCGAGCGTGCGGTCCCCGTCGGTGACGGTGCCGGCCGCCATGAGCACGCCGCTCTGCTGCAGCGCGTCGGCGATGGTCTGCGACGAGAGCCCGTTCGCGGCGAGGGCCTCGGCCGAGGGGGCGATCGTGACCCGCTCCTCGCGGGCGCCCGAGAGCTGCGCGTCGCGCACCCCGTCGATGTCGCTCAGCTCGGGGATCGCCACGCGCTCGATGAGCTGCGCCGCTTCCTCCGGCGTCTCCCCCTCGGCCGGGGCGACGGCGATCTGGATCACGGGGAAGTCGTCGATGCTGCCCGACATCACCTGCGTATCGGCGGCCTCCGGCAGCAGCTGCGAGATGCGGCTGATCGCGCGCTCCACCTTCTGCTCGGTCGCGGTGATGTCGACGCCGTAGGTGAACTGCGCGACGACCATGGAAGCGCCCGTGCTCGACGTCGCGGTCGAGGTCTCGAGCTGCGGCACGCTGCGCAGAGCCGTCTCGATGGGGCCGGAGACGTCGTTGTTGACGACCTCGGGAGAGGCGCCGGGGTAGGTGGTCACCACCGCGATCGCGGGGAACTGGACGGATGGCATCAGCTCCTGCTTGAGCGATCCCACGCCGATGAGGCCGAAAACCGCGGCGACGATGGTGACGAGCGCGATCAACGCGCGGTTCTTCAGGCTGAGCGCCGTGAGAAGGTGCATGGTGTCGATTATTTCATGCGGCTACCGGGAGCCCGCCGTGGAGGATAATACTGAGATGCCGTCGTCCCGCACACGCCGCACCCTGGGGGCCGTGTCCCCCGCAGACTTCGAGCGGCTCGCCGAGCTGCGCCGCATGCAGCGCCTCGCGGTCGCCCTGCTCATCGGCATGGCGATCGTGTTCGTGATCTCCTTCGCGCTGCAGACCCGCTACCCGTGGTTGGGCTACGTGCGCGCGGCCAGCGAGGGCGGCATGGTCGGCGCCCTCGCCGACTGGTTCGCGGTGACCGCCCTCTTCCGGCACCCGCTCGGCCTCAAGATCCCGCACACCAACCTCATCTCGAGCAAGAAGGACGACATCGGAGAGGGCCTCGGGTCGTTCGTCGAGGAGAACTTCCTCGCCGACGACGTGGTGCACGACAAGCTCGCCGGCATCAGCGGCGCCAGGCACGCGGGCGAATGGCTGTCGCAGCGGCCCAACGCCGAACGCGTGGGCGACATGATCGCGAGCGCCGGTCTCGGAGCCCTCACCGTGCTCGACGACGGCGACGTGCAAGAGCTTGTCGAGATGCTCGTGCGCCGCCACGTCGTCGAGCCCGAGTGGGGGCCGCTGCTCGGCCGCGCGGCGGAGTCGTTCGTCGACGGCGGACACCAGCAGCCCCTCATCGACATCGCGGCCTCCCGTGTCGAGGAGTGGCTGCTCGCGCACCCGGCGGCGTTCGACCGCGTCATCTCGTCGAGGCTGCCCTCCTGGGTGCCGAACATCGTGGATCGCTTCGTCGACGACCGGCTGCACGCCGAGACCGTGCGGTTCGCCCAGCGCGTCGGCGCCGATCCCGAGCATCCGTTCCGCATCGCGATCGCCAGATTCCTCGCCGATCTCGCCCGGGATCTGCAGCAGCAGGAGCGCCTGCAGCAGCAGCTCGAGACGTTCAAGCACGAGGTGTTCGACAGCCCGCGCATCCGCGCCGTCGCCGCCAGCACGTGGGAGACGGCCAGGGCGGCGATCGTGTCGATGCTCGAGGAGCCCGGCAGCGAACTGCGCACGCGGATCGTCTCGGCGGTGCAGGACTTCGGCCGCAAGCTGCTCGACGATCCGACCCTGCAGTACAAGATCGACGTGTGGGTGATGGGCGTGGTCGAGCACCTGGTGCGCAACTACCGCCACGACATCGCCGGCGTGATCACCGAGACCGTGCAGCGCTGGGATGCGCAGGAGGCCGCCGAGAAGATCGAGCTGCAGGTCGGCAAGGATCTGCAGTTCATCCGCATCAACGGCACCGTCGTGGGCGCTCTCGCCGGCCTCGCCATCTACACCGTCGCCACGCTCGCCATCGCGCCGCTCGCGCACTGAGCCCGTCGCTCGGCACGAGCGGGCTTCGTCGTGACGGGCCGGCGCGCTACTCCCGCGCGAACGCGACCGGCAGCAGCATGTCCTGCACCCGATCCCGCGCCGCGGTGTGGTCTGCTCGGGTCGCGATCGCGCAGCGGGTCTCGCGGCAGTCGAGGCCGTCACTCGTGGGCGCCGGCACCGAGAGGGTGGCGGTGAAGGATCCGGACTGCGCGTCGTCGTAGCGCTGCGTGGCGAACGCCTGCCACGCCCAGTCGTCGGTGATCCACACGCTCGCCAGCGCCGCCTGCTGCGCGTGCCCCTCCTCGGCCCCCTCCGGGATGCCCCCCCCAGGCAGGGCCCCGGCTTCTCGTCGGGACCGCTCGGGATCGCGCACACGGCCACGTATATTCCGATACCGGCATCAAAGCCGTCGCCCCGCACCACGAGGGTGTCGCCGGGCTGCAGCGCGTCGAGTTCGGCGGGCGCGCCGTCCGGCGTCTCGACGCGCAGCTCGCGCGTTCGCCCGTCCGAACCCTGCGCGCTCGTCTCGGAGACGAACTGCTCGGGCACGGTCTGACCCGACCCGCCGGCGCTCTGATGGGTGAGAATCGGCAGCAGCACGGCGATCGCGCCCGCCAGCACGAGCGCCGCGATCACCAGCACCGCGATGAGCAGAATGCGGGTGGCGCGGGGGCGGCGGGAGGTCATGCCTTCATCGTAATGGCCGCGTCTCACCCGTTGCTCCGATCTGCTAGAATCTGCTCCATACGTCTATTTGTATAAGTACCTGCCTCGCGGAAGATCGCCCGCGAGGCCTGAATGTGTAAGGGGGTCACGCATGGGGCGCGGCCGTCAGAAGGCAAAGCACACCAAGGTAGCCAGGGAGCTGAAGTATTTCAGCCCCAACACCGATCTCTCACAACTTGAGCGCGAGCTCGCGCAGAGGTCGCAGCGCGGCTCCGATGAAGATCCCTGGGCTGAGTACGCCAGCAAATACAACTCCGACGACGACCCCGTCGACGAAGACGACACCGACGATCCCCGCGGCGAGCGCTGACTCAGCCTCGCGCCTCGCACATGTGAAGGGCCCCTCCTCCGAGGGGCCCTTCACGTTGCAGCCGATCCGCCCTCGGCGTCGGCTCAGTGCTTGCCCTGGTCGGCTCAGTGCTTGCCCTGCGCGGCGACCGCTGCGGCACCGGCGGCGGCGGCCTCCGGGTCGAGGTATCGGCCCGCACCCGCCGGGGTGCCGTCTTCGTTGATGTCGTAGACGAGCGGCATGCCCGTCGGGATGTTGAGACCCGCGATATCGGTGTCAGAGATGCCGTCGAGGTGCTTCACGAGGGCGCGCAGCGAGTTGCCGTGCGCGGTGACGAGCACCGTCTTGCCTGCGTTGAGGTCGGGCAGGATCTCGCCCTCCCAGTAGGGGACGAGCCGCTCGACGACGTCTTTCAGGCATTCCGTGCGCGGCCGTTCGCCATCGATGCCCGCGTAGCGCGGATCGTCGGATTGCGACCACTCGCTCGAGTCGTCGAGGGGCGGCGGAGGCGTGTCGAACGAACGTCGCCACTCCATGAACTGCTCCTCGCCGTACTTCTGCAGCGTCTCGGACTTGTCGAGCCCCTGCAGTGCGCCGTAGTGGCGCTCGTTCAACCGCCACGACCGGCGCACCGGGATCCACAGACGATCCGCGCTGTCGAGAGCGATGTTCGCGGTCTGGATCGCCCGGCTCAGCACCGAGGTGTGCAGCACGTCGGGCAGCACGCCCGACTCCGCGAGCAGCTCTCCGGCGCGGGCGGCCTCGCCTCGCCCCTGCTCGGTCAGTCGCACGTCCACCCAGCCGGTGAAGAGGTTCTTCTGGTTCCAGTCGCTCTGCCCGTGGCGGAGCAGGATCAGCTTGTTCGTCATGGTTCCAGTCTATGAGGTTTCGCAGTGCGGGCGGTGTGCCGGGCGGCGGGCGGTGCTCGGAGACTACAGCCGCTTGAGGCGCGGGATGTGGCGCGTCGCTCCGGCATCGGCGGGCACGATCGGCTCCTGCGCCGCGGCCGCGCGCTCGGCGGTGTCGGGCAGCTCGACCTCGAGCGGCGCGTCCTCGGGCAGCGCGCGCTTCAGCAGGGCGAGCGCGATGCCGCCCCACTCGTGATGCAGCGCGGCGCGGGTGATGCGGCCCACCGGTCGCGCCTCGGGATCCCGGTCCTGTTCCGGCTGCGGCGCGCGGAACACGAGCGCGCCGGGCGTCGGCAGCTCGCCCCCCGAGCCGTCGAGGTGCAGCATCGCCAGGCGACGCGGAGGATGCCCCAGGTTGTGCACCTTCGCGACCGTCTCCTGGCCGCGATAGCAGCCCTTCGTGAGGTGCACGGCCGTGCGCAGCCAGTCGAACTCGTGCGGGATCGCGCGCTCGTCGACGTCGGCGTGCTGCGCCGGCCGCCACGCGCGCACCTCGAGCGCTTCGAGCGAGAGCAGGCCCGCGGCGCGCACCTCGCCGCTCGCGCCGCTCGCCAGCTCGATCACCGCGGGGAGCTGCTCGCGCGCGAACACGAACTGCGACACCGACCACCCCTCGGCCGCGTGCCCCTCGGGGGCGGCGTACTGCACGCCACCGCCGGTCACCGCTGCCCACGGATCCTGCCACTCCACCGCGGGCGTCAGCCCGCGCAGCGCCTCCGCGGCGGGGCCCGCTCCGGTGAAGGCGAGCACGGCCGCGTACTCGTTCGAGACGTCGTGCACCTCGACGCGCAGGGCGAATCGCATGCGCTGCAGGAACGCCGCGAGCGGCTCCGACGAGCCCTCGTCGACGAGCAGCCAGCTGCGCTCGCCATCGTCGACCACGCGCATCGCACGCTCGATGCGGCCGTTCGGATCGAGCAGCAGCGTCTCGGTGCTCTCGCCCGGGCGCAGCCCCGTCAGCTGCTGACTCGTCATCGAGTGCAGCCAGCTCAGACGGTCGGGGCCGGAGACCGTGACGATGCCGCGGTGCGACAGGTCGACGATCGCGGCGCCCCGTTCGAGCGCGCGCTGCTCGGGCAACGGCTCGCCGTAGTGAGAGGCGACGCCCACCGGGTCGGCGACGGCGCCCGGAAGCTCGAGGAACGACTGCATCAGACCCTCCCGCTCATGAGACGTGAGGCGAGCGGGTGATTAGCGCTGGCCCTTGAAGAGCTTGTAGACGACGGTGCCCGAGATCCACGCGATCGCGACACCGGCGAGACCCAGCAGGCCGAGAAAGAAGAGTTCGAGAGCGAGAAGCATGACGCCAGTCTAATACAACGCGCGCATCGGGGTACGGCGCGATCCTCACCCCTCTGACCGCCCGCGAGCCCCGGCCGCGGCTCGGCCTGAGCTCGCGACTCAGCCTCAGCCTCAGCCGAGCAGCATGCCGATCACGTCGATCACCGCGATCAGCACCACCGACCCGGCCACGCTGAACGAGACCCGGGTGATGAAGCCCTCGCGCTGAGCGGTGCCCAGCTGCAGTGCGAAGGTGACGAGCGTGCTCGCCCCCACTGCGAAGGCCAGCCAGGCGAAGCGACCCTCCTGCGGGACGAGCAGCGTGACGAGCGTGCCGATGAGGGCGGCCACGGCCCAGGCGATGATCATGCGCGGCAGATGCCACGACTGCACGTCGGGCATCTCCGGGGCATCGGACTGCACGGGATCGCTCACGCCCCCATTGTCCCACAGCGCCCCAGGGCGCGGGCCGAGGCCCCTCTGCACGAGCTTCTTCTCCCGCTGTCTGGCGATGATGGTCGCTTTCGGGTGCGGCCGCGCGGCGCCGCGCGGCCGGCGGCGAAGCACTCGGCGCCGCGAGAAACACGGTCGAAACGGTCGCGAAACAGTGCCCGCAGTACTATTGCCTCGGGTTGAACGCACAGTGAAGGGAGCCGATCCATGCAGCTTCTCTGCCTCACCGATCGAGATCCCGCCGATTCCCTGCCCGGGCTGGATCTGCTGCCGCACGACGTGCGCACCTCGCCGCTGTCGTTGCGCGTGCCCGAGACGATGGCGGCGCGCTTCGACGCGATCCTCGTCGACGGCACCCTCGATGCCCGCCGGGCCCGCAGCGCGTGCCTGGCTCTCGCCGAGGGCGTGGATACGCCGCGGGTGGTGCTGCTGCCCGAGCTCGCGCTCGCCGCTCTGACGCGGGAGTGGGGCGTGAGCGAGCTGCTGCTGCCCACGGCGAGTCCCGCCGAGATCGAGCTGCGCTTGCGCCTGCTCGGTCGGCCCGCCTCGGCGGCCACTGCTCCTCCGCCCGCGGTCCAGGCCGCGGGCGTTGTCATTCACGAGTCCAATTTCACGGCGCGGCTGTTCGGCCGCCCGCTCGATCTCACCTACAAGGAGTTCGAGCTGCTGCACTTCCTCGCGGGGCACCCGGGACGGGTGTTCACGCGGGAGCAGCTGCTCAGCGAGGTGTGGGGCACCGATTACTTCGGCGGCACGCGCACGGTCGACGTGCATGTGCGGCGCCTGCGCGCGAAACTGGGAGAGCACGAGGGGCTCATCAGCACGGTGCGGGGCGTCGGGTACGGCTTCGCACGTGCCCGCGTCGAGGAGGAGTAGATGCCAGCACAGCTCGAGATCGCCGAGGGGGCGTCGGATCGGGCGCTGTCCGATGCGCGCGCGCTGATCGCCGAGGCCGAGGCCGCCGACGGTTCCTCGCCCGTGTCGGATCAGGCGCTGCTGGCGGCGGCGCAGGGGCAGCGGGCGCTGCTGCTGTTCATCGACGCGGGCGCCGAACCGGATCCCGGCACCGGTGCGCGCGGTTCGGACGATGCGGGCGGGCCCGTCGCGGTCGGGATCGTGGGGCAGGGCGAGGTCGACCTCGCGGTGCGCCCCGGGCACCGCGGCCGTGGCGTCGGATCCGCGGCGCTCGCGGAACTGCTCGCGCGAGACCCCGGCGAGCTGAAGGCCTGGGCGCACGGCGAGAACCCGGCCGCCGAGGCGCTGCTCGCGCGGGCCGGCTTCGCGCCCGTGAGATCGCTCTACCGCATGGCGCTCGACCCCGGGCTGCTGCCGGCCGACGGGCGCGACCCGCTCGCCCTTCCCGTGCCGCAGGGGCTGCGGCTGCGGGCGTTCGATCCCGAGCGCCCCGCCGACGCGGCCGCGTGGGTGCGGGCGAACGCGGCCGCGTTCGCGACGCACCCCGAGCAGGGGCGGATCACGGAGGCCGATTTCGAGCTCATGCGCGACGAGCCGTGGTTCGAGCCCGCCGATCTGGTGCTGCTCGCCGAGGATCCGGGCGACGAGCTCGCGGGATCGACCTGGATCAAGACCGTGCGCGGCGACGACGGCGTGGAGTGCGAGCTCTACGCCGTGGGCGTGCGCCCCGAGTACGCAGGGCGGGGCCTCGGCGGGCTGCTGCTCGACGTGACGCTCGCGCGCATGGCCCAGCACTCCCCCGACCGCGTGACGCTCTACGTCGACGGCGAGAACGAGCGGGCTGTGCGACTGTACGAGCACGCGTCGTTCACCGTCGATTCACGCAGCCGTCAGTGGGCGAGACCGGCTTCGTCAGGGGTCGATGACACAATGGACGCATGACCGAAGACACCCGAGAGACCGCCGTCGAACGAGCAGAACTGCCCGCCGACCGGTACATCGATCGCGAGCTGAGCTGGCTCGCCTTCAATCAGCGCGTGCTCGAGCTCGCTGAAGACCCCGGGGTGCCGCTGCTCGAACGCGCCAACTTCCTCGCCATCTTCGCCTCGAACCTCGACGAGTTCTTCATGGTGCGCGTCGCGGGCCTCAAGCGCCGCATCGTTACCGGCCTGGCCCTGCCGACCAACGTGGGCCGGGCCCCGACCGACGTGCTGGCCGACATCAATCGCACGGCCTACGAACTGCAGCTGCGGCACGCGCGCTGCTTCCGCGAGCAGGTGCAGCCCGGCCTCGCCGAGGCGGGTATCCGCGTGGTCGAGTGGGAGCAGCTCGACACGGCCGATCGTGTGCACCTCACCGACTACTACGAGCGCCACATCTACCCGATCCTCATGCCGCTCGCGGTCGATCCCGCGCACCCGTTCCCCTACATCTCGGGCCGCGCCCTCAACCTGTCGATCCGGGTGCGCAACCCGCGCACCGACAAGGTCGAGTTCGCCCGCCTGAAGGTGCCGCAGATGATCCCCCGCTACGTGCGGGTCGACCAGCGCGAGAGCATCGACGACGTGCGCTTCATCGCGCTCGAAGAGCTGATCGCCAACCAGCTCGACGGGCTGTTCCCGGGCATGGAGGTGCTCGACCACCACGTCTTCCGGGTCACCCGCAACGAAGACATGGAGATCGAGGAAGACGAGACCGAGAACCTCATCCAGGCCCTCGAGAAAGAGCTGCTGCGCCGCCGCTTCGGCCCGCCCATCCGCCTCGAGATCTCAGACGACATGGACGAGGCGACGCTCGAACTGCTGGTGAGCGAATTCGACATCGACGAGCAGCAGGTCTACACACTGCCGGCGCCGCTCGACCTCAGCGGGCTCTTCGCGCTCTCGGGCATCCGGCGCCCCGATCTCAAGTTCAAGCCGCACATCCCGGTCACGCACCCGCAGTTCCGCACCAACTCGCCGAGTGAGAAGCCCGACGTGTTCGGCGCGATCGCCCGGCGCGAGGTGCTCGTGCACCACCCCTACGAGTCGTTCTCGACGAGCGTGCAGGCCTTCGTCGAACAGGCGGCCACCGACCCCGACGTGCTCGCCATCAAGCAGACCCTCTACCGCACCTCTGGCGACAGCCCCATCGTCGCGTCGCTCATCAAGGCGGCCGAGGCCGGCAAGCAGGTGCTCGCCCTCGTCGAGGTGAAGGCCCGCTTCGACGAAGAGGCGAACATCACCTGGGCGCGCAAGCTCGAGCAGGCCGGCGTGCACGTCGTGTACGGCCTCGTGGGCTTCAAGACGCACTGCAAGCTGGTGCACGTGATCCGCGAAGAGCAGGGGCGTCTCGCCCACTACTGCCACATCGGCACGGGCAACTACAACCCGAAGACCAGCCGCATCTATGAAGACTTCGGCCTCTTCACGTCGTCGCCCGAGGTGGGCCGCGACGTGACGAAGCTGTTCAACGTGCTGTCGGGCTACGCGATCGAGACCGACTACGACCGGCTGCTCGTCGCCCCGCTGCAGCTGCGCAGCGGTCTGCTCGAGCGCATCGAGCGCGAGGCCGAGAACGCCCGCGCCGGCCTGCCGAGCGGCATCAAGTTGAAGGCCAACTCGATGGTCGACGAGGCGATCATCGACGCCCTCTACCGCGCCAGCCAGGACGGCGTGCCGATCGACGTGTGGGTGCGCGGAATCTGCTCGATCCGCGCCGGCGTGCCGGGCCTCTCCGAGAATATCCGCGTGCGCTCCGTGCTCGGCCGCTACCTCGAGCACTCCCGCATCTACGCCTTCGAGAACGCGGGCGAGCGCGAGGTGTTCATCGGCAGCGCAGACCTCATGCACCGCAACCTCGATCGCCGCATCGAGGTGCTCGTGCGCCTCGAGGACCGCGAGCACCTGGCCCGCATCGACCGCTTCTTCGGGTTCGCGTTCAGCGACGACGTATCGTCGTGGCGCATGCTGTCCGACGGCAGCTGGCAGCGGCGCGTGGTGAGCGAAGAGGGCGAACCGCTGCCCGACCTGCAAGATCTGGTGATGATCGACCGCACCCAGGCGCGTTCGCGGAGGAGCCGGTGAGCCCGACCGCCACGCAGAAGCGCGCGAAGAGGGGCTCCGCGTCGGCCGAGCCCGCGGCGAAGCCGACCGAGGTGCTGGCGGCGGGCACCGTCTGCTGGCGGCGGGTCTACGACGAGCACGGCGATCCCGGCATCGTCGTGCTGCTGATCCACCGGGCGAAGCAGCGCGACGTCTCGTTCCCCAAGGGCAAGCTCGACCCCGGCGAGAGCATGCCGCAGGCCGCGGTGCGAGAGACGCGCGAGGAGACGGGCTACCGGGTGTCGCTCGGAGTGAATCTGGGCACGATCCACTACGCGCTCAGCGGCGGCCGTTCGAAGACGGTGCAGTACTGGGCCGCGAAGGTGTCGTCGAAGGCCGAGGCGAGCGCCAAGTTCAAGCCCAACGACGAGGTGCAGGCCATCGAGTGGGTGCCCGCCGACCGGGTGCGCGAGCGTCTGAGCTACGACGCCGACCGCGAGCTGTACGACGTCTTCCTGCGGCTCGTCGACCGTGAACTGGTCGACACGTTCTCGGTCACCCTGCTGCGGCACGCGAAGGCCGAGCCCCGCAGCAGCGCCTTCCCGGTCGACCATCTGCGCCCCCTCGCAGACGTCGGCGAGGAGCAGGCCGAGACGCTGGTTCCCACGCTGCAGGCGTTCGGGCCCCGCCGCATCTACTCGTCGACCGCGGTGCGCTGCCTCTCGACGGTGGCGCCCCTCGCCGAGCGCCTCGGCAAGCGGGTGCGCGCGAAGCAGGCGCTCAGTCAGGACGCCTGGGACGAGGGCGACCTGAGCTCGCTGCGCAAGCTCGTCGCCAAGGTGATCGGCCGCGGCCGCAACGCGATCCTCTGCAGCCACCGCCCCGTGCTGCCCGACCTCGCGCGGCAACTCGCGATCGTCACCGGCAGCCCCCAGGGCCGCTACCTCGAAGAAGCCGCGTCGCTGCCGCCCGCAGGCTTCTCGGTGCTGCACTTCTCTCGCGCGCGCCCCGAAGCGGGCATCGTGGCGGTCGAGACCTACCCGCTCAAGCACTGAGGCTCGCGCGCACCTCTCGGCGGGCGCAGGGGCCCTCCGGCTCTCCCGAGCGGGTAAGAACTGCTGCGCGACTCCGGAAACCCGACCGTTTTCGACCAGTCGGCATGCGTGCAGCCCGCGCACCTGCGACGGGTTGGGCGCAGGCGCAGGCACAGGGGGCGCGACGCGGCGGAGCCGCGCGCCGCTACTCCTGCGTGATCAGCCACTCGCGGGCGCCGAAGTCGGCCGCCCCCATCGCGTTGGCCGTCGCGCGCGTGCGCTCGAGCACGCCGGCATCGAAGTCGGGCGACTGGCAGACGCCCTGCGGCTGATCCGGCATCACCGAGCACCACTTGTAGCGGCCGTCCTGCGTGTTCGTGGCGGCGTTCCAGGCGAGGTCGTTGGTGACCCACGTGCCGTCGGTCTGCTTCGCGAACTGCACGCGCGCCATCAGAAACTCGTTGTTCACCTGCTGTGCGGGCGGCGCCGACTCGCTGATCGTGTTGCCGGTGCCGTAGAGGATCCACTTGCCGTTGTAGCTCTCGAAGGGCTGCACCGAGTGGGAGTGGTGCTGGTAGACGAAGTCGAACAGGCCGCTGTCGTGCAGCTGATGCGCGAGCTCGATCTGGCCGCCGGTCGGCTCGGACCAGTACTCCTCGCCGATGTGCTGCACGCCGATCACGATCTCGGCGCCCATCTCGCGGGCCTTCTGGGCCTTCGCGATCGCCCGTTCGGGGTCGACGCGCGGCTCCTCCTCGCGGTAGTCGACCTGCCACTCGTAGTCGGCGTACAGGCCGTTGAGCGAGAACGTCGACGTGATGATCGCGACCTTCACGCCGTTGGCCTCGACGATGAGCGGCACGTCGCGCTCGCCCTCGGCCCGGTACGATCCGGTGTGGGCGATGCCGGCCTGGTCGAGCACGTCGAGTGTGCGGACGAGCCCCTCGGCGCCCTGGTCGACGGTGTGGTTCGACGCGGTGGTGCAGACGTCGTATCCGATCGCCTTGACCGCGGCGGCCAGCTCGGGCGGCGTGCTGAAGGCCGGGTAGCCCGCGTAAGGGCCGCCGACCGGGGCGAGCGGGGTCTCCATCTGGCAGATCGCCAGGTCGGAGCGGTCGAGGTAGGCGCGCTGCCCCTCGAGCAGCGGTACGAAGTCGAAGTTCTGGCCCGCCTCGTTGGTGGGGATCGCGTACTGGCTCCAGAGCCCCTCGTGGAAGAGCAGGTCGCCCGACACCGCCACGCTCACGCAGTGGTCGGTGGGGCAGGCGGGGCCGACGCCGGGCTGAGGCTCGGGGGTCGGTTCGGGCTCGGGCGTCGCCGTCGGCTCGGGGGCCGCGACCGGGGCCTCCTCCGGCTCAGGCGCGCACCCCACCAGTCCGATGCCGCCGGCGATCACCGCAAGCGCCGCCCCGAAAACCGCGATCCGTCTCTTCCCACTCACGCGCACCATGCTACATCGCATACGGCGACAGGCAGCGGGCACCGCGAGTTCACCCTCTGTTCACCTCCCGGCAGACCTCGCGTCACGAAGCCTCCCTAGCGTGGACATGTGGTCGTTCGCGATCATTCCCTCATTTCAGATTGAGATTGGAACATACTCGAAGTGAAGCTTTCAGCATTCGCAAAGGTCGCCGCCATCGGCGGCATCGCCGCGCTCACCCTCACCTCGTGCGCCGCGAACGAGGGCGGTTCGGCCGAGGGCGATGCCCAGGCCTCGTCGCTCTCCGGCACCCTTGTGGGCGGCGGCGCTTCGTCGCAGGGCTCGGCACAGGAGGCCTGGGTCGCCGGCTTCCAGACCACGCACGCCGATGTCACCGTGAACTACGATCCCGCCGGTTCCGGCGCGGGCCGCGAGACCTTCCAGCAGGGCGCCTCCGCCTTCGCGGGCAGCGATCGGGCGTTCAAGACCGACGAGATCGAGGCCGGCCCCTTCGACAGCTGCGCCACCGACGCGCTCGTCGAGTTCCCCGCCTACATCTCACCGATCGCCATCATCTTCAACGTCGAGGGCCTCGACTCGCTGAACCTCGACGCGGCCACCGTCGCGAAGATCTTCAACGGCTCGATCACCCAGTGGAACGACCCGGCAATCGCCGCGCAGAACGAGGGCGCTCAGCTGCCCGACCTGAACATCACCGCCGTGCACCGCTCCGACGAGTCGGGCACCACCGGCAACTTCACCGAGTACCTCTCGGCCACCGCGGCCTCCGACTGGACCGTCGGCTCGATCGAGAGCTGGCCGACCGAGTTCGGCGGCGAGGGTGCGCAGGGCACCTCGGGCGTCGTCGAGGCCGTGACCAACGGCGTCGGCACCATCGGCTACGCCGACGCGTCGCGCGCCGAGGGCCTCGGCACCGTCGCGATCAAGGTCGGCGAGGAGTACGTCGAGTACTCGCCCGAGGCCGCCGCCGCGATCGTCGACGCCTCGACCGTCGAGGAGGGCCGCACCGACCACGACATCGCGATCGAGCTCGACCGCACCAGCACCGCCGAGGGCGTCTACCCGATCGTGCTCGTCAGCTACCTGATCGGCTGCGAGGAATACGCCGATGCCGCGAACGCCGAGCTGGTGAAGGAGTACTTCAGCTACATCGTCAGCGAGGAGGGCCAGCAGCTCGCCGCCGACGCCGCGGGCAGCGCCCCCATCTCGGCCGATCTGCGCAGCCAGATCGAGCCGGCCATCGCCGCCATCAAGTAGCATCCGCTCGCGGGCCCGCTCCCTCACAATAGATAGGGGGCGGGCCCGCGTCCGCGGCGTCGTCCCCTGCGGCAGACCCAGGGGACGGGATCCCGATCCTCGCCCTCTTCCCACCGATCCAGGAGCCCGAGTGACCTCCACCTCCGCCACTTCCAAGCCCGTGCTGAGCCTCGGCGATCGCATCTTCTCGCGCTCCGCGGTCTTCGCCGGCAGCATGATCCTCGTCACCCTGGCGGCGGTCGCGATCTTCCTCATCGTGCAGAGCCTGCCCGCCTTCGTCGCCACCGACGAGACCGCTTCGCTGCTGCCCGACAACTTCTGGTCGTACGTCTGGCCGCTCATCTTCGGCACGATCTGGGCCGCCGTGCTGGCGCTGCTCATCTCGCTGCCGCTCGCGATCGGCATCGCGCTCTTCATCTCGCACTACGCGCCCCGCAGGGTGTCGGCCGTGCTGGGCTACATCGTCGACCTGCTCGCCGCCGTGCCCAGTGTGGTCTTCGGCCTGTGGGGCATCGGCGTGCTGGCGCCCGCCGCTCAGCCCGTATTCGTGTGGCTCAACACCTACCTCGGGTGGATCCCGTTCTTCGGCGGCACGGTGTCGGGCACCGGTCGCACGGTCCTCACCGCCGCCCTCGTGCTCGGCGTCATGGTGCTGCCCATCATGACCGCGGTCTGCCGCGAGATCTTCCTGCAGGCGCCCGTGCTGCACGAGGAGGCGGCGCTCGCGCTCGGCGCGACCCGCTGGGAGATGATCCGCCTCGCCGTGCTGCCCTTCGGCCGCCCCGGCATCGTCTCGGCCGCCATGCTCGGCCTCGGCCGCGCCCTCGGCGAGACGATGGCGGTCGCGATGGTGCTCTCGGCGACCGGCCTCGTGAGCTTCCGGCTGCTCACCAGTGAGAACCCGTCGACCATCGCCGCGAACATCGCTCTCTCCTTCCCCGAAGCCTACGGTGAGAACGTCAACGTGCTCATCGCCACCGGCCTCATCCTCTTCATCGTCACGTTCCTCGTCAACGCGGTCGCCCGCTGGATCGTGAGCCGCCGCGCCGAGTTCTCTGGAGCCAACTGACCATGGCACTCACCGTCCGCCCCGTCTCCCCCGGCGCCGTGCTCACGGGCAACCGGCTGCCGAAGCCCACGACCTGGATCATCCTCGGCGCGAGCCTCGCCGCGTCGCTCGCCCTCTTCGGCCTGCTCTCCCTCGCGAACGGCGCCGAGTTCAACCTCGTCGGCGCCGTGCTGATCGGCCTGATCCTGCACCTCGTCGTGACGACCTCGATCTCGGCCGCCGTCGAGGGCCGCCGCCAGGCGACCGACCGTTTCGTCACCAATCTCGTCACGGGGGCATTCCTGCTCGCCATGGTGCCGCTGATCTCGGTGGCGATCACGGTCGTCGGCAACGGCGTGGCACGCCTGGACCCCGAGTTCTTCAACTCCTCGATGCGCAACGTCACGGGTGAGGGCGGCGGCGCGCTGCACGCGATGGTGGGCACGCTGATGATCACGCTCGCGGCCACGGTCATCTCGGTGCCGCTCGGCCTCATGACCTCGATCTACCTGGTCGAGTACGGCCGCGGTCGACTCGCGAAGACCATCACCTTTCTCGTCGACGTGATGACCGGCATCCCCTCGATCGTCGCCGGCCTGTTCGCCTACGCGGCCTTCGCGCTCTTCCTCGGGCCCGGCGTGCGCATGGGCATCATCGGCGCGGTCGCCCTCTCGGTGCTGATGATCCCCGTGGTCGTGCGGTCGAGCGAGGAGATGCTGCGGCTCGTGCCCAACGAGTTGCGCGAGGCCTCGTACGCGCTGGGGGTGTCGAAGTGGCTGACGATCATGAAGGTGGTGCTGCCCACCTCGATCGCTGGCATCACCACGGGCATCATGCTGTCGATCTCCCGCGTGATCGGCGAGACCGCGCCCCTGCTCATCACCGCCGGATTCACCGCGAGCATGAACTACAACCTGTTCAACGACCGCATGCAGTCGTTGCCGGTGTTCGTGTACACCCAGTTCGCGAACCAGGGCAATCCCGCGTGGGCGTTCCTCGAGCGGGCCTGGGCGGCGGCCCTCGTGCTCATCCTCATCGTCATGGCCCTCAACCTCGTCGCCCGCTTCGTCGCGAAGAAGTTCTCCCCCCAGCACCGGGCGCTGACCACCGCCCGCCCCAGTCTTACTCCACCGTCTCAAAACCAAGGGAACGCAATGTCCAAGCGCATCGAAGTCAACGACCTCAACGTCTACTACGGCAGCTTCCTCGCCGTCGAGGGCGTCTCCATCAACATCGAGCCCTGCAGCGTCACCGCGTTCATCGGCCCCTCGGGCTGCGGCAAGTCGACGTTCCTGCGCACCCTCAACCGCATGCACGAGGTCATCCCCGGCGCGCGCGTCGAGGGCGAGGTGCTGCTCGACGGCGACGACCTCTACGGCCCGGGCGTCGATCCGGTGCTCGTGCGCCGGCAGGTGGGCATGGTGTTCCAGCGCCCCAACCCGTTCCCCACCATGTCGATCCGGGAGAACGTGCTGGCCGGCGTCAACCTCAACAATCGCAAGATCTCGAAGAGCGACGCCGACGATCTCGTGGAGCGCTCGCTGCAGGGCGCCAACCTGTGGAACGAGGTGAAGGATCGCCTCGACAAGCCGGGATCGGGCCTCTCGGGCGGTCAGCAGCAGCGCCTCTGCATCGCCCGCGCCATCGCGGTCTCGCCCGAGGTGCTGCTCATGGACGAGCCCTGCTCGGCGCTCGACCCGATCTCGACGCTCGCCATCGAGGATCTGATCGACGAGCTGAAGAAGGAGTACACGATCGTCATCGTGACCCACAACATGCAGCAGACCTCGCGCGTCTCGGATCGCACGGCGTTCTTCAACATCGCCGGCACGGGCAAGCCGGGCACGCTCATCGAGTACGACGCCACTTCGAAGATCTTCTCGACCCCGTCCGTGAAGGCGACCGAGGACTACGTCTCGGGCCGCTTCGGGTAGGTCTCCGCGTCGAGGCCGGCGCGGCTGCCGCGCCGGCCTCCCGCACCGCGGAGCCCCGAACTGCACTGCCTCCGGGGCGCAGTTCGGGGCTCCGCTTCGTCGTCTCCGAGGAGGGGGCAGGGGACCCCGGCCGAGGAGCGGAGGCAGTCCCGGCTGGCGTGCAGCGGCGCGCACCGATCCGATAGGCTTATCCGGGTCCGCCCCTATAGCTCAGCGGTAGAGCTACGGACTTTTAATCCGCAGGTCGTAGGTTCGATCCCTACTGGGGGCACCACCGCGTCAGACGCTTCGCCGAGTGCTGCGACGCACCAGCAGCATGCCCCCGAGGAGCAGCGCTCCGGCAGCGAGCAGCAGCCCCGACGGGTCCGCACCGGTGCTCGCAAGCCGTGCAGCCCTGGAAGTCGCGCTGGTGACACCGGGCTCGTCGGTGCGGGCCGCCGCCGCTGCGAGGTTGATCCTGAACGTCTGATCGGCGAACTGCCCGACCCGGTCGGTGGCCCGCACGACGAACTCGTACTGCGTGTTCACCGCCATTCCTCGCGTGTCGACGGTCACGATCCCGGCCTCGTTCACGGTGGCGGGGCCCGTCGCGAGCAGCATCGAGAATGCCGAGAGTTGCCGCATCGCGGCGGCGGGGCCCGCTGCACCCGCATTGGGGAGCGCCGTGGGCTGCTGCAGCACGGTGAAGGCCCCGGTCTCGGGCAGATTGCCCGGCAGGAGGGCCCCGGCGTCAAACTGCACCAGATCGCCGACTCTGGCGGTCTTGCTGACGAGGCCCGGCTCGGTGTGGGCGAACGCCGGCTTCGGCAGCACGGCGACGGTCACGGTGCCCGTGGCGGTGCCGCCCCGGGCATCCGCCACGGTGTAGGCGAGAGTGATCTCGTGCGCGGCCTCGCCCGCACTCCAGGCGTGGTCCGGCATCACCGCGACTGCGCCGGAGGCCAGGTCGGGCTGCACTGCCGCGTCGCCGGAGACGAGGCTGACCGCGGCGAGGGCCTTGCCCTCCCCGCCCGAGCCGTCGAGCAGGTCGAGCACGAACGCCGCGTCGGGCTGCTCCATCGTGATGTCGGGGGCGGCCGCGCCCTCGTACGCTTCGAATCGGACGTCGACCGTCTCGGACTGCCCGACCTTGTCGGTGACCCGCACGGTGACGCTGTCGATGGTGCCGAGCGGCATGCCGGCCGGGGCGGCGTAGGCGACCACGCCCGCGTCGTTCACCGTCGCCGTGCCGAAGCTCGGCGGTGCAACGATGCTGTAGCCGTCGGTGGCGGGGATCACTGGACCGTTCAGGACCTTGACCGCCGAAGTCGCGCTTCCCCCGACCGGCACGTCGCCCACGAGCGTCGGTGCGGTGATGACCGGAGCCCGCAGCACACGAACGTTGACCTGCGCCGTCGCGGGTCCGTTGTCGTCGGTGATCGTATAGGGGGGCGACGAAACCGGTCGAGGCCTCCAGCGGGCCCCAGTTTCTCACGGGAGGCGTGAAGGTCGCGCCCGTGGCGTCGAACGACACCGCGGCGTTGCCGGGGTTCGCGAGCACACTGGTGAGTCGCGGGTTCACCCCTCGGGCGTGGTCGGGAAGGATCTCCACGCGAGTGCTCGTGTTGCCGTCGCCGGAGGGGATGTCGACGCCGAAGGTGTCGGCTTCGGCGGTGCCCTTGATCGTGAATGTCAGCGGCTGATAGGTCTCGCCGGTCTGGCCGTAATGGTCGGTGGCGAGGATCCGCACCGTTGCGGTGCTGTTGGGCACCGCGTTCGCGGGGGCCGTGTAAGTGACCACCCCGTCACTCGCGACGGCTGCGGTTCCCATCGACGGCTGGGCCTTCACCGAATAGCTGCTGCCGCCGGTCGCCGCGCCCGCCACGAACTCTTCTCCGCGCGCTTCGACTCGCAGTTGCACGGTCTCGCCGGCTGCGACGACGGCGTCGCTCAGGCCCGATGCGAACACCCACGGCTTGTGGACGAAGGTGAGGTCGATCTGCCCGCTGGCGGTCTCGCCATCGCTTTCGACCGTGTACCCCACCGTCGCCTGGGTGCGGTGGTTGGGGAAAGCCGGCGTCTGCGTCGGCGAGACCACGATCTGGGTGGGACCCTGAATGCTCACACTCGCACCCGCCGACGGGCTCACTGCGACGATCACGTTCCCCATACCGATTGCGCCCTGGAGCTCGACGAGTCCCCCGCCTGCGGGGAGCGTGAATCCGACCGTCGGGGCCGTGGGCGGCGCAGCCTGGGCGGGGGCGGCGATCCCGAGGAGTGCGCCGACGCCGAGCAGGAGCGCCAGCCCGCCGGCAACGAGCCGAGCGGTTCGCGAGCGGTGTTCGGCGCGCTGGAAATACGGTTGCAGCATCATCTGTGTTCCCCCGGAACAGATCGCCGCGCCCACTTCCCCAGCGAACTTGGACGGCGTCCACTCGAGGAGTGTATCAGGGCGTGTCTCGTAGCGAGACCCCGGAATCACCAATTTTATCGGGCTTTCCCGAACACCCGATCCACGCGGGGGCGGCGCCCGCGGCGTAGACTCGCGGGGCGCGCGGGATCCCGAACCCTTCTCCCGCCGTTCCGACCCGAGGAGATGTGTGACCCGAGACCATCAGCGCCCCGTGCTGCAGCCCACCGCCGACTTCGACTGGATCATCGGCTCCGACGAGCCGGGCGCTTCGCACCGCATCGCCCAGCAGACGTCGTGGGCGCTGCTGGATCGGGTGCGCACGGGCGCAGACCCCTCCGTGGTCGAGCGCGTGGTGGGGCTCGCCTCGACGGGCCCCGGCATCGACGACATCGCCGAGTTGTGGGCCCGCGAGGGAACTCACTCCCTCGCGGGGGTGCTGTGGCGCCTCTACCTGCTGCGGCGCGTGGTGGCGGGCGACGCCGAGGGGTCGGCGGATCTGTTCCGGCGCGGATCGGCGGCGGCGTTGACCATCGATCCCGTGGTGGCGGGGGCGGCCGAGCCGGTCACGCCGGTGTCGATCGGGGAGCTCTGCGACACGATCCTGCGCGGCGCCTTCGTGGGGGATCTCGGGGCCGCCCTCGACCGGGCCGCGAGCTATTGCCGCATCATGGCGCTCGGAGCGGCCGACCTCGCCGACACGCGCGATGTGCACGATGACGCCCACGCGCAGCAGCTCACCACCCGCGCCCTGCGCTACTCCACGATGGCGCAGGAGCTGCACGCGGGCGCCCGCCGCTGGCGCGACGGCTCCCTCGCCTGACCGGAGGCCCTGCGTTAGACTGGTGCCGCCGGGCCGCAGTAACCCCGGGCTCCAATTTTTGCCGCTTCGAGCGGCCTTCCGCCGAGAGGCGTTCTGCGGTCCGGTTTTTTCGTGCCCTCCCGCGGCGATGGCGGGACGGCAGCTGAGCGAGGTGGATGCACCTGCCGGGTACCGCGGTCCCCCGTCGGCGCCGCTCACCCCGCCGACTCCGGCCTCTCTCAGAAAATAATTGCCCGAGGCAACTATTAGGGCGATAATGGGGGCATGGACGACGGCGACGCGGATCCCCGGGCCCGGTTGCTCACCTCGCTCACGGGGCTCATGTCGCGCTGGTCGTCGCGCGACTTCCAGACCCGCATCTCTGCGGCATGCGGCGTCCCGCTCGACGCGACCGCCGTGCGCGCCGTCTACACCCTCGGGCTGCGCGGCGGGTCCGCGCGCCCCAGCGAGATCGCCGACGAGGTGCACCTCAGCCGCCCCTCCACATCGAAGCTCATCGCGCGGCTGCGCGAGGCCGGGCTCATCGAGCGCGACCGCGACGAATCAGACGGCCGCGCGGGCATCGTCGCACTGACCCCCGCCGGCAGGCAGGCCTTCGACCGGCTGTTCGACGCGGGCGTGCAGATGATCGGGCACGCGATCGCGCGGTGGACGGACGGCGAGACGACGACCTTCGCATCGCTGATCGAGGAGTTCGTCGGCTCGCTCGTCACGGAGCGCACCGTCGCAGACCTCGAGCGGCACTCGGGCGCACCCGAGGCGCATCCGAGCGGCCCCGGCTCCGAGGGCGCCGCTCCGCCCTCCCCCAGCATCCCGCGCTCGCACGCGGGTTGATCCCCACGAAAGGAATCACCATGTCACGCACCTACGTCATCACCGGCGCCGCATCGGGCATCGGCAAGACCACCGCCGAGCTGCTGCGCGCCGACGGCCACACCGTCATCGGCGTCGACCTCGCGGGCGTCGAGGTCGACGGCGACCTCTCGACGAGCGAGGGCCGCCGCGCTGCGGCCGAGGCGGCTACGCAGCTGGCGGGCGGCACCGTCGACGCCGTGATCGCCTGTGCCGGGCTGTCGCTGCCCAAGGCCATCACCGCGGCGGTCAACTACTTCGGCATGACCGAGTTCCTGGAGGCGATGCAGCCGGCACTCGCGAAGTCGGATGCGCCGCGCACCGCGCTGATCTCGTCGCTCTCGTCGGTGCAGCCGGTCTTCCCGCCGCTCGTCGACGCGTTCCTGAACGACGACGAGCAGGCCGCGCTCGGGATCGCCGAGGAGCTCGCGCAGAACGAGCAGACGGGCGGGCTGATCTATGCGTCGTCGAAGCAGGCGATCTCGCGCTGGGTGCATCGCGAGGCCGTGACCGAGCGGTGGGCGGGCGCGGGGATCCCCCTGAACGCGGTCGGCCCGGGCGTCGTGAAGACCCCGATGACGGCGGATCTGCGCGCGACGCCCGAGGGGTCCGCGCTGATCGACGCCGTCGTGCCGATGCCGCTCGGCTACCATCAGGATCCCGAGAGCATCGCGAAGCTGCTGATCTGGCTCACCTCGGTCGACAACACGCACTGCTGCGGTCAGACGATCTACTGCGACGGCGGCGCCGAGGCCGTGCTGCGCGGCGAAGACGTCTGGTCGTGGAACAACGACGGCATCGCCCAGAAGTTCGCCGAGCTCTACGCGAAGCTCGGCGGCTGAACGACCCCTGTCGCGCCCGACCCTGCCGCCCCTGAGCCTGTCGGAGGGGGGCGACGGGGTCGGGCGCCCCTCTTCCAGGACGCGGGCACCGAGCCCGTCTCCGGCCCGCTACGGGGTCTGATCGCGCAGGCGCACGAGGCGCTCGTGCCCCGTCTCCTCGAGCTCGGCCACGTCGGAGCGAGACTTCAGGAAGTCGGAGAAGGAGCGGAACCCGAGCGCCTTCTCGTTGAACGACGGGTCCATGCGGCGCATCTGCTGCTTCACGGCCGAGCTGTGCAGCCACCCCGAGTCGTCCTTCTCCTGCCCCAGCCAGAGCGCGCGTATGAGCAGCCCGGTCACGGCGAAATCGGAGTCCTCATCGGTCTCATCGGTCTCGTCGGCGGCGTCGCGATCGTCGTCGGCCCGCGAGGCGGGCGCCGACTGCTCCTCGACGGCCTCGATCGCGGGGCTCTCCTTCGACGCGGCCACGGCTTTGCCGCGCTTCTGCCGCTTGGCCGGCTGCTCCTGTTCGCGCTGGGGCAGTTCGACGCCGGGCAGCGAGTCGTACGACGCGAACTCGTCGCACGCCGCGGTGAGCGCCTTCGCGGTCGAGCCCGCGACGCCGATGCCCACGACGTAGCGGCCGAGCCGCTTGCAGCGCTGCGCGAGCGGCACGTAGTCGGAGTCGCCCGCCACGATCACCACGTGGGTGAGGTCGTCGAGGCGGAACATGTCCTCGACCGCGTCGACGGCGAGCCGGATGTCGGCGCCGTTCTTCGCGTAGGCCGCGGCCGGGAAGAGCTGCACCAGGTCGACCGCGCGTGCGACGAGCTGCGCGCGGTAGTCGGCGTTGATGGGCGACGACCAGTCGGCGTACGCGCGGGTGAGCACGAGCGTGCCGAACGACGAGGCGTAGTCGATCACGGCGCCCACGTCGACCACCGCCGCCCGCAGTCGGGCTGCGATCTCGGCGTCGGAGGGATCCTCGGCGATGCGCTGCCGGTCGCGGGCGTAGGAGTTGCGGCCGTGCACCCGGTCGTACCAGGAGAGCACGATGTTGTCGAAGTCGAGGTAGACCGCCACACGGCCGTTCTGAGTATTCGCCACGGACTCAGTCTGTCAGGGTGCGGCGCTTCGCCGCGCGAGACGCGTCGATCTCACAGGGCATGCGGAGCCGCCGCGCGGAGCGCGCAGCGAGCCGCCGCGCGCCACCGCGCGACGCGCCGAGCGCCGTACCGCGCTCACTCGATGCCGCGGTCGACCGGATCGACCTGGCCCCCGCCCCGTCGCCGGGAGAAGAAGAGGATCAGCGAGATGAAGAACACCACGGCGCCGGCGCCCATCAGCAGATAGCCGACCATGTTGAGGTCGATCCACTCGACCTGCACGTTGAGCGCGAACGCCATGATGGCGCCGATGACGAAGAGCACGATTCCCGAGCCCATACCCATGAGCCTCTCCTTTCACCTGATCCGAAGGGTGCGGCGCGGCGCCCTTCGGGCGCCGTTCCCACCGCGTCTCCGAAGGCGGACGTGCACCCCAGACTCGCCCCGGGCCGCAGGCCTCGACAAGGGGTTGACAAGGCGGGCGTATCGGAAGCGCGCTGGCCCCCGATCACTCCGCCGGCTGCTCGAGCCCGACCGGCTGCACCAGCGGACGGCGGTGGTCCCGCACCCACACCGCGCCGTCGGCCCGGCGCTCGGCGCGCGACGCGAAGCGGTAGCGGTACGACGTCACCCGCACCCACCGCGGCCGCTCGCCGCGAAAGGGGTCGTCGGCGAGCAGGGCGAGCGTCGGAGCGTCGGCCTCCAGCAGGCGCACGAGCAGCGCCGTGAACCACTCGTCGAGCGAGCGGCCGAGCGGCAGGAACCACATCAGCCAGTCGAGCCTCAGGTGGTAGGGGGCGAACTGCCGCGGCACTCGTCGCACGTCGCCCGGTTTGCCCTTGAATCCGTACTCCAGCCACTCCGCGGCTCCGGGATCCTCGTCGACGGTGCCCTCGATCACGTACTCGACGCGCTCCTTCGTGACCGTGCCGAACGCGCCGTACGCGTTCGCCAGTTGCCACCGGTTGAAACTCGCGTTCATGAGCTGACGGCTCGCGAACAGGTTGCGCAGCGCCGGCCAGCTGAGCGCGACGACGAGCAGGCCCACAGCGGTGGTGATCCCGAACCAGTAGGGCGGCAGGCCTCCGAACCAGGCGAGCGCCCCGGGATCGGTCGCCGCGACGGCGCCGCTTCCGGTCACCGAGATCGCCGAGCACGCGAGCACGACGGTGGCCCAGTTGAGCCAGGCGAAGTTGCCGGTGAGCACGAGCCAGAGCTGGGTCGCGATGATGATCGCGGCGGCCGCGGTGCCGATGATCGCGGGCACCGGGCCCGGGATCCAGAGACCGAGGATCGGCGCGAACAGGAAGAACGGCACCACGAGCTGCGCGAAGTGGCTGCCGAGCGCCTCGGCCCGGTGGAACCAGCCGGGCAGCAGGTGCGCCTGGCGGCTGAGCGGGCCGGGCATCGGCTGCGTCTGGTGGTGGTACATGAGGGCCGTCAGGTCGCGCCACTCCCGCCCGCCGCGCATCTTGATCATGCCGGCGCCGAACTCCAGCCTGAAGACGAGCCACCAGAACAGCACGATCACCGCGGTCGGCGGCGGTTGATCCGTCGATCCCAGGAACGCGGCGAGGAACCCCGCTTCGAGCAGCAGCATTTCCCAGCCGAATCCGTAGAAGGTCTGGCCGATGCTCGCGATCGACATGTAGCCGAACCACAGCAGCAGGAAGCACAGCATCGGCACCCAGGGCGCCGTGAGCTGGGGCACACCCGCAACGAGCAGCGCCGAGAGGGCGATGCCGATCCAGCACAGCACCGCGAGGCGACGGTCGGTGTAACGGATGCGCCGGAACAGCGTCGGTCGCAGCAGCCTCGCCCGCGACGGCGAAGACTCGGCCCACGCGAGCAGTCGGGTGACGGGCAGCAGGCCGCGCTCGCCGAGCAGCGGTCGGAACTGGTTCAGCGTCGAGATGAAGGCGACGAGGTACAGCGCTGCGACGCCCCTCTGCAGAACCTCTCGCGCGAACCCGAAATCGACAGCCGCGAACCCGTCCATGCCGAAGAGGCTACGCTCTCGTCTCCCGCCCGAACAGGGGTTGCCACAGCGCGTGAGAGCGCCGCAACCCCCTGAGGGGTGCGGGATCGCCCCACTAAACTGTGGGCACGCGCCGGGCGAGGGGCCCGGCTGGCGCATGAGTCGATCTTCGGAGGTCACATGTCCGCACCAGCTCTCACCCGCCGCGCGCTGCTCGGAAGCGCCGGCGCCCTCGCCCTCGGGGGCCTCGTGGGCTGCGCGCGCGGCTCGGTTCCGGCCGGCGGGGCCGCGGAGGTCACCTACCAGCTGTCGTGGACGCACTCGGTGCAGTTCGGCGGCACCTATCTGGCGCAGGATCGCGGCCTGTTCGAAGAGCTCGACCTGACCGTCAGGCTGGCGGCCGGGGGGCCGAACGTGGCGGGCGACACGAGCACGGTGAGCGGTGCCTCACTCATGAACATCTCGGCCGCCGACGGGGTCGCGCGATCCAATGCGGAGGGCGCCGACCTCGTGATCATCGGGGCCCAGTATCAGAAGAGCCCGGGCACGATCCTGTCGCTCGCCGACGCCCCGCTGCAGCAGCCCGGCGACCTCGACGGCAAGAAGATCGGCGTGGCCGGCACCGACACCCCGGCACTCGAGGCGTTCCTTGCGCTGAACGGGCTCGAACAGGATCAGGTGGAGTTCGTGCCCAGCCAGTACGACCCGGCCGTGCTCACGGCGGGTCAGGTTGACGGCCTGTACTGCTTCTACAACGATCTGCCGGTCGCCCTGGCGGTACAGGGTGTCGAGGCGCACTCGATGCTGCTCGCCGATTTCGAGTACAACCCGATGAGCCAGACGTACACGGTGCTGCGGTCGAGCCTCGAAGACGAGCAGCAGCGCGACCGGATCGTGCGACTCATGCGGGGCGACGCGCAGGGCTGGCAGCTGTACCAGCAGGACCCTGGTGCGGCGGCCGAGCTGGTCGTGCAGATGTACCCCGACGCCGGGCTCGATCTCGCCACGCAGCAGAAGCAGGCGGAGGTGCAGCTCGACATCATGTTCTCGGAGGCGACCGACGAGTTCGGCTTCGGCTGGTTCACCGATGAGCAGGTCGAGCAGAATCTGCGGCTGTTCGAGGTGCTGGGCATCGAGGGTGCGACGGAGGAGTTGTGGGATCACTCGATCCTCGAGGAGATCTACGAGAACGGCCCGACCGCGTGAGCGCGCCCGGGGCCGAGAGCGACGGAGCGGACGGCCCGGCGGGCCGCCCGCTCCCCGCCGATGCCGCGGAAGCGGCCGCCGGTTCCGCCCCCGACGTGGTGTGCGCGTCGGTCTCCAAGACGTTCCCAGCCGGCCGCGACGGGCTGCGCGTGCTCGAGCCCCTCGACCTGACACTCGCGGCGGGCTCGGTCACGGCGCTCGTCGGTCCCTCGGGCTGCGGCAAGTCGACGCTGCTGCGGATCATCGCGGGCCTCGAACAGGCCGACCCCGGCGGATCGGTGCGGATCGGCGGCGACGATCCGACGGAGGTGCGGCGCCGGGGCGAACTCGCGATCGCCTTCCAGGACGCGTCGCTGCTGCCCTGGCGCACGACCGCGGCCAACGTGGCGCTCGCGCAGCGGCTCGCGCGCAGGCCCGTCGACCACGAGCGCGTATCCGAGCTGCTGCGGCTCGTCGGCCTCGAGGGCTTCGAGCGGGCTCGGCCGGCGCAGCTGTCGGGCGGCATGCGGCAGCGCGCTGCGATCGCCCGCTGCCTCATCACCGAGCCTCGGCTGCTGCTGCTCGATGAGCCCTTCGGCGCCGTCGACGAGCTCACCCGCCGGCGGCTCAACATCGAGCTGCCGCCGCTGTGGTCGGGCTCGCAGACCACCACGCTGCTCGTGACCCATTCGATCTCCGAGGCGGTGCTGCTGGCCGACCGGGTGCTGGTCATGTCGCCGCGGCCGGGCGCGGTGATCGCGGACATCCCCGTCGACCTCGAACGGCCGCGCAGCCTCGAGCATTTCCGCAGCCCTGGCTTCGGCGAGCTCGTCGAGCGCATCGGCGCGCTGCTCGGCGTCGACGAGACCGCCGGCAGCCGGAGCTGAGCGATGGTGCTGACGGCGACCCGGGCCGAGCGCCTCGAGGACGGCGCCGCGGGCGGCGAGCTCGCCCCCGGCGCACTCCGCCGGGGGTCGAAGCGGGCCGCGGCGCTGCGGGCCGCGCTCGGCTGGCTCGTGGTGATCGGCCTCTGGGAGCTGCTGGGCCGCACGCTGCTCGCCGGCCGGCATCTCATCGGCACGCCGTCGGGCATCGCCGTCGCACTCGTCGAGAACGCCGAGGTCTACGGCCGAGGGCTGCTGTTCACCATGCGCGAGGCGCTGGCCGGCTACCTGCTCGGCAACCTCGCGGCGGTCGCGCTCGCGCTGCTCGTCGTGCTGCTGCCGGGCCTCGAGCGGATCGTGCTGCGCTTCGCCCTCGTGGTCTACTGCCTGCCCCTCGTGGCGCTGGGCCCGCTGCTGCGGCTCGTCTACGGCTTCGGCGACGGGCCCCAGATCACACTGGCGGCGCTGGCGGTCTACTACCTCACCCTCGTGCCGCTGCTCGTCGGGTTGCGCGCGGTGCCCCGCTCGTGGCTCGACCTCACGGCCTCGTACGGTCGCGGCCGCTGGACCACCCTCGTGACGGTGCGGGCGCGGGCGGCCCTGCCCTACCTGATGGCCGGCCTCCAGGCCTCGGTCCCCGCGGCGTTCCTCGGCGCGCTCGTCGGCGAGTTCACGGGCGCCGAGCGAGGGCTCGGCGTGCTGTCGATCCTCGCCCTGCGCAGCCTCGACACCGACGGGCTGTGGGCGCTCATGGTGCTGAGCGCGGCGGTGTCGCTGCTCGGCTACGGCGTGGTCTCCCTGATTGCGCGGAGGGCGAGCCCGGACCGGCCGACGGTGCTGCTCACGCCGCCCGGCTCGGCGCCGCGCCGATCCGCGCTGGGGCGCTGGGGGCGAGCCGTCGGAGGGGCGCTCGCGACGACCGCGATCGTGCTCGTCGCGTGGGTCGTGCTGTTCGAGGCGCTCGGTCTCAACCCGTACTTCGCGAAACGCCCGTGGGACGTCTGGGACTGGCTCGTCGCCTCGGCCGACGCCGGCGAGCACCGCGCCGAACTGCTCGAGGCGGTGGCCGAGACCGTGGCCGTGGCGACCCCGGGGTACTTCGCCGGTCTCGCGATGGGGCTGCTGCTCGCGGTCGCGTTCTCGCTGTCGTCGCGGGTGCGCCGCGCGCTCACCCCGGTCGCGGTCGCGCTGCGGTGCGTGCCCATCATCGCGATCGCTCCCCTGCTGGTCGCCGCCCTCGGCCGCGGCCCCTTCGGCACCGCCGTGGTGGTCGCCATCATGACGTTCTTCCCGACCCTCGTCTCGTGCCTCTACGGTCTGCGGCAGCTGCCGGGCCAGGTCTCCGACGTCTTCGCGACCTACGCGACGCCATCGCCGCGCGTGCTGCTGCTCGGACGGCTGCCCGCGATGGCCCCCGCGTTCTTCTCGGCCGCCCGCATCGCCGCGCCCACCGCGCTGCTGGCCGCCACGGTGGCGGAGTGGCTCGCCACCGGCACCGGTCTCGGCAACATGATGGCGGTCGACGCGGCGACGAGCCGCTACACGTCGCTCTGGGCGACCGTGGTGGTGGTCACCCTCGTCTCGCTCGTCGCGTACGCGCTCGTGGAGTTCGTCGAGGCGCGCGTACTGGCCCGGGTGGCGCCCGAGCAGACGCGCTGGTGAGGCTCGGTCGCACTGCCGGGCGTCCCCGGCGCGACCGAGCGCTACGGAGGGAACGCCCCGGCGATGACCCGGGCCGCCGCCGTCCAGGTGGGCAGGCGCGGGCGCAGCTCGGCGGTGAGGTCCCGCCACCGTCGGCGCAGCTCGGGATCGGCGAGCCACCCCCGCAGCTCCTGCGACAGCCGCTCGGCATCACCCGGCGGGAACGCGGAGCCCGCGCCCTGCTGCGCCTCGATCGCGCCGGTGCCGAGCGGCACGATCGATGGGATGCCGCGGGCCAGCGCCTCGCTCACGACCATGCCGTAGGCCTCGGAGCGCGCGGTGTGCACCAGCAGGTCGGTGCGCTGCCAGATCTGCTCGAGGTGCGCACCGGTGCGCGGGCCCGTGATCTCGAGGCGATCCGCGAGACCCGCCGCCGCGATGCGGCGCCGCAGCTCGCGGCTGAGATCCGAGTGCGCCGTGTGCGGCCCCACCAGTCGAGCCGTCCACGGCAGTTCGCGCAGCTGGGCGAGCGCGTCGACAAGGGCGAGCGGATCCTTCGTCTCGGTGACCCGCGCCAACCAGAGCAGCGCCGGAGCCCGGCCGTCGCGCTCGGAACCGGCAGCCGGGTCGGCCGCATCGACCCCCGGGACTGCGACGAGCGCGTCGTGCCGCCCGTACCGCCGCGCCACCTCGCGGGCCGTCCAGGCGCTCGTCGCGACGACGGCGCTCGCCGCCCTGACGGCCCGCTCCTCGGATGCGGCGAGCGCGGCGCGATCCCGCGACGGCAGGGAGAGGTCGTCGGAGGGGAAGTAGTGCATCAGCACGACGACCGCGCGGCCCGCCCCCGTCGCGGCAGCGATCGCCTCGGGCGCCGCCGCGGCCACGATGTTGTCGACCAGCCAGCGCTGCTCAGCCTCGAGAAGCGTCGCGAACCGCTCGCGGTCGCCGGGGCCAGCCACGGGCCAGGCCCCGGTGACGGGGTGCTCGCGCAGTTCGATCCCGAGCCCGCGCAGCTCGCCCGAGATCTCGTCGTCGTAGCGGTTGCCGCCGCTCGCGACGTCGCTGCGCCAGCGCGCGAAGCCGATCCGTCGCCCCATGCCGCCTCACCCCCGTCCGCCCGGCACGGCCGCCGCCCGGGAGCGACCGCCGCCCCCGGCACCGTCCCCCGCGCCTCACCGCCGATCTTAGGCTCACTCGTGGAGCAGGGGGGAGGGGCTTGTGGCAAGGGGGTTTCGCTGCCATCGAACCCCCGTGACTCCGCCCCGGCGCTGCGGCAGGCTGGGGACATGACTACCACCGAGACCCGCACCGCCGTCACCCGCACCATCGACGCGCCCACGAAGGCCATCTTCAACCTGCTGACGCTGCCCGCCAGGCACCCCGAGTTCGACGGCTCGGGCATGGTGCGCTCCGACGAGAAGTCGCAGCGCATCCAGGGCGTGGGCGACGTCTTCGTCATGAACATGCACCGTGACGCGATGGGCGACTACCAGATGCACAACCACGTCACCGCCTACGACGAGAACAAGATGGTGGGCTGGCAGCCCGCCCAGGCCCGCAACCCCGACGAGCCCGACGGGTGGGAGTGGCTCTACGAGCTCGAGGCGATCGACTCGGGATCCACGCGGGTCACGCTCACCTACGACTGGTCGAGGGTGACCGATCCGCAGCTCGTGCCGATCTTCCCGGCCGTCTCGGAGGAGCAGCTCGAAGAGTCGCTGAACCTGCTCGCCGCCGCCGTCTCCGACGCCTGAGCGGGGCGCGCAGGGTCTGGCCGCGCAGGGCCGCGCGGCAGCTCCCCGCCCGACCGCTGCGCGATCACTCGGGCCGAGCCGGCTGGGCCCCGTCGTCTCCGGCGCCGGAGTGCGGAGCCTCGAGCTCCTCGGGCGCTCCGGCTGCCGTCGCCGCGAATTCGGCCGGCGATCCCGCGTCGGTCGTCTCGGACGCCCGCCGCGAGCCCCGCCTCACCGAGCCCGCCGCGCGCTTCGCCGTGCGCCCCACCGCGCCGGCGCCCGCCGCGATCGAACCGCCCGCGGTGCGCGCGCCTCGCAGGATGCGGCGCTCGAGCCGCTCCGCGCCCTCGCGGGGGGCGAGCTCGGGAGCGAAGCCCGCGGGAGCCGGGCCGAAGGCGCGACGCGAGGCCGCGACGACGCGGCGCCCCAGGATGTGGTTGCCCGCACCGCCCACGGCGGCCCCGATCCCGAACGGCAGCGCCTTGCCCACGAGCGAACCGCCCCCGATCTTCGCGAAGTGGCGCACGAACGAGCGCTGCAGCTTGTCGAGCACCGGCCGCACCGCACCGCGCGGCAGCGACTTCGTCACCATCTCGCCCCAGAACGCGGATCGCCCCACGCCCTTGCCCACGACCTGCTTCGTGAACTGGCCGAGCAACTCGCCCGCCTCCTGCCCCAGCATGAGCGTCATCACGAGCACGCGGGCGCGATCCGGGTTCTCGACGGGGATGCCGTGCACCTCGGCGACCGACTGCGCGAACAGCGCGGTGCTCTCGAGGAACCCCACCGTCTCGACCCCCGAGAGGGCGAGTGTCGCCGGCGTGCTGATCACCGGGATGACCGCGGTCGCCCCCACCGCGGCGCCGCCGCCCGTGATCGCGAGCAGGTAGCGGCGTTCGAGCATGCGGATCACCTGATCCGGCGTCGCCCCGGGATGGCGCAGCCGCACGCTGCGGATGTGCGCGAGCACCACGGGGCGCTGCACCGCGAGCGCTCGGTCGAGCGCCCGGGCGAACGCCGGTCGGTGCTCGAGGTGTTCGGGCGCCATGATCACGGTGCCGGTCTGCGTTTCGTCCACGCCGCGATTGTACGGAGCCGACATGGAAGCTCGGGGAATCTGTTCGGGGGCGTTGACTCGTCCCCGCCGCGGTGCCATGGTGGAGACGGAGGTGCGCCATGCGCGAGTACTCGTTCGTCAGCATTCCGATCCGCCGCCGCCGCGAGGGCGCAGCGCTCGAGATCGACTACCGCGACGTGATCCGCGAGCGGGCCGAGCACGGCTGGGAGTTCATCCAGGCGATCCCCCTCGACACCCACGCCGATCCGCGCCTCGACCTCGTGTTCGCACGGAAGGGGAAGCAATGAAGCACCCGCTGCGCCTGCTGCAGGCGTTCACACTGTTCTCGGCAGGCCTGTTCGCCCTGTTCGTCTTCGCCGGCAATCTCATGGACTACGACTCGAACTACCAGTTCGTGAAGCACGTGCTCTCGATGGACACCACCTTCGAGGGCAACGCGCTCATGTGGCGCGCGATCACGGCGCCCTGGGTGTGGACCGTCGGCTACATCGGCATCATCGTGGCCGAGGGCGTCTTCGCGGTGCTCGCGATCGTGGGCGCGGTGAAACTGTTCCTGCGGCGCGCGGCCGGGGTCGCCGAGTACGACGCCGCGCGCAAGTGGGGCTACGCGGCCTACGCGCTCGGCTTCGCGATCTGGTTCATCGGCTTCATCGTGATCGGCTCCGAGTGGTTCGCGATGTGGCAGTCGGACACGTGGAACGGCAAGGACACCGCGATGGGCATCGTCACACTGTGGGCCGGCTTCGCAGTGCTGCTCGCGATGAACGAACCGCGCGAGGTGACGCTGCGGGAGGGCGAGCCGCTCGCACGCGAGAACCGATAGGCACTGACGGGCGGGGGCGCGGTGCGCCCTGCGCCCGGGGAGCCGGCCTCAGCCCGCCGAGGAAGACGCGTAGTGCTCGGCGGCCTCGGCCACTCGGTGGTTGTACTCGATCGTGTCGTTGTAGGCGGCGACCGCGGCGATCCAGCGGTCGGGGTCGGTGAGATCGCCCCCGCCGCGCAGAGATAGCGGGCCGCCGAGTAGGCCGCGTCGTCGATGTTCTGCGGATCCGCGATGCCGTCGCCGTTGCCGTCGCCGCCCCACTCGGCCCAGGTCGAGGGGATGAACTGCATCGGCCCCACCGCCCGATCCCACACCGGGTCGCGGTCGAGCCGCCCGTCGTCGGTATCGGGCACGGCCTTCGTCGAGACGCCGTCGAGCGGAATGCCGATGATCTGAGGCGACGCCGCCCCGCTGCCCTCCAGTGCGCCCCCGAAGATGGTGCCGTGCTCGGACTCGACGAACCCGATCCCCGCGAGCGTGTTCCAGCCCAGCCCGCACGCGGGCTGCTCGCGCGCGATGCGGTGCGCGGCCGAGGCGTACGCCTCGAGCGCCCGCGGAGCGATGCCGGTGCGGGCGGCCGTCTCGGCGAGCCACCCGGGGTCGAGAGCCGGGCGCCCCGCGGGCTCGGCGGCGGCCGTGCTCGGCCCGGCCTCGGCGGCCACCGGTTCGGCGAGCGCGACGGGCGCGACGGCGGGCGCGACGTCCGCACCGGGGGCCGGGGCGCCGAGCAGCAGCGCCGCCGACACGCAGCCCGCTCCGACGAGGCCGGCGAGCAGAGAACCCACGATCAAGCGTCTCGGCGGGCCCGCCTCGGGCACGGCTCGGCGCCGGCCCTCTCCGCCGGCCGCGCTCACGCCGGTACCGCCGCCGAGGCGGTCGCCGCCGACGCCGAGCCGAGCCGGCGCACGTACCAGACCGTGCCGCCGATGATGCCGCTGAGCATCAGCAGGCCGCCCCCGACCACACCCGCGACGGCCGCCGGGTGCATTCCCGCCCCCAGCAGCGCTCCCGGCCCGCCGCTGCCCGAGCCGTCCGCGCCCGCAGCCGCGGCCGACCTCGACCTGCCGCTCTTCTTCGCCGCGGCATCGGCGTTCTTCGCCTTGGAAGCGGCGACGGCCTTGCTCCCGGCCTGCTTGACCGCGCTGCCGACGGCGAGACCCGCGGCGGCCGCGTTCGGATCGACGGCCACCCCGCAGAACGCATCGCCCAGCTCGACGTCGCCCACCTGGAACATGTAGGTGTGCGTCGCCGTGGTCAGCGTCCGTCCCGTCGCCGGGCTGGTCGCCGTCGCGTTGACCGTCAGCTTGTAATTGCCCTTCGCCGAGAAGACCCAGGCCGCGTGCGTGTGCGCCGGGTGGGGCACACGAATCGTTCCCGGCATGGCGAAGCCGTCCATGATGGGCGACCACGCGCCGAGCGGATCCTGCGTGGCGAGGAAGATCCGCCCCGGGCCGTCGACGCCCACGACGTTGATCGACACGTTCGTGTAGCCGCTCGCCTCGGTGAACCCCAGCGTGTTCCAGCCGGGCCAGATCAGATCGGGGTCCTGGCTCAGCGGCAGCACGTAGCCCTGCGCCGGAGCGCCCGCGATGCCCGGCGGCACGGCGCCGTAAGCCGATTCCTTGACCCGCAGCAGCACGCTCTCCGCCTCGCGGATCACGTTGAGGCCGGTCACGTCCTCCTTGAGCTGCAGCACGGCCTGGCCGTCGGCCGCGGCGACGTTGAAAGCGTCGATGTGGCCGGTCTCGAGCACGACCTTGGGTACGCACTCCTGCGTCGGGGCCGCCGGCACCGGCACGGGCAGACCGCCGCCACCGGGGCTGCCGCCGCCCGGAGTGCTGCCGCCGCCGGGACCGCCTCCCCCACCGGGGTTGCCGCCGCCCGGGTCGCCTCCGGGGTCTCCACCGCCCGGTTCCGGGCCCCCTGCCTGCCCGGTCACCCGCACCTCGTCCCAGCCGAGGAAGGCGCCCGCCGCGTCCTTCAGCACCAGCGCGTGCGTACCGGCGGCGGTGCGGGCCGGAACCTGCTCGGTGAAACCGCCGTCGGTACCCGTGCGCACCCATCCCAGCCAGACGGGATCGGGGGTGTGCAGCCAGACCGAGACCCAGTCGCCGCCCCGCAGCGCTTCCGCCGAGACTGCGCCGGCCACCACCTCGCCGGCCCGCACCGTCTTCTCGGGGTTCCGCACCTGCACGTGCGCGCCGGCCGCAACGGCGCGCACCTCGGCGGCGGGCACCGCGTCGACGTCGTCATGCTCCGGCCTCGGCTGCGCCTCGCCGCTGACGGTGAGCGTCATCTGCTCGGACTCCGAGGCGGTGAAGTCGGTGCTCCAGGTCGGCACGAACTCCGCCACGATGCGGTGCGGGCCCGAAGCCAGGGCGGAGGTGCGGAATGACGCGGTGCCGTCGGCCCCCACCGGGGCGTGGCCCAGCACGGTGCCGCTCTCGTCGTCGCGGAACTGCACGGCTCCCGCCGGGCTGCGCGCCCCGGCGGAGTCGACGGTCGCGGTGAACGTAACAGGCTCGCCGAGCACCGCGTTCCCCTCGGCGTCCTCGCTGTACTCGGCCGAGAACGAGGTGGCCGTCGCGGCCGTGTGATCGTCGAGGTCGCCGACCACGAAGGTGTAGTCGTTCTGCGCCCGCTGCACCGAGCCGCCGATCACGGCCTCCATCTCGAAGGTGAAGGTGTACGTGCCCGTCTCGATGAACGCCCAGTTCATGTGGGTGTGCTGCGGCACGCCCATGCTCCAGTCGGCCAGTCGCTCGCTCGAGCTGAACACCCGCTTCGGGCCGAAGGTCTCCTGCAGGTACACCTCGGCTTTCCCCGGCCCGTCGACGCCCAGCAGGCGCACCGCGACCGACCCGCCCCTCAGCTGCCCGACCAGCCGCTCGTCCTCGGTGCTGAACCCGGGCCAGATGAGGGCGGCGTTCTGCGTCTGCGGCGCCAACCAGAAGGTGTCGCCCGCCTCGCCGATGAATCCGTACCGACCGCCGCTCGGCACCTGCATCCTGCTGCTCGTCGTGTCGACGAGGTGGAAGACGGTCGCCTGCGGGTCGATCCGGATGGCTTTCTGCCCCCCGGGCTGTCGTACTTCGCCTCCAGCACGAGGCGTCCGTCGTCGAGGTAACCGGACACGGTGTCGGTGTGCACGTTGCCGATGACCTGCTTGGCCCGGCTCGCGGGTGCGGGCTGATCCGACTGGTCGGCGAACGGCGTCGCCTCGGCGAGCGTCGGGGCCGCAGCCGTGGCAGGCGCGGTGGCGCCGACCGGGGCCCGCACCCCCGGCGCGGCCGGGGGTTCCGCCGTGTCGGCGGCGGCCCCGCCGGAATCGGCCGCCTCGACCTCGGCTCCGGCGCCGGTCTCCCCGTCTCGCTGAGGATCGGCGCGCTCGCCGTCGCCGAGGGGCTGCTCGGCACTCGTCTCCGGGCTCGGATCCGGGCTGGGCCCCTGCGCCGGCTGCGCTTCCGAGCCCCCCGCCGCATCCTGCGCGAAGGCCGGCGCCGATGCGCCGAGCGAGCCCGCCGCGAGCGCCACGACGAGCGCCGCGATCCCGATCCCGCGCACGCCGCCTCTGATCCGCCGGTTCATGACACTCCCTCCAGACGCCGAGCCCGCGGGGGCCGGGGCGCCTCGTCCTCGTCTTCCTCGCCCTCGATCGGCACCGCCCTCCGCAGCCGGCGCATCAGCAGGCCGTGCCTCGGCGCGAAGACCCACGCGAGCAGGAACACGGCGGTCGCCACCAGCACGATCGTGCCGCCCGCGGGCAGGTCGAAGCTCCAGGAGACGTAGAGTCCCACGAGAGCGGAGCCGCCGCCGATCACGGGCGCGAGCAGCATCATCGCGGCCAGTCGGTCCGTGAGCAGCCGGGCCGCGGCGGCGGGGGTGATGAGCAGCGCGAGCACCAGGATGTTGCCGATCGTCTGGATCGAGATGACGATCGCGATCGCCACCATCACGTACAGCCCGAGATCGAGCGCGAAGACCGGCAGGCCCGCCGAGCGGGCCATCTCGCGGTCGAGCGTGACCGCAACGAACTCGCGATGCAGCAGGAACACGACGAGCAGCAGCACCGCCCCCGTGATCGCGACCGTGAGCACGTCCTCATCGGGGATGCCCGTGATCGAGCCGAAGAGGAACTGCTGCAGGGATCCCGAGTAGCCGGGCGACAGCGAGATGATCACGATGCCGAGCGCGAACGCCGCCACGAAGAACACCCCGATCACACTGTCCTCCTTGATGCGGCGGTTCTGGGAGAACACCGCCACGATGATCGCGGTGAGCACCCCTGCGACAGCGCCTCCGAGCACCAGGTTGCCCTGGATCACGAAGGCGACGGCTAGGCCAGGAAACACCGCGTGCGCCACCGCGTCGCCGATGAAGGCCATGCCCCGCAGCACCACGTAGGTGCCGATCACGCCGCAGACGACGCTCGACATCACCGCGACCAGCAGCGCCTTCGGCAGGAACCGCAGGTCGGGATTGAGCAGATCCTGAATGAAATCGACCGGTGAGAGCATCAGGCGGCCACCCCCAGCACCGACAGGATCGGGTTCGTCGCCTGCACGTCGAACGCGCGCATCCAGATCGCGGGATCGCGCAGCTCCCCCGGCCTGGCATCGGCGATCACCGTGCGATTCACGAGGCAGAGGCGCGAGCACTGGTGCATCGCCCCCGCGAGATCGTGGGTGCTCATCACCACCGCGCGCCCCTCGGCCGCGAGCCCGCGGAAGAGATCGAGCAGCAGCTCCTGTGTGGGCATGTCGAGTCCGGTGAACGGTTCGTCGAGCAGCAGCAACCGGGGCCGCAGCGCCAGCGCCCGCGCGACGAGCACGCGCTGCCGCTGCCCGCCCGAGAGCTCCCCGACCGGTCGACGGGCGAGTGCGCCCATCTCGACGCGCACGATCGCGTCGGCCACGGCGTCGTAGTGCTCTTGCCGGGGGCGCCGAAACCAGCCGACGTCGCGCACGAGGCCCGTCATGACCGTCTCCTCGACGGAGATCGGGAAGTCCCACGCGAACTCGTGGCGCTGCGGCACGTAGCCGATGCCGGCGCGCGCCTGGCGCGGCGGAGCGCCACCCACCCGCACCCGGCCGCTCTCGGGCCGCACGACGCCGAGCACCGAGCGCAGCAGCGTCGTCTTCCCCGCACCGTTCGGCCCGATCAGACCGACGAACTCGCCGTCCCCGATCGAGAGATCGATGTCCCGCAGCACCCGCCGGCCTCCCAGCCGCACGGAAAGGCCCTGCACCTCGAGCACGCTCACCGGGTTCCCTCCTTCGCGTTCGGCTCGGCGCCGCGGCCCTGGGCCCGCTGCCACGCCAGCTCCCGAGCGCGCCTCTTCGCGCCCAACCGGGCGATCAGCACCACCACGACCGCGACGATCAGCGCCGCGCCCAGCACACCGGCGACGATCCCGATCACGAGCCCCGTCGCGTCGGCCGGGTCGCCCGCCTGATCGGGCCCGGCGCTCGCGGGTTCGCCCGGCCCGTCGCGCCGTCGGCTCCGCCGGTGTCATCGGGGAGCGCCGACTCGTCGAACCGGGCCGTGAACGCCTGCGCGGAATCGGTTCCGTCGCCGACCGCGAACCGCAGCGTGTCGTGCGCCGATACCGGCTCGCCGTCGATCAGCTCGCCCGAGAACTGCACCTCGACCAGGTACACGCCGGGTTCGTCGAACACCCAGTTCGCGTGCGTGTGGGTGTTCGATTCGATCCAGGTCTGCTGCGGGAACGCCTCGTGCGTCGACCAGAGCGGCTCGGGCTGACCGAAGTTGCCGCTCTGCAGGTAGACCGAGACGTCGCCCGGCCCCTGCACCCCGAGGATGCTGAGCGTGGTGCCCATGCTCAGGGAGTCGAGCACCGTGGGCTCCTGCGTGTTCCAGCCCGTCCAGATGACGCCGGGCTTGCGCACCTGCGGAATCACCCAGGCCTCGGTGCCCGGCTCGAGCCCGAGAAAGGCGTAGTCCTCGCTCTCGGGGATCGTGAGCTTCGCGGCGTCGTTCACGTGGGCGACGACGTCGGACGGCATGCGCCAGTACGATGGGGCGCCCGTGTCGTCGTGGATCTGCACGATCCACTCCCCCGTGTTGAGCGTCGGGCCGAAGTCGATGTGCCCGTCGTCGAGCACCACCTGGCCCGTGCCCTGAGCCTGATTGGGGTCGAGCGTCTGCGTCAGCCCGTCGTCGGGGGCCTCCACTGCGAGCGCCATCGAGGCCGGCAGCAGCGCGAGGGCGGCTGCCACCAGTGCACCGCCGAGCAGCGCTCGGCTCGTACGCGAGCGGGTCATTGATTCTCCTTGTCGTGGGCGTCGGCGCCCGGTGTGTCCTCATGCGTCGCGGTCGCGCCCGCGGCCTTCTCGTCCCCGTGCGGCGCACCGGTCAGGCAGTCCCGCACGGAGTGCGCGTTGAAGCGCATCATCTCGACGTAGCTCGTCACCTCGGCGCTGAAGGCGTCGCCGTAGATGCTGCAGACCTCGATCCCCTGCTCTTTCGCGACTTCGACGAGGGTGGAGGAGCGCGAGGCCAGGTTCGGTTCGAGGAACACGGCCGGCACCCGCAGGTTGCGGATGGTCTCCGTGAGTCTCTTGCGCTCGGAGAGCGAGGGCTCGACCGACGGGTTCGGGGTCACGAATCCGACGATGTCGAGGTCGTAGGCCCGCGCGAGATAGGCGTAGGCGTCGTGGGTGGTGACGAGCGTGCGGGCCTCGCGCGGGATCTCGGCGATCGTGTCGCGCACCTCGGCGTCGAGCTCTTCGAGTTCGCGCAGATAGGCGGTCGCGTTCTCGGTGTACGTCTCGGCGCCCCCCGGATCGACCTCGATGAGCGTGTCGCGGATGATCTCGGTGTACGACATCGCGTTGCGCACGTTCTGCCACAGGTGCGGATCGATCTCGCCGTGCACGTGCTTGCCCAGCACCGCCTGGGCGAGCTGGTAGACCTGGTCGCCCGGCCGGCCGAGGAAGCGATAGGCCGGATCGCCGGGGATCTCGTGCAGGGCCTTGTTGGGCACCTCGACCACGAGGTCGTCGGGGGCGAGCGTCTCCTGATGCACCTCGGAGGTGCCGTGCTCGTGGTCGACGAGCACGCGGAGTTCGTGTTCGTCGAGGTCGAGCACCAGGTCGGAGTGCCCGGAGTTCAGCACGTGCGCGCCGGGGCGGCCCGGGGCACCGTAGGGGTCGACGCCCACGGCGAAGGTGATCTCGCCCGCCGCGATGTCGATCGGCTGCTGGTCGGGGGTCACCTGCAGGCTTCCCCGCAGGTCGAGCGTGTAGTAGCCGGGTTCGGTGAAGGCCCAGCTGAGGTGGGTGTGGGTGTCGGGCGGGATGGTGACGGAGTCGTTCGCGTACCCCTGAGAGGCGTCGAAGCCGTCGGTCGAGTCGAAGTATCGATCGATGTCGCCGAAGCTGCCGGTGAGGTAGGCGACGAGATCGCCGGGGCCCTGCACACCGGTCGCCGAGAGGATCACCTCTGAGGTGCGATCGGCGCCGTACTGCGCGCCGTTCCCCTGCACGCGCAGGCCGAGCCAGACCGTGTCGAGGGAGACGTCCTCGACGAGCGGGATGATCTCGGCGGCATACTTCACGGCGTCCTCGGCGAGGGCGACGTTCGGCACGCCCTCGGGGAGATTGGTGTCGAGGGCCTTGATGAGACTCTGCTCCTCGAGCATGAGGTAGTTGGAGAACGCCGCGTCGGCGTACACGATGCTGCGCACGTCGCGCAGCGAGGGCTCGTAGCTGTGGGGGTCTCCGCCCTCCGGTACCAGGGAGACGACGTTGGCCCGGTCGCCGGCCACGTTGCCCACGAGGTCGGCGAGGATCCCCGTCGTGGTGACCACCTCGATGCGCCCGTCGTCGGCGGTCGCCGCGGGTGCGGCGCACCCCGCGAGCGCCGCTGCCGCGCCGAGCGCGAGAAGCGATCTGCAGATGCGGTGTCTCACGTCATCCTTTCGCACTGGGAGCGGGCGCGGCCCGGAGGCCGTCGCCCGCTCCGGCATCGACGGTGTCAGTCGCCCGGGGCGTCCGGGGTGCGGCGCCGCGCGAGGAGCACAGCGCCGACGCCCGCGGCGAGCAGCAGCGTCGCAGCGGTGGCGGCAGCGGCGAGCTCGGTGCCCGTGGTCGAGAGCTTGGCCCCTCCCGCGGGTGCATTCGCACCGGCCGGGGTCTGAGCCGCCGGGGCCTGCCCGCCCGGTGCCGTTGCACCCGGCGTGCCCTCGCCGGGCTTGCCGCCGCCGGGCGTGCCGCCGCCGGGCCCGGCAGCCGCCACCTCGATCGCCTGCCACCCGATCAGGCTGCCGTCCTCGGCGAAGGCCGCGAGACGGTGGCCGCCGGCGGGCGCGTCCGCCGGGATCGTCACGGAGACCGAACCGTTGCCGGCCACCGCCTGCCAATCGCCGCCGAGCAGCACGGGATCGGAGAACATCCAGACCGCGACCCAGCGGCCGGCGAACTCGTCGCCCTCGCCGATCTGCACGGTGACGGTCTCGCCCGGGCTGGGTTTCGTATCCGATGCCGTGATGCCGCCGGCCTCGACGCCGTCGAGAGCGGCCCCCGTCTGCGCGGTCGGCGCCGTGTCGGGCTTGGGCGCCGGGTGCTCGCCGCCGTGATCCTCGACGTGCAGGGTGACGGGCTCCGAGACGACGTACCGCTCGCCGTCGTCGTAGCTGAGCTGCGCGAAGATGCTCGCCCCGTCGAGGGCCTCGGTCGCCTCGAACGAGACGGCGGCGCCGTTCTGCGAGACCTCGCCCTGCAGCGGGCTCGGCTCCGTCTCGGCGTCGCGCTGCACGAACCAGTCGTAGCGGGTCAGCACCGACGCGGGCTCGACGCCCGCGGTGAGCGTTGCGGTGTCGCCGGGGTGGTAGTGGCCCGCGAGGCCCGAGATCACGACCCTCTGCAGCGGGTCCGCGCCGTGGTCGTCGACCTCGATCGTCACCGGCTCGGCCGAGGCCACGGCCTCGCCGTGCTCGTCGAGCAGCTGGGCGCTCACCCGGGCGCCGTTCAGCGCCTGCTCGGCCGTGATCCGCAGCTGTGCCTCGGTGACGCCGGCGACGCGCACCGGCTCGGGCTGATCCGTGCGCTGGATGAACCAGGCATAGCCGGCGTTCTCAGCCGCCGGGTCGGAGGCCGCCTCGAGCTCGATCGGGGTGTTCTGGTGGTAGTGCCCGCGCAGCCCGGTGATCGAGAGCGCGGGGGCCTGCGGGGCCTGCGCGTCGAAGCTCCATTCGGACGGGGCGCCGTCGGCGAGGTCGAAGCCGTAGGCCGGCGCGGCGGTGATCGTCAGGTCTTCCCGCAGTTCGTGGGGGCCTGCTTCAAGCACTGCGCCTGATCCGTCGGTGTAGACGGTCCAGGGCTGCGCCGGAATCGTCACGGTGTTGCCCGACTGCGTCGGAGCGGCAGGGGTGAGCTTCGTGCGCTCCGCCACGACGAAGGTGTAGGTGGCGGTGTTGGTGGTGGCGGTCTTCGCGCCGTCGGCGCTCGCCACTTCGCCCTGCACCGTGAGCTTGTAGGTGCCGGGGTCGGTGAACGCCCAGTTGGCGTGGGTGTGCGCCGGGTAGGGCTGCGAGATGACGCCGGGCAGGGCGTAGTCGTCGCCGTGCATGAGCGGCTTCGGCGCGCCGAAGGAGTCCTGCGACCAGAGGAACACCTGCCCGGGGCCCTCGACGTCGACCGTGAAGTCGGTCGAGAACCCCGCCCCGAACTCGGGGGTGAGCGCCTGGGTGTCCCAGCCGGGCCAGATGAGGCTGTGGTCCTGCGTGAGCGGCAGGAAATAGACCGATGACGGCAGGCCGGGCACGTAGTCGGCCGGAACCTGCTGCTGCGCCGCCGGTTTCACGAACAGCTCGACGGATTCGGGCGTGCGCAGCACGTGCGACCCGGTCACGTCCTCCTTGAGCACGAGCCCCGGCGAGCCGTCGTCGTTCAGCACGAGATTGAACGCGTCGATGTGGCCCGTCTCGAGCCTGATCGGGTCTTCCGCGACGGCCGCGTGGGCCGCGGCGGGCGCGATGAGGCCCGCGAGAAGGGCGAGCGCGCCGACGGAGACCGCCGACGCTCTCGTTCGGGTCAGCAAAGCCATGGAGACAACCTTCCAAGTCGGATCACCGCCATCCTTATTGATAACGGTTTTCACTGCCATTGCGGATCAGCCGAACGCGCGCAACTCGACGCCCGTCGCGGCGCGCCCGGATCGCGGCCAGAGACGGGGCACGCGCGCCCGAGGCCGGCTCCACAGACACGGCCGATCCGCTCGAGGTGCGTGAAGCAGCGGGCACCGAGCGCGCCGCGCGTCAAGCCCCTGACCGACCCTGCCGCGCACGCCTAGCGTGGGAATCATCGGCGCGGCGGCCGCCGCGCCGACCGAACGAGCAGGAGGTCGAGAGCATGGCGAAGCACGACGTCACCACCAAGGCGAAGAACGGGCAGTGGGTGAACGAGGTCGACGGCGATCCGGCGCTCTCGCGCAGCTTCAGAAGCCGAGACGAGGCCGTTCAGGCAAGTCGCGAGTTCACCGCCGAGCGCGGCACCCGGCACACCGTCGTGCACGACGAGCCGACCGGAGCGATCACCGACGGCGGCGATCCGGAAGACGAGACCCCCGTCGTGGGCGAGGGCGCGTAGCGGCGGGCGCTGGCCCGGGGCGCCGAAAGCGGCCCCGAGGCCGCGCGATCCGGAGCCCGCGTGCTCAGTGCATCGGGCAGCGATCCGCAGCCGCGCCCGCGCCTCGCACCCGCCCACCGGAGGCGGGCTTCGTGGGCAGCCGGCGACGATTCACCTCGAGGCCCCGACCCAGGACCGCGACGCGCTCATCGCTCAGCGTTGCCACGGCCGCGGCGAGACCGACGATCGCGAGCTTCTCTCCCGGGCACCGGTGCCCGCCCGCGACCGTGGCGCCCCCCCCCTGCGGCACGAATGCCGCGAGCTCCTCGTAGTCGTCGATCCCGACGAAGCGCTCGGGATCGAAGAGTTCGGCCCGCTCCCACGACCCGTCGTCGAGATTCGTGCCGAGCACGTCGAGCACCACCCGACCGCCCGCCGGCACCCGCTCGCCGTCGAGCTCGATGCCCTCGAGCGCCCAAGCGGGCAGCACGGGCACGAAGGGCGCAGTACGGCGCACCTCCTGCGCGAACGCCGTCGCGAGCGGGCCGCTGACGAGGCTGCCGCGCTCGGCGGTCTCGGCGGCGATGCGGGCGCGCCACTCGGGTCGGTCGTGCAGCTCTTTGGCGGCGAAGGCGACGAAACGGGCGACCGCGATGAGCGGGCGGATGCAGTTCTGCAGCTCGATCCCGGCCAGCCGCGCGGGCAGCAGCACGTCCTGCTCATCGCGGTGCCAGGCCCACGCGTGCAGCGCGGTGCCCTCGGCGGGATCGAGCCGGCCGGCGCGCGTCGCCTCGACGAGCTTCTGCGCGTGGCGGTCGGACCACGCGCGGTTCAGGGCCGACATCACGAACTCGGGCGAGTACGGGGCCCCGAAGCCGTCGACGATCTGCGCGAGGCGCGCCGCCCACCGGGTCTGAGCCGCAGCCGTGCCGGGCAGCCCCGCCCAGCGCATGCCGGCGCGGCCGAACACGCCGACGGCGGCATCGTAGGCGGAGCGGTCCCCACCGGCGATCCAGTCGGCGAGCTCCGTGCGCCACTGCTCCTCGATCAGCGGGGCCAGCCGCGCCACCTGCTCGTCCTCGTAGGCGACGTCGACGAAGGGTCGACTTGCGGTGGCGGTGCTCCGCGCCGTCGAGGCTGTGCACCGAGCCGTGTCCGAACAGCGTCTCCTGCACGAACGCCGGCATGGCACCGTGCCGGGCCACCCGCCCTTCGTCGTAGAACAGGGCGACCCCCTCGGCGCCGCGCACCAGCAGCGCCTCGCGTCCGAGCAGCCGCATGGGCGCCGATCTCGCCCCGTCGCGCACGCGCTCCCAGATGCGCGCCCCGAAGCCGTAACCGCGAGTGAGGAGCGAGAGCGAGTCGTCGCGCAGCAGGTTGCTCATCGTGGGGTCCTTCCTGGGGTGGGGTCGACTGTCGGGCGCGGGCGCTCCGATGAGGATCAGGCTGGCAGAGCCCGTCGGGTGCCGCCAAGGGGGCACGCGGGGCCGACAGTTGTGCTAGGGCTCGGCGAGCCGAGTGGAAGGCCGGCCTCCGCACAGCCTCCGCACATGGCAGCCCGGAAACCGCTCCCGTGCAGGGAAATCGCCTAAGCTGGCCTCGGATATTGGGGGGTATCATGCCGGGCAGGGGACCGCACATCGCGAGCGGCGATACATGAGACGCGCGCTCCCCGCACTATTCGCGGCCGTCATCGGTCTTGCCTCGATCGCAGGCCAGCAGCCTGCGCAGGCACTCGACCCCGTCGCTCTCGGCGCCCGAGCTGCTCTCTCCGCTCCCGTCGCCACCGACCTCGCGAGCGTCGTTCCGCCCCATGGGCCCGCCGACGACTCTTCGGAGCCGGGGACTCCGCCCGCCGGGGGGGAGCTCCCCGGAGAACTCGGACTCCTCGCCCAATCTGCAGGCACTCCCCATGCTCGCCTGGCTGGGGCCGGGAAACCCGGTGTGGGTCACCGTCGTGGTGCGCAACGACGGAGCCGGCGCCTCCACCGGCCACACGCTCGATTTCGCGCCGCAGGAGGGCACCGACCGGCAGGTGTCCGCCGACGCGAACTGCGCCGCGACGCCCCCGGGCGGGTTCCGCTGCGTCGGCGGCGCGCTGGCCCCGGGCGAGAGCGAGTTCCACTCCTTCCGGTTCTCCCCGCCGGGAGCCGTGGAGGGGTGGCCGCCGTTCTGGTCGGCGACGGTCGCGGGCGAGCAGCCCGACGCACTCGAGGAGGACGACCGTGTGGTGCTCGAACTGCCCGACTCCACCTTCGTCAGGCTCGAAGCCGACATCAAGACCCGGGTCGACGACACCGACGGCGACGGGCGCGCGACGCCCGGAGAACCCATGGAGGTCTACGTCTACTTCGTCAACACCAGCGAGTACGAACTCGACGAGGTGGTCGTCGCCGTCACCGGAACCGTCTGGGACCACCGCCGGCTGGCGCAGGCGATCGCGCCCGACGAAGAGACCACGGTGCGATTCGACGCGACCGTGCCGGACCTCGGGGACGACGCATCGAGCGGGGTGGAGGCCGATGTCACCGCCCGCGCCATGGGGGCGACCGTCAACACTTCGAGCGGCACACTGATGCTGCTGGGCCCCTATGCGGCACCGAATCCCGAAGGACCCGAGGGCGAGCAGAACGGCGCCGTGAAGCACGAGGTCATCGGCGCCCCGGCAGAGACCCTCGAGGACGTCGCGCCCCGATCCGCGCCCCTCTCGAGCGATCTCGGTGTCATCGAGACGCGGGAGGATCCGCCCCTCCTCGGCGTCCCTCCGGCGCCGCGGGAAGCCCCGGCCGAGCTCAGCCCGATCCACACCGAGCAGTCGGCGTCGACCTCGCGAGAACAACCCCTCGCAACCGCGTCGGCGCAGCCGTCCTCGGGTCAACAGGCGCCACTCAGCATCACCGGCTCCGACCCCCTCAGGACGTCGATGCTCGGGGCGCACGTGCTCGTCGCGCTCGGGATCGTGTTCGCCCACATCGGCTTCTCGCGGCAGGCGCGCAGAACGCGTGCGGGAAGCGGATCCTGATGTCGGATCGCACCCCTGAGACGGCGCGCGGCGATGACCGCGGCCGTGACGCCCGCGGCAGAGCCGCGCCCGGCCCCGGCCCCGAGCTCACCGACGAGGAGCTGTGCCGGCTCGTACGCGACGGGGAGGCGTGGCCGCTCGAAACGCTCTGGCAGCGCCACAGCGCGGTCGCTCGATCGTGGGCCGCGAAGAAGGATCCGGGGGCCGCGGAGGACATCGTCGCCGAGGCGTTCGCGTCGGTGTTCCAAGCGCTGGTCGGCGGCGGAGGCCCCTCCGCATCGTTCCGCGGATACCTCTTACAAGACGATGGACTCGCTGCTCGCCACCCACTGGAGTTCGCAGCGGCGCATGCATCAGCTCGACGACCTCGGGGGCTTGCCCGCCGATGACGTCGAGAGCTCGCCGGAAGCGCTCGGCGACGCTCAGGAGCAGCGCGCCGCCGCCGCGCTGCTGGAGCTGCCCGAACGGTGGCGCGACGTGATCGTGGCCGTCGATGTCGAGGGGCGACCGGTGCAGGACGTCGCGAGATCGCTCGGCCTCTCCCCGAACTCCACCTCCGTGCTGCTCAAGCGGGCTCGCGGCGGCCTGCGCAAGGCGTGGATCCAGCGCCTGCACCGGCCGACCTCTGCGCTGCCCGACGACTGCGCGAGCGCGGTCGAGCACTTCGGCATCATGCGCTGGGGCAAGCCGGGCGCGCGGCGGAGAGCCGCGGCCGAGCGTCACCTCACCACCTGCGACTCGTGCCGTTCGCGGTACGCGCAGTTCATCGAGCAGGCCACCACCGTCGGCCTGGGGATCGCCGGTCTGCTCGCGCTCACCCGCGAGTGGCGGCAGAAGCTCGTCCCCGCCCTGGCCACCTCCGCGACCGTGGTCGCCTCGTTCTCGATCCCCGCCACGATCGACCAGGCGCCCCTCGCCCCGCCGCCGAGCCCCGCGCCCGTTCAGGTCGACGAGTCGCCCGCTCGAACCGGCTCGGGGGCGTCCGGTGCGGATGGCCGCACCGTGGGTTCGGAGCCGGGATCGGGCGACCGGCCTGCGGATCCGAGCGTCACCGCCGAGCCGGATCCCGGAGCCGACACCCCCGAGGATGAGGAAGAGGAGGAAGAGACCACGGTCCTCTACTTCGGGGACTGGACCGGCTGGAACGAGGAGGAGCAGCGCTTCGTCGTGGCGCCGTGACGCCTCGGCCGCGAGGAGCACCGCACTGAGCGGGACGCCGAGCACCGCATCTCGATCAGGAATCGAGAAGCGCCGTCGGGGCCCCGCCGGTTAGCCTGGGCCGAACACGAATCGACGCGAGGAATGAGGGCGGAAGATGGCTGAGAAGGAGAAGGCCGGGTTCTCGGCTCAGGAGCGGGCCGCGATGAAGGAGCGGGCCGCCGAGCTGAGGGCCGAGGCCAAACGCGAGAAGGGCGCGAAGAAGGCTGCGGCCGAGGAGGCGGAGCTGCTCGCGAAGATCGAGCAGATGCCCGACGGCGACCGGCAGATGGCGCAAAGGGTGCACTCGATCGTCACGTCGGCGGCCCCCGACCTGGCGCCGAAGCTCTACTACGGCCAGCCCGGGTATGCGCGGGGCGGCAAGGTCGTGGTCTTCTTCCGCAGCGGGCAGATGGACAAGGAGCGCTACTCGACGTTCGGCGTGAGCGCCGAGGCGGCGCTCGACGACGAGAGCGGGTTCTGGCCCACCTCGTACGCGCTCGTCGACCCGACGGAGCGCGCCTGGGAGCAGCTCGCAGACGTCGTGCGGAGGGCCGCGGGGTAGCGCGGAGAGGTCGAGGTCCCGGCGGGCTCACTACACCGAGCGCACCGAGCCGTCAAGCACTGGCCCAGTCATTCCGGCGCCGTCTACCTTGGGATTCCCGGCTCCTCGGTACCGCCAGACGGCGCACCCGGGATCCCCGTTTCCCTCCGCCTCTCGCGGACGACCGAGGAGAACGCAATGATGGATTCACGGTTCTGGACGCGGCTCGGCGCCACCCTCCGCGACACCCTCGACGCCGTCGGAGCGATCAGGCCGAGCCGCCGGCGCCGCGCCCGCGCGAGCAGCCCGCTGCTTCCGGACGACCCTTACGCGCGCTACCTCGAGTGGATGCGGACCCGCGAACCGTAGGCGGTTCGCTCCCCGGGCCGGGGGGTCCCCGGCTCACTGTTCACCGGGTCGGGCGGGGATCCCGCTTCACCCCCGGCCTTCGAGCGTGGCGACGCGAGCAGGGCGCGAGGCGACGGACCGCGAGACTCCAAGGCAATGAGCGCACCTCAAGTTGAGAGGATTTGAATTGGCCTGGTTTGAGTTCCGATCTTTATACAAGGATGGAACTACGATGCCAAGCAAATATGACCCTGAACTTCGCCAGCGCGCACTTCGGATGCTCGCCGAAGCCCGTCCCGAGCACGAGTCGCTGACCGCGGCCTGCCGACACGTCGGTGGGCTCCTCGGAGTGAGCCCGGAGACGCTGCGCGTGTGGCAGCGCCGCTACGACATCGATACCGGCGCGAAGCCTGGCACCTCGATCGATATGGCCCAGGAGAACCGGCGGTTACGCCGCGAGGTGAGCGAGCTCCGTAAGGCCAACGAGGTACTCAAAGCCGCGAGCGTGTTTTTCGCGAAGGAACTCGACCGGCCACGAACGAAATGATCAGATTCATCGACGAGTACCGTGATCGTTTCGGGGTCGAGTTCCTCTGTCGTACGCTGCGTGCGGCAGTTCGTGGGTTCCTCACCTCCCGCGGATACCGGGCCGCGAAAGCCCGGTCGGCCTCAGCCAGGCAGCTGCGCGACGAGTTGCTCCTCCCTGAGATCCGGCGGCTCCACGCGAAGCACTATGGCGTGTACGGGCGCCGGAAGATGCATGCCCTGCTGAAGCGTGAGGGGTGGAAGATCGGCCGCGACCAGACCGAGCGTCTGATGCGGCTCGCCGGCGTGCGCGGGGTACGGAAATCAAAGCGCGTGTTCACCACACGCCCTAACAAAACGGCGGCACTGCCTGCCGATCTCGTCAACCGGAGATTCGCCGCTGACGGGCCGCGCAAGCTCTGGGTGTGCGACGTGACCTACGTCGCCACCTGGTCTGGGTTCGCCTATGTCGCGTTCGTCACTGACGTGTACTCGCGCAGAATCGTGGGCTGGAATGTCGCTGCGACGCTGAAATCTGAGGTTCTGCCGATGCAGGCACTCGATATGGCTGCGTGGCAATCGGGCGGCAGGCTCGATGGCCTGATCCATCACGCCGATCACGGGTCGAATTACACCGCCATGGTCTATACGGATCGCATTGCGGAACTCGGAGCAGTGCCCTCGACCGGGACGGTCGGCGACAGTTTTGACAATGCCATGGCTGAGGCGGTCAACAACCTCTACAAGACCGAACTGATCCGACAGCAGGGCCCCTGGCGGACGGTTGAGCAGGTCGAACTCGCGACCCTCGAATACGTGTGGTGGTGGAACCATGAGCGCCTTCACGGGGAGCTCGATATGCGTACCCCGATCGAGGTCGAGCAGGCCTACTATACTGAGGCCGAGGAACTTCTGTCACCGACAGGTTGACAGGAAAACCGGTCGGAACTCAAACCAGGCCAATTCAATTCGAACCTGCGACCCCTTGACCCCCCAGGTAAGACGTCGACCGGTTTACCCCACTTGACCGGGGTTATTCCCTTTCTAGCGTTGCACAGCGCGTCATGGATTTCATGCTTTGCAGGACGTTGACCACTAGATTGGCCCACTAACTTCCGCGCCTCGATGTGAGCCACATCGAGCCCCGGAACGGGGTTTATGGTGACTTCTTGGCGATCTCTTCCAAGCAACTGGACTGCGGCGAGCCCTCACGTCAGTGCTGTCAGATAACTTCCCATTCGGGAACTTTTCTGACAATGGTGCCGATAGGAGTGCTCGGAGGCGCGACAGGGCGGCGGGGCTCCCCGGCTCTAGGCTGATCAGATTACGCGGTGCCACCGTACCTCTCCTCCAGCATGCGGGCGGTGGCCGGGTTCACTAGATCATTACGCACGATGTAGTGCTGAGCTGTGATCCGCGAGTCGGTGTGTCCGAGAAGCTCGGCCGCGAGGTCGATGCCGCCAGCCTGGTTGACTGCAGTCGCTCCGGTGCGGCGGAATCGGTGCGGGGTCACTCCGTTCAGTCCTGCTTTGTCCATCACGTCGCGGAGTCGGCGGCGGACGTTGTTCGTCGTGAGTGGATCGCCGTTGCGGTTGCAGAACAGAAGCGCATCGGGGTCGATCGAAAGCCGCTTCTTGATCCGCGCGCGGATCGCGGCCACCGCGAACTGCGGCAGTGCGATCGTCCGCACCGAGCGTGAGGTCTTCGGGTGATCTTGGCGGTGAGTCGGTTCGCCCTTCCTGCTGACGATGGTGCCCGTGATCCTGACCGTTGGGATTGCGCTGCGGAGGTCGAGGTCTCGGATACGGATCGCAAGGACTTCGCCGATCCGAACGGAGGTGCCGAGGAGCACTTCGATGATCTGCCCGAGCTGTCCGTCTGGCTTTGGGCCAGCCACGATCTTTCGCTCTTCCCACTCGCGCACGGCCTCGCGGATCAGTTCGATCTCCGAGCCCTCGAACGCATCAGGAGTACGAGCGGGTCGGCGCAGCCGAGAGACGTGATCCATCGGATTGCGTGGGATCACTTCGTGCCGCACTGCAAGCCCGAGCGCGAGGCGCAGAACCACGCGAGCCTGACGGGCACGGCTATAGCTTTGCTTCGCGAGTTGTTTCAGGAAGTAGTCGCACCGTGCGACTCCGATTTCGCGCAATGTTAGCTCGGCGAACGACGGGGCGACGAGGGTTCGCATGTTCCGCTCGTAGAGGTTCCGGGTGGTTCGTGAGAGCCGGTCTTCGACCTCCATGTCCTCAAGCCAGTAGTCCACGAGCTTCGCGAACGTACTGTCGGCGCTGAGGCCAGCAAACCCGGGTTGGAAGAGCGATCGCTCGGAGAGCTTTCGCTTGAGCGCGAGTTCGGCGGCGGCTTTCGTCGCCCCAGTGCACTGCACGGCTCGCAGCTTTCCATCCCAGTCGCGGTAACGTGCCCGGGCTTGACATACACCCGTGGTGATCTTGCGGTGGCTGATTTTTCCGAACGTGCCGATAGGGGTCCGAGGTCTAGCCAAGATACACCTCATCCGGACGCGAAACGCTAGAGCAAATACCGGTATGCGGCTGGCAGTGAGGTCTGATTTCTTGCATCAGACCAGGGTGCCAAAGAGATACTCGGTATTCTCCGCGCGACCCACGAGCCGTGACTCGGAGTAGATCTAACCTTGGATGCGTTGCCTAGCCTATGCGCGCACCATCGCTCGGAGGCTTGCGCGCACCTCTTCGTGAACAGTGGTCGAGGTCTCAACTCTGGTTTCGACAGAGACGACAAGACCGTATCGAACGGCATTTCCCTTTCGCAGAGTCTGTCCATCTTTCATGCACTCAACGTGAATGGGAAGCGTTCCACCTTCTCCAAAAATCATCGACTGATCGCCTTCGATGATTTCGTGTTGGCAGCTCCCTCGGCGGACGGCACGGAACTCTGCTTCGGCGGGACTGTCTGAATAATGGTGTGTGAGGGTCCGGCCTGATCCGAAAGGAGATGGCCGTGGCTGACACGACCACTGTCGTTGTTGACGACGAGATGATTGATCCCGTGACCGGGGAGATCATCGATCAGAAAGAACTCGCAGAACGCTTGCTCGCGCAGGCGAAGGAGCAGGGCGTGAGCCTGACGGGGCCGGGCGGCCTGCTCAGCCAGCTCACGAAGAACGTCCTCGAGACCGCGCTGAATGCCGAGTTGACCGAGCACCTCGGCCACGAGCACGGCGGGACCCCAATCGGCGAGAACATGCGTAACGGGACGCGGGTCAAGACGGTGCTGACAGAGATCGGCCCCGTCGAGATCGAAGTCCCGCGAGATCGAGACGGGTCGTTCGAGCCGGTGATCGTCCCCAAGCGGAAACGCCGACTGGACGGCATCGATCAGATCGTTCTGTCCCTTTCCGCTCGGGGGTTGACGACCGGTGAGATCGCTGCGCATTTCGACGAGGTCTATGGGGCGAAGGTCTCCAAGGACACGATCAGCCGGATCACCGAGAAGGTCGCCGGGGAACTCGCCGAATGGTCGAGCAGGCCGTTGGATGCGCTCTACCCGGTGATCTTCGTCGACGCGATCGTGGTGAAGGTCCGTGACGGGCAGGTGAGGAACACCCCGTTCTATGTCGTGATGGGCGTCACCGTGAACGGGGAACGCGACATCCTCGGCATCTGGGCCGGTGACGGTCAGGAGGGTGCGAGGTTCTGGCTGCAGGTGTTCACCGAGCTGAAGAACCGGGGTGTCGAGGACGTGCTCATCGCGGTCTGCGACGGGCTGAAGGGTCTCCCGGAGGCGATCAACACCACTTGGGAGCAAACGGTCGTCCAGCAGTGCATCGTCCATCTGATCCGCAACAGCTTCCGCTACGCCGGGCGGCAACACCGCGACGCGATCGTCCGTTCCCTCAAACCCGTCTACACGGCCCCGTCGGAGCAGGCGGCGAAGGATCGGTTCGAGGAGTTCGCCGCCGAGTGGGGCGGACGGTATCCGGCGATCGTGCAGCTCTGGAAGAACAGCTGGGCGGAGTTCGTGCCGTTCCTCGAGTATGACGTCGAGATCCGGCGGGTGATCTGCACGACCAACGCGATCGAGTCAATCAACGCTCGCTATCGGCGCGCCGTGAGAGCTCGGGGGCACTTTCCCAACGAGGCCGCCGCGCTGAAATGTCTCTACCTCGTGACGCGGTCGCTTGACCCGACTGGCGGCGGAAGGGCACGCTGGGTGATGAGGTGGAAGCCCGCGCTGAACGCGTTCGCGATCACCTTCGCCGGACGGTTCGAGAAAACCACTCACGAATGAAAACCGCCGGATCCCACACACCGTTTATCGGACAGACCCGCTTCGGCTCTTGCTCCCGCCGTAATCTGCTTATCTGGCGTCTCGAAGAACACCTTGGTTCCGCGATATCTCGTAAGTTGGCCGGCAGTCGGAGCCATGTAGGCCAATGTGATGGTCACTCGGTGCCATTCGCGGCGAGCTCGTAAAGACGACGGGAGAGGAATCTGGTAAGTGTGCCTCTGCTCGCGCTCGATGGAACCGCCCGCGATCAGAACAGCACGGTTGGTAGCTGCATTGCCTAGGCGCGTAAGGTCGAGAGCGCCATAGCCAAGAAGGGCACTGAGTTCTCGACGTGCTTGCTGCGAATCCATTTCGAGGAGCTGACGCAGACGGACTGAACGCTCGCCCCAGGCACTCGAATGAACGAGAAGCGCCTTAGCCAGCACAGGATGGTATTGCGGTGCTGGAAAATTCGGATCGTCGAGGTCCGCGCCCGCTTCAAGGACATCGAATAAACGGCTTGCTTCACGGGTAACGAGGGCAGTCGCATTGCTCGTGCCATGGGTGAATGCGAAGGTGTCAGATGCGCCGCTCCGACCAGGTGCCGCCACTTTGGTCCCGGGACTGTCTGAATAATGGTGTGTGAGGGTCCGGCCTGATCCGAAAGGAGATGGCCGTGGCTGACACGACCACTGTCGTTGTTGACGACGAGATGATTGATCCCGTGACCGGGGAGATCATCGATCAGAAAGAACTCGCAGAACGCTTGCTCGCGCAGGCGAAGGAGCAGGGCGTGAGCCTGACGGGGCCGGGCGGCCTGCTCAGCCAGCTCACGAAGAACGTCCTCGAGACCGCGCTGAATGCCGAGTTGACCGAGCACCTCGGCCACGAGCACGGCGGGACCCCAATCGGCGAGAACATGCGTAACGGGACGCGGGTCAAGACGGTGCTGACAGAGATCGGCCCCGTCGAGATCGAAGTCCCGCGAGATCGAGACGGGTCGTTCGAGCCGGTGATCGTCCCCAAGCGGAAACGCCGACTGGACGGCATCGATCAGATCGTTCTGTCCCTTTCCGCTCGGGGGTTGACGACCGGTGAGATCGCTGCGCATTTCGACGAGGTCTATGGGGCGAAGGTCTCCAAGGACACGATCAGCCGGATCACCGAGAAGGTCGCCGGGGAACTCGCCGAATGGTCGAGCAGGCCGTTGGATGCGCTCTACCCGGTGATCTTCGTCGACGCGATCGTGGTGAAGGTCCGTGACGGGCAGGTGAGGAACACCCCGTTCTATGTCGTGATGGGCGTCACCGTGAACGGGGAACGCGACATCCTCGGCATCTGGGCCGGTGACGGTCAGGAGGGTGCGAGGTTCTGGCTGCAGGTGTTCACCGAGCTGAAGAACCGGGGTGTCGAGGACGTGCTCATCGCGGTCTGCGACGGGCTGAAGGGTCTCCCGGAGGCGATCAACACCACTTGGGAGCAAACGGTCGTCCAGCAGTGCATCGTCCATCTGATCCGCAACAGCTTCCGCTACGCCGGGCGGCAACACCGCGACGCGATCGTCCGTTCCCTCAAACCCGTCTACACGGCCCCGTCGGAGCAGGCGGCGAAGGATCGGTTCGAGGAGTTCGCCGCCGAGTGGGGCGGACGGTATCCGGCGATCGTGCAGCTCTGGAAGAACAGCTGGGCGGAGTTCGTGCCGTTCCTCGAGTATGACGTCGAGATCCGGCGGGTGATCTGCACGACCAACGCGATCGAGTCAATCAACGCTCGCTATCGGCGCGCCGTGAGAGCTCGGGGGCACTTTCCCAACGAGGCCGCCGCGCTGAAATGTCTCTACCTCGTGACGCGGTCGCTTGACCCGACTGGCGGCGGAAGGGCACGCTGGGTGATGAGGTGGAAGCCCGCGCTGAACGCGTTCGCGATCACCTTCGCCGGACGGTTCGAGAAAACCACTCACGAATGAAAACCGCCGGATCCCACACACCGTTTATCGGACAGACCCTTGGTCCCCGGTGCGGTGGCCGGGGTATGTAAAGGTCGCAGTTCGACGTGTTCGGCGCCTGGTTCGACGATCGGTCGAGAGTAGAGCACTCGACCACCCTCGTGGTAGAGATCGGGCTTGATCGATCGGCCGACGCCAGGGCCGATCGCGCTGTAGTGGGCTGGCATCCCATCCTCAGTGAGGTTCCATACGCCATCTGGGAGTTCGATCTCTCCGCTTGAGTCGGAGTGAATGGCTCCGACTGTGAGCGCGTTCAACGAGTCGCCAGGTGGAAGGATCCCACGCTGACGGCTAGTCGCGCGTGCGGCCTTGACGGCTCCGATCAGAGCATCGTCAGCGTTGAGTACCGCTGTGGTGGGAATCATCAGCGGGCGGCTGTGGTTTCCGGCGCTCACAACAAACAACAGGTTCAGCTCGACGGCTAGCCAGTCCAAGAGACGGCCGAGTGGGCTCATCTTCCGTACGAGCGCTCGAGACTCTGCGCCGATTGAGAGATTGATGATGCGCACGCTGGGAGCGGCGGGTGGTCGGCCTGCGTCGCTCTCGACAATGCGTCGGATTGCTCGATGCAGTAAATCAGGGAAGAGTTCCTCGTCGAGGACGTGCTCAACTCCGGTGAGGAAACTGTGTGGACGCAGAATCGGGCGTACATAGAGCTTGCGATCGAGCGGGGTGCTTGGAGATGAGAGGTCGCCGTGGATGATGAGCGAAGCCATCCCGGTTCCGTGATGCCGTGCCGCCACCGCGAATCCTTAGCGAGATCATCGGGGTCGTCAACGGCAAGGCGTCCAGCAAGCGCATCGTGATTGACGAATGGCAAGCCATCCAGCAGTGCGATCCTCGGGAGACCGTCCGCAGTCATAGGCGGTCGCAGCGAGCCCGAAGGTATCGACCTGCGCGACAGCGCCGCCGTCGGCACCGGTCATACCAACGCGGGTCGCGGCGACTTCTCGTTCCATGAAGTCGATCACCTCGGCGATCGCCGCGTGATGCGCCTCGGCGATGAGCGCTTGGGTGCCGGCATCGGCGACCGCCCACAGCACCGACGCCGACTTCGGCAAGGAGAAGGTGTAGTCGTATCCGGCGACGGCCTTCCTGGTGCCGCGCGCGTGTTCTTCGGCTCCGATCTCAGCGATCGCTTCCGCACGCGAGGCCGGGCCAAGGTCGGAGTCGAGGGCTTCGACGCGCTCGGCGATGCGCTCGGCCGGGGTCTTGTACACCGGGTAGGCGCGGCCGAGCGGGTCGCCTGTCACCGGGTCGCAGCCCATCCCGATGAGGAGCTGGAGCTGCTGCTCCGATACCTCCTCGCCGGGAGTGATGCGACCTTCGCCGAGCTGGGCGAGGCCAGAGCCGAGCCAGCTGCCGGGAGGATTCCCGACCTCGGCATAGTAGCGAGTCAGCGGCGTCGAAAGGCTCCGGTCGCCGTCGCCTGCAACGACGGAGCGCAGCAGATACTTGTAGCCGTCGCCGGCGCTCATCACGCGCATCGAAACCGTCACATCCGATAGGTAGGAATCCGAGGCTTGGCTCAAGCCCTGAGCTCCAGACGGCTTCCATCTTGTTGCCGAGAGCACTGGAGGGGAACGGGGTAGATCCGGGAGCAAGGAGGCAAATGCGTTTCGGAGTCATGCGAACCAATATGAACGTTAGGTGTCAGCTGGCGAGTTGCTTTCCAGAGCGCGGGCTCAACGGCAGACTTGGTGGGGTGGGACTCCCTGATTCAGTTGCGTCTCGCCCATTCCCGGGTTCATCGGGACGGGTCTTCCTCGTGTTCCTGCGGCTCGGGTTGACGTCGTTTGGCGGGCCGGTCGCTCACCTCGGCTATTTCCGCACCGAGTTCGTCGAGCGGCGAGGATGGCTCAGTGACCGCGCCTACGCGGATCTCGTCGCGCTGTGCCAGTTCCTGCCCGGGCCGGCGTCGAGTCAGGTCGGCATGGCGATCGGCCTGCAGCGCGCCGGTATCCTCGGCATGCTCGCCGCCTGGGCCGGCTTCACGCTCCCCTCAGCCATGCTGCTTTTCGCTTTCGCGCTCGGTATCGGCGCGAGCGGGGATCTCTCGCAGGCGGGCTGGGTACTCGGTTTGAAGGCGGCTGCGGTCGCGGTAGTCGCCCACGCTGTGCTCGCCATGGCAAGATCGCTCACCCCCGATGCTCGTCGCGCGACGATCGCGGTCGCGGTCATGGTGCTCGTGCTGCTCGTGCCGGGCCCGCTCGCGATGCTTGGTGCCATGATCGCCGCGGGCATCGCCGGGTTGCTGTTCCTTGCGCGCACCGCGCACACCGGGGCACCCGCCAGGACTGAGGATCGATTTCCGGTGCGCCTGCACCGGGGCGTCTCGATCGGCTGCCTGATCGCGTTCGCCCTGCTGCTGGTGACCCTCCCGATCCTCGCAACAGCGACAGGAGATGCGGCACTCAGTCTGTTCGACCTCTTCTACCGTGCGGGCTCGTTCGTGTTCGGGGGCGGCCATGTCGTGCTGCCGCTCCTGCAGGCGGAGACGGTGCAGACAGGGCTCGTAGAGCCCGGCGCGTTCCTGGCCGGGTACGGAGCCGCGCAGGCGGTGCCTGGTCCGTTGTTCACGTTCTCCGCTTTCCTTGGCGCGGTCACGACGAGCGGCCCCTCGGGGGCGCTCGGAGCATCGATCGCCCTCGTCGCGATCTTCCTCCCCTCGGCCCTCCTCATCATCGGCGTACTGCCGCTCTGGAATCGGCTGCGCCGAGCCCCGAGGGTGCAGCGAGCGCTGAAGGGCGTGAATGCGGGAGTCGTCGGCCTGCTCGCGGCGGCCCTGTACGATCCGGTGTTCACCGAGGGCGTCACCGGACCGCACTCTCTCGTAATCGTCGCAGTGGCATTCGTCGCACTGACCGCGTGGAAGGCTCCCGCTTGGGCCGTGGTGCTCGGTGCTGCTGGGCTGGGGGCGCTGCTGCTCTGAACCACGCCCTCGGCCGAGACCGAAGCATGCTGAGGCAAGGCTCGCCTGCGATGCGCCGACGCCCGCGATCTGGGAAGCTTGCAGCGTGAGACGAGTTTCTGCCGCAGCCAAGGCGTATCCGCTGGTGTTCGCGACCCTGCTGATCGCGATGGTCGGCCTGATCCTGCTCACCACCCCTGCCCGAGAAACCGCCCCGTGGCTCGTCGGCGCGTATGCGCTGGCGATCGCAGCGTGGGAGGCGGTCGGCATGATCCGCCAGCTCCTCAAAGGCCACGCCGGGCTCGACATCCTCGCGGTCACCGCGATCACTGCGGCTGTGCTCGTCGGTGAGCCGTGGGCCGCGCTCGTGGTCGTGCTCATGCTCACCGGCGGCGCGGCCCTCGAAGACTACGCTGAGAACCGCTCCAAGCGCGAGCTCACCGCGCTGCTGCGCAAAGCCCCGCAGCAGGCCACCAGGCTGCTGCGCGACGAGGCCGCCCCGGCGGGCCGCTCAACCCTCGAGGCGGTCGCCGAGGACGTGCCGGTCGAAGCCGTCGAGGTCGGCGATCTGCTGCTTGTACGGCCCGGCGCGCTCGTACCGGTCGACGCGGTGCTCGTGTCAGAGCATGCTGTGCTCGATGAATCCTCGCTCACGGGTGAGAGCCTGCCGGTCGAGCGCGTGGCGGGCGAGCGCGTCTCCAGCGGAGTGGTGAACGGTGCGAGTGCGGTCACGATGCGGGCTGTCGCGCTCGCCTCAGACAGCGAGTACCAGCAGATCGTGCGTTTGGTCGAGCAGGCCGCGGGCAGCAAGGCGAAAGTGGTGCGGCTCGCCGATCGCTATGCGGTGCCGTTCACGGTACTCTCGCTCGTCATCGCGGGCGTTGCATGGGTGGCCAGCGGGGAGGCGGTCAGATTCGCCGAGGTGCTGGTGGTCGCAACGCCGTGCCCCCTGCTGATCGCCGCACCGGTCGCGTTCCTCGGCGGCATGAGCCGGGCTGCGCGCTTCGGGCTTATCGTGAAGGGCGGCGGCACTCTCGAACAGCTCTCGCGGGTACGCTCCGCGGCGTTCGACAAGACCGGCACCATCACGACCGGGCGGCCCGTGCTCGAACGCATCCTTGCTGAGCCCGGCTTCGACGAGATGAGCGTGCTCCGGTTCGCCGCATCGGCCGAGGTGTACTCGTCCCACGTGCTCGCAGAATCGGTCGTCGCGGCGGCCAAGCAGCACGGATATCCGCTGCTGGAAGTGCTCGGAGCCGAGGAGATCGCCACCAACGGCGTCGCCGCGCAGTTCGCGTCCGACAGCACAAACGGTGCGGTGGCGACGGTACGGGTAGGCAAGCCCTCCTGGCTCCGCGAGTTCGCCCCGACCCTCGCGCTCGCCCCGCTGGAGCCCGGGGAGCTCGCGATCTACGTCGCCGTCGACGACCGCTTCGCGGGCGCGATCGTGATGCGCGACCAGACGCGGGACGAGGCTGCGCAGGCGCTCCACGAGCTGCACGGGCTCGGGATCGAACGCACGCTCATGGTCACCGGCGACGTGGCGACCACTGCCGAGCCGATCGCCGCGAGCCTCGGCATCGACGAGGTGCACGCCGAGTGCCGGCCCTCCGACAAAGTACGCATCGTGAGCACGGTGCAGCCCAGGCCGCTCATCATGGTCGGCGACGGCCTCAACGACGCCCCGGTGCTCGCCGCTGCCGATATCGGTTTCGCGATGGGGGCTCGGGGCGCGACCGCCGCGAGCGAGTCCGCCGACATTGTGAACCGGTACGACACCCTCGCTTCCCTCCCCCTGGCGGTACGCGTGGGAAAGGACACGGTGCGGATCGCTCTCCAGAGCATCTGGCTCGGCATCATCATCAGCGTGGGTCTCATGCTCGTCGCAGCGTTCGGGTTCCTTCCCGCGTTGATCGGGGCCTGGCTCCAAGAAGTCGTCGACCTCGTCGCGATTCTGGGCGCGCTGCGCGCCGTCGGCCCGCGCGCCGAGCGCAAACTCAAGGCGTCGCGAGCCAACGCAGACGGCGCACAGCGCACACCGCTGACAGGCCGAGAGCGCCAGCGAACCCACTGAGAATCACTATGGAGGCACCGAGCCATGGCTAGAAAAACAGCACCCCAAGCCCATCCCGGCGAACCTCACGACCGGGGCACCGGCCAGCGACTCAACTGGCTGCGCGCCGGGGTACTGGGAGCGAACGACGGCATCGTCTCGACCGCTGGCGTCGTGATCGGTGTCACAGCGGCGACCCCGAACAACGTTCTCGCGATCGCCACGGCAGGAATCGCCGCAGTGGTCGCTGGCGCATTCTCGATGGCCGGAGGCGAGTACGTTTCGGTGAGCACCCAGCGCGATACCGAGAAGGCGCTGATCGCCAAGGAGAAATGGGAACTCGAGACCATACCTCAGGAAGAACTCGAAGAACTCGCCGGCTTCTACCGTCAGCGTGGGCTCTCGGACGACCTCGCGCATCAGGTCGCGGTCGAGCTCACCGCGAAGGACGCCCTCGCAGCCCATGCAGAGGTTGAACTTGGAATCGACCCCGAAGAGTTCACCAGCCCCTGGGCGGCGGCTGTCTCGTCATTCGTCTCGTTCGCGCTGGGAGCGCTCATCCCGCTCGTAATGATCCTTTTGCCATTCGGCGAGAATCGCGTCTGGATCGCCGCGGTTGCAGTGGTGATCGGCTTGTTCCTCACCGGCTGGATCAGCGCCGCCCTCGGCGGGGCCCCGCGCGGCCGGGCCATCCTCCGGAACGTGGTGATGGGCTCAGCGACGATGATTGCGACTTACCTCATCGGCCTGCTCTTCGGCGTCGCTGTTGGCTGAGCGGAGACGACCGCTGAACCCAGCTGACCGTGAAGGTGGCGTTCACCGGCCGTTCGGTTTTCCACGCCCGCGATGAGCGGCCTCGATCAAGTTGGGTGGGGCCGGAGCCGAGTCAGAGGACGGAAAGGGCCGGCTTCGGCAAAGTAGCGGGGCGGCGGCGCCGAAAAGCTCCGGTCAGCATCATCACGCCCACGGGGTGCAGTAGATTCCTGTAGCCGTCGTCGGCGCTCGTCACGCGCGTCGAGACCGCCTCCTCTCGCGTTGCAACCAGGGGTTGCATCGGGGGTTGCGGTGCGAAACCTCGCGCAACCCGCTATCTGGTCAGAGGAGCGTTCCAGATTCCCGGCACCACCTCGTTGACGCGGCGGCCACATCGCGGTCGCCAGCGCAGGTCACGACCGAGTTGAACAGATAGCGGTACCCATCACCAGTGGTCATCACCATGATCGACACCGTCATATGGGAAGGTGCGTCGGTATCTCACCCATTCCAGTCGCATTCGGGAAGCAGGCTCGCACCGTCATATCTAGGTCGACCGACCTGAGACTTCGGCGGATTGACGCGGGCGTGACTCCTGACGTGAACAAGGCTTGCGAAACCGCATCTGCAAGACGCGTGGAGGCTCGGGAGGGAAGCGGAGCGGTGGCCGGCGATGCGGTGGCGGTGAGGGCGATATTGGGAGCGGGAGCGGGGCCCGGGTCTGCGGGTGAGGTGCCGGGGTGAGCTGGGCGCGGGTTTGGCGGCGTGCACCTGTGAGGTGATCAGCTCGGCGCGCTGGAACCTCGGTAGAGGGGTGCTGCTGGGATCGCCGACCGGCAGGAACCCCAATGCCCACACCTCCCAAAATGCCCGCTGCAAAACCGCTCAAGGTCGGGTCGCTGTTCTCCGGCTATGGTGGCCTCGACCTCGCCGTCGAGCACGTCTTCGGGGCACGCACGATCTGGTTCTCCGAGATCAACGAACCCGTGAGCCGCGTGTTCTCCCATCACTGGCCGGACGCGCCCAACCTCGGCGACATCACCATGATCGACTGGCGCACCGTCGAGCCGGTGGACATCCTCTGCGGCGGGTTCCCCTGCCAGGACGTCTCCACCGTGGGGAAGATGGCCGGCCTCGCGCCCGGCACGCGCTCCGGGCTCTGGGCGAACATGGCCGATGCCATCGACCAGCTCCGCCCCGAATGGGTCGTGATCGAGAACGTGCGCGGCCTGCTCTCAGCCTCAGCGATCCGAGCAACCCACGAAGATGCAACCCCTCAAGGAGACGAACGTGCAACCCCTGACCCCGCAACCCTTCGCCACCTGGAACCCGACCTCTGGGGTCTGGGAAACCAGCCAGCTCGACCTCTCCGGGCGCTCGGCGCCGTACTCGGAGACCTGGCCGACCTCGGGTATGACGCACGATGGATCGGCCTACCCGCTTCCCTCGTCGGCGCTCCGCATCCCCGGTTCCGCGTCTTCATCCTCGCCCGTGCCACTGTTCCGAACCCCGCTCGCCTCCGACGCAGCACGGGGTGGGGAGAACCTGGATCAAGTGCGGGCACGCCGGGGAACCATCGCGCTCTCGCACCAGGTGATCGACCTCGCCCTCAACGGGCCGCATGGCTCACCGAAATGGAGAGCCGAATCGGAGACGCTGTGGGACCTGATCGACGGCATCTTCACCGCTGGGGAAGGTACGCCGACGCTATAGCTCGATGGGAGCACATCACCGGACGAGCTGCGCCCGCACCCGCGCTCCTGAACAACAAGACCGGTGCCAGACCGGCACCTGAGTTCGTGGAATGGCTAATGGGGCTCCCGCGAGGTTGGGTGACTGATCCAGCGGAGCCGCTCACGGTGAACCAGCAGCTTAGCGCGCTCGGGAACGGCGTACTACCGCTACAGGCTTGGGCAGCAATTCAGTAACTATAAGAAATGAATCAGGCGGTCCGTTGGGTGTGCTCAGCTCGGAAGGCTCACGATGGCATCGACTTCGACCAGCACATCGGGATGGAATAGTGATTCGACGCCGAGCAGAGCGGATGCAGGCGGGGTATCGCTGTTGCCCAAGAACTGGTCCCTGGCTGCTCGGATGAGCGGAAGTCGATCTTCGCTGAGGCCGACAACGTAGATGGTGATGCGTATGAGATCCGTAGAGGTGGCGTGGAGATCCCGGCGACCGCGCAGACCCAGCAGCCGCCCGCCGTGCTCCCGCCATCCGGCGCCGGATCGGAGGGGTGAACGATCATGTCCAGCACCAGCACCCCGTTCGAGCTGCAGACGATCCAGTTCTCAAGGTTGACCCGCCGCGGCGTCCTGCTCGGATTGTCGATCTCGCAGTTGATCGTGCTCGCCTGCGCCCTCCTCATCGTCGTGACCGCGCTGTACACGAGCGGCGGGGCTGGGCTTGCCTGGTCGTCGCCCGCGTGGCTGACGCTCGCGGCGATCGCGTGGGTGCCCGTCAGCGGCCGCAAGCTCATCGAGTGGGCGCCAATCATCACCCGCTGGCTCATGCGCACCCGCGCGAAGCAGACCCGCTACCGCCGCCGCATGATCCGGCCCCGCCCGGCCGGCACCCTCGCCCTCCCCGGCGACCTCGCAGCCCTCCGCGAGTGGCACGACCCCGAGACCGGGACGGCGATGATCCACGACCCGCACGCGCAAACCCTCACCGTGATGCTGCGGGTGCAGCATCCGGCGTTCGTGCTCCTCGACCCGGCCGAGCAGCAGCGCCGCGTCACCGGATGGGGTCGCGTCCTCGCCGCCGCCTGCCGCTCCGGCAGGATCGCCCGCATCCAGGTCATGGAACGCACCCTGCCCGATTCGGGGTCGGGGCTTGCCGAATGGTGGCGGCAGCACGGCACCGATGACGACTCCTGGGCGGCCACCACCTACCGGGAACTCATCGAGCGCGCCGGCCCCGCCGGCGAACGCCACCAGACGACCATCTCGCTCGCGCTCGACATGCGCGCCGCCACCCGGCAGATACGCTCCGCAGGCGGCGGCATGGCGGGTGCGGCGGCGGTGCTCAGGCAGGAGATGCAGTCGCTGCAGACCGCGCTGCGCAGCGCGGAACTCGCCTTCGCGGGTTGGCTCACCCCGGGCGATGTCGCCCTGATCCTCCGCACCGCCTACGACCCCGCCGCAGGCCCCGCCCTCGAACGCCACGGCGCGCTCGGCCGCGACCTCGCCACCGCCGGCCCGGTCGCAGTGAACGAGGCGTGGGATCGGCTGCGCTCCGACAGCGCCCACCACGCGGTGCTGTGGATCAGCGAATGGCCGAGAGCACAAACCTTCCCCGGATTCCTCGCCCCCTTGGTACTCACCGGCGGCGTGCTCCGCTCCCTGTCGCTCTACTATCTCCCCGTGCGCGCCGACCAGGCCGCGCGCGATCTGCGGAAGAAGAAGACCGAGATGATCGCCGACGCCGCACAGCGCCGGAAGATCGGGCAAGTCGAAGACACCCAAGCCTCGGCGGAGTTCCAAGACGTGCTGCAACAGGAGAGCGAGCTGACCGCGGGGCACAGCATCCTCCGCGTCGTCGGCCTCGTCTCCATCTCCGCACCAACCCCGGGCGAGCTCGACGCGGCGGTCGCGCAGATCGAGCAAGCCGCGATCCAGTCCTCCTGCGAGACGAGAAGGCTGGTCGGCCAGCAAGCGCAGGCATTCACCGCGGCAGCGCTGCCGCTGTGCCGCACCATCTGATCCGCGCCGTTTGGCGCGGATCCGGGCGGGGTGGCGTCGTGGCCGGTGCACCTGCCTGGTGACCTGCCCCAACTGTGAAGGAGTCCCACGATGGCGACATTCTCTGATCCGAAAGCTGATGCTGCTGAGGCGGCGGAGGCGGTGCGCGGCATCGCGCACGCCCTCCACGCCGCCGACCATCCCCGCTACGTGTACGACGTGCTCGGCGAACTCCTCTCACTCACTCGGCGACTCACGAACGTCACCGGACAGCTCGCAGGGAACATCGCCCACCATCAGCGCCTCGCCGCAGACGACACCGGGAACCGGCAGGCCGGCACCGACGCCGCACAGTCCGCGATCGATGGGCTGCGGGAGGCGTCCGCGATCTTCGACCAGGCAGAGACCGCCATGGACCGAGCCTCGCAGGCTGCATCGCGCATCGCCTGGCAGGACCTACCCGACGTCGTGCTGCCGCGCCGGTTCGTGAGCGTCGTGTTCTTGCAGGGCGAGGACGCCGACCGGGTACTCGACACGATCACGCTCAAGGGCACCGATCATGCGATCGAGGAACTGGCCGGGCACGACTTCGGCGACGAGACCGTGGATGCCGCGCTCGAGAACGGGTACGTCTACGACCGGCCCCCGACAGGGCAGCTCGACCGGGTAGCGACCCGCGACGTGTACACGATGGTCTATAACTCCTTCATAGGGCATATCGGCCTCTACCGGGAGCACGACGCCCTCCCCGATCCCGTGCTCCTCGGCATCGAAGAACCACCCACGCACGCCACACCCGCCACGGATGCTGCGATGCCGGTGCAGGAGTCGTCGCGGGCGGATCGCCTCGGCACCCCGCGGGTGAGCCGACCCGCCTATTCGACGCGGGCGAACCTGCGGGGGCTGGGCGCGTGACCGCCCGCCACGCTGGCCTGCACGCCTCCGATGAGGGGAAGTTGCATACCTCGGCGCTCGTCGGCCCCGAAGGCGAACGCCGCGCCCAGCGCAAAGCGCGCCGGCAAGCCGCCGCACGGCTCCACGCCGAAGCCCGCGTAGCTCAGGCCGCTGCGGCGCGGGCGGAGCGGGAAGCGGAGCGGGAGGAGCGGCGGACGACCAGCTACCTGCCCCGTGCTGGCGAGGCGGGGGCGGCGGCGCTTCGCACGCCGGGCAGGTTCCGGCTCCCGCGCCACCAGGACACCTCGGCGACGCTCGCCGGGCACTACCCATTCCTCGCAGAAGGCGGCCTCGGCTCGGCCGGCACCTTCGTCGGGCAAGACCTCTACTCCGGCGGCTCCTTCGTGTACGACCCGTGGGAGCTGTACCGGCAGAGCGTCATCACCGCCCCAAACATGATCCTCGCCGGCATCGTCGGCAGCGGGAAGAGCTCGCTCGCGAAAGCGCTCTAAACGCGGGGGCTGCCGTTCGGGCGGCGCGTCTACGTCCCCGGAGACCCGAAAGGCGAACACACCGCCGTCGCCCGCGCCGTCGGCGGGCGCGCGATCCTCCTCGGCCCCTCGCTGCCCGCACGCCTGAACCCCCTCGACGCCGGATACCGGGCCACGGGAATCGCGGATGAGGACTGGAAAGCGCAGGTCGCCGCGCGCCGCCGCGACCTGATTGGTGCACTATCGGAGACGGTGCTCGACCGTCGCCTCTCGCCAGTCGAGCACACCGCGATCGACGTGGCACTCGCCGACGCGGTGCGCACCGCCGAGGTGCCGATCCTGCCGATGGTCGTCGACCGCATCCTCGACCCCTCACCCGACGACGACCCCGACGGCAGGCTCGCGGAAGACGGCCGCATGGTCGGGCACGCACTCCGCCGTCTCGTTGCCGGCGACCTATCCGGCATGTTCGATGGTCCGTCTACGGAGACTTTCGATCCGACGTTGCCGATGCTCTCCCTCGACCTCTCCCGCGTCGCCGAGAACTCCGCACTGCTCGCGGTGCTGATGACGTGCAGCTCAGCCTGGATGGAGGCCGCCCTCCAAGACCCGAACGGCGGCAGGCGGCTCGTCGTCTACGACGAAGCATGGAGGCTGATGTCCTACCCGTCGTTGTTGGCCCGGATGGATGCGCAGTGGCGGCTGGCACGCCATTTCGGGATCAGCAACCAGTTGATCTTTCACAAACTGACCGACTTGGAGAACGTCGGCGATAGCGGCTCCCGGATGCGCGCACTCGCCTCCTCGCTGCTCGCCAACGCCGAAGTGCGGGTCGTGTATCGGCAGGCGAGCGACCAGCTCGGCGCGACCGCGGAAACCCTCGGCCTCACCAGCACCGAACGATCCCTCCTCCCGACCCTCGGCATTGGGCAAGGCCTGTGGAAGATCAAGGACCGCAGCTTTGTCGTGCAGCACCAGCTCCACCCCGCAGAGCTCGAGCTCTTCGATACCCGCGGCCGGATGCTCTAGAAACCCGCAAGTTCAGGATTCCTGAAGACGATTCGGCGTGAAGATGCGGGTCGACGGGTCGCAGGACTGGGTGTGAGGGTTCGTCTTCGTGGAAGATGCGCCCTCACTTCGTTCTCCAGCGGTGCGGCGTTCGACGAGGAGCGTGTCGCGCCATTGGCCGGCGTGCGGCCCGTAGGTCATGCGGGCGATGCGCTCTCGTCGTCCGACAGCGCGGAACCCTGCCCGCTCGTGCAGGCGCAGGCTCGCAGTGTTCTCAGTGAAGATCGATGACTGCACAGTCCAGATCCCGTGCTGATCGGTGAGATCCAAGAACGCTGCGAGAAGGCGGCGCCCGACTCCGTGACCGGCCGCGTCGGGGTGGATGTAGATCGAGTGCTCCACGACGCCCGCGTACGCGGCTCGTGTCGACACGGGAGACGCGGCGGCCCATCCGAGGACCCGGCCGTTGGAGTCGACGGCGACGAGGCTGAGCTCTGGGCGCTTGCCCGCGGTGAATGCGGCCCAGGTCGCGGGTGGAGCGGTTTCAAAGGTGGCGTGCCCGGCGGCGATCCCCGCCCGGTAGATGCTCTCGACCTCGGCCCAGTCGGACTCGGCCATTGGCCGGAACCGGAGTGGCTCCATCAGGCCGTGAACGCCCGTGCCGCCGTGGCGAGGGTGCCGGTCGTGGGCTGGTAGTACGCCCACTTGCCGCGCTGCTCGCGGGTGACGAGCCCGGCCTCGACGAGGAGCTTCATGTGGTGCGACACCGTCGGCTGTGACAGTCCGACGGGTTCGGTGAGATCACACACGCACATCTCCCCGCTCGCACTCGCAGTGATCAGCGAGAACAGCTTCACCCGGTTCGGGTCGCCGAGCGCTTTGAACACCTTCGCGAGCTGATGCGCGGTCGCGTCATCGACCACCGCATCGGCCGCAGGGGCGCAGCACGACGCCTCCGCAGGTGTCACGTCGATCGTCACGGGAAGAACAGCCATGCCCCCATTCTGCCCCACATATTGACAGATGTCGATGAGTCAGGCAGGCTCTTCATATCGAAGAACATCAATGCATGGAGGTTGGTATGGATTCCGTCGTCGTCATTGGTGCGGGCCCGCAGGGACTTGCGGCGGCCGCGCACCTGCTTGAGCGCGGCTTGAACCCGCTGGTGCTGGAGGCCGGCGATGGTCCGGCCGCGGCGGTGGCCGAATGGGGTCACGTGCGCTTATTCTCACCGTGGACGGAGCTCACCGACGCGGCATCCCGTCGTCTGCTGGAACCCACCGGATGGAAGGCACCCGCCCAGGGGTACCCGACCGGGATGCAGTGGATCGAGCAGTACCTCGCGCCGCTCGCGGACGTTCTCGGAGACAGAGTGCGGTACGGGGCACGCGTGGTCGGCGTCGGCCGCAAGGGTCGCGACCTCTCCGTCGATGCGGGGCGCGCCGAGCAGCCGTTCGTCGTGCACGTCGAGCGCGCGGACGGCAGCGAGGAGCGGATCGAAGCCAGCGTCGTGATCGACGCCTCCGGCACATGGCGAATGCCCAGTCCCGCGGGCGCTGACGGGCTCCCCGCCCTCGGCGAGCGTGCAGCGGTCGATGCGGGTCTCCTGGAGCACCGCATGCCCGGGATCGAGGATGCCAGCACTCTGGCAGGCCAGCATGTCGTGGTGGTCGGCAACGGGCACTCCGCCGCGACGACGATCGGGATTCTGTCGCGGGTAGCAAAGCGCGAGCCGGGGACGCGGATCAGTTGGGTGCTGCGCCGCGGCGCGGTCGGGAATACTTTCGGTGGCGGCAGTTTCGACGAGCTGCCTGAGCGCGGCGCGCTGGGCCAGCGGGCGAAGAAGGCGGTCGAGGACGGCCTCGTGGACCTCGTGACCGGGTTCCGCACCGAGCAGGTCGCCCTCGACGGCGGCCAGGCGGTGCTGGTGGCAGAGGACGGCCGCCGGCTCGCGCCTGCTGCGCGAATCTTCGTCGCGACCGGGTTCCGCCCCGACCTATCCTTCCTTTCGGAGGTGCGGCTCGACCTCGACATGCGCCTGCAGGCCCCGTCGAAGATCGCCGCGGAGGTCGACCCGAACCTGCACTCCTGCGGCTCCGTCCGGGCCACCGGCGCGACCGACCTCGAGCAGCCGGAGCCAGGCTTCTACATCGTGGGAGCGAAGTCCTACGGCCGTGCGCCGACATTCCTCGCTCTGACCGGGTTCGAGCAGGTCCGCAGCGTCGTCGCCGCGATCGCCGGGGACCATGAGGCTGCCGAGCGCGTAGACCTCGTTCTGCCGGACACCGGCGTGTGCGGCGGCTCGGGCCTCTTCGACGCGCCCGACGAGCAGTCCGCGGCCGGTTCCTGCTGTGCCCCTGCGCCGCAGCTCATCCAGCTCGGCATGGCACCCGCTGCTCGCTGAGTCGCGGACAACAGGAAGGGGTAGGAACCAGACGGTTCCTACCCCTTCGCACGTGCGGTACTGCTCAGCTCAGGAGCTCGGCGAGAAGGGTCTCGACGCGGCCCTTGATCTCGTCGCGGATCGGGCGCACCGACTCGATGCCCTGCCCTGCGGGGTCTTCGAGCTTCCAGTCCTCGTAGCGCTTGCCTGGGAAGAACGGGCAGGCGTCCCCGCATCCCATGGTGATCACGACGTCCGAGTCCTGCACCGCTTCGGTGGTGAGCACCTTCGGCTGCTCCGCGGTGATATCGATGCCCTCTTCGCGCATCGCCTCGACGGCGACCGGGTTGATCTGGTCGGCGGGCATGGACCCGGCGGAGCGGACCTCGACGCGGTCGCCCGCGAGCTCGCGGAGCCAGCCGGCTGCCATCTGGGAGCGGCCGGCGTTGTGGACGCAGACGAAGAGGACTGAGGGCTTCTGGTCGGTCATGGTTTTCGTTTCTTTCAGTCGGTGAGTGTGGCGAGGAGGTCGCGGACGCGGCCCTCGATGTCATGGCGGATCGCTTCGACCCCTTCCGGGGAAGCGAGGGCGGGGTCGCCCACGGTCCAGTCCTCGTAGCGGACGCCAGGGATGACCGGGCACACGTCCCCGCAACCCATCGTGATCACCACGTCGGCCGCGCGCACGGCGTCATCGGTGAGGGGCTTCGGGAACGCCGTCTCGGCCTCCTGCGCACCCTCGATCTCGGTGAGCAGAGAGCGCACGTGCGGGTGCACGTCCGACGCAGGGGTGGAGCCTGCAGAGCGGGCGATCACGCGGCCGTCGGCGAGCTGGTTGACGATAGCGGCGGCGAGCTGCGAGCGGCCCGCGTTCTGCACACAGACGAACAGCACCTGCGGCACCCCGGCCGTCCGGTCCCGGGTCAGATCGGCCAGGCGCTGCCGGGCGAACCGTTCGGTCAGTGGGATCATGTGCGCCGTCAGCTTCGCCGAACGCACCAGGCCGGCGTAGGACTCGCGCACGATCGCGATCACGAGATCCCGGTTCAGCCCGGTCAGCTCGTCCGCGAGCTCCTCCGCGAGGCGGGTTACTCGGGCGTCCATCTGCTGCAGTGCCTCGGCCCGTGCTGCGGTGTCTTCGGGTTCGTCGGTGACGGCGGCGGCGGGAGCGAACGCGTCGAGGAGCGCCGCGACGGCGCTCTGCTTGCCCGGGGCGATGCGGTAGTACACCCAGGTGCCGCGCCGCTCGGACAGCAGCATCCCGGTCTCCTTCAGCACCTTCAGGTGGTGCGAAACCGTCGGCTGGGACACCTCGGCGAGGTCGGCGAGATCGCACACGCAGGACTCTCCTCGAGGGTCCGTCGCGATCGCCGAGAGCATCCGCAGTCGCAGCGGGTCAGCGAGCGCTTTCAGCGCCCCGGCCACGGTGGCCGCGGCCTCTGTCCCGATGGCGTGCGCCGTGGACGGTGCGCATGCGTCGGCGTCGGCGATGACGGTGGTGTCGGTCATGACGTCCTCGATTCGGTGACGGTGGCGTAGGGGTCGGTGCGGAACCAGGCTCGTGCGGCCCAGAGCGAGACGTAGACGAGGCCCACGAGCACGGGTACTTCGATGAGGGGGCCGACGACGCCGGCGAGGGCTTGCCCGGAGGTAGCGCCGAAGGTGCCGATCGCGACCGCGATCGCGAGCTCGAAGTTGTTTCCCGCTGCGGTGAACGCGAGTGTTGTCGACCGTGCGTAGCCGAGCCCGAGCCCCTTGCCGAGCAGGATGCCGGCGAACCACATGAGCGCGAAGTAGACCAGCAGCGGCAGGGCGATGCGGGCGACGTCCATCGGGTGGGAGGTGACCTGCTTGCCCTGCAGGGCGAACAGCAGCACGATCGTGAAGAGCAGTCCGTAGAGCGCCCACGGTCCGATCGTCGGGAGGAACTTCTCCTCGTACCAGTCGCGCCCCTTGCGCTTCTCGCCGATGAAGCGGGAGGCGAAGCCCGCGACGAGCGGGATGCCGAGGAACACGAGCACGTTCAAGGCGATCTGCCCGACCGAGACGTCCAAGCCCTGCGCATCCAGTCCGAGCCAGCCCGGCAGCACGGTCAGGTAGAACCAGCCCAGAAGTGAGAACGCGACGACCTGGAACACGGAATTGATCGCGACCAGCACCGCGGTCGCCTCACGGTCGCCGCAGGCCAGGTCGTTCCAGATCACGACCATTGCGATGCAGCGGGCGAGCCCGACGATGATCAGCCCGGTCCGGTATTCGGGCAGGTCCGGCAGGAAGATCCACGCGAGCGCGAACATGACCGCAGGGCCCACGAGCCAGTTCAGCACGAGCGAGGAGACGAGGAGCTTCTTGTCACCGGTGATGGCGGCGACCTTGTCGTAGCGGACTTTCGCGAGCACCGGGTACATCATCACCAGCAGGCCCAGCCCGATCGGGATCGAGATCCCGCCGACCTCCAGGGCAGAGAGGGCGTCTGAAAGGGCGGGCACGAAACGGCCGAGCAGGAGGCCTGCGACCATGGCGAGGCCGATCCAGAGCGGCAGCCACTTGTCGAGGGTGGAGAGCCGCTTCGGGGCGGTGCGGGTCAGGGTGTCGGTCATGCGAGCAGCTCCTCGATCTTCGCGATGTAGACGGGTTTCGGGTGCGCGCCGATCAGCACGTCTACACGTTCCCCGTTCCGGTAGAAGCCGAGGGTCGGGATCGAGGTCACGCCGGCCGCGGTTACGGTCTCGGGGTTCTGGTCGGCATCGACCTTGACGATCTTCACCCGGCCCGCGTACTCGCCGGCGAGCAGGTCCAGGATCGGGGCGATCGCCCTGCACGGGCCGCACCAGGTCGCCCAGATGTCGACCACGACGGGCAGCTCGGACTCGAGCACCTCGGTCTGGAAGGTAGCGTCGGTGACGGCGGTGACGGTGCTCATGCGGAGACCTCCAGAACGGGTGCGGATACGGTGGCGGGTGCGAGGTTCGACAGGTAGTGCTGGGCGTCCTGCGCGGCCGCGCAGCCGGTGCCCGCGGCGGTGATCGCCTGCCGGTACGTGTGATCGACGAGATCCCCGGCCGCGAACACCCCGGCCAGGTTCGTCCGCGTCGACGGGTGCGCGACTCGCACGTACCCGTCGGCGTCGGTGTCGACCTGCCAGATCACGAGCTCGGAGCGCGGGTCGTGCCCGATCGCGACGAACACTCCGGTCGCGTCGAGCGTGCGCTCCATTCCGGTGACCGTGTCGCGCAACCTGAGCCCGATGACCTGCTCATCGCCGAGGATCGCGGCGACCTCGCTGTTCCAGGCGACCTCGATCTTCGGATCGTCTAGTACGCGCTGCGCCATGATCTTTGACGCCCGGAACTCGTCTCGGCGGTGCACGACGGTGACCTTCGATGCGAATCGGGTGAGGAACAGGGCCTCCTCCATCGCGGAGTCCCCGCCACCGACCACGACGATCTCCTGTTCGCGGAAGAAGAACCCGTCGCAGGTCGCACACCACGACACGCCGTGCCCCGACAGACGCTCCTCCTCGGGAAGGCCGAGCTTGCGGTACGCGGAACCCATCGTCAGGATCACCGCGCGTGCCCGGTACGTCAGCCCGGCGCCGGTCTCGATAGTCTTCACGTCGCCGTCGAGATCAAGGCGAATCGCGTCATCGTAAGCGATCTCGGCGCCAAACCGCTCCGCCCGCGCCCGCATCGACTCCATCAGCTCCGGCCCCTGCACGCCATCAACGAAGCCCGGAAAGTTCTCCACCTCGGTCGTCGTCATCAACGCACCACCAGCCGTCACCGAACCCGCGATCACGACGGGAGCGAGACCCGCACGGGCGGCATAGACCGCCGCGGTGTACCCCGCAGGACCAGACCCAACGATAACCAACTCGACCTCTTGAATAGACATGTATCTATATTGATTCATATCGAATCAGTCGGCAAGTCGAGGAGCCGCATGCGGGCCAGTGTTTGCCGAAGGTTCACCTTCAGCGGCGCCTACACGCTGTCGACCGTGGTGTTGGGCGGGTCCGCGATGGTGCGGGCGTAGTGGAGGGCAGTGTCGATGGTGATGCCGAAGAGGTCGCAGACACGACGGACGTCTCCACCGGTCTGCTCAACCTCATAGAGGATGCGGTCGGCACGGAGCGACTGAGCGGAGATCCCGGCCTTCTTCCATGGGAAGTCGCGGCCGGGCAGGGTGACTCGCGCACCATCCTGGGGCCCCTCCCTCGCTTCGCTCGCGGCAGTGGCTTCTCAGCCTGGCAGGGGAAAACGGGAAGCAGGCGAGAACCCAGCGCGCGGGTGGGTCGGTGGCGTACCTGACTGTTGGCCGTCGTCACCCCTGGCGGCGGCGCTCGTTCTAGTCAGGAGTTCACTATGTCGCCTACCGCTCTCGTGCCACCCGATACCTCGCCGCCGCCGGGCCGTGCTGTCGCCCGCATGGCGGCGATCCTCACCGTGCTGCTGATGCTCTTCGGCGGCCTGTTCTTCACCCCGGCGCCCGCGCAGGCGGCCACCCTCGGGGTCGGGTATGGAGACGAGTCGTGGTGGCTCGGCAGCTTCTCCTCGCACGGGCGGCAGGCGTACTGCATGGACCTGGACGCGCTGCCCCCGTACGGCACGACGGAGCATCCCGAGCTCAAGACCACGCTCGATGAGCTCAGCGACACGCAGCTCGCCCGACTGAACTACGTCATGGGCCGGTGGGGCGAATCGCAGGACCCGAACATCACCTCGGCGGTGCAGCTCTATGTCTGGGATGTCGCCGACCACGGCAACTACACGGGCCGGGGCGGCGACGGGCACTTCATCACCCGGGTGCCCGCGAACATGCAGGCCACGGCGCTCGCGAACCTCGCCGCGATGCGGGATGCTGCGGCGGCGAACGCGGTCCGGAATCCGTCGGTGTCGATGTCGATTCAGATGGACAACCAGTACCACGGGCAGCTCACCATCAGCACGAACCCCGCCACCGCGACCGGCACCGTCACTCTCACCGGCGGCACCTTCGCGAACGGCTCCGCGACGGCGACGCTCGGGGCGGGCACGCATCAGATCGTCGGCACTCCCGCCGAGGGGGCACCCGAGTATCGGATCGAGGCGAAGATGTCGGCGCACGCGCTCGGATACGGGGCCGGCGTTGACCTGTTCTACACCCCGGGCGAGCAGCGGATTCTCGCCGCTGCATCCTTCGAGCCACTGACGGCGACCGCGCAGTCTCCGGTGATTCCGCTGGACTTTCAGCCAATCATCGAAACGCAAGTGTCGTCGAAGTTCGTGCAGGCCGGCGCTCCGATGCTGGACGACCTCGCGGTGACGGTGGTCAAGCATTCCTGGATCAAGGTCGAGGGCCAGCCTGTGCCGGTGGTCGCGGAGGGTCGCCTCTATGGCCCGTTCGACGTGCAGCCGGCCGAAGCGAACGCGCCGCCCATGGGTGCGCCGCTCGCCGGTACCGATGAGCTCGCCCTCACCCATACCGGTCACTACACCTCGCCGGGCACGATCATGGCGCCCGAGTCGGGCTTCTACACCTGGGTGTGGAGCATTGACAAGACCGCGCAGGGCGACTGGGCGAAGTACCTCACCGACTCCTTCACCGACAGGTTCGGCCGGGTCGTAGAGACTTCGGTGGTGCCGTTCCAGCCGGAGGCGGTGTCGCAGGCGAACGGCCGGCTCGTCAAGCCTGGCGATGAGGTGACCGACACCATCACCGTCGCATCCACGAACGGGGCCTGGCTGAAACAGAACGGCGAACCGATCCCGGTGATCTTCGAGGGCACCGCCTACCAGGTGCCCGGCACCCTCCCCCCCCGACACGAGGCGATGCGATCCCCGTGGATGCGGTGCCGCTTGGCACCGTCACGGTGACGGCGACGGGGCCGGGCACCTACACCTCGCCGAAGGTGACCCTCCCGGATGCGGGGTTCGTGACCTGGGTGTGGGAGGTCCAGAAGAGCAGCCAGCCGGAATGGGTGCGCCCGTTCATCGCCTCGGATTGGCGCGACGAGTACGGCATCAATGTCGAGACGCACAGCGTCCGCTGGCCGCTCACCATCACCCCGGAAGTACGCGAGTACAACGTCCACAAGGGCGGGCGGGCGTTCGACCGGATCACCGTCTCCGGGTTCCCCGAGAACCATCCCGGGTTCGAGGGCGACGGCTACTGGCAGCCCGACGTGAAGGAGTTCACGCACACCGTCTACGGGCCGTTCGCCTCCGATGCGGAGCTGACCGAGGACATGGCCTTGGACGATGCGCCGGTGCTGACCCGGATCACGACTCCGGCGAAGAACGGGGTCTACGACATCGGCTACGGCGAGGACGATCGGATTCAGCCGACGGAGCCCGGCTACTACGTTGTGGTGACCCTCTTCGATGGCGACGACCGGGTGCAGCCGTTCACGTCGTCTCCGGCTGACATCTGGGAGCGGTTCTTCGTGCCCGGTCCCGAGCAGCCGCTGTCGGTGGTGACGCAGGCGCAGGCGTCGGCGTTCGTCGGCGACCCGTTCGAGGACACCGCACTCGTGCAAGGCGCCGCGATCCCCGAGGGCGCGTATCTGGTGTTCCGGGCGTATGGGCCGCAGCCCTCAGGCGAGGACCCGATCTGTGAGGTGCCGTTCTTCACCTCGAAGCAGATCGCGGTGACCGAAGCCGGGCACTACCGTTCCGGCACGACGAGCACCGATGAGGCGGGGAGCGTGTACTGGGTCGAGACTCTGTACGGGAAGGACGGGAAGGTGCTCGCCGAGGGGCGCTGCGGTGCTCCGGGCGAGACGACCGTCGTGAGCGTGCGCCCGCCGGGTACTCCGGAGACGCCGACGCCGGAGCAGCCGGAACTGCCTGAGCTGCCGCCGGAGCTCGCACTCACCGGCGGCACCGCCTGGGGCGCCTGGGTCGGCGGCGTGGCGGCCGTCCTGCTCCTCGCGGCCGGGGCGACGCTCTGGTTCGGCCGGAAGCTCGCGCTCCACCGTGACCGCATGGAGAACGAGGGCGAGGAGGTGACGATCGAAGAACTCATGAACCAGTAACGCACCCCCAGGACGGGCGGAACCCGCAGACCCTACCCCCAGGTCTGCCGGCTCCGCCCGTCTCTCATGTCACCCCTGACGCACCTCACTCCTGTAGACGACCACACAGACCAGGGAGGGCCGATGATGGCGACGTTCTCGGAGGACATGCTCACCCGGATGGAGCTTGCGACGCTCGCCGAGCCCGGCAATCCGGTCACGGGGCAGCTCGTGCGCGCGATCGGCCTGGCCGAGACGCTCGCCCTGATCCGCGACCCTGGCGCGGCGATCCCCGCCGCGGTCGATCCGCTCCAAGGGGTCAGGTGGCGGCAAGCCGCCGCAGCCCGGCAGCGCGACGCGCTCCGGGATCAGATCGCCGAGCTCACCGACCGGCACGAGTTCCGGGTGCTCACCCCCGGTGGGGCGGGGTGGCCGGTCGCGCTGAACGATCTCGGGGATCGGGCGCCGCTCCTGTTGTGGGCGCGCGGGAACCCGGAACTGCTCACCGCCTCCGTCTCTTCGCGGGTGACGATCACCGGAGCCCGAGCCGCGACCGCGTATGGCGTGCATGTCACACAGGAGCTTGCGGAAGACCTGGCCGCGCTGCCGCGGGTCATCGTCTCCGGTGGCGCCTACGGCATCGATGCCGCCGCGCACCGCGCCGCCCTCACCACGGGCCCCGCAGCCACGATGGTGGTCTCCGCCAGCGGCCTCGACCGCCCCTACCCGCCGAACAATGCTGAGCTGTTCGAGCGGATCGTGGTGCAGGCCGGCATCCAGGTCAGCGAGACCCCGCCCGGCCAGGGGCCGTCGCGGGAGCGGTTCGTCGCCCGCTCACGTCTTCTCGCCGCGCTCAGCGGGGCGACGATCATTACCGAGGCTTCGGCGCGCTCGGGGTCGCTGCTGGTCGCGGCGCGCGCGTTCGAGCTCGGCCGTGCGGTCGGCGCGGTGCCCGGGCCGGTCACCTCGGTGTCGTCGGCGGGCTGTCACCGGCTCATGCGGGAAGGCATCGCCGAGACCGTCACCCGTGCTGGTGAGGTCGCTGAGCTCATGGGCCCGTCGCCGTTCCCGCTCGCTGCGGCCTATCAGCAGGTCGCCCGCCGCGTCGCACCCGATCACAGCCGCGCCGCACGCCGCCTCGCACTCTGACCCACCCCTCAGCCGCCCATGCCCTCGGGCGGCTGTTCCTTCATCCACTCGATAGGAGAACTTTGCCGATGTCGAAGCGTGCCCGCCAGAAGACCGACCCGACCGCCGTGGTGATGGTGCGAATCGTCGTCGCCGAGGACGGCACCCTGTCGGTGACCGTGGACGGGGCGCCGTATCTGCCGCCGGAGTTCTCGCCGCCATGGCGGCGCTCCGCCTACCCGCACATCGTGGACGCCATCAGCCAGCACACCGGCCACACGCTCCGCGTCGATGTCATCGAGATCGACGGACGAGTCATCACCGACTACCGCACCCCACCCAAACCCAGACCGGTGAGCCCCGACCCTGTCGCGGCTCCGGTCGTAGCGGCCGCGCAGCCGTCAGCACCGCAGCCCGCCGCGCCCGTGGAGGCGGTGCCTCGGTTTGCGCAGCTCGCGGGCAGCGGCTTCGTGCCCGGTGAGGATGTCGCGGTCGCGGTCATCATCTCCCACACCGAGACCGCACCGAACGGGATCGCCCGTGCCCTGATCGACTCCCGGCATCTTGCGGCGTGCCCGACGGGCGAGGCGATCCTCGTGGGCCGCATCTCCGGCACCCTCGTGCTCGGGCGGCCCGAGTGAGCGGGCAGCTCCGCCCGACCGGGTCGATGGGCGACGAACTCACCAACGCCGCGCTCGTCGCCCTCGCCGCCCTCGGCGTCGCAGCGGTGCTGCTCCGGGTCGCGGGCAGCACCGCCGCGTTCCTCACCGGCACCCCGCAACCAGGGGCCGGCCTCGGAGCCGGGGCAGCCGTGCTCCTGCACCCCGGCGACCCCGCCACCGCACTCGACGCGCCAGGCCTCAACGTCGTCGTCTACTGGATCGTCGCGGGGCTCCTCATCGCAGGCAGTGGTGTCGGGGGCTGGTGGGTATGGTCGGCGATCCGACACCACTCCCGACAGCAGGCGCTCGACCCGTACCGGATCGTCGGTATCGCGACCCGCCGCGAGGTCGCACGGGCCGGCTCCATCAAGGCGATCCTCGCCCGCCGCCGGGAACCTCCGCCCCTCACTCGAGCATCCCGAGCCCGTGGAGGTGGGCTACCGGATCGGCAGCTCGCGCGGGGTCGAGGTGTGGGCGTCGGTCGAGGACTCGATGCTGCTCATCGGGCCGCCCCGCTCCGGCAAGGGCGTACACATCGTCATCAACTCGATCCTCTCCGCACCCGGCGCGGTCATCACGACGAGCACGCGACCCGACAATGTGACCGCCACGATCAGGGCCCGGCAGCGGGTAGGGCCGGTCGCGGTGTTCGACCCGCAGCATCTCGCCGACGGCATCCCCGCAGGGCTGCGCTGGTCACCCGTGCGCGGCTGTGGCGACCCGCTGACCGCGATGATCCGTGCCTCTGGGCTCGCCTCTGCGACGGGGCTGGGGAAGGGCGGGGTCGAGGGCGGCGACTTCTGGGAGGCGAAGACGAGGGTCGCGCTGCAATGCCTCCTCCACGCGGCAGCCCTCGACGGCCGGCAGCCCGCTGATCTGTTCCGGTGGACGCTCGACCCGGCAGCGGCCGGGGATGCCGTATCGATCCTCGCCGCCCACCCAATGGCTGCCGGCGGGTGGGCCGAGGCGCTGCAGGCGATGCTCGAATCCGACCCGCGCACGATGGACTCGATCTGGCAAGGCGTCTCCCTCGCGCTCTCCGCGCTCGCCGACCCGCGCGTACTCGACGCCGTAAGCCCAGACCCCGACGAGGTGTTCGACCCCGAGACCTTCCTCAAGCAGAAGGGCACCCTCTATCTCCTCGCGACCGCCGCCGGGGCAAACAACAGCGCACCGATGGTCGCGGCGCTCATCGAGGACGTGGTCGAGGCTGCCCGCCGGCTTGCGGCACGCAGCCCGGGCGCACGTCTCGACCCGCCCCTGTTGCTCGCGCTCGACGAGGTGGCGAACTTGTCGCCGTTGCCGTCCTTGCCGACGCTCATGGCTGAGGGCGGCGGGTCGGGCATCACGACCATGCCGGTTCTGCAATCGCTCGCGCAGGCGCGGGAGAAGTGGTCGGAGAACGCGGCGTCGGCGATCTGGGATGCCGCGATCGTGAAGATCATCCTCGGCGGCGCCTCGAACTCGAAAGACCTCCAAGACCTGAGCACCCTGATCGGTGAGCGCGACGAGATCACCGACTCCACCACTGTCGGCGATCACGGCTCACGCTCCGCGCAACGCTCGATGCGCAGGGTGCCCGTCATGCCTCCCGACGTGATCCGCCGCTTCCCGTTCGGCACCGGCCTCGTGTTGCTGCGCTCCGCACCACCGATCGTCGCGCGCCTCCGCCGCTGGACCGAACGCGCCGACGCGAAGCAACTCACGCAGGATCGGGCAGAGGTCGAAGCCCAGCTCCACCACCGTCAGACCCCAGGCCCGGCGGGAGCACCTGCCGAGTAGAGGCGGCACACCGGGTGCCGCAATGAGCGAGGAGGTCGTGACGATGGAGATCCGTTCAGAGCCGTCGGTCCGAGGGTTTCTCTCCCGAGCGCCGGAGCAGAAGTCGAAGCCGGGAGAGGTCTTTCTACTGGTCGCGCAGATCGGGCAGAAGTTCCGTCGCCACGAGGAAGACGGCACCTTCACTCTCGTCGGTTCCGCATACATCGACCTGATCATGATCGGCGATAAGGCCGAGGAGGCCTTCGCGGATTTCGTCAAGGGCGATGATGTCGTGGCGGTCGGCGAGTTCGCGAAGCGGCAGTACGAGCAGGACGGGCAGCGAATCGAGCGCCCTCAGTTCCGCGCCTCCCGGCTCCTCTTCGATACCTCCCGTGCCCGCTACGCCGTCGAGCGCACCCCGCGCCAGCTCGAACCAAAGACGCCCACGGCGGCGGAGGTTACGGCGGTGGAGTTCCGCTCGCCTGAGCCTCGGCTTGCGATCGGGCTGGGGAGGTGAACACGATGACCGACGAGCCGACACAACCGAGCCCCGAGGCCGAAGTCGAGGTCGAGGACATCGACCTGTACGACGAGCTCATGGCCGGGATGGCGCTGCCCGAGCCTCCGCGTCCGATCAACTGGAATCTCCTGACCGCCGGAGACGCCGAGGCAGAGTGGCTGGCGCTGAACCAATGGGTGGACTGGCTGCGGAAGACTTACGGGCTGCCCGCCTCTGTTGTGCCGCCGTTCTGGCACCGGCATCCCGAACTCGTCTGGGAGCTCTCGGCGCTGCACCTGCACTGGTGCGCGAGCTACGATCCCGAGCAGTCGGCCTCTGGGCCGATTGCCTGGCATACGGACTTCGTGGCGGCACGCGACCGGCTCCGCGAATGGGTCGTCACCTCTGGCACTCGGCTCGATCGCGGCCGTCCGACACGGCAGACGGCCTGGCCAGGCGAGGAACTGCAACCTCCGCTCGAGGACGAGACGATCCAGAACCGGACCGAGGATTTCGTCGCGTTCGTCGCAGCCGACGTGCAGGCACGTCAGTACATCGAGGATACGTTCGGCCGAGCGCGGCGGGCGAGCGACCATGCCCGCCACGATTGACGCTGTCGAACCTCTCTGGAACTCGCAAGAGGCGGCGGAGTTCCTGAACGTCTCGCAGGCCACGCTCTCTCGCTGGCGGCGCGAGCACGAGGGGCCGCCGTTCGTGCAGGTCGGCGGTATCGCCCGTTACAACCCGCCCACCGTGCGAGCCTGGGTGCTGGAACGCGAGGGCACGCATGGCTGACCCACGCAACCACAAGATGCCCCCGATCGGGGTGAAGCTCTCCACGAGCATCGAGAGCCGCGGCAGCGGCTATCTCGCGCGCGTGCGCTGGACCGACCCGCAGACCAAGAAACGGCCCAGCCGATCCGAGTTCGTCGACACCCCGGAAGAGGCGGAAGCCTTCTTCGAGAAGCTGCAGCAGGCGACGGAGACAGGTGCGAACATCCTCATCACGTTCGCCGACTATGTTGGAGTCCATCGGCGAGCGCTGGCAGCGCGGTCTCGACCCGACGTCGACAGCCTCCGGCTACGAGATCAGCCTCCGGCTGCGAGTGGTGCCCGCGCTCGGGCATCTGCAGGTCAGCCGCATCTCCACAGGCCTGATCGACCGCACCATTGACCAGTGGGAGACCGAGTTCGGGCCGTCAACGATCAAGACCTCGATCGCGGCTCTCGTGCGCGTCCTCGACGTGGCGGTGCGCCACGAGGTGATCCCATCGAACCCTGCCAAGAATCGTGCCCGCCGCACGCTCAGTCAGCAGTCCGCGTTGACGCCCGGCTCGCTGCGAGCCCTCGCCGTCCCGGACATGGAGACGCTGAACAAGATCGCCGATGCGTGCGCTGAGGTGCATCAGAGCTATTCGGGTCACGTCATGCTCTGCGCCATGCTCTGCGCTCGTGGTTCCGAGGTCGCCGGCCTCGAAGTCGGTGACATCGACTGGGTGAATCGCATCGTGAAGATCGAGCGGCAGATATACCCCGGCAAGGGCGGCCTCGTCACGAAGCAGACCAAGGGTCGCAAGGAACGCTATGTGCCGATACTCGACCCGCTCGAACCCATCCTCATCCGCCTCTCAGCGGGGAAGGAGCCGGGTGATCCTCTGCTACGCGGCCCCCGCGGAGGGGTGCTCACCACTGCCACCGTGCGCGACGCGACGAAGTGGGATGAGCTCGTGACGAACCTCGGCCTGCCGAACCTCACCCGCCACGGCCTCCGGCACACCGGAGCCACCTGGCTCGCGGATGCCGGCGTGCCGCTCCATGTGCTGCAGCGCATCCTCGGCCATGCCTCCATCGAGACGACTAAGGGCTACCTGCACCCCGACCACCGGCACCTGAGCGAAGCAGCGACGCTCGCCAACCAGTTCTTCGCCACCCCATCGAAGAGGAAGGAGACCACCGAGAAGCCCCGCAGGCGACAGCTCTAGATACTCCCGCGCCGACATCCTGGCTCGGGAAGGGCTGGGAGCATCGTGCTGCCCGGATTTTGGCCCACTAGATTTCCACTTTTTGGCCCACTAGCTTGCTAGACAGGCCGGAACGAGCGGGTTCTAGACCCGATCTTGGACCCATTCCGGAGCCCGGCGAAGGTCACCAGAAACGAAGGAAGCCCTGACGAGAAATAGCTTCTCATCAGGGCTTTTCCGTCGGGTTGACAGGATTTGAACCTGCGACCCCCTGACCCCCAGTCAGGTGCGCTACCAAGCTGCGCCACAACCCGTTGTTTAGTTATTTTGGGCTGACGAGAGGCTAATGCACTTGACCCCCAGTCAAGTGCGCTACCAAGCTGCGCCACAGCCCTTTGCTACCACGCCTTCGCGAAGCAACCCCTCTATCTTACCCATACTTCGGGAGCACAAATGACCAGGGTCGCAGAAGCGGCGAACCCCCTACCCCTCCTGCTGGTCCTCGCGGCGCGGCTCGGGGCCGAAACGGTATTCGCGGCCGCCGATCGACACGACCTCGATGCGCACGAACGTGGGCTTGAGCGTCGGCACGAACGGCTTGAGCGGCAGCGCCTCGGCCTCGGCGACCTCGGCCTGCGCCTCGAGCACTCGCGCGTGCCCGCGCACCACCACGCTCCACCCCGACTCCTCGCCGATCTCGTCGGCCTCGAAGAGCACGGAGTCGTTGATGGTCAGCTCGACGAGCTTGTTGCCCGGCGCGGTGCGGAAGACCACCGAGCCGTCGTCGACCACGAAGTTGATCGGCACCACGTCGACGACGTCGCCCACGCTGGTGACGAGCCGCCCGACCCGCTGCGACCCGAGCCGCCGCCAGCACTCGTCGTCGGACAGCACCGTCACTGCACTCTGGTTCTCGCTCATACTCCATTCTCTCCCCAACCCAGCCCGCGCGAAAGAGCCGGCTCGGAAGGCCCGGATCGCCAGGAGCGGGCCGGGAGGCCCGAAGGCCCGAACCCTCAAGAACCGGAGACCCGGAAGCCCGGAAACCGCCGAGCGACCCGGCTACACGCGAAGCAACCTCCGGGCGCGCCCCCGCCCGGCCCCGCTACGCTGACATCATGAGCGATCTGCGAAACCCCGGCGACGCGTGGGTCACGGCGGCCGACGGCGGGCGCTACTGGGGGCGCTTCGGCGCGGCGGGCCTGCTCGCCCACGACCGCTCGCTCGACGCGATCCTGCTGCAGCACCGGGTCACCTGGAGCGACCACGGCGACACCTGGGGCATTCCCGGGGGCGCCCGCCACGAGGGCGAGGCCGCGATCGCCGGCGCGATCCGCGAGTCCCAGGAGGAGGCCGGGGTTCCCGACGACGCGGTCACACCGCGCTACACGCACGTGCTCGATCGCGGCGGCTGGACCTACACCACCCTCATCGCCGACGTCGCCACCCCGTTCGAACCCCGCATCACCGATCCCGAGAGCCACGCCCTCGCCTGGGTGCCGCTCGACGAGGTCGAGCGTCTCCCGCTGCACCCGGCCTTCGCGGCGAGCTGGCAGCTGCTGCGCCCGCTGCTCTCGGCGCGCCCCGCCGTGGTCGTCGACGCCGCCAACGTCATCGGCGCGGTGCCGAACGGGTGGTGGCGGGATCGCCGCGGCGCCGCGGAGCGTCTGCGCGACCGGCTCGGTGCGCTCGCGATCGAAGAGGGCGGGATCCGCGCCGGCTTCCTCGACCTGCCCGAGACCCGCGTGGCCGGCCTCGATCGCGCCTACCCGGAGTGGACGATGGTGGTCGAGGGCGCCGCGAACGGCATCGCGAGCGGCCCGCGGGTGCGCGTGGTCGACGCGCCCTCCCTGGGCGATGACACCATCGTCGCTGAGGCCGCCGCCTTCGCCGCGTCCGACCACGCCGTGACGGTCGTCACGAGCGACGCGGAGCTGAAGGTTCGGGCGCACGCCGTAGGGGCGACCACGCGCGGGGCGAAGAAGCTGCTCAAGCTCTTCCCCGAGGATCCGGCGGTCTGACCCGCGCTCGCGCTCGACGCCGTGCACGACGGATGGCGCCGCGCCCGGCTCCTCGGCTGCCGCGCTCTGACGGACGCCCGCACGCTCAGCCCGCGGCCCGCGCCTCCCTCCGCCGCAGCGCGCTCACGACCCCAAAGGCGAGCAGCCCCTGCCCCAGCGTGTAGGTGAGCACCACGGCCCCGCTCGTCCAGTCGGGCATCACCTCGGGCAGGAAGATGCGGAACGACAGGATCGCGTCCGAGACGAGGAACCACGCCCCGCCCCACGCGATCACGGCCCCGCACCGCGACGCCATCGCCGCCGTTCCCGCGAGCAGCAGCCCGTACCCCATCACCGGCACCGTGAGCGCGCCCGTGCGCGGGATGAGCACCACGATGAGCACCGCGTACACGAGCAGGTAGGCCGCCGCCCACGCGGGCACCCGGTGCCGCGCCACGCCGCGCGCCCGCCACATGAGCAGCAGGTATCCGACGTGGGCGAGCCCGAAGCAGAGCAGCATCATCGGCAGCTCGTCGTCGAACATCGGGAAGAAGGTTGCGGCTCCGTCGCCGAGCCAGGAGCAGAGGATCGCCGCGACCAGCAGCAGGATCGCGCCGCGCGCGCCCCGCAGCGCGCTCGGGGGCCGGCCCGGCGCAGCGTCCGACGCCGACGCCGACGCGCCAGCGGAAGGCGCAGCGGCAGCGGTCGGCGGCGTCACCAGGCCTCCCGGCGCATCCCCAGCCCCCACCGGCGCCGCCCCGGCGCCCACCGCCAGTGCCGCCGCCCAGATCACGGCGAGCGCCAACGCGGGCATCAGCGCGAGCTTGGTGGGCGCCGCGACCGGGCTCGCCGCGAAGAGGGCGATCACGTGCACGACGGAGATCGCCGCGTAGGGCAGGAACGGAGTGAGGAGCCGGATCCGCGATCCCATGCGCACCGCCGTCGATCGGGTCGAGAGGCTCAGCTCTCGACCAGGATCCCGTCTTCGTCGCACCACACGGTCGCCCCCGGCTGGAACACGACCCCGCCGATCTCGACGGGCACGTCGGTCTCGCCCTCGCCCGTCTTGGTCGACTTGGCGGGGTTCGATCCGAGCGCCTTCACGCCGAACGGCAGCGTGCCGAGCGCGACGCGATCGCGGATCGCGCCGTTCACGATGATGCCGGCCCAGCCGTTGTCGACCGCGAGGCTGCCGATCACGTCGCCCACGAGGGCGGTCTCGAGCGATCCGCCGCCGTCGATCACGAGCACGGCTCCGTCGCCGGGCGACGAGAGCAGCTCTTTGAGGCGGGCGTTGTCTTGGAAGCAGCGCACCGTGCGAACGGGACCGCTGAAGCCGCTGAGCCCGCCGATGTTCTGGAACTGCAGCGACACCGACTGCAGCTCGTGCCCGCGTTCGTCGTACAGGTCTGCGGTGCTGATCTGAGCCATCTCGGCTCCTTCCCCTTGAGGCCGCGACCGCTCGGCCGCTCCGTAGGATCAACGCTACCCGGCACCTCCGACAAATAGGCGACGCGGCGCACGAGTCTGCAAAGTTGCGCAACACGGGCCGATCCTGCACAAAAGTACATGTACAGATGTCCAGCTTCGGGAGGAGGAACCCATGAGCGACACCGCAGCGGGCTCCCCCGAGCCCCGACGCCGAGACCCCGAGGGCCGCCGCCGCGCGATCCTCACGGCCGCCGCCGAGATCGTGATCGAGCAGGGTCCGCCCGCGCTCACCCACCGCGCCATCGCGACGCGCGCCGGAGTATCGCTCGGCTCGACCACCCAGTACTTCGGCTCGATCGACGAACTGCGCGAGGCCACGCTGCAACAGCTGGCCGACGAGATCGACGAGTCGCTCAACCAGCTCGAGCCGCTGCTCGCCGGCTTCGCCGCCAGCCCCGAGCGCGCCGTCGCCGAGATCCACGAGTTCCTGCGCGACACCCGCGCCGTGCACACCGACGTCGCCCTGATGAGCACCGGCACCACCGATCCCCGCATGCGCGCCCTCGCGCAGCGCTGGACGGACCGCCTGATCGACATGCTCGCCGAGCACGTCGGCCGCGAGCGCGCCACCGCCATCGCGGTGTATCTCGACGGCGCCACGATCCACGCGGCGCTCCGCGACGCACCGCTCGATCGCGACCACCTCGAACGGATCATCGTCGCACTGACGGCGATGCCGGATCCGGCCGGGCCCACCACACCTCACGTCTAGCGGCCCGATCCGGCGGCCGCCGGCCCGGCGCCACCGGCCCGGCTCCCCCTGAGAGATCCCCGCCCAGCGGACGCCCGGGACCCGGAGCCCCGGCCCCGCACCGCACTTCGCAGCACCGCAGCACCTCCCACCGCAGCACCGCAGCATCCGAATCGTCCACCTATCCGCCCACCGACCCGCCGCATCGAACACGAAAGCGAAGCCATGTCCACCCCCGCCCCCGTCACGTCCGCACCGTCGTCGCTGAGCCGCTCCCGCCGCTGGGCGGCCGTCGCGGTGCTCACCGCGAGCCTGCTCGTCATCACGATGGACATGACGATCCTCAACATCGCGCTGCCCGAGATGGCCGCCGAGCTGCATCCGACCTCCGACCAGCAGCTGTGGATCATCGACGTCTACTCGCTCGTGCTCGCGGGCCTGCTCGTCTCGTTCGGGGTCTGTCCGATAAACGGTGTGTGGGATCCGGCGGTTTTCATTCGTGAGTGGTTTTCTCGAACCGTCCGGCGAAGGTGATCGCGAACGCGTTCAGCGCGGGCTTCCACCTCATCACCCAGCGTGCCCTTCCGCCGCCAGTCGGGTCAAGCGACCGCGTCACGAGGTAGAGACATTTCAGCGCGGCGGCCTCGTTGGGAAAGTGCCCCCGAGCTCTCACGGCGCGCCGATAGCGAGCGTTGATTGACTCGATCGCGTTGGTCGTGCAGATCACCCGCCGGATCTCGACGTCATACTCGAGGAACGGCACGAACTCCGCCCAGCTGTTCTTCCAGAGCTGCACGATCGCCGGATACCGTCCGCCCCACTCGGCGGCGAACTCCTCGAACCGATCCTTCGCCGCCTGCTCCGACGGGGCCGTGTAGACGGGTTTGAGGGAACGGACGATCGCGTCGCGGTGTTGCCGCCCGGCGTAGCGGAAGCTGTTGCGGATCAGATGGACGATGCACTGCTGGACGACCGTTTGCTCCCAAGTGGTGTTGATCGCCTCCGGGAGACCCTTCAGCCCGTCGCAGACCGCGATGAGCACGTCCTCGACACCCCGGTTCTTCAGCTCGGTGAACACCTGCAGCCAGAACCTCGCACCCTCCTGACCGTCACCGGCCCAGATGCCGAGGATGTCGCGTTCCCCGTTCACGGTGACGCCCATCACGACATAGAACGGGGTGTTCCTCACCTGCCCGTCACGGACCTTCACCACGATCGCGTCGACGAAGATCACCGGGTAGAGCGCATCCAACGGCCTGCTCGACCATTCGGCGAGTTCCCCGGCGACCTTCTCGGTGATCCGGCTGATCGTGTCCTTGGAGACCTTCGCCCCATAGACCTCGTCGAAATGCGCAGCGATCTCACCGGTCGTCAACCCCCGAGCGGAAAGGGACAGAACGATCTGATCGATGCCGTCCAGTCGGCGTTTCCGCTTGGGGACGATCACCGGCTCGAACGACCCGTCTCGATCTCGCGGGACTTCGATCTCGACGGGGCCGATCTCTGTCAGCACCGTCTTGACCCGCGTCCCGTTACGCATGTTCTCGCCGATTGGGGTCCCGCCGTGCTCGTGGCCGAGGTGCTCGGTCAACTCGGCATTCAGCGCGGTCTCGAGGACGTTCTTCGTGAGCTGGCTGAGCAGGCCGCCCGGCCCCGTCAGGCTCACGCCCTGCTCCTTCGCCTGCGCGAGCAAGCGTTCTGCGAGTTCTTTCTGATCGATGATCTCCCCGGTCACGGGATCAATCATCTCGTCGTCAACAACGACAGTGGTCGTGTCAGCCACGGCCATCTCCTTTCGGATCAGGCCGGACCCTCACACACCATTATTCAGACAGTCCCCTCGTTCGCGGCGATCGCCGACCGCTGGGGCCGCAAGCGCATGCTGCTCACTGGCTACGCGATCTTCGGCGGCGCCTCGCTGCTCGTGCTGTTCGCGAACAGTGCCGAGTCGGTCATCGCGATCCGTGCGCTGCTCGGCGTGGGCGGCGCCATGATCATGCCGATCACGCTGTCGCTGATCCGTGTCATCTTCACCGATCCCAAGGAGCGCGCGACCGCGCTCAGCATCTGGGCCGCCGTGTCGGGCCTCGGCGCGGCGGTGGGCCCGCTCGTGGGCGGGCTGCTGCTCGAGCACTTCTCGTGGCACGCCGCGTTCCTCATCAACGTGCCGCTCATGGTCGCCGGTGTGATCGCGGGCATCCTGATCCTGCCGGAGTCGCGCGTGCCGCACCCGGGCCGCTGGGACGCCCTCGCCGCCGCGCTCTCGCTCGCCGGCATGACCCTCGTGGTATGGGCGGTGAAGACGTTCGGCAAGGAGGCGAGCTTCCTCGTGCCCGAGGCGCTCGTGGCCCTCGCGGCGGGCGCCGCGCTGCTCGCGTGGTTCATCGTGCGCTGCGTGCGCAGCGACTCGCCGCTGCTCGAGCTGCGACTGTTCCGCAATCGCGAGTTCTCGGCGGGCATCATCGCCGCGCTCGGTTCGATGTTCGCGATGGCGGCCGCGCTGCTGCTCATCGCGCAGTGGATCCAGCTCGTCGACGGCGCCACCCCGGTCGAGGCCGGCGTGCGCCTGTTCCCGATCGCGATCGCCGGAGCCATCGCCTCGCTCGCCGCTCCCCCGCTGGCCCGCGTCTTCAGTGCGCGCGCCGTGCTCGCGGGCGGTGTGGCCCTCGCGGGCGCGGGCATGCTCATCATCGCGCTGCAGCCGGGCACGCTCTCGACTCTCACGGTGCTGATCGCGCTGACGCTCGTGGGCGCCGGCACGGGCTCGCTCGCGATCGGATCGGCCATGATCATGCACGGCTCCCCCGAGGAGAAGGCGGGCAACGCCGGCGCGCTCGAGGAGACCTCGTACGAGCTGGGCGCCGTGCTCGGCGTCGCGATCCTGGGCAGCATCTCGGCGCTCATGTACCGGGCCGAGCTCGTCGCGAGCGGCGCGCTGGCGGGCCTCGACGCGACCCTGAGCGGGCAGGCCGAGGCGTCGCTCGGCGCGGCGGTCGCGATCGCGGGCGAGGCGGGGCTCCCGGCGCTGGCGCACGAGGCCGGCGTGGCGTTCACGCACTCGCTGCAGGCGACCGGGATCACGGGCGGCATCATCATGCTCGCGGTCGCGGCGCTCGTGTTCTTCATGACGCCCAAGGGCACCGACGTGTCGGCCGCCTCCCACTGAGCCGGGCTCGACCCGAGGGCCGGCAACCGCCTCGGTGAGGGGGCAGCCGGGCTCGGGCGGGCCGGTGGGGGCGGACCGGCTGGGCGGGACGCTCGGGATCACCGGGACCACCGGGATCACCGGGACCACCGGGACCACCGGGACCACCGGGATCCCACGGTGCCATCCGCAGGGTGGTACCGGGGTACGAGCGGGTCGATACCTGAGCAGGACGCGACGGCCCGGGCCTCGGACGTAGCGTTGGAGCAACATCGAGCAACCGCTCCGCTCCACCCGAAAGGACACCGATCATGAGCACCACCCTCCCCGGCACCACCGCCCAGTTCTCCGCTCAGGCCGACGACACCGTGCAGGTGCCCCGCCTCGCCCAGGCCGACCAGGCCGCGCAGACGGAGCCCGGCCGACCGGCCGGCGCGCCCGGCGAGGTCGGCGAGAACGCCCGCGCCTTCGCGATCACGAGCTTCGTGCTCGGCATCGCCTCGGTCGTGAGCGGCTGGACCTTCATCGCCCCCATCACCGGCCTGATCCTCGGCGTCCTCGCGCTGCGCCGCAACACGACCGAGCGCACCCTGGCGCTCTGGGGCGTGTGGCTCAACGCCGCGATGCTGGCCCTCACCGCCCTCGCCGCGCTGATCGCGCTCGCGCTGCTCGGCTTCGGGCTGATCACGATCCCGTTCCTCGCGGCCTGAGCGACCCGCCCGAACCGCCCGGTCCGCCTAAGCTGGCCGCCCCGGCCGCCCCGCCCGCTCCGCCCGCTCCTCGGCGGACGGATCGGGCGCCCGGGGCGGGTACACCCACGTCACCATCACCACCGAGATGATCATCAGCAGGAACCACGCGATCAGCTTCTGCGGCGACACGAGCTCCCACCCGCCCTGCTGATGCGGGTAGAGCCAGGCGCCGCCCCAGGTCGCGACGTTCTCGGCGATCCAGATGAAGAGCGCCACTCCGGCGAAGACCGCGAGCAGCGGCGCCCGCAGCCTCGCCCGCCACACCCGGAAGTGCATGATCGTGCGGCCCCAGAGCAGCACGACGAGCGCCAGCAGCACCCACCGCAGGTCCACGATGAAGTGGTGCGAGAAGAAGTTGACGTAGATGGCGGCCGCGCCGAGGGTGGTCAGCCAGACGCGCGGGTAGCGCGTGAACCGCAGCTCGTGCAGCCGGTAGACGCGCACCATGTACGACCCGACCGCCGCGTACATGAAGCCGCTGAAGAGTGGCACGGCCCCGATCCGCAGCACCCCTTCGGCCTCGTAGGCCCACGAGCCGACGTCGGTCTTGAAGAGCTCCATCACGGTGCCCGTCACGTGGAACAGCACGATCACCCACAGCTCGCGTCCGCTCTCCAGCCTGAAGACGAGCATGCCGACCTGGATCAGCACCGCCGCGATCGTGAGCGCGTCGTTGCGCGCCAGTGCCGCGTCGTCGGGGTACCAGAGGCGGGCCGCGACGATCGCCACGAGCAGCAGCGCCCCGAACACGCAGGCCCACGCCTGCTTGAGCAGGAACACCGCGCACTCCACGGCGACGGCGCGCGCGCCGCTCTCGGGCCTGCGTGCGAGCCACCGGTGCGCGGCGCGGTCGATCGTCTGCTCGAGGCGCGTGAGTTCACGCCGGTCTGCGGTCATGATCCGAGGCTAGTGGGCGGGATCCGGCGTAAGCTGAGGCCGAGGAGGGGCTCATGGCCGCGTTCGACGATGTGCGCGCGATCGCCCTCGCCCTGCCCGAGACGGAGGAGCGCGAGGGCGGGTGGCGCATGGGGCCGAGCTGGCGGGTCGTCGGCGGCGCGATGTTCGCCTGGTCACGGCCCGTCACCGGCAAGGATCTCGCCTGGATGCGCGAGCGGGGCGAGGATCCGGGCGACCCGGTGCTCGGCGTCCGAGTGGCCGGCGATGAGGCGAAGCGGGAGCTGCTCGCCGCGTTCCCTCGGGTCGCGTTCACGATCCCGCACTTCGACGGCTACGCCTCGGTGCTGCTGCGCCTGCCGCTCGTCGATCCCGGGCTGCTGCGCGAGCTCGTCATCGTCTCCTGGCTGCTGCAGGCCCGCAGGCGCACCGCTCGCGCGTGGCTCGCCGAGCACGGTCTCGCGGAGGAGTGAGCGTCCCCTCGAGGCGCCCCGCGGGCTGCCGCAGCTGCTATCGCCGGGCACGCCTTTCGCGGATGCGCATGTTGAGCACGATGGGGGTGCCCTCGAATCCGTAGCGCTCGCGCAGACGACGCTGGATGAAGCGGCGGTAGCCGGGATCCAGGAAGCCCGACGTGAACAGCACGAACGTGGGCGGCCGGTTCTGCACCTGGGTGCCGAACAGGATGCGCGGCTGCTTGCCGCTGCGCAGCGGGTGCGGATGCTCCTGCACGAGCTCGGCGACGAACGCGTTGAACTTGGCGGTCGGGATGCGGGTGTCCCACGACTCCAGAGCCGTCTCGAGCGCGGGCACCAGCTTCTCGAGGTGACGGCCGGTGCGCGCCGAGATGTTCACGCGGGGCGCCCAATCGACGTGCGCGAGGTCCTGCTCGATCTCCCGATCGAGGTACCGGCGGCGATCGTCGTCGAGCAGGTCCCACTTGTTGAACGCGAGCACGAGCGCGCGGCCCGACTCGAGCACGAGGTCGATGATGCGCAGATCCTGGTCGCTGATCTCCTGCGTGACGTCGATGAGCACGACCGCGACCTCGGCCTTCTCCAGGGCGGCCGCGGTGCGCAGCGAGGCGTAGAAGTCGGCGCCCTTCTGCAGATGCACGCGGCGGCGGATGCCCGCCGTGTCGACGAAGGTCCAGACGCGGCCGGCGATCTCGACCTGCTCGTCGACGGGGTCGCGGGTGGTGCCGGCCAGGTCGTTCACCACGACCCGCTCCTCGCCCGCGGCCTTGTTGAGCAGGCTCGACTTGCCCACGTTCGGGCGGCCGAGGATCGCGACGCGACGCGGCCCCGCGAGCTTCGGCTGCGCGACGGCGGACTCCTCGGGCAGGGCCTCGACGACCTGGTCGAGCAGGTCTGCGACGCCGCGCCCGTGCAGCGCCGAGACGGGGTGCGGCTCGCCGAGGCCGAGCGACCACAGCTGCGCGACCTCGGGCTCCTGCACGGCGTCGTCGACCTTGTTGGCGACGAGGAAGACGGGCTTCTTGGTGCGGCGCAGCAGCTGCACCACGCGCTCGTCGGTGGCGGTGGGGCCGACGCGCGAGTCGACCACGAACATCACCACGTCGCAGAGCTCGATCGCGACCTCGGCCTGCAGGGCCACGGAGGCGTCGATGCCCTTCGCGTCGGGCTCCCACCCGCCGGTGTCGACGAGCGTGAAGCGGGTGTCGAGCCACTCGGCCGAGTAGCTGACGCGGTCGCGGGTCACGCCGGGCACGTCTTCGACCACGGCCTCGCGGCGGCCGAGGATGCGGTTGACGAGCGCCGACTTGCCGACGTTCGGGCGGCCGACGATCGCGACGACGGGCAGGGCCTCGGCGAGCGGCTCCGAGAAGCCCAGGAACTCGCCGTCCTCGCCGATGATCGCGAGGTCGTCGTCTTCGAGGTCGAAGCCGTCGAGGTTGGAGCGCATGGCGCGCAGCCGCTCCTCGTCGGTGACCTCGCCGTCGAACTCGTCGCCGACGATCACTTCGTCTTCGGCGATCGCCGAGGCGTCGAAGGCCTCGGGCTCGCCCTGCTCGGTTCCCGCGCCGGGGATCTGCTCGTTCATCGTTTGCTCTCTTCCGCGGCGCGCTGCACCGCTCGTACGATATCGACCACAGCCTGAATCGACTGCTCGAAGTTCAGATCGCTCGTGTCCACGAGCGTCACCCCGGGTGCGGGGGTGAAGAAGTCGACCACCAGCGCGTCCTTCGCGTCGCGGGCGGCGATGTCGGCGAGCACCTGCTCGTGCGACATGTCGGCGAGCTCGCCGGCGCGGCGCTGGGCGCGCACCTCGGGCGAGGCCGTCATGAGGATGCGCACGGGCGCTTCGGGCGCGACGACGGTGGTGATGTCGCGCCCCTCGATCACCACGCCGGGCAGGCCCGACGCGGCGACGATGCGGCGGAACATCTCGTTCAGCCGTTCGCGCACCGCGGGGTGCTTCGAGACCCGGCTGACCTGCGCGCTCACCGCGGGGTCGCGGATCTCGGCGGTGACGTCGACGGGGTCGCCGGATGCCGCGCCCTCCTCCGCCGGCAGGGTCACGGTGACCCACTGCTCGCCGCGCATGGTGATGGTGAAGCCCCACGTCTCGAGCAGCTCGAGCACGGCGCGTTCGTCGTCGAGGTCGACGCCCGCCCGCAGCGCGGCCCACGCCAGCGAGCGGTAGGCGGCGCCCGTGTCGAGGATGCCGAACGCGAGGCGATCGGCCGCGGCGCGCGAGACGCTCGACTTGCCGCTTCCCGCGGGGCCGTCGATCGCGACCAGCAGAGGCGGGGCCGACGCGGTCGGCCCCGCAGCGGAGGCTGGCGCCACCGCGGAAGCGTTCATCGCAGCATCACTCACAGCGTCCTCCATCCGCGTTCGGCGAGCCCCTCGATCGCGCGCTCGGCCACCTCCGGCAGCACCGCGATCTCCGCGAACCCGATCTGCGCGCCCGGCGAGTGCTCGAGGCGCAAGTCTTCCATGTTAATGCCCAGTTCTCCGAGTTCGGTGAGCAGCCTCGCGATCTGGCCTGGCCGGTCGTCGACCAGCACGGTGAGCGTGGTGAACCGCTCGGAGGATCCGTGCTTGCCCGGAATGCGCTCGACCCCCCGGTTGCCGGCCGAGAGCAGGTCGGCGATGCGCCGCTTCGCGCCCGAACGGGTGGGATCGCGCAGCGCCTCGGCGAAGGCGGCGATGTCGACGGCGAGCGCGTCGAGCAGCTCGACCACCGGCTCGCGGTTCGCACCCAGGATCTGCACCCAGAGTTCGGGGTCGCTCGAAGCGATGCGCGTCGTGTCGCGCAGCCCGGCGCCCGCGAGCCCGATCGCCTGCTCGGTCGCCGGCACGAGCCGCGCCGCGAGCAGGCTCGACACCACCTGGGGCAGGTGGGAGACGAGGCCCACCGAGCGGTCGTGCTCCTCGGGGGTCATCTCGATGAGCACCGCGCCGAGGTCGAGCGCGACCGCCTCGACGAGCGCGAGCGCCTCGGCCGGGGTCTCGTGATCGCGGCAGACGACCCAGGGGCGCGCGGTGAAGAGATCGGCGCGCGCCATGATCGCGCCGCCCCGCTCGCGCCCCGCCATGGGGTGCGAGCCGACGTAGTTCGTGAGGTCGATGCCGCGGCTCGCGAGTTCGAGGAACGGCGCCAGCTTGACGCTCGCCACATCGGTGACGACCGAGCCGGGGAACTCGGCGAGCGCCCGCTCGACCACGTCGGCCGTGACGTCGGGCGGGGTGGCGACCACCACGAGCGCGGGAGCCGGATCGTCGGCCGTGCGCACCCGGCCCGCCCCGTAGTCGGCGGCGAGCGCGACGGTGGTCGGCGACAGGTCTTCGAGGGTCACGTCGACTCCGCGCTCGCGCAGGCCGAGGCCCACGCTCGCGCCGAGCAGGCCGGCCCCGATCACGTGCACTGATCCGCGCGTGCGCGCCTGCAGCTCGTTCATCGAGCCCCTCCCTTGCTGCCGCCCCGCGGCTTCTGCGACCCTCGCGACTGCCGCGGTGCGGCGGGCCCCTTCCGGCCCGCCGCACCGGCTCGGCCGGTCGAGCCCGGCTGCTTGCCGTTCTGGCCGCGGGGGCCGACGTCCTTGCGGCCGCTTCCGGCGTCGCCGGATCCCGAGCGCCCGGATCCTGAGCGACCCGAGCCCGCTTCCGGCTTCTTCGCGCCCCGACCGCTCACGCTCTGCGCGCCGCGCCGATTGTGCGGGTTGCCCTTGGCGGCCACGCCGCGCATGCCGCGAGCGCCCGCGCCGTCGCCGGGCCGGCCGGCCGTCGCGGCCCCCCGCGTCCCGCGGCCGGCGCCGCGCGCCCCGCCGCGCGATCCCGAACTCCGCGAGGCGTCCGGCCCGTCGTCGGCTCCGCCCGCTCCGCCGTCCTCGACCGCCGACAGCAGCGCCCCGCGCTCCGCCGCCGAGAGCTCGCGCATCTCGCCCACCAGCAGGGTGCCGAGGTGCAGGGGCCCGAACTGGCGGCGCACGAGCTCCTCGACCGGGTGCCCCACCTCGGCCAGCATGCGGCGCACGATGCGGTTGCGGCCCGAGTGCAGCGTCACCTCGACGAGGGAGTGCGAGCGGCTCGAACCGTCGGGCAGCAGCTTCGCCCGATCCGCGTGGATCGGGCCGTCGGCCAGCTGCACGCCGTCTTTCAGGCGCTGGATCACGGCCGCCGTCACCCGCCCGCGCACCTTGGCGATGTAGGTCTTCTGCACGCCGAAGCTCGGGTGGGCGAGGCGGTGCGCGAGCTCGCCGTCGTTGGTGAGGATCAGCAGCCCGCTCGTGTCGGTGTCGAGGCGGCCCACGTTGTAGAGGCGGTCGTCCACGCGCTCGGCGAACTCGCGCAGATCCGGGCGGCCGCCCTCGTCGCGCATGGTCGAGACCACACCCCGCGGCTTGTTGAGCACGAAGTAGCGCTTCGAGACGTCGAGCTGCACCACGACGCCGTCGACGCGCACGTCGTCGGCGTCGGGATCGATGCGGCTGCCCAGCTCGCGCTGCACCTCGCCGTTCACCGTCACCCGGCCGCTCGTGATGAGCGTCTCGCACGCGCGCCGCGACGCGACGCCCGCGTGCGCGAGCGCCTTCTGCAACCGCACCCGGCCGTCGTCCTCGGGCTGCGGATCGGCGTGCGGATCCGAGACCGGCCGGTCCCAGCCCCACTCGGCCATGTCGATCTCGACGGCCTGCCCGCCGACCTCGAACCGCCCGCCGTGCTGCGCACCTCGGCCGGCGTCGGGTGCGGCGCCTCCGACGTCGCCGCGCGCGGCTCCTCGGCGTGCGGAACGGCCGGCCGCGTTCCCGCTCTCAGAGCGACTCATGCTCGAATCCTTCCGAAGGGTCGTCGAGCAGCGGCGCGATGGGCGGCAGCTCGGAGATGTCGTCGATGCCGAGGTGCCGCAGCAGCGCCTCGGTCGTGCCGTAGAGGGTCGCGGTGGTCTCGGGATCCTGCGCCACCTCGGTGATGAGGCCGCGCGCGAGCAGCGTGCGCACCACCGAGTCGACGTTGACGGCGCGGATCGACGCGATCGCGCCGCGCGAGATCGGCTGGCGGTAGGCCACCACGGCGAGCGTCTCGAGCGCGGCCTGCGAGAGCTTCGCGGGCGTCTGCTGCTGCACGAAGTCGGCGACGACGGGGTCGAGGCTCTCGCGCACGTAGAAGCGGTAGCCGCCCGCGACCTCGCGCAGCTCGAAGCCGCGCGGCGATCCCGAGCCCCGCGATGCCGCCCCGGAACCGCCGCCGGCGTCCCCGGCCGCCCCGGCCTCGCCGTCGTACTCGGCGATGAGGCCCGCGAGCGCCGCCTTCACCTCGCGCATCGGCCGGTCGGTGGCCGTCGCGAGCGCGACGACGCTGAGCGGCTCGTCGGCCACGATCAGCAGGGCCTCGAGCTGCTGCGCGAGGGTGTGGTGCTCGCGGGCGCGGGCGAGCTCGGTCTCGGCCGCGCTCGGCTCGCGCGATCCCGCGTCGCTCTCTCCCGCCGAAGCGACCGACTCGACCGGCTCGACCGGGTCGACCGGGTCGACCGCCGGCTCGGCTGCGGGATCCTGGCCCGTGTATGCCTGATCAGTCATAGTCGCTCCCCAGGGTAGCCAGTTCGTCGTCCGACCAGTGCTCGCCGGTCCACTGCACCCGCAGCTCGCCCAGCGGCTCGGCCTGCTCGAAGGTCACCGCGGCGCGCCGGTACAGCTCGAGGATCGCGAGGAACCGGGCCACGATCACACCCCGCTCGCCCACCGCGTCGACGCCCGCGACGAGTTCGCGGAACGACCTCGCACCACCCGTGCGCAGCGCCGACACGACCACCGCGGCCTGCTCGCGGATCGACACGAGGGGCGCGTGCAGGTGGTCGAGGCCGACGCTCGGGATCTCGCGCGGCGCGAACGCGAGGGTCGCGATCGCTGCGAAGTCGGCCGCCGAGAGCGACCACGCGAGCTCGGGCGTGCGCTCGCGGTACTTGGCGTCGAGCGGCACGAGCCGCGGGTGCCGCGCGCCCTCGGCCGCGAGCCTCGCCTGGAACCAGGCGCTCGCCTGCTTGAAGGCGCGGTACTGCAGCAGGCGGGCGAAGAGCAGGTCGCGCGCCTCGAGCAGGGCGATGTCCTCGGCGTCGACCGCTTCGCCCTGCGGCAGCAGGCTCGCGATCTTCATGTCGAGCAGCGTCGCGGCGACCACCAGGAACTCCGAGGCGCGATCCAGCTCGATGAGGCCCTGCCCCTCGAGCGACGCGAGGTAGGCGATGAACTCGTCGGTGACGAGGCTGAGCGACACCTCGGTGATGTCGAGCTCGTGCTTGCCGATCAGGTTCAGCAGCAGATCGAAGGGCCCGTCGAACCCCTCGAGAGACACCCGGAACGCGCCGTCGTCGACCCCGGTTTCGGGGTCGGCGGCCGTGCCCTGGGCCGGATCAGCGCCCAGTTCGGGATCCTCGGCGAGCGCGATCATGGCGGTGCTCAGGCGACGAGGCCCCGCTGCACGAGCTCGCGGGCGAGTTTGAGATAGGCCTCGGACGCGGCGTTCGAGGGCGCGTAGTCGAGGATCGGCTTCGCCGCGATCTGCGCGTCGGGCAGCTTCACGGTGCGCGCGATGACGGTGTCGAAGACCTTGTCGCCGAAGGTGTCGACCACGCGCTCGAGCACCTCGCGCGCGTGCAGGGTGCGGGCGTCGTACATCGTGGCGAGGATGCCGTCGAGCTCGAGCGCCGGGTTGAGGCGGTCCTTCACCTTGTCGACGGTCTCGACGAGCAGGGCGACGCCGCGCAGCGCGAAGTACTCGCACGCGAGGGGGATCAGCACGCCGTGGCTCGCGGTGAGCGCGTTGACGGTGAGCAGGCCCAGGGAGGGCTGGCAGTCGATGAGGACGACGTCGTAGTCGTCGACGACCTTGCGCAGCACGCCGGCGAGGATCTGCTCGCGCGCCACCTCGGTGACGAGGTGCACCTCCGCGGCGGAGAGGTCGATGTTGGCCGGGATCACGTCGAGGCCCGCGGTCTCGGTGCGCTGGATCGCCGCGCGCGGATCCTTCTCCTTGCCGAGCATGAGGTCGTAGATCGTGGGCACGTCGTGCGCGGGCACGCCGAGGCCGGCCGAGAGCGCGCCCTGCGGGTCGAAGTCGACGGCGAGCACCCGACGGCCGTACCGCGCGAGGGCGGCGGCGAGGTTGATGGTGCTGGTGGTCTTCCCCACCCCGCCCTTCTGATTGCACATCGCGATGATGCGCGCGGGGCCGTGCCGGTCGAGCTTCCGGGGCGCGGGGATGACGCGCTCGGGGCGGCCGGTCGGTCCCAGCTCAAACAGAGTGTTCGCCATACCCGTCCCTCTCGTGTCGCTCGCTAACGCTCCATCCTATCGCGCGATCCCGATCCCTCACCTCCCACCGGAAGACGCCGACCGCTCCGACGCGGCTTCCCCGCCCGCGCTCAGCCCGCTTCAACCGGCGCGGCGGGCGGCCTCTCTATGCTGGGGTCATGGAACGCACCGCCGCCGACACCGGCGCCCGCCCGTGAACCCGCTGTTCCGGGCGGTGCTGAGCCTGTTCGCCGCGCCCCGCGTCAACATGCGCGAGGACTACGAGAAGGTGCGCCGACGCCAGCGCCGACTGGCCGCACTGCCGGCCCCTCGATACCAGGCCTCGGACTGGCAGGTGCCCTCCGACGACGGCGACCATCGGGTGCCGGCTCGCATCTTCAGCCCGAAGAAACGGCTGCGAGACGACGTGCTCGTGTTCTTCCACGGCGGCGGCTGGGTCACGGGGGATATCGAGAGCTACACCCCCGCCTGCGCCACGATGGCCGATCTCACCGGCTGCACGGTGATCTCCGTCGACTACCGCCTGGCTCCCGAGCACCCCTTCCCAGCCGGACTGCAGGACTGCTTCGACGTCGCCCGGCTGCTGCTGGAGAAGCCGTGGCTGGCGGGAGCGCCCGACGCCTCGAAGATCGTGCTGGTGGGAGACTCCGCCGGCGGCAACCTCGCCGCGGTCGTCTCGCTGCTGCTGCGGGAACGCGGTCAGCGCGGAGCGACCCGGCAGATCCGGCTCTACCCGGTGGCGCACTGGGATCACGATCCCGCATCCTCCCCGTTCGCGTCGGTGCGCAATCACGGCGAGGACTACCGGCTCACGAACGCCGAGGTGCAGGACTACTTCGAGCTCTACGTGCCCGATCCCGAGAAGCGCCGCGATCGCCTCGTGGCGCCGCTGATGGCCGAGGACCTCTCCGGGCAGCCGCGCACCCTGCTCATCACGGCCGAGCTCGATCTGCTGCGCGACGAAGGCGAGGCCTACGGCCGTGCGCTCGAGGCGGCGGGCAACGCGGTGCAGGTGCACCGCGTCGACGGGGCGCTGCACGGGTTCATCGCGCTGCCCCGCTTCTCCCGTTCGCTCAGGGAGGCCTACGAGGTGATCAACGCGTTCTTGGGCGACACCGCCGCCGAGCACCCGAGCCCGCAGGGGCTGCCATGACGCGCCGGGCCTGGGTGCGGCTCGACAACGCCTCCAACATCTTCCTCGCGGCCCGCAGCGACGCGGATCCGAAGGTGTTCCGCATGAGCGCCGAGGTCGACCACGAGGTGGATCCGATGCTCCTGCAGCAGGCGCTCGACCTCACCTACGAACGGTACCCGCTCTACCACGCGGTGCTGCGACGCGGCGTGTTCTGGTACTACCTGCAGGACAGCGATCTGCACCCGACCGTCACCGCCGACGCGCGGCCCACCTGCGCGCCCATCTACCAGGCGGATCGACTCGGGCTGCTGTTCCGCGTGATGCATCACCGGCGACGGATCATCCTCGAGATCTTCCACGCGCTCTCCGACGGCACGGGGGCGCTGTGGTTCCTCTCCGACCTGCTGGCGGCGTACATCCGGCTGCGTCACCCCGAGCCTCCGCTCGAGGCCGCCGCGGCCGAGGAGACACGCACCGACCCCGCTCGGGCCGACGCCTCGCCCCGGCCCGGCGACGACCCGGCCGGCCCGCTGCACGAGCTGGCCTCCGACAGTTTCGCGCACTACTTCCGCCGCCCGCCCCGCGCCCGCCGCGGCGACCCGCCGGCCTCCGAGTCCGCGTTCAGCCGCGCCGCCGCGCCGGCCCCGCTCACCGTCGACGAGAGCGTGCGGCCCGCGCCCGCCGAGCCCCCGAGCCCCCGCACTCCGCGTCGCCGCCCGGGCGCTCGGGCCTACCGGGTCCGGGGAACCCGCACCCCCGACAATCGCACGCGCGCCGTCGAACTCACGGTGCCGGCGCAAGAGGTGCTGGCGCTCGCGCGGGCCGAGGGCGTCGCGCTCACCATGTACCTGACAGCGGTGTTCTTCGAGTCGATCCGCCTGTCCTCCGGCGGCCTCGGCAGGGCCCGCACCCTGGCGGCCTCGGTGCCGGTGAACCTGCGCCAGTTCTACCCGTCGACGTCGGCCCGCAACTTCTTCGCGACCGTGCGCGTGGAGCACACCTACGGCGAGGGGCCCGACGACCTCGGTTCGATCTGCCGGCGGCTCGAGGCCCAGTTCAGGCCGAAGGCGAGCGCCGAGGCGCTCGGCAAGAAGCTTCGGAGATTCATCCGCTTCGAGCGGATGGCCGGCTTGAGGATCGTGCCGCGGCCCCTCAAAGACGTGCTGCTGGGGCTGATCAACTGGGCCAACAACCGCGGGCTGAGCGTGGCGGTGTCGATTCTCGGCCGCGTGAGCCTGCCGGATCCGGCCGAATCGCACGTGGGGCGCATGCTGTTCCAGGTCTCGGCCGTGCGCCCGCAGTTCTGCGCCATGTCGCACGCGGGTCAGCTCACGATCACCTTCACCTCGCCGTTCACGGAGACCGACCACGTGAGGGAGTTCGCCCGGCTGCTCACCCGCCGCGGGCTGAACGTGCGCGTCGCGGCCGCGCGGGTGACCGAGGCGGAGCTCGCGGAAGGCGAAGGCCTGGCGAAGGGCGAAGGCCTGTCGGAGGGCGAGTCATGAGGCGCTGCGCGGAGTGCGCCGTCGATATCGAGGGCGCCTGGACCCGCTGCCCCCTGTGCAGTGCGGCGACCGCCGGCGAGACGACCCCGAGCCCGCTCCCGGCGGTGCCGCTCGAGTTCTCCCGGCGCCGGGTGCTGAGGGTGCTGTTCCTCGCCTCGCTCGCGGTGATCCTCGCATCGTTCGTCGTCCAGCTGCTGTTCAGTCGTGGGGTGGAGGGCATCGGCGCGCTCCGCTCGGTGTGGCTCGGAGTGATCACCATGTGGCTCGTGGTGCTGATGGCGGTGCGCAAGCGGCGCAACGTCGCCAAGGGCACCGTGTACCTCGTGGTGCTGGTCGGCCTGATCTGCGTGTACTGGGACTACCTGACCGGCTGGCACGGCTGGTCGTTGAACTACGCCGTGCCGATCGTCTGCGCCTGTTCCATCGTCGCGCTGCTGATCACCGTTCGGGTGATGCGCATCGAAGTCGGAGAGCACATCGTCTACAGCGGACTGACCGTGCTCCTCGGGCTGGCCCCCATCGGCTTCCTCGCCTTCGGCTGGGTGACCACGCCGCTGCCGTCGGCCATCTGCGGCGCCCTCAGCGTGGTGGTGCTGGTGCTGCTGCAGCTCGCTCGGGGCGCCGAGGTGCGGCACGAGCTCTCCAAGCGCCTGCACCTGTAGCCGCCGCGCCGAAACGCAGAACGCTAACGCGCCCGCGGGTGGGCGGTGAGGTAGTGCTCGCGCAGCGTGTCGGCGGTCACCTGCGTGTAGATCTGCGTGGTGGTCACCGAGGCGTGGCCGAGCATCTCCTGCACAGTGCGCACGTCGGCGCCGCCCGCCAGCAGGTGCGTGGCGAACGAGTGGCGCAGGGTGTGCGGCGACACCTCGGCGGTGATGCCGGCGCGCTCGGCGGCGGCCCGGATCACGAGCCAGGCGCTCTGCCGGGAGAGCCGGCCGCCGCGGGGCCCCACGAAGAGCGCGGGTGTGCCGCCGCCCCTCTCGGCCATCGCGGGGCGGGCGCGCACCAGGTAGGCGGCGAGCGCGCGCCCCGCGTAACTGCCGTAGGGCACGATCCGCTGCTTCGACCCCTTGCCCGTCACGCGCAGGAAGCCGCCCTCGGCGAGCGCGCGCTCGGGGTCGCCCCAGGCGTCGCCCCGCCCGGGAACCGAGAGCAGATCGTCGACGTCGAGGGCCGTGATCTCGCTCACCCGCGCGCCGCTCGCGTAGAGCAGCTCGAGCAGCGCGCGATCACGCAGCGCCACGGGCTGATCGGCGGTCGCATCCTCCCCTCCGCCGGCCGCCGCGAGCAGCGCCTCGACGTCCTCGACGGGCAGCGCCTTGGGCAGCCGCAGCGCGCGCTTCGGGGTGCGCACGCCGCTGCCCGCGTGACTCTCGAGCAGCCCCTCCTCGAACAGGAAGCGGTGCATGCCGCGCACGGTCGAGAGCCTGCGGGTGATCGAGGCGGGCGCGAGGGGCGGGGGCGGCGCGTCGGGGCCGCCAGGGGCGGCCGCTCCGGAAGCAGCGGCGCCCCCGGCGGGGGCGGCGCCCCCGTTCAGTTCGGCGACGTACTCCGACAGCGTGTCGGGCGTGACCCGCGACAGCTCGTCGATGCCGCGGCGATCGAGCCAGGCGGCGTAGGCGTCGAGGTCGCGCCGGTACGCGGCCAGGCTGTTGGCCGAGAGGCCGCGCTCGAGCGTCACGTGGCGCAGATAGCGCTCGGCCCCCTGCTGCGCGGTGAGGCGGCCCATCAGCCCGACCGCGCTCCCCGTGCGGCTTCGCGGGCGATCCAGGGCAGCTCGGGATCGCGCAGCGTCGACCATCCGCGGCCCCGGGAGACCCAGGCGGCGAGCGCGGCGCTCACCGTGACCGCGTTCTGCACGCGCCCCTCGAGCGCCGCCTCCACGACCTCGTCGAGCGGCACCCAGCGGGGCACGAGCTCGGCCTCCTCCTCGCCGCGCACGTAGTCGTGCTCGACGGGTGTGAGATCGCGGGCGAGGAAGACGCGCATGGCCTCGCTCGTTCCGCCGGGCGAGAGGAACTCGTCGAGCAGCAGATGCCAGCAGTCGGCCTGCAGGTCGGCCTCCTCGGCGAGCTCGCGCTGCGCGGCGAGCAGCCCCGACTCCCCCGGCGCGTCCATGAGGCCGGCGGGGATCTCCCAGTCGCGGTGCGCGATGGCGTGCCGGTACTGCTGGATCAGCAGGATCCGGTCGTCGGCGTCGAGCGCCACCACGGCGACGGCGCCCGTGTGGTCGAGGTAGTCGCGCGTGAGCACCTCGCCGCCGAATTCGAAGCGGTCGCGGCGCACGTCCCAGACGCGGCCGCGCACGAGCAGCTCGCTGTCGAGCACGGGCACTTCGGCGGGGGCGTCGGCGAGCGGAGCCGATCCGCCCTCCCGCTGCGCGGCAGCCGCCGCGGTCTCCTCGCCGGCCACGGTCGCTCTACTCGCCCTCTTCGACCTCGAACAGCTGCGCTGCGTCGCGGCGCTCGATCGCGGCGCCGACGAGGCCGGCGAACAGCGGGTGCGGCGTGCCCGGGCGCGACTTCAGCTCGGGGTGCGCCTGCGTGGCGATGTAGAACGGATGCACGTCGCGTGCCAGCTCGACGTACTCGACCAGTTCGCCGTCGGGGCTCGTGCCCGAGAACGAGAGGCCCGACTCCGCGATCTGGTCGCGATAGCGGTTGCTCACCTCGTAGCGGTGGCGATGGCGCTCGCTCGCAGTGGGCGCGCCGTAGAGCTCGGCCGCGAGCGACCCCTCCGCGAGCGCGGCCTCGTAGAGGCCCAGGCGCATCGTACCGCCGAGGTCGCCGCCGTCGATGATGTCGACCTGCTCGGCCATGGTCGCGATCACGGGCACGGGGGTCTCGGGGTCGAACTCGGTCGACGAGGCTCCCTCGAGGCCGGTCACGTTGCGGGCGTACTCGATCACCATGCACTGCAGGCCGAGGCACAGGCCGAGCGTGGGAATGCCGTTCTCGCGGGCGAAGCGCAGCGCGCCGAGCTTGCCCTCGATGCCGCGGATGCCGAAGCCGCCGGGCACGCAGATGCCGTCGACGTCGCCGAGCTGCTCGAGCGCGCCCTCGGGCGTCTCGCAGGTGTCGGAGGGCACCCACTTGAGATTGACCTTCGTGGAGTGCGCGAAGCCGCCGGCGCGCAGCGCCTCGGTCACCGAGAGGTAGGCGTCGGGCAGGTCGATGTACTTGCCCACGAGCGCGAGGGTGACCTCGCCCTTCGGGTGGTGCACCGCGTCGAGCACGGGCTGCCAGTCGGTCCAGTCGACGTCGTCGGCCCGCTCGGAGAGGCCGAGGTGCTCGACGATGGTCTGGTCGAGGCCCTGGTCGTTGAGCAGGCGGGGCAGGTCGTAGATGCTGGGCACGTCGATCGCGTTGACCACCGCGTCTTCGTCGACGTCGCACATGAGCGCGATCTTGCGCAGGTTGTCGTCGGTGACGGGGCGGTCGCTGCGCAGCACGAGGGCGTCGGGCTGGATGCCGATGGAGCGGAGCGCCGCGACGGAGTGCTGGGTGGGCTTGGTCTTCTGCTCGCCGGACGCGCCCATGAAGGGCACCAGCGAGACGTGCACGAAGAACACGTTCTGGCGCCCGAGCTCGTGGCGCACCTGGCGCGCCGACTCGAGGAACGGCTGCGACTCAATGTCGCCCACCGTGCCGCCGACCTCGGTGATGATCACGTCGGGGCGGGGATCCTCTTCGGCCTGCAGCCGCATGCGGCGCTTGATCTCGTTCGTGATGTGCGGGATCACCTGCACCGTGTCGCCGAGGTACTCGCCGCGGCGCTCCTTGGCGATCACGGTCGAGTAGATTTGGCCGGTGGTGACGTTCGCCGCCTGCGACAGGTTGATGCCGAGGAAGCGCTCGTAGTGCCCGATGTCGAGGTCGGTCTCGGCGCCGTCGTCGGTCACGAAGACCTCGCCGTGCTGGAACGGGTTCATAGTGCCCGGATCGACGTTGAGGTACGGATCGAGCTTCTGCATGACCACGTGCAGACCGCGCGCGGTGAGGAGATTGCCGAGACTCGCGGCGGTCAGCCCCTTGCCGAGCGAGGAGACGACACCCCCGGTCACGAAGATGTGCTTGGTGATGCCGGTCTGGTCCGTGCGCTGCTCTGTTCCCACGGGCTTCGATCCTATCAGTTGAATGCTGTCATGCGAACGGGCGCGGCGGAGAGGACTAGCGCATCTCCTGCCGCGGCATCCACACCTGTTTGATGATCATCAGCACCATGGCGGTGACCGGGATCGAGATGAGGGCGCCGAGCAGGCCGAGCAGCGTGCCGCCCGCGAGGGCGCCGATCACCACGAGCGAGCCCGGCACCGACACCACGCGGTTCATGATGCGCGGCGTCAGCAGGTACGACTCGATCTGCATGTAGATCAGGTAGTAGACGGCGGCGATGATCGCGGTCATCGGCGAGTCGAAGAGCGCGACGATCGACACGAGCACGGTGGCCAGCACCGAGCCGATGAGCGGGATGAGCGCGAGGAAGAACACGCCCACCGCGACGAGGCCGGCGAAGGGCACGCCCACGATCGTCATCATGATGAAGCCCAGCACGGCGTTCGTGAAGGCGAGCACCACCATGCCGTTCACGTAGCCGCCGACCGACTTGGTGACCTGCTCGGTGATGTCGATGACCTTCGCGCGGCCCGAGCGGGGCACGAGCGAGTAGAAGGCGCGCTTCACGCTGCGCAGCGAGGCCAGGAAGTAGAGGGTGAGGATCAGCACGATCAGCCCCGCGGTGAGGCCGTTGGCGATGCCGATGCCGGCCTGCCAGACGCCGCCGGCCATCTGCGCCAGGTTCTCGGGGTCGCCGACGAAGTCCTGGCCCATGCGCAGCAGGCCGTCGAAGTCGACGAACTCGCCGAAGCGGCTGTTGAGGTCGATGAACCAGGGCTGGTTGTTCAGGTCTTGCACGAGAGCGGGGGCGCTGCGCACGAGCAGGGTGATCTGGTTGGCGATCATCGGGATGATGATGCCGAGCAGGCCGCCGATCACCAGCACGAAGCCGCCGAACACGATGCCGATGCCGAGCGGGCGCTTGATGCCCCGCCGCTCGAGCATGCGCACCACGGGGTCGAGGCCGAGCGCGATGAAGAGCGCCGCCGCGACGTACATGATGATGGTGCTGAGCTGACCGATGATCGAGCCGACCAGCAGCGCGACCAGCACGCCGAGCGTCACGGTGAAGCCGAGCTGGAACGGGCTGCGCACCACGAAATCGCGGGTGTGCGTCTTCGCGCGCTCCTCGCGCGCGTCGACCGCGGCCTCGCGCGCATCGCGGTACATCTCTCGCGTCTCGGAGTCGAGCTGCTCGAGGTCGGCATGCACCACCTCGGGATGCGAATCGAGGTAGGCCGCCTTCGCCGCCGCGTTGTCGCTGAGCGTCGGTTTCGTCGCGCCGCTCGACCAGCGGCGACCGAAGATCTTCACCATGTCTGGAGCGTAGCACCTGCCGCGGACACTCTTCGCGAGGCGGCGCGGAACAGCCTCGGCGGGGCCGGGATCGGCCGCAGCAACGCGGCCCTAGTCGCGCAGCGCGAGCAGCTCGGCGGCGTGCTCGAGCGCGCTCCCGGAGTCGCTGAGCCCCGAGAGCAGCCGGGCCATCTCGGCGAGGCGCTCCTCGCCCTCGAGGCGCCGGCAACTGCTCTCGGTGAAGCCGCCGGAGGAGTCCTTCACCACCTGCAGGTGGTTGTTCGCGAAGGCCGCGACCTGGGCGAGGTGCGTCACCACGATCACCTGCGAGGACCGCGCGAGGCGCGCGAGGCGACGGCCGATCTCGATCGCGGCGGCGCCGCCCACACCCGCGTCGACCTCGTCGAACACGAAGGTGGGCACCGGGTCGACGCCGGCGACGACCACCTCGAGCGCCAGCATCACGCGCGAGAGCTCGCCTCCGGAGGCCGACTTCGCGATCGGTCGCGGCTGCGCCCCCGGGTGCGGGCTGAGCAGCAGCTGCACCTCGTCGCCGCCCGAGCCGCCGAGGGCGTCGAGGGGCGTCACCCGCACCACGAACTCGGCGTCGGGCAGCGCGAGCTGCCTGAGCTCGACCGTCACCAGCTCGGAGAGTCGCGACGCCGCGTCGGCGCGCAGTTCGGAGAGGCGGTCGGCGAGCGAGCGCTCCTCATCGTCGAGCTGCTCGAGGCGCGCGGTGAGCTCGTCGATGCGCTCGTCGTCGCCGTCGAGCTCGGTCAGACGCCGCGCCGCGTCGGCTGCATACTCCACGACCGCGGCGGAGTCGGCGCCGTACACCCGGAACAGCCCAGTGAGGGCGGCGAGCCGATCGTTCGCCTGCGCGAGCTCCCCCGGCCCCTCCTGATCGAGGTCGGCGGCGTAGGCCGCGAGTTCGCGGGCCGCGTCCGCCAGCTGGAAGCTCGCGCTGCGCAGCGTCTCGAGCACGGCCTCGAGGCGCTGATCGTGGCCGGCGACGCGCTCGACCTCTCTCACCGCCTCGTCGACCAGCGAGCTCGCGTCTCGGCTCATGGGGTCGTCGGAGTCGGTGGTGAGCGCCTCGTGCGCCGAAGAGGTGGCGGCCCGCAGCGCCTCGACGTTGCTCAGCAGGTCGATGCGCTGCACGAGCTCCTGCTCTTCGCCGGCCTGCGGATCCACCGCGGCGATCTCCTCCAGCTCGGAGCGCAGACGGACGGCCTCGGCGGCCCGCTCGTCCCTGGCCTCCGTGAGCTCCGCGATCTGCGAGCCCAGCTGCTGCCGTTCGCGATGCGCAATGCGGTAGTCGCGCAGGGTCGCCGCGAGTTCGTCGCCGCCGAACCGGTCGAGTGTGTCGCGCTGCGCCGCAGCCGATCTCAGGCGCAGCTGCTCGGACTGGCCGTGCACGGCGAACAGCCGCTCGGCCAGTCGCCCCAGGCTGCCCACCGGGGCGCTCGCGCCGCCGACGCTCGCGCGGCTGCGCCCCTCCGCGTTCACGGTGCGGCTGAGCACCAGCTCGCCGTCTTCGAGGTCGCCCCCGATGTCGTCGACGATCTCGGCGACCGCAGGGTCAGAGGTGCGCACGATGCCTCCGACGCGCGCCTGGGCTGCGCCGGTGCGTACGGCCCCGGCGTCGCTGCGCTCCCCCATCAGCAGGCCGAGCGCGCTCACCACCATCGTCTTGCCGGCGCCGGTCTCGCCCGTGATCGCCGTGAAGCCCGGCCCGAGCGGCAGCGTCGCGTCGGCGATGACCCCGAGATCGCGAATATGCAGCTCCTCGATCACTCGGCCCCTCCGCTCTCCCGACGGGTGCCGCGCCAGCCCGAGACCGGCAGGTGGAACTTGCGCACCAGCCGATCCGAGAACATCGCCCGGTTGAGCCTCGCGAGGCGCACCGAGTGCGCGGATCGGCGCACCCGCACGATCGAACCCGCCGGCAGCTCGGTGCGGCGCCGTCCGTCGCACCACATCACGCCCGGTCCGATGTTCTCGGGCAGGATGCGCACGCTCAGCTCGGAGTCGGTGCCCGTCACCAGGGGGCGGTCGAAGAGCGCGTGCGCCGCGATCGGCACCATCAGCATCGCCTGCACGGTGGGCCAGACGACGGGCCCGCCGGCCGAGAACGCGTACGCCGTCGACCCCGTCGGCGTGGCGAGCACCACTCCGTCGCAGGCGAAGTTCGAGACCGGCAACCCGTCGACGCCGATCTCCACCTCGAGCATGCGCCGCCGCTTCTCGACCGATGCCTCGTTCAGCGCCCAGGTCTCGGCGATCACCTCGCCGTCGCAGGTGGCCTGCACGTCGACCGTCATGCGCTCCTCGACCGTGTAGTCGCGCCGCAGCACCCGGTCGATCGTCTCAGCGAGGTCGTAGTTCTCCATCTCGGCGAGGAAGCCCACGTGCCCCAGGTTGACCCCAACAATGGGGCACTCGGATCCGCGCAGCAGCTCGGCGGCGCGCAGGATCGTGCCGTCGCCGCCGAGCACGATGGCGGCCTCGAGCTCGTGGATGGTCACGTCTCGGCCGAGCTCGGCGATGCTCTCGATGTTCAGGTGCGGTGCGAACTCCTGCCGGTCGTGCCGGTCGAGCACGGGTTCCGCACCGGCTGCGCGAAGCGCGGATACCGCCTCGACCGTGGCCGCGACCGCCTCGTCGCGATGAGTGTGCGAGACGACGAGAAAACGCCTCGTGCCCGCTTCATGCGCAGTGCTCATGGCTCTCCGTTCGCTCGGTTGCGGGGTCGGACTCGAGTGGGGGCTGCGCGATCGTCGTCGTCGCAGAGTTCCGCGATCCTCCCCTCCCATTCTGTCGGATGCGCGTCGTCGACGCCTGCGAAGTGCACCAGGAACTCCCGGTTGCCCGAACCGCCGGCGATCGGCGACCGGGCGAGGCCGCGCGCGGCGAAGCCGTGCTCTTCTCCCGCACGCAGCACGGTGCGGATCGCCTGCGCCCACAGCGCCGGGTCGGTGACCACCCCGTCGCGCACGCGCCCGACTTCGAACTGCGGTTTCACAAGCAGCACGAGGTCGGCGTCCGGGGCCGCGCAGCGCGCGATGGCGGGCAGGATCAGGCCGAGCGAGATGAACGAGAGGTCGGCGACCACCAGTGCCGGGGGCTCGACCACTCCCGTGTCGGCCGCCAGGTTCTCGGCGGTGAGCTCGCGGGCGTTGCGGCCCTCGACCAACCGCACCCGCGCGTCGGCGCGCAGCTCGGGCACCAGCTGGTCGTGGCCCACGTCGATGGCCTGCACCGCCCGCGCACCGCGCTCGAGCAGCACCTGAGTGAAGCCACCCGTTGACGCTCCGAGGTCGAGAGCGACACGGCCGGCGGGATCGATGCCGAACTCGTCGAGACCGGCGATGAGCTTGTGGGCAGCGCGGCTCACGTAGTGGTCGCCGCCCGAGACCGCGATCCGCGCCCCCTCGGGCACGCGGGCGCCCGACTTCGTCGCCGGCCGGCCGTCGACCAGCACGCTGCCCGCCGCGATCAGCTCGGCCGCCTGGCTGCGAGACCGGGCGAGGCCGAGCTGCGGCAGCGCCCGATCCAGGCGTTCACCCTCGCCCAGCCAGACCCCCTCGCCCCGATCGTCAGGAGCCGCCATGGTCGCCCCGCTGCAACTCGGCGAGAAGCTCGTCGTGCAGCTGTTCGAAACCCGCGGCGCGCTGCGCCAGCGGCTGCGCCTCGATCACCTCGAGGCGCCCGAGCAGACCGTCTTCGCTGTGGGGCTCCCTGTCCATGGCTCAAGCCTAGCCGCGGCCGCCGACACGCACCGGCACACACGGCCCGGAGCTGCTTTGCGTGCGCCCCGCCCGCTCGTTCCTCGCGGCTCAGCGCCAGTGATCCTCGTACAGGATCTCGGGAATCTTCAGACCGTAGATCGCGAGCCCGGATCCCCAGACCGCGGCGCAGCCGGCGCGCAGCAGATCGAGCGGAGCCTCCCCCTCGGCGACGACCCGGGCGACGTGCCCGTCCATGCGCACCTTCGCGGAGCCGACCTGCACGGTGCCGTCGCGCAGCTGCTCGGTCGCGGGGTAGGGCTCGTGCAGCTCGGCGAGGGTGGCGACGATGTAGTCGGGCTGCATGTCCCGCGATGCCGCGATGAGCTGCTTCGGCCGATCGACGCCCGTGAGCACCTGCAGCGACGGGATGCCCGCCGCTCGCGCCCCCTTGATGTCGGTGTCGAGCCGGTCGCCCAGCATCAGCGCATTGCGCGTGCCGAAGCGCTCGAACGCCGCTTCGAAGATCGGCGTCTCCGGTTTGCCCGCGAAGACCGGCAGCCGCTGCACGGCCGTGTGCACGGCCGATACGAGGGTGCCGTTGCCCGGGGCGAGCCCGCGGGCGACGGGGATCGTCCAGTCGGTGTTCGTCGCGATCCAGGGCAGCGGATCGCGCCCCGGCTGCTCGGCGAGCGCGAACGCGGCCTCGGCAAGGTGCACCCACCCCACGTCGGGGGCGAAGCCCTGCACCACGGCGGCGGGGTCGTCGTCGGCGCTGCGAGTCACCTCGAAGCCGGCCTTCTGCAACTCGTCGACCAGGCCGTCGCCGCCCACCACCAGCACCCGCGACCCGGCGGGAACCGACCCGGCGAGCAGCGCGACCGCCGCCTGGGGCGAGGTGACCACGTCTTCGGGGCGCGCCCGCAGACCGAGGCCCTGGAGGTGCTCCGCGACCGAGGCGTCGGTGCGGGAGGCGTTGTTCGTGATGTAGGCGAGGCGCGCCCGCTCGGCCGCGAGGTTCAGCTGCTCGACGGCTCCCGGGATCGCGCCGGGTCCGCGGTAGACGACGCCGTCGAGGTCGGAGAGCAGCAGCTCCCGGCCCTCGATCGGCGCCGCTCCGAGCGGGGTGCGCTTCTTCCCGAACAGCGCCACTACGACCGATCCTCCGCGCTCTCGGGCCGCTCTGCCTCCCCGATGCCGGCCTCGGCGAGCAGTTCGGCGACCTCGGCCGCGATCTCGTCCTCGGCGTCGGGGGCGCTCAGCCCCTCATCCTCGCCAGCCGGAGCCGCAGCGTCGCCGATGGCGGCCCCCGCCTCGGGCTCCGCCTCCGCGGGAGCCACCGCATCCTCCTCCGGCCGGGTGTCATCCGCAGCGTCGCTCCGCTGCTCCGACTCCTCAGCCGCGCCCTCGACACGCGCGTCGACGTCCGCGGGATCCTCGTCGTCGGACGCCTCTTCGAGGTCGAACTCGGACTCGTGGATCTCGAAGACCTCGAGCTGGTCGAGCGATCCGAGATGGTCCTGCAGAGCGCCCGCTGCGCGGTCGGCATGACGGTACCACTCGCGCGCCTCGTCGTCGCGTCCGAGATCCTCGAGCACCGCCGCATAGGCTCCGAAGAGCTCGGGGCTCCACGAGAACACGCGCTGCGGATTGAGCTCCGGGATCTCGAGCTCGAAGAGCGCCTGCTGCGTCTGCCCCAGGTCGAGGCGGGCGCCCGACATCGCGATCGCGAGGTGCACCCGCTGCTCGGTGTCGAGCTTCGAGGTGTCGGCCTCGAGGCCGGTCTCGAGCGCCTTCTCCGGCCGGCCGAGGCCGCGTTCGCAGTCGACCATCAGCGCGAGATGCCCGTCGAGGCCGCTCAGTCGCCGATAGGTGCGCAGTTCGCGCAGCGCGAGCGCGAAGTCGCCGGTGCGGTAAGCCGTGATCGCGAGCGTCTCGCGGGCGACGGGAATCCGGCCCGCGCGTCGGCTCGCCGAGAGGGCGTGCTGATGCGCGAGCTCGGGATCCTCGTCGATGAGCATCGCCACCATTGCGAGATGGCGCGCCACGCGCTCCTGCACGTCGGCCTGCAGCGTCTTCAACTCGTTGCGGGCGGCGGGATGCAGGTCGTTGGCGCGGATATCGTCCGGAATCACCGGATCCTGATGCTCTGCGCGCACCGGGCGCAGCTCGTGCTGCAGGCGCTCCGCCTCCGTGTACTCGCGCCCGCTGCCGCCACGGTCGCTCCGGCCGCCGCCGCGAGTGCCGCCGCGGCCGTAGCTCTCCCGGCGGTCGCCTTGCGGGCGGCTCCCGCGGCGATCGTCGCGATCCCGGTCGCCTCCGCGACGGTCGCCGCGGAAGTCGCCCTCGCGACGCGGGCGACGATCATCCCGGAAGTCACCGTCCCGACGGGGCCGACGTTCCTCGCCGCCTTCGCCGCCGCGATAGGGGCGACGCGCTCCTCCGCGGTCCTCGCCATCGCGACGGGGCCCGCGGTCACCCCGGAAGTCGCCTGCGCGATTCTGATACGGGCGACGCTCTCCGTCCCGCTCGCCACCACGGCGCTCATCGCCGTCGCGCCGCGGGCGTCGATCGTCGCGGAAGTCGCCATCACGGCGCGCGCGGCGATCCTGGCCGCCTTCACCGCTGCGGAAGGGCCGACGCTCCCCTCCGCGACCGCCCCGGTGATCGTCGCGGGAACCGCCGCCCTCCCGGCGCGGGCGTCGATCGTCGCGGAAATCGCCATCACGGCGCTGGCGTCGGTCATCCCGGAAATCGCCTTCGCGACGCGGAGCGCGATCGTCACGGCTGCCGGATTCGCGACGCTGGCCGCCATCATCGCGCCGCGGGCGGTCGCCGTTCGACGATCGCGAACCACGATCCCAGTTCGACCGGGCGCCGCCGTCGCGGCGCTGGCCGCCACCACGATGCTGGCCGTCATTGCGTTTCCGGGGGCCGCGGTCTGCGGGCTCGTCCCGCTGGGGCCGATCGTTCATGGGTGCCTCCCGGAGAATCAACGCTATCGAATTAAAAGTCTATAAATGAGAAGAGGGCCGCACAGTGAGCGCCAGCACTGGCGTTCACTGTACGACCCTCTGAAAAGGTGTCCGGCGGTGTCCTACTCTCCCACGAGGTCCCCCTCGCAGTACCATCGGCGCTGTCAGTCTTAGCTTCCGGGTTCGGAATGTGACCGGGCGTTTCCCTGACGCTATGGCCGCCGTAACTCTATCAACATGTCGACACAACCCCACCCCGGAGTGATACTCGGGGCGTGTGTGGGGGTTGTGGGCCGTCTGTTGGGAACCACAAAGTGGACGCGATACATCGTTACGTTAATTGCTTACTTCCGCTCACACCATCCGGGAACCGGATGCTGCTGCGGGGTGTTATCAAGTCGTCGGCTTATTAGTACCAGTCAGCTCCACACGTTGCCGTGCTTCCACATCTGGCCTATCAACCCAGTCATCTACTGGGAGCCTCACACACTCAAAGGTGTACGGAGATCTCATCTCGAGGCCGGCTTCCCGCTTAGATGCTTTCAGCGGTTATCCATCCCGAACGTAGCCAACCAGCCATGCCCTTGGCAGAACAACTGGCACACCAGAGGTCCGTCCAACCCGGTCCTCTCGTACTAGGGTCAGATCCTCTCAAATCTCCAACGCGCGCAGAGGATAGGGACCGAACTGTCTCACGACGTTCTAAACCCAGCTCGCGTACCGCTTTAATGGGCGAACAGCCCAACCCTTGGGACCAACTCCAGCCCCAGGATGCGACGAGCCGACATCGAGGTGCCAAACCATGCCGTCGATATGGACTCTTGGGCAAGATCAGCCTGTTATCCCCGAGGTACCTTTTATCCGTTGAGCGACAGCGCTTCCACAAGCCACTGCCGGATCACTAGTCCCGACTTTCGTCCCTGCTCGACCTGTCAGTCTCACAGTCAAGCTCCCTTGTGCACTTACACTCGCCACCTGATTGCCAACCAGGTTGAGGGAACCTTTGGGCGCCTCCGTTACTTTTTGGGAGGCAACCGCCCCAGTTAAACTACCCACCAGGCACTGTCCCAGAACCCGATCAGGGTCCGTAGTTAGATATCCAATATGACCAGAGTGGTATTTCAACAACGACTCCACCCGAACTAGCGTCCGAGCTTCACAGTCTCCCACCTATCCTACACAAGCCACACCGAACACCAATACCAAGCTGTAGTAAAGGTCACGGGGTCTTTCCGTCCTTCTGCGCGTAACGAGCATCTTTACTCGTACTGCAATTTCGCCGAGTTCACGGTGGAGACAGCTGGGAAGTCGTTACGCCATTCGTGCAGGTCGGAACTTACCCGACAAGGAATTTCGCTACCTTAGGATGGTTATAGTTACCACCGCCGTTTACTGGGGCTTAAATTCAAAGCTTCAAACCGAAGTTCTAACCTCTCCTCTTAACCTTCCAGCACCGGGCAGGCGTCAGTCCGTATACGTCCACTTGCGTGTTGGCACGGACCTGTGTTTTTAGTAAACAGTCGCTTCCCACTGGTCTCTGCGGCCACCACACCCTTTCGGAGCAAGTCCTAATAAGTGGATGGCCCCCCTTCTCCCGAAGTTACGGGGGCATTTTGCCGAGTTCCTTCACCATGATTATCTCGATCTCCTGAGTATTCTCTACCTGACCACCTGAGTCGGTTTGGGGTACGGGCAACAGCAAACCTCGCGCCGATGCTTTTCTTGGCAGCATAGGATCACCAGCTTCCCCATACGGGTCCGCATCGCGTCTCACCCAAAGAACCGATCTCTTAAACCGATTCGGGCTACACGCTTACACCGGGACAACCATCGCCCGGCACTGGCTACCTTCCTGCGTCACACCTCACGCTCACCACCCCACTTCGGGTTCACAGCCGCAACCCGGACATCACCCGAAGGATCCGTCCAAGCATTGGTTTGTTTAGCACTACTGGTTAGGTCTTTGACGGTTTACCGCCGGTACGGGAATATCAACCCGTTGTCCATCGACTACGCCTGTCGGCCTCGCCTTAGGTCCCGACTTACCCAGGGCAGATTAGCTTGACCCTGGAACCCTTGGTCTTCCGGAGGACGGGTTTCTCACCCGTCTTTCGCTACTCATGCCTGCATTCTCACTCGTGTGGCATCCACGACTGGATCACTCCGCCGCTTCACTCGCCACACGACGCTCTCCTACCCATCCAACGAACTGAACCACGAAGGCTTGTCTATACGCTGAATGCCGCAACTTCGGTGGTGTGCTTGAGCCCCGTTACATTGTCGGCGCGGAATCACTTGACCAGTGAGCTATTACGCACTCTTTCAAGGGTGGCTGCTTCTAAGCCAACCTCCTGGTTGTCACAGCAACTCCACATCCTTTTCCACTTAGCACACGCTTTGGGACCTTAGTTGGCGATCTGGGTTGTTTCCCTCTCGACTATGAAGCTTATCCCCCACAGTCTCACTGCTGCGCTCTCACTTACCGGCATTCGGAGTTTAGCTGACGTCAGTAACCTTGTAGGGCCCATCGGCCATCCAGTAGCTCTACCTCCGGCAAGAAACACGCAACGCTGCACCTAAATGCATTTCGGAGAGAACCAGCTATCACGAAGTTTGATTGGCCTTTCACCCCTATCCACAGCTCATCCCCTCAGTTTTCAACCTAAGTGGGTTCGGCCCTCCACGCGCTCTTACACGCGCTTCAGCCTGGCCATGGATAGATCACTTCGCTTCGGGTCTAGGACACGCGACTAAAATTGCCCTATTCAGACTCGCTTTCGCTACGGCTACCCCACACGGGTTAACCTCGCCACGTATCGCTAACTCGCAGGCTCATTCTTCAAAAGGCACGCCGTCACACCTACAAGGGTGCTCCGACGGATTGTAAGCAAACGGTTTCAGGTACTCTTTCACTCCCCTCCCGGGGTACTTTTCACCTTTCCCTCACGGTACTAGTCCGCTATCGGTCATCTGGGAGTATTTAGGCTTATCAGGTGGTCCTGACAGATTCACACGGGATTTCTCGGGCCCCGTGCTACTTGGGATACACACCACGCAGTGCCACCATTTCGGATACGGGGCTCTCACCCACTCCGGCCCGCCGTTCCAAGCGGTTCTCCTATAGCTACACATTCACGTCCGAGGGTCAGCAGCCCCTCACGGCATGTCCCGCAACCCCGATCGTGCAACCCCTGCCAGGTATCACACACGACCGGTTTAGCCTCATCCGGGTTCGCTCGCCACTACTACCGGAATCACATGTTGTTTTCTCTTCCTGTGGGTACTGAGATGTTTCACTTCCCCACGTTCCCTCTACCCGCCCTATATATTCAGGCGGGAGTCACCAGGTACGCACGCGCCCTGGCGGGGTTTCCCCATTCGGAAATCCTCGAATCATAGCACGTTTATCGGCTCCCCGAGGCTTATCGCAGATTACTACGTCCTTCTTCGGCTCCAGATGCCAAGGCATCCACCGTTTGCTCTTAAAAACTTGAAATCACATAAGCATTTATCGAAACACACACCACCCACAAACCCGAAGATCCGCGGCCGGTGTGCGACCAATGAAATTAAAGTATCAACCAACCCCAACACAACACTCCCACCCAAAAGCAGGAACCCTGTACTGACGTCGGCTAGATGCTCGCGTCCACTGTGTAGTTCTCAACGTACGGCCGATCCCGCCGCCATGGACAACACGTTCCATGACAACAGGCCAGAAGAAATCAGTCCACCCACCCCCCAAAAGAGGGGCAGATCGGCTGGTCCTCCAGGACCCAATAGTATGCACTCGCCGCAACCCCGCTCACACACCCCCACGTTCCAGCAACATCTCCACGAATGAAGACGCCGCGTACTAGCACAGGCGAGCAAACCGGCTTGCTTGTCATATGTTCCACCCATGAGCAGCCAGCACCACACATTCGGTGATGATCTGACCATTCTGCGACAGCGTAGCTGTCGAGTGCTCCTTAGAAAGGAGGTGATCCAGCCGCACCTTCCGGTACGGCTACCTTGTTACGACTTAGTCCTAATCACCAGTCCCACCTTCGACAGCTCCCTCCCACAAGGGGTTAGGCCACCGGCTTCGGGTGTTACCGACTTTCATGACTTGACGGGCGGTGTGTACAAGGCCCGGGAACGTATTCACCGCAGCGTTGCTGATCTGCGATTACTAGCGACTCCGACTTCATGGGGTCGAGTTGCAGACCCCAATCCGAACTGAGACCGACTTTTTGGGATTCGCTCCACCTCGCGGTATCGCAGCCCTTTGTATCGGCCATTGTAGCATGCGTGAAGCCCAAGACATAAGGGGCATGATGATTTGACGTCATCCCCACCTTCCTCCGTGTTGACCACGGCAGTATCCCATGAGTTCCCACCATAACGTGCTGGCAACATAGGACGAGGGTTGCGCTCGTTGCCGGACTTAACCGAACATCTCACGACACGAGCTGACGACAACCATGCACCACCTGTATACGAGTGTCCAAAGAGTCCTGCATCTCTGCAGTGTTCTCGTATATGTCAAGCCTTGGTAAGGTTCTTCGCGTTGCATCGAATTAATCCGCATGCTCCGCCGCTTGTGCGGGCCCCCGTCAATTCCTTTGAGTTTTAGCCTTGCGGCCGTACTCCCCAGGCGGGGAACTTAATGCGTTAGCTACGACACAGAACCCGTGGAACAGGCCCTACATCTAGTTCCCAACGTTTACGGCATGGACTACCAGGGTATCTAATCCTGTTCGCTCCCCATGCTTTCGCTCCTCAGCGTCAGTAGCGGCCCAGAGATCTGCCTTCGCCATCGGTGTTCCTCCTGATATCTGCGCATTCCACCGCTACACCAGGAATTCCAATCTCCCCTACCGCACTCTAGCCTGCCCGTACCCACTGCAGGCCCGAGGTTGAGCCTCGGGTTTTCACAGCAGACGCGACAAGCCGCCTACGAGCTCTTTACGCCCAATAATTCCGGACAACGCTTGCACCCTACGTATTACCGCGGCTGCTGGCACGTAGTTAGCCGGTGCTTTTTCTCCAGGTACCGTCACCCAAAGGCTTCTTCCCTGACAAAAGAGGTTTACAACCCGAAGGCCGTCATCCCTCACGCGGCGTTGCTGCATCAGGCTTGCGCCCATTGTGCAATATTCCCCACTGCTGCCTCCCGTAGGAGTCTGGGCCGTGTCTCAGTCCCAGTGTGGCCGGTCACCCTCTCAGGCCGACTACCCGTCGTCGCCATGGTGAGCCATTACCTCACCATCAAGCTGATAGGCCGCGAGTCCATCCATGTCCGATAAATCTTTCCAACACCTCACCATGCAGTGGATGCTCGTATCCAGTATTAGACGCCGTTTCCAGCGCTTATCCCAGAGACATGGGCAGGTTACTCACGTGTTACTCACCCGTTCGCCACTCATCCACCCGAGCAAGCTCGGGCTTCAGCGTTCGACTTGCATGTGTTAAGCACGCCGCCAGCGTTCGTCCTGAGCCAGGATCAAACTCTCCGTAAAAAAACAATGCAGACCAGCCACCGGAATAAGGCAACCAGCTGCGAGTTTGACCTGACAACAGACCATCATTACTGACAATCTCGTTATCCAAAAAAGGAATCTCCAACACCAACCAAAACAGCCGATGCCGGGGATAAATAATTGGCATATGACAATCAAGTGCACACTATTGAGTTCTCAAAGACCAGACACCACCCGTACCAGCCAAAGCCTTCCGAACAGCAACCTGTCTAACTTACCACTTGGACTTGCTCTTCGCAAATCCAACTCATTTCGATGAACGAGCATCAGAATCTCATCCTCTTTCAGGATGGATCTCGGTGGTGAGATCGAGAGTCCCACTTTACACGCCCGAGCAGACTTCATCAAGTCCCTCGCGGGTGATCTTCGTGAGATCCGATTCGCAACCGATCTGGGCCGCTTTCGCGTACCGCTCCGTCGCGCTGACAAGGGAATACATTACGCAGATCCCAGTCCTTCTGCAATTACCGCCCGCATCCCGGGCGTGTCTCCGCGTGATTCCGCGGTTCTTGCCCTCAGCACCCATTCCGCTGTCACAGTGCGGCTCCCCCGAAAACCGGGCCGAAATGGCCCGATCACACGGTTCGACCGCGCTTCCCAGGCGTGTCTCGTCCTTCAGGGCCCCGGCAACACGAGAAGCCGCCCGCCACCGCCCCACCGAGGTGGGGCGACAGCGAGCGGCTTCTGTTCTCGCGACCTGCCGGGCCTGTATCGAACCCGGCCGCCGCGCTCAGCGCTCCAGTCGCAGCGCCGCCGTCTCGTCGGCGCCGTCGAGCAGGTGCCCCGTGGGGTCGGCGTCGCGCGGGTCGCGCAGGCCCCAGGCCCCGCCCCGACCGATGAGCACCATGAGGCCGAGATACAGCAGGAAGCTCACCGCGAACGCCGGGATGTTCGCGCCGATCGGGCTCGGGGCGACATAGGCGAGCACGTACGACAGCACGGCGCCGATCACCCAGACCACGACGGCGACCCAGTTGACGCCGCCCGTGTACCAGTAGCGGCTCTCGGACCGCTCGTGCAGGATCTGCCGCGAGTAGCCGCGGTGCTTGAGCAGGTAGTAGTCGGCGATCATGATCGCGAACACCGGCACGAAGAACGCGCTGATGACGAACAGGAAGTCGGTGAACTGGTTCAGCAGCCCGAGGAAGGTCGAGCCGATCACCGAGATCGCCCCGAGCACGAGCGCGGTGGGCAGGAACTTCAGGTGCCACTTCGACTGGGCGTTCACCACCGACGTCACCATGCCGAACACCACCATCGTGTTGGTCGCCATGACCGACAGGAAGATCGCGATGCCGAGCGGCCAGCCGAACTCGGCGACGATGGTGGCCGGATCGAACGGGATCGGCTCGCGGTCGCCGTGCAGCAGCACCGCGCTGAAAGCGACGAGGCCGAGGAACATGGCGATCGTCGTCGACAGGGTGTACCCGATGCCCGACCCCACGATGCCCGCGGTGCTGCTCTTCGCGTGCCGGTTCATGTCGGCCGAGAGCACCGTCCACGAGATCGCGGTCGCGATGACCATGTCCAGCGTGATGAAGGGCGTGCCGCCCAGTTCGGCGTCGACCGGGATCGCCGCGAACTCCGCAGGGCTGAACGCCCCGAAGGCCGCCGCGAACACGAAGCCCATGACCACGAGAATCGCGAGGGCGAGCCAGGGCTCGACGCGCGAGATGCCCGTGTGCCCGAAGATCGCCAGCACCACCACGATGGCCTGGCAGATTGCCGAGAAGAGCATGGGATTCGAGAAGCCGGTCGCCTCGTGCACGAGGTAGTTGACGGTGACGCCCGCGAGCATCGCCTGCACCCAGCTCCACCCCATGAGGATGATGAGGTTCGCAGCCGCCGGCACGAGGCTGCCCCTGATCCCGAAGGATCCGCGGGTGAGAGCCATCGTCGGCAGACCCGTGCGCGTGCCCATGTTGCCGATCAGCACGAGCACGATCACGCCGATGAGCGTGCCGACCACGATCATCGCCGACGCGGTGCCGAACGAGACGGCCGGGGTGAAGAGCGTGCCGGTGAGCAGCGTGGTCACGACCAGGTTTGCCGCGAGCCAGATCATGGCGATGCGCAGCAGCGACTGTGTGCCGCGCACCGGGCCCGCGGAGTCGTCGTGGCCGTCGAGGTTGACGGCCATGGTCTCGGGAGAGGTCACGCCGCGCTCCCGTCGTCCGGCACCGTCGAAAGGTGCTCGTGGATCGCTTCGAGGCCGCCCGTCTCGGCGACGCGGAAGACGATGCTCTCGCGCTCGACGTAGGAGTCGGGGCCCTCGGCGGAGTCGATGCTCGTGGCGACGGTGTGGCTGAAGACGGCGCCTCCGGGGAACGGCTGCACGAGGCGGTCGCTGGAGCTGCAGGCGCTGACCCGCCAGCCGGAGGCGATCCAGCCCGCCCAGAGGGCCTCGTACTCGGCGCGCGAGTTCAGGCGCGCGGACTCGGGGTGGAAGACGAAGCTGGCGTCGGCTGAGAAACCGGCGAAGTAGGCGGCGGTGTCGGTCGCCGCGAACGCCTCGATGATGGCGTCGGCCGCGGCGAGCACGTCGGCCTCGGTGGGGGTGTGCATTGCGAATACTCCCTTGGATTCATGGTGCGGAGAAAACGGCTCCGCGAGCCGGAGGGCGTCGGCGGCGCGGCGGATCCGAGAGCCACTGTGCGGGATCGGATCCGCCGCGCGACCGGCGGAGAGGATCAGTCGCGGCCGGCCATCGCGCTCACGAGCTCGTACACGACGTGGCTCGCGGCGACCGCGGTGATCTGGGCGTGGTCGTAGGCCGGTGCGACCTCGACGACGTCGGCGCCGACGATCTGCAGATCGGCGAGGCCGCGGATGAGGCGGAGCATCTCGCGGCTGGTGAGACCCCCGGCCTCGGGCGTGCCGGTGCCCGGGGCGTGCGCGGGATCCAGCACGTCGATGTCGATCGAGATGTAGAGGGGCTTGTCGCCCACGCGCTCACGGATCTTCTCGAGGGCCGCGGGGATCCCGTGCTCCTCGATGAACTCGCTCGTGACGATCTGGAAGCCGAGCTTCACGTCGTCTTCGAGGTCGCCCTTGCCGTAGAGCGGGCCGCGGGTGCCGCCGTGCATCGAGGCGGTCAGGTCGATGAGGCCCTCCTCCGATGCGCGGCGGAACGGGGTGCCGTGCGTGGTGGGCGCGCCGAAGTAGGTGTCCCAGGTGTCGAGGTGGGCGTCGAAGTGCAGCACCGCGACGGGGCCGTGCTTCTTGTTGATGGCGCGCAGCAGCGGCAGGGCGATGGTGTGGTCTCCTCCGATGGTGACGATCTTGTCGACCTGCTCGCCGAGCTCGGTGGCGGCCTCCTCGACCTGGCGCACCGCCTCGTCGAGGCTGAAGGGGTTGGCCACGATGTCGCCGGCGTCGACGACCTGCTTGCGGGCGAAGGGCGAGATGTCCTGCGCAGGGTTGTAGGGGCGCAGCAGGCGGGAGGCCTCGCGCACGTGCGAGGGGCCGAAGCGCGCGCCCGGGCGGAAGCTCACCCCCGTGTCGAAGGGAACGCCCACGACGGCGATGTCGGCGGCGGGCACGTCCTCGATGCGGGGCAGCTTGGCGAAGGTCGCGATCCCGGCGTAGCGCGGGGTGAGGCTCGCGTCGACCGGGCCCTGAGGCGTGTGTTCGGTCACGTTCCCACTTCCTTTCAAAGTTGTCTTATAGTAAACATGAGGGTTCTATCAGTGAACTCGCACTCACTATAGGCCGGTTCCTCCCACGCAGTCAACGAGACCACGGGGCGGGATCGGCCACTCGCAGAAGGGCGGCACACCATGAGACCGGTACACCCCACCGCAGACGAGACGCCCGTGCGCATCGGAGCGCAGCTGCGATCCACCCGCCGCGCCCAGTCGATGACCCTGGAGCAGCTCGCGAACGCGACCGGCCTCACCAAGGGCTTCCTCAGCCGCATCGAGCGCGACGACACCATGCCCAGCGTGCCCACGCTCGTGCAGATCTGCCAGGCGCTGTCGCTGCCCGTCGGCAACCTGTTCGAAGCGCCCGACGTGCAGCGCGTCGCCCTCGCCGACGCCCCGCGCATCAACATGGGCGGCAGCGGCGCCGACGAGCGCCTCATCACGCCCCGCACCGAGGAGCGCGTGCAGCTGCTGCGATCCTCCCTCGAGCCCCACGCGAACGGGGGCGACGAGCTCTACACCGTCAACTGCGCCGTGGAGTCGCTGCACGTGGTCTCGGGCGCCGTGATCGTCGAGTTCGCCGGGCGCGAGGACGTGCTCGAAGCCGGCGACACCCTCACTTTCCCCGGGCGTACCCCGCACACCTGGCGCACCGCCGACGCGGGAGCCGAGGTGGTGTGGGTGCTGGTGCCCGCCGCGTGGAGCGGATCGGCCTAGGCGATCCCCGCCGGTCCGCTCGGCGGCGAGCCGCTATCGAGTCGGCCCGCTTCGTTCGAGTCGGCCTGCAATTCGCGCGAATTGCAGGCCGGCTCGAAAAATAGAGGCAGACTCACTGAGCACGCCCCGAGACCGGCTCAGCCCGCCGCGACGACGCCCGCGAGGGTCTTCTTGCCGCGGCGCAGCACCGCGAACCGCCCGTGCAGCAGGTCGGCCGCCTCGAGGGCGCGATCCTCGCTCTCGACCGCGGCGTTGTTCACGTAGACGCCGCCCTGCGCGATCGCGCGGCGAGCCTCGCCCGCGCTCTTCACGAGCCCGGCCTCGACCATCAGCTGCGTGATGGGCCTAGCAATAAACTTGGCAGTGGGGGGAAGCACGACCTGCGGCAGCTCGGACACCGCGCCCCGCAGCGTCGACTCGTCGAGCGCCGCGAGGTCACCGCGGCCGAACAGCGCCTCAGAGGCGTCGATGGCGCCCTGCGCCGCGGCGGCGCCGTGCACCAGCGTGGTCACCTCGAGCGCGAGCCGCTTCTGCGCGGCGCGCTTGAAGGGCTCCTCGGCGACCTGGCGCTCGTAGTCCTCGATCTCGGCGCGCGACAGGAAGGTGAACACCTTGAGGCGGTCGATCACGTCGGCGTCGGCCTGGTTGAGCCAGAACTGGTAGAAGGTGTAGGGCGAGCACATCTCGGGGTCGAGCCAGATGGCGTTGCCCTCGCTCTTGCCGAACTTCGTGCCGTCGGCGTTCGTGATCAGCGGGGTGCCGACGGCGTGCGCCGAGCGCCCCTCGACCTTGCGGATCAGGTCGGTGCCGCTCGTCAGGTTGCCCCACTGGTCGCTGCCGCCCGACTGCAGCACGCAGTCGTACTGGCGGAACAGCTCGAGGAAGTCGAAGCCCTGCAGCACCTGGTAGCTGAACTCGGTGTAGCTGATGCCCTCGTCGGAGTTGAGGCGCGCGGCGACCGCGTCCTTCTTCAGCATGGTGCCGACGCGGAAGTGCTTGCCCACCTCGCGCAGGAAGTCGATCGCGCTCAGCGGGGCCGTCCAGTCGAGGTTGTTGACGAGGCGCACCGCGTTCTCGCCGTCGCTCGCGAGGAACCGCGTCACCTGCCCCTGCAGGCGCGTGACCCACTCGGCCACGGTCTCGCGGCTGTTGAGGGTGCGCTCGGCGGTGGGGCGCGGATCACCGATCAGTCCGGTGGAACCGCCGACGAGGCCGAGCGGCTTGTGGCCCTTGAGCTGCAGTCGACGCAGCAGCAGCAGCTGGACGAGGTTGCCGAGGTGCAGGCTCGGCGCCGTCGGGTCGAACCCGCAGTAATAGGTGAACGACTCACCCTCGAGCAGCTCGGACAGCGCCTCGGGGTCGGTCGACACGTGCACCAGCCCGCGCCACTGCAGTTCGTCCCACAGGGTGGCGAAGCTGTCGTCGTTGCGCTGGGCGGCCAGGATCTCGGCTCGTTCTTCTGCTACAGACACGCCTGACATCGTACCGCGACACGCGCCGCGCCGGCGCCGGCGCTCCCCCGAGCCGGGTCGCGCGCCGCCGCGATCGCGCGAGCGGGGTGGCCCCACGGGCTCGGCGCTGCGCCGATGCCGCGCACAGAACGGCGGCAGCCGCCTCCCCTAGGAGAAAACGCCCAGTGCCGTGGACCGGGTCACAGGCGCTGGCTAACCTGAGCAGTCGAGCACTCGAACGAGGAGGATCATGCGCGACACCCGCGTCACCCCCGCCCGCACCCGCCGCGCGCAGCGTTCGGCCGCGATCGCCACGGCCCTCGCAGCGGTCGCCGCATCGTTCGCCTGGCCGGCCGCAGCACTCGCGGAGCCCGATCCCGGCCCCCAGTCGGGGTGGCAGGCCAGCGAGACCTTCACCACGTCGCACCTCAATCCGCGTGATGTCGCCGTCTCGCCCGGCAACGATCACCTGTTCGTGAACTACGAGGATGGCGACGTCGTCAACGTCATCGACGTCGCGACCCAGGCGGGCGTCGACCGCGCAGTCGACGGGTGGGGCGAGCCCATCCTCACCGTGCCCGCGCCCGACGGCTACCGCGTGCTCGCCGCAGGCACCAACGACGTCTACTCGCTGACGCCGGGCACCTGGACCATCGCTTCGGAGGCCGGGCCCGGGGTCGATGCCATGACCTACTCGCAGCACACCGGCACCGTGTTCAGCGTCGATGGCGGCCTCCAACTCTCCGAACGGAACCCGCTCACCGGCGCCCTCGAGCGCTGGGCGGGCCTGAGCAACTTCAGCATGGCGATCGCCGCTCACCCCTCGTTGCCGATCGTCTACACGGCCAACCTGATCGAGGAGTCGGTCACCGCCATCGCTCTCGACGCCGTGGAGTGGGGAGACATCTGCGGCTGCGAGAACGCCTCGACGATGCTCGATCTACCCGGCTCCTCCCCGGCCGACATCGCGATCTCCCCCGACGGCTCCGCGCTCTACGTGCTCGACGACGCGGGTGCGCTCTTCTCGATCGACACCGCGACCTTCACCCTCACCGACTCGCGGAGCCTCGACGGCATGTTCCCCTCGGCCTCGCTCTCGGTGAATCCCGTGACGGGTGAGATCGTCGCCGCCGACCTGCTGGGCGACGTCTTCGTCATCGATCCCGCGAGCCTCGACGTCACCGACACCGTCGCGCTGTCCGCCGGCCTCTGGGACACCGCGATCTCCCCCGACGGCACCCGCATCTACGTCACGAACACGTGGGACAGCGTGATCTCGGTGCTCGAGCACGTCGCCCCCGCCCCGGATCCCGCCACGAACGTGCGGGCCACACCCGGCGCCCGTCAGGCCGCGGTGCTCTGGGGCGCCTCGGCGACTGGCTCCCCCACCTACACCGTCACCGCGGCCGGCAGCGACCAGGCGCTCTGCGTCACGACCGCCACGTTCTGCATCATCACCGGCCTGCCCGTCGGCCCCGTGCAGTTCGTCGTGACCGCGACCACCGACACCGGGTCCACGCCGTCGCAGCCGTCGCAGGCGGTCACGATCACGGCCCCCGCGGCCCCGGCGTCGGTTCCGATGCCCACGGGCGGCGCCACCATCGCCTTCGCCGGGTCCCAGCCCGCCTCCGCACTGTTCGGCCAGAAGGTCGACGTGGTGGCCACGGGATTCGCACCCGCCTCCTTCGTCGACGTCTCGCTGCACTCCTCCCCCGTGCTGCTCGGCTCGGGCCAGGTCGGCGCCGACGGCACCGCCACCTTCCAGGTGACGATCCCCGCGAGCGGCATCGAGCCCGGCGCCCACCACCTCGTCGCCTCGGGCTTCACCGCCCAGGGCGCCCCCGCGGCGGCCGTGCGTCAGATCACGCTCGCGGCCGCCCCGGCACCGAAGCCGACCCCGCCCGCGCCGAACGGCGGCGGATCGAACACGGCCGCCGACGGGAACCGCCTCGCGAGCACCGGTTCCGATGCCGACCGCGGCCAGCCCCTCTGGGCCGCGGCGATCCTGCTCGCCGTCGGAGCCGCGGCCGTCACCGCCGCGCGCCTGCGCCGCCGCGCCTGATCCACTCCGAAACGCACGAAGCCCCCGCAGACCGTGTCTGCGGGGGCTTCGTCGTTCGACGGCGGCCGATCCGGCTGCGGAGCAGGGCGCCCGCCGCGGAGGAAGACCCCCGCAGCCGCCCCTAGCCGCGGAACTCCGCGATGCGCTCGTTCAGGCGGGCCAGCTGCTCCTCGACGCGCACCCGCGCGGTGCCGCCGGCGCCCGTGCGCGAGTTCACCGAACCCTCGATGGTCAGCACCTCGCGCACGCCGGGCGTGAGGTGCGGCGAGACCGAGGCCAGCTCGTCGTCGCTCGGCTCGTGCAGCTCGATCCCGCGTTCTTCGCAGTAGCGCACCAGCTCGCCCGAGATCTCGTGCGCGTCGCGGAAGATCACGCCCTGCTTCACCAGCCACTCGGCGACGTCGGTGGCGAGCGAGAAGCCCTGGGGCGCGAGCTCGGCCATGCGCTCGGTGTCAAAGCTCATCGTCGCGACCATGCCGGTGAAGGCGGGCAGCAGCACCTCGAGTTGCTGCACGGAGTCGAAGACCGGCTCTTTGTCCTCTTGCAGGTCGCGGTTGTAGGCGAGCGGCAGGCCCTTGAGCGTCGCGAGCAGGCCCGTGAGGTTGCCGATCAGGCGGCCCGACTTGCCGCGCGCGAGCTCGGCGATGTCGGGGTTCTTCTTCTGCGGCATGATGCTGGATCCGGTCGAGTAGCCGTCGTGCAGCCGCACGAAGCCGAACTCCTTGGTGTTCCAGATGATGATCTCCTCGCTGAGGCGCGAGAGGTCGATGCCGATCTGGGCGCAGATGAAGGCGAACTCGGCGACGACGTCGCGGGCCGCGGTGCCGTCGATGGAGTTCTCGAGCGGATCGCCGAGGCCGAGCTCTCGCGCGACGAGCCGGGGGTCGAGGCCGAGCGAGGATCCGGCGAGCGCTCCGCCCCCGTACGGCGACGCGCCGGCGCGCTGAGCCCAGTCGCGCAGGCGCTCGAGGTCGCGCACGACGGGCCAGGCGTGGGCGGCGAGCTGGTGGGCGAGCAGCACCGGCTGCGCGTGCTGCAGGTGGGTGCGGCCGGGCAGGATCGCGTCGGGATGCTTGCCCGCCTGCTCAGCGACGGCGTCGAGCAGGTCGAGCAGCTGGGCCTTGATGACGGCCGCGTGGTCGAGCAGGTAGAGGCGAACGAGCGTGGCGATCTGGTCGTTGCGGCTGCGGCCCGCGCGGAGCTTGCCCCCGAGCTGCACACCCGTGATCTCGATGAGCAGCCGCTCGAGCGCGGAGTGCACGTCTTCGTCGTCGGCGGCCGGCACTGCGCGACCGTCGGCGACGCGGGCCGAGAGCTCGTCGAGCGCCGCGCGCATGTCGCGCAGCTCGTCGTCGCTGAGGTAGCCGGCTGCCGCGAGGGCGGTGGCGTGAGCCTTCGATCCCCGGATGTCGTACTGCGCGAGCACCCAGTCGAACTGCGTGGACTTCGAGAGCGCGGCGAGCGCGGGCGACGGGCCGCTCGCGAACCGTCCACCCCAGAGGGCCCCGGCCTCGGCCGCGCGATTGCCAGTGTCTTCGTTCTCGATGCGCTCAGTCACCCGTCCAGCTTACCGTTCGGGTCGGCGCCGGCTTGCTCGCGAGGGATCCGCCGGCCGTGCCGCTGCGAGCCCCGAAGCCGCCCCCGCCCCGGCGGTGCGGCGCAGCGCACTGGTGGCGTGCGCACCCGTCGATGCGCACCTCGCCCGAGGGCTCAGGAACGACCGAAGAACGGGATCGCCGGCGCCCGGAAGACCTGCCCCTTCCCCGCGCGCACGAGGCCCATGATGACGAACACGACGTGGGCCACCGAGACGCCGACCCAGATCAGCAGCGGGATCCCGAACGGGAAGAAGCCGCTGCCCTCACCGCCGCCCGCGCTGACACCCCACACGATGGTGGCTCCCACGAGCACCACCGTGAGCACGATGAGCGTGAGCCCCAGTTCGCCGCGTTGCGGCCGTTCGCAGCGGCGAGCGGCCCCCGGCTGCGCATCGAGAGTCCGCTGATCATCATCACGACACCGGCGATGAGCACGGAGGCGAACGGGATCGGGATGTACGCGAGGAAACCGAGACCCCAGGCGACGCCGCCCATCGCGGGACGCGGCTGGAAGGAATAGGGAGTCGCGGGCTGCGCTGGGGCGCCCGGGCCCGCCGCGGCGGCCGGCTGCCGGTACTGCGGCGGGGCGAACGACGGCTGCTCGGCAGCCGGCGCCGGCTGCGCGGCCGGTGCCGCACCGCTCGGCGCGGGCGCCTGATCCTGCGCGCCGTTCTGCTGCGGCGCGGGCGCCTGACTCGCGGCGGGATCCGAGGCCGCGCCGCCCGGCTCGTAGTACACCGTGCGCGCCCACGCGCCGCGACCCGTGACCTCGTCGATCTTGTCGAGGTCGTATCCGGCCGCGAAGTCGATCACGGCCTGAGGATCGCGCAGGCCGTGCACGAGCCCGTCGAGCTCCTGCTGCGCCTCCTCGGCGCTGTCGGAGAGCGCGTGGACCTCTGCGGGCTCGAGCAGGAAGTAGGCGCCGCGCGTCGCGGGGTCGGAGAGGAACGCACGGGCCTCGGCGATGCCGCGCTCCACCTCGGGAGTGCGGGGCAGCCGCGCGAAGACCCGCTCCAGGTTCGCGACGCCGGCCTCGAACTCCCCCGCGATCGCCTGCGCCGGCGCGGCCCAGATCGTGGAGGGGCAGAGTCGGGGCGATCCGGCGAGCAGGATCTCGTGCAGCAGCGGAACATCCCAGTTCCACTCAGAGACGGCCCGGAGGCTCAGGGGCGCCCCCGAGCCGTCGGGGATCCGATCGACCGTGTAGAGATAACTCCTGTTCGCCATGCCCGTTGCCCCTCGTTCTTTCGGCTCAGCCCTGCTGCAGCAGCCAGGCCATGAGCGCCTTCTGCGCGTGCACCCGGTTCTCGGCCTCGTCCCACACCACGCTCTGCGGGCCGTCGATCACGTCGGGGGCCACCTCGTACTCCCGGTAGGCGGGCAGGCAGTGCAGGAAGATCGCATCGTCGGCGGCGTGCCCCATCAGCTCGGGCGTGACCCGGTAGGCGCCGAAGGTCGCGACGCGCTCGGCCTTCTCGCCCTCCTGCCCCATCGAGACCCAGGTGTCGGTGATGACCGCGTCGGCGCCGCGCACCGCCTCGACCGGGTCGGTGAGGATCGTGACGCTGCCGCCCGTCTCGGCGGCGATCCGCTTCGCATCCGCCACGATGTCCTCGCGCGGGTGGTAGCCGTCGGGACCCGCGACCCTGATGTGCATGCCCGCGGTCGCGAAACCGAGCAGGTACGAGTGCCCCATGTTGTTCGCGGCGTCGCCCACGTAGGTGGCGGTGAGGCCCGAGAGCTCGCCGCCCTTGCGGGCTGCGCGGTGCTCGCGGATGGTCTGCAGGTCGGCGAGGATCTGGCAGGGGTGGAAGTCGTCGGAGAGGGAGTTGATCACCGGAACAGTGGCGTTCGCCGCCATCTCCTCGAGCCCCGCGTGCGCGAAGGTGCGCCACACGATCATCGAGACCATGCGCGAGAGCACCCTCGCCGTATCCGAGATCGTCTCCTTCGCGCCGAGCTGCGCCTCGCCCGGATTCACCACGATGGGGCTGCCGCCCAGCTCGGCGATGCCGGCCGCGAAGCTGAAGCGCGTGCGGGTCGACGTCTTGTCGAAGAAGACGGCCACCGACTGCGGGCCCTCGAGCGGGCGCTCCGCATAGGGATTTCGCTTCAGGCGCTCGGCCAGTTCGAGCACCTCCCGCTGCTCGGCGGGCGTGAGGTCGTCGTCTCGCAGGAAGTGTCTGGTCACGCGTCCAGCCTAGTCGCTGACCGGACCCGGGATCGGCGCCGAACCGGTGCGCGAGCCCGATCCCCCGCACGACGGCCGGGCGCGCACCCAGCGGAGCGTGGCAGAGTGGAGCGCACGACCTCGAGGAGGCAGTGATGCGAGTGGCTGCGGCTTTTCTGGCGGACGCGGCGAACGTGCGCGAGGGCACGTTGAGCGTGCTGTCCGGGTTCATCAACACGATCAACCGCGAGAGCTACCCGGCCCCGCTGGGCGCCACGCTCGTGATCGTGGTCGAGTACGACGAGAGCGAGGCCCGCCGAGGCGATCCGGAGCGCTCGTTCCGCGCCCGCTGCGAGCCCGCGGTGGGCGGCGCCGAGGTCTTCGGCCTCGAAGGCACGTTCAGCCTCGGCGGCGGCAACGACGCCTCGGGCTACATCCCGATGGTCTTCCCGCTGACCGAGGCGCAGGTGCCGATGCCGGGCAGCTACCGCATCGTCTTCGAGGGCACCGGCCTCGAACGGGTCGACGTGCGCTTCTACGCGAACGCGACCGCCATGCCGCCGCTCGACGAGTCGTCGCTCTAGCCCCGCCGGCACTCACCCTCGCGGGGCGCGGCCGGGCGTGGGCCGGCGCGAGGGCGGATCGGCACCCCGTCCCCTCATGGAAGGATTGAGACATGACCGCGCTGCCCCGTCTCATCGCCTTCGACCTCGACGACACCCTCGCCCCCTCGAAATCCCCGGTCGATCCCCGCATGCTCGCCGTGTTCGCCCGGCTGCTCGGGCGCACCACGGTCGCCGTGATCTCGGGCGGCAACTTCGAGCAGTTCGAGGCCCAGCTGGTGGATCGCCTCGACTCCTTCGAGGGCGTCGACGAGGCCGCGCTCGAGCGTCTGCACCTGCTGCCCACCTGCGGCACGCGCTACGAGCGGCGCGAGGGCGGCCGCTGGGTCACCGTGTACCGCGAGAACCTCACCCCTGAGGAGCGCGACGCCGCGCTCGCGGCGCTGCGCGAGGAGGCCGAGCGCCTCGGGCTGTGGGAGGCCGAGCCCTGGGGCGAGATCCTCGAGGATCGCGGATCGCAGGTCACGTTCTCGGCCCTCGGCCAGCGCGCGCCCGTCGAGGTGAAGCAGGCGTGGGATCCGGACGGAGCGAAGAAGAACGCGCTGCGCGCCGCCGTGGCCGACCGTCTGCCGCACCTCGAGGTACGCAGCGGCGGCTCGACCTCGGTCGACATCACACGTCAGGGCATCGACAAGGCGTACGGCATGCGCAAGCTCGAGGCGCACACCGGGATCCCGCTCGACGCGATGCTGTTCGTGGGCGACCGGCTCGACCCCGACGGCAACGACTACCCGGTGAAGGCCCTCGGCGTCGCCTGCCAGGAGGTCGAGGGCTGGGAGGACACCGCCGCCTTCCTGGAGGCGCTGCTCGCCGACTGAGCCGCGCGGCTCTGCCGCTCTGCCGGCAGACTGAGCCGCGCGCTCAGCACGACGTGCAGGCTCTGGCGCTCACGGGGTCCGCGGAGCGCCGCTACCCGCGGCACGGCGCACCCCGGAGACGCGAAGAGGGCGCCCTCTCGGACGCCCTCCCGGCGGTTGCGGATCGCGGCTCAGGCTGCCACGGCCGGCTGAGCGGCCGGCACCAGACCGAGTACCTCGGCGGTCTCGGCGAGCGTCGCCGCGGCGGCGGCCGCGTTGCCGTTGACGCCTTCGCCCAGGGCGGGGATCTGCTGCTTGAACACGATCTTCCAGCGGCTGTCGTACTGCTCAGGGAAGCAGCGCTGCAGCACGCCGACCATGGCGTGCACCGCCGTCGAGGCGCCGGGCGAGGCGCCGAGCAGACCTGCGATCGAGCCCTCGGCGCCCGTGATGACCTCGGTGCCGAACTGCAGGATGCCGCCCTTCTGCGGATCCTTCTTCATCACCTGCACGCGCTGGCCGGCGGTGATCATCTGCCAGTCTTCGGTGCGCGCCGTGGGCATGTACTCGCGCAGCGCGGCCATCTGCTTCTCGCGGCTCGCGAGCACCTCGCCGACGAGGTACTTCTCGAGCGAGAACTCGGTGAGGCCGACCTTCACCATGGGGCCGAGGTTGTGCGCGCGCACCGACCCGGGCAGGTCCCACCACGAGCCCTTCTTCAGGAAGTTGGGGCTGAAGCCGGCGTACGGGCCGAAGAGGAGGCTCTCCTTGCCGTCGACGACGCGGGTGTCGAGGTGCGGAACCGACATGGGCGGTGCGCCCACCGCGGCCTTGCCGTACACCTTCGCGCGGTGCTGCTTCACGATCTCGGGGTTGTCGCACTTGAGGAACTTGCCGCTGATCGGGAAGCCGCCGAAGCCCTTGATCTCGGGGATGCCCGAGGTCTGCAGCAGCGGCAGCGCGCCGCCGCCCGCTCCGACGAACACGAACTTGGCGTTCACGATCGTGCGGGCGTGGCCGGCGAGGTTCTCGACGTGCACGTTCCAGGTGCCGTCAGCCTGGCGGCGCAGCTTGGTGACGCGCTGCTCGAGGTGCAGGCCCGCGCCCTCGGCGACGAGGTGGTCGATGAGCTGGCGGGTGACCGCCCCGAAGTCGACGTCGGTGCCGCTCTCGGAGCGGGTGGCGGCGAAGACCTCGTCCTTCGCGCGACGGTCGACGAGCAGCGGCGTCCACTCGGCGATCTGAGCGGGATCGTCGCTGAACTCCATGTCGGCGAACAGGGGTTCGCCCTTCAGCAGTTCGTAGCGGCGGCGGAGGTAGTCGACGTTCGCCTCGCCGCGCACGAAGGTCATGTGCGGGGTGGCGTTGATGAACGACGAGGGCTCGCCGAGCACACCCTTCTTGACGAGCGACGACCACCACTGGCGGGAGAGCTGGAACTGCTCGTTGATGTCGATCGCCTTCGCGGCCGACAGCGAGCCGTCTTTGCCCTCGGGCATGTAGTTGAGCTCGCAGAGCGCGGCGTGGCCGGTGCCCGCGTTGTTCCAGGCGTTGCTGCTCTCGGTCGCCACCTGGGAGCGGGACTCGAAGATCTCGATCGACCAGTCGGGCTGCACCTGCTTGATCAGAGTGCCCAGGGTGGCGCTCATCACACCACCGCCGACGAGGACGACGTCTACCGTGTTCTTACTCACGGTCGTTCAGTCTACCCTCCCGCGGGAGGCTACAGACCCGCGTGCTTGCGGGCGCTCTGAAGCGTCTCGGCGGTCGCGTCGACCACCCTCGTGTACCCGAGCCTCGCCGCCTCGATCGCGCGCTGCGCGCCGCCCACGACGGGCCGCACCTCGCCCGCCAGGCTGATCTCGCCGAAGGCCGCGAGGTCGTGGGGCAGCGGACGGTCGGTGATGGCCGAGAGCACCGCAAGCGCGATGGCGAGGTCGGCGGCCGGCTCGGCGAGCTTCACACCGCCGACGGTCGACACGTACACGTCTTGGTCGTGCAGACGGGCGCCCACGCGCCGCTCGAGCACGGCCAGGATCATCGCCACTCGAGAGGGATCGACGCCGCTCGTGACCCGTCGCGGATTGGGCGTCGCGCTCTTGGCGACGAGCGCCTGCACCTCGACGGGCAGCGCCCGCCGGCCCTCCATGGCGACGGTCGCGCAGGTGCCGCTCACGGGCGCCGCCGCCCGGCTGAGGAACAGACCGCTGGGGTCGGGCACCTCGGCGATGCCGCGATCCTGCATCTCGAAGCAGCCCACCTCGTCGGTGGGGCCGAAGCGGTTCTTGAGCGTGCGCAGGAACCGCAGGGACGTCTGCCGGTCGCCTTCGAAGTGGCAGACCACGTCGACCAGGTGCTCGAGCAGCCGGGGCCCGGCCACCGAGCCGTCTTTCGTGACGTGCCCGACCAGGATCACCGGCGTGCCCCGGCCCTTGGCGGCCCGGATGAGCGCGCCGGCGACCTCGCGCACCTGCGCCGGGCCGCCCGCCGCCCCGTCGACCTCGCCGCTCGCGAGGGTCTGCACCGAGTCGACGATCACGAGCGCCGGATCGACGGCCTCGATGTGGCCGAGCACGGTCGCGAGGTCGGTCTCGGCCGCGAGGAACAGCGTGTCGTGCAGCGCGCCCGTGCGCTCGGCGCGCATGCGGATCTGCCCCGTCGACTCCTCACCGCTCGCGTAGAGCACGCGCGCGCCCGAGGAGGCCGCGCGCGCAGCGGCGTCGAGCAGCAGCGTCGACTTGCCCACCCCCGGCTCACCCGAGAACAGGATCGCCGCGCCGGGCACGACCCCGCCGCCGAGCACACGATCCAGCTCGCCGATGCCCGTCTGGCGGTGCCGCACCGATTCGCCCGTGAGCTCGGTGATGGGCCGGGCCTCGCGCCCGAGCCCCGGCGCGACCGCACGCGTGGTGCGCGCGAGCGAGGCGCCCGCCGCTGCGCGCTCCTCGACCGTGCCCCACTGCTGGCACTCGCCGCAGCGGCCGACCCACTTCGAGGTCTGCCAACCGCACTCGGTGCACGCGTACGCGCTGCTCGTTCTCGCCATGCGGCGAGCCTAGCGGCAGCCTCGGACATTTCCGGTTCCGGGCCGCACCGCACGCCGGGCAACCGGAGCGCGGCCGCCCGTGAGAGCCGGGCGCCGACGCGCCGCCTACCTCTTGAAAAGGTTGCGCAGCACCTGGTTCACCACGGTGCGCACACCCGATGTGACCACCGAACCGACCCGATCCGCGGTCTTCTTCGCGGCCGCGGCCCGCTCCCGATCCCGCCGCGCCTCCTCCTGCTCGAGCTTGCGCTGGATCGCCGCGGCTTCGCGCTCGGCCTTCCGCTCTGCGGCCGCGGCGGCCTTCTCCACCTCCTTCGCGGCGGCGGCCGCCTCCTTCTCTGCCGCGATCCGCGCCTCCTCCTCGGCCCTCGCGGCCTCGGCCTCGGTCGCGCGCTCCTCGAGCATCTCCGCCGCCGAGCGCTCGTCCACCGCCTCGCCGTACTTCGGCTGCAGCTCGGACACGAGAACGGCCGCCTGCACCGTCACCGCGGGGGCGGGATCCATCGATCCCTGCGGCGCGCGCAGCCGGGTCCACGCGACCGGGGTGGGCGATCCCTTCTCCCCCAGCACCGTGACGACGGCTTCGCCAGTGCCGAGCGACTGCAGCGCTTCGGCGAGGTCGTAGCCCGAGCTCGGATAGGTCGAGACGGTCGCCTTCAGCGCCTTCGCGTCGTCGGGAGTGTGGGCGCGCAGCGCGTGCTGCACCCGCGAGCCGAGCTGAGCGAGCACGTCGCCCGGCACGTCCTTGGGGGTCTGCGTCACGAAGAACACGCCCACCCCCTTCGAGCGGATCAGCCGCACGGTCTGGGTGATCTGCTGCAGGAACGCTTTCGAGGCGTCGGCGAAGAGCAGGTGCGCCTCGTCGAAGAAGAACACCAGCTTCGGCTTGTCCCGGTCGCCCACCTCGGGCAGCGTCTCGAAGAGCTCCGACAGCAGGAACATCAGGAAGGTCGAGAAGAGCACCGGCCGATCCTGCACCCCGGGCACCTCGAGCAGGTTCACGACGCCGCGCTCGATCCCCTCGCCGTCGACGATCGTGCGCAGCAGGTCGGCGGGGTCGAAGGCGGGCTCGCCGAAGAAAACATCGGCGCCCTCGGCGGCGAAGGCGATGACGCTCCGCTGGATCACGCCGACGGTCTGCTTCGAGAGGCCGCCGATCCGCGCGATCTCGGCCTTGCCGTCGTCGCTCGTGAGGTACGCGAGCAGCGCCTGCAGGTCGTCGAGCCCGACGAGCGGCAGGCCCTCCTCGCGGGCGTAGTAGAAGATGAGCCCGAGGCTCGACTCCTGGGTCGGGTTGAGCCCCAGCACCTTCGAGAGCATCACCGGGCCGAACTTCTCGATGGTGGTGCGGATCGGCACGCCGATCCCCATGCCGCCGAGCGTGAAGAACTCGGTCTGCGAGGCGCGCGGCTGCCAGGCCTGCCCGATGCCCTCGGTGCGGGCGAGCAGCTTCTCGTTCGGCTCTCCGGCGACGGCGATGCCCGACAGGTCGCCCTTGATGTCGGCCGCGAAGACGGGCACGCCGTGGGCGGCGACCTGCTCGGCGAGCACCTGCAGCGTGCGGGTCTTGCCCGTGCCGGTCGCCCCCGCGATGAGGCCGTGCCGGTTCAGCATGCCGAGCGGGATGGTGATCTGCACGTCGGCGCGCGGCTCGCCGTTCACGAGCGCCCCGAGCTCGAGCATGGTGGGGCCGCCGTCCGCCGCGGCGGGGTAGCCCGCACGCACCGTCTCGATCTGCTCCTCGGTCAGTGGTTCGCCCATGCGCTCGCTCCTCGCGGTGTGACACTCCCGTCGTCTCACAGAGTAGCCGAGCGATGCGGCGCGCGGGCGGCGGCCGGAAGGGATCGCGGGGCGCGCACCGTGCGCGTCAGGGCTCGCGGGCGGCGGCCCCCGACCCGGCGGAGGGCTCTGCGCCAGGTGTCGTCCCTGATGAAGATCATGTCGCCGAGGATCATGACGAGCGAGAACCACGGCAGGGCGAGCAGCACCGCGATCGAGGCGTGCATGCCGGTCACGAGGATCAGACCGATGACGCGGGTCGGCCGGGTCAGCAGCATCACTGGGAACAGCAGCTGCCCGTAGACGCTCAGCCAGGTGGTCGCGAACACGAGCGGCGTGATCTGCCACGCCAGGTGGTTGAGGCCGGAGAAGAGCGTGAGCTCCTCGACCTGCAGCGGGTAGTAGGACGCGACGCCCGACACCCAGGTGCTGCCCTGCAGCTTCCAGAGGGCGCTGCTGACGTAGATCACGCACAGCTGGTATCCGATCAGCAGCACCGCGGCGTTGTTCGCCAGCACCGGCACCCACGAGGGCAGCCGCCACCGTCCCCAGCCGAGCGCCGGATCCTCGCCCTGCCGCGCGCGCCGCCGGGCGTCGAGCGACCACCGCCGCGAGGTGTCGGCGAGCAGCAGGAACAGCAGGAACACTCGGAAGGTCTGGTAGTGCCCGGTGTTGAACACGACCGGGTTGAGCGTCGTGAACCCCAGCCACATGGCGACGAACACCGGGCCCGTGATGCGCATCCGCCACCCGAGCAGGTACGCCGCCGCGACCGCCATCAGCAGCAGCGTCTTCGCGAGTCGCACCCCGTCGGGGTCGTCGCGGGAGAAGAGCGCCGAGATCGGCCAGAGGAAGTCGTTCACGGACGAGGTGCGGAACAGCGCCTCGCCCCACCGGGATCCCTCGCCGAAGGTGTAGGAGAAGTTCGGCAGGTACATCGCCAGGATGACGACCGTCATGCCGCCCATGCCGATGCGCATGAGCGCGAGGCCGTAGGTCGACCGGCGCTCGTCGAGCAGCCAGTGCAGGAAGCGGTCGGCCACCCGGGGTGCGATCCCGCGGGGGCGCGCCGCCGGAGAGAACGCGGCGTTCCGCTGCGATGCGCTCATCGTGCGGCCTCCTGTCCGTCGGTGCCCGAGTCGGCGTTCGCGTCCGAGTCGGCGTTCGCCGAGCCGGGCGGTTCGAGGCGGGTCGTGACCCCGGCGGTCTCCGCCCAGGCCCGGAAGCTGCGGGCGAAGGCCTCGCGATCCTGCCCGGCCCACTCCAGCGTGGGCGTCCAGCCGAGGTCGGTGTACGAGGAGGCCGGTCGCTCGGCTGCGGGATCGCGGCGATCGTCCCAGCGGATCACGGGGCTGTAGACCGCCCTCGTCTGCACGGCGATGATCTCGCCCTGATCCCCCCCCCCCCCAGAGGGCGCGCGACACCTGCGTCGCGTACGACGTCGTGAAGTTGCCCGCCCGGATGAAGGCGTCGACCGCGCCGGGATTCGATCCGTCGGCTGCGATCATCGCGTCTCGAAGCGCATAGAGCTCCGATCCCTCGAGGTGGTTCTCGGCCGCAGCGGCCCGCTGCGCATCGGTGAGACCGCGATACGCGGCCATCAACCGCTCGGCTCCGACGATCGAGAGCTGTTTCCGAAGCACTTTGCGAGAGTCGGCGGCGAGTTCGACCTCGGTCGCGTTCACCCACTCCGAGGTGATGCGTTCGCCGCCGGGGGTCTCCACCCATGCGCGCACCCAGAACTGCCGGTCGGAGTCGATGGGCTCGGGCGCGAAGATCTTGTAGTCCTGCACGAGGTACGGCTGCACGTAGCCGTTGGCCAGCTGCCACGCGCTGCTGCCGCGCACCTCCGGGGCGGGGGCGTTGAAGATCGCCGTCGCGAGCATGTGCACCGCGAGCAGCACCGCGGTCGCACCCGCGGCGATCCTGGCGGCGCGGGGGGTCGCCCGGCCACCGCCCGCATCGCGAGCGGCGCCCCCGCCACGGGCGTCTCGCGAGCCCGCACGGCGCCCGCCGTCGGAGGGTGCGCGGCTCGCGGCGGCCCGGCCCGCCTCGGCCTGTTCGACTTCGATGACCATGTCGACCCCGTTCCCCCGGTTGATCTGAAGACGGGAGCGGCTGACCGCCCCGTCTCACGGCCGTGAGGGCCGCGGCGGCCCCGGAACGAACTCCGGGGCCGCCGCGTCCCGTCCCGGGCGCCTCAGCAGCGGGTCACGTCCGCCCGCCTGCGCCGCGAGGCGAGGATCACCCCGGCTCCCGCGAGCAGCAGCAGCGCACCGGCCGGAGCGAGTGCGGCGAGATCCGAGCCCGTCGTGGAGAGCTTCGCCCCGCCCGCGGAGGGCCGCGCGCCGCTCGCACCCGGCGTGCCGGGCGTCCCGCCTCCCGGCCCCGCTTGCGCCAGCACCGTGGCGCTCGCGTTCGCGGTGCGACCGCTCGTGTCGCCCAGCGCCCCGAAGGAGGCGAGGCCCGGAGCGAAGCCCGCGGGAACGACCCACGCGGTAGTGAAGCCACCGGATGCGTCGGTCGCCACCGTGCGCTTCGAGCCGTCGGGCAGCGTCACGATCACGTTCTCGCCGGCCAGGAAGCCCGTGCCGGTGAGGCTGACGGCGCCACCCACGTGAACCGTGGTGGGGCTGGCGGTCAGCGAAGCGGTCGGCTCGCCGGGGTCGCTTCCCGGATCGCTACCGGGATCCGCTCCCGGATCAGCGCCGGGATCAGCACCAGGATCCGTACCCGGGTCCGCACCCGGATCGGTGCCAGGATCGGCTCCCGGGTCGGCACCAGGATCTGCACCGGGGTCCGCACCCGGTGAATTGGCCTGGTTTGAGTTCCGACCGGTTTTCCTGTCAACCTGTCGGTGACAGAAGTTCCTCGGCCTCAGCATAGTAGGCCTGCTCGACCTCGATCGGGGTACGCATATCGAGCTCCCCGTGAAGGCGCTCATGGTTCCACCACCACACGTATTCGAGGGTCGCGAGTTCGACCTGCTCAACCGTCCGCCAGGGGCCCTGCTGTCGGATCAGTTCGGTCTTGTAGAGGTTGTTGACCGCCTCAGCCATGGCATTGTCAAAACTGTCGCCGACCGTCCCGGTCGAGGGCACTGCTCCGAGTTCCGCAATGCGATCCGTATAGACCATGGCGGTGTAATTCGACCCGTGATCGGCGTGATGGATCAGGCCATCGAGCCTGCCGCCCGATTGCCACGCAGCCATATCGAGTGCCTGCATCGGCAGAACCTCAGATTTCAGCGTCGCAGCGACATTCCAGCCCACGATTCTGCGCGAGTACACGTCAGTGACGAACGCGACATAGGCGAACCCAGACCAGGTGGCGACGTAGGTCACGTCGCACACCCAGAGCTTGCGCGGCCCGTCAGCGGCGAATCTCCGGTTGACGAGATCGGCAGGCAGTGCCGCCGTTTTGTTAGGGCGTGTGGTGAACACGCGCTTTGATTTCCGTACCCCGCGCACGCCGGCGAGCCGCATCAGACGCTCGGTCTGGTCGCGGCCGATCTTCCACCCCTCACGCTTCAGCAGGGCATGCATCTTCCGGCGCCCGTACACGCCATAGTGCTTCGCGTGGAGCCGCCGGATCTCAGGGAGGAGCAACTCGTCGCGCAGCTGCCTGGCTGAGGCCGACCGGGCTTTCGCGGCCCGGTATCCGCGGGAGGTGAGGAACCCACGAACTGCCGCACGCAGCGTACGACAGAGGAACTCGACCCCGAAACGATCACGGTACTCGTCGATGAATCTGATCATTTCGTTCGTGGCCGGTCGAGTTCCTTCGCGAAAAACACGCTCGCGGCTTTGAGTACCTCGTTGGCCTTACGGAGCTCGCTCACCTCGCGGCGTAACCGCCGGTTCTCCTGGGCCATATCGATCGAGGTGCCAGGCTTCGCGCCGGTATCGATGTCGTAGCGGCGCTGCCACACGCGCAGCGTCTCCGGGCTCACTCCGAGGAGCCCACCGACGTGTCGGCAGGCCGCGGTCAGCGACTCGTGCTCGGGACGGGCTTCGGCGAGCATCCGAAGTGCGCGCTGGCGAAGTTCAGGGTCATATTTGCTTGGCATCGTAGTTCCATCCTTGTATAAAGATCGGAACTCAAACCAGGCCAATTCAGCTCCGACGGGCACCGCGGCGAAGGTCACGGTCCAGGTGCCCTCGGGGCTCACGGTCGCGGTCTGCGCCGTCTGCCCGGGGAGGGAGACCGTGACGCCGAGGCCCGGCTCACCGGTGCCGGTCACGACGACGGCCGTCGTCTCGGCCGCGTCGGCGACCGGGAAGTCGGCGCCGTCGGCGGGCGAAGTGATGGCGACTTCGGCGGCCGCGGTCGCATTCGGCCCCACCGTGGCATTGGCCAGGTCCACCGTGACCGCGCTCACGCCCGGCAGCACGGTCAGGCGCAGAGCGGTCTCCGAGAAGACGCCGGTCGCGGGAGTCTCCTGCACGTTGGCCTGCAGGGTGGCGACCAGGGGCAGCAGGTCGGTCAGCGCCGGGCTCAGCACCGAGTTCACGGGTTCGAGCACGGCGGCTGTGAGACCCGTCACCTGGGTGACCGTGCTCTGCAGCGGCGAGGTGAGCGCGCTCACCACGGCTGCGAGGCCGCCCGGGAGGCCGAGCCCGAGGCCGAGGAGTGCGATGCCGCCGGTGTCGCCGTCGAGCAGGCTGCCGACGGTCGTGTCGATCGTGAGCAGGTCGATGGCCGGTGTGACCTCGATTCCGCCGACGACCACCGCGGGGATCCCGGCGTGGCCGGTCACCGCGAGCGAGCGCAGCGCGGTCGTCGCGCTCTCGGTCACGTCGGCCAGGAGCCCGTTGATCAGCGCGAGCACTCGAGCCTCGACGAGCTCGAGGGTGTCGCCCGAGAGCACGTTCGTTCCCGGCGAGAGGTTGTTCAGATCGATGATCTGCTCGAGATCCACGATGATCTCACCCGTACCGAGGTTGATCGTCACACCGGGATAGGCCGGATCGGTGAGTTCACCGGTGACGAGCCCAGAGGCGGCGTCGAAGACGCCGTCCGCGTTCACGGTGATGTCGGCTTCCAGCAGGCCCACACCGCTGAGCGTGCCGAGCAGCCCGAGCACACCTGAGTTCAGCTGCGCCTGCACCCCGTTCAGCAGGGTCTGAGCCGAGGCGAGCTCACCCTCGACGGCGGTCGAGAGGCCGGCCACGGTCTCGCTGCCGATCACGAGCCGTGCTCCCGCGATCTCGTAGTCGCCGACCGCTGCGGATGGAGCCGCCTGCGAGGCGTTCGCGCTCACCGCGCCGACGGTGAGGTCGAGCGAGGCGAGCTCGTCGATCAGATCCGCGGTGGTCTCGCCCGCGAGAGCGTTCACCGCGTTGCCGAGGTTGATGTGCAGTGGGCCCGGCGCCACGCCCGGCGCGGGTTCCACGCCGGTGCCGATCGCGCCGGATTCGCTGACGAGGCCCGAGGCCCCAACGGAGGACCCGTTGGGCAGCGCGCTCGCGTACTGGCCGACGACCCCGGCGCTCGCGAAGTCCAGCGGCAGTTGCACGCCGCCTGGGATCGTGACGTTGAGGGCCGAGAGCGCCGTCAGGTCGAGGGTGTTCGCGTCGGTGACCGACGGTGCGACGGTGCCGTCGTTGGCAGCGGCGGCACCGGCGAGGTCGGCGACGACGTCCGCGTCGAGATAGGTCAGGATCGAGCCGCTCAGGAACGTGCCCGTCGCTGCCGACGTGTCTCCCGGCGCCGCCGTGGCGGCCGGTGCGGCGATGCCCGCGAACGCCATGCCCACGGCTGCGGCCGTGCCCACGGCCAGCGGCCGAAGATCGACTCTGCGTCGTCTCGCCCTCCGTGTTTCAGATGTTGTTTTCAAGAGAACTCCCCAGTCGTCTCGATGCGGGTGTTGGGGATGCGCATCCCTCCGCACGGCGGTGTGCGAAGCCGAGTGCACCCGGCTTGAGGCTTTCAGCAAAGGACCGGCCGGTCCACGGAAGTCAGCACCCCGCACACCCCCGCGAGCGACTACCCAGACGGGGTGCCGCCGGTACTGAGAAGCGGGTGCGGGTTCCCCGATGAAACCCGACGGGGATGCATAACAGAACGACTACGCCCTGTAAAGCTGAGCAGGGGGACCCGCAGAAGCCATCTAGTGTGGTGCAAGAGATCAGGTAGCAACTCCGCGAGGAACTGTCTGGACGAGCAAGAGGGGAATGCTCATGCAGGGGGTAACGAAGCACGGCGAGCGACTTCCGCAGGCGCTCCTCGGCCACTTGGACAGCACTGCGGAGCCGATCCTCGTGACCGGTCCTCACGGCAGCGGCAAGACCTACCTGCTGCGCTCGCTCTCGGCCCTGCTCACCGGTCGAGATGCGCCTCACGTGCTCGTGAGCGGTTCGTCTCAGGACGGGCTGCAGCGCATCGAGCAGATGCCGCCCGGGGCGCTGGCCCTCTTCGACGACTACGAGCTCGCCTCCTACGAGGTGCTGCAGGCGATGGCTCGGCACATCGCGGACGGGGGCAAGGTCGTCGCCACCGTCACCGAGGCGCACATCGACACCGGCTACGGCGAGCGCATGCGCCGTCTCTACGAGCTGTTCCCCGAAGTGCAGCCGAAACTCGAGCGCACGCGATCCGTGCGCCTGGAGCCCTTCACCGACGCCCAGATCGCGAGGCTCGTGCACCGGGCGAGTTCGGAGCCGATCTCGTCGGTGACGGTGGAGGCCATCCAGCAGCTCTCGTGGGGGCTGCCCGGCGCGGCCCTCACCCTGCTGCAGCTGCACCGCAGCGGGTCGCTCTCGAGCACGCCTCGGCCCCGGATCACGCGCACCCGCACCGTCGATCTGCACCTCGCCGCACTGCACCACCCCGTGCGGGTCGCGGAGGCGCAGCTCACCTCCGAGCAGATCGCAGCGGCCATCGTGCTCTCGGAGATCGGACCGCGCAGTCGCAGCGGCATCGCCGACGTCTTCGGCTCCTCCACCCAGTCCCGCCTCTTCGACAGCGGGTTCCTGCTGCCGCACCCGCGGGCCTCCGAGCTGTTCGGCGTTCCCGAGCTCTACGCCGCGGCCGTGCGCAACCTCACGACCGCCGACGCGCTCGGCCGGCTCCGTCGGACCACCGCCATGCACCTCCTCTCCCAGGAGGTCCTCGGCATCCCGCTGCCGGATCGCGAAGCCATCTTCTGCGCGCGCGTGCTGAGTCGCCACGACCGCTCCGCGGTACACGATCCGCTGCTCGAAGAGCATCACGCGCGCTTCCTGCAGCGCATCATCGACGACTCTCATCTGCTTCGGCGAGGGCGAGCGGGCGCGCGACCTGCTGCTGCGCCTCGGCACGCACGGGCCCGGCCTGTGCCCCGTGAGACGCGCCCGGCTCACGACGCTGCTGCGCGACGCGCACACCGGACTGCAGACGCTCCTCGTAGCGCGGCCTCCGCGCGGCAACTGCGACCTTCCGCCGACGGACCCCGAGGAGAGAATCGCTCAGCTGGCGCTGCGCGCCCGCCTCTCCGCAGAGGCCGGGCTGCCGTTCGAGGCGGATCCCGACATCGTCGAGGACCCGGAGTGGACCGACGCGCTGCTCGTGATCCGCCGGTGGAACGATACGCACCCGCTCTCGGTCGACATCCCCGATCTGCTGCGCATCGCCCGCAGCCACCCGCTTCCCGAGATCATGCTGCTCGCCGAGCAGCTGCTCTCGCTGGAGGCCGTGTGCAACGGCGTGCGCTACCGGGAGTTCGACAGTGATGCCGTCGAGAAGCGCATCGCGCACGTCGCCATCCACTCCTCCGAACTGCTGCGCGACCTGCTGCTGACGACGATCGTGGCGCAGAGCGTCATCAGGTTCTTCGCGCCGGCGCAGATCGACGACGATCCCAAGCTGCTCGATCTCGTCGACCGGCTGCCCGGGGCATCCCGCCACCGCATCTGGTTGAGGCATCTCTTCGCCGCGCGTACGGCGCTGTTCTGCGGAGACCTCACGCGATCCGCTGCCGAGTGGGCGGGGTTCGCCGCTCATGCGCCCCGCTTCGTCGCCTACCGGTTGCACGCGCTCATCGATCAGGTCAGCTCGATGTCGACGGCGAGCGATCAGGAGCTCGCGTCGACCCGCTCGTACTGCGCGCAGGTGCTGCTCTACTTCTCGGGGCGCTTCGAGTCGGTGCGCGCAGAGACCTTCGCCGAACCGGAGCCCGCGGCGGCACGAGCCCGCCCCGGCGCCGCCGAGCGCGAGGATCCGCCGGAGATCGAAGAGCTGCCGCATCGCAAGCCGCTCCGCGGGCACCTCGAAGCGCTGCGCGCCCAGAATCCCGCCGCTCTCATGCGCGCGGCCGAGAGGCTCGAGGCCGGCGCCTTCCTCGGGTCCGCCGTCTCCGCGCTGCAGGAGGCCCGGCGCATCTTCCTGCGACGGCGCGCCAGCGGCAGCGTCGCAGCGGCCGACGCCCGCCTCGCAGCGCTGAAGGCCGCGGCCGAGCGCCGCGTGCCGTGGTTCGACGCGGGGGCGATCGAGGATGTGCCCCGCGAGCGGCTCACCCCTCGGGAGACGACCACCGCGCAGCTCGCGGCCGAGGGGCTCAGCAACCGCGAGATCGCCGAGCGCATGCGGTGCAGCGTGCGCACCGTCGAATCCCACCTCGCGCAGGCGCGCGCGAAGCTCGGCGTCACGAGCCGCGAGGCGATGCGGGCGAAGCTCTGGGTGCAGGTCGGGGGCGACGGGGTGGGAGGATCTCGAGCGGCGGGGCGCCAACACGCCCGATGAGCCGGCCCCGATTCGCGTTGCACGCACCGATGCCGTATTCTTTTTCGCGGTGACGTGTCCGAGCGGCCGAAGGTGCGACTCTCGAAAAGTCGTGTGCGGTAACCCCGCACCGTGGGTTCAAATCCCACCGTCACCGCCACTGCGAAGGCCCCGCCTCCCGGAGAGATCCGGTCGAGTCGGGGCCTTCGTCATGCCCGGGGATGCGAGCGCCGTGCGCCGCGGCGCCCGGCTCAGCCGAGGCGGTCCCAGAACGCGCGCAGCTGCTCGCTCTTGCGGAACACGATGGTGTCCCACTCCTCGTCGGTGGTCGCGCTGTCGGCGAAATCGGACGGCACCTTGAACATCTGCAGCGGCACCTCGAAGCGCTCGCACACGCTCGCATAGGCGTAGGCCTCCATGTCGACCAGCGAGGCCCCGAGCCCGGCGATGTGACCCCGCTGCGCGTCGTTCTTCACGAAGACGTCGCCGGTCGCGATCACGGCCGTGCGCTCGGGGGGCAGGACCGCGGCACCGCTGGGGCGCAGCTCGGGCGAGGGCAGCGAGAAGTCGTGCTGCACCGCTCCCGTGATCTGGTAGACGTCTTCGAGGCTGGGGCGCTCGGGGCCGTCGCTCACGACGCCCGCCGTGCCGAGCACGACGACCCGCTCCACGCCGCCCGCGGCGAGCGCGCCCGCCAGCGCCACGGCCGCGTTCACCTTGCCGACCCCGGTCACGAGGTGAGGCACGTCCGAGAAGGCGGAGGCCTCGTCGCGGTGCGCGAACACGAGCAGCGTGGAGGGCTGGGGCATGGGCTGACTCCTCATGGCGCGGGGAACGCCGGTCGATGCGAAACTCAACCCACACTAGCGTTTTTCGAAGACATGTTCTAAACTGTAGAACTGAGCTTGTGAGAGACACGCGTTTCCGCCCGAAGCAATCGGACAGATTCAAGGCGTCGAGAGATCAACTCCGCGAGTCCCGCGAAGCTCAGCAGCACGGCCCCGGCCCTTCCACACGGCCGCCTTGGCACTGCGCCGTGCGCACATCGATACATCGGTGCACCACGGTGGTGCGCCCCGAAAGGACTCATCATGGAAACCAGCTACATCATCGACCTGCAGCAGCGGCGCGAGCGCCCGCTGCGCACCCCCTACCACTCCCTCGGCCAGGACCACGAGATGCACGTGCCCGAGTGGGCGCAGCACCGCTCGGTCTACCGCACCGAGGGGCGCACGCTGTACCTCGTCGAGACCGACCGTCTCGACGAGGCGCGCGGCGACCTCCGCCGCCTCGATCGCGCCGGATGGGAGGTGCGCGTCGCCGAGGATCCCGAGGCCCGCGGATCCCGCGCCCGCATCGCGCTCACCCGCCGCGACATCGCTCGCGCGGCGTAGTCGGCTTCGGCGAGAGATTCGGCTTCGGTGAGACGAGAACCGCGGTTCTGAGCTCACCGAGGTCGGATCCGCCACCCGAGAGCCGCGCGCTGCAAGCCGCGGTAACACTCGTGTCACCCTTCGCGCCCGTCGCTACACTGGCCGCATGAGCGATGTCGAACTTGCCGAGGTTGAGAGCTTCTCCCTGGACCACACGAAGGTGCTGGCCCCGTACGTGCGCCTGATCGGCGTGGAGCACGGGCCGAAGGGCGACGCGATCTCGAACTACGACATCCGGCTCGTGCAGCCGAACGAGGGCGAGATTCCTACGGCGGGCCTGCATACGATCGAGCACACCCTGGCGGCGCTGCTGCGCACCCGCTTCGACGGACTCATCGACATCTCTCCGTTCGGCTGCCGCACGGGCTTCCACATGATCGCCTGGGGCGAGCCGACGCCCGAGCAGGTGGGCGCGGCGATCAAGAGCGCGCTCGAGGATCTGGTCGAGCGGGTCACGTGGGACGACGTTCCCGGCACCGAGGCGGTGAGCTGCGGCAACTACCGCGATCACAGTCTGCACTCCGCGAAGGAGTGGGCGAAGCAGGTGCTGGATCAAGGCATCAGCCTCGACGCGTTCGACCGCTCGCGCCTCGTCTGACGGAGCCCCCGAGCAGCGCCCAGCGCCGCCTCGGAGCAGCGCCCAGCACCGCTCCGGACCCAACGTCCATGCCTGGCCTCGCGCCGTGCACACGCACATCGGGAGTCTCGACCTGCTGCGATCCGACCGAGGATGCGGCAGTCGAGACTCCCGTTCCGTGTTCCTGCGCCGAGCCAGCGCGGCGCAGAGCCGCTCGGAGTGAGGCCGCCTAGCCCACGAGCACGTCGAGAGCGGCCTCGAGCGCTCCGTCGACGGCGCGCGTCACGATCTCGCGGTAGGGGTCGTAGCCGTCCATCGTCTCGTCCTGGGCGGCGAGCGGGTTGCCGTCGATCGCGAAGACCGCGCCGGTCTCGATGCCGTGCAGTGCGGCGATCACGAACAGCGCTGCGGCCTCCATCTCGACGGCGACGGCCCCTGCACGCTGCCACATGCGCAGGTCGACGCCGGTGATGACGTCGCTCGGGTAGAACATGTCGCCCGTGACGACGATGCCGCTGTGCACGTCGAGCCCGGTGGCCGCGGCGGCGGCCTTGAGCGCGATGGTGAGCTCGGGGGTGGCGAGGGCGGGGAACTCGGTGGGCACCAGCTGGTGGCTGACCCCGTCGGCGCGCACGGCCCCGGTGGCGACGACGATCGCGCCGTCGACCACGTCGGGCTGCATGCCGCCCGCGGTGCCGGAGCGCACGATGCGGGTGACGCCCCCGCGTGCCAGCTCTTCGAAGCAGACGGCCGCGCCCGCGGCGCCGACGCCGTGCGACGCGACGGTGACGGGCACGCCGCGATGGGTGCCCGCGTAGACGTGGTACTCGCGGTTGGCGGCGATCTGACGGGCGTCGTCGAGTCGTTCGGCGACGCGGGCCGCACGAGCGGGGTCGCCGACGACCAGGGCGCGATCGGCGAGGTCGGAGACCCGGGCCCGCAGCAGTGGGAGTTCGGCGTCGGCGGGGAGTCGGACGGGTGCCATGGCGGAGGCCTTTCGGTCGGGTTGTCGGGGGTTCGGAAGGTTCGGGTGAAGGTCGCCGTCGGCCGTCGATATGGAATCTGCCAAGTATCTGGTCTACAGCCGAAGATCCACCATATATTCGGCAGATCCCGTATCTCCGGGACGACCCCCGGCCTTAGAGAGCCAGCAGCCGGGAGCGGGCCACGGCGGCCCGTTCTCGGATCGCGGGGGCGTCGAGGGTGAGGTGCTCGCCGTCGGCGTAGACGTGGCGGCCGCCGATGAACACGTGCCGCACGTCGGCCCCGGTGGCCCCGAACCCGAGATGCGAGACGAGGGCGCCCGGCTGTGCGGCGAGGTCGAGGGGCGTGGCCGCGGATCCCGTCACGTCGAGTGCGATCACGTCGGCGAGGCGACCCGCCTCGAGCGCGCCCGTCTCAGGGAAGCCGATCGCCTCGGCGCCGCGCCGGGTGGCGATGTCGAGCACGTCGGCGGCGCGCACGATCGCGGCGTCCTGCTGCGCGCCGCGGTGCAGGATGGTGCCGGTCTTGATCTCCTCGAACAGGTCGAGGGTGTTGTTGCTCGCGACCGAATCGGTGCCGAGCGAGATGCGCAGCCCGGCCCGCTGCCAGGCGGGGAGGTCGGCGATGCCGTTGCCGAGCTTGAGGTTGGAGACCGGGTTGTGGCTCACGGCCGTGCCGGTGCGGGCGAACAGCTCGATCTCGCCCTCGGTGAGGTGCACGCAGTGCGCGGCGAGCACCTCGGCGTCGAAGAGGCCGAGCGAGTCGAGGTGGTCGGCGGGCGTCGCACCGTAGCGCTCGAGGATCTGCTCGACCTCGGCCGCCGACTCGGAGATGTGGGTGTGGATCGGGATGCCGCGTTCGAGCGCCCGCGCGGTGATGTCGCGCAGGAACTCGGGAGGGCAGGTGTAGGGGGCGTGAGGGCCGTAGGCGACGCGGATCTGCGGATCGCCCGCGTACCGCTCGGCGAGCGCCTCGGTCTGGGCGGTCGCCTCGGCGCCGTTCCACGGCGATACCCCGGGGAAGCCGACCGCGTCGGGTGCGAAGGAGGCGAGGGCGACCATCGCGCGCATGCCCGCGGCGCGCACGAGCTCGATGAGCGGCTCGTCCCAGTGGTACATGTCTGCGAAGGCGACGGTGCCGGTCTCGATCATCTCGACCATCGCGAGCTGCAGGCCGACCTCGACGTCGTCGTGAGTGAGATGCTGCTCGAGCGCCTGCACGGCCGCGAGCCACGGCATGAAGCCCTCATCGTCGGAGACGCCGCGCAGCAGCGTCATCGCAGAGTGGGTGTGGCCGTTCACGAGCCCCGGCATGAGCACGTGACCCGTGAGGTCGTGCGTCACCCGGCCCGAGTGGGCGGGCACGCCGGTCTCATGGACGGCCGGGCTGACGCCCTCGGCGCCGTGTGGCCCGCCGAGGTCGAGGTTGGCGATGCTCTCGGGGCGCACGGACCCGGCGTAGGTGATGCGCCCGTCGGCATCGAACGCGAGCTCGGCGTCGACGACCACCCCACCCGGAGTGAGCATCGCGTCGGCCCTCAGAATGGTCTCGCTCATGGCGTCTCCCTCTCTTCCACGCCCACTGTATCGTCAGCCGCCGACGCTCTTGCCTGCGCCGGCCGGCGGCGCGGCTACCAGCCCGGGGTGGCGAGCATGCCGCCGTCGACGGCGAGATCCTGGCCCGTGATGAATGCCGCGGCGGGCGAGGCGAGCAGTACGCACGCGTTGCCGATGTCCCGCGACGTGGCCAGGCGGCCGAGCGGGGCGTGCGAGATCCAGCTCTCGACGCCCTCCGGCCAGGCCTCGGCGAGGCCCGGACGATCCACCAGGCCGGGAGACACCGTGTTGACCCGGATCCCCGCGGGTCCGAGCTCGAGCGCCGCCGCGCGGGCGTGCATGACGAGGCCCGCCTTCGCCACCGCGTAGTGCGCGTGCGCCGGGGCGGGGCGGCTCGCCTCGACCGAGGCGATGTGCGTGATCCAGCGGTTCGGACGGGTGCCGACAGCCCCCATCGCGGCCGCGGCGGCCTGGGAGAGCTCGAACACCGCGCCCAGGTTGGTGGCGAGCACCTCGTCCCACTCCTCGCGCGAGGTCTCGGCGAGCGGGGTCAGAGGCTGAATGCCCGCGTTGTTGACGAGGCCGTCGAGGCCGCCGAGCGCCCGCACGGTCTCCTCGACGAGGCGACCCGCCGATCCGGGCTCACCGAGATCCGCACGCACCGCTACCGCGTGGGAGCCGTGCGCCCGCAGTTGCTCGACCAGCTCGAAGGCGGCGTCGACCGAGGCCGCCGAGGCGCCGCGGTAGTGCACCGCCACGTGCGCTCCGGCAGCGGCGAAGCGCCGGGCGATCCCGCCGCCGACCCCGCCGGAGGCGCCCGTCACCAGCACCCGCTGCCCGCCCAGGTCGGGCAGGCTCGTATCGCGCGTCACGCTCATCCCCCCATCCGTCGCTGCCGCGACGAGTAGTCGCGCAGGGCTCGCAGGAAATCGACCTCGCGCAAATCCGGGTAGAGCGCCTCGACGAAGTAGAACTCGGAGTGCGCCGACTGCCAGATCATGAAGTCGCTGAGCCGCTGCTCGCCCGAGGTGCGGATCATGAGGTCGGGGTCGGCCTGACCGCGCGTCCAGAGGTGCTCTCCGATGTTCTCGGGCGTGAGGTGCTCGGCGAGGGTGTCGATGGTGCCGCCCGCCGCCTGGTGCTCGGCGATGATATCGCGCACCGCCGCCGTGATCTCGCTGCGGCCGCCGTAGCCGACCGCGAGGTTGACGTGCAGCCCCTCGTGATCGGCGGTGCGCTGCTCGGCGTCGCGCAGGGCGTCGGCCAGTTCGGGCGAGAGGCCGTCGCAGGAGCCGACGTGTTTGACCCGCCAGCGCGGGTTCTCGGCCAGCTGCGCGGCGAGTGCGGCGATGATGCCGAAGAGGTCCTCGAGCTCCTGCCGATCCCGAGCCCGCAGGTTGTCGGCAGAGAGCAGGTAGAGGGTCGCCGTGCCGACGCCGGCCTCCTCGCACCAGCTCAGGAACTCGAGCACCTTCTGCGCGCCCGCGCGGTGCCCGAAGGCGGCCCGCTCCTGGAGGCGCTGCTTGGCCCAGCGGCGATTGCCGTCGACGATCACGGCGATGTGCCGGGGCACGCGGCGCGGATCGATCTCCCGGCGCAGGCGCCGCTGGTAGAGCCGGTAGAGCAGTCCGGCGCGCGGCGTCGTGGGCGGGGCGTTCACCCTGAGAGTGTATCGCCTGCGCGGGTGGCGATCCCGGGGCCGGCGGCTGGGGATCCGCACATATATGCCCTGGTGGAACTGTATGGAACATACACTCGAAGCATGAGCACGCCCGGCTCCCCCGAAGCACCACGTCCGCTGCCCGAGTCCGCCGAGGAGCGACCGTTCCCGGAGCCGGACCGCTTCTCCCTCCCGCTGCTCGCCGACGCGCTCGACCACGCCCACGACCAGCCGGGCGGCGAGCCCGCCCCCGCAGCGGGCGTCGAGCCGAAGCCCCGCTGGCGCGGGTGGATCCACGCGGGGATGTTCCCCGTCGCGATCGCCGCCGGCATCGTGCTCATCTCGCTCGCGCACGGCCCCGTCGCCAAGTGGGCGTCGGTCGTCTACACGCTCTCGAGCATGCTGCTCTTCGACGTCTCGGCGCTCTACCACCGCTTCGACTGGAAACCCAGCACCAAGCAGGTGTTCCGCCGCCTCGACCACGCCAACATCTTCCTGCTGATCGCGGGCACCTACACTCCGATCGCGCTGCTCGCGCTGCCCCTCGACAAGGGCGTGCTGCTGCTGGTGCTCGTGTGGGCGGGCGCGCTGCTCGGCATCGGGTTCAGGGTGTTCTGGATCGGGGCGCCGCGCTGGCTCTACGTTCCCCTGTACGTGCTGCTCGGGTGGGCGGCCGTCATGTTCCTCGTCGACATCTACCACGCGAGCCCGGCCGCGATGGTGCTCGTGATCGTGGGCGGTCTGCTCTACACGCTCGGCTCGGTGGTCTACGGCCTCAAGCGACCGAATCCCGTGCCCGGCGTGTTCGGCTTCCACGAGATCTTCCACGCGCTGACGGTGCTCGCGTTCCTGTGCCATTGGACGGCCGCGCTGCTCGTCGCGCTCGATCCGGTCTACCTGCGGTAAGACGGGGTCAGTCGCGCGGATCGGCCCGCGGCGGGTCCCGCACCCGCGCCGGCCACAGAGCCGTCCGACCGGATCAGCCCGCGGCGAGCACCTCGAGCACTGCGGCCCCGTAGCGCTCGAGCTTGACCTGGCCGATGCCCGAGATCGCGAGCATCTCGTCGTCGCTCGTCGGTCGGTGCACCGCGAGTGCGGCGAGCGTGGCGTCGCCGAAGACGACGTAGCCCGGCACGCCCTGCTTGCGCGCCTCGCCCGCGCGCCACTCCCGTAGGCGCTCGAAGACCTCGGCCTGTTCGGGGCTGAGGTCGGCGGCAGCGGCCGATCGCTTCGCTCCCGCCGCCGATCCGGCCGCCCGCGAGCCGCGGGCGCTCCGACCCGAGCCGGCTTTCGCGACGACCTCCTCGCGCATCATGACCTGCTCGTCGCCGCGCAGCACGGGCTTCGCCGCGTCCGTGGGCGCCAGCACGCCCCACTCGCCGCGCGCCTCGAGCAGCCCGACGGCGAGCAGGTGGCGCACGAGCCCCCGCCACTGCGCGACCGACCACTCCTTGCCGATGCCCCACGTCGAGAGCTCGTCGAGCCGCATCTGGGTGACGCGCTCGGAGCCGACCCCGCGCAGCACGTCGATGTGCTGGCCCGCGGCGTAGGTGCGGTTCCGCTCCCGCTGGGTGCGGATGACGGTGGAGAGCAGCATCTGGGCCGGCGTCGTCGCATCCCACAGCTTCGGCGGGTCGAGGCAGACGTCGCAGTTGCCGCACGCCTCGGGGGCGTCCTGACCGAAGTAGCGGATCAGGAACCGGCGACGGCACTCCACGCCCTCGCACAGCGAGAGCATCTGGTTGAGGTGCCGCGTCTGATTGGCGCGCGTCGCGGCGTCGCCGTCGCCCGACTCGATCATCTGGCGCTGCTGCACGACGTCCTGCAGCCCGTAGGCGAGCCACGCCTGCGAGGGCAGCCCGTCGCGGCCGGCGCGCCCCGTCTCCTGGTAGTACCCCTCGATCGACTTGGGCAGGTCGATGTGCGCCACGAAGCGCACGTCGGGCTTGTCGATGCCCATGCCGAAGGCGATGGTGGCGACCACGACCACGCCGTCCTCGCGCAGGAAGCGGGTCTGGGCGTCGAGCCGCTCGTGCGCGGGCAGCCCCGCGTGGTAGGCGACGGCGTCGATACCGGCGTCGCGCAGCGCGGCGGCCGTCTGCTCGACCCGCTTGCGGCTCAGCGCGTAGACGATGCCGGCGTCGCCGGAGTGCTCGCCCTGGATGAAGGCGATGAGCTGAGATCGCGCGTTCTGCTTCGACACGATGCGGTAGCGGATGTTCGGGCGGTCGAAGCTCGACACGAAGTGCCGGGCGTTCTCGAGGTGCAGGCGCTCCGTGATCTCGCGGTGGGTCTCGGGGGTGGCCGTCGCGGTGAGCGCGATGCGGGGCACATCGGGCCAGCGCTCCGCGAGGGCGCCGAGGCGCAGGTAGTCGGGTCGGAAGTCGTGACCCCACTGCGAGACGCAGTGGGCCTCGTCGATCGCGAAGAGGGCGATGCGCCCCTGCTCGAGCAGCTGCACCGTGCCGGGCGCCGAGAGCCGCTCGGGGGCGAGGTAGAGCACGTCGAGTTCGCCCGCGCGGTAGGCGCGTTCAACCTCGCGGCGATCCTCGATCGACATCGCCGAGTTCAGGGCGGCGGCGCGCACGCCCGCGAGCTGCAGCGCCGCGACCTGGTCGTGCATGAGCGCCACGAGCGGCGACAGCACGACCCCGGTGCCCTCGCGCACGAGCGCGGGGATCTGGTAGCAGATCGACTTGCCGCCGCCGGTGGGCATGAGCACGACGGCGTCGCCCCCGTCGACGATCTGGCGCACGATCGCCTCCTGGTCGCCCCGGAACGACGCATATCCGAAGACCTCGGCGAGCACCGCGAGCGGGTCCTGGCCGACGTGCGGGCCGCCGCCGGGGGCACCGGCAGCGGCAGCGGCGGCACCGGATGCCGCGAGCGGTGCGGCGGCGGTCGCCGCGGCAGAGCGCGACGATTCGGGATCGAGGGGCGCCGATCCCGCCCGCTCCCCCGCGGGCCGGCCCCCGGCCGCCCCGCGACCCGCCCAGCCGTCGGGCGCGGGAGCGCCCCAGGCCTCCCCCGGCCAGCGCTCGTCGGTGTCGAAAGCCCCGTCGGCGTCGAAGCCCCCGCCGAACTCGTCGGGGTCGCCGAACGCCTCAGCCCCGGCTTCAGTGCCGAGCGCGGGCTTCCCGTCGCGGCCGCTCACGGCGCGTCAGTTCCGCTGATCGGCTTCGGGATCGGAACCCTGATCCGGCGATCCGCCGTTCTCGTCCGAGAGCTCCCGCTCGATGTCCTCGCGCACCTGGTGCCGGTACGCGTTGCGGCGCAGGCGGTTCACCAGCAGGAAGCCGAGCACGATGATGCCCGCCGCCATGAGGCCCGTGAACACGAAGCCCTCGAAGCCCGGCGTCACCTTGTTGGGGTCGAACTCCGTGCTCTCCTCGGCGATTCGCGCCACCACATTCCACACGCTCACGCGCCCTCCTCGATTCCTTGAAACAGATCGGCCTCGAACTCGCTCGTCGCCACGCGCGACGCCGCGAGCCGGTAGTCCTCGAACGGCCAGGCCTGCCGTTGCAGCTCGTTCGGCCAGAAGAAGAACGCGCTGTCGGGCGGCACCTGGCTCGCGTGCGCGCGCAGCGCCTCGTCGCGGCGCTCGAAGAAGCGCCCCACCTCGATCTTCGCCGTGCCGCGGTAGGCGCGGCGCGACATCCACTCCTTGAGCTCCGAGAACTGCTCGATCAGCGGCGACTGCGGCTCGTGGTCGAGCAGCCACTGGTAGACGGTCGTGACGCGCTCGGCGTTGAAGATCTCTTCGTAGTAGAGCTTCTTGATGCTCCACGGCGCGCCGGCGTCGGGGTAGGCGCTCGCGTCGCCCGAGCGCTCCCAGGCGATGCGGCTCACCTCGTGGCAGCGGATGTGATCCGGGTGCGGGTACCCGCCCTGCTCGTTGTAGGTGATCATCACGTGGGGGCGGAACTCGCGCACGACGCGCACGAGCGCCTCGGCCGAGACCTCGGCCGGGATGTCGGCGAAGGAGCCGGCGGGCACCGGATCGCCCTCGCCCGGCAGCCCCGAGTCCTGGTAGCCCAGCCACCGATGCTCGAAGCCCACGATGCGCTGCGCGTTCTGCATCTCGTCGCGGCGCAGGCCCGCGAGGTCGCGGCGGCTCTTCGGGTCGCGCGCGACCAGCTCGTTGAGCACATCGCCGCGCTCGCCGCCGGTGCAGCTGACGATCAGCACCTCGACGCCCTGATCGAGGTAGTGCGCGTACGTCGCCGCACCCTTGCTCGACTCGTCGTCGGGGTGGGCGTGCACTGCGATCAACCTGAGGGTCATGCGAGTCCTCTCACGTGCTTCCCGGGCGGATCCCGGTACGCTGGCAACGATCACACAGTTTACCCAGTGCGCATCGGAGGTTCCCGTGTTGGATGCGGCAGCGGCGCAGGCGCAGCCCCCCGGAGCCGATCCCTCGCCCTCCGCTGCGACTCCCGGCGCCACCCAGTCGCTCGACGATCGCTACGGCACCGGCCGCCGTCGCAGCATCGACCGGCGCTTCGGCTGGATCGCCGCGGGCGCGCTGGTGCTCGCGGGGGTGGGCTACCTGCTCTTCAGCGGCTGGCAGAGCACGAACCGCGTCTCCTGGCAGGACATCGGGTTCACCCGCGTCAGCGACTTCGCCCTCGACGTGAAGTTCGAGGTGAGTGCGCCGCCGCGCACCCCGGTCGCGTGCGCGGTGGAGGCGCTCAACACGACCAAGGCCACCGTGGGCTGGAAGGTGGTCGAGCTGCCGCTCACCGACGAGCACACCCACGCCGTCACCACCCGTCTCATCACCACCAACCCGGCCACCGCGGCGACCGCCCGCGAGTGCTGGGTGGTCGAGTAGCGCGGCCTCGCCTCCGGGCGCGGCGACGGAGCCGGCTCGCCTCGCGCGCGCTTCGGGGCCCGCGGAGAGGCGCCGGGTCGAGGCGGGCAGGCCGCATCGAATCGCGCCGTCCCGGCCCGCGATCGCGGTGATACCCTGGAGGCTGCGCCCTGACTCGGTCGGGGCGTTGTGTGTATCCCTGCGCATCAGCGCACACGGCGCCACCGGTGCGCTGCGACGTCAGGAACAACCAAGGAAACGAGGATCGACATGGCCGAGCCCACCCAGACCTGGCTGACCCAGGACGCCTACGATCGACTCAAGGCCGAGCTGGATGAGCTCTCGGGGCCGGGTCGCAAGGACATCGCGGCGCGCATCGAGGCCGCACGCGAAGAGGGAGACCTCAAGGAGAACGGCGGCTACCACGCCGCGAAGGACGAGCAGGGCAAGATGGAGGCCCGCATCCGCGACCTCGAGGAACTGCTGAAGCACGCCGTCGTGGGCGAGGCCCCCGAGGCGAGCGGCGTCGTCGAGGTCGGCACCGTGGTCACGGCCGAGATCTTCGGCGACGAGGAGCGCTTCCTGCTCGGCAGCCGCGAGCTCGCCGACGGCTCCGACCTCGACGTCTACAGCGCCGAAAGCCCCCTCGGGCTCGCGATCATCGGCATGGGCATCGGCGACGAGACCAGCTACGTCGCCCCGAACGGCAACCAGATCCCGGTGAAGATCCTCGCGGTCGACACCTACACCGGCTGAGCCGCTCGCTCACGAGCCGAGCTGCTCGCCGACGCAGGGCTCGGGATCGCGGTGCGCGATCCCGGGCCCTGCTGCGTGCCCGCCGCAGCGCGGCGCTCCCTCCCGCGAAGGGGCCGCCGCAGCCTCAGGCGAGGTTCTCGTTCCAGACGTCGAACCCGAGTTTGACGATGAGCACTCCCACCACCACGAGGAACAGCGTGCGCACGAAACGGGTGCCCCTCGCGATCGCCATGCGCGACCCGAGGAGGCTGCCGACGACGTTCGCGAGCCCCATCGCTAGCCCGAGGGGCCACAGCACCGCGCCCAGCGGGATGAAGAAGAGCAGCGCCCCCGCGTTCGTCGCGAAGTTCACGATCTTCGCCTTGGCGCTCGCCTGCAGGAAGTCGTACCCGAGCAGGCCCACGAGCGAGATCACCAGGAAGGTGCCGGTGCCCGGCCCGAGCACGCCGTCGTAGAAGCCGATGCCAGCGCCCGCGACGGTCGCGATCACCACGTGACGCGACCCGCGGTGCTTGAGGCGGGTGACCGCGCCGAGCGCCGGTTTGAAGAGCGTGATGAGCGCCACCGCGATCAGCGCGACCACGATGATCGGCTTGAACACCTGCGCGGGCAGGAACGCCGCCACCGACGCCCCGCCGAATGCTCCGAGCAGCGCGATCGCGGCCATCGGCAGCGCCGTGCGCAGGCTCGGGCGCACCAGCCGGTAGTAGGTGGCGCTGCTCGTCGCGGTGCCGAAGATCGAGGCGAGCTTGTTCGTGGCGAGCGCCTGCACGGGCGTGATGCCGGGCACGAGCAGCAGTGCCGGCAGCTGCAGCAGGCCGCCGCCGCCCACGACCGCGTCGATCCAGCCCGCGGCGAACGCGGCGACGATGAGCAGTGCGAGCACACCCCAGTCGGCGTCCCCCGGAAGGAACGTCATCGTCGCCGCGCTCGCACTCACCTCCGCTAGCCTCTCACCGAACGGGCGCGGAAGCCAGAGGGGCGGCGAGCCGCGCGTCTCCGCGCCGCTCGCCGCCCCTCCGGGTCGGGCCGCCTACTCGTACATGCCGATGTTGATCGGGCCCGTGAGGTCGGGAGCCGCGGCCCGGAAGCCGCGCGTCTTCACGACGAGGTAGACGAGGCCGATCGTGATCCAGACGCCGCCGATGATCATCGACACGGTGTCGAGACTGAACCACAGCCACACGTTGATCGCCACGCCGATCGCGGGCACCGCGACGAAGCCGAGCCACGCCCCGGCTCCGCGCCGCTTGAGGAAGCGGAAGAACACGAAGATCACCGAGAGGTTCACGAAGGTGAAGGCGATGAACGCGCCGAAGTTGATCATCGAGGCCGCCTGGTCGAGGTCGACGAAGAGCGCGGTGAGGGCGATCGCCGCGACCAGCAGCACGTTGCCGATGGGCACGCCGCTGGGGCTCACCCGGCCGAACAGGCGCTTCGGCAGCGCGCCGTCGCGCCCCATCGCGTAGAGCAGGCGGGCGGCGCTCATCTGCTGCGTGATGCCGCAGCCCAGCACCGCCATCATGTAGCCGCCCACGAAGATCGCCTGGAACGCGGCGCCGCCGACGTACTTCGCGATCTCGGGCGACGCCCCCACGATGTCGGCGAGCTGCGAGACGTCGGGGAAGAGCACCTGCATCACGTAGGTCACGGTGATGAAGAAGGCGCCCGCCACCGCGACGATGATGAAGATGGCGCGCGGGATGTCGCGCGTGGGCTGCTCCGCTTCCTCGGCGAGCGTCGAGACCGCGTCGAAGCCGAGGAACGAGAGGGCGAGGATCGCGGCGCCGGCGGCGATCGCGGCGGCCTGGATGTCGTTCGAGAAGAAGGGCTGGATCGTGAACTCGGCGCCGTTCGCCCCGTTCACGATGTTCACGATCGTCAGCACGACGAAGACCACGGCGACGACGAGCTGGATCGAGACGAGCAGCACGTTCATGCTCGCGGCGAGCTTCACGCCCACCAGGTTGAGAGCCGTGCAGATGCCGACCGTCAGCAGCACCCACACCCAGAACGGCACCTCGGGGAACACGGCCCCCCATGTAGATGCCCGAGAGAATCGCGTTGATCATCGGCAGCAGCAGGTAGTCGAGCGTCGCGGCCCAGCCCACGAGGAAGCCGAGGTGCGCGTTGATGGCCTCCTTCGCGTAGGTGTAGGCGGACCCCGCGATCGGGAAGAACCGCACCATGCGGGAGTAGCTGAAGGCGGTGAACAGCACCGCGACCATCACCACGAGGTACGCGAGCGGCACGTGGCCGTCGGTCTCATCGGCCACGATGCCGAACATGTCGAACACCGCCATGGGCGCCATGTAGGCGAGGCCGATGAACACGAGGTGGCGCAGCTTGAGGGTGCGCTTGAGCTGCCCGGGCTGATGGGTGATCGTGTGGGCCAGCTGGTCGTCGCCCGTGGCGACGGCTGAGCGGGAGGGGAGCGTTGACATGGGTTCCTTCACTTCTTCGTGGTATCGGGGCTTCGCCGGGCTCGTGCCGCTCCCGAGCCTCTCGGAGGAGCGGGAGCGAGTGCGCTCGCCGCCCCGCCAAGTTCAGAGGGCGAGCCGGGCAGGGAATCGGAGCGGATCAGTGGGAGTGGCAGTGGTGGCTGTCGTCGGGCTCGCTGCAGCTCTGGCCGGCGCCGGCCGGATCCTGCACCGCCGCCGCGGCCGCCGTGCCGCCGAGCTCGCCGCGCACGTCGTGGATCGCCGACCCGCCGACCACCGTCAGGTCGGCACGCTGCTCGAGGATCTCGGCGGGATCCATGTCGTAGAGGTCGCCCGACCACACGACGATGTCGGCGAGGTAGCCCTCGCGCAGCATTCCGAGCGCGTTCTCGTGGTGGAACGCCTCGGCCCCGCCTCGCGTGTACGCCTCGAGCGTGGCGTCGAGGCCGACGCGCTCGCCCTGCGTCCACGCCTGGGAACCGTCGAGGCCGGCGCGGGTCATGGCGCTGTAGACGCCCACGAGCGGATCCATTTCGCCGACCTGCCAGTCGCTCGAGAAGGTGACGCGCGCGCCCGAGTCGATCATCGAGCGGAACCGCCACGCGCGGTCCCAGCGGGCCTCGCCGACGTTCTCCATCCAGGTGCCGGCGACGAGGTGGGACTGTCTGAATAATGGTGTGTGAGGGTCCGGCCTGATCCGAAAGGAGATGGCCGTGGCTGACACGACCACTGTCGTTGTTGACGACGAGATGATTGATCCCGTGACCGGGGAGATCATCGATCAGAAAGAACTCGCAGAACGCTTGCTCGCGCAGGCGAAGGAGCAGGGCGTGAGCCTGACGGGGCCGGGCGGCCTGCTCAGCCAGCTCACGAAGAACGTCCTCGAGACCGCGCTGAATGCCGAGTTGACCGAGCACCTCGGCCACGAGCACGGCGGGACCCCAATCGGCGAGAACATGCGTAACGGGACGCGGGTCAAGACGGTGCTGACAGAGATCGGCCCCGTCGAGATCGAAGTCCCGCGAGATCGAGACGGGTCGTTCGAGCCGGTGATCGTCCCCAAGCGGAAACGCCGACTGGACGGCATCGATCAGATCGTTCTGTCCCTTTCCGCTCGGGGGTTGACGACCGGTGAGATCGCTGCGCATTTCGACGAGGTCTATGGGGCGAAGGTCTCCAAGGACACGATCAGCCGGATCACCGAGAAGGTCGCCGGGGAACTCGCCGAATGGTCGAGCAGGCCGTTGGATGCGCTCTACCCGGTGATCTTCGTCGACGCGATCGTGGTGAAGGTCCGTGACGGGCAGGTGAGGAACACCCCGTTCTATGTCGTGATGGGCGTCACCGTGAACGGGGAACGCGACATCCTCGGCATCTGGGCCGGTGACGGTCAGGAGGGTGCGAGGTTCTGGCTGCAGGTGTTCACCGAGCTGAAGAACCGGGGTGTCGAGGACGTGCTCATCGCGGTCTGCGACGGGCTGAAGGGTCTCCCGGAGGCGATCAACACCACTTGGGAGCAAACGGTCGTCCAGCAGTGCATCGTCCATCTGATCCGCAACAGCTTCCGCTACGCCGGGCGGCAACACCGCGACGCGATCGTCCGTTCCCTCAAACCCGTCTACACGGCCCCGTCGGAGCAGGCGGCGAAGGATCGGTTCGAGGAGTTCGCCGCCGAGTGGGGCGGACGGTATCCGGCGATCGTGCAGCTCTGGAAGAACAGCTGGGCGGAGTTCGTGCCGTTCCTCGAGTATGACGTCGAGATCCGGCGGGTGATCTGCACGACCAACGCGATCGAGTCAATCAACGCTCGCTATCGGCGCGCCGTGAGAGCTCGGGGGCACTTTCCCAACGAGGCCGCCGCGCTGAAATATCTCTACCTCGTGACGCGGTCGCTTGACCCGACTGGCGGCGGAAGGGCACGCTGGGTGATGAGGTGGAAGCCCGCGCTGAACGCGTTCGCGATCACCTTCGCCGGACGGTTCGAGAAAACCACTCACGAATGAAAACCGCCGGATCCCACACACCGTTTATCGGACAGACCCGACGAGGTCGGGCGAGGCGTGGCGGGGCTGCATCGCGGCGACGACGCCGAGGTCGCGGAAGCGCGGCAGGTCGTCGGGATCGAGGCACTCGACGTGCACGATGCCGTGGCGGGTGTCGGTGCGGCCGTTCGCGCGCTGCGCGGCCTCGATCGAGTCGAGGGTGAGGCGGATGCCCCAGTCGCCGGTCGCGTGCGTGTGCACCTGGTAGCCGAGGCGGTCGAGCTCGGTGAAGAGCCTCGTGAACTCGGTGGGTTCGAGGCTCGTGTGACCGCGGTGGCCCGGGCGGTTGGCGTAGTCCTGCAGCATCGCGGCGGTGTGGGGCTCGATCACGTCGTCGGCGTACAGTTTGACGGGACCGAGCTTGAAGCGCTCGTGCTGGGGTGTGTCGCGGATCGCCTCGGTGATGCGGGCGCGGAAGTCGCCGTCGGCCCCGACCGGATGGTAGATCGCGGCGATGGTGCGGCTCGTGAGGCGCCCCTCGCGCTCGGCACGGGCGAAGAGGTCGAGCTCGGCGAGGGGCACCTGCGGCTCGACCACGGTCGTGATGCCGAAGCGCGCGGCCATGTCGAGGCTGTTCGCGATCTTCGCGTAGCGGCGATCGGGCGAGTACATGGGGATGTCGCGCTGCAGCTCGGCGAGGCCGTCGATCGTCATGGCGCTCGTGTAGAAGTCGGTGACCCAGCCGGTGGGCTCGCCCGTGGCGGCGTCGATCTCGGGGTTGCCCCAGGCGATGTCGCCGCCGTTCAGGATGCCGAGCTTGGCGAGTGCGGGGCGGTTGAGCCAGACCGAGTGCTGGTCGTTGGTGGTGATGAAGACCGGCTTGTCGGTGACGCCCACGAGGTCGTCGGCGTTCGGCCGGCGGCCCTCGACGACGGAGTAGAGGGCGTTCTCGGCGCAGATCCACTCGAGTTCGGGGTGGGTCTCTGCGAACTCGCCGATGCGGGCGCGCACGACATCGAGGCTCGTGACCTGGTCGAGGCTCACGGCGAGGTCGTCGAAGCCGAGCAGCAGGTGGTTGTGGGTGTCGGCGACGCCCGGGGTGAGCAGACGGCCCTCGAGCTGCACGGTGCGGCGCGCGGAGGGGGCGTCGACGTCCGATCCCACGTAGGCGATGCGGTCGCCGGTGACGCCGAGGGCCTCCGCCCAGGGCTGGTCGGGATCGAAGGTGCGGATCCTGCCACCGGTGTAGAGGGTGTCGACGGCCATGTCATCTCCTGCGTGTGCGGCTCGGCCGCGCTGACGGCGCGCGGTGCCGAGGATCAAGTTCTTTCACTCCAGAGTAAATTAATTTACTCGAATGTCAAGAAACACGTGCTGACCGCACACCCGCTCGGCGCCGGCACCCTTCCGCGAGCCGACCGCGCAGAGCCTCCCCGGGGGCCGATGCCGCGAGTGATGCGCGCTGTCGCCACGAACGACCCGCCCGTCGCGCCTGGCATACTGGCAGGCATGGCACGCCCGAGCACCCAGAAGCAGCGCCGCCGCGAGGTGGTCGACGCCGCCCTCACCGCCGCCGCAGAACACGGACTGCGCAACCTCTCGCTCACCGACGTCGCCAACCAGGCCGGCGTCACCCGCGGAGCGCTGCTCTACTACTACGACGACCTCGAGGCGATCCTCGTCGAGGCGCACGCCGCCGGCATGGAGCGCGTCGGATCCGAACGCGCCGCGCTCGTCGCGCGTCAGCAGGGCGCCGCGGCGAAACTCGCGACCGCCATCGAAGCCGGCCTGCCCGAGGGGCCCGACGACGCCCTCATGCGCCTGCTCTACGAGTTCGACGTGCTCGCCGGTAAGTCGCCGCTGCACGACGAACTCGTGCAGCGACTCTACCGCGAACAGCTCGAGCTCTACCGCCGCATCCTCTCCGAGGGAGTCGAGTCGGGGGCGTTCTCGCTCACCGGCCCCCTCGACGACGTCGCCATGAACTTCGTCGCACTCGAAGACGCCTACGGGCTGCACATCGTCGCCGGCGGCAGCATCACGCTCGACGACGCCAAGCGCGCGATCCACCTCTTCGCCGCACAGGCCGGAGCCGCCCTCCCCGAGTGACGCGCGCCGGAGCTTCGCCGAATCCCGACCCGACGCTTCGCTCCGGGCGAGTACCGCTCCACCCCTCGCTGCGCTCCGTGGGCCGGCCGCACAGCGGCCGCGAGCGGCACCCAACAACGCTGGCGCGTTTTTCCCTAGTACCGCTCCACCCCTCGCTGCGCTCCGTGGGCCGGCCGCACAGCGGCCGCGAGCGGTACCCAAAAACGCTGGCGCGTTTTTCCCTAGTACCGCTCGCCCACCCGCACGGTGTAGCCGGCGTCGCGCAGCGCCTGCGCGACCGCGTCGCCGTGCTCCGGACCGCGGGTCTCGATGTGCAGTTCGAGCTCGACCTCGCTGATCGGAAGCTCGGTCGCGTGCCGGGTGTGGATCACCTCGACCACGTTGGCGTTCTGCGAGGCCACGATCGACGCCGTGCGCACCAACTGGCCCGGAACGTCGGGCAGCAGGATCCGCAGCTTGAGGTAGCGAGCCGACGCCGCGAGCCCGTGGCCGATCACGCGCTGCAGCAGCAGCGGATCGATGTTGCCGCCCGACAGGATCGTCGCGGTCACGCCCGACGCGTGCACCTTGCCCGCGAGGATCGCCGCGACGCCCGCAGCCCCCGCTGGCTCGACCACGAGCTTCGCCCGCTCGAGCAGCATGACGATGGCGCGGGCGATGTCGTCGTCGCTGACGGTCACGACCTCGTCGACGTACTCGCGCACCATCTCGAAGTTCAGCTCGCCCGGACGGGCGACAGCGATGCCGTCGGCGATCGTCGGTCTGGTCTGGATGGTCACGGGGTGGCCGGCCTCGAGCGACGGCATGTAGGGGGCCGCGTTCTCGGACTGCACGCCGATGACCTTCATCGGGCGCCCCGCACGCTCGGCCCACTGCTTGGCCGCCGACGCCACACCCGAGATGAGCCCGCCGCCGCCGATGGGCACGATGAGGGTCTCGATCTCGGGCTGCAGCTGCAGCATCTCGAGCGCGACGGTCCCCTGACCCTCGATCACGGCGGGGTGATCGAAGGGCGGGATGAAGATCGCGCCGCTCTGCTCCACGAACTCCTGCGCGGCGCGGTTGGTCTCGTCGAAGGTGGCGCCCTCGAGCACCACCTCGGCCCCGTAGTGCCGAGTCGCCTGCAGCTTCGGCAGGGCGACGCCGAGCGGCATGAAGATGGTGGCCCTGATCCCGAGCTCCCGCGCGGCGAATGCGACGCCCTGGGCGTGGTTGCCTGCCGAGGCCGCGACCACGCCGCGGGCGCGCTCCTCGGCGGTGAGCTGCGTCAGACGGTTGTAGGCGCCGCGCAGCTTGTACGCGCCCGTGCGCTGCAGGTTCTCGCACTTGAGGTAGACGTACGGCACGTCGAGCACCTCGGCGAGGTAGCGCGACGACTCGAACGGGGTGCGCTGGGTCACCCGGTGCACCGTCTCGAGCGCGCGCTCGAAGTCTTCGAGGGTGGGGGCGGTGGGAGCGGCCTCGCTCATGAATGTCCTTCCTTGCGCAGCAGGCGCGCGACGTTGCGGGCGCGATGACGGGCCCGCAGAGAGGTCTTCTCGCGACGGTGGTAGTCGGCGACAGGATCGGATCCCGGTTGCCACTGCTTCTGCACCAGCGTGTTGACGATCGAATTGGCCGAGGCCGCGATGGGCACCGCGAACAGGGCCCCGGGTACGCCCGCGAGCAGCGCGCCGGTCGACACCGCGAGCACGACGCCCAGCGGATGCACCTTCACGGCGCTGCCCATGACGAGCGGCTGCAGCACGTGGCCCTCGATCTGGTTGACGAGGATCACCACGCCGAGCATGATGAGCGCGTTGACCGGCCCGTTGTAGACGAGCGCGATGAACGCGGCGAGGGCGCCGGTGGTGATGGCGCCGAGGAACGGGATGAACGACCCGAGGAACACGAGCACCGCGATCGGGATCGCCAGCGGCACTCCGAGCAGGGCGGCACCGGCGCCGATGCCGACGGCGTCGACGAAGGCTACGAAGATCTGCACGCGCACGTACTGCCCGACCGAGATCCAGCCGGCGCGCCCGGCGGCGTCGACGGGGGCGTGGGCCCTGGCCGGCAGGAAGCCGAGCACCCAGAACCAGATGCGGCGCCCGTCGATCAGCATGAAGATGAGCGAGAACAGGGTGAGCAGGGTGCCGGTGATGAGCTGGCCCGCGGTCGTCGCGACGCCGAGGGCGCCGTTCCAGATCTCGGACTGGTGCTCCTCGACCGTCTTCATGATCTGCCCGGTGAAGCCCTCGACCTCGACGGCCGAGAACCCGAGCGTCGCCTCGCCCCAGTGCAGCAGCTGCCACCACACCTCTTCGGAGCGCTTCGCGACGTCATCGAAGCCGCTGCGCAGCTGAGTCGCGATGAGCGTGACGAGGATCCACACCGCCGCGACGAACATCGCGAGCGCGAAGAGCACGCCCATCCAGCGGGGTGCGCCGCGCCTCTCGAACCACTGCACGACGGGCGCGAGCAGTGCGGTGAGCAGGATCGCGACGAGCAGCGGGATCACGATGATCCGCACCTGCACGATGAGCCAGAGCACCCCCGCGCAGGCGACGCCGATGAGGATCAGGCGCCACGACCAGGCCGCAGCGACCCGCACGCCGAGGGGCAGCTCGTGCGCGGCATCGTCGTGCACGGCGTCGCCGAGTTCGCTTCTGGGCTCTTCCACGGCACAATCCTACCGAGCAACGGTTGCACGACCGCTTATATGCGCGTGGGCTGGGCTCGCCTGCCGGGGCGCTCGGCCCGCGCTCACAGCAGTTTTCGCAGCCACCGGCGAACCAGGGCGTCCTTCTGCGGCGTGAACGGCGGCATGATCGTGGCGGCAAGCGTGTCGGGGGCGAGCGGTTTCGAGAGCACGGCCTTCTCGTGGCTGAACGCCCGGAAGGAGCGCTCGCCGTGGTACGCGCCGGTGCCGCTCTCGCCGACACCGCCGAAGGGCAGTTCGGGCGCGACGAGGTGCAGCACCGGCACGCCGAAGCCGAGCGCCCCCGAGCTGGTCTCGCGCTCCCAGCGCTCGCGCACGGGCGCCGAATCGCTGAAGACGTAGGCGGCGAGGGGCTTGTCGCGACCGGTCACGAACGCGAGCGCGTCGTCGAGGCCGGAGACCTCGACGAGCGGCAGGATCGGCCCGAAGATCTCGTCGCGCATCACGGCCGACTCCCGATCGGCGCCGACCAGCACGGTCGGCTCGATGAAGCGACTGTCGGCGTCGTGGCCACCGCCCACCAGCACCTCGCCGTCGTCGAGGTAGCCGAGCAGGCGCTCGAACTGGGCGTCGTTCACGATGCGGCCGTAGTCGGGGTTGCGGTGCGGCGCGCTGCCGTACAGGTCGTGGATCGCTTCGGCGAGCAGGGCCCGAGAGCTCGCAGCACGGGCGCTGTTCCGAGCACGTAGTCGGGGGCGACGCAGGTCTGGCCCGCGTTCATGAACTTGCCCCAGGCGATGCGCTTCGCGCTCTCCGCCAGGTCGACGGTGCCGTCGACGTACACGGGTGATTTTCCGCCGAGTTCGAGCGTGACCGGGGTGAGGTGCTCGGCGGCGGCGCGGGACACGATACGGCCGACCCGCCCGTTGCCCGTGTAGAAGATGTGGTCGAAGCGCTGCTCGAGCAGCGCCGTGGTCTGGGGCACGCCGCCCTCGACCACGGCGACGGCGCGACGGTCGAGGATGTCGGGCACGGTGCTCGCGATGAGTCTCGAGGTGGCGGGTGCGAGCTCGCTCGGCTTGACGACCACCGCGTTGCCCGCGGCGATCGCGCCGATCACGGGCGAGAGCGCGAGCATGAGCGGGTAGTTCCACGGGGCAATGACGAGGGCGACGCCCAACGGCTCGGGCACGACCCGCGCCGAGGCCGGCTGCACCGCCAACGGCGCTGCCGCGCGACGCGGGCGCATCCACGCGCGCAGGTGCCCGAGCGCGTGGTCGATCTCGGCGACCAGGAACCCGATCTCGGTGAGCTGCGCCTCGGTGCCTGATTTGCCGAGGTCGTCGTGCAGCGCGCGTTCGAAGTCGGCGCCGCGCTCCAGCAGCAGCGCTCGGAGCCGTTGCAGCAGCTCGCGCCGCCACGCCTCAGGACGGGTGATCCCGCGCTCGAATCCGTGGCGCAGCCCGGCCACGATACCTGGAATCCGATCGACCTGGGTCTCGCTCATGCGCACAGGCTACTCCCGTCCCCCGACAGTCGGCGGGGGCGGCGGATCACCAGAAGTGCAGCGCGGGGATGATCAGGAAGATGCCCACCAGCACCGCGAGGGCCGAGAGCGCGAAGCAGGCGTTGGCGGCGACGGTCGCCCAGCGGGGCCGGCCCAGATCGTCGACGTCGTCGTCCTCGTCGTCGCGAGACGGCCCGTCGGGTTCGAAGCTGCCGTCGGCGCGCGGCGCGCGGGGCGCGGGGGTCGCGAGGAAGCGGATCCCGAGCGAGTAGAGCGCCACGACGAACACCGCCGCCAGCAGCGCCGAGGCGAAGACGATCAGGAACGCCATCCAGTCGATGTTCATCGGTCACCCTCCCGGGCCTCGTCCGCGCGCTTCTCGGCGGCCGCCTCCTTGGCGGCCTTCACGGCCTCGCGCGCGGCGATGTCGTCGCGCGCCGCCGACTGGGCGATCGGGGTGAGCGGCGGGATCGTGCCGGTCTTCGTCTTGACCTTCTTGATCTTGCCCTTCTTCACGCGCACGGCGTAACCGGCCTCGGCCACGTCGGGCACCGGGATCGCGTTCGAGTGATCGACGCGGTTGCGGCGCGAGCGCCAGAAGATGAAGAGGATGAAGCCGAAGCCGAGCACCGCGTCGATGACGATGCCGATCGGGCCGATGTGCGCGATCAGCGCGGCTACGGCCGCCACGACGCCCGAGGCGGGCAGCGTGAAGAGCCAGCCGAGGCTGATGCGGCCGACCGCGCGCCAGCGCACGCTCGAACCGCGACGGCCGAGGCCGGACCCGATCACGGACCCCGAGGCGACCTGCGTGGTCGAGAGCGCGAAGCCCAGGTGGCTCGAGGCGAGGATCGTGGCCGCGGTGCTGGTCTCTGCCGCGAAGCCCTGCGCCGGCTTCACCTGGGTCAGGCCCGCCCCGAGGGTGCGGATGATGCGCCAGCCGCCCGAGTAGGTGCCGAGCGCGATCGCGAGCGCGCAGGCCGTGATCACCCAGAGGTGCGGGCCGGTGCCGGGATCCTGCAGGTTCGCCGCGACGAGCGTGAGCGTGATGACGCCCATGGTCTTCTGCGCGTCGTTGGTGCCGTGCGCGAGCGCGATCAGCGACGACGACGCGATCTGCGCGTAGCGGAAGCGGCCGCGGCCGTCCTTCTTGCCGTCGTGGCGGCGCGTGATCGCGTAGGCGACGCGGGTCGCCGTGAACGCGACGATGCCGGCGGTGAGGGGCGCGGCGAGCATCGGGATCAGGATCTTCGAAAGGAAGACGCCGCCGTTGACGGACGAGATGCCGGCGCCCACGATGGCCGCGCCGATGAGGCCGCCGAAGAGCGCGTGCGACGAGCTGGACGGCAGCCCGTAGAGCCACGTGAGCAGGTTCCAGACGATGGCGCCGATCAGACCGGCGAAGATCATCTCGGGGGTGATGAGCACCCCGCCGTCGCCCTCGTTGATGAGGCCGCCCGAGATGGTCTTGGCCACCTCGGTCGAGAGGAAGGCGCCCACGAGGTTGAGGATCGCGGCCAGCAGCACCGCGGTCTTCGGCTTGAGCGCACCGGTCGCGATGGGGGTGGCCATCGCGTTGGCGGTGTCGTGAAAGCCGTTGGTGAAGTCGAAGAAGAGTGCCAGCACGATGACCAGCAGCACGATGAGAGTGAGTTCCACCGGCGTCTTTCGTTCGGGAGCATGTGGTGCTTGGATCACCCGCGAAGACACCCGATGTTCACAGTTTGTTCCGAGGACATCGGCACACCGCGCGCGCCGTACATTATGGTTTCACCTCGCCCAGCACAGGTCAAGCCAGGGGCCGAAGTTCACCGCCCGTTCACCTGGCGTTCGGAAGGCCCGTCGATCCGTCGGCCCGGCCATAGTCCTCCCTCCCCTCGCGGGGCTCGCCGCACCCGGCGGGCTCGGAGGTCGCGCGAGTAGGCTGAGCCCGGGATCGCATCACGAGCGAGGAGCGGAACATGAGCGCAGCGCTGACCGACTACGTGCCCGAGGCGGGCACCATCACCATGTTCTCGACCGAGTGGTGCGGCTACTGCAAACGGCTGAAGCTGATGCTCGACAAGACCGGCATCGGGTACAGCGAGGTCGACATCGAGCGCACCCCGGGCACCCCCGAGCTCGTCGAGCAGGTCAACGGCGGCAACCAGACGGTGCCCACGGTGGTGTACCCCGACGGCACGACCGCCACCAATCCGTCGCTGAACGACGTCAAGGCGGCGCTCGGGCTGTAGCCGCGGCCCCCGCGGCTCAGCCTCCGGCGAACGCGAGCACGACCTTGCCCCCGGCGCCGGCCTGAAACCGTTCGAACGCCTCGGCTGCGGCGCTCGCCGGTTGCACCGTCGCGACGGGCACTGCGACCGCTCCTCGTCGGAGCCGCGGCAGCATCTCGCGTTCGACCGCTGCGATGATGCGCTGCTTGTCGGCCTCGGGGCGCGAGTTGAAGGTGGTGCCGACGATGCGGAGCCGTTTCTGCATCAGCGGCAACGCATCGAGGGTCACCGCGCTCTCTCCCATGCCGCCGAGCAGCAGCAGGCGCCCGGCCTCCCGCAGAAGATCCAGATCCTCGGAGAGGAAGCCCGGCCCCACGCACTCGAACAGGCGATCGACCGAGCCCCGCCACTCGGGAGGAGCCTCTGTCACGGTCTCGTCCGCCCGATCCAACTCCGCTCGACGCGTGCGGACGATGCCGAGGACGCGGCAACCGCGTTCGCGCAGCAGTTCGACCGCGCACGCGCCGATCATCGTGTTGGCGCCTCGCACGAGGACCGTCTGGTCTGCTCCGGGCTCGAGCTGATCGACCGCGTCCCAGCCGATCGTGAGCATCTGGAGCGCGCCCCCGGCCGTGCCGGGGTCGAGCCAGGCGGGACGTCTGATCACCGTCGAGCTCGGTGCAACGACGTACTCCGCGAGGGCCCCGGCGGGCACGAGCCCCATCACCTCGTCGCCGGGTGCGAGAGCGGCGACCCCGGGCCCCGCGCGCACGACGGTTCCGGAGAATTCGAGACCGATGACCGCTTCCGGCGTCGTCCGCCCCCGCAGCGAGTCGAGTCCGTTGAACGCCGCGAAGCGCACGCGCACGAGCACACCGCCGGGCGGAGGATCCCCGGGCGCCCGAGCCTCGATGAGCCGCGCGCCGCCGTCCACGATCGCGACGCGTTTCACGACGACGCTCCGCGGCGGGACGGGACGAGGTTCTCGAGCTGCTCGTCGCCGACAAATCGACGGAGGTTCTCGCTGAAGACGCCCGCGAGACGGGACTTCCACCCGTCAACGGCCCCGGAGAGGTGCGACGAGACCAGGCAGTTGTCGTAACCCCAGTACGGCGACCGCGCCGCGAGCGGCTCTTCCGAGAAGACGTCGAGCGCGGCACCGGCGATGCTCCGCGAGGCGAGCGCGGCGGTGAGCGCCGTGTCGTCGACGAGTTCGCCGCGCCCCACGTTCACGAGCACCCCGCGGTCGCCGAGTGCCCGCAGCTCCTCCGCACCGGTCATGTGGCGGGTCTCATCGGTGAGCGGTGCGGCGAGCACGAGCAGGTCGGACTCGGCCGCGAGATCCGCGAGTTCGGCGGCGGCGGCGATGCGGAGTCCGCCCGGCTCCGTCCGGGCCGTCCGTCCCACGAGGCGCACGCCCATCCCCACGGCTTCGAGCAGTCGGGCGATCTCGCGCCCGATCGGCCCCGCCCCGACGATCGTCGCGACGCCGCCCGCTATCGGTCGCGTCTCGATCCGGTGCCAGGTGCGCGCTCGTTGCAGGGAGTCGATGCGGCGCAGCCGTTTCGCGAAGAAGAGGTGCGCCGCGAGGACGTACTCGGCGATCGGACGCTCGTAGACGCCTGCGGCGTTGCTCAACAGCCGTAGGCTCGAGCGCAGCTCGGGGAAGTCGATCTTGTCGACGCCGACATTGGCGATGTGCGCCCACTCGATCGCCGCGTGGTCCGGCCACGCCTCGCGGAGCTCGTCCGTCTGCCGATCCCAGAAGTAGTCCCAGATGTAGAGGACGCGGTGCTCGGTCAGCTGCTCGCGCAGACGTGCGCCCTCGCCGATCTCGACTCTGCACAGCCTCCGGAGCTCGTCGAGGTCGGGCGGCGGTTCATGCTGCACGAGCAGCAGCACACTCGTCTCGGTGTCGACGCCTCTCGGTGTCCCCGTCACCGCGCCGTCTCCCTGATGACGGCCGCGACGTCGTCGTCGCACTGGTCGACGAGCGCCACGCCTCCCCGGGGGAGGGTGACGAGCCGGTCGGGCCGGTAGCGGTCGAGGGCGTGCTCGATCTCGATGGAGATGTACGGATCGGCGGCCCCGTGTATGAAGGTGAGTCCTCCCGCATACTCCGGGAACCGGTCCTCCATCCGGTAGGCGGCGACGGCGGCGTGGGCCCGCTCCACTCGCTCGCCCAGCAGCAGGTTCTCGGCGATGAAGCGGTTCGAGAGGGCGGCGTCGCCCCCATACAGCCCCATACGCGATGCCCACAGCTCCGTCAGATGCGATCCGTCGTCCCTCGTCGCGACGTACGACCTCGGCGCCTCGCCCTTCCGGAGGCCGCGCGCATGCTCGTCGACATAGGGGGTGTTCGAGAGGATCAGGTGCTCGACGCGGCTGCCGAGCAGCACCGCGAGTTCCGCGGCGACGACGCCGCCGAAGTGGTGCCCGAAGAGCACGAGCCGGCTGATTCCCAGTGCGTCGACCAGGTCGCGGATGCTCGCCGCGTACCGCTCGATCGAGGGTTCGTCGCACTCCGCCGAGTTGCCGTGGTCCGGAATGTCCGGCATCACCGCTCGCCAGCCGTCGAGGCGCCGGGCGATCGACACGAACTCGCGGGACGAGCTCCCTCCCTGATGGAGCATCAGTATCGGCCGGCCGTCGCCGTGCTCGAGATAGTGGACGGGACCGTTCGCCGAATCGACGTATCCCGCTGAGAAACCTTCCTGCAGCATCATGAACTCCTCACTGATCAGATGAACAGCTCTTCCGAGGCGGTGAGCTGCTCGGGGAGCACGGCTTCGAGCACCCTCTGGAACTCGGTGGCGCGCCGGGTGGGCACGTGGGACGCCAGCCTGGCGAGTCCGACGTCGACCGTCGGCACCTCTTCCTCGAGGTGGAAGGCCCGGAGGCGGCCGGTCAGGTGGTCGTCCTTCAGTCCGAGCCTCGGCTGGGTCAGGATGGTGAAGCCCAGGTTCTCGGCCACCAGCGCGCGCACCACATCCGTGCTCCGCGTGCGGATCCTCGGACTCTTGCTGATTCCGACGAGATTCAGGATCCCGTGGAAGAACTCGGCCGAGGGGGGAAGATCCAGCATGATGAAGGGGGTGTCCGCGAGCTCGCGGAGCGCCCTCTCGCTCGACCGCGTGATGGGGTGCTCGGCTGAGACCAGCACGTACGAGCGCAGGGTGACGATCGGCGTGAAGGTCACGTCAGCGGGAAGATCCACACGATAGGTGATGAGCAGGTCGCACTCTCCGGTGCGCAGCCACGAGAGCAGCTCGTCCTCCGATCCCTCTCGCAGCTCCACCTCCACGTCCGGGAACCGCCTCATGTATCCGGGCAGCACCGCCGAGAGCACGGTCGACACGAGAGAGGTGTAGCAGCCGATGCGCAGCGGCCCCTTCAACAGCATCGAACTCGATCTCACCTGCGCCGACACCTCCTCCGCGTCCTCGAGCAGCCGGCTGGCCTTGGCGACGAGCAGCTCACCCGCGGCGGTGAGGAACATTCCGCGCGCCACCTGCCTCACGAGGAGCTGGACCCCGAGGCTGCGCTCCAGCTCCGCGATCGCGTTCGACATGGCCGACTGCGAAAGGTCGACCGCGTTCGCGGCCGCCGTCACCGAGCCGTAGCGGGCCACCGCCAGGAAGTAGCCGAGCTGCTTGAGCGTGAAGTCTCCGTTGGACATGATGGGCCCTCCCGTCACTGCCCGGCCAGGATGTGGCCGCGCGCCGGATCCCAGGAGAGGAACACCTCAGCGCCCACCGGGAGAAAGCTCTCGGGATCCTGCGTCTGGCGCACGTGGAGCATGCGCCCGGTCTCCGACCTCACCCAGTACTTCGTGACCGGGCCGAAGTAGTCGCTGTCCTCGACGACGCAGCGGATCTGCGGCCGCACTCCGGCCGTCCGGCTCGGGGAGAGCTCGATGACTTCCGGACGCAGCAGCAGGCAGGCCGCTCCATCCGCATGCCCGGTGGCGACGGGGAAGACCCCCTCGTCGCACCCGAGCGTTCGCGCACCGTCGTCGTCGGTGCCGAGCGTGCCGTCGAAGAGGTTCGAGTCTCCGAGGAACTCCGCCACGAAGCGCTCCGAGGGATGCGCGTACACCTCCGCGGGGGTGCCCACCTGCACCACCTCCCCCTCGTTGAAGACGACGATCCGGTCGGAGAGCAGCAGCGCCTCCTCCTGGTCGTGGGTCACGAAGACGCAGGTGACGCCGAGATCGCGCTGGATGCGCTTGATCTCGAGCTGCAGATGCTCGCGGAGCTTCTTGTCGAGCGCGCTGAGCGGCTCGTCCATGAGCAGGAGCCGCGGGCCGAACACGATGGCCCGCGCTATGGCGGCCCTCTGCTGCTGGCCGCCCGACAGCTCCTGCGGTTTGCGGTTCGCGTACCCCGCCAGATTCACCTTCTCGAGCACGCTCTCGACCGCCTCGGCGACCTGAGCGCGCTTCATGCCCCTCTCCTTCAGCGGGAACGCGATGTTCTCACCCACGGTCATATGGGGGAAGAGGGAGAACTGCTGGAACACCATGCCGATGTCCCGCTTGTGCACGGGCGTCGACACGACGTCGACGCCGTCGAGTCGCACCGACCCCTCGTCGGGGTCGATGAAGCCGGCGATCATGTTGAGAGTGGTCGTCTTCCCCGAACCGCTCGGGCCCAGAAGCGTCACGAACTCTCCGGCTCCGATGTTCAAGTCGACCGACGCGACCGCGGTTCCCGAGCTCTTGAAGCTCTTGGAGATCGACACCAGCTCGACCTGGGCTCCTGATGATGTCATGCCGAAGCACCTTTCTTCTTCCGAGTCGCGACGACGTACAGCACGAGCACGGCTGTGGTCATCAGCATGATGATTGCGGAGGCCGACGCGATGGTCGGGTCGACCTCGCGCGTCATCGACGAGTACATGGTCACCGGCAGCGTGCGGAACCGGGGTTCGCTCAGGAAGATCGCGATCACGGTCTCGTCGAACGCGGTGACGAAGGCGAACAGGAACCCGGCGAGCACCCCGGGCAGCAGCAGCGGGAGCGTGATCTTGAAGAACACCGACGGCTTGGAGGCTCCCAGCACAGAGGCCGCCAGTTCGAACTCGCGCTGGATGCCCACGAGCACCGCAGACACCGTGATCACCACGTAGGGGATGGAGATGACGGTGTAGGCGAGCACGAAACCGAGCGGGGTGCCCGTGATCCCCCATTTGAGGAACAGGGCGTAGTCCCCGAGACCGAGGATCACGACGGGGGTGGCGAGCGGGGCGAGCAGGAGTCCCGCGACCAGGGACTTGCCGCGGAACCGGTGCCTCACGAGCGCGAACGCGGCGCAGGTGCCGGCGATCGTCGCGAGCACCGCGGCGAGGAACGCCACCAGCAGCGAGCTCATGAGGGAGCGCACCCACACCCGGTTCGTGAAGAAGTTCTCGTACCAGGTGAGGCTCCACGTCTCGGGCGGGAAGCGCATCGTGCGCGCTCCGTTGAACGACATCGGGATGACGGTCAGCCCGGGCAGGACGAGAAAGACGGCGATGAGCACCACGAGGATGCCGAGCACGATGTATGAACGCCTGGACATCTATCGATCCCCTTCCGAATTCGAGAAGATGCTCCGCAGGTTCAAGAACCTGGCCGCGAGGGCGAGGAACGCGAGTGTGAGCACCACGAGGATCACGGACATCGCGCCCGCGCTGCCCCAGTCGAGCCGCTGCGAGATCTCCTGCACGATGAGCTGCGACAGCAGCGAGGTCTGCGGCGATCCGAGGATCGCCGGCGTCACGTAGAAGCCGAGCGACAGCACGTAGACGATGATGCCGCCCGACATCAGCCCCGGCAGGGAGAGCGGGAAGTACACCTTCACGAACGCCTTCAGCTTGTTCGCGCCGAGGGTCTCGGCGGCGTGGAGGAGGCGGCGGTCGATCCCGGACATGGTGTTGTAGAGCGGCAGCACCATGAAGGGCAGCAGGATCTGCACCATGCCGATGAGCACACCGGCCGGACTGCGCAGGAGCGGTACCGTGATGCCGAGGCTCTGCAGGAACGCCTGCACCGGCCCGTTGTCCTGCAGCAGCACGAGCCACGCGTAGGTTCGCGCGAGCATGCTCGTCCAGAACGGCACGAGCACGAGCGCGACGAGGACGATCTTCAGACGGCCCGTGACCCGCGTGAGGAGAAAGGCGTAGGGGTAGGCCAGCACGCCGCAGAGCAGGGTAGCCACGAGCGCGAAGAGAAAGGTGCGCAGCAGGATGCCCACGTACTGCTCGGTGCCGAAGAAACCGGTGTAGTTGCCGAGTGACACCTTGCCGTCCACGAGGAACGACTCAGTGAAGATGCTCGCCACCGGCAGCACGTAGAGCGCGAGCAGGATCGCCAGCACCGGTGCCACGAGGAGAACCCAGCCGGGCATCCGGAACGTCCTCCTCGGCACCCGGCTGGTTCTCATGGCCGTCATTTACCCGACGCTCCATTTCGTCCAGATGCCGGACAGCTCGTCGAAGTGATCCGCGTACCACTGCTGATCGATGAGGATCGCCTTCTGCGCGACGTCCGGCGCGTTCAGATCCATCAGCTTCGCGAACTCGTCGAGCTGCGGTTTCGCCTCGAGATTCGCCGGAGCGTACGGCATGAGCTCGGCGAAACGCTCCTGCTGAGGGGTCTGCACCGCGAAGTTCAGGTAGTCGTGCGCCAGATCGGCGGCCTGGCTCCCCTTCACGATCGACAGCGTGTCGTACAGGATGAAGTGGTCGTCCCACACCGCGGAGAACGGCGCGTCGTTGCGGAGCGCGTCCACCATGCGCGCACTCCAGGCGATCGACATCACCACCTCCCCGCTCTCGATCTGCTCCGTCTGCAGTGCACCGGTGTCGTAGAAGACGAGGTGGTCCCGAATGGTGTCGAGCTTCGCGAGCGCCCGGTCGATGTCGAGCGGGTAGAGCTCATCGGCGGGCACACCGTCCGCGAGCAGCGCGGCTTCGAGCGCCATGCCGCTCGGGAAGTTCCAGATCGCCCGTTTGCCCGGGTACTTCTCGACGTCGAAGAAATCGGCCCAGCTCGTCGGCGCCGACTCCGAGAAGACATCGTGGTCGTAGACCATCACGAAACCGAAGATGTCGAGCGGCACCCCGCACTCGAGCACTGCCTCCTCGGGCAGCTGGTCGATGTTCTCGATCCGCGACGTGTCGATCGGCTCGAGATAGGTGCCGCAGTTCTGGATGGCCCAGTACGGCTCGACCTTCACGACGTCCCAGCTGACGTTGTCGGCGTCGACCTGGGCCTTGATCTTCGAGTAGTCGAGCGGCGAGTCCGGCAGCACCTCGACGCCGAACTCCTCGCCGAAGGGCGCGCCGATGGCCTCGTACGAGGCCTCGTCGACCGCGCCGCCGTATCCGACGGTGGTGAGCGCATCGGGAGAGCCCTCGCCTCCTCCGCCGGAAGCGCCCGACGAGCAGGCAGCGAGCAGGACGGCGATGCCGGAGAGCAGCACTGCGCCCGCGAGCGGGCGGCTCAGCCGTTTCGATGGTGAGTGGGTGGGGTTCTTCATGAGACACGTCCTTGTGTGAGTGGAAAACCTACGATGGTTCGAAAATCGGTGTGGAGACCCGTACGACTGTGACGCTATACAATCCACTACATCAACAAAATCGACTCAACGGTGGAATCGCATTGATTTTTTCGCTGATGGTGCGCAGCCGGGTCCTCCCCGAGCCGCAGTCGCAGGGTCGAGATATGTACTCGCTCTGGTCCTTCGGGTCGCACTCCTCTCTGGCCCGTTCCTCAGCAGCGGCTCAGGCGCCCGCGGCTCGGTGCCGGCAGATCGTCAGCGCCAGCGCCTTCGCGCCGAGCACCGACGACGCGATCCCCTCCGCGGAGAGCGCGGCCTCGCGGAAGGCGACGGTGTGGGGCTTCGCACCCGGCGTGCCGATGCCGATGCCGATCTCGAGCGAGGGCACCCGGTGACTCACGTTCCCGAAATCGGAGGAGCCGAATCGCAGATGCCGCGCTCCCGTCGTATCGACCGCGAGATGCTCCATCACCCGCTCCGCGATTCGGGCCAGGCCCGGATCCTGGCGGATCTCGGCGTAGGGAGGCATGAACTCATCGACGGCGAGTTCCGCCGAGGCAGCGAGCGCGGCCCCCTCGGCGCAGCTGAGCACGCGGGCGGAAACACCCTCGAGCGTCTGCAGATCCGGGCTTCTGATGCGATATCTCAGAGCGGCGCGATCCGGAATCACATTCGGCGACCTCCCCCCGTCCGCGATGATGCCGTGCACGCGCACGTCTGACGGAAGCTGCTGCCTCAGATGCGATACCCCGGTGTACGCGAGCACGGCCGCATCGAGCGCGTTCACGCCGTCCTCCGGAGCCATTGCGGCGTGGGCCGCCCGTCCGGTGAACACGAGATCGAACCCCCTCGCGGCGAGCGCCCCTTCTCGCACGACGCCCGAGGTCTCGTACGGGTGGACCATGATCGCCGCGGACACCTCTTCGAACAGCCCCGCGTCGAGGAGCCTGATCTTGCCTCCCGCTCTCGGCACGGTGCTCTCCTCGGCCGGGCAGCCGAGCAGCACGACCGGGAGGTCGGGGCGCGCGGCGCGCAGCGCGAGGAACGCGCCCACCGCCGATGCCGCGATGATGTGGTGACCGCAGGCGTGACCGATCTCGGGAAGGGCGTCGTACTCGGCGAGGATCGCCACCGGACGCTCGTCAGCCGGGGCCCCCGCGCGGAACGCGGTCTGCATCCCGGCGACGCCGGTCTCCACCGCCTCCCCGTGCTCGTCGAGGAGGTCCGTGATCGCCGCGACCGCGCCGTGCTCTCGATAGCCCAGTTCCGGGTTGCCCCCGATCAGGACGGCCAGGTGCTCGATGTCGGCGGCCAGGCGGTCGACGGCCTCGATGACCGCCGTCTCGAGCGCGGTCATCGACCGACCTGCAACCCTCGAAGCGCTCCGTCGGCATCGGTCTCGACCGACACGTCGCTCCCCGGGTAGACGGCTCGGAACAGTGCGGGGAACGAGGTCCGCCAGAAGAGGTCGGCCCAGGCCCCGAACCCGTACGTGAACCACACGTCGTCCAGCGGCGTCGAGAGGATCTCCGCGCTCAGCAGCCTACGATCCTTCTCCCGCAGCCGGGCCTCCCAGGTGAAACCCGGCGCGAGATCCAGCTCGCGCCAAGCGATCGCGCCCGACGGATCCGGTTCGCCGCGCTGCCGGAACCACTGGCGGAGCCGGCTCCCCCGATCCGCCGACCAGCGCTCCAGCGCCCGCTCGACGACGAGCCGCACCCGTTCCGGAGGCAGGCGGGCCTCGAGCGCCTGGACGAAGGTCTGATAGCGACCGCCGAGCAGGCGGTTGGTGCGCGTGAGCGCAAGTCGCATCCCCTCGCTCTCGTCGCTCGTCCTCGTGTAGAGACGGGAGAGCTCATCACCGAGCTCGCTGCGCTCCTCCGGGGGCCTCGGCGACAGATCGCCCTCGTCGCGATTCGGCATCACCCATCGGAACGCGCAGCGATCATCGCCCTTCATCATGTTGATCGGGATGGTGACCATCGCGTCGGGGTGGTAGGCGCTCGCCGCGGCCTGGTGGAACTCGTCGCAGTACACGTGCCCCCAGCGATGGAACCCGTCCTCCTTCCAGGAGAGCGCGGCCGGGCAGTAGGTCACGTCGAAGCGCACGTCGTGCGGAGCGTAGGATCCCTGGTCCTGCACCTCGTCCTTCGCGACGTAGGTGCTCGCACTGTCCCAGTTGCGCATCAGCGTCTCCACGTTGACGGGCTCGCCGAGCGAGATGTGCGCCTCGCGCATCTCGGTCCCCCGCCACTCCCCGTACCGGCGAACGCTCTCACGCACCGCTGTCTCACCCTCCGACCCCGCATCCTCGAGCGTCTGCCTCGCGAAGAACATGTAGAGTCGCGAGCTGGCCTGCAGGCACCGGGCGAGGATCCGTCGCTCCGCACCGCCGTCGTTCACTGGCGAGTAGTGCTCATCCTCCGGCGCGCCCTTCCTGGCGGCTTCGATCTCATCCATGATGGCTCCTCACGATGTGTCCGGCTCTGACGACGGTCGGCGGCACGGGTTCGGCCCAGAACACGTCATCGAGCGTGCGCTCGGCGAAGATCACGAGGTCTCCGCTCTTCCCGGGGTCGATCGAGCCGCAGCGGTCGCTCGCCCCGATCGCGTAGGCCGCGTTCAACGTGGCGGCCACGAGCGTCTCCGCGGGGTCCAGGCCGAACCACGGGGCTGCGAGCAGCATGGTGCGGAGCAGGGAGGACGCCCCGATCGACGAGCAGTAGTCGGTGGCGACCGCGAGGGGCACCGAGTGGTCGATGAACGCGCGCGCTGGAGCTCGGCGATCCGTCAGGTAGACCAGTTCGGCCATCGGCAGCACCGTCGCGACCGTGCGCACCCCGGCGTGGCGGGAGATGACGTCCTCCGGGGTGTACGTGAGGTGGTGCGCCGAAAGCGCCTCGGCTCTGACCGCGGTGCCCCACCCGCCCGAATCTGCGAACGCGTCGGCGTGCACGATGCTGCGGAGACCGGCCAGCCGTGCGGCGTGCAGCACGAGTTCGGCCTGGTGAGGAGTGAGCACCCCGCGCTCGCACGTGACATCGTTCAGCGCGGCCGGGAACAGACTCGCGATGAGCGGGAGCATCCGCGACGCGACATCCTCCGCGTGCGCGTCGGCGCCCATCCCCGCCGGCACGTCGTGCGCGGCGGCGAAGGTCGGCACGACGCGCACCTCGTGGCGCGCGGCGACTCGGGAGATGATCTCCAGGTGACGCCGCTCCTCCTCCAGCTCGAGGCCGTAGCCGCCCTTCACCTCGCAGGTGGTGACGCCCGAGTCGGCAGCCGCGTCCAGGAAGCGCGTGAGCCGCTCGGCCAGGAACTCGCCGTCGGCCTCCCGCGTCCTCCGCACGGTGTACTTGATGCCGCCGCTCTCGTCGTCGCCGATGATGCTCGCGGGGAGGCCCCGCAGGCGTCTCGTGTACTCGTGGGACCGGTTGCCCGCGAACAGGGGATGCGCGTGCGATTCGACCAGCCCGGGGGTCACGACACCGCCTCCGGCGTCGATGACCCGGGCGTCGCCGCCGAGCGGCACCTCCGAGCGGTGCCCGGCGGCGACGACCCTGCCGCCCCTGATCGAGACGACCGCGTCCCGCACGGGGCTGGTGTTCGCCTGCTCACGGCTCCCGCGGCGCGGAGAGCCCCGGTCCGAGACCCGGTGCAGCTCGCCGATGCCCACGATGTCGAGGTCGCCCGCCCCGCTCGATCCCTCATGCGCGATCATGCCGACCCCCGGGCCTCCTCGCCGATGCGAGCGCACTGGCGGGTGAAGCTCTTCGACGGCTCGAAATCGAACGAGTTGAAGATCGCCGCGAGGTGCGCGAACGGCGGCGCCTGCGAGAACAGCTGGAACGAGAGCTTGTGACCGGCATACCCCGAGTTCAGGAAGTCGCGCGCGAGCGCCAGCAGACGCCGCCGATCCTCCCCCGGCCACTCCTCCGACAGCCCGAAGTACTTCTCCAGGTACGGGGCGATCTCCGGCTGTTCGAAGCTCTTGCTGTCGGGGGTCAGCGCTATCTGGCCGCCGGTGAGCTCGCGGGCGATGTGCATCATGCCGGGAAGGTCGCGAACCGCGCTGTAGCGGCCCGAGAACAGCATCGACTGATGCGGCACCCAGAGTCCCGAGCCGCTCACCGATCCCGATTCGATCGCGGCGATCAAGTGGGAGCGGATCGACTCGTGATAGGAGGCGAGGATCGACAGCTTCTCCATGACCGCCTGCTGACGGTGGAGCCCCGTCTGCTCGACGTTGAGATGGGAGATGCCGAGCAGCAGCTCCGCGGACTTCAGCAGACGCAGCAGCATCGAGAACGACGCGTAGCGATGGATCGAACTGCGCACGATGAGGGCGGCGCGGGTGTTCTCGTAGAAGAACACGTCCTCCCACGGGATCTCCACGTCGTCGAAGATCATGAGCGCTTCGACCTCGTCGAGGCGGCTGCTGAGCGGATAGTCGGCGGCTTTGCCCGCATCCGTGAACGTCGTCCTGCAGATGTGTTTGAGGCCGGGCGCGTTCATCTGCACGACGAACCCGACTGCGTAGGGCGACAGCGTCGCGTCCCCCCAGTTCGTGATCGTCGGCTTCACGAACGCCTGGTTCGCGTAGAGGGAGGCCGTCTCGAACTTCGCCCCGCGCACGACGATGCCGCGGTCGGTCTCCTTGACGACGTGCAGGAGCATGTCGGGATCCTGATCCTTCGGGTTCTTGGAGCGATCCCCCTTCGGGTCGGTGTTGGCGGAGACGTGATAGACATCGCTGGTCTCGATCGCGCGCAGGTGCCGCTCGACGTTGTCGACGAACGCGTTGTCGAGGCCCTCCAACCGTTCCCGCTCGTCGGTCACCGACCACATCTCGCCCAGGTTGTCATCGCCGAGCCGCGAGAACAGCCCGCCGACCCGCCTCGAGATCTCGTCGTGCGCCTCCCACTTCGCGTACCAGTCCTCCTTCTGCCGAGGGCGCACCAGAAGCGTGTTCCGGGCTTCCCCGTCCTGATCCGTCTTCGCCAGCGCGACCGGGGCCGACGGGTTCTCTCGCAGCCGGTCCTCGTCACCCCGCACCATGTCGTAGACATCGGCGCGCGCCTGGATGATCGGGGCGAGGGCCGGGTGCTTCGTCACGTCCCGCACGCGCTCCCCCTCGATCCAGACTTCGCGACCGTCTCGAATGGACTCGAGGTAGTCGCTGCCCGTTCGCATCGTCATTGATTTCTCCTTGTGTTCTGAGAGAGCGTCGTCTCGTTCTCGGGGTTCGGGTCGCTGTCGGCGCGCCCCGCCGCACCGGCAGCGGGCTGGGTCAGCGCAGTTCGCGGTAGTCGCGCTGGCAGTATGCGAGACCGTGAGACTGGTCCTCGGTTCGGGAGGTCTCCAGCACCTCCCCGATCACGATGCCGTGCGTCGCCTGCGCACGTGTCGAAGCGACCCGGCAGGCGAAAGCGCTCGTCGCACCGCGCAGCAGCGGCACGCCGGTGAGCGAGAGATCCCACTCCAGGAGGGCCGCCCCGTACGCGGGAAGGACGTCGCTGCTTCTGCCTGCGAAGCAGTTCGCGATAGCGGTCTGGGCCGGGGCGAGGAGGTTCACGGAGAACTCCGCCCCTTCCCGCAGCCGGTCGTGCAACGGGCTGCGCTGGTTGATGCACACGAGGAGGGTGGGGGGATCGGCGCTCACCGACGCGAACGCCGAGACCGTCTGCCCCCAGATCTTCTCGCCGTCGTCGAAGGCGACCACCGTGACCGCCGTGGGTGCCGCCGCCATCGCGGAGACGAACGCCGCTCTCCGCTGATCGTCGACCTGGGGAGCGAGCTTCTTCGGCCCTTCGCTCACCGTGTTCTGGTATGCCGTGATGCTGTTCATGCCCTCAGCGTAGGAACCGCGATTCGGCCCATACAACGCGTCGGCCGAATGCCCTTCACCGGTTTAATCGATCACGAGCCCACCGGGCCATCGGCCTCTCCGACCGCGGCGCTACCCGAAGTTGAGACGGGCCTCCTCGTAGCGCTCGGGAGGCACGGTCTTCAGCCGACCGACCGCCTCCTCGAGCGGCACCATCTCGATGCGGTCGCCGCGCAGTCCGGCCATCGTGCCCCACTGCCCCGCGAGCACGGCGTCGGCGGCGGCGATGCCGGTGCGGGTGGCGAGCACCCGGTCGAAGGCCGTCGGCGATCCGCCCCGCTGCACATGGCCGAGCACCGTGGCGCGTGTCTCGATCCCCGTGCGCTGCTCGATGAGCGGCGCGAGCACCTCAGCCACGCCGCCCAGCCGCGGCCGGCCGAACCCGTCGAGCCCCTCGCGCGTCACCGCGCGGTCGACGCCCGCGAGACGAAAGCCCTCGGCGACGACCACGAGCGATGACCGGCCGCGATCCCGCACGCTCAGCACCCACTCGCCGATCTGCTCGATCGATTCGGGGAACTCGGGGATCAGCGAGACCTGGGCACCGGCCGCCATGCCCGCGTGCAGGGCGATCCACCCCGCGTCTCGGCCCATGACCTCGAGCACCATGCATCGCCGATGCGACTCGCCCGTGGTGCGCAGGCGGTCGATCGCCTCCGAGGCGATCGACACGGCGGTGTCGAAGCCGAAGGTGTAGTCGGTGCCCCCGAGATCGTTGTCGATGGTCTTGGGCAGGCCGATCGTGGGCACGCCCCCCTCGTTGAGCAGGCTCGTGACGGTCTGGGTGCCGTTGCCGCCGATCAGCAGGAGGCCGTCGAGGCCGTACTCGGCCGCACGATCCCGCACGGCCCGCAGCCCCTCGACCGGGTCGCTGCCCCTCGCGAACGGAGGCACCCGGCTCGTGCCGAGCATCACGCCGCCGAGCGGCGACAGGCCGCGCACCGCCGCCCGGTCGAGCGGGATCCGGTCTCCCTCGTGGAACCCTCGCCAGCCGTCCATGAAGCCGACCATCTCGAAGCCGTGCACGTCGACCCCGCGCAGCACCGCCCCGCGGATCGCCGCGTTCATACCGGGGCTGTCGCCGCCTGAGCAGAGCACACCGATGCGCATGTGGGTCTCCCTCGAATCGACTGATGCGCGGGCCCGGATGCCCGCGTCCCGGGGTCGCGCCAGTGCGCACGACCTCTGACGTGCTCCATGCTAGCCGTGGCGAGAATGACGCTGACAGATCGAATCCGGCCAAAATCGGCACGGAATCGGACAGGCCGGCCGACACCGCGAACGCTGGCGCGTCCGCCTACTGCGCCAGCCACCCCGCGCTCCGCTCCGTGGGCCGGCGCCTGTGGGCGCCGCGCTGGCGCGGCGAACGCTGGCGCGTCCGCCTACTGCGCCAGCGCCCTGTTCAGCACCTCGATGAGCGCGAGCAGCTGCACCGAGTCGGCGTCCTCGGCCGGCGCCGCAGCGCCGTCGAGGGCGCGCGCCGCGAGCCCCGCCTTGCCGTCGATCAGCTCGGCGATCTTCGCGTCGATCGTCTGCGCGGCGACGATGCGCCACGCGGTGACCGGCTCCTCCTGACCGATGCGGTGCACGCGGTCGATCGCCTGCGTCTGCTCGGCGTCGGTCCAGCTGAGCTCGGCCAGCACCACGTTCGACGAGGCCTGCAGGTTGACGCCCACACCCGCCGCGGTGAGCGAGCAGACCGCCACCGCCACGTCGGGATCCTTGTTGAACGCGTCGATCTGGTCCTGGCGGAACGCCGCGGTCTGGTCGCCGCGGATCGAGACCGTGCGCAGGCCCGCCTCGGCCAGCTGCGCCTCGGCCCGATCCATCACGTCGATGTGCTTCGCGAAGAACACCACCTTGCCGACCGAGCGCGCGAGCTGCGCGGTGTAGTCGGCGGCGAGCCCCGCCTTGGCCTGGCCGATCTGGCGCACCATGGTGAACACGTTGGTGCCGTCGGTCGAGGCGTTCGACTCCTCGAGCTCCTGGGCGCACACCATGCGGATGATCGCGTCGTCCGAGAGCTTCTCGCCGAGCTTGCCGTTCTTGACCGCGGTGAAGCGGTCGAGCAGCTTGCGGGCGAGCTTCGCCTCGGCCTCGCGGATGCCGCGCCCCAGTTCGTCGTCGAGCTCGACGGGCAGATCGACCACGCGCTTCGCCGGCAGGTCGGCCGCGACGTCGATCTTGCGACGGCGCACGATGCCCATGTCGACGACGCTCTGCCTCGCCTCGGGGTAGAAGGCGGGGTCGGCCGGCGTCCACCCGTTGCTCTCGAGCCGCGCCATGAGCTCGGGGCCCGGCTTCTCGGCGTCGATCCAGCCGAGGAAGCGCCAGATGGCGCGGAAGTCGTCGATGTCGTTGATGAGGGGGGTGCCGGTGAGGGCGATGAGCAGCGGCGAGACCCCGGGGGTGCGATCGCGGATGCGCTCGGCGATCGCGAGCACGTTGCGCGACCGCTGCGACTGCACGTTCTTGATCATGTGGGCCTCGTCGACGACCATGCCCTTGAACCCGAAGCGGGAGATCCAGCTCAGGTGGCGGTCGAGGATCTCGTAGTTGACCACGAACACGTCGGCGAACGCGTCGATGTCCTGACCGTCGCCGTGGATGACGGTGACGCGGCGCTGCGGGGTCCACCGCTCCACCTCGCGAGCCCAGTTCATCTTGACGACGTTGGGAACGACGACGAGCAGCGGGTAGGCCTCCGCGACCGAGGCGGCCAGCACCGACTGCGCGGTCTTGCCGAGACCGGGCTCGTCGGCCAGCAGGAAGCTGCGGTGCCCGTCGCGCACGCTCGCGAGGAGGCGCGCCTGGTGGGGCATGAGTTCGCGGCCGGCCGGGGCGAGGCGGTCGGGCACGGGGGGCTCGGGGAGCTCCATGCACGCGGATCCTCCGCCGCCCTGCTCGAACGACTTGAGCAGGGGGCCGAGCAGTTCCCAGTTGGCGAGTCGCACCACCGGGGTCGGCTTCCGGGGCGGAGTGAGGTCGGGCGCGAGGAAGGGGTTGGCGAGCATGCGGGTCTCGATGCCCGCGGGCTCGACCTGGCGTTCGGCGAGCTCGGGCGGCACGAACGCCCGAGCGGGTTCGGCCTTGCTCGGCTGCTCTTCGGGCAGCTCGATGCCGGCCTGGGTGAGCATCTTGCGCTTGAGCAGACGGGTCGCCTCGGTGATGGGCGCGGTCGGCTCGAGCAGGGTGATGAGGCTCGTGTCGCGCGCAGCGGTCTTCGCGAGGATCGCGGCGACGCCGTCGAGCCGCTTCAGCGTCTCGGTGCGCTCGGATTCGCTCACGTTCTCGTCGGTCTTGACGCGGGCGCGCTCCTCGCGCATGAGGAGCGCGATCACGTGGAACTTCGTGCGGCCGGCGGGCGAGGCCTTGCCGCGCTGGGCGGACGCCTCGACCTCGCGCACGGCGCGGGCGAGCAGCGGGATGATGCCCTCGTTGTGGGTGTGCTTGCGGCGAGCGCCGCCGCGCTGCTGGCCGCCCTTCTGGGCGTTCTGCGCCTTCTGGGCGCGGGAAGACTTCGGCGTGTGCTCGGCTGCGCTGTTCGCAGCGGGCTGACGCTCGGCAGTGGTGAGTGCCAATGGATCTCCTGATCGGCGTGGTGCAGCCCCGGCCTGCATGCCGGAGCCGGGGTCGCATGCGGCTTCAGAGCCTGACCTCATGCGCGGCATGGGGCTCGAGAACGCTTCGCGGATCGCGACCGTGCTCCGATCCTACCATCCGCACCTGCGAGAGCCCCAGGATTTCCCGAACACCGGGAGCATGTCGTCGGCACGGGCGGCGTTCCGGTGCACGAGCCGCCCGTGACCCCCTCGGCTCGTTCATCCGGCGCGGCGCGATCAGGGATCCGGCTCACGCGGAACGCCGTGAGCCGGATCGGCAGATCAGCGGCTCAGCAGCTCCCGGGTGCGCACCACGTCGGCTCGCATCTGCTCGAGCAGCGCGTCGAGCGAGTCGTAGCGCTCCATGCCGCGCAGCCGATGCGCGAAGCGCACCTCGATCCGCTGCCCGTACAGGTCGCCCGAGAAGTCGAGCAGGAACGCCTCCACGCGAGACAGCGCGTCGGGCGTGAAGGTGGGGTTGTTGCCCACGGAGATCGCGGCGGGACGCGGATCCGCGTCGTCGTCGCCGAGCACCGCCCACCCGGCGTAGACGCCGTCGGCCGGCACGAGGCCCTCGATCTCACCGCCGAGGTTGGCGGTGGGAAATCCGATCTCGCGCCCGCGCGCGTCGCCCCGCACGACCTCGCCGCGCACGACGGGCGACCGGCCGAGCATTCGCCCGGCGGCCTCGACGTCACCCGCGAGCACCGCCTCGCGCACTCGCGACGACGACACCTCCCCGGTGCCGTCCGCGGCGACCAACTGGAGCGTCTCGGCCTTGAATCCGTACCGCTCCCCCAGCTCTCGCAGCAGCCCGCCGTCGCCCGCGCCGCGGTGGCCGAACCGGAAGTCGGCCCCCATGATGATGTGCTTGGCGCGCAGCCGCCCGACCAGTACGTCGCGCACGAAATCTGCCGCGGGGATCGAGGCCACCGCCTCGTCGAACTCGATCATCACGCAGTCGTCGACCCCGGCGGCCTCGAAGCCCTCGAGCCGCTGCTCGCGGCTCATGAGCGGGCGGGGGCAGAGTTCGGGGCGCAGCAGGCTGAGGGGGTTGTTCGCGAAGGTGAGCACCACGGCGGGGCGGCCAGCGGCGTGCGCTCCCTCGATGAGGGTGCGCAGGATCGCCCGGTGTCCCAGGTGCAGCCCGTCGAACTTGCCGATCGCGACGCCGCTGCCCTCGGGATAGTCGGCGGGTCGGATCGCCTCGAGCGTTTCGATGACGCGCATCAGGCCGATCCCTCACCGCCCGCGGCGGCACCGGCACCGGCCGCGCGCGCGGTGCTCCGCAGCCACAGCAGGCCCAGCACCGGCAGCACGAGCGGGATGAAGACGTAGCCGATGCCGTACTGCGACCAGACGGAGGGGTGGGCGAAGAGCTGGGGGGCCGTGAGGCTGAGCGTGCCGACGATGAGCACCCCGCAGAGCTCGAACACGAGCGCGCACCACGCGACCGCGCGCCAGACGCCACGGCGCTTGATGAGGGCGATCGTCGCGACGATGTAGACCACGCCGGCGACGGCCGACAGGGAGTAGGCGAGCGGCGCCTCGTCGAACTTCGTGATGATCTGGTAGACCGATCGGAAGGTGGCCGCGATGGCCAGCACGAGGTAGACGGCGATCAGCACCTTGCCGAGACCGCCGAGCCTGTCCGCGGCGCTCGTCGCTGCTGCGGTGGATGGCTGTTCGCTGCTGGACCGGGGATTCGACACGACCAACAGCTTACCCGCGCGCGGCCGAGACCCTCAGCCGCCGGTGGTCGCGAGGAACACCTCGCCGTGACCGGTGAGCCGGATCGGGTCGCCCGCCGACACGTAGAGCGACTGCCCGCGGCGGGCGGAGGCCACCTCGGCGAGCCCGTGCTCGCCCTCGGCCCGGCGCTCGACGCGCACACGCCCCGACGTGACCATGAGCACGAGCGGGCACTTCGCGGACACGTCGACGGACGGCGCGCTGTCGGCCGGGGCCGCGCCGCTCGCGCTCTGCTCCGGATCGCAGAGCCTGGCGCGCAGCAGCGCGAAGTCGGGCACGTCGGGGCGCCAGGCCACGAGCCCGCGCGCCACGCGCTCGCCCGGGAAGCGTGGCTCGGCGATCTCGCCGGTGTCGACGATGCGGCAGAGCTCGGCGATGTCGATGTGCTTCGGAGTGAGACCGGCGCGCAGCACGTTGTCGGAGGACGCCATCACCTCGACCGCGATGCCGCTCAGGTAGGCGTGCAGCTGACGGGCGCGCAGGTAGACGGCGTCGCCCGGGTCGAGCCGCACGAGGTGCAGCAGCAGCGACACGAGCACCCCGGGATCGCCCGGGTGGGATCCGACGAGGTCGCGCAGCGCGGCGGCGCGCGCCGCGTCGAACTGCCGCTCGGGCTCGCGCACCGACGACGCGGGATCGGTCTCGGCAGACCCTCGGGGCTCCCCGTCGGGATCGATCCGGGGCACCGCCGCCGCGATCGCGTCGAGGGCCCGCGCTACGACGGGGTCGCCGCTGAACACCCACTCGAGGAACTCCCGTCGCAGCGCCTCGGGATCCGCGCCCCGCAGTCGCGCCTCGACCCGTTCGAGCGCCGAGGCGCCCTCGATCTCCCCCGCCTGCCGCGCGGCCGACGCGAGCAGCAGCAGCTCCCGTCTCGCGGCCGCGAGCGGGCGGAAGCCGCTGAGCGCGGTCACCTCGCTCAGGGCGACGAGCAGTTCGGGCTTGTGGTTGGGGTCGCCGTAGTTGCGGTGCGGCGCGTCTCTCGGCACCCCGGCGGCCTCCTCCGCGGCGAAGCCCGCCGCGGCCTGTGCGAGATCGGGGTGCACCTGCAGGGAGAGCGGCGCCCCGATCGCGAGCACCTTGAGCAGGAAGGGCAGCGGACCGCCGTCCACGCCGTAGCGATCCGGATCGCTCTCGACGAGGTCGATGAGGGTGCGGGCGCCGGCCGAGGCCTTCGCGACGTGCGCGGGGCTGCCCGGGTGGGTGCCGAGCCAGAGCTCTGCCTGGGGCTCCCCGGTGGGCGCGAGGCCGAGCATGTCGGGCAGGGCATCCTTCGACCCCCACGCGTATGCGCGCGGGGTGTTCTCGATGAAGATCAGCACGCCACTCCTTAGAGGTCGCGGAGGTCCAATACTCTACCATACCGACTATGGCGCAGAGCAGAACCCGACTCGGTGTGAGCGCGTACGCGATCGGCGTGTTCGTGCTCACCCTCGGCAGCAACGGCGTGCGCAACGTGGTGGGCTGGTGGGGGTTCCTCGCCCTCGCGGTGGCGCTCACCGTCGTGGGCGCCGTGCTGTTCGTGCGCGAGAGGCCCGCCCGCTTCCGCTGGTATCGGCTCCCCTCCCCGCTCTACTGGTTCCTCGCCCTCGCCGCACTGTCGATCGCGTGGTCGCAGTACCGGCTCGAGAGCGTGCTCGGCGTGCTCGCCCAGCTCGCGACGACACTGCTGGCGGTCGTGCTCGCGTTCGTGCTCACGTGGCACGAGGTGCTGCGCACGCTCGGCACGGCGCTGCGATACCTCATCGGACTGTCGCTGGTGTTCGAGCTCGGGGTGTCGCTGCTGATCCGCCAGCCGGTGTTCCAGAACTTCCTGGTGTTCGTCGAGGTGCCCGACGAGGGCAAACCCTCGAAGCTGCTCTACTGGAGCCGCGATCTGCTGTTCTCGGGCGGCCCGATCCAGGGCCTCGTCGCCAGCTCGGTGCTGCTCGGCTTCCTGGCACTGCTGGGGCTGATCGTGTTCGGGATCCAGCTGCGTGCGGGCCTCGTGCGCCCCGTCACGGGCTGGTTCTGGGTGCTCCTGTCGGCGGCGACCCTGCTGCTGACGCGGGGCGCGACCGTCTGGGTCGCGCTCGCGGCCGTGTGTGTCGCCCTCGCGCTCGCGCTGTGGGCCCGCCGGCTGGGGCCGGAGCGGCGGGTGCCGCTCTACGCGACGGGCGGCGCGCTCATCGTCGCCGCCACCGCGGCCGTGCTGTTCGCGCGCGATTTCGTCTTCGGGCTGCTCGGCAAGAGCGGCGACATGACCGGCCGCCTCGAGACGTGGGAGGCCGTGATCGGGCTCGCCGAGCAGCGGCCCTGGTTCGGCTGGGGCTGGGTCAGCTACTGGGCGCCCTGGGCCGAACCGTTCAAGTCGCTCGACGAGAAGGCCGGACTGCCCGTGATGAGCGCGCACAACGCGTGGCTCGACGTGTGGCTGCAGCTCGGCATCGTGGGGCTGCTCGCCTTCGCTCCGCTCGTGGTGCTCACGGTCTGGCGCGTGTGGTTCCGCGCCGTGGATCCGCCGCGCCGCGGTTTCGGGCCGCCGCTGCCCTACGCGACGAGCGCGCTGTGGCCGTTCCTCGTGATGGTCGCACTCCTCGTGCAGTCGCTCACCGAGAGCCGACTGCTGATCGAGGGCAACTGGGTGCTGCTCGTGCTGCTGGCGGTCAAGTCACGCTTCGACTTCGAGCTGCCTTCTCAGGACGCCGAACCCACCGCGCTGCCGTGGCGTCGGGTGCCGATCCCCCGCGAGACCGGGGCCGTCGAGGTGCCGACGGGCTCACGTCGGCGGTGATACCGTGAACATGACCACGGAGCGCCTGCTGCAGCTGCGGGCCGACGCGCGGGTCGAACGCGACACGATGATGGAGCATCGCGTGCGCGACGGCGAGGATCCGGCGACCGCGTACGCCGAGGTGCCCGAGGTCGACGACCTGGTGGTGCTGGCGCTGCGCGACGAGATGCTCGAGGATCGCGGCCAGCTGGCCGAGTTCGGTCTGGCCAGGCTCGCCGCGCGCTCCGGCGGCCCCGACGCGCGGGAGCACCGCCGCAACGCGGATCGCGTGGAGTTCGAGCTGCTGCGCGAGATCGCCGCGGCAGCCCCGATGCTCACGGTCGCGGTGTGGCGGGCCGGCAGCGGCCTCGACGTGGAGTGAGCGGCGAGGGTCGGCGCTCCCTCGCAGCCGCAGGCGGGCCTCCAGTCGCCCGGCGTCGTCTCCCGGAGGCCCCGGCACGCTATTTCTTGCTCGCGCCCTTCGTGCTCTTCGCGCAATCGGCCTTCTCGCGATCCCCGACCAGCTGGTCGACCTGATCGGCGATCTCCGCGATGCGCCGGCGCTGCGAGTTCAGCTGCGCCGAGAGCGCCGCGGTCGAACCCGCGACCTGCTGCCGCAGCAGCGTGATGTCGGCGTGGATGTTCTGACGCGCGCGGTGGGTGACCGAGAGCTTCGGCATGATGCCCGCCAGCGAGTTCTGCACCGTGCGGCCGGCGCGGAAGACGATGCGGCGCAGCCCCGGGGTCTTGTTGAGCCGGCCCAGCACCCCGCGATAGACGCGGTGCTCGAGATTGCGCAGCGCGTAGGCGTCCATCTGAGCGAGCTGCTCGCGATGGGTGTCGACGAAGTAGCGCAGCTTGCGCCAGATCTCGGCGTGGTCGCGCTCCTCCGAGTGCTGAAAGGCGAAGGTGGCGTACTGGTCGAGCATGCGCATGTAGTACACGCCGTACTTCTCGGTCAGCTCGTGCTTCTCGAGCAGGTCGAACAGCCGGAAGGCGACGGTCAGGTGATCCTTCGCGGTGTTGGAGCGCCCGAAGGTCGTCGACATCGTGCTGCCCGCGCGGCGCACGTAGTTGTAGACGTAGTCCTCGGGCTCGAGGAAGAACGCCGTGCTGCTCGTGAAGCCGTAGGCGTTCACGAAGTAGGCGTCTTCGAATCGCAGGCCCTCGGGGAACTCGATGCCGCGGTTCTCGACCGACTCGCGCACGAACATCTTGTTGCAGACCGACGCGTCGAGGTCGAGCAGCAGTTCGCTCGTGACCTGCTGCAGGCCCGTCCGGCGCACCTCGTAGTAGTGCTGGTCCTGGAACTTCTCCATCGCGCTGCGGATGCCCGGTTCGAACACGGGGCGGATGCTGCCCACCACGAAGTCGACGTCGTGTTCGACGAGGGCGTCGCGCATCTTCTCGAGCGAGTCGGGCTCGTAGTAGTCGTCGCCGTCGATGAAGGCGATGTAGTCGGCGTGGGCGAGCTCCATGCCGCGGTTGCGGGCGATGGCCTGGCCGCTGTTCCTGAGACTGACGAGACGCACCCGCGGGTCGTTGCGGAAGTACTCCTCGGCGATGTCGGACGACGCGTCGACCGAACCGTCGTCGACGAGGATCAGCTCGACCTCCGAGAGCGTCTGGCCGAGCACCGAGTCGATGCACTTGCGCAGGTACTCCTCGACGTTGAAGAACGGCATCACCACCGAGACCTTCGCGGCGTCCTGCGCCTGCTTGCGCTCGATCACGCGCTCGGGGCGCTCGATGATCTCGGAGATCTCGCGGGCCTGGTTGACGTCGCAGAACTCGAAGTTGAAGCGGCCCGACTCGAGGTCTGCCTTGAACTGCTCGGAGGCGAGCGCGATGAAGTCGGGGGCGAGGTCTGCCTGCAACCGGTCGATGTTCCAGGCGTAGGCCCCCCACTTGCTCAGGCGGAGGATGCGCCAGATCTCGGTCGAGAGATCGCGCTCCGCTGCGAAGCGCTCGATCTCGGCGTACTCGTCGGAGACGCAGAAGACCTTGCCCGCGTTGTTCACGGAGGAGGCCTCGTTGTCGCGACGGTAGTGGAGGAAGGCGTCGGAGGTGTAGACGACCCGGTGCGCCGAGCTCCACACCTTGAACGCGAAGCTCGTGTCCTGATACGAGGCGCCCGGAGTGGGCAGGAAGCGGATGCCGTTCGCGACGAGGAAGTCGCGACGGTAGATCGCCGACCAGATGGCGGGCTGCTGGAAGAAGATGTCGATGTTCTTGGAGGGGTCGATCACCCTCCCCACCTCGTGAGCCCGCACCAGCTCGATCTTCTCGTCGCTCAGCGCCTTGCGCTCGGGGTCGGCGTAGTAGGTGAAGTAGTTGCTCTTCACGACCTCGACGCCGTGCTCGGTTGCGAGATCGTGCAGCTCCTCGAACATGTCGAGCTCCACCCAGTCGTCGGACTCGACGATGGCGATGTACTCGCCCGTGGCCCGGTCGAGGCCGTGGTTCATCGAGTCGCCGTAGCCCGAGTTGGCCTTGTCGATGATCACGATGCGGGGATCCCGCCTCGCGTACTCCTCGATGATGGCGAGCGAGCCGTCGGTCGAGCCGTCGTTGATGCAGATGATCTCGAGGTCGCGGAACGTCTGGTTCACCACGCTGTCGAGGCACTCGCGCAGGTACTTCTCGACGTTGAAGATGGGGATGAGTACGGAGATCTGAGGCATGTGACTTTCTGATTCGCTTCGAGGTGCAGGGCCGGCGACGGCGACTACAGCAGTTCCGAGAGCTTGTTGTTGAACATCGAGAGCGCGGACCCGATGGCCATGTGCATGTCGAGGTACTGGTAGGTGCCGAGGCGGCCGCCGAACAGCACCCGGTCCTCGCGGTCGGAGAGCTCGCGGTACTTGAGCAGGCGGTCGCGGTCTTCAGGCGTGTTGACCGGGTAGTAGGGCTCGTCGTCGCGGGTGGCGAAGCGGGAGTACTCCCGCATGACGACGGTCTTGTCGGCCGGGTAGTCGCGCTCGGGATGGAAGTGTCGGAACTCGTGGATACGGGTGTAGGGCACGTCCGCCCCCGCGTAGTTCATGACGCTGGTGCCCTGGAAGTCGCCCGTCGGCAGCACCTCCTGCTCGAAGTCGAGCGTGCGCCAGGAGAGCTCGCCCTCGGCGTAGTCGAAGTAGCGGTCGACCGGGCCGGTGTAGACGATCGGCACCGTGCCGACCAGGGCCTTCTTGTTGAGGGGCTGCGACTCGTCGAAGAAGTCGGTGTCGAGCCGCACCTCGATGTTCGGGTGATCGGCCATGTTCTCGAGCCAGGCGGTGTAGCCGTCGACGGGCAACCCCTCGTGGGTGTCGTTGAAGTAGCGGTTGTCGTAGGTGTAGCGCACGGGCAGGCGCGAGATCACCTCGGCGGGCAGCTCGGTGGTGGGCGTCTGCCACTGCTTCGCGGTGTAGTCGCGGATGAACGCCTCGTAGAGCGGGCGCCCGATCAGCGAGATGCCCTTCTCCTCCAGGTTCTTGGCCTGCTTCGTGTCGAACTCCTCGGCCTGCTGCGCGATGAGGGCGCGCGCCTCGTCTGGCCCGTAAGCGGCGCGGAAGAACTGGTTGATGGTGCCGAGGTTGATGGGCAACGGGTAGACCTCGCCCTTGAAGTTGGAGTACACCTTGTGCTGGTAGCCGGTGAACTTCGTGAAGCGGTTCACGTACTCCCACACCGTCTCGTTCGACGTGTGGAAGAGGTGGGCGCCGTAGCGGTGCACCTCGATGCCGGTCTCGGGCTCCGCCTCGGAGTAGGCGTTGCCGCCGATGTGGGAGCGGCGATCGATCACGACCACCTTCTTGCCCGCGGACGCCGCGCGCTCAGCGATGGTGAGACCGAAGAAACCAGAGCCGACAACCAGAAGATCCATGCCGAACAGTCTATGCGACGGCTAACGGGGAACTCCCCGGTGTCACCGCCCGTCGAGCGCTGCAGCGATGATGCGGTGAGCCGGGAGGATGCTGCGTCGCTCCGCATCGGCGTCGATGCGCCCCTCGACGAGGTCGATGAAGTGCTCGAACTGCGCGGCGAGCGGCTCGAGACCCGAGACCTCGGGCACCTCCATCTCGGTCATCTGCTTGAAACCGACCTTGTCGTCGGTGCTCTCGATGTTGGTGTGGCGGTACTTGGTGACGCTGCGCAGCAGGAGGTCGACCTCGACCATCGAGTCGAGCGACTGCACGAGCATGCGGCGCACCTTCCGCTGCCCGATGCGGCTGGCCGATGCCGAAGCGATGCCTCCCCCGGGGAAGCGCAGCGTCATGTCGATGACGTCTTCGGCGCCCTCGAGCGAATCGGGATGGAAGTAGCCGAGCTCGGCGCTCACAGATTCGGGCGACGCCGCGCCGTAGAGGTTCGAGATGAGGTCGGCGTCGTGCACCAGCATGTCCCAGGCGACGCCCGTCTTGATGCGGGCCCAGTGCGGCGAATGGCGCTCGGCTCGCACGTAGACGGGCTCGTCGATGAGCTTCCGCGCCGCGAGCACGCCGGCGTTGAAACGCTCGAGGAACCCGCACTGCACGGGCACACCGCGCTGCTCGGCCATGCCGAGGATCTCCTCGGTCTGCTCGAGCGAGGGGCAGATCGGCTTCTCGATGAGCACCGGGAGACCGGCGTCGAGGACCTCTTTCGCGATGTCGTAGTGGTACTCGGTGGAGGCGGCCACCACCACGGCGTCGGCCTTCTTCAGCGCTTCTTCGGCAGCGGGGAACCACTCCCCGCCGTACTGCTCGGTCGCCGCGCGACCGTTCTGCTCGAAGGGGTCGACGATGCCGACGAGGTTGGCCCGCGCAGACGATGAGACGATGCGCGCGTGGTTGCGCCCCATCGTTCCCGCTCCGAAAAGAACGATGTTCGGCTGCGCCATGCTGACTCCTCCATATGCCTGTGCTGCGTCCGCCCATGGTATCCGAGGGGCGGAGTCCCGTCCCAGTTTACGTTCGCACCCGTCCGCTCCAGACCTCTGCGCGGTACAGTTCTCGCATGACCGCACTCATGGCACAGGACATCGCTTCGGATTTCGCCGCGGAACTCGTCGGCGCGAACGCCGTCGTCTCGGCGCCCGCTCCCCTGCTCGACGCCGAGGCGCGGCAGCTCACCTTCGTGGGAGACACTGCGCGATTCGCCGAGGCGTTCGAGCGCGCATCGCTGGCGGGCGCGGTGGTCCTCGCCCCGCTCGGCACCGAACTTCCGGAGGGCGCCACCGGCTCCCTCATACTCGTGGAGAACCCCCGGGCGGCGTTCGGGCAGGCGGTCGCGCGGCACTTCGCCCCGAAGGCCGCGGCCGGAGTCGCCGATACCGCGCGAGTGCACCCCACGGCTCGCGTCCATGAGTCGGCGCACATCGGCGAATACACGGTGGTGCGCGAGGGCGCCGTGATCGAGGCGCACTCGGAGGTGCGTGATCACGTGGTGATCGGCCGGGGCGTGGTGATCGGCGAGCACTCGCTCGTCAAGAGCCACGCCGTCATCGGCGAGGAGGGCTTCGGCATCGAGAAGGACGCCGACGGCAACAACTTCCACGTGCCGCACATCGGGTCGGTGCGGCTCGGCGCGCACACCGAGGTCGGCAATTTCACCACGGTGTGCTCGGGTACCATCGCTCCGACCGTCGTCGGCGACTACACGAAGATCGACGACCACGTGCACATCGCCCACAACTGCCGTATCGGCAGGAACGTCATCATCACGGCCTGCGCCGAGATCTCGGGCAGCGTGGTGATCGAGGACGAGGTGTGGATCGGACCGAACGCGTCGGTGATCCAGGGGCTCACCCTCGGCAAGGACTCGCTGCTCGGCATCGGAGCCGTCGCCGTCAAGTCTGTGCCCGAGAACGAGGTGCGGGTGGGCAACCCCGCCAAGCGCCTCGGCGACAACAAGAAGTAGCGCTCGGCGCATGCACGACGGCCCGTGGACCGATGTCCGCGGGCCGTCGTCACCGGATCAGTAGTTCTCGGCGGGCACCTTCTCGAACCACCAGAACGGGTGGGTGAGCACCTGCATGAGCGGTTCCTTGCCGACCCACTCGCCGAAGTGCCCCTCGCGCCAGCGCCCGCTCGAGTCGCTCAGGTACTTCATGCTCGGCGTCATGAACCGCTCCTCGTACGCGTGATAGGCGACGCTGTCGCTCCAGCGCTCGAGCAGGCCGTTGGCGAACTCGAGCCCGCCCGTGCGAGCGGGCTCGTGCGAGCTGAAGCCGCCGAGGGGGCGCCCGACCGCCGCTTCGAAGACGGCGCGCTGCCGATCGGCCCAGTCGAGGTTGTCGCTGCCGAGCCAGTCGCAGAGCCCGCCCTCGAGGTGCAGTTGCACCTCGTGCCCCAGCTGCTCCATCTCCTGCACGATCTGCAGCGACGGAAGGCTCAGCAGGTTGTAGCCGCGAGCGTGCACCCGCAGGAAGAAGGTGGAGCTCACGCCGGCCTCGGCATCGACGCGCGCGACGCGCAGCGCCTGCTCGATCGTGTTGTCGATGTCGTGTCGCAGCACCATGTGACGCTCTTGCGGGTCTGCGAGGTACTTTTGGAACGACGTGACCGCGTATCCGGTGTCGACGTAGTCCTTGAGAGCGTCGGAGTACGACTTCAGGGAGTAGTCGAAGATCTTGGGTGCTGCGGATTCCATGGACGGATCATCTTTCGAGTCGGATCAGCCGGGCGGGCCGAGGAGATGAGTGGGCGAAGGGTGGAGACCGCGCACCATGATACGGGAGAACGAGACCGGGAGCCGGGATAGAATCGACGGCATGACATTCGTGAGCCGAGCGGGTCACCCAGAGCTGTGAATCGCAACCGCCTGCCCTCGTGGATCAATCGGCTGATCGATCTCATCGCCGATGCACCCATGAGCCCGCTCGGGAGGCTTGCGGCGCGCCGCCTCGGCCGCCCGGCTCCTCGAGGCAGTGTGCCCACGACGTCGTTCGCCGAGAAACCGACGCGTCTGCTGATCGCGCCGGTCAACTACTCGGGCCAGGCGTTCGCCTGGGCGAGGGCGCTCGAGGCCGCCGACACCGGCATCTCGGCCCGAAACATGGCGTTCGACGTGCCCGGCGGGTTCGACTTCGAGGCCGACCTGCTCGTGCCGGTCGGCACCTACCACAACGACCCCGACTGGCAGCGGCGGCAGTTCGAGGCTGCGACGCGCGGCACCCACGTGCTCATCGAGGCCGAGGAACCGCCGTTCGGGCGGCTGATGGGCCGATCCGTCGAAGTCCAAGCGCAGGCGCTGATCGACCACAGCGTCGACGTGGCCTACCTGGCTCATGGCACGGACGCTCGGCTGCCGTCGCGACACATGCGCGAGCATCCCCTCTCCTACTACGACGATCCGGCGGTATACGTGCCTCGCGCCGAGCAGCTCGCGGCTCGCAACATCGCGCTCCTCGAACGCAGCGGTCGTCCGGTCTTCGTCTCGACGCCGGATCTGCGAAGCGATCTGCCCGACGCGTTCTGGTGCCCGGTCGTGGTCGATCCGCAGCGGTGGGCCGCCGACGCTCGGGAGGAGCGCCCCGCGGGAGCACCGCTGCGCGTCGCTCACGCACCATCGGTCGCAGCATACAAGGGCACTCCGCTCATCATGCCGATGCTCGAGCAGTTGCAGGCCGAGGGGCTGATCGAGCTCGATCTCATCCAGGGCGTGCCCTCGGCCGAGATGCCCGCGAGGTTCGCCGAGGCCGACGTGGTGCTCGACCAGTTCCGCACGGGCTCGTACGGGGTGGCCGCCTGCGAGGCGATGGCCGCGGGTTGCGTGGTGGTCGGCCAGGTCTTCGAGCGCGTGAGGGCCGACATTCTCGCGGCGACCGGCCTGCAATTGCCGGTGATCGAGGCGAGTGTGGGTACGCTTGAAGTCGTGTTGCGTCGTCTCATCGCGGCTCCCGATCTCTCACGCGAACGCGCTCGCAGCGTCGAGTTCGTAAGCGCGGTGCACGACGGGCGCTATTCGGCCCGTGTGCTGCAGCAGCACTGGGTCTCACGTTCGGCTCGGAAGGAGGGGTTCGATGCATCCGGCAGCTGAGCGCCTCTGGAAGCTCGTTCCGAAGTTCGGGCAGGACGCGATCGCGTCGACCGTCGATCGGCTCAAGGGCGTCACGCCTCCCCCGCCTCCCCTGCCCGACGAGGGCAAACCGGTGCGGCTCTTCATCGGCCCCGTGAACTACGCGGGCCAGGGTTACCAGTGGGGCCGCGCGGTGGAGACGAGCGGCGAGGTCTCCTCGCGCAACTACGTGCACGACGGCAACAACGTGCTGCACTATCCCGCCGACTACACCGTCTCGTGGCGCACGACCGAGCACTCCCGAGCCTGGCAGCGGGCCATGATTGACACACTCGCCGAGCACTACACCCACGTGCTCATCGAAGCCTGCTATCCCGTTCTCGGCGGCATGTTCTCGGGCGACATGCGCCGTCAGATCGCGCGCATGCGGGAGGCCGGGCTGAAGGTCGCCTTCGTCGGCCACGGCACCGACGTGCGCCTCCCATCCCGACACGCCGAACTCGACGAGTGGTCGTACTTCCGCGACTCCGAGTGGGTCGACCCCCGGCTCGTCGAACCCGTCGTCGCCGAGAACCTGCGGCTCATCGCAGACACCGGCGCGCCGGTATTCGTCTCGACCGCTGGCCTGCTCCTCGACCTTCCCGAAGCCCACTTCCTCGGCGTCATCATCGACCCCGAGCGCTGGGCGAACGACGCGCCGCTGCTCGAGCGCGAGCGCATCAAGGTCGTGCACGCCCCGACCAACCCGATCCCCAAGGGCACCACGTACGTGGCCCCGGTCGCCCAGAAGCTCCACGACGAGGGGCTCATCGAGTACGTCGAGCTGCAGGGAGTGCCGAACCACGAGATGCCCGCGGTGTTCGCCGACGCCGACGTGGTGCTCGACCAGTTCCGATCGGGCGACTACGGCGTAGCCGCTTGCGAGGTGATGGCGTCGGGTCGCATCGTGCTCGCGCACGTGAGCGATCAGGTGCGCGGTGAGGTCGAACGCCACGCCGGGATGCCGCTGCCGATCCACGAGACGACCGTCGAGTGCGTCGAGGCGACGCTGCGCGACATCGTGGCTCGTCGTGAACACTACCGCGAGATCGCGCGAAGGGGCCCCGAGTTCGTCAGACGGCTGCACAGCGGCGGGTTCTCCCGCGACGTGCTCATGCAGAACTTCCTGGAGGCATAGTGCGCGTCGTCATCGTCTCCCGCATCTACCGGCCCGAGCCCGCCGCCGCCTCGCTGTTCCTCGGCTGCGTCGCCGACGCCCTGCGCGAGCAGGGCGTCGAAGTAGAGGTGCTCACCGCCAAGCCCCTGCCCGGGCAGGGCGACGGCTCCCGCGGCGAGCGCATCCGCACCTTCCCCGTCATGCGCGACCGCAGCGGCTACGTACGCGGATACGTGCAGTACATGAGCTTCGACGTTCCCCTCCTCTTCCGACTGCTGTTCGCTCGGCGCCCCGCTGTCGTCTTCGTCGAGCCTCCGCCCACCACGGGTGCGGTGGTGCGGCTCGTCTGCGCGATCAGACGCATCCCCTATGTCTACGATGCGGCTGATATCTGGGCTGACGCCGCGGCCTACATGCAGACCTCCCCGCTCGTGGTGCGAGTCCTGCGCCGCGTCGAGCGCTTCGCGCTGCGAGGAGCGCGCGCGCTCGTGACCATCTCGCAGGGCGTCGCCGATCGTGTGCGCTCGCTCGGGGTGCGGACTCCCACCACGGTCTCCGGTTTCGGCGCCGACACGCTGATCTTCCGGTACGTCGAGGCGCCGACCGAGCCCGTATTCCTCTACGCGGGCACGTACACCGAGTTGCACGGCGCATCGATCCTCATCAGCGCGTTCGCCCGCTTCTCCGAGACCCACGCCGGCTACCGTCTGCGCTTCATCGGCAACGGCACCGGTCAGGACGAGATGCGGCATCAGGCCCGAATTCTCGGCGTCGAGCTCTCGGTCGACTTCGTGAGCCCGATCCCCGCGGCAGAGCTGCAGCCGGAGTTCGCCCGAGCGGTGGCGAGCCTCTCCACGCAGTTCCCCGAACCCGGCTACCGCTACGCGTTCACCTCGAAGATCTACTCCTCGCTCGCGGTCGGCTGCCCGGTGATCTTCGCCGGCCCGGGGCCCACGGGCTCCTTCATCGACCAGGCCGCCGAGCAGATCGAGGTCGGCTGCGCGGTCGACTACGAGATCGAGGCGATCGCAGACGCGATGCGGAAGGCCGCCGACCACCCGCTGCCGGCCGAGCGTCGGCGCGCGCTCGCCGAGTGGACCGCCGAGCACCACTCGATGAGCTCGGTCGCCGCGCAGGTCGCCGGGGTCATCGCCGACACCGCCCGCGAGAGCGGGCGAGACCAGCGGCGATGAGCTCCTTCTTCTCGAGGGCGGCCGCCTGGGCGATCAAGCACCGCTCGAAGCTGCCCTCCTGGGCGCAGCGCCTCATGGAGTCGGCGGCCCGCAACCCCGACGGGTTCATGGGGCGCATGACCGGTCGCCTGCTCGGAGGGGGCGACGCACCCAACACGACCGCACCGGAGGCCGACGTGCGCGTGTACATCGCCCCCACCAACTACGCGGGTCAGGGGTACCTCTGGGCGAGGGCGCTCGAGGCCGCCGACGACCGGGTCGGCGCCCGCAACATGGCCATCTCGCTCCCCGGCGATTACGCCTTCGAGGCCGACACCCCGGTGCCCATCGCCGCATTCAACTCCTCCGCCGAGTGGGGCGAGCTCGAGTGGGAGGCGGCGCAACGGTTCACCCACGTGCTCGTCGAGGCCGAACGACCGATGTTCGGGCGTCGCTTCGGCCATGACCTGCGCGCCGAGGTGGCGGCGCTCGAGGCCGCCGGAGTCTCTGTGGCATATATCTGTCACGGCAATGATATCCGCGATCCCGATCGCCACGCCGCCCTCACCCCCTGGTCGCTGTTCCCCGACGATCCCCGCACCGACTTCTTCCGGTCGGAGGCCCGGGCGAACCTCGCGCTCCTCACGGAGCTCGGCGGCCCGGTCTTCATCTCGACGCCGGATCTCAGCGCCGACGTGCCCGACGCCTCCTGGTGCCCCGTCATCGTCGATCTCGTGCGCTTCGGCGGCGAGACCCCACCCGTCTTCGCGCGCGATCGCGTGAGCGTCGTGCACGCCTCGAGCGACCCGTTCGGCAAGGGCTCCGACTACATCGAACCGGCGCTCGAGCCCCTCATCGCGTCGGGCCTCGTCGACTACCGTCTGGTCACGTCGACGCCCGCCGCACAGATGCCATCCGTCTTCGCCTCCGCCGACATCGTCATCGACCAGTTCCGGGCCGGATCCTACGGCGTCGCGGCCTGCGAGGCCATGGCCTCCGGCCGAGTGGTCGTGGGCCATGTCATGCCCCTCGCGCGCGAGTTCATCACCCGGCAGACGGGTCTCGAGCTGCCGATCGTGGAGGCCACCCCCGATACGCTCCGCACGGTCGTCGAAGAGCTGGCCGCCGACCCCGCTCGGGCGCGCGAGATCGCGGAGGCCGGCCGTCGGTACGTCTCCGCCGTGCACTCCGGGGCCGAGAGCGCCCGCGCGCTGGTCGAGCGCTGGATCGGGGCCTGAGCTGCCTGCGTCTCTGCCGTCGCGTTCCTACCAGTTCAGCACGAGACCGCCCCACGACAGGCCCACGCCGAACCCGAGCAGCATCACCCGCATGCCCGGCTTCAACTCGCCCGCCCGAACCGCATCGGTCAGAGCGATGGGGATCGTCGACGACACCGTGTTTCCCGACTCGGCGAGCGAGACGAAGAACTTCTCCTCGGGCACCTTGAGCTTCTTGCGCAGGTGCTCGAGCATGAAGGCGTTCGCCTGGTGGAAGACGAAGAGATCGATGTCGTCGAGGCCGAGCTCGGCCTTGGCGAGGATCGTGTCGACCGACTCGGGCACCACGCGCAGCGTGAAATTGAAGATCTCGGGGCCGTCCATGTAGAGGTCGTAGCCGTTGCTCTCGAGCCCGCGCTCGGCGGCCGGGGACTTCGCCTCGATGTCGGCGCCCTGCCGCATGCCGCCGTGGGGCACCACGAGCTTGCCGGCCCCCGAGCCGTCGGTGCCGTAGGTGATGGCCGTGATCCCCGACGCGTCACTCTCTTGAGCCGTCACGAGCGTCGCCGCAGCTCCGTCGCCGAAGATGGTGCGCACGCTCTTATCGCTGGGGTTCACGAACTTCGTGTACGTGTCGGCCGTGACGATCAGCACGTTCGAGACCTGCCCCGACTCGATGAGGCCCTTGGCCTGGCCCAGCGCGTAGATGTATCCCGAGCAGCCGAGGTTCAGGTCGGCGGCGCCGGCGCTGCTGCGCAGACCGAGCCCCTCGTGCACGATGCAGGCCGTCGTCGGCAGATAGAAATCGGGGCTCTGGGTGCAGACGATGAGGTAGTCGATCGATTGGGGATCGATGCCGCGCCCGCTCAGCAGCTTGCGCCCCGCGGCGATCGCGAGGTCGGAGGAGAACTCGTCGTCGCCGGCGATGTGCCGGCGGTCGATGCCCGTCTTCGCCGAGATCTTCTCGACACTCCACTCGGGGAACTCGGCCGAGAGATCCTCGTTGGAGAGGACCCGCTCGGGAAGGTGGTAATCGACCGCGGTGATACGTGCCTGCATGCTTCAGATCCTACCTCCCGGCGCGGAGCCGCCGCGCGATCCGCGTGCCCGCTCGGAGCAGAGGATCAGTGGGCGGTGTAGCCGCCGTCGACCACCAGGGTGGTGCCGGTGACCCACCGCGAAGCGTCCGAGAGCAGGAACAGCACCGCGTTCGCCACGTCGTCGGCCGAACCGATCCCCATCGGATGCTCGGCCTCAATGCTCTGCCAGGCGGCCTGCCCCACCTTGCGGCGCAGCTCCTCGGTGAGCGCGGTCTCGACGATGCCGGCCGCGACGCTGTTCACCCTGATGCGCTCGTGCGCGAGCTCCAGAGAGAGCGAGCGGCCGAGCGACGACACGGCGGCCTTCGTCGCGGCGTAGACGCTCACGCCGGCCTCGCCGACGAGGCCCACCGCTGACGACATCAGCACGACGCTGGCGCGCTCTGCCCGCACCTTCGGGCCCCGGAACGCCTTGGTGAGCAGCACGCTGCTCGTGACGTTCGTCTCGAAGAGGGAGGCGATCTGCTTCGCGGAGGTCGCGCGCAACGGCGTGGTCGCGTGCGCGCCGGCCGCGTGCAGCAAGCCGTCGAGCGGTCCGACCGCCTCGACGGCCTCTCGCATGAGCCCCGCGTAGCCGGCGTGCTCCGAGAGGTCGAAGGGCAGCAGGAGATGTCCTTCGCCGTCGAGCATGCTCGCGGTCTGCTCCAGGGCGTCTCGGCGACGGGCCACGAGCACCACCCGGGCCCCCGCGCGGCTGGCGAGCACCGCGGTGGCCCGGCCGATGCCCGAGGACGCGCCGGTGATCAGCAGCGCGCGATCGCGCAACTGGAGGAAGTCGATCACGACTGGGCCGTGATCAGCGCCTGCAGGTCGTCGACGGTCACGGCCTTGGCGAGCTCGTCGGCATCGATCTGCACGCCGAGGCGCTCATCGATCTCGGCGATGAACGCCAGATTGGCGAGGGAGTCCCACCCCTGGGCCTCGAGTGTCTCCGTCGCCGAAGCCTCTTCGACCTCGAGGATCTCGGCAACGAGCTCGAGCAGTGCGTCTTTTTCCATGGGGCTAGCCTAACAAGCCGCCCGGGCCTTCGCGTCGCGCGCGTCCTTCCACCGGCGCATACGACGCTCGACCGGGTGCTCGATGAAGCGGTAGAGCGCCCACGCGAGCAGCAGATCCACGGCGAACAGCACGGCGAACCAGACGACGTTGCGCCAGCTCGGCTCCTGATAGCCGAACACCCGCAGGGCGAGGTAGATCACCGTCGCGTGCACGAGGTAGAAGGCGAACGACCACTCCCCGAGCTTCACCTGCCAGCGGCTCTCGAAACCCGAGCGCTTCCCATCGAGCGCACGGCCCGTGAGCGACACGATCGCGAGCCCCACACCCACCGTGATGAACTCGTTGCCGAAGACACGCAGCGGCAGCAGCACGCCGAGCGCCTCGCCGACGGCCATCCCCAGCACGAGCGCGAGGAGCACCCCCACCCCGACCACCGGGTGCACCCGGGGCCGCCAGCCCGCTCGGATCGCCCAGGCGATCGCCATGCCCAGCACGAACTCGGGCAGACGCGTCACCGGCATCGGAACGACCGCCAGCCAGGACTCGGGCCAGAGCGTGACGCCGAGCCGATACGCGAACGCCCAGGCCACGGCGACGCTTCCGACGACGAGCGCGCCGCGCTTCGCGAGGGGCAGCAGGACCTTCGAGAGGAACGGATGCAGCGCGTAGAAGAAGAACTCGACCGTGAGCGTCCAGGCTGCTGGATTGCCCGAGAAGAGGATTGCCGGGTTGGCCCACCAACCCTGGATCACCAGCACCGAGAGCAGCAGCACCCCGACGTCGAGCGGTTTCAGGAAGCTGCCCTCCGGGATCGTGCCGAGGGTGTAGAAGACGGGTACGGCGAAGAGCAGCGCAACGATGTGCGCCGGCCAGATGCGCGCGAAGCGCCGCCAGTAGAAGGTGCTCAGCGGTACTCCCGGGCGCAGCGACCACGTCAGCACGAACCCGGAGAGCACGAAGAAGAACGTCACGCCGAAGTAGCCCTGGTTGAAGACCGTCGAGATCGGTCCCGGCAGGGGCGCGAAGACCCGCATGTGGAAGAAGAACACCGCGAAGGCCGCCCACCAGCGCAGGCCGGTGAGCGCGTCGAGCCTCGGCATTCTGCGTTCGAGTATCGCCGGGTTGCCGAGCGTCACAGGTTCTCCCGCGTGTGTTGTACTGAATTCAGACCGTGCTAACTGTACCCGAAGCGCGCAGGCGCGGCCCTCGCGCTACCATCGAAGGCATGCCCGAACCCCTCGTCGACCTCACCATCGCCGTGCACTCGCGCACCCGGCCCATCGCACGCGCGGCGGCATCGGTGCTCGACCATACCGAGGCTCCCGTGCGCGTCAACGTAGTCGCCCACAACATCGATCCCGAGGTCATTCGCGAGAACCTCGGCGGCTACGCCGACGACCCCCGTCTGCGCCTGCTGCACCTCGCAGACGGCATCCCCTCCCCCGCCGGCCCCATGAACCACGGCTTCGCGAACTCCACCGCGCCCTACATCTCGGTGATGGGCTCCGACGACGAACTCGCCCCCGGCGCCATCGATTCGTGGCTGGCCCTCGCCCGTCGCACCGGCGCGCAGATGCTACTCGCACGAATCCAGCTGCCCGACGGTCGCATCGACCCCTATCCGCCCGTGCGCAACGGCCGCCGCACGGAGGGCCTCGACCCGCTCAAGGACCGCCTTCCGTACCGCAGCGCACCTCTCGGGCTCATCGAGCGTCAGCGCTTCGGCGGGCTTCGCCTCACCGAGGGGCTGCCGTCCGGCGAAGACCTCGCCTACTCGCTCACGGTGTGGTTCACGGCCGATCGCCTCGCCTACGACCTGCACGGACCCGCTTACATCGTCAACGCCGACGCCGAGGACCGCGTCACCTCGGCACCGCGCGCGGTGTCGGAGGACTTCCGATTCCTCGACGAGGTCGAGTCCTTCGAGTGGTTCCGCACCGCGAAGAATGCGGTGCGCCGCGCCATCGTGGCGAAGCTGATCCGCATCCACCTCTTCGACGCGGTGCTCGTGCGCACCCGCACCGCCGAGCAGATCGCCGAGAACCGAGCCGATCTGGTGGCGCTCGTCGACCGCTTCGAAGCGCTCGCCCCGGGCGTCGCGTCACTCCTCTCCCTCGCGGATCGCGCTGTGATCGATGAGGTGCGCTCCGCCGGCGCCACGCCCGAACGCATCGTCGGGCTGCTGGAGGCACGGCTCAAGTACCTCTCGATCCCCACTCTCATGCCGCGCAACCCGTTCAAGGCGCTGCATCAGCAGGGCCCGTTTCGCACGCTGTTCGCGGGCTTTCGCATCATGAACAGCGCGCCCGCGGCCTGATCGGCGCGGGCCGCGCTTCCCTCGGGGACCGACGCGGCTAACGCACCTCGCCGGCGAGACCCGCGAGAGCGACCTGCTCGCCGAAAGCGGGGTGCTGACGCGCGACCTCGGCGAACGTGCCGTGCGCGACGATCACCCCGTCGTCGAGGTAGCAGACCCGGTCGTAGTCCTTGATCGTCGAGAGCCGATGCGCGACCGAGATGAGCGTCACCTCGCCCTGCAGCTCCTTGATCGCCCGGGTCACCTCGTCCTCGGTCTTGGTGTCGAGCGAACTCGTCGCCTCGTCGAGCACCAGCACCAGCGGGTCGGTGTACAGGGCGCGGGCGATCCCGAGCCGCTGCTGCTGGCCTCCCGAGAGCGAGACGCCCCGCTCACCGATGCGCTCGTCGATGCCGCCGGTGCGGTCGGCGATGAGCGAGCCGAGCTGGGCGCGCTCGAGGGCGTACGCGACGCGCACGCGATCGATCTCATCGTCGGTCCAGGTGAGAGCCACGTTCTGGGCGATGGTGCCGTCGAAGAGCGCCACCCGCTGCGGCACGTAGCCGACGCGGCCGCGCCACTGGCGCAGCACCGACTGCAGAGGCTCGTCATCGAGCTCGATATCGCCGGACGTCGCCTGACTGAGGCCGAGCAGCAGGTCGATGAGCGTCGACTTGCCGGCGCCGGACGGGCCGACGATGCCCACGGAGCTGCCGAGCGGGATGTCGAGGGTCATGCCGCGGATCACGTCGACCGCGGCGCCCGGGTAACGGAAACGCACATCGTTGAGGCTCAGCAGCCTCGGGCTCTGCGAGAGCTCGGCGGTGTCCGCCGGGGTCTGAGAGGTCTTCATATCGCGCTCGGCCGCGATGAGGTCGCCCACCACGTCCTTCGCCCCCGGCATGCTCGCGGTGGCCTGCACGATTCCGCCCTGCACACCCGTGAGCGCGGGGATCAGGCGGAAACCGGTGGTGGCGAACAGGGCCACCGACGCGAGGGCGGCCTGCATGCCGCCCTGGAAGTATGAGAAGCCGCCGATGAGCGCGATGCCGCCGAGCAGTGCGGCCTCGTAGGCGAAGCCGGGCAGCACGCCGAGGAAGGAGCCGTTCGCGCGCGCCCTCGTACTGTGCCTGCGGTTCGCGGTGACGAGGTCGGCGACCTCGCCCAGGCGGTTGCGCAGGCTGAGCTCTTTGAGCGCCTCGATCATCTCGGTCATGAGGTTCGCCACCCGATAGCTGTACATCAGGTTCACCTCGCCGGCCTCGAGCGCGCGTTTCGTGACCACGAAGTGCACGACGAGCATCACCAGCGAGAGGTAGACGAAGGCGATCACCGAGGTCGCCGGGTCTGCGACCACGAGCACGCCCAGCACCAGCACGAAGGTGAAGAACGAGCTCGGGATGCGCATGATGGGCAGCACGAATCCGGCCATGGCGTTGGCGATGCCCGCGTCGGCGATACGGGTGATCTCGGCGATCGAGCGCTTCGAGCGCTCCTCCCAGCTCGAGCCGATGTACGCGCGGAAGAGCCGGTCGCCGATCTCGAGTTCGTACTTCGCGAACTTGCGCGTGGCGAACCACTGCAGCACGACGTTGAGCACCGACTTCAGCAGCATCAGACCCAGTGAGATGAGCACGAACAGCGGTGCGGCCTCGGGCTGCAGCTCACCCACCACCGGCAGTTTGATGGTGGTGCCCGCGATCGCCGGCCCGATCACGATCGCGAGCAGCGACATGCCGATCGCGTCGAGGGCGGTGATCAGGCTCGTGGCCACGATGTAGCCGACGAAGTAGCGCTGCGCGCCTGCGGGGAGCAGGGGCAGCAGCTGCCTGAGAACGCGCCAGATCTCTTTCATGCGGTGAGGATCAGGCGCCCGCGTTCACCACGGCGGTGACCGCCGCGACGATGCGCTCGATGTCGCCCTCGGCGAGCGAGGGGTGCACGGGCAGCGAGAGCACCTCGCGCGCGGCGCGCTCGGTCTCGGGCAGCTCGAGCCCCGGTGCGAACTTCGTCAACGAGGGCAGGCGGTGGTTCGGGATCGGGTAGTACACGCCCGAGCCCACACCGTGCTCCTCTTTGAGGGCGACATGGATACGATCGCGTTCCGCGGCGTCGAGGCGCACGGTGTACTGGTGGTAGACGTGCACGGCGCCCTCGGCGACCTTCGGGGTCTGCACGCCCGAGAGGCCCGCGAGGCCCTCGTTGAGCGCTGCGGCGTTGCGCTGGCGCTGAGCGGTCCAGCCGTCGACCTTGGTGAGCTGCACGCGGCCGATCGCGGCGTGGATGTCGGTCATGCGGGCGTTGAAGCCGATGACTTCATTCTCATACTGCTTCTCCATGCCCTGGTTGCGCAGCAGCCGCACGTTGCGGGCGATGTCGCCGTTCGCGCACGAGACCATGCCGCCCTCGCCCGACGTCATGTTCTTCGTCGGATAGAGGCTGAACATCGCGAAGTCGCCGAGGGTGCCGACCTGGCGGCCGTTCCAGGAGGCGCCGTGCGCCTGGGCCGCGTCCTCGTAGATCGCGAGACCGTGCTGCTGGGCGATGGCCTCGATCTGGTCGACGAGGAAGGGGTGTCCGTAGAGGTGCACGGGCATGATGCCCCTCGTGCGCGGCGTGATGGCGGCGCGCACGGCCTCGGGGTCGAGGGTGAAGTAGTCGGGCTCGATGTCCACGAAGACCGGCGTGGCACCCGTGAGCGCGACCGAGTTGCCCGTCGCGGCGAAGGTGAAGGACGGCACGATGACCTCGTCGCCGGGGCCGACGCCCGCCGCGAGCAGCCCCAGGTGCTGGCCGCTCGTGCCGGAGTTCACCGCGACGACCTCGCGGCCTCCCGTGAAGTGCGCCGAGAACTCCTGCTCGAACGCCGCGACCTCAGGGCCCTGGGCGATCATGCCGGAGCGCAGCACTCGGTCGACGGCCTCGCGCTCCTCATCGCCGACGATCGGCTTGGCTGCGGGAATGAAATCCGTCATCGAAAGATCCTTACTCTCTCTTCTCAGGCAGGGTCGCCGTGCTGGGCGTTCCCGTCGATCCTACTCCGGCAGGCGTGTCAGGCGCCGATGACCAGCCGGGGCACACCCGTCCATCTGGCGGGGTCGGTGACGTTGCGGCCGTCCGCGAAGAGCTTGATCTCCGGGAAATCAGCCGGACCGAGCTCGAGGTAATCGGTGTGATCCGCCTGGAGGATGGCGATATCGACCGGATCGCCGAGGGTGTGGGCGGCGAAGCCGTAACGTTCCAGCTCCTCGCCGCTGAACAGCGGATCGTGCACCGTGACGACGGCACCGCGTCGGCGCAGTTCCTCGACGGTGGGGAAGACGCCTGAGACGGCCGTCTCCTTGACGCCGCCGCGGTAGGAGGCGCCGAGCACGACCACTCGCTGGCCGTCGAGGTCGCCGATGGTCTGCTCGACCCGCTCGACCACGTACGCGGGCATCGTCTCGTTGTAGTCGCGAGCGGTGCGCACGATGTCGGCGTCGGGGTCGGTCGAGAGGTAGAGCCGCGGGTAGACGGGAATGCAGTGCCCGCCCACGGCGATGCCCGGGCCGTGGATGTGGCTGTAGGGCTGGGAGTTGCAGGCCTCGATGACCCGGTAGACGTCGATGCCCGCTTTGTCCGCGAAGCGCGCGAACTGGTTCGCGAGACCGATGTTGACGTCGCGATAGGTGGTCTCGGCGAGCTTCGACATCTCGGCGGCTTCCGCGGTGCCGAGGTCCCAGACGCCGTTCGGCCGGGGCAGGTCGTCGCGCTCGTTGAAGGTGAGCACCGAGTTGTAGAACTCGATCGCGCGAGCGGTGCCGGCTTCGTTCAGGCCGCCGACGAGCTTCGGATACTTCTTGAGATCGGCGAACACGCGCCCCGTGCGCACGCGCTCGGGCGAGAACACGAGGTGGAAGTCGGTGCCCTCGGTGAGACCCGATACCTGCTCGATGAGCGGCTTCCAGCGATCGCGGGTCGTGCCCACGGGCAGCGTGGTCTCGTAGGAGATCAGTGTGTCGGGAGTGAGGTGCTCGGCCAGCGAGCGCGTGGCCGCGTCCATCCAGCCGAAGTCGGGCTCGCCCGTCTGCTCATCGACCAGCAGGGGCACGACGAGCACGACGGCGTCGGCGTCGGGAATGCCCTCGGCGTAGTCGGTAGTCGCCCGCAGGCTGCCGGCGGGAACGAGCTCGGCGAGCTTCTCCGCCAGCCCCGCCTCGCCCGGGAAGGGCTCCGCACCGCTGTTGATGCAGTCGACGAGATCCCGGTTCACGTCGATGCCGACGACCTGATGCCCCATGGATGCGTACTGCACGGCGAGGGGGAGGCCGATTTTTCCGGTGGCGACGACAGCGATTTTCACGGCACAAGTCTAACGGCATGCCCTTTTGGATAGCTGCGGCACGCTCAGCCTCGTGCGGCAAGGGCCTGCAGGTACCGCGCGAAGTCGCCGTAGTTCTTCTCACTCGACCAGTTGCGCTGCCAGTGGCTGAAGCTCGCAGCGGCATAGGCGCGGTACTGCTCCTGGGGGGCGTCGAGCAGCGTCTCGATTCGATCGGCGATGTCCTCCGCCGTCGCGTTCGACGGGAGCAGACCGTCGAACATGCCCCCCGCCACGTCGATGAGCTCGCTGTTGCCTCCCACATCGGTTGCGACGACCGGCAGTCCCTGCGCGAGGGCCTCCATGATCGAGACCGGCACCCCTTCCGACTCTGACACATTCACGAATACGCTGGCGGGGTGCGCTGCGTGCCATGCCCGCACCCCGTCGTTCGACAGGTTTCCTACGAATTCGAAAGACCCCGGGGCTAGCTGTGTCGCTGCCTTCGCTCGCACGGCATCGGCGTGCGAGCCCTCCCCGCCGCCGAGGTGGGTCCAGCGCACCTGCATGCCCCGTCGCTGCAGCTCGGTGATGCCGTCGATGAGCAGCGGGATCCGCTTGACCTCCCTCAGGTAGGCGCAGGTGACGATGTGCCGCTCGTCCCGCGCGGCATTGTGGGGCGCGGCTGCGGGGGTCACTCCGAGATGGCTGGTGTCGATCTTCCCCGCGAAGCGGGGATACCGGGCGCGCAGATAGTCGCGGCCGTGCTCGGATGCGGTGAACACGTGCTCGACCCCCGCGAAGAGCAGCTCGCGCTGCGGGAGGTAGTCGATCGCCTTACGCTCGGAGTAGACATCGTAGCCGTGCGCCCTCGTGACCACGGGAATGCCGGGGCGCCTCAGCCTGCGGCGCAGCTGCAGTGCGCTCCGCGCCGGGGCGTGCATCCAGTAGCTGTAGAAAACGCAGTGCTGCCGCCCTTCGAGCGTCTCGGTCAGCTGCGGGAGCACGCTCTCGATCACCATGCATGAGAAGAGGTCGAGCTTGAAGTCCTCCAGGCACCGGCGCAGGCGGGGGAGGCGACGCAGCGCACGCGCGACCGCTGCAGCCGTGGTCAGGGGGTGACGCAAGCCGAACGCGGCCACCCTCATGAGGTTCGTGGTCTGCGGGTTGAGGGCGGCGGGGGTGAAGAGGAACGTGCCCTCTGGCAGCTCACGCACCTCGCCAGGGTTCTGGTAGGGCGCCACCGGCACGACGACCACTCGGTCGAACGAGTCCGCGAGGAAGCCGATCTCCGCCTCGATGAATTCCTCACCCGGTGTGTAGGGGAAGAGATTCGTGAAGAAGACCAGCGTCCTCTCGGGCTGCTTCGCAGCCCGATCGCCGTGCGCTGCCATGATCGATGCACTCTCCTCACGCTCCGGCCTTGCATGCGCCGTCCTCGGAGGCAACCGGATCTAAAATAGTAATCCATCAGACGGCTTGTGCGCCGAGCGCCGGATCCGACGCCGCCCAGCCGGGACAGGAGGCCCAGTGGAGGCTCGTACCCCGCGACAGGTACTCGGCGCAGCCGCCCGTCTGCTGAACGCGCGACTGCACGGAGACCGCTTCCCCACCATCGCCCCCTCGGGCGGAGACGCGGATCGGGTCTTCATCGGGCCGACGAACTACGCCGGTCAGGCGGACAGCTGGGCGAGGGCGCTCGAGTCCGCCCGCCCGCAGACCCGCGCGACGAGCATGAAAATCCGTTACGGTCAGGATTCCTTCGAGTATCCGGCAGACCAGACGGTTTCGAGCGTCTACAGCAGACTCTCCCGCAGATGGCAGCATCGCCAGCTGCGGGCGCTGCAGGGATACACGGGCCTTCTGCTGGAATCCGCAAGACCGTTCCTGGGCGGGCTGTACGACTCCGACGCGGCACGTCAACTCGAAGAACTGGGACGCACCGGAGTGTCCTGCGCTCTACTCTTCCACGGCAGCGACATCCGAGACCCCGACATCCACGCGCAGAAGGAACGGCACTCTCCGTTCGCAGTCGACCGCGAACTGCGGGACCGATGCCGCGGTATGGCGGATCGCAGCCGCGAACTCATCGAGCGCACCGGTCTCCCCGTCTATGTTTCAACGGTGGGCCTACTGTCCGAAGTCGAGGGATCGAACTGGCTGCCGGTGGTCATCGAGACCGATGTCTGGCAGGCCGGCGATCCGCCGCTCTCGGCGGGCCTCCCCCTACGCGTCGCACATGCCCCGAGCACCGGGATCAAAGGGACGGACCTCATCGAGGAATCCCTCCAACGGCTGCACGCGGACAAGATCATCGACTACCAGGTCGTCCGCGGGATTCCGCACTCCGCCATGCCCGATGTCTACCGGAACACGGACGTCGTGCTCGATTCGTTCAGAACCGGGAACTACGGCGTAGCCGCGTGCGAAGGCCTCGCAGCTGGAAGGATCGTCGTCGCGCACATCTCCGAGGAGGTGCGGCGGAGAACCCGGGAGCTCACCGGGGAGGAACTGCCGATCGTGGAAGCGACGCCGGAATCGCTCGCGGAGGTTCTCCTGGGCATCGTCGAGGACCCGACCCGCGCCCTCGGGATCGCCGCGGCCGGACCGGAATTCGTGCGTCGCTTCCACGGCGGCTCGCGAAGCGGAGCGGTTCTCGCCGAGTGGCTCGATCAGCACACCTCAAGGACACAGTGACCAACTTGTATTGTTGTTCGGAGTTCACATCATGAGGAATTGAGGCTGCGATGAAGACGATCCTGAGCACGCTCAGAGGCCTCTTCCGCGTCCTCCCCCCTGATGCCCGGCCGTTCTACATCTGGTATTCGATCTTCACCGGCCTTCTCGCGATCCTCGACACGGCCGCACTCGCGCTCATCGTGGTCACGGCGACCGCACTGGCGTCGAACAGCCCCCTCTCCCTGCCCTACATCGGAGAGCTCCCGGACACCGCGACGCCGTGGATCGTCGCCCTCATCTGCGTACTCTTCATCGGCAAGAGCGCCTGCGCGATGCTGCTGCACTGGCGCGCCACACGACGATTCGCCCGCTACGAACTCGATCTCGGCACGCGGCTCTTCGACCGCTACGCGCACTCGAGCTGGGAACGGCGTTCCAGGCTCAGCACCGCCGAGGTGACCCGCATCGTCGACGGGTCGATGGGCGCCGCCAACCGGGGCTTCATCCTGCCCCTGTCCCAAGTGCCCGGCAACGCCTTCACGTTCGTAGCGGTGCTGGTGGTGCTCGTGGTCGCTCAGCCCTGGACCGCGCTCATCGCCTTCGTCTATCTCTCGGCGGTGTCGGGAGCGATGCAACTCATCGTCTCGCGCCGCGCGAAAGTCGAGGGGACCCGCGGGCGCAACTATGCGTACCGCGTCGCGACGATCATGACCGAGATGGTCGACGCGCTCAAGGAGGTGACACTGCGCGGCAAACTCGACGAGGCCGGCCGGGTCATCGAGAAGAACCGTGAGATCGTCACGCGCTCGCGCGCGAACATGGCCTTCCTCGGTGTCATCCCGAAGTACGTCTTCGAGGCCACCCTCATCGGAGGCTTCCTGGTCGTCGGCGGATCAGCATATCTTCGCGGAGGGCTCCCGGAGACCGCTGTGGCGATCTCGCTGTTCGCCGCCGCTGGCTTCCGCATGATCCCGGCGATGAACGCCGTGCAGGCGAGTGTCACCAGCGCGTCTGCCAACGAGGTCTACGCGAACGACGTGATCAAGGAACTCACCCGCGACCCGGACTCGGACAGTGTGGAGCGCACCGTTCCAGACACGGCCCTGCTGCCCGAGCGCATGGGGGCGCTCGAACTCCGCGACGTCAGCTTCCGCTATCCGGGCAGCGATCGCGACGTGCTGGATCGACTCAACCTCCGCATTCCCATCGGCTCGACGCTCGCGATCGTGGGTCCGTCGGGAGCCGGCAAGTCGACGCTGATCGACATCCTGCTCGGGCTCAGCACCCCCACCTCGGGTTCGGTCGCCATCGACGGGCTCCCCCTCGACAGCGTGCTGCAGCAGTGGCGTCATCGCGTGGGGTACGTGCCCCAGCGCGTCGCCCTCTTCAACGGGTCGATCGCGCAGAACGTCGCCCTCACCTGGGAGGACGACTACGAGCCGCAGCTCGTGATGCAGGCGCTCGAACGTGCCCAGGTGGCGGAACTCGCCAGCGACCGCGGAATCGAGGAGCCGATCGGTGAGCGGGGCGTCTCGATCTCGGGGGGCCAGCAGCAGCGTCTCGGCATCGCGCGAGCGCTCTACTCCGATCCTCTGGTCATGGTGATGGACGAGGCCACCAGCTCGCTCGACACCGCGACTGAGAACCGCGTCGTCGAATCCATGCACAGCCTGCAGGGCAGCATCACCTTCATCACCGTCGCACATCGCCTCGCCACGATCCGCGAGTACGATCAGGTCTGCTACCTCGACGAGGGCCGAATCCTCGCGAGCGGCACATTCGAGGAGGTCGTCGGACAGCTTCCGGCCTTCAAACGTCAGGCCGAACTGGCCGGGCTACTATAGGAACTCGGTCTCCGCCCCGCTGCCCCCTCTCACACTGGAAGGCCCGTCTTGCGCATCCTCCTCGTCTGCCCGTTCTTCCCGCCCGAGAACAAGATCGCAGCGGTGCGCATCGCGAAGTTCGCCGAGCACTGGGCGCGCGCGGGTCACGAGGTGCGGGTACTCACCCAGCAGTCGTCGGCGACGGGCCTCGCCGAGCCCTCCGATCCTCTGCTGAGCGTTTACCGCGCGGGGGCTCCGCGCGCAGCCCCGTCCGCGTCGACCGCGTCGAAGGCGAGAGCATCGCTCCTCTACCGCTTGGCAAGCGAGGCCTACACGCGCGCGCTCGCGCTGGTGTGGCCGGACCTGTTCAGGAAATGGGGCCGGCAGGCCGTCGCTCTCGCCAAGCGCTGGGAGTGGGCCCCCGACGTGGTGGTGGCCAGCGTCGGGCCGTTCAGCTCGCTCATCGCGGGTTCGCGGCTGGCGCGCCACTTCCGAGCGCCACTCGTCGTCGATTACCGAGATTTGCTGTCGATGAGCACCTACTACCCCTTCGGCAGCCTGCGCCGCAAGATCGATGGGATCGCGGAGAAGCGTCTGGTGAAGAACGCCGTACTGCTCAGCAGCGTCAGCGAACCCCTCGTCGAGGAACTCCGCGAGCGGTACCGCCTTCCGGCTCAGGTCGTCACCAACGGCTTCGATCCAAAGGATTTCGAGCAGCTGCCCTACGACCCAAGCGGCCGGGAGCTGCGCGTCACCTACTGCGGCTGGGTGACCCCCCGGCGCAGCGACCCGCGCCCCTTCCTCGAAGGAGTGCGCAAGCTGCTCGACGCGCACCCCGAGGCGCAGATCGAGGTCGAGTTCTACGGTCCGCCACCGGGACCGGTCTTCAGAGCCTCCGCCGAGCTCGGTCTCGAGAAGGTCGTGCACTATCGAGGCAAGGTCACACACGAGGAGTCGCTCGCCATCCAGGCGAATTCGGATCTGCTCCTCTTACTGCTTTGGAACGATCCCGGCGCTGTCGGGGTGTACACCGGCAAGATCTTCGAGTACATCGGCGCCCGGCGCCCGATCCTGATGACCGGTTACGAGAGCGGGGCCCCCGCCCTGCTCATCCGCGACCACGGTCTCGGTATGACCAGCAACGACCCGGAGCAGATCGCGGAGTATCTCTGGCTGCGCGCGCAGGAGAAGCAGCGCACCGGCCGGGTGTCGGCCCCTGTCGAGAACGAGGCGACCACGCTCTTCACGCGAGAGGCGCAGAGTCGGCTGATGCTCGATGCGATCGAGCGTGCCGTGGTGGGACGCAGCTAGCTCAGCAGCTCCTCGGCACGACGCACCGCCAACTCGGCGGGTCGGCTGATCGCGACCTGATTGCGCGCCCACTTCGCTACCGCGAGTCGGCGATCCCGCGAAGCGGCGTGCCGCACGGTCTCGATCATGCTCTCGGAGACAGCCGCCGGCGTGTACGCGGCGGCCCGCCCGATCGGGGTCCCGTCGACCTCGCTCGCGACGAACTCGACCGCAGGTCCGCTGCCGGCGAAGATCAGCGGCGTCCCGCACGCCGCAGAGGCGTAGAGCTTCGTCGGGAATGCGTAATCGTAGCCGACCTCGGGGCGCTGGCTGGCCAGGGACGCGGTCGATCGCCTGAGGATCTCTGCGAGCTGAGCGGGGGCCACCGAGGGTCGGAAGTCGACCGAGCCCTCGATCCCGATACGTCGGGCCTTCTGCTCCAACTCATCCCTCTCCGAGCCGCCTCCGATGAAGAGCAGCCTCGCCTCCGGGAGTTCGCGGAGCACCTCGGCGAAGGCCTCGACGAAAATGCCGGAGCCGTGCCACTCCGAGCTGGTGCCCGCGTAGACGAACAGCGGATCTTCATCAGATTCCGTCTCACCGGTGAAGTTGAACGCTTCGACGTCAATGCCGTTGCCGATGGTGAGCGCACGATCGCTCGCACCGAGGGCCGCGAGTCGCGCCGTCACGCCATCGGACACCGACAGCACTGCACTCGCACCGCGCAGCGCCCACCGCTCGACGATGCGCACGGCGCGCACCACGAACGCGGCAGACGCGGTCTGCTGGGCGGCGTCCGCCCAGATGTCTGCGGCGTAGTACATGTACGGCACTCGGCGCAGGCCCGCGACGAGGCGCACCACCGCACCCGTCGTAGGTGGCGGTTCGGTAATGATGACGTCGAAGCGCCTGCTGCAGAGCAGCCGGAAGAAGAGCGGGATGTCGAAGCTCAGATACGGGACATACCCGCGCACGTAGCCTGACCGGTTTCTCACGACGGGGAAGCGGCGCACCCGCATCCACGCGGTGCGCTGAGCGAAAGAGGCCGCTTCGCCTCGTCGCTCGCGCGGAATCGTGCTGGTGAAAACGGTGACGTCGTGCCCATGATCGGCGAAGGCCCTTGCTAGCGCTTCAAGCCGGAAGGAAGCAGCGCTCGGCTCCGGGTTGAAGATACGACTGGCAATTGCAACACGCACGCTCCTCCGCGTCTCCTCTCCTGCCGCCCGAGTAACCGAGCTCCATCTTACTCTGCGGCGGCGGCGGGAGCCTCATTCGAGAGCGGCGTCTCGTCCTCGGTACGCGCAGCGTCCTCCGTCTCCGGAGCGGGCTGCTCGTCGAGCTCGGTGGGCGGCTCGGATTCCGTCCCCGGCTCGGTCTCGGGGGATGCGGCGTCGGGCAGCGGTTCGCTCATCAGCAGTCGACCGGCACTCGCCTGCACCTCGGCACCGCGCTGCGCGGTCCACACGATGGAACCGCCCTCGAAGCGCTGGGTGCGCGTGCCGTTCTGCTCGGTCACGGGCCCGAGTGGGAAGCCGAGCGAGCCGTTCGCGCCATAGAGACTGTGATACAGGGCCCGGATATCGCCGCTCACAGCTGCGGCCACGTTCGTACGCGGCGACCAGTACGCGGTCGCACCCTCGAACTCCTGCCGCAGACCGCCCGACTGCGCACGCGCCATGCTCTTCGGGAAACCCATCTCGCTGTTCGCGCCACGAGCAGCGTGATACATCGTGCGGATATCACCGCTCACCGCCGCAGCCGACTTGGTGCGGGGCGACCAATAGGCCGTCGCGCCCTCGAACTCCTGCCGCAGACCACCCGACTGCGACCGCGCAGCCTGCTTCGGGAAGCCCATTTCACTGTTCGCGCCCCGCTCGGCGTGGTACATGGCGCGGATGTCACCGCTCACCGCCGCAGCTCCGGTGCGCGACGACCAGTACGCGGTCGCACCCTCGAACTCCTGCCGCAGACCGCCCGACTGCGCACGCGCCATGCTCTTCGGGAAACCCATCTCGCTGTTCGCGCCGCGAGCAGCGTGATACATCGTGCGGATATCACCGCTCACCGCCGCAGCCGACTTGGTGCGGGGCGACCAATAGGCCGTCGCGCCCTCGAACTCCTGCCGCAGACCACCCGACTGCGTCTTCTCGACACCCTTCGGAAAGCCGAATGCTCCGGCGGGGCCGCCGTTCTGGGTATAGAGGCTCCGGATCGTGCCGGTCGCTGCGGACGCGCCCGTGCGCGCGGTCCAATAGGCCGTGCCGCGCTCGAACTGTTGGACCGCCCCGCCGTGAGCATACCCCTCCCGCCCCATCGGGTATCCGAGCGCACTCCACGCTCCGCCCATCTGGTTGTAGAGGGTTCGGATCGCACCGTTCACCGACCCGATGCCCGCGTAGGGGTTCCAGTAGAGCGTGCCACCCGCGAACTCCTGCATCTTGCCGATGCCGACGTGAGTCGCGGCAGCGAGCGGGCGCCCGTAGAGGCCGCCGACGCCGCCGGCCTCGTTATAGAAGTTCACGAACGTCTCATCGACCGTGATGCCGTGGGTGCTGCCGAACCACGTCGTGTAGAAGTTGTAGAAATTTCGGTTGCCGTAGCTCGAGCACGCATCGCCGGTACCCCAGCCAGCATTGAGCGCCGCCTGGTTCGGGCGGTAGGGAGTGTAGATGTAGAGCGCCGCCGTGGCCCAGTTCTCGATCCAGACATCGGAGGTGCCGCAACCCGCGTTCGGGTGCCACTGGATGCGGTTCGACTGGAACGGCTTGTAGTTGTAGCTGTTGGGGAACGCCTTGTAGATCTTCAGCAGGCGTGCGCCGTTGTAGAGCTGGTTCGGAAAGCCAGCGCGACCGGGATCGCAGTTCGCCGAGCCTCCCGGCCCGCTGTCCGGACAGTAGGCCCCCATCGCGAAGTCGTACTGCCGGAAGGTCGGCCAGGTGTCGGTGACGAGGCTCTGCTCCTTCTCGAGCATCACGAGCAGCACCTTGGGGCTGATACCGCAGGCAGCGCCGACGCGGGCGATGTAGCTCGCCGCGCTCTCGTTCGTGGCGCCGGCCATCGCTCTGCAGTAGGAGTCGGCCGGGCGGGGCGCGGTGGTCCACAGGGAGCCTTTGAGACACGCGCCCGCGATCGTCGTGTTGCCGTAGGGAGCATAGGCCTCGCGGCCGGCATCGCCGATCGTGCAGCGGGGGACTCGCTGGTCGAGGAAGGACTGGATCTGGCCGGCGCTCCATGCGGTGCCGTCGTAGAAGAGCGCGTCGTCGATGATGTTCCCCGCTTCGAAACCCGCCGACGGATTCGCCTGCGCGGGGGTATCCGCGAGACTCGGCACGAGCAGCGACATCACGAAGGCCGCGGCGGCGAACACCGCGATCGATGCTGCGCGCAATCCGCGCCATTTGCTCTGGGCTCGCATCGGTACTCCCTCATCCCGAAGCATCAAAGCCTCAAGTTATTGCTGAACGTTCTGGTTCAGCCTAATCGTGACAGAGGGTTCATGCCAACGGCTGGCCCGCAAGCTCGGCGCGCAACCCGTGCGGGTCTGCCAGAATGGTCAGCATGAACCCTGCCCCCTCAGGCGCCCCGCGCACCGCCAACGACGATGCGTGGGTCGTCATCCCGCTCTACAACGAGGCACAGGTCATCGGAGGGGTGGTTCGGGATCTCCGATCGGTATTCCCGAACGTGGTGTGCATCGACGACGGCTCGCGCGACGGCTCGGGGGCGATCGCCGAGGCGGCAGGAGCGAGCCTGGTGACGCACCCCATCAACCTGGGGCAGGGCGCCGCGCTGCAGACCGGCTTCGAGTACGCGCTCGAGCGCGGCGCACGCTTCGTCGTCACCTTCGACGCCGACGGACAGCATCGGGTGGAAGACGCGGAGGTGATGCTGGAGCGCGCGCGGGCCGAGGATCTCGCCATCGTGTTCGGATCCCGGTTCCTCGACGACCGCACCGACCCGGGTGTGCTCAAGAAGATCGTGCTGAAGACCGCAGTCTGGGTGACCAACCTCACCACGCGCACACGCCTGACCGACGCGCACAACGGGCTGCGCGTGATCCGCGAGGATGCGCTGCGCCGCATCAAGCTGCGTCAGGACCGCATGGCGCACGGCACCGAGATCGTGGTGCAGCTCGGCCGCACGGGCCTGCCCTACGCCGAGCAGCCGGTCGAGGTCATCTACAGCGACTACTCGAAGGCGAAGGGCCAGTCGCTGCTCAACTCGGTCAACATCCTCATCGACCTGATCATCCGTTAGGAGAAGACGATGACGATCTTCCAGCTCCTGCTCATCGCCGCGGTCGTGATCGCCGCCGCACTCGCAGTCAAGTTCCTCCCCGGCGAGCGATCGCTCGCCCTCAAGCGCATCTTCGCGATCCTGTTCGTGATCGTGGCGGCCCTCGCGATCCTGTTCCCGGCAGCCCTCACCGTCGTCGCCAACTTCTTCGGCATCGGTCGCGGCACCGACCTGCTGCTCTACGTCTTCATCATCATGGTGCTGATCTTCGCGGTCGCCACGGTGCGGGCGAAGGCCCGCAGCGACGCCAGGGTCACCGAGCTCGCGCGCGCGGTGGCTCTCATCGAGGCGCGCACGCGCGAGGAACAGCGTTGACGGCCTGGCTGGCGGTGGTGCCGTCACTGCTGCTCGCCACCGCCCTCGTCACCCTGCCCGGCCTGCCGACGGCCTACGCGCTGCGGCTGCGCGGGCTCGGGCTGGTCGCGGGCGGCATCGCAGCCTCCCTCGCGATCATCGCCGTGGCATCGCTCGTCGCACCCTTCGCGGGGGTGCGCTGGGGCCTTCTGCCCGTGCTCGTGTGCGCCGCGGCGCTCGCGGTCGTCGCGCTCGTCGTGCGGCGCTGGCTACCGACCCCCGCGACCGGTCGCCCGTTCTCGCGGGGTCGGCTGCTCGTGGCGCTGCCCGTGCTGCTCGCGGGCGGCATCATCTCAGTCGAGATCGTGCGCGCCATCCAGGCGCCCGAGAACGTCTCGCAGACCTACGACGCCGTGTTCCATCTGAACGCGGCGGCGTTCATCATGCAGACGGGCGACGCCTCGCCGCTCCACATGAACATGGCGGTGCCGCACCAGACCATCGCCGTCTACCCGACCCTGTGGCACTCGATCGTGGCCATCGTGGCGGGCCTCACCGGCACCTCGGTACCCCTCGCGACCAACGCGGTCACCGTCGTCGTCGCCGCGTGGGTGTGGCCCGTCGCAGTGCTCTTCTTCTCAGCTCCATTCCTCGCGGGCCGCCGATCCGGGCTGCTCTTCGCGGGGATCTTCGCCGCGACCTCCTCGGCGTTCCCCTACCTGCTGCTCTCGTGGGGGGTGCTCTATCCCAACGTGCTCGCCAACGCGCTCGTACCCATCGCGCTCGGCTTCACGCACCTCGCGTTGCGGCCACCGCTGCAGACCGACCCCGCGCCCCGAGCCGCGCTCTGGATCGGCGCGTTCGGAGCACTGGGGGCGACCGCGTTCGCGCAGCCCAACGGCGTCTACAGCTACGCCGTGCTCGTACTGCCGCTGATCGTCGCCTACGCCACCCGCATCGGCCGCCGCGGGCTGCCGCTGCGCGCCCGCATGTACCGGTGGTCGGGAGTGCTCGCCACCTTCGCGGTCATCGCCGCGATGTGGATCGTCGTGCAGAACACCGACAGCGAGAAGCGGTACGCCGGCGGGGTGGTGACCGGGATCGTCGGTGCGCTCTCCAACGCGCCGCTGATCCCGGCGAAGGCGTGGTTCGTCTCGCTCTTCGTGCTCGCCGGTGCCGCGCTGCTGCTGCTCTGGAAGCGCCATCGCTGGATCGTGCTGTCGTACGGTCTCACCGTGCTGCTCTACGCGATCGCCATCGGCCTCACCGGCCCGCTGCGCGACGCCTTCACCGTGGCGTGGTACAACGACGCGGCGCGGCTCGCCGCGCTGCTGCCGGTGGCCGCGGTGCCCCTCGCCGCCGTCTCGGCCATGCTGCTCTTCGACGCGCTGCGGCTCGGCCTGGCCCGGCTCCCCTCACCGCTGCCCTCACGGGTCCGAGGCTCGTGGTACCCGCTGATCGCGCTGCTCGCCGTCGCGGCCATCCTCGTGACGGGCGCACGCGGCGCCAACATCGGCAGCCAGATCGGCTGGATGAGCGGGCTCTTCTCGACGAGTCCCCCCGACAAGGACGAGCCGGACATGCTCTCCTCGGATGAACTCGCGCTGCTCGAGCGCCTCGACGGAGAGGTGCCCGAGGGGGCGCGCATCGCGGGTGACCCGTGGAACGGTTCGGCCTATGCGTACGCCTTCTCCGGCCGCGCACTGCTCTTCCCGCACATGGCGGCTCAGTACGACACCGACGCCGCCGCGATCGCTGCCGACCTGCGCAATATGGGCCCCTCGGCCTGCACCTACCTCGACCGGCTCGGCATCGACTACGTGCTCGACTTCGGCGATCCGAACTTCGCGACCTACGCCGCCGAGAACTCGCAGCAGTTCGCGGGCCTGCGCCACGTGTCGCAGAACCCGATCCTGCACGAGGTCGATCGCGAGGGCGAGGCCGCGCTCTACCGCGTGGAGTGCGGCTGACCCGGCCGGGGAGCGTCGGCTTCGAACTCGCCGAGAGAGTTCCGTCGGCCAGCGCTGAACCGGCGCGACGCCGGTTACTCGGCCAGCTGGTAGTCCTCGGAGCCGAGGTACTCGATCGCCTGCTCGATCGGGCCGTCGAAGTGCTTCTTGCCCCGCTTGATCACGATGCCGCGACCGCAGAGCTCCCGCACCATCTCCATGTCGTGGCTCACCACCACCATGGTCTTGTTCTGCGCGATCATCTCCTGGAACTTGAGGCGGCACTTCTCGCGGAACGGCGCGTCGCCGACCGAGAGGATCTCGTCGACCAGCAGGATGTCCAACTCCACGTGGATCGCCACCGAGAAGGCGAGGCGCATGAACATGCCGGACGAGTAGTACTTCACCTCCTGGTCGAGGAACTCGCGGATCTCGGCGAAGTCGACGATCTGCTCGAAGATCGCGTCGATCTCATGCTGCTTCATGCCGAGGATCGCGGCGTTGAGGTACACGTTCTCGCGCCCGGTGAGGTCGGGGTGGAATCCGGCGCCCACCTCGATGAGTCCCGCGACCCGGCCGCGCGTCATCACCGTGCCCTCGTCGGGGGGCATGACGCCCGACATGATCTTGAGCATCGTCGACTTGCCCGAGCCGTTGTAGCCGAGCAGCGCGACCGACTCCCCCTCGGCCACATCGAAGCTCAGGTCGTTGAGGGCCGTGAAGTCGGAGCGCAGCTTCTTGCCCTTCGTCCACCCGATGAACGCCTCCTTCATCGAGTGCGTGTGCTTGAGCGAGAAGTGCTTGCTGACGTGGTCGACGACGATCGCCGGCTGATGCTGTTCCATATGCTGTCGTTCTCTCACAGATCCTGCGCGAAGCGCGGCTCGATCTTACGAAACACCCACTGGCCGATCAGCACGCCGGCCACCGTGATGGCGGTGGCGATCCACACGGTCGTCCAGAAGTTGTCGGGCAGGGAGTGGGCGCCCGCCGTCACCGGATCCCAGAAGGCGAGGTGGAAGAGCTCCACACCCGCCGTCAGCGGGTTGATCTGATAGATCAACATCAGCCACTCGGGCACCTGCGATGCGACCATCTGCCAGGAGTAGAGCACGGGCGAGGCCCAGACCGCGACCATCAGGATCAGCTCGACGAAGTTCTGCGCGTCGCGGAACGCCACGTTGAGAGAGCCGAAGAAGAGGCCGAGGCCCGTGGCGGCGAGGCCGACGATGAGGATGCCGAGGATCGCGGCGCCGAGGTACATCGGCAGCGGCAACCAGCCGAAGATGAGGGCGACCACGAGCAGCACGGCGGCCTGTGGCAGGAAGTGCACGAACGACACGATCACCGCCGCGACGGGGAACAGCTCGCGGGGCATGTAGATCTTGCGCACGAGGTGGGCGTTGTCGACGAGGGAGCGCGTGGCGTTGGAGAAGCCCTCGCTGAAGAAGTTGATCACGATGATGCCCGAGAAGAGATACATCGCGAAGTTCTCGATGCCGCGCGCCATCTGCAGGAACACGCCCATGACGAGGTAGAAGATGATGAACTGCGCCGCGGGGCGCACATAGGACCACACCCACCCGAGCACCGAGTTGCGGTACCGGGTCGACGTCTCCTTGCGCACCAGCAGGCGCAGCAGGTATCGCCAGCGGAACACCTCGAGCAGGCCGCGCCCCTGTCCGGGGGTGTTGAACCCGCTCTGGTTCGTTCCGGCCCCCTCTGCCGCGCTCAGTGCCACGTTTCCTCCTTCAGCGCGTTGCGTGCTCGTTCCGCCCCCTGACGTGAGTTCAGGTAACCGCCCGAGTTTACCAAATCGGCCATGAGAGGCGTCTGGTCGCCCGCGGCAGGGCCGCACCAGCGGTCTCGGACCGCACCCCTCTACAATGAGCAGCAGGACATCGGGAACGCGGGACCCCCGCTCGGCGCTCGGCACCGACTCCCGGCTGTACTCGGCGCCGTCATCGTTCGCGAGGCACGGCGCCGTTCCGATGACGGTCGTGAACCTGGAGATGCTCCGATGAGCCAAACGCTGATCAGCCCGCTCGCCTACGTCGGCGAGGGCGTCGAACTCGGTTCGAACGTGTCGATCGGCCCGGGCGCCGTCATCCTCGGCCCCGCGACGATCGAGGACGGGGCCTGGATCGGCCCGGGCGCCCAGATCGGCGCTCCCCCCGAGATGTCGAACCTGCGGCAGAACACCGCCTGGACCGGCGACCTCGAGCACGCCGGAGTGCGCATCGGCGGCGGAGCCGTGATCCGCGAGAACGCGGTGATCCACCAGGGCAGCTATCGCGAGACCACCGTGGGTGCGAGCAGTTGGATCCTGGCTCGGGCCTACATCGCCCACGACGTGCTGATCGGCGAGGGCACGACCGTCTCGGCCGGGGTCAGCATCGGAGGCCACTGCCTCATCGCCCCGCGCGTCAACATCGGCATGAACGCGTCGATCCACCAGCGCCGCATCATCGGCGCAGGCGCCATGGTGGGCATGGGCACGCCCATCGCGCGCGACGTGCCGCCCTACGCGAAGGCCTTCGGCTCCCCCGCGCGGCTGCGCGGCGTCAACACGATCGGCATGCAGCGCTTCGGCATCGACGAGGCCGAGGTCGCTCTGCTGCAGCAGCGATACGCGGACGGGGATCTCCTGCTCGACGAGGCACTCGAACTCGGCGAGGGATCCCCCCTCGCCGCCGACCTCGAGTGGTGGAGCACGCAGCACGACCTCAAGCCGCTGCAGATCGAACCCGAGGGCCGTTAGGACATGCTGTCGTGGCTGGGCGCGATTCCGCTGATGCTCGCCAGCGTGGTCGTGCTCTACCTGCCAGGTCTCGCCACCGGCTACTTTCTCGGCCTGCGGCGCCTCTGGTGCTGGGCGTTCGCACCCGTCTTCTCGATCGGCGCCTATGCTGTCCTCGCCATCGCCATGCCGTGGGCGGGACTTCCGTGGACGCTCGGCACCGCCGCGATCGGAGCAGCAGTCTTCAGCGCACTCATCGTGCTCATCGGCCGTCTGGTGCTGCGCGCCCGGTTCTCGGATCCCGAGGAGCGCACGACCCGGTGGGGGTGGGGGGGGGCGGGGTCGCTCGCCTTCGCCGGCGCGGGTCTGCTCTTCATCGGCTGCGTGGGCATCGGAGACCCGAACGCCGTCTCCCAGTCGTGGGACTCCGTCTTCCACCACGGCGCTCTGCGCTACGCCCTCGATACCGCGAACGTATCGCCGTTCCATCTGCCGTCGTACTCGAATCCCGCTGACACCGGCAGCTACTATCCCGGCGCCTGGCACGCGGCGGTCTCGCTCGTCGCCCTCATCGGCGGCTCCGACATCCCCCTGGCGATCAACTCCTTCAACATGGTCGTCGTCGCGCTCGTGTGGCCCGCGAGCATCATGCTGCTCACTCGACAGCTCGTGCGAACGACCCCGACGAGCTCGATCGCCGTCGGCGTTCTCGCGGCGGCCTTCCCGGCTTTCCCGCTCAATACCCTCGCCTACGGCATTCTCTACCCGTTCTTCCTGGGCATGGCGGTGCTGCCCGCGGCCGTCGCCGCCGCCCTGCAATTCGTCGGGTTGATCCGAGGCGAACGCATCGCCCCCCTGCGGCTGCTCGGTGCGCTCGCCCTGTTCGGAGCGGGCACCGTCGCGTTATCGCACCCCTCGGCGTTCACCAGCCTGCTGGTGCTCTGCGCCGTGATCGCCGTGGTCGCCTTCGTCGCGAACTGGCGCAGCGCGACCGTGGCGCAGCGGGCACGGCGCGGCGCCCTGCTGATCCTGTTCCTGCTCGTGGGCTACAACATCTTCATCAGGTTCCGCACGTCGTGGTGGTGGCCCGCCCAGACCTCGCTGCCCGAGGCGGTGCTCCAAGCGTTCACGTCGTCGATCCTCGGGGCCGGTCTGCCACTCGCGATGGCCGCGCTCGTGGTCATCGGCATCGTATTCGCGGTGATGCGCCGCGACCGATGGGGTCTCGCGGCAGCCCTCATGTGGATCGTGTCGGCCGCGCTGTACATCATCACCGCGGGAGCCTCCGACCAGTCGCTCAGGCTCATCGTAAACGCCTGGTTCGCCGACGTGCCCCGCCTGGGCGCACAGTTGGTGGTGACCGTGATCCCGCTCGCGGTCTTCGCGGTCGACAGCCTGAGCGGCGTGCTGACCAGATCGCGACTCGGCCGGGCGGGGTCGGGCATCATCACGGCCGTCTGCCTGGGTTCGGTGCTGCTCACCACCGGCTATCCCGCTTTCGTGCCCCTGCTGCGGCTCGTGCACGACGGCCAATCGGCCGCCTACATCGACGCGATGCCGCCCGACGAGCGACGCCTCCTCGGCGGTCGCGCCGAGGAGGGCCGTGTGCCCGTCAACAACGTGCTCTCCGACGACGAGCGCGCCCTCATCGCCCGCCTCCCGGAGCACGTCCCGGACGGTGCCGTCATCGCCGGCAGTCCCTGGACGGGAACCTCCTACGCGTACGCGCTCGCCGGCTACCCGGTGCTGCTCAGCTATCAGAAGTCGGTTCCCGACGAGGACGCCGAACTCATCCTCTACTCCTTCGCGTTCGAGCCCGACAGCCCTCAGGTCTGCGACGCGCTGCAGCGCACCGGCGTGCGGTTCGTGCTCGACTTCGGCACGCGCGAGGTCGAAAGCGGACGCCATGAGTACCCGGGGATCGAGAACCTCGACGGCAATCCGGCAGCGGAGCTCGTGGATCAGCAGGGCGAGGCGAAGCTCTTCCGGATCACTTCATGCGGGCTCGGCGGCTGACGGCCGGGCAGCCTCCCCGCCAACTCCGGCTAAGCTGTGGAGTCAATGAACACGATCGACCGCTCGCCGCTCTTCGATATCGCCGCAGCCGACGAAGCCGCTGCGGCCGAACTCACCGAGCTGCAGCGCGCGCAGCTCGTCGCCGCCGCGAACTATCACGCGCTGCGCAACCCGGGCGCCCGCCTCGAGCTGCGCGTCGGCATCGGTGAGATCGCGCAGATGCCCGCGCTCACCGACGGGTCGACCGTCGACGGCACCGCGATCGCGCACGGCGAGCCGCACCGGACGGTGCACGCTCGCAGCCTCGCGGTCGGCTCGATCCAGGCGTCACCGCCCGACCGGCCGGTGATTCGGTGGATCCGGCTGGGTCACCGCGACGCCACCCCCGCCACCACTGAGCCGCCGGCCCCTGCCTCGATCCCCCGACGCGTCTACCGGGAGCTCGAGCGCCGCGCACCGGTGGTGCTCGACACCGTGCGCGAGACCATCATGCGCCGCCGCGAGCGGGCGATCTCGGGCCCGCTGCCCCGCTATCCCGAGTGCCGATCCGCCGAGGAGAGCGCCCCCGTCATCGACGCCTGGCCCCACGCGCCGGCCGCGCCTCCCGCCGACGCCCCGGCCGCGGTGCTCTTCGGTCTGCACTGGTTGCAGACCGGCGGCGCCGAGCGCTGGGCCGTCGAGTCGATCCAGCTCGCCAAGGACGCCGGGCTGCTGCCCGTCGTGGTGACCGATCAGAACTCCGTGCACCCCTGGCTCACCCGTCCCGAGCTCGAGGGCTGCGTCGTCGTCGCGCTGAGCTTCCGCGAGCATCTCCACCGGCTCGACATCGCACTCGCGCACGCCCTGCTCGAGAACTTCCGCTTCGTCGGGGCATCGCTGCACCACTGCCAGTGGCTCTACCTCAGCCTGCCGTGGATCAAGCGCCACCGCCCCGAGCTGCCCGTCGCCGACTCGCTGCACATCGTCGAGTACCTGGGGGGCGGCTACCCCGGCATCGCGGCGCAGTATGACGCGTTCATCGACACCCACCACGCCATCTCGCCCGAGCTCGTGCGCTGGCTCACCGAGGTGCAGGGCATCGACGAGGGCAAGATCGCGCTCGCGCCCCTCACCACGCTCACGGTCGACGGCACGATCGGATTCGAGCCGCGGGACCCCCGAGCACCGTTCACGGTCTCGTTCGTCGGGCGGCTCTCGCGCCAGAAACGACCCGATGTGTTCCTGATGCTCGTGCACCGCCTGCGGAAGACGGGCGAGCCGTTCCACGCGATCATGCACGGAGATGGCGAGATGCGCGACATCGTCGATGGTCTCATCGACCGGTTCGGCCTGCGCGGGGTCATCGAACAGCGCTACGAGGACACCCCGGTCTCGGACACCCTCGGGCGCACCGATCTGCTCGTCGTGACCTCGATCAACGAGGGCCTCACCCTCACCACCTTCGAAGCCGTCGCCGCCGGAGTGCCGGTGCTCTCGGCCGATGTCGGATCCCAGCGCACGATCGTGCAGGGCGAGATGCTCGCGCCCCGCCCGGCTCGACCGTTCATCACCGCCGCCGCCCGCGCGGTGTCGAGACTCGCGGCGAGCGAGAAGCTGCGCGAGCTGCGATGGGCCGAGCAGCGCGACCGCGTGGCCGAGTTCAGCGACCTGCAGAGCGCACACCAATGGATGAAGGAGACCCTCGCACAATGGCACGCGTAGCCGCAGTCGTCGTCACGTTCAATCGGCTCGACAAGCTCAAGACGGTGATCGCCTCGATCGAGGCGCAGTCGCACGCGCCCTCGTCGCTCGTGATCGTCGACAATGCGTCGACCGATGGCACCGGGGACTACCTCGCATCGCTCGAGTCGAGTCTGGATCTCGAGATCGTGTCGCTGCCCACCAACTCGGGCGGCGCCGGCGGCTTCTCGGCAGGCATGCGGCGGGGCTACGAGCTCGGGGCCGATTTCGTCTGGATCATGGACGACGACGGCTACCCCGAGCCCGACGCCCTCGAGAAGCTCATCGCTGGCTTCGACGCGGCGGCGTCGGAGCTCGGCGAGCAGATGCCGTTCGCCTGCTCGGTCGTCAAGTACATCGACGGCACCATCTGCGAGATGAACAACCCCGTGCCCACGTGGGATTGGGGCCGGCTGCTCGCGATCGGTCAGAACTCGGTCATGGTGACGAGCTGCTCGTTCGTCTCGGTGCTCATCCCCCGCTGGGCGATCGAGCGCTACGGGCTGCCCTACAAGGAGTACTTCATCTGGTTCGACGACTCCGAGTACACCCTGCGACTCTCGAAGGAGTGCGCGGGGGTGCAGGTGCTCGACAGCGTCACCGTGCACGACATGGGCGTGAATCAGGGCGTCAACTTCGGCATGATCGACGACAAGAACGCCTGGAAGTTCGCCTACGGCATCCGCAATCAGGCGTCCTATCGACGGCACCACCAATCGCTGCCGCACTTCTTCATGTTCGCGGCGCAGGTGGTCGTCGGCATGCGCCGCGGCCGGGTGAAGCGCAGGCTGCAGAAGCAGATGATCAAGAAGCTCTGGGAGGGCTTCCGCTTCGACCCGCAGGTCGACCGGGTGGTGTAGACCGCTCGACTCTCGTCGACCGGCCGACGGGGCGGGGCGCCGCTCGAACACGTCGAGCAAGACCGCTCTCTGGACGCTGTTCAGTTCGCTCGGCCGCGTCCGATGCAATACTTGAATGATGCCTGCTCCACCCCTCGCGCCGTCGGCGCCGAGAACACCTGTCGCGGAGCGGGCACCCCGGTCGCGACCCGCGAGCGGCACCTCCGCGCCGCGGTATCGCAAGGACATCGACGGCCTGCGCGCCGTCGCGGTGCTGCTCGTGGTGGTCTACCACGTCTGGCTCGATCGCGTCTCGGGCGGCGTCGACGCCTTCCTCATGATCTCGGCGTTCTTCCTCACCGGATCGTTCATCCGCCGTCTCGAGGCAGGCCGGCCCCTCGCAGTCGTCGGGCAGTGGATCCGCACCTTCAAGCGCCTGCTGCCCGCCGCGTCCGTCGTCATCGCGGCGACCGTCGTCGCCGGCTCGTTCGTGCTGCCGGCCTCCGGCCACCAGGACCTCTGGCGCCACGCCTGGGCATCGCTGTTCTACTACGAGAACTGGGCGCTCGCGGCCGAGTCGGTCGACTACTACGCCGACACATCGCTCGCCAGCCCCCTGCAGCATTTCTGGTCGCTCTCCGTGCAGGGCCAGGTCTTCTTCCTCTGGCCCCTGCTGTTCGCCGCGATCGCGTTCATCCGGTGGGCACTGGGCCGCCGCAGTGTGCGTCTGGTCGCCCTGGTCTGCTTCCTGCTCCTCTTCGCAGCATCCCTCGCCTACTCCGTCATCACCACGCAGGCGCATCAGGAGAGCGCCTACTTCAACACCGGCGCTCGCCTGTGGGAGTTCGCCGCGGGGTCCGTCCTCGCCATCGTGCTGCCCTGGATCAGCCTGCCCCGCGTGCTCAGCGCGGTCATCGGCTGGGGAGGCCTCGTCGCCCTCCTCGCCTGCGGCATGGTGCTCGACGTACAGGGCGGATTCCCCGGCTATCTTGCCCTGTGGCCGGTGCTCGCGGTCGCCGCCATCATCCTCGCCGGCGCCTCCGACGAACGAGGTTTCGGCCCCTCGGTGCTGCTCGAGACGAAGCCCGTGCTCGCACTCGGACGCGACGCTTACGCGCTCTACCTCGTGCACTGGCCGATCCTCGTGCTCACCCTCATCGCCCGCCGCGGTGAGCCGCTCGGCTTCTTCGGCGGGCTCGTGCTGATCCTCGTCTCGATCGCGCTCGCCCGCCTGCTCACCTGGCTCGTCGACGCGCGCGTGAGACGCAGCGAGTGGGCGAACCGCAGCGACGTGCGCGGCTTCCTCGTGATCCTGCTCTCCGTCGCGCTGGTCGCGGTGCCGCTCACAGCGCTGCAGCACTCCGCCGCCCAGCAGGCCCGCGACCTCGCCGACGTGTCGCAGGCCGAGCTGCTGCGCAGCAACCCGGGCGCCGCGGTGCTGCTGCCCGACTGGAACGGTGAATGGGATGACAGCGCGCCCCGCATCCCGCTGCCGACCGAGCTCGACGCGCAGTGGGGTGGCCTGCCGCAGAACTGCAACTCGCCGGACCTGCCCTTCCTCTCCCACAATATGCGCGACCGGTGCTCGGAGAACGGCTTCGAAGACCCGTCGATGACCATCGCGGTGGTCGGCAATTCCCACCCCGAGCAGTGGCTCGTGCCCCTCAGCGAGATCGCCGAGGAGCAGGGGTGGCGTCTTGTCTCGCCCCTCATGGGAGGTTGCGAGTTCACCCTTCGCAGCGCCGACCTCTACGCCGATCCCGCCTTCGGCGAGGAGTGCCTGCAGTGGAACGTGGAACTCATGGAGTTCCTCACCGAGTTCTCACCCGACCTCGTCATCTCGGTCGGCACCACCGCGTGGCCGACCGACCCGGATGCCGAGCTCGACGCGGGCGAGCAGGAGCGGTTCGTCGAAGGGCAGGACCAGACCCTCGAGATCCTCCGGCAGCAGGGCATCGCGACGGTGCTGCTGCGCGACAACCCCCGGTTCACCTTCGACAACTACGTCTGCGTCGAGCAGGCTCGCGAAGCGGACGAGTGCGACGTGCAGCGCTCGCAGGCGCTCGCCGCGGTGAACCCGCTCGAGGCCGTCGTGGGAGCGGGAGTGGCGGCGGTCGACATCACCGACCTCATCTGCCCCGACGATGTCTGCAAGGCCGTCATCGGCAACGTCAACGTCTACCTCGACGACAACCACCTCACGATCGCCTACACCGCGACCATGCGTGCCGCGCTCGAGGAGCGGCTGCTCGCGGCGATCGCCCAGGCGCTGAGCTGGGAGTCCGCGGGCGCGGATCCGGCCGCGGAGGACGCGCAGCCCGGCGAGGAGGAGGCGCCGGCCGACGAATCGGAGGAACCGCTGCCCGACCCCGAGTTCTCAGTGGTCTGAGCTCCGCGCGTCCGGCCCGAGGCCCGGCCCGGCGATCAGCCCGCGGTGCGATCCCCCGGCAGACCCCGGCCGATTAGCCCGCGGAAGAGCACGCGCTTCACCGAGGCCGGCATGAGGCGGTAGACGCCCTTCATGACCACGTTGCGCAGGTACTGTCCGCGCGTCACGAAGCCCATGCGCAACAGCTCCCGCTGCAGTCGCCACTCCGTGCGCGCCTCGACCCAGCCGCCGCGACGCGCGAAGGCCCCCGAGCCCACGCGATACGCGAGCAGCGGGTCGGCGATGTTCTCGACGCGGGCGCCGTCGTCGATCAGCCGGATCCCCAGCCAGTAGTCCTCCATCTTGCCGAAGGGCTGGTAGCGGCCCACACGGTCGAGGGCCTCGAGGCGGTACATCATGGTGGGGTGGTTGAAGGGGTTGTGGGTGCGGGCGTGCTCGCGGATGCGCTCGGAGCCGACCGGCGGCACGCGCGTGGAGGCGGGCCGGTCGGGATCGTGCTCGAACTCGACCATCCCCGTGCCGACGAGGTCGAACCCCTGCTGCAGCAGCGCCCACTGGCGCTCGAAGCGCCCGGGCAGCGAGACGTCGTCGGCGTCCATGCGCGCCACGACGGGCTGGGCGCACGCGGCGAGACCGGCGTTGAGCGCCTCGGTGAGGCCGCGGTTCTCGGGCAGCAGCACGACGTTCACCGGGATGGGGCTATCAGCGCCGATCCGCTCGATCTCCCGCGCGAGCGCGTCGGGCACGGGGCCGTCCTGCACGATCACCGCTTCCGCGGGTCGCAGGCTCTGCCCCTGCACGGAGCTCTCGAACGCGAGGCGCAGAAAACCGGGGTCGTCCCCCGCGTACACGGGCAGCAGCAGCGAGAAGGCGGCCTGCGACGATCGCTGGTGCACGGGTCACCTACCGGGCCGACTTCGAGAGGCGCTCGACCTCGATCATCACGTCGACCGGCACGCCCGTGTCGCGCAGCACCTCGCGCGTCGTGCGCGGCGAACGCAGCCAGCCGTCGCGCCAGCCGCGACGCAGGCAGTCGCGCAGCTGCGCACGATCGGAGGAGGCCCGGAGGGTGCGCACCCAGCGACGCGCGGTCGCGGCGACGTACAGCAGCTTCTCCCAGCCGTAGAGCGCCTTCGAGAGGCGGAACACCCACAGCTTGTTGCGCACCTCGTAGTAGAAGCGGGGGCCCGGATCGGCGTCGCTCGAGCCGCGCTTGGCCGTCTTGTGGGTGACCACGGATCCCGGTACGAAGAGCCCGCGCGCGCCGCGCAGCAGTCTGGCCGAGTACTCGAAGTCGTCGTTCCAGAGGAAGTAGTCGGCGATGGGCAGCCCTTGCTCCCGCACTCGCGCGGCGCGCAGGAACGCCGAGACGAACGAGATCGAGCGGATCTCCATGCAGCCGACCTCTGCCGCGCGGGAGCGCTCGTCGTTCGAGGCTCGGATCTTGGGCTTCGGCGTGTTCATGGGGTGGTCTTCGCCGTCGGTCCAGACGACCCGAGACCCCATGACGGCGAGGTCGTCCTGTCCGGTGGCGCAGTAGCGCTCGTGCGCGTCGAGCGCTCCGGCGAGCGCGTCGGGCCCCGGCACGGTGTCGTCGTCCATCACCCAGACCCAGTCGATGCAGTCCTCGGCGACGGCCGCCGCGATTCCCGCCGCGAACCCGCCCGCGCCCCCCGTGTTCTCGGTGAGCGGGATCAGCCTGGCCCGCGTGCCCCACTGCTCGAGCAGTTCGGCGGCCACGTCGGCCGAGCCGTCATCCGAGGCGTTGTCGACCACGACGAGGCGGTCGACGGGTCGACTCTGCGCCGCGAGCGCTTCGAGGGATTCCCGCAACAGCTCGCGTCGGTTGTAGGCGACCAGCACGGCCGTCACGTGCATGCGCACACTCCTTCAGGGGATTCGAACCCGCCCAGTCTACTGCGCGGAGTCCCACAGCTCGCGGTAGAAGCCGGCCGCGCGCGACTGCACGACGGCGCTGTACTCGCTCGCCTGCAGATCGAGCATCGACCCCCGGGGCACGTCGTCGGCGTCGGCGAGGGCTGAGACGCCGATCCCGGCCCGGTGTCCGTCGAGATCGATGCCGGCCAGCTCGATGAGGGTCGGGTACATGCTGAACTGATCGATCTGGTCGCGCGCGAACCTCACCCCGTCCGGGCTCCAGACCCGATTGAAGATCGTGCGATCCTCGCGGTCTTTCAGCGCGTCCCAGAAGCTCGCCCCGGGTGCCAGCAGTTTCTGATGATCTCCCATCAGTACGACGCTCGTGTCCTCGAGCACCCCCCGTCTCGTCGAGGTAGTCGACGAAACCGGCGACCTGTTCCATCGAACAGAACGTGATCGAGGTCATGGCCTCTTCGGTATCCCAGCTGCAGTAGTCGTAGACGCGGGGCCCCTCGTGGGTGTCGAGCGTGAGCAACGTGAGGTTGAATGGCTGGTTCCCCTCGTGGAGGCGGGTCACCTCCTCGCGGGCGCGCTCGAACAAGCGGCGATCGGAGAGCCCCCAGTCGTCGCGGATCTCGGTCTCGCCCGCTGCGCGCCACTCCTGCAGATCGTGGACCTCGTCGTACCCGTGGCTGCGGAAGAAGGCGCCCTTCCCGGCGAAGTCGGCGTCGGCTCCGCCCATGAAGACGTTGCGGTAGCCCTCGCGGGCGAGCACGTCGCCCAGGCACGTGGCGTTCGGCAGATAGCTCGTGACCTCGTTGCCCTCGGACCCCAGCTCGTTGAGATCGACGTTCTCGCCGAGCGCGCCGCCCGAGCGCAGCGGGATGCCGCACTGGGTGCTCACGATGCCCGCCATGGTCCAGCCACCCCCTCGTACTGGTCGAGGCTCGGGATCGAGTCCCAGCCGGAGGCGGCCTGCTGCACGGGCTCGAGCATGTTCTTGTCGAAGGTCTCGTCGTCGGCCATGGAGTTCTCGACCGACTCGAGGTAGATGACGATGAGGTTGCGGGGGTCGGTGGATCCGCCTCCGTCGGCGCGCATGCCGGGCCCGCCCGCGGCGCTCGCGCTCAGACCGTGGCGCGGCACGACGTAGTAGCCGGCGAGCGTCGCCTCCCCCGACGCCTCGCGGGCATAGGACTGCACGTAGGCCCCGAGGCCGACGGTCGAGCCGAACGCGACCGCACCGCCCACCGGCACCGCGACCACCAGCACCGCGGCGATCCCGCGCAGCACCCAGCCGCGCCGACCCCGCAGCACCCCGCTGCGACGCAGGTCGCGCCGCGACTTCTCCGCGAGCAACGCGAGCACGAGCACCGCACCCGAGGGAATGAGCAGCTGATCGACGGAGATGGGGCCGAAGGTGCCCGTCACCCAGAGCGCCGCGCCGACGAGCACCGCGCCGAGCAGCAGGAGCAGCCAGAACCCCACGATGGCCGCGCCCCACAGGAGACGCGGGCGGCGCTTCACCGCCCGGGCCTCACCGGTTCGAGCCTCGGCCGTCGACAGAACAGCATCACGGTCTTCTCTCGTCACAGTGTCACGAGTCTACGTCCCGTTTACGAGAGTTCACCCGGAGTTCACTTCGCGCGGGGCGCCGCCCGGTAGGGATCGACCTCGGGCGCTGCCGGGAGCGCGTGGAATGATGGTGAGCAGAGGCGGTGCGCCGCACCGCCCGTGCGGGTTGGAGCTGCGATGCGATTACTGGATTCCCCACTGCCGATCGTGGCCGCACCCATGGCCGGCGGGCCGACGACCGTCGCGCTGGCCGAGGCGGTCGGGTCGGCGGGAGCGTACCCGTTCCTCGCCGGAGGCTACAAGACTCCCGAAGCGCTCGCGACCGAGATCGAGCAGCTGCGACCCCGGGTGGGCGGCTTCGGCGTGAACCTGTTCGTCCCGTCGCGTCTCATCCCCGATCGGGCCTCGTTCGCCGCCTACGCGGATGAGCTGCGCGGCGAGGCCGAGGTCCACGGCGTGCAACTGGATCCCGAACCCGTGCTCGACGACGATCACTGGGATCAGAAGCTGAGACTGCTGATCGAACGCCCCGTGCCGACGGTCTCGCTGACCTTCGGCCTGCCCGACGCGACCGACATCGCCGCACTGCGGAGGGTCGGCACGCGGGTGCTCGCGAGCGTGACGTCTGCGGGCGAGGCCGAACTCGCGCGCGCCGCCGGCGTCGACGGGCTGGTCGTGCAGGGCACCGACGCCGGGGGGGGGCACAGCGCCGTCTTCGACCCCTCCGGGAGCCCTTCGCAGGTCGGCACCGCAGAACTCGTGCGCCTCGTGGTGCATGAGAGCGGGTTACCCGTGGTCGCCGCCGGAGGCGTCGACGGCCCGGACGCCGTGCGCCGCCTGCTCGCCGCCGGCGCCGAGGGCGTCGCGGTCGGCACCCTGCTGCTGCGCACCGACGAGGCCGGCACATCGCAGGCCCACCGCGCGGCCCTCGCCGATCCGGCCTTCGCCGAAACCGTCGTCACTCGGGCGTTCACGGGCCGTCCCGCCCGCGCGCTGCGCAACGGATTCATCGACCGCCACGGGAGCGCCGCACCGGACGCGTACCCCGCCGTGCACCATCTCACCCGCGAGCTGAGAGCGGCGGCGGGCCGCGCCGGCGACACCGACCGCCTGCACCTGTGGGCGGGAACGGGCTACCGCCGCGCGGCGGAGGGACCCGCCGCGGCGGTCGTGCGGCGGCTCGCCGCGGGCGTCTGAACCCGGCCGCACCGGCCGGGCTCAGACCAGCACCCGCTACTCCGCTGGCTCCTCCTGCGGCGAGGCCGCGGCCACGCCCTCGGCGACGAGCTGGTGGATGATGCCGTACTCGGGCAGCTCGGGATCGACGGCCGGCGGCACGAGCTCCACGTTCACCGGCGTGTGCTCGCGGGCCTTCGCCGCCAGGTCGACGAAGCGGCCCAGCATCGACTCGGGGATGTCGGTCTCGACGAGCTGCGTGCCCGCCGCTGCCACCTCCTGGAAGCGCAGCAGCACGTTCGCCGGGTTCATCTGCGCGAGGATCGCGGCCTGCAGTTCACGCTGTCGCGCCATGCGGTCGTAGTCGCCGTTCGCCGAGCCATAGCGCGAACGGGCGTACCACTGCGCGTGGTAGCCGTCGAGCCGCTGCTCGCCCGGCTCGATCCACGCGTCGACGTTCACGAGCTCGCCCGAGTACTCGTCGATCCGCCCGCCGATGGGCAACGGCTCCTGCACGTTCATCGTCACGCCGCCGAGGGCGTCGATCATGGCCGAGAAGCCGTCCATGTTGACGAGCACGTAGAACTGCACCTGCAAACCGGTGATCCCCGTGACCGCGTCCTTCGTGGCCTCGATGCCGGGCGACGAGCCCTGCGACACCGCGCTCGCGTACATGCCGTCGTACGACGGCGATCCCGAATCCTCGAGCTCGGTGATGAGCGAGTTCAGATTGCCCGTGGTGAAGCAGTAGTAGCCGCCGCCGTCGACGACCTCGTAATTGTTCACCTCGTCGCAATAGCCGTACGGGTAGATCTCGGCGAGCGGCGACGTCTCGGGGAACGGGGCGCCTTTGAGCTCGCGCGGCAGGCCAATGATCACCGACTGCCCCGTCTTCGCGTCGACGCTCACGAGCGAGATGCTGTCGGGGCGCAGACCCTCTCTGTCGGCGCCCGCGTCGGCGCCGAGCAGCAGGATGTTGTAGCGGCCGTCGACCGGTTCGACCGCCGGCGCGCCCTGGAAGAGGTCGCCCAGCAGGCTCCGCCCGGCGCCCACCGCCGTGCCGGCCCACGCCGCACCGGCGACCGGCACGATCGTGAGCAGCACCGAGAGCGCCGCCACCGGCACCCGCCAGTTGCCGGGCACGCGCACGAGCCGGGTCAGCCGAAGCGTGTCGAAGCCGAGCACCAGCCACAGCACCGCGTACGCGAACAGCAGCACCTGCACCACGAGCAGCACGACGCCGTTCGTGAAGAACGACAGCGTCGGCACCCGCGCCAGCATCAGGCCGAGCAGCGCCGCGACGCCTCCCGCGATGAGCAGGAACGTGGCGACGAGGCCGAGCCGCCCCAGCCTGCGATTGCCCGCGAGCACCTGCGCGCTGCCCGGCAGCAGGAACCCGAGCACCACGAGCCACCGCGCCCGCTTGCTCATCAGCGGACCCTCGGCGAGGCCGGGGTGGCGCAGCGGCCGTTCGAGATCGAGGGTCATGCGCCGTAGCCGCCCGGATTCGCAGACTGCCACGCCCACGCGTCCCGGCAGGCCTCTGCGAGGCTGCGAGTCGTGCTCCACCCGAGGCGCTCGTTCGCGCGACGGGGATCGGCCACCACCTCGGCGACGTCGCCCGGTCGCGGCGGCGCCACCTCGTACGGCACCGGCCGGCCCGAGGCCTGCTCGAACGCGCGCACCACCTCGAGCACGCTCGACCCGACGCCGGAGCCGAGGTTGTAGGTCTCGACGCCCGCGCCGATGCGCTCGAGCGCCGCCACGTGCCCCTCGGCGAGGTCCATCACGTGGATGTAGTCGCGCACGCCCGTGCCGTCGGGGGTCGGGTAGCCGTCGCCGAACACGCTGAGGCGCTTGCGCTTGCCGACGGCGACCTGGGCGATGAACGGCATGAGATTGTTCGGGATGCCCGACGGATCCTCGCCGATGCGCCCCGAGGGGTGCGCGCCGACCGGGTTGAAGTAGCGCAGCAGCACCGCACCCAGCTCGGGCCAGGCCCGGTGGGTGTCCCGGATGATCTGCTCGTTCATGAATTTCGACCACCCGTAGGGGTTGGTGAGGCCCACGCCCGCGCGGTGCGACTCGTCGATGGGGGCCACGTCGGGATCGCCGTACACGGTGGCCGACGAGCTGAACACCAGCTTCTCGACCCCCCGCTCGCGCATCAGGTCGAGCAGCACGAGCGTCGAGTCGATGTTCACCCGGTAGTAGCGGGTGGGCTGGGCCACCGACTCGCCGACGGCTTTGAGCCCGGCGAAGTGGATGACGGCGTCGAAGTCGACGCCGTCGAGCGCAGCGGCGGCCGCCGCGCGATCGGCGAGATCCGCCTGGATGACGGGGATCTCGCGCCCGGCGAGCTGCTCCACACGACGCACGGCCTCGGGGCTGCTGTTCGAGAAATCGTCGAGCACGACGACCTCGTGCCCCCGCTCCACCAGCACCAGGGCGGTGTGCGACCCGATATATCCGGCGCCGCCGGTCAGCAATACTCGCATGCCCACTAGGGTACTGGGCCGGAACGGCGGGAAGCCGCCAGGAACCCGGGAAGGTCACATTTCGATTACGGCGACGCCTGAAGCGCAACTCATCGACGCTCTCCCGGCTTCTCCCGGGGAGCACTCAAATACAATGTGTCGCAGGCGCGCGCCGAACGGCGGCGGTCAGGCTACACCGAGGGGAGAACGCATGGCCATGCTCACCCTCATCGCCGAGCCGTTCCCCGACTGGGAGGCAGCCGCTCAGGCCGCCGCCGCCCGCGATCTCGCGAACGCGGTCGCCGCAACGGCCCCCCGCAGCTGCAGTGCGCGCTACCTCATCGCCCGGGGCACCGAGAAGCCCGAGTTCAGCTCGCCGGTGATCCGCGTCGAGCAGCTCCCCATGCGCGCGAGCATGCTCCCCTACGTCTGGCAGAGCGGCACCACCGCGCGGCCGCTCGACGGCGAGTTCGTGCACTCGCTCACCCCGATGCTGCCGCTGCGCTCGCGCGGCGAGGACGACGGCTCGCAGACCTCGGTCACCATCCCCCACAGCCTCGCGTGGGAGGCCCCGGCGCTGCTCGGCGGGGCGCAGGCGCGCCTCTTCCCCGCGTTCGCCCGCCGCGCCGTCAAGCTGGCCGACGTGCTGCTCACCCCCACCCACGCCACCGCCCGAGTGCTCCAGCGGCAGTACGGCGAGCATCTGCGCGTGCAGGTGCTCCCCCTCGCGCCGCCCTCCGAGTACGTCGCTGGCGACGACGCTGCCGAGCGCCGCGCTGCGCTCGAACTGCCCGAGCGCTACGCCCTCACCACCGCGATGCCCGGCGAGTTCGGCCGCCTCGAGTGGCTGTTCGACGCGCTGCGCACCGATCCTTCGCTGCCCCACCTCGTCGTGCTCGATGGCCTCGACCCGCGACCGCCGTCGAAGGAGCATCGCGACGAGAACGGCGCCGGAGAGCCGGCCGTGCCCGACGAGCTGCGCGACCGCGTCGTGGTGGTGCGCCCCCGCGAGCTCGCCGACGTGGGCGCCGTCCTGGCCGGCGCCTCGCTGCTGCTGCAGCCCCAGACCTACTCGGGCACGGGTTACACCGTGCTCGGCGCGCTCGGCGCCGGAGTGCCGGTGCTGCACGCCGATCAGGAGGCCACCGCCGAGCTGGTGCTCGACGCCGGCGTCGCAGCCGACGCCTCCGGGCCGTTCGCCGCAGAGTACAGCCGTCTCTTCCGCGACACCGACGCGCTCGCGCAGCTCTCGGTGCTCGCCTGCGACCGCGGGCGCGGCTTCAGCTGGCGCAGCGCCGCGTGGCAGCTGTGGGAGACCCACGCCAACCTCTGAAGACTCGCTCAGCGCGCGTCCACGGCCGCGATGCCGCCGCGAGAGCGCGCGTAGAGCCACGCGATCAGCGCCGACAGCAGCGTCGCAGAGGCGACGAAGCCCGCGGTGGCCCACCAGCCGCCCGCGCCGAACGCGACGCCGCCGAGCCAGCCGAGCACACTCGATCCGGCGTAGTACCCGAGGTTGTAGAGCGGCGGCGCGAGACTGCGCCCCGCCCCCGCCCGCCGGTCGATGAGACCGCTCGCGACGGTGTGCGCCGCGAAGAAGGCGCCGGTGAAGAGCACGAGTCCGAGGATCACGGCGGGCAGCCAGGCGGCCACCGTCAGCGCGAGCCCCGCCACCATGATGGCTGCGCAGCCGAGCAGGGTGCCCGTCGGCGGGATCCGGCGGGTCGCCCGCCACACCCAGCGCGACGAGGCCGCGCCGGCGAGATAGGCGAGGAAGATCCACGAGGCCTGCGCCAGCGAGAGCCCGAACGGCTCGTGCTGCAGCCGGAAGGCGAGGTAGTTGTAGGAGGCCACGAAGCCGCCCATCAGCAGGAACGCCTGGGCCACGAGCACCATGACGCCGGGCGTGCGCAGATTCGCGAGGGTGGCGGGCAGGATCCGAAGGCCTCCCCTCGGCGGCACCGCCGTGGGCGGGATGCGCACCAGGAACACGAGCGTCGACGCGGCGGCGAGCAGTGCGACGGCGCCCATCCCCCACCGCCAGTCGCTCGGCTCGGCCGCCGTGGCTGCGAGGATGCGACCGACGAGGCCGCCGATCGTCGTGCCCGCGATGTAGGTGCCGACCGCGGTGCCGAGCGCTCGCGGGTGCACCGTCTCGGCGATGGCGGTGACCGCGATCGCCGCGAGCCCGGCGAGCAGCAGCCCCTCGACGAAGCGGGCCGCGACGAACCACGCGAAATGCGGGATGAAGGGGGTCACAAGGCCCACCACCATCGCCGCGGACATCGCGATGCGCATGGCGCGCACGCGGCCGATCCGGTCGGAGAGCCTCGCCCAGGGCAGCACACCGAGTGCGACTCCGATAGTGGCGGCGCCCACCGCCCACGACGACTCCCCGGCGGTGACGCCGAAGTCCTGCGCGAGATCCGGCAGTATGCCCTGCGGGGAATACATCTGCGCGAACGTCGCGACGCCCGCGCAGAACAGCGCGATCAGCGCCCGCCGGTAGCGGGGCGTGCCGACCTCCGCTCGCGGGTCGGAGGGACTCGCGGGGCCGTCGCCGTCGCGGGGATCGCGGTCGCCGGAAGACGCTCCGGCGTCCGACCCCTGCGCCACGATCTCCGCACCCGCGCCGACTACTCGGAGGCGATGCGCGCCTGCAGCGCCGCGTTCTTCGTCTCGACCATGTCGGTCAGCTCTTGCGCGTAGTCGGCGAGCTGCTGCGCGATCGCAGGATCGGTCGCGCCGAGGATGCGGGCCGCGAGCAGCCCGGCGTTCTTCGCCCCGCCGATGCTCACCGTGGCCACGGGAATGCCGCCGGGCATCTGCACGATCGACAGCAGCGAGTCGAGACCGTCGAGTTTCGCGAGCGGCACCGGAACTCCGACGACCGGCAGCGTCGTCATCGACGCCACCATGCCGGGCAGGTGCGCCGCACCGCCGGCGCCGGCGATGATGACCCGCAGGCCGCGGGCAGCCGCCTCGCGCGCGTAATTCACCATCTTGTCGGGGGTGCGGTGAGCGCTCACCACCTCGACCTCGTTCGGGACGCCGAAGTCTCGCAGCACCTGCACCGCGTCGCCCATGACCGAGTAGTCGCTGTCGCTGCCCATGATCACGCCGACGAGGGGCGCTGCCGAGGTATCGCTCATGGGTTCCATCGTATCGCCGCGGCGCGCCGGGTTCTGCTGCCGGCTCCGCCGGATCCTGCTCGCTCCGCCGGGCCCGTCCCATCCTGCCCGCTCAGCCGGATCCGCCCTATCCTGTCCGCTCCGCCGGATCAGCCGGCTCCCGGCCTGCAAGCGGCCCGCCCGCCGGATCCAGCAGGCTCTGCCAGGTCGCCCGAGAGCCCGCCCGTCGCGCGGTGGACCCAGCGTCGAACGAATCAGCTTCCAGCGCGGCTGCGCGATCCTCCGGCGATCCACCGCTCGACGGGCTCGCCGTGAGCGAAGGCGCCTCGGGAGGGAACGGCGTGACGCGGGGCGGGCGGAACCGGCTCAGGCGAACGCGGCCGCAGCGGCTCGCGCCTCGGCGAGCGCGGCGTCGAGGGACTCCCCGGTCACCGTGACGTGGCCCACCTTGCGGCCCGGCCGGGGCTGCTTGTCGTAGCTGTGGATCTTCGCGCGCGGATGCGCCGCGAACGCCTCGGCGTAGCGCACGGGCATCGGCCCATCCGCCGGGCCGCCGAGCACGTTGACCATCACCGCGGCGGGCGCTGTCATCGAGGTATCGCCGAGCGGCAGGTCGGCCACCGCGCGCAGATGCTGCTCGAACTGGCTGGTGACGGATCCCTCGATCGAGAAGTGGCCCGAGTTGTGGGGGCGCATCGCCAGCTCGTTGACGAGCACACGGCCGTCGCGGGTCTCGAACATCTCGACGGCGAGCACACCGGTCACGCCGACGCCCTCGGCGACCGCACTGCCGATGCGCGCGGCCTCGTCGAGCGTCTCGTGGCGCTGCACCGGGGCGGGGGCGAGCACCTCGGTGCAGACGCCGTCGCGCTGGATCGTCTCGACGACCGGCCAGGTGCGGGTCTCGCCGCCCGGCCTGCGCGCCACCAGCTGCGACAGCTCGCGAGTGAAATCGACGAGCTCCTCGACGAGCAGCCGGCCGCCCCGCCCGTCTTCGGCGAGCGCCGTGAACCAGTCGCGCACCTCGACCGCGTTGCTCACGACCCGCACGCCCTTACCGTCGTAGCCGCCGCGGGCGGTCTTCACGACGGCGCGACCGCCGTGCGCGTCGATGAATGCCTGCAGCTCGCCCTCGTCCTCGACCGCGGCCCACGCGGGAACGGGCACACCCAGCTCGCCGAGCTTCTCGCGCATCAGGATCTTGTCCTGCGCGTACTGCAGCGCGTCGGGACGGGGGTGCAGGGCGACGCCGCGCCGCTCGAGTTCGCGCAGGATCTCGCCGGGCACGTGCTCGTGATCGAACGTGACCACGTCGACGGTGTCGGAGAACGCGTAAACGGTCTCGGGATCCCGGTAATCGCCCACCGCGTCGGCGGCGCGGGCCGCGCTCGATCCCTCGGCCTCGGCGAGCACGCTGATGCGCAGCCCGAGGTGGATCGCCGGGGGCACCATCATGCGGGCGAGCTGGCCGCCTCCGATGACGCCGATCGTGATGCTGCCGCTCTCGAGAGTCATACGTCTTATTCTGCCTTATCGCGCACTCGCGCCTCGCCTCCCCCGATCGCCTCCCTCTGCACCGATGCCCTCGCTCTTCCTTTCTTCCTCCCTCCCTCTCTTCCTTCGTTCCTTCCTTCGTTCCTTCCTTCGTTCCTTCCTTCGTTCCTTCCTCCCTTCCTTCCTTCCTCGCTCCCTCGTCCTTCCCTTCCCTTCCCTTCCCTTCCTCTCCTCTTCTCCCCCTCGTCCTCTCCCTCTCCCGCACGCCTCGTCCTACACCCTTGTCGCCCCACAACCGCACCGATCGACGTTCCAGCACCCCGATTCCGGGATCTTCGGTGCGCGAACGTCGATCGGTGCGGTTGGGCAGAGAAGAGGAGCGGAAGGAGACGGAAGTTTTCCCTCCTCCTTTCCCTTCCGATCCCCCTCTATCGGCCCGATTCCGGCACCGATCGACGTTCAAACACCCCGATTCCGGGATCTTCGGCGCTTGAACGTCGATCGGTGCGGTTGTGTGGAAAAGGGGAGCGAAAGGAGTTGGAGGTGGAGGGTGACCGCGCCGGCGTCCTCCATTCCGACCACACCCGAGTCCCCACCCGACCCGGATCTCCTCTATCCGATCCTCCTGCACCGCGACCCCTTGCTCATCGTCCCTCGCCCCCAAGATCGCCCCTCTCCCTCCTCGATCATTTCCCTCTCCTCTGTCCCGGCCTCTCTCCTTCCTTCCTTCCTTCCATCCATCCCCTTGCTCCCCCCTTCCCTCCTTCCCCTTCCTTCCCCCTTCTCTCGCACGCCTCGCCTCACCCCGCCCGCCACCGATCGGGGACTGTCTGAATAATGGTGTGTGAGGGTCCGGCCTGATCCGAAAGGAGATGGCCGTGGCTGACACGACCACTGTCGTTGTTGACGACGAGATGATTGATCCCGTGACCGGGGAGATCATCGATCAGAAAGAACTCGCAGAACGCTTGCTCGCGCAGGCGAAGGAGCAGGGCGTGAGCCTGACGGGGCCGGGCGGCCTGCTCAGCCAGCTCACGAAGAACGTCCTCGAGACCGCGCTGAATGCCGAGTTGACCGAGCACCTCGGCCACGAGCACGGCGGGACCCCAATCGGCGAGAACATGCGTAACGGGACGCGGGTCAAGACGGTGCTGACAGAGATCGGCCCCGTCGAGATCGAAGTCCCGCGAGATCGAGACGGGTCGTTCGAGCCGGTGATCGTCCCCAAGCGGAAACGCCGACTGGACGGCATCGATCAGATCGTTCTGTCCCTTTCCGCTCGGGGGTTGACGACCGGTGAGATCGCTGCGCATTTCGACGAGGTCTATGGGGCGAAGGTCTCCAAGGACACGATCAGCCGGATCACCGAGAAGGTCGCCGGGGAACTCGCCGAATGGTCGAGCAGGCCGTTGGATGCGCTCTACCCGGTGATCTTCGTCGACGCGATCGTGGTGAAGGTCCGTGACGGGCAGGTGAGGAACACCCCGTTCTATGTCGTGATGGGCGTCACCGTGAACGGGGAACGCGACATCCTCGGCATCTGGGCCGGTGACGGTCAGGAGGGTGCGAGGTTCTGGCTGCAGGTGTTCACCGAGCTGAAGAACCGGGGTGTCGAGGACGTGCTCATCGCGGTCTGCGACGGGCTGAAGGGTCTCCCGGAGGCGATCAACACCACTTGGGAGCAAACGGTCGTCCAGCAGTGCATCGTCCATCTGATCCGCAACAGCTTCCGCTACGCCGGGCGGCAACACCGCGACGCGATCGTCCGTTCCCTCAAACCCGTCTACACGGCCCCGTCGGAGCAGGCGGCGAAGGATCGGTTCGAGGAGTTCGCCGCCGAGTGGGGCGGACGGTATCCGGCGATCGTGCAGCTCTGGAAGAACAGCTGGGCGGAGTTCGTGCCGTTCCTCGAGTATGACGTCGAGATCCGGCGGGTGATCTGCACGACCAACGCGATCGAGTCAATCAACGCTCGCTATCGGCGCGCCGTGAGAGCTCGGGGGCACTTTCCCAACGAGGCCGCCGCGCTGAAATGTCTCTACCTCGTGACGCGGTCGCTTGACCCGACTGGCGGCGGAAGGGCACGCTGGGTGATGAGGTGGAAGCCCGCGCTGAACGCGTTCGCGATCACCTTCGCCGGACGGTTCGAGAAAACCACTCACGAATGAAAACCGCCGGATCCCACACACCGTTTATCGGACAGACCCACCGATCGACGCTCAAGCACCCCGATTCCGAGATATTCGGTGCTTGAACGTCGATCGGTGCGGTTGGGTGGGCGGGAGTCAGGTCGGGGCGGGAGTCAGGTCGGGGCGGGAGTCAGGTCGGGGCATGACTCGGCAAAGCAGGGCGAGGGCTCGGCGCCGCAGGAGCGAGGCCCTGCGGGCAACCCGCCGAACCCCGGAAATGGAAATGGTTGATAAAGATCAACCATTGGCATATAGTTGATCTTCGTCAACGAAGGTGCCGCGCCGGCAGAAGCCCGGCGACCCGCTCGCGATCCGCCTCGGGCGAGCAACGACGGGAGCACCGCCCGCACGTCGCACATCGATAAGGACCCGGATGTCACAGCCCTCGCAGCACACCCCCGAAACGGGGCTGCTCACCGGCCGAGCCAAGAACCTCGCGCTCGCCGGACTCTTCCTCGCCAACTTCGTCTCCATGCTCGCCATGAACGTGGTCGGCACCTCGATGCCGATCATCATCGCCGACATCGGAGGCACGCAGGCCGCGTTCACCTGGGTGGTCACCGCCACCATGCTCGCGGCCGCGATCTCGACCCCGATCTGGGGCAAGCTCGCCGACCTCACCAGCAAGAAGGTGCTGCTGCAGGTGGCGATCATCGTCTTCATCGTGGGATCGGCGTTCGCCGGCATGGCGCAGGATCCCACCTGGCTCATCGCATTCCGCGTCGTGCAGGGCCTCGGCGTCGGCGGCCTCGGCGCGCTCGCCCAGATCGTGCTCGCCGAGATCATCAGCCCGCTCGAGCGCGGCAAGTACATGGGCATCCTCGGCGCGATCATGGCCGTGGCCACGGTCGGCGGCCCGCTGCTCGGCGGCCTACTCACCGACACGGTCGGCTGGCGCTGGAACTTCTACGTCGCGGCTCCCATCGCGATCGTCGCGATCATCATGCTGCAGCGCACCCTCCACCTGCCCACCCGCAAGCAGAAGGTCAAGATCGACTACTGGGGCACGGCGCTCATCTCGCTCGGCTTCTCGAGCCTGCTCATCTGGGTGACGCTCGCCGGCTCCAACTTCGAGTGGTGGTCGTGGCAGACCGTCGCGATGGTCGGCGGCGGTATCGTCGCCCTCGTGGTCGCCGTGCTCGTCGAGCTCAAGGTCGAAGAGCCCCTCATCCCGATGACGCTCTTCAAGAACCGCACCTTCACGCTCGCCTCGATCGCTTCGATCGCGGTGGGGCTCGCCATGATGGGCACCGCCGTCTTCCTCGGCCAGTACATGCAGCTCGCGCGCGGCCGCTCCGTCATCGAGTCCAGCCTGCTGACGCTGCCGATGATGGCCGGCGTGCTGATCTCGTCGACCGTCGTGGGCCAGATCATCACGCGCACCGGCAAGTGGAAGCGCTACATGGTCGTCGGAGCGCTCGCACTGCTCGCCGGCCTGCTCATGATGGGTCAGCTGCGGTACGACACGAACTACTGGTACGTGGGCGTCTCGATGGCCGTGCTCGGCGCCGGCGTCGGCATGACCATGCAGAATCTCGTGCTCATCGTGCAGAACACGGTCGCTCCGACCGAGATGGGCGCCGCGAGCGCCTCGGTGACCTTCTTCCGCACGATCAGCGGCACCGCCGGCATCTCGGTGATGGGCGCGATCCTCGCCCACGAGATCGCCGACTATTTCAAGGAGGGCTTCACCGAGCTGGCGGCGCTCATGCAGACGAACCCCGACCCCGAGGTGATCGCCGATCTGCAGCGGTTCCAGGAGAGCAACGCCATTCCGAAGATCGCCGAGCTGACGGCTCCGGTGCGCGAGATCGTCGAGTCGTCGTACGGCCACGCCATCGGCAACATCTTCCTCGCCGCCTCCCCGGTCGCGATCGTCGCGCTCATCGCGATCGCCTTCCTGCCCAACATCCCGCTGAGCACGAAGAGCAACGCCGAGCGCATCGCCGAGCTGAGCCAGCGCGAGGCCGCAGCCGCGTCCGATGCGGCGGGCACCGCCGCGCACGAGTTCCTCGGCGACGCGGTCAAGGCCGCCACGGGGTCGATCCCCGTGGTGGCAGGCTCCTCGTCGCGCGAGCGGGGCGATGGCGACACCTCTGCGGCGCGCTAGGCTCGACGCCATGGAGGATCAGAGCGACCGCTCCCCGCTGAACGACCCGGCGGGGGCGGTCGCCTCCCATCGCGACGACCGCATCGCCCAGATCATCTCGGAGTTCTCGGAGGTCTTCGCCTTCGCCCGCAGCCACTGGGCGAGTTACGCGCAGGAGGTCGACAGCGATCTGAAGGGCGTCGGCATGATCGTGCTGCAGCTCGTGCTGCGCAAGGGGCCCATCACCGCGACCGCGCTCAGCCAGATGCTCGACATGGACAAGGCCGTGGTGAGCCGCCAGATCGCGAAGCTGCGCGAGCTCGGGCTCGTCGAGGCCGAGCCCGCCGCCGAGGACCGTCGTGTGATGCTGCTGACGGCGACTCCGCGGGCGACCGAGCTGCTCGAGCGCATCCGAGCCCGCTGGGCGCACGCCTACCACGAGCGCTTCGTCGGGTGGAGCGCGGAGGAACTCGAGGATCTGCGCGAGGGGCTGCACCGCTTCAACGCCTCGGCGCACGACATCCGCGTCGACGGGCCGGCGGGTCGCTGCACCCGCGACCACTCCGCCGAGCAGTAGACCGGCACGGCCGCCACGCTCGCGGGCGCCCAGCGCCCAGCGCCCAGCGCCACGCGACGGGCGCCGACGCCCGGTGCCGCCCGCGCGAGCACGCGCGAGCGGGCCGGGGCGCCGGATCGTCTGCCCGGCTCCTCGGCCCGCTCGCCGCCGCGGGTTCCCCGCGCGGCCGCTCAGGCCCGTCGGCGCAGTCGCCTGACGGCCATCGCCGATCCTCCGGCGATGAGCAGCGCGACCGCGATCGCGACGCCGACCGGGCCATTCGAACCGGTGCGCGAGAGGGCGTCGGCCGATCCGGATCGGCCCGCATCGCCCGCCCCGCCGCCGGTCTGGCCGCCGGTGTCGCCGGAGCCCGCCCCGCCTGGGCCCGTGCCATCGGATCCCCCCGGGTCCGCCGCCCGTGCCGCCTTCGGCCGCCCTGACCACGATGGGCATGGACAGCTCGGTGCCGTCGGCGCGCACCACCACGAGGCTGTGCCGGCCGGCCGGCGTCCCCGCCGGGATGCGCACCGTGGCCGCGAGCCCGCCCTGCGCGTCGGCCGCCGTCGTGGCGAGCACGACCGGGGCGGAGTGCAGCTCGATGCGCAGCGGCTCCGAGGGCAGGAAGCCGGCTCCCGTCACGGTCACCTCGCCGCCCTGCACGACGGTCCCGGCGCCGAGCGAGACCTCGGGCGGCGCGGCGGGCGCTTCGGCCGGCAGGGCCACGTCGATGTGCTTGATCTCGCGCTCGACCGCGTTGCCGTCGAAGTAGTAGGCGGTCACTCGCAGCCGGTCCTCGTAGAGGGCGGCCCTCAGGCCCACGGGATCGGCGCCGCCGATCCCGGTTTCGCCCCAGTCGCCGCTCGGGCCGTACTGGGTGGTGACCGCCGCGGTGTTCACGATGGTCGGGGCGAGTTCGGCCGCCGGGTCGAAGCGCTGCTCGACCGACCAGTCGTTGAGCTCGGCGGACCAGTGGGTGTGGCTCGTGAGCACGGTGACGTTCGGGTGGGCGGCGAGCAGCGACTGCAGGCGCTCGGTGTCGCGGTCGAAGTCGTTGCGGTTGAAGTTGATGTACGTGCCCGAGTTGGAGTCGGCGAAGACGTGGTGCGAGGCGAGCACGACGGGCTTGTTCTCGGCGCTGTAGTGCTCGAGGCGGGCCCGCAGCCAGTCGAACTGCTCGTCCGAGAGCACCACGAACGGCCCGCTGCCGGTCTGCGAGGGGTAGTCGTGGTACTCGCTGCCGATCCACAGCAGCGGCAGCTCGCCGTCGACGAGCACCTCGCCCCACAGCCCCGTGTTCGGCGAGGTCGAGCCCTCGACGCCGAGGCCGCGCATGCCGGTGCGGTCGAGGAAGCGCTGGATGTAGACGTCGGAGCCGTTGCCCCCGTAGAACTCGTGGTTGCCGATGGTCGACACGACGGTCGGGTACTCTGCTCCGCCGCCGCCCTGCACGGCCGCGAGGTAGCTGTTGTACTGGCTCTCGGTGCCCTGACTCGTCTGGTCGCCGTTCGAGAGCAGCACACCGGCGCGGCCGCCCGGCAGCCGCTCGAACCCGGGCATCACGTTGTTCTGCAGGCGGGCGTTGGCGCCCTGCACGTCGCTGAACACGTCGATGCGGGCGATGGCCTCGGCGTCGGCGGGGAGCTGCGGCAGCGGCTGCACGAGGTGGAGATCGTCGAGCATCCAGGATCCGCCGCCGGCGGGCGCCTCGTAGGAGAGGGCGAATCGCACGGTGGACGCGCCGTCCGGCACCGTGAAGGGCAGTCGGGGCTGCGCCGACTCCTCGTTCTCGGTCATCGTGCGCAGCACGATCGTCTCGCCGGTGTCGAAGACGGCGCTGACGACGGCGGTGCCGCCCGAGCCGCGCACGCGGAGGTGGCTGTCGAAGCGCAGTTCGAGCTTCGCGCCCGCGCTCACCTCGACGGGCGCCGAGGTGAGGGCGCCGGCGAAGGGCTGGGTCGAGGCTTCGGCGACCGCGATGGTGCCGGAGGCGCGGGTGAACGCCTGCCTGCGGTCGGTGCCCTGGGAGGCGACGACGTCGGCGCGGGTGGTGAACTGCCAGGCGCCCTCCGCCTGCCACGCGTCGGCGGCGCCTTCGAACCCGTCGAACCAGAGCTGCGGTTCGGTGGTGGCGCCGAGGTCGCCTGGTGCCGCCAGCACGGTGAGGCTCGTCTCGACCGGCACGACGCCGTCACCGGCGAGCAGGAGCGGAATGGTGCCGTTCGGCTGATCCGCCGGGATCGCGACGCCGAACGACACCGCGCCGTCGGCGCCGGCCGCGGGGATGCCCGAGACGGGGCCGCCCCCGAATGACGCTTCGAGCTGCTGACCGGGGCGCAGGCCGCCCACCTCGACCGTCGCCGTGGAGCCCGGCGCCACGGGCGCCTTGGTGTTGGAGATCACCGCGGGCGTGCGATCGGCCGGGGCGGCCTCCGCGATCGACACGTTGTCGATCATCCAGAACCAGTTGTTCGTGCTCTTCAGGTACTGCCAGCCGAACTGCACGTTCTGCGCGCCCGAGGGCAGGTCGACGGCGAAGGTGTGGGTCTGGTTGAGGCGGTTCGTGCCGAACTGCTCGACGAGCACGGGATCGCCGCCGTCGATCTTCGCGAGCAGCTTCGCCTCCTGGGGCGCCTGGCCCTGCTTGTAGTGGCTGTCGAAGCTGATGGTCACGGCCGCGGCACCGGGGTCGACCGCGTAGGCGGGGGCCCACAGCGTCGAGTCGAAGGTGCCGGTGGCGGGTCGGTTGCTGTCGGAGTGCACGACCGCGACGAGGCCCTGCGCCTTGCCGAAGCCGTTGCGGTCGCCGCTGTTGCCGAAGGCCGAGACGACTTCGGCCGGCGTGTGGAAGGTCCAGCCCTCCCAGCCGGCGCGCATGCCGGCGGTGTTCGCGCTCTCGACCGACCACCCGTCGGGGGCCTGCGACGGGGTGCCCGCGGTCTCGAAGTCCTGGGTGTAGGGCGTCGCGAGGGCCGCGGCGGGGGCGGCGACGGCTGGCGCGACGAGCAGGCCTCCGGCGAGCGCGAGCAGCGCTCCTCCGGCGACCGCGCGGGCGGGGCGTCGCGGGGCGCGACGGAATGAACTGTGCAACATGAGGGGCGTTTCTCCTTGTACGGGCGTCGGGCTGTTGCGGAGGGGTGGTGGTGCGTCGGGGTGCGGATGCGCGGTTCTCTCGGGAGCGGGCGGCGCGGCGACCGGCCGCTCGCGCCCCGCGGGCCGTCGCCCGCAGGGGGTTACTGCAGCCGCTTGCGGATCCAGCCGGATGCGAGGTCGACCGCCACGATCACCACGAGGATGATGATGAGGTACGTGAGCATCTCGTCGAACTGGAAGGTCTTGATGGCCTTGTTGATGAGCAGGCCGATGCCGCCGGCGCCGACGAGGCCGAGCACGAGCGAGGACCGCACGTTCACGTCGAAGCGGTAGAGCAGCAGGCCCGTCAGCTGCGGCAGCACGGTGGGGATCGTCGCGTTCGCGACCACCTGCCAGCGGGAGGCTCCTGCGGTTCGCAGCGCCTGCTCGGGGCCGGGGTCGATGTCCTCCATCGCCTCCGACCACAGCTTGCCCATCACCCCCGTGTTGTGGGCGATGAGCGCGAGCACCCCCGCGAAGGGGCCGAGTCCGACGGCGGTCACGAAGATGAGCGCGAACACGATGTCGGGCACGGCGCGGAAGAACGAGAGGATGCCGCGCGCGATCTGGTAGACGAAGGCGTTGGGCGCGGTGGTGCGCGCGCCGAGCACGGCGAGCAGCAGCCCGAAGGGCACCGAGATAGTGGTGCCGAGCAGGCCGATCCAGAGGGTGGTGAGCGCGCCTTCGAGGCCCTTCCGCAGCACCTCCCCGCTGAGGTCGGGCGGGATCGCCTCGGACAGGAAGTTCATCATGCCCTGCGCCCCGGTGACGAGCTTCGCGGGGTGGAAGTCGGTGGCCGAGAAGGCGAGCAGGTGCAGCACCACGAGCGCCGCGATGATGACGGACCAGGAGCCGGCGCGGTAGGGGGCCCTCGGGTCCCGGGGCACGGGCAGGTGCCCTTCGGAGCGGCGCTCTCGGGCGGCGGGGGTGAGCGTTTCAGTCACGGGTGCATTCCTCAGAGGTACAGCGAGGCCAGTTCGACGTCGTCGATGTCGGCGGTGGGGGCGTCGAAGACGAGGGCGCCGTCGCGCAGGCCGATCACCCGATGCGCGTACGTGCGCGCCAGGTGGGGCTGGTGCAGCACCGCGGCGACGCCGAGGCCCTCCTCGACGGCGAGATCGTGCAGCAGGTTCATCACGTCGTCGGCCGCCTTGGGGTCGAGCGCCGAGACGGGTTCGTCGGCGAGGATCATGCGCGGCCGCTGGCAGAGCGCACGCGCGATCGCCACCCGCTGCTGCTGGCCGCCGGGGAGGCTTCCGGCGCGGTCGTGGGCGCGATCCGCGAGCCCCACGCGGTCGAGGCAGGCCATGGCCTCCTCCCTCAGCTCGCGCGGGAAGAGCGGTGGCAGCGAGCGCCACCCGGGCAGCCTCGAGAAACCGCCGGCGCACACGTTCTGCAGCACCGTGCGGCGCTGCACCAGATGGATCTTCTGGAAGACGGTGGCGGCGGTGCGTCGCGCCTCGGCGCGTCGCTGGGGGCTCGCCTCGCTCAGGCGGACCCCGGCGATCGTGATGTCGCCGGAGTCCGCCTCGATGAGGCCGTTCACCGCGCGCAGCGTGGTCGATTTGCCCGAGCCGTTGGCTCCGAGGAACGCGACCACCTCTCCCGCGTGCACGCGCATGCTCATGTCCTTGAGCACGACGCGATCGCCGAAGCTCTTGAAGATGGCCTGCACGTCGAGCAGCACCTCGGCGGTGCCGCCCGGCTGCGCCGAGGCGGGGGTTCCGAGCACGGTGACGGCGCTCATCAGACGTCGGCCTCGGTGAGGCCCATGGTGTCGGCGAGGTCGAACAGCGGCTGGTAGGTCTCGTTCGTGACCTCGATCAGCGGGCCCGCGGGGTCGACGCCGAGGAATGCGCTGACCTTCTCGACGTCGGCGGCGTCGAGGCTCAGCAGGGCCTCCTTGACGGCGGTCTTGAACTCCTCGGGCAGGTTGTCGCGAACGGTGATCGGGTCGTTCGGGATCGGATCCGACTCCCAGATCTGCCGGAACTGCGACTCGTCGAAGGTGCCCTCGGAGAGCGCGGTCGCGAGCGTCTGCGAGTTGATCTGCGCGGCGTCGACGGTGCCGTTCACGAGGGCGAGCAGCGCCTCGGGGTGGCCGCCCGCGTAGTCCCACTGCACGTCGTCCTCGAGACCGGCGTCGACGATCGCTGACATCGGCAGGGCGTCGCCCGACGTCGATCCGGGGCTGCCGAGCGCGAGCGTCTTGCCCTTCAGGTCCTCGAGCGACTGCACCGGCGAATCCTTCGGCACCCAGATGCCGCCGGTGTAGGTGGTGGGTGCGCCTTCGGCGTCGCCGAAGGAGACCATCGCGGTTGCGCCGGCGCGCTCGTTGGCGAACACGAAGCCGAGCGGGCCGAACTGGGCGATCTCGAGCTGATCGTTCTCCATGGCGAGCACCTCGGCGGCGTAGTCCTCGGTGATGCTCACCTCGACGGGGCAGTCGAGCTTCTCGGAGAGCGCCTCGGCGAGCACCTGGTAGGCCGGCTCGAGCGACTCGGGATCTTCGTAGGGGAGGATGCCGAAGCGGATCTTGCCGTCGGGGCATGTGGCCGAGGCCTCGCCCGCGGCCGCGTCGGCCTGGGACGAGCACGCGGCGAGGCCGAGGCCCAGCAGTGCGACCGCGGAAGCGGCGAGGATGGTGGTCTTCTTCACGATTCTCCTTGGGTGACAGAGGTCGGTGGGATGGGGTCAGAGGGATGCGATGGTGCGGGCGCCGAGGGCGAGGCCCACGGTCATGCCGACGCCGGTGGTCACGGTGACCACGGAGACGCCGGGGGTCGGGGCGGCGCGAAGGATGTCCTGCTCGTCGCTCGTGGCGTAGAGGCCCTGCCAGCGTTCGAGCACGTCGAGGCGCGGAGCGGCGAGCAGGGCGGCCGTCTCGTCGAGCAGCAGTTGCGTCCAGCGCTCGTCGAGGAAGGGCGGGGCGGCGTCGTGCGCGGCGTGCGAGTCGCCGACGAGCAGGGTGCCGTCGGCCTGCTGGGTGAACATGACGTTGGCGTCGATCTCGAGCAGTTCGGGCCGGGAGGCGAGGATCTCGGCGCGCAGCGCTTCGGCGGAGGAGCCCGCGAACGCGCCGTAGCGCAGCATCGACGTGCCGGTGAGCACGGCGGGGCCGCGGCCCATCGCTCGCGGGGCGCGCACGCGCACCATCTGCAGCGCGCACTGCCGCACGCGGTGGCGCTCGGCCAGTTCGGGGAAGAGGCGGCCGACGAGATGCCCGGCCGCGACCACCACGTGGTCGGCCTCGATGCGGCCGCGGCTGGTCTCGACCGATCCCCCGCGCGCCCCGCGCACGGTCGTCGAGAAGCGCACCTCGCCCCGCTCGTGCGCGTGAACCCAGGCGGCGATCCGGGCGACCGCGGTGCGGGGGTCGGCGGTGAGATCGGCGGGCAGCAGCGCACCCGCGCGCAGATGGGCGGGATCCGGGATCCGCAGCAGCTCACCGGCTTCGGCACCGGTCACGAGCCGCGCCCCTTCGGGGGCTCGCTCGGCGATGAACTCCTGCAGCACCGCCTCCTCCGCGGCCGAACGGGCCACCGCGAGCGTGCCCGAGCGGCGCGCCTCCACCCCTGCGCGCTCGACGAGCGAGAGCCAGAGCGGGTTCGCCTCGAGTGCGAGCTCTCCGAGTTCGCCGGCCTGCGCCGACGTGCAGACGTAGCCGAAGTTGCGCACGCTGGCCAGCACGGCCGAGGCGTCCTGCTCGAGCACCGTCACGCGGTGGCCGGCGTCGAGCGCGGCGACGGCGTGGCCGAGGCCGACGATGCCGGCGCCGACGATCACGACGTGCGGGGCATGGGTGGAGGGGGTCATGCATTCGATGGTGAAGCCTGAAAAGTAATCATGACAACTTTCCGGAGGGGTGTTCTTGAAGCGTTCACGATGCGCAACCGGCAGGTGGGAGATCGTCACGATTCGTTCACCTGACGGCCACCGGCGAGCATTTCGACTAGTACAGACAACTTGTAGACTGACCGCATGACCGACAGCTCACCGCTCCACGCCAAGCTGTACGCCGAGATGGTGCACCGCATCCGCACCGGCGTCTGGCAGCCCGGCGACCGCGTGCCCAGCGAGAAGTCCCTCGTCGCCGAGTTCGGCACCTCGCGCGGCCCCGTGCGCCAGGCGCTCGCGGCGCTGCGCGCCGAGGGCATGATCATCGGGCGCCGCGGCGCGCCGCCCCGCGTGCAGCGCACCGCCCCGGCGCAGTCGTTCGACACCTTCATGTCGTTCACCGAGTGGGCTCGCGAGCTCGGGCTCGCCCCGGGCCAGCGCGTCATCGAGGCGAGCCGGCGCCCCGCCACCGAGGACATCGCGCGCGAGCTGCAGCTCGAGCCCGACACCCCCGTCGTCGAGATCATCCGGCTGCGGCTGCTCGACGACAAACCCGCCATGCTCGAGCGCTCCCTCTTCCCCTACGAGATCGGCAGGCACCTCATCTCGGCCGACCTCGACCACGGCAGCATCTACCAGACGCTGTGCGCCGCGGGTGTCGTGCCGGTGCGCGCCCGCCACGTGATCGACGCCATCGCGGCCCACCCGCTCGAGGTCGAGCAGCTCCACGTGAGTCCGGGCGCACCGCTGCTGCGCGTGCGCCGTCTCGCCTACGACGAGTTCGGCACCGTCATCGAGACCGCCGACGACCGCTACCTGCCGGCGATGGCCACCTTCGTGGTCGAGAACAGCGCCGAGCACCGCACCCCGCTCACGCGCCAGGCCGGCAGCACCGGCGTCGACCTCTTCGAGCGCGCCGGCTGATCCGCGTATCGCCGCACCCCGCGTCACCCCTCCGTTCCGCTCACCCGCGCAGCGGCAGTCGCATCGCCCCGCGCCGTCACCCGCGAGGCGGCGCGTCGCAACTCCCCCGCGACCCCACCCCTAGGAGAACCCGCATGATCACTCTCGCCGTCTTCGACATGGCCGGCACCACCATCGACGACGGCGGCGCCGTCTACGACGCGCTGCGCATCGCGGTCGAGGAGACCGGGGCGTCGGTCTCCCCCGCCGACCTGCAGGCGTGGATGGGCACCGAGAAGCGCGCCGCCATCACCGCCCTCATCGAACTCGGCGGCGGCGATCCCACGCAGCCCGCCGACAAGGTCGATGTCGCCTTCGAACGCTTCCGCGCGATCCTCGACGAGCTCTACACCGCCCAGACCCCGACCCCGATCGCCGGAGTGCCCGAGGCGATCGCCGACCTGCGCGCTTCCGGCGTGCAGGTCGCGCTCACGACCGGGTTCTCGCGCGATGTGGCCGAGGGCATCCTCGACCAGCTCGGCTGGGCCGTCGGCGCGGACGGCGGCGAGCGTGCCCCGGGGACGGCCGTCGACGCGCTCGTCTGCGGCGACGAGGTCGCCGCCGGCCGCCCCGCGCCCTACATGATCCACCGGGCCATGGAGCGCACCGGCACCCTCGCGGTCTCGGAGGTGCTCGTGGCCGGCGATACCGCCGTCGACGTGCAGGCAGGCGCGAATGCCGGTGCGGCGGTCACGATCGGCGTACTGTCGGGCAAGCTCGACCGAGCGGCCTTCGAGGGGCAGCCCTTCACGGCGCTGCTCGACTCGGTCGCCGATGTCTCGACACACCTCGCCAGCTGCTGAGCGCCCACGAATCGGCCCGACTTGGTCTCACCATCCCCGCTCAAAACCGGGGCGTTGGTGGGACGAAGTCGGGCCGATTGCGAACCCCGCGCTACCGGTTCGCCGCGACGGGCGCGCCGATCCCGGGATCGATCTGCGTCGGCCCCGACGCCGAGGGGCGCACGTCGAAGTCGAAGATCTCGACGGGCAGGTACACCGTCGAGCAGGAATTCGGGATGTCGACCACACCCGAGAGGCGCCCCTCGATCGGCGCGGCGCCGAGCAGCAGGTAGGCCTGCTCGGGGCTGTAGCCGAACTTGGTGAGGTAGTCGATCGCGTGCAGGCACGCTCGCTGATACGAGAGATGCGAGTCGAGGTATCTCTGCTCGCCGTCGAGCGTCACCGAGGTACCCGAGAACGCGAGCCAGTGGCTGTAGTTCGGCTCGACGTTGCCCGGCATGAAGATCGCGTTCTCGCTCACCCCGTACGTCTCCATGCCGCCCGGGATGATGTCGACGCGCAGATCGATGAAACCGCCCATCTCGATCGCCCCGCAGAACGTGATCTCGCCGTCGCCCTGCGAGAAGTGCAGGTCGCCCACCGACAGGTTCGCCCCGTCGACGAAGACCGGGTAGAAGACGCGAGAGCCCTTCGTGAAGTTCTTGATGTCCTGGTTGCCGCCGTTCTCGCGGGGAGGGGCGGTGCGCGCCGCCTCCGATCCGACGCGCGCCCACTCGCCGCGGTCGAGCCCGCCGAGAATCGCGTGCTCCGCTTCAGGCGGCAGAGCGAGCGGCGGCACGCGATCCGGATCCGTCGCGATCAGGGCCGCCTCGCGCGCGTTCCACGTGCGGAGCAGTTCTGCCGAGGGCGCGGTCCCCATGAGGCCCGGGTGGATGATGCCGGTGAACGAGACCCCGGGAACGTGCCGGGAGGTCGCGGTCTGGCCCGCGAAATCCCAGACCGCCTTGTACGCGTCGGGGAACTGCTCGGTGAGGAAGCCGCCTCCGTTGTTGCGCGAGAAGATGCCCGTGTAGCCCCAGCCCTGGCCCGCGAGCGGCCCCGAATCCTCCTGCGGGATTGGGCCGACGTCGAGGATGTCGACGATGAGCAGATCCCCCGGTTTCGCCCCCTCGACGCGGAACGGCCCGCTCAGCGTGTGCACCGTCAGCAGAGGCGCCTCGAGGATGTCCTGCGCGGAGTCGTCGTTCTTGATCGCCCCGTCGAACCACTCGCGGCAGTCGACCCGGAAGCTGTCGCCCGGCTTGACGGTCGCGACCGGAGGGATCTCGGGGTGCCACCGGTTGTGACCGAGTTTCTCCTGATCGACGAAGCGTTTACTCGAGTCCAGTCTGAAGATGTGCTCTGGCATGGCGGTCTCCGTTTCTGTGGTGACGGCTGCGCTGCCGCCGGGTGTTCGGATGTAACGGTCTTCGAGGACTCGGATCAGGGACGCGGCAGCTTCGCGTGCAGCGGGTGACGAGTCGTGGACTGGGCGCGGCGCGAAGCCGACGGGGGCACACCGCTCACGATCTCGGGCTCGGAGGCGCTCTTCGCAGACCGCTCCATGAGCTGGAACGCCGAAGTGCCGCTGCGTGAGAGATGCGGCGCCGTCACCGAGCGTCGCGCCCGGGCGCCGCACACGCGGCAGTCGGTCTCCCGGGGCACCTCGGCCATCGAGTAGAGGGCGTCGAAGCGGCACCCCTCCGAGCATCGGTACGAGTAACTGGGCAACCGGACCCCCTCGGAACTCAGATGCCGAGCAGGAGCATTCGGCCTCTCCGTCGAGCGGGCCACCGGGTTCGGAGACCCATTGCCGCCACCATAACCGCGCCGCTGTGCGAAGTCAACGGAGTCGACCGCGGGCGCTCCGCAGGCCGGGCCGCCGCTCCCGCTCACCGATCCCGCCCGCGCACCGGGCCGCCGCTCCCGCTCACCGATCCCGCCCGCGCGCCGGGCCGCCGCTCCCGCTCACCGATCCCGCCCGCGCCTCCCGTCTCCCCACGCTCTCCCGCGCCCCCGCTCCCGCTCCCGCCGATGGATCGGCCCACCTTCGTCCCATGACGAAGCCCGATTCGGGCGGTGTTCATGAGACGCAGTCGGACCGATCGTGACCACCGAGGCGGCGGGAGGCGACCGGCAGAGCTCGCCGGCAGGTCAGACGCCGCGCACCGCGCGGGCCGCCGCGATGGCCTTCCCCAGTCTGCGCAGAAAGGCGGAGGGGTCGCGCAGGTCCAGCGCCGTCACCGTGAGCACCCGCCACCCGGCATCGATCATCGCCTCTCGGCGGGAGTTGTCGAGGCGCCGCTACTCGACGCCGCCCTGCTGGTGATAGACGCCGTCGTACTCGATCGCGTCTTCCACTCGGGATATCCGAGGTCGGCGTGGAGCACCCGCCCGTCGACCGGCACGCTGCAACAGGTCTGCGGGGTCGGCAGCCCCGCGTTCTCGATGAGCAGCCGCGTGAGCGACTCGGCGGGCGACTCCACTCCGGTGCGCAGCCTCGGCAGGGCTGCGACGAGCTTGGCCGACCCGCTGCACCCGCCGAAACGGCGGGCCGTCGCCGTCAGCTCTTCGATGCTGCAGAGCGGCTCGGCCCAGCGGTCCCTGCCGGAGATGAGGAAATCGCCGGCCATGATCAGCTGCTCCAGCGGGTACGCGCCCGCGAGCAGCGCCCAGACCTCGGCCGGTGAGGGCAGCCAGAGAGGCTCCAGCGGCGTCTCGAGCAGGGCACCGGCGCGCACCTGGTGACCGCGGATTCCACGCCGCTCCGGGGGTTTCATCGGCCGCACCGCACCGACCTCGAGGTCGCGGGGCTCGCGCAGCAGCGGAATGTCATACGCCAGCGCGGCAGTCGCGCGGGAGAGGAACCGGCCCGGGCGCATGAGGGCACGCGCTCCCGCGATACGCGTCTCGAGCAGTGCAGGGTCCGCGTGTCCTTCCACCAGGATCCCGCGGAAGACTCGCTTCGTATCACCGCGATACAGGCGCCATCTCGGAACCCCGCCCTCGAGCAGCGCGGCGACCGGCACGGCAGGGCCCTGGTCGAAGGGAAGACGGATCTGCTGGAGCGGCTTCATACGACGACGTTAGGCGGCGGCGAGAGGCCGACGCTCGCTATCCACAGGCGCCGAGCTCGGCTCTGACCGGCACGCCGTAGCTGTGGATAACTCCCTCGACGGAATCCGCCCGACTTCGTCCACTGAAGCGCGGGGTTCCGCCGGCTCTTGATGGGAGGAAGTCGGGCCGATTGAGAGAGAGCGGGAGGGCGGGAGGGCGGGAGGGCGGGCCTCAGCCCGCGGGGCGGGAGCCTACGCGGGCACGGGCACCAGCGAGTCCTCACGCAGCGAGGCCGACACCATGATCGGCAGGTGGTCGGAGAGGCCGCGGTTCAGGGTGCGCACGCTCGAGATGTCGATGCCCGAGGAGGTCGCGAAGTCGAAGTGGCCGCGGAACATCTTGTAGCGCGTGTAGGTGCGCTTGTCGCTGAGGCTCAGCTCGTAGCCGTGGTCGCGCATCTCGGTGTCGAGGCGCCCCTTGAAGACGGGGTAGTTGTAGTCGCCCACCATGAGCGCCGGCAGGCCCGGGCCGAGCGCGCGAAGCTCGCCGAGGGCGGCGTGGATCTGGTGCCTGCGCAGCGAGTTGAGAGCGGTGAGCGGGGCGGCGTGGAACGACGCGACGACGAAGTCGCGGCTCATCTCGGCGTCGTGCAGGCGCGCGCCGAGCAGCCGCTCGTGGGCGGGCGCGAGCAGCCGGTCGTGCAGCGACTTCTTGAGCTGGAAGGTGTGGGCCGATCGGGCGAAGAACCGCTCCTCGCGCACATACATCGCGAGGCCGAGCCGGTTGCGCTCGGTGGCGTGCACGAGTCTCATGTGGCCGAGGTGCGCGGGGAGGGCGATCGCCTCCGCCTCTTGCAGGCAGAGCACGTCGATCTCGTGATCCTCTGCCAGCGCACCGATCTCGGTGACGGCCCGGTTCTTGCGCAGGTTGTAGCTGACGACCTTCATGCAGCTCCCTTCCTCGGGTGGGCGTCGGAGTCCGACAGCACTACCTTACGCTCGTGGAGCTGAACGCGCCGATACTCTCAGCGCTTGCATGGGTGGGGCATGCGGGGCGTTCAGTCGAACGGCAACCGCGCGGCCTCTGCGGCGAGCGCCTCGCGCACCGCTGCGAGCGCGGGGTGGCGGCCCTGCGAGGCGCGCACGGCGGTGAAGACGGTGCGGTGGGGGCGGTCGGGCAGTTCGATGAGCCGCAGCCGCGGCGCGGCGCCGACGTGCACGAGGCCCGGCAGCAGGGCGACCGCGTTGCCGGACTCGATGAAGCCGATGTGCGCCTGCAGGTCGGCGGTCTCGTAGCGCACGTCGGGCTCGAAGCCCGCGGTGCGGCAGGCCTGCTCGGCCCAGTGCCGCGTCGCCGCGCCCTGCGGCTCCATCACCCAGGGCAGTTCGGCGAGGTCCTCGATGCGCTCGGCGCGATCGAAGCGCGGGTCGCCGGCTCCGCTGGGCGGCACGGCGAGACGGATCGGATCCCGGGTGAGGGGTTCGCGATCCAGCCCCTGGAAGTGCTCGGCGGCGTGGCCGGGGTACTGCTCGGCGACGACGAGGTCGAAGCTGCGGATCCAGGTCTCCTGCAGCGCGGCGCCCGGTTCGTACTGCACCACTTCGACGCGCAGGCCCGGGTAGCGCTCGCGGAGCCTGCGCAGCGCACCGGGAAGCACCGAGAGCATCGCGGTCTGGAACGCGGCCACGCGGATCGTGCCGACGACTGCCTCGCGCACGCGGTGCAGGGCGGCCTCGGCGCGTTCGAGGCCGGCGAGCAGCTCGGCGGTCTCGGCGACGAGCACCTCGCCCGCGGGTGTGAGCTCGAGCGTGCGGCCGGCGCGCCGCAGCAGCTGAGCGCCGGCTTCCCGCTCGAGCACGGCGAGCTGCTGGGAGACGGCGGAGGGGCTGTAGTTGAGCGCCTCGGCGACGGCGGCGACGGTGCCGCGGGCGTGCAGCTCCCAGAGCAGCCGCAGGCGCTTCATCTCGAGCATGGGGGCCTTTCCGGGCGGGGATCCCAATGATTCAGTTCTGCTTCATATTACCCGGTGAAAAGTATCGCTTTACTTCAGGCTCGACACGGCTCACACTGGCCGGAGCAAGCACACCCGCTCAGACGCGCCGTGCGTCCCCCAGAAAGGTCAGCCGTGAGCAGTCGCACCGCAGGCACCGCCGCCCGCCCCCAGGACCTCGCCGAGCCCGCCATCGCCCTCGTGCGGCGCTGGCTGCGCGAGGCCTCCGAGTTCCCCGTCGACGCCTCCGCGGCGCGCCTCGCGGGCGTGCTGCGCGATCCGAACGGCCTCGACTTCACCGTCGGCTTCGTCGACGGGGTGGTGCGCCCCGAAGACCTCGGCGCCGCGGCGAAGAAGCTGCATGAGCTCACGCCCCTCACCCCGGGGTTCCTGCCCGCCCCCATGCGCGGCGCCATCGGCCTCGGCGGCGCCTTCGCGAAGCCCCTGCCCGGTGTGGTCGTGCCGATCGCCCGCCGGGTGCTGCGCCAGATGGTGAGCCACCTCATCATCGACGCGAGCGACGCGAAGCTCGGCTCCGCGATCGCGAAGATCAAGCGCGACGGGGTGCGCCTCAACATCAACCTGCTCGGCGAGGCGATCCTCGGCGAGCACGAGGCCGAGCGGCGGCTGGCCGGCACGCACCGGCTGCTCGCCCGGCCCGACGTCGACTACGTGTCGATCAAGGTGTCGTCGACGGTCGCGCCGCACAACCACTGGGCCTTCGACGAGGCCGTCGCGCACATCGAGCAGCAGCTGGTGCCCCTCTTCGAGCGGGCGAACGCGGCCAGCCCGAAGAAGTTCATCAACCTCGACATGGAGGAGTACAAGGATCTCGACCTCACCATCGCGGTGTTCAAGCGGATCCTCGGACGCCCCGAGTTCGCACGGCTCGAGGCCGGCATCGTGCTGCAGGCGTATCTGCCCGATGCGCTCGGCGCGATGATCGACCTGCAGGAGTGGGCCGCGCGCCGGGTGGCCCACGGCGGGGCTCCCGTCAAGGTGCGCATCGTGAAGGGCGCGAACCTGCCGATGGAGCACGTGGACGCCGCGATCCACGGCTGGCCCGCGGCCACGTGGGGCAGCAAGCAGGATTCGGACACGAGCTACAAGGCCGTGATCGACTACGCCCTCACCCCCGATCGGGTGCAGAACGTGCGGATCGGCGTCGCCGGGCACAACCTCTTCGACGTGGCGCTCGCCTGGCTGCTCGCGAAGGAGCGCGGCGCCGAGGCCGGTATCGAGTTCGAGATGCTGCTCGGCATGGCGACCGGGCAGGCCGAGGCGGTGAGGCGCGAGGTGGGGTCGCTGCTGCTCTACACCCCCGTCGTGCACCCCGAGGAGTTCGACGTCGCGATCGCATACCTGATCCGCCGCCTCGAGGAGGGGGCGAGCCAGGAGAACTTCATGTCGGCGGTGTTCGAGCTGCACGACGACGAGGCCCTGTTCGCACGGGAGGAGCAGCGCTTCCTCGCATCGCTCGACGACCTCGCGGGGATCACCGGCGACGGATCCCCCGAGTCGTACGACGTGCCGAAGCCCAACCGTCGGCAGGACCGCCGGCACTACGACGACGCCGGCGCGGAGGCCCGCGTCGAAGCCCGCGTCGCGGCAGGCCGGCGCGGCGACTTCGAGAACACGCCCGACACCGACCCCGACCTGCCGGGCAACCGGGAGTGGGGCCGCGCCATCGCCGACCGCATGGCCGCGTCGCAGCTCGGTTCCCGGCTCGTCGAGTCGTCGCGCATCGGCGACGAGAGCGCGCTGAACGAGGTCGTCGAGCGCGGCGTCGCCGCCGCCGACGCATGGCAGGCGCTCGGCGCCGACGAGCGCGCCCGCATCCTCATCCGCGCGGGCGAGCGTCTCGAGGCGCGCCGGGCCGAACTGCTCGAGGTCATGGGATCGGAGTGCGGCAAGACCCTCGACCAGGGCGACCCCGAGGTGAGCGAGGCCATCGACTTCGCGAACTACTACGCGATGCTCGGCCAGCTGCTCGAGCAGGTCGACGGCGCCGAGTACCGGCCGCAGAAGCTCATCGCGGTGATCCCGCCCTGGAACTTCCCGGTGGCGATCCCCGCGGGCGGCGTGCTCTCGGCACTCGCCGCGGGATCCTCGGTGATCATCAAGCCGGCCTCGAGCGCCGCCCGCTCGGGCGCCGTGATGGTCGAGGCTCTGTGGGAGGCGGGCGTGCCCCGCGAGGTGCTGCAGTTCGTGCAGTTCGCCGACCGCGGTCTCGGTTCGAAGCTGGTCGCCGATCCGCGCATCGACCGTCTCATCCTCACCGGGGCGTACGAGACCGCCGTCGCCTTCCGCGAGCTGCGCCGCGATCTGCCGATCCTCGCCGAGACGAGCGGCAAGAACGCGATCATCGTCACCCCCAACGCCGACCTCGACCTCGCCGCGAGAGACGTCGCGCAGTCGGCCTTCGGCCACGCCGGCCAGAAGTGCTCGGCCGCGTCGCTCGTGATCCTCGTCGGCTCCGTCGCGACCTCGAAGCGCTTCCGCGGGCAGCTGCTCGACGCGGTGCGCTCGCTCGAGGTGGGCACGCCCGAGCATCTCGAGACCCAGATGGGCACCATCATCACCGCGCCCGACGGCAAGCTGCTGCGGGGGCTCACCACCCTCGGCCCGGGCGAGCAGTGGCTCGTCGAACCGCGCCCGCTCGCGAGCGACAGCCCGCTCGCGCTCGACGGGCAGGGCGGCAACAAGCTGTGGAGCCCCGGCGTGCGCGACGGCGTGCAGCGCGGCTCCGAGTACCACCTCACCGAGTACTTCGGGCCGATCCTCGGCATCATGACCGCGAAGACCCTCGACGAGGCGATCGATCTGGTGAACGAGATCGACTACGGTCTGACGAGCGGCCTGCACTCCCTCGACCGCGACGAGCTCGCGCTCTGGCTCGACCGGGTCGAGGCGGGCAACCTGTACGTGAACCGCGGCATCACGGGGGCCATCGTGCGAAGGCAGTCGTTCGGCGGCTGGAAGAAGTCGGCCATCGGCGCCGGCACCAAGGCCGGCGGCCCCAACTACCTGCACGGTCTCGGAGATTGGGCCGACGCCCCGGTGCGGGGCGAACTGCGCGCCCCTCGTCCCGCGGCGGCCCCGCTGCTCACCGCCGCGCAGCAGGCGGGCGTCGCGGGCGACGAGCTCGTCTGGCTCCGGGCCGCGCTCGGCTCGGACGCCGCAGCGTGTGAAGCGGAGTTCGGGATCGCCCGCGACGCCTCCCGACTGGGCGTCGAGCGCAACCTGCTGCGCTACCTGCCGGTGCCCGTGACGATCCGCCTCACGGCCGACGCCCCGCTGCACCGGGCGGTGCGCGCGATCGCCGCAGGAATCGCCGCCGGGGCCGCTCCCGTCGTGAGCACGCCGGTCGCCCTGCCTCAACCCGTGATCGCGGCCCTCGTCGGCGCGCGCGTCGAACTGCACTTCGAGGACGACGAAGCCTGGAAGGACCGTGTGCGCGACCTCGCGGCTCAGGACGGTCCCCACGCGGGGGCGCGCATCCGCATCGTCGCCGGCGAGTCGCGCACGCACGAGGTGTCCGAGGCCTACCGGGTCGCGGCGGGCAAACCCGACATCGCGGTCTACGGCGGCGAGGTCGTCTCGGCCGGCCGGGTCGAGATGCTGCCGCACCTGCACGAGCAGGCGGTGTCGATCACCGCTCACCGGTTCGGCACGCCGAACCGGCTCTCCCAGGGTCTCATCTGACCCGGGCCCTTCGCCTCGGACCCCGTTCGAGGCGAAGGGCCGCACCCGGGAGTGTGCGAGAGTGGAACCGCATCAGGATCCGCCCGAGCTCCCTCCAGCCACACCATAGAAAGGGACGACGATGTCCGACCAGGTCTTCCTCTACATCGCCCTCGGGCTCTACTTCGCGCTCATGCTGTTCATCGGCTACATGGCGTTCCGCAGGACGAGCGACCACGAGGGGTACATGCTCGCCGGCCGCGGGCTGCCGCCCTGGGTCGCCGCGCTGAGCGCGGGCGCCTCCGACATGTCGGGGTGGCTCATCATGGGTCTGCCGGGGGCCATCTACGCCACGGGCCTCATCGAGGGCTGGATCGCGGTGGGCCTGCTCATCGGCTCCTACCTCAACTGGCGCCTCGTCGCGCCCCGACTGCGCGCCTACACCGAGGTCTCCCGCAACTCGATCACGATCCCGAGCTTCTTCGAGAACCGCCTGCGCGACCGCTCGCGGCTGCTGCGCAGTGCGGCGAGCATCATCATCCTCGTGTTCTTCACCCTGTACGCCTCGTCGGGCATGGTCGCCGGCGGCGTCTTCTTCGAGAGCGCGTTCGGCGGCGAGTACATCGTCGGCATGGTGATCGTGACCGCGGTGACGCTCGCGTACACACTGTTCGGCGGGTTCCTGGGGGCCTCGCTCACCGATGTGGTGCAGGGTCTCATGATGGTCACCGCGCTCGTGATCGTGCCCGTCGTGGCGATCGTGAACATCGGCGGGTTCAGCGAGACCGCGAGCATCGTCGAGACCGTCGGGTCGGGCAACCTCTCGATCTTCGGCGGCGCAGAGCTCGGCGCCGGCGCCACCGCGCTGATCGTGATCTCGGGCCTCGCCTGGGGCCTCGGCTACTTCGGCCAGCCGCACATCATCGTGCGCTTCATGGCCCTGCGCAGCACCCGCGACGCCGCGAGCGCGCGCCGCATCGGCACCAGCTGGCAGTTCGTGTCGCTGCTCGGCGCGGTGAGCGCCGGCCTCATCGGCATCGCCTACTTCGACAAGTTCGGCGGCGCGCCGCAGAACCCCGAGACCGTCGTGCTGCTGCTCTCGCAGACGCTGCTGCACCCGCTCGTGTCGGGTCTGGTGCTCGCCTCGGTGCTCGCGGCGATCATGAGCACCCTGTCGAGCCAGCTCATCGTGTGCTCGTCGGCGCTCGTCGAGGACATCTACCGCGCGGTGAAGAAGACGCCGCCGAGCCAGCAGACGCTCGTCGTGCTCGGCCGCGCCGGCGTGCTGCTCATCGCCGCGATCGCAGCGCTGCTCGCGATCACCCCCAACGACACGATCCTGGGCCTCGTGGCCTTCGCGTGGGCCGGCTTCGGCGCCGCGTTCGGACCGATCGTGCTGCTGAGCCTCTACTGGCGCAGGCTCACCAACTGGGGCGCGCTCGCCGGCATGGTGTCGGGCGCGATCGGCGTCTTCGTCTGGCCGCTGTTCGAGACGGGGCTCTACGAGCTGCTACCGGCCTTCGTGCTCGCGCTCCTCGTCGCCGTGGGGGTGAGTCTCGCCACCTACCGGCGCAACGAGGAGATCGAGCAGGACACCGGCGTGATGATCGCCGTCGGCAAGCAGCGGTAGCGCGGAAGCGCCCCGCGCTCAGCTGATGCGGCGCAGCGTCACCTCGAGCGTGCCGATGACGAGACGCTCGGTGACGGGCGTCTCGCGGGCGGCCTCGAGCGGCACCTGGTCGCCGCGCTCGTCGACGAGGGCGACGCCGTTCGTGGAGTCGAGATCCTCGATCGTCCACGATTCGCCGGCGCGGCGCAGTCGGGCGTGCGACTTCGAGAGGGTGCGCGTGGGATCGGCGATCTGCAGCACGCCGCCGTCGTCGCGGGCCTCGGGCTTGCGGCCCACCACGATGTCGTCGCCGCGCAGCTCGAGCACCTCGCCGTCGGGCAGTTCGAGCCCCCAGCACGTGCGGCGCGGAACGACGACGGTGCGGTCGAGCTCGTCGTCATCTGCGGCGGGCGGGGCGGCATTCGCGGCGGCTGCCGCGGCGGCCGGGTCTGCGGGATCGCCGGGCCGGTGCTCGGAGCGCGCGGTCTCGGTGTCGGGGCCGGGGGCGGCGCTCGAGTCGGGGTTCGAGTCGAAGATGGACGGGCGCTGCGTCGAGAAGGAATCCTGCTGCGCGGGAGCCGGATCGGGCGCGACCACGGGCTGCGGCGGAACGGGCTGGGGAATCGGGGGGAGAGCCACCCCGGGAAGCCCGGCGGCGGGGGCGGCCGGAGCGGGCGGCTGCTGCGGCGTCTGAGGGGCCGGAGCCTGCGGTGCGGCCGGCGCGGATTTCGGGTTCGACTCCTCGATGCTCGGCCACGCGAAGGGCCGCGCCGGCTCCTCGCCGCCGAGCACGGGGGCCTGGCGCTGCTGGTACCCTTCCTGCGCGAGCCGCTGGTAGTCGCCCTCGGTGGTCCTGCTGAAGCCCCACTCGTCGCCGGGCTGCTGCTGCGGCTGCGCCTGCTGCCCCTGCTGCGGCTGCTGCGGCTGCTGCGGCTGCGGCTCGGCGAACAGCCGCGCCAGGGCGTCGACCGGCTCGCCCTGATCCGCGGCCGCGGGCTGCGAGACCGGAGCGTGCTGCCACGGCTGCTGGGGCTGCGCCGGCGGAACCGCCTGCTGCTGGGCGTAGACGGGCGTCTGCGGAACCGCGGGCGCGTAGCCGCCCTGCGGCGCGGGGGCGACGGAATAGGCGTGATCCGGAGCCGCGGGAGCCGACCCGTACGCGCCGTAGCCGTACGCGGCTGCGGGGCCGTTCTGCTCGATGGCGCTGGCGAGCAGCATCGCCCACACCGGCGGCAGCAGGGCTCCCAGCACGGTGAAGCCGCCGCCCTTGCCGTGCTCGACGTTGAGCCGGTGGATCGCGATCACCGAGACCACGAACGCGACGACCGAGAGGCCGGGCACGAGGCCGAAGAGCACGAGCCAGCCGGGCAGGCCGCCCCGCTGCACGAGCTGCCACTGATTCCAGACCGGGATCCAGCCGTGGCTCGAGGGCAGGCCGATGCGCGGGAACAGCCGCGAGAGCGACCAGAGGTACCAGACGTAGAACGCGATGCCGACGAGCGACCAGACGCCGAGCGCGAGCAGCACCGCGGGCCCCAGGGAGGGAGCGGGCGCATACGTCGTCCCGATGACCGGGAGGACGTCGGGGCTCAGAGGGGTCGAGGGCATGTGCTCCTGCTTTCCAGACGCGAGAGTTGCGGCATCAACTCTGCATAACGATATCCGTGGCCGTGCCGTGACGCAAAGGTCCGTGTGCGATTATGGCGGGTTCTCCGGCGGTCATCCGAACGCAAGACGAGCCACCCCCCACAGGCCGAGCACCGACACAGCGGCCGTGGCCGCGTAGGCCGAGACGGTGATGATGCGGGATCGACGGGCGCGCCTAGCCAACGATGGCAGAGGCTCCCGTTCGGGCTGAGGGGCCGCGGCTGCGGCCGGCGGAGGCCCGATGCGCCGGTGCACGGCGTCGGCGTCGGTGCGGTCGGCGCCCTGCCGAGGGCTGCGGGGGCCGTAGATGCTCGGCAGCACGCCGCCTCCCACGCCGCTGCGGGGCAGCACCGCGCTCCACGGCGGGTCTTCGACGGGCGAAGCGGGCGGATCCGGACGCGGATCGCGTCGGCGCTCGGGCGCGGGGGCTCCGGTTCGGGACCTGCGCCGCGCAGGAGCCACCACGGTCGCGTCGTCGACCCCGGGGGCCGCGCCGCGCCGCACGATCACGGTCGCGTCGTCGACGGGCTCGCCCGGAGACGACCCGCTCGGGGACGAGCCGCTCGGAGCCGGATCGCTCCGGACCGACCCGTTCGGGGGCACCGGCGCTTGGGGCGGGACCGGCGGCACCCGAGAGCTCGCAGACGGGGCGCTCCCGGCGGCGCCCTCACCCGCCGCTCGGCGGCCGCGCCGCGGCACGACGACCGTGGCGTCGTCGTGAGCCTCGTCGAGGACGGGCACGGGCGCCTCGCCGGGCACGGGCGCGTCGTCACGGCGCCGCCCGCGCTCGCCGCGGGGCACGACCGTGGTGGTGTCGTCGAGACCCGCGGGCTCCTCCGGGCCCCGCGGCGGCGTGCGCTCCTCGCCCGTCATCGTGTCACCGGCCTCGTCACCTCGAGGGTGGTCTCGTCGACCTCGTCGGCGTCCCCCGGATCGGGCAGCGGATCATGCGGGGTCTCGGGCCCGAGGCCGTCCGAGACCGTGTCGACCACCACCACGGTCACGTTGTCCCGCCCACCCGCTTCGCAGGCGCGCCGCACCAGCTCGTCGGCCACCGCATCGGCTCGCCCGCCCACGGTGAGCACGGCGCGCAGCTCTTCGTCGCCGAGCTCGGAGGTGAGGCCGTCCGAGCAGACCAGCAGTCGCATGCCGGTGCGCAGTGGCAGCAGCCAGGCGTCGTGGCGGGCGTCGTCGGAGCCGAGCGCCCGCGTGATCACGTTGCGGGGGGTGCTCGCGGCGTCGGCGTGACCGGCCGCGGTGAGCTCGGCGTGCAGCGAGTGGTCCGAGGTGATCTGGGCGAGGCTTGCGCCCCGGTGCTGGTAGACGCGCGAGTCTCCGACGTTGATCACATACCAGTGCGGCTCGCCCCCGTGCTCCACCAGCACGACCCCGGTCAGGGTGCAGCCGGCGCCGCGCTCGGCCTCCCGAGAGATCTCATCGACCGCGCAGCGAGCCGCCTCGAGCGCCGCGTCGACGTCGGCGATCACGAGCGGGCGCCCCCCGCCGAGCGCGGCGAGCCGCGCGAACGCCCCGATCGCCGCAGCGCTCGCGAGGTCGCCCGCAGAGTGCCCGCCCATGCCGTCGGCCACCACGAACACCGGCAGCTGCGCGAGCGCCAGATCCTCGTTGACGGCCCGGCGCAGGCCGGTATCCGTGCGCGCCGCCGCCGCGATCACGGGCCGCCGTTCGCGGCCCCCTCCGTTCGGCACACCGTTCATGCGCGCTCACCTCCCGGGTGCGGCCGACCGCGCCGCCCCACTCCGATTCCGTACGAGCGCAGCGAGTACGCCGCGCGAAGCCTGGCCATCGCACTCATCCCCACGGCTCGCTCGTCGCGATCCGCGTCAGCGGCCCGCCAGAGTTGATCGACCGTGCCGGGGTCGATGCCGCGCGGCGAGAACACGGCGCGATCCACCTGCGCAGCCGCCCACAGCGCGGGCGCGGTGCCCAGCACCGCGGCGATCTCGCTGCGCGCCGCGTTGCCCGGCACCGGCACCCCGGCGTCGCGGGCGCGATCCACCATCTCCTCCCAGGCTCCGAGCGCGCGCAGCTCGGGCACCCGCTCGGAACGCCTGCGGCGAGCGCGCACGCGCTTCGCGAGGGGCAGGAAGAGGAAGGGCGCGGCCAGCAGGGCGAGTGCTGCGAGCGAGAGGCCCGCGGCGCGCAGCACCGGCCAGAGCGCCGACGCGCCGGGCACGGGGGCGTCGGGATCGTCGCCGTCCCCCTGCTCGCCGAGCCCCACCGGGGGATCCGCCTCGCGGGCGTCGCGCTCCTCCGGGGTCGTCGGGAACTCGGGCAGCTGCTCGCCCTGCTCCAACCGCTCCGGCCGCTGCTCGACCTGCGGCGTGACGTCGAGCGGCACCCACTCGCCGCGGTCGCCGCGCGCCTCGATCCAGGCCGCGAGATGCTCGCCCGCGCACTCGCCCGAGCATGCCGGCACGCCGTCGACCCCCTGATCCTCTCCCCCGAGCCGCACTCCGACCACCACTCGCGCGTCGTAGCCGAGCGCGCGCGCGATGAGCGCGGCGGCCGTCGCGAACTGCTCGTCGTCGCCGACGCCGGCCACGAGCTGCGCGGAGGTCGCGCTCTCGCCCGCGGCGAGCTGCTGCGCGTTGAGCTGCTCGAAGAGGGACTCGATGCGGGCGAGGGAGTGACCGCCGGCACTCGGCTCGAACTGGGTGCCGTACCGCTCGCTCAGCCGGTCGAGCCACAGGCGCTCCCCCTCGCCGCCGCTCATCGAGTGGCTCAGGTAGCCGCGCTGCCGCAGCCGATCGATGAGTTCGGCGAGGCCCTCGGCGCCGCCGGGCTGGTGCTGGCGCTCGATCCACGCGCCGAGCTCGGGCGCGGTGTCGACGTCGAAACTCGGCGCGCCGGGCTCCCCGAGCCGGTCGATCGCGGGATCCGGGGCGGTCTGCATGTCGGCGGAGTAGCCGTCGCCCGCGGCGAGCCCGATGGCGCGGTCGGTCGCGCCGGAGGCGGTCCCCGCGGCGGCGCTCCCCGATCCGGCGGCGCTCCCCGATCCGGACGCGGCCGCGCGGGGCACCGCGATCGCACCGCCCGTCTCACGGTTCACGTAGAACGCGTCGGCGAGCTCGTCGGCCCGCGTGCCCGTGAACACGGGCGGGCTGCCGAGCGGAGCCGCGGGCGCCCAGATGTCGGAGTACCCTTCATCGATCCGCACCGTGACCCGCTCGGGGTCGACGATACGATCGCCGCTCGGGAAGCGGGTGAAGCGCCCGGCCGCGTCGTCGCTGATGTGGAAGTCGACCCCGTCGTAGGCGTCGAGCACCGCGAGGCGCAGCCGCTCGGGCAGCGCGCCCGTCGACGAGACCGAGAAGAGGGGCGCGTCGAGAGCGGCGTCGCGCTTGGAGCTGCGGTAGGCGGCGAGCGGGCTCGGCCGCTCGCGCACCACGATCTCGGGATCGATGCGGTCGCGCGGCACGGCACGGGCCCCCGCGTCGAGCACGGGGGCGAGCGCGGTGCCCGCGACGAGCGCGACCACCACGATCCCCGCGCCGACGAGCACCCGCGACGCCCCGCTCCGTCCGCGCGCGACGCTGCCGGCCGCACGGCCGAGCTTGAGGGCGGCGCGGCGCTCCTCGCCCGAGACGAACGCCACCCAGACGGCCGCCACCGCTGCGGCCGCGAGCCACAACCCGATCTCACGAGGCGCCGCGACGGTGAGAGCGCCGATGTGCAGCGGGGCGCTCAGCTGAGACGCCCCGAACACCGTGCCGAAGGCGACGGGTGCGAGCAGGGGCACCGCCGCGAGCGTCGCCGCGCGGGCCGACCGGCGGGCGAGAATGCCGGTGAGCAGCGCCGTGAGCAGGAACACCACGTAGGCGGGCACGAGCACCGTGCGGTAGGTGCCGACCGGCAGCGTGAGGGTGAGCAGCTGCTTCCATCCCAGGGCGACGGCGGCGAGCCCGTCGAGCAGTCCGCGCAGCAGCCCCCCGCCGCCGCGCGCCGGCGGCATCGCCTCGGGCACCGCGACCGGCACGACCGTGAGCGCGAAGGCCGCGAGCGTCACGGCCGCCAGCACGATCGGGCCGAGGCGCAGCCGATCCCGCAGCCACGCGATGCCCGCGCCCAGCACGAGCGCGACCCCGGCGACGAGCCAGAGCCACGGCGTGCGGTAGATGGGCCAGGCCGCCCACACGCCGAGCGCGAGCGCCACTGCCGCAGCCGCCGCTCCCCAGGCGGCCCGGGCCGCCGCCCGCTCCGGCCTCACAGCGCGCCCCTGATCATCAGCTGCGGCAGGTCGCCGAGAGCGCCCACCGTGAACATGGCGAGCGGGTCGATGCGCTGCGCACGGGGTTCCGAGTGCAGCTCGCAGCGCACCGCGAGCACGTGCACGTCCGGGTTGAAGACGATCGCGGCCCGGCGGATGCGCGTGAGGTCGGCTCCGGATCCCGTGACGATCGCCACGATCGACAGCGGGCGGCGCGACTGGGCGAGGCCCCGTGCGAGCAGCTCGAACGGCAGCCCGTCCGGGGCCGCCTCGAGCTCGGCCCAGGCGTCGAGCAGCTGCTGCGGGTCGCGCGAGGGCAGCTCCTCGAGTCCGTCGATGCTGGGGCGCACCCGGCCCGGCGCCCAGGCGGAGGCGACGAAGCGCTCGCGCCCCTCCCGCACCGCCTGCACGGAGATCGACGCCGCCACGCTCACGGCGAGTTCGAACTCGTCGTCGTTCTGGTACTCCTCGCGGATCGCGTCGAACAGCACGGCGACGCGGGCGGTCTGCGACTCCTCGTACTGCCGCACCATGAGCGTGCCGGTCTTGGCCGTCGACTTCCAGTGCACGTGCCGCATGGCGTCGCCCCGCGCGTACTCGCGCACCGCGTAGAACGAGAGGTCGGAGTCGGTGAGGCGCCGGCTCGCGGTGCCCTCGAGATCGCGCACGAGGCCCGCGGAGTTCTGCGGCAGCGCCGCGATGGCGGGATGCACGTGCACGAGGTGCCGCTCCTGCCAGGTGACCTCGCGTCGCAGCAGCCCCACGGGGTCGCGGCGCGCGACGGTGAGCGGTCCGACCGGCACCACGCCGCGCTGCACGGCCGGCACCCGCACCGGCAGCTCCACCGAGGCGCCCGCACCGATGAACGGGATCGTGAGCTCCCGCAGCGCCGGCCCCACCGGCAGTTCGGTGACCGCCGGCAGCGCCGGCCGCGATCCGCCGTTCTCGACGAGCACCCTCACCTGCACCTCGCCGCCCACCGTCACGCTCTTGCGGTCGAGCGCGATCCGCACCCGGTAGGCCCGGCTGCCGATCAGGAACGGTGCCGCGATGATGAGCAGCAGGCCGCCCACCACGGCGGCGAACCAGGCCTCGACCCACGAGAACGCCGCACCCAGCACCGCGCCGACGACCGTGACCGCGAGCACGAACCAGCCCAGCGGGGTGACCGCCTGGGTCACACCGCGCCAGACGCGTCCGGCGCGTCGACGCGTGCGGCGCCACCACCGGCGCGTGACGACGCGGCGGCGCTGGGTCGGGTCGAGCGCGCGCGTCGACGTGCGGGTCTCGCCGAGACGAGACCCCGTTCGGGTGCCCCGAGTGTGCCGCGTACCGCGCGTGGCGGTGCGGAACAGACGGCGCTGGGTGCTCTCGCCGCTCACGCCGTGCCGTTCTCCTGCGGAACGGGGGTGTCGATCAGGATCTGCCCGATCACGGCCTCGGCGGTGACTCCGTCGAACTCGGCCTCGGGCTCGAGCACGAGGCGGTGCGCGAGCACGGGGATGGCGAGCTCGCGCACGTCGTCGGGTGTGACGTAGGAGCGGCCGCAGACGAGCGCCCACGCCGACGCCATGCGCACGAGGGCGAGCGCGCCGCGCACGCTGGCCCCGAGGCGCACCTCGCCGGCTCGGCGGCTGGCCTCGACGAGCTGCGATACGTAGGAGGCGATGAGCGGGCTCACCGAGACGGCGCGCGCGAACTGCTGCAGCTGCGTGAGGGTGCCCGCGTTCATCACGGCCGGCACCTCGGGGGTGCGGGCGATCTGCTGCAGGATGCGCATCATGGCGGCGTCGTCCGGGTAGCCGATCGAGGTCTTGATCATGAAGCGGTCGAGCTGCGCCTCCGGCAGCCGGTAGGTGCCGGCCTGCTCGACGGGGTTCTGGGTGGCGATCACCAGGAAGGGCTCGCCCACGGGGTGGGTCTGGCCGTCGACGGTGACCTGGTGCTCCTCCATCACCTCGAGCAGCGCCGACTGCGTCTTCGGGCTCGCCCGGTTGATCTCATCGGCGAGCACCACGTTCGCGAAGATCGGGCCCGCGTGGAACTCGAAGATGCCCTGCTTCTGGTCGTAGACGGTGATGCCGGTGACATCGCCGGGCAGCAGGTCGGGCGTGAACTGGATGCGCGACGAGGTGCCGTGCATCGTCTTCGCGAGGGCACGGGCGAGCGCGGTCTTGCCCGTGCCCGGCACGTCCTCGAGCAGCACGTGCCCGCCGGCGATCGCGGTGGCGATCACCAGTTCGATCACGCGGCGCTTGCCCTGGATCGCCACCTCGATCGCGTCGGCGACGGTGCGCACGGCCTCGCACGCCCATCGGGCCCGCTCGTCGGTGATCGGGCCGACGGCGTCGGCGGCGACTCGGGCACCGAGGGGGGCGCTGTTCGGCTGCGGCTCGGGTGTCATCTGTGCTTCCTTCTGCTCGCTGAGGGGGCTGATGGGCTGGGTCGGGTTCGGGATCGCCGGTACGACCGAGGGATCGGGGTCATGGGCCGGGAATCCCGGCTCAGGGCCCCGGCGGTTCGCCGCCGGGGTCTGCAGGATCGGGTTGCGCGCAGACGGCCGCTTCGAGCGTGCTCAGGCTGCTGTAGGCCCCCGTCCACAGCACCGTCAGAGTTCCGCCCGCGTGATCGAAGGTCGGTGACGCCGAGGAACGGGCGTGCTCGGAGACCCTGGCGAGCAGCTCGGCTGTGGTGGCGTTCGAGGGGATGCAGCCGCTGAGATCGACGGATACGGGACCGGGGGCGTTGCCCGGGATGCTGACAGCGTCGGAGCACACACCGTTCTTGCACTGGGCCACGCTATAGGCGGCGCCAGGTGTCATGGACGAGGGGAACGAACTGCCGACGCTCGAACCGTTCACCCGGTAGTCGAGCGTGTGCCCTGAGGTCGCCGACACGGAGGGGCCGCTGGTGAGCGTGTAACTCGCGGTCGAGCCGCTGACGGTGGCGCCAGGGCCGATGGTGTAGCCGGCCGTGACCGTCGGAGCCGGAGGCGTGCCCCCGACATTGACGGTGACCGAGGCGGTGGCCAGCGCGGGACCCCACTCGTTCTCGGCGCAGGCGGTCACGGTGAGCGGGTGATACGCGGTGCCCGTCACCGTCTCGGTGCCGCCTTCGCCGCCGTTGTTCGGATTGCAGAAGGAGTGCTTCGTCACGCCGTATCTGGTGCCCTCGGCACCGCGGGAGTCGACGCTGACGTGCACTGTCGCGGTATTGCTTCCCTGCGCCGATTCGCCCGCGGTGATCGAGACCACCGGTCGGCCCGTCACTCTGACGTTCTCGCTCCAGTTCGATCCCTCGGCCGAGTCGCCGTCCGGAGGTTCGAAGGCGCTCAGCGGCACGATGGTCACCGTCGGGTTGCCGACGGGTATATTCGGCACCGTCGCCATGGTGTTCTGCCCGCTGACGCTGGTAGTTCCGGCCGGTGTCGCGATCCGGTATCCGCTCGTGCCGGGTCTGCCGTTGATCTGGAATCTCAGCGTGCCCGCGTCGGCTGTTTCGGCAGACACCTGCCGCCATTCGACCCGCGGCGCATCGGGCCGCTCGTAGGCCCACGCCTGCACGGCGTTCGCGGTGGGCGCCGAATCGCCCACCGCGTTGAATGCCACGGCGGTGAAGCTGTGCTTCTCGCCGTTGACGAGCCCTCCGACCGTGCAACGGTACGACGAGCCCGACCCCGCGCAGCTGCCGGAGCTCGGCGCGCCGTCCATCAGCACCCGCACACCTTCGGTGGCCGGGTGCGAGGTCTCGTCGCTGAGGGTGACGCTGAGCGTCACCGAGTTCGCGGTGTACGCGCTCGCAGTGATGGATGAAGGGCGCCGCGGCACTCCCTGCGCGTCGAGCTCGATGCGCCCCTGGCCGAGCCGGTTCTGCGCGTCTCGCACGGTGTAGGTGGCGGTGCACTTGCCGCCGGGGCCTCCGGAGCCCTGCGGCCAGGTCGCGCTCACCCCGTCCCCCGACATCTGCAGCGCCGCGACGGCGCAGCCGCTCGCGTCGACCGACTCGAGCCGCAGGCCGCCGCCGGTCTTGCCCTGGAAGGGATCGTACTCGCCGGGCGCGCCGATCAGCTGCGCGCGGCAGTCCGATCCGACGGTGCAGTTCAGCGCGACGGTGGCACCGCGCGGGGTGTCCTTGGCCGCCTCCCCCACGCGCAGGGCGAGCGGCGCCTGGCTGCCGCCACCGCTCGCGACGCTCACCACGAGCACGTCCTCGCGCCCGGGCACCGCGTCGGCGCGGGCCCGCACCTCGAGCTGCGACCCCGACTGGGCGACCTCGAAGCCGCCGCCCCCGCCGCTCACCTGGAACTCGAGCCGAGCCGTGTCGCCCTGACGGCCGCCCTGCCAGCGCACCATGTCGACGAGGTCGATCGTCTGCGAGACGCCGGGGGCGACGGTCCTGGTGAGCGGCTCGAGCTCCGCGACGGGCTCGTCGGGCACGATCTGCACCGGCACCGAGAGCTGGGTCCACGCCTTCTGCTCGGCGAGCTTCACCGAGATCAAGCAGCTGTCGCCCCAGGGCCCCTCCTTGCCCGCCGAGTAGCGCAGCGTCGTGGCGCTCGTCGCCTCGCAGCTCGCCTGACCGCGCTGCACGGGGAAGGCGCCCGTCTTGAACTCCGCGCGGTCGCCGCTCGCGAGATCCACGAGGTCGGCGAGCCTCGCCTCGATCGTCTTCCCCTCGTTCACCGACAGCGGGGCGAGCCCGGGCTTCAGCGTGAGCCGCAGCTCGTCGAGGGGCGGGATCACGAGGAAGCCGAACGTCTGCACCTGAGCCCCGCTCAGATCCTCGCCGGTCAGCCGGAAAGGCACGAGGTCGCCCTCGGCGCGGTAGGCGCCGGAGATGCGGGATCCGCTCGCGGTGAAGCGATCCGCCGCTCCGACCCACACCGAGAGCGTCAGCGAGCCGGGATCGCCCGCCGCCCAGTGCACCCGGTCGGTGACGACGTCGACACCGCCGCGCTCGAGCTCGGCCCGGTCGCGCGCCGAGAGCACCGTGTCCCGCACGGTGGGCGCCTGCTGCCCCACCCGGGCTGACACCTGCACCACGATCAGCCCGTCGGCGGTGCTCGACGAGGCCGAAGAGCGCACCGTGTAGCGGTACGAGACGGTGCCGAGCTCTTCGGCTCCCCGCACGACCACGCGCCCCCGCTTCAGCTGCGACAGGTCGAGCCGTTCCTGCAACCGCCGGTACTGGGGCGAGTCCTCGCCGCCCGGCACGTTCGGCACCACCTCGACGAGCTCGAGTCTGCCGCCCGCCGGGTCGGTGTCGTTGTCGAGGGGCCGCACCACCGCGGGCGCAGCGGCGCCCTTCACCATGCGCACGTAGTCGCTGAACACGACCGGGGCCCGCGATCCGCCCGTCTCCTCGACGAGGATCACGCGCAGCCGCCCCTCGGCCTCGCCGCCGAAGCCGTCGCGCACGGTGTAGGCGAGGGTCTGCACGCCGGGCGCCACATTCCTCGACGCCTCGACCTGCAGCGCCGCCGAGCGCGACACGATCGAGGCCGTGAGCTGGGGGTCTTCAGACGCGCTCACGCCCACCAGGCGCACGCGATCGCCGTCGGGATCCACGCCCGACAGCGGCACCCGCACGGTGCTGCGCTCGCCGGGCGCGAGGCGCACCGTGAGCGAGGCGGGCTGAGGATCCCGGTTGCCCTCGCGCGGGAGCACCGTGACGCGCACCTGGCCCACGTCGCTCGCCTCGGGCGTGCTCGCCCCATAGGCGGTGTAGGTGAGGGTGTAGCTGCCGGGCTGGTCGGGGGCGAGGTAGCGCAGCGTGTTGCCCGACGCGAAGGCGAGCTCGCCCTTCGCGCCGGACCCGCCGATCTCGGGGTGCAGCACGAGCCGCTGACCGGGCGGAGCCACGTCGTTGTCGAGCACGGGGATGTCGGCCACCGCGCCCGCACGCACCGTGATGTTGTCGGCGACCGCGATCGCACCGCCCTCGCCGCTCTCGGCGACCTGGAAGACGGTCAGCCTCGCGGTCGACGCCTCCGCGCCCTCCTCGATCACGACGTCGGCGGAACCGATCCTGCCCGGGGCGCCGTCGGGCGTGCTGCCCGAGACCCGCACCTGCGCGTGCTCCAGCACGTCGGCGCGCAGTTCCCCGTCGACGACCGACGCCGAGCGCACCACGAGCGCCCGCGAGTTCGCGCCGGGCACGGCGTCGAGCACGTCGATCGTCGTATCGGCGAGCGGGCGCACGAACGCTCGCAGCGGCGGCAGCCCGAGCTGGGGCCGCGAGTCCAGGGCGGTGACCCGCAGCACACCGGTGATCTCGGCGTCGGTGCCCGTGTCGCGCGCGGTGACCGCGACGAGCGAGGTGCCCGCCTGCTTCGCGCGCACCTCGACGGTGCCGGCGCCCAGGTTCACGCCGACCTCGGCGCTGCCGCTCTGCAGGCTCGCGTCGACGAGGGCGTACGATCCGGATCCCCCCACGATGCGGTTCAGGGGGCGGGTGATCGCGGGCTGATCCACGATCGCCGTGCTGGCGATCGGGTGCATCTCGGCTCGCGCGTTCGAGCGGATCTGCACGATCATGTCGCGCTCGGTCGTCTCGCCGTGCGAGTCGGCGACCTGTACGCGCACCGGCACGTCGCTGTCACCCGCATTCGGGTCGGCGTGGCGCAGCGCGAAGCGGCCGTCGCCGGTCACGAGCACGCGCACAGGATCCTCGGCGTTCACCGGCCGAGCGCTCGCGAGCATCATCGGATCCCCCTCGGGGTCGACCCAGCCCTCCAGGATCGGCAGCACGAGCGTACCGCCCGGCGCGAGCTCGGGGCTCGGCCACTCCCGCTGGCACCCCTCCACGGGGCACCACTCCGGGGCCGAGTTCACGTCGGGGGCGACGACCGTCAGCGAGACCGTCGCGGGCTCGGAGACGTGCACGCCGTCGGTGATGCGGTACGAGAACGAGGCGGTGCCCCGAGCATCGGGCGCGGGCTGGATCACGAGCGACTGCCCGTCCGACAGCAGCGACACCGCCCCGAACTCGGGGGCGAGCCCCTCGCCGAGGCCGTCCGGCACGATCGTGAGCACGTCCTTGCGGTTCGGGTCGTAGTCGTTGAGCAGCACCGGCAGCGGCGCCGGCTCGCCCGCGCGCACGCCGAACGCGTCGTTCACGGCGACGGGGGGCTCCTGCTCGGCCACGTCGGCGACCACCACGGTTCCGCTGCGCTCCTTCGGCGGGTCGACGAGCGACCACTGCTCGACGGGGATCAGCCGCCCCTCCGGCAGCGTCCACATCATGCCCGTGCCCTGCTCCGACAGCAGCGCGCTCGTGCCGTTCGAGCGGAAGACCGGATCCGGCTGCCCCGGCATCTCGACCGAACCGTCGAGTTCGAGCGGCATCGCCCCCTCGGCCGACGACCACAGTCGTGCGCCGCTCTGCCCCACCCAGGCGGCGTAGCGGCTCTCCCCCAGCTGGATCGGCTGCACGGGCGTGCCGTCGCCCGCGTCGATCCGCTCGGCGCCCCGCTCGGTCACGCTCCAGAGCCCGGAACCGTCGGCCACGAGCGACTCGCCGCCGGCGCTGCGGGTGCTCGAGGACTGCAGACGGGCGTCGGCGCCCGCGTCGAACTCGACCGGCTGATCCGACCCCTCTCGCCAGAGCCGCCCCGACTCCGCGTCGAACAGCACCCAGTCGCCCGCCACGATCGCCAACTGCACACCCTCGCCCGGCACGCCCGCGGGGGCCTCGTCGACCCCCATGAAGCGGCCGCGCTCCACGTCGTACCAGCGCAGTTCGCCGGCCTCCGCCGAGAACAGCACGAGGCGCCCCTCGGCGTCGAGCGCGACCGCGCTCGACGCGAAGCGGGCCCCCTCCCCCTCGTTCTCCTCGGCGTCGGCGTCACCCGCGTCCGAATCGGCGAGCGGGTCGAGCAGCACCGGATCCCCGAGGCCGCCCGCCGCGCCCGCGCCGCCCGCGAACCTGGCGAGGAACACGTCGCCGTCCTCGGTGCGGAAGACCACCGCGTCCCCAGCCGCGACGGTGTCGCGCGTGCCGTCGGGAGCGCGGGCCGCGACCGGCCCCTCCCCCGCGGCGCCGGCGGGGTCCGTAGTCGCAGACGCGTTCCCGCCGCCCGTTTCGGCGCCGGCCTCGCCGTCCTCGTTCCCCTCCGCGTCCTGGTCGGTGCCCTGGTCCGTCGATCCGCCGTCCTCGACGAGATCCCGGGGCATGGTCGGATCGATGTCCCAGATGCGGCCGTTGCCATGGCTCAGCACGGCGCCGCTCGAACCCGACTGCAGCACACCGCTCGGATCCTCGACCCTGCGCACCGTGTCGATCTCGGCCGTCAGCGTGTTCACGCGGGCGTACTGACCCGAGCCGCGCATCGCCCAGACCGAGGGATCCTCGCGAGGCGTCTCGCGCGCGTCGTAACCCGCTGCGACCACCGCGATCGTCGCGATCATCGCCAGCGCCGCGGCGCCCGAGATCCAGGTGATCAGACGCGAGCGGCGACTTCGCGCCGCCTGCCCCCGAACCCGCTGTGCACGATCCCCCCGAGCCATCACCTACCGCCCAGCACCGCGAACAGCACCGCCGCCACCAGCAGCACGACGGCCGCAGACCCGGCGCCGATCAGCACCGGGCGCAGCACGGCGCCGCGCTCGCGCCGCACCCCGCGCGACTCCTCGGCCGCCGCACGCTCGCGCTCGAGCTCGGCCCGCTTGAGCGCCCGACCGTCCGCCTGCACGCTCGACACCACCGGGCCGCGCACACCGGTCGCGGTCGCGACGGGCGGCACCCACTCCGACCGCACGACATCGAGCGGGGTCACGTCGTACCCGTACAGGCGCTGCAACTGCTGCAGGGCCTCGCCGAACTGCTGCATCGAGGCGAAGCGCTGCTCCGGCTGCTTCGCCAGCGCCGCCGCCATCACCCCGTCGAACGCCTCATAACCCTGGGCGCCGGGCACCGGCGTGTACCTCGCCCGCCGGATGCGATCGCTCATCGCCTTGCGCGAATCCTTCTCGCCGTCATCGCGGGCGAACGGCGAACGGCCCGCGGCGAAGGTGTACAGGGTCGCCGCGAGCGACCACACCTCGCTGGCCGCCGTGCCCGCAGTGGAACGATCGATCACCTCGGGAGCCGCCCACGGGATCGACATCGCCTCGCTCGTGCCCGTTCCCCGCATCTGACCGCGCAACGACACGATGCCGAAGTCGGCCAGCACCGGGCGACCCGTGGTGGCGAGCAGCACGTTGGAGGGTTTGATGTCGCGGTGCAGGATGCCCGCTCGGTGCGCGGTCTCGAGCGCGCCCGCCAGGCGCACCCCCGCGTCGAGCACCTGATCGAGCGGAATGGGGTTGCCGTTGGAGCGGTGGCGGAACGACTCGGGGCAGAACTCCATCGCGATGTAGGGGTGGCCGTCGCTCGAGATGCTCGCTGCGAAGATCGACACGATCGAGGGGTGGCTCGAGAGACGGGCCATCGCGTCGGCCTCGGCGTCGAACGCCGACCGATCCTCGGGGGAGGCGCCGATCGTGCCGCCCCGATCGCCGCCGGTGAGCACCTTCACCGCGACCACCCGGCGCGGCATGTCCTGCTCGTACTGATAGACGTGCGCGAAACCGCCCGAACCCAGGGGGCGCACGTAGTTGAAGCCCGAGATGCGGGGAGGGCTCACCGGTATCGCGTCAGCCATGGCTGATCGCGACGTTCACTGCGGCCCTCGGGAACATACCCCAATGCTAAAGCACGAAGGGCGCCTCCGCCGACAGGTGTGGGGGAGACCGGCCCGGGCCTCGTGCACGCCGCCAGCGGCCCTCCGAACCGCGGCTCGCGGTGCTCCCGCGGCCTGATCTCCCTCGCCGCGGGGCCGCTCTGCCTCGCTCTGTTCTCCCCCCCCCCCCGCCGCGGGGCACCCACGCGCACCGATCGACCCTCACGCACCCCGATCCCGACGTATTCGGTGCCCGAAGCTCGATCGGTGCCGCAGGGCACAAGACATGGACCGACGTGCGACGCACCAAAACACCGGCTCGCCCTCCCCCACGCCGCTCCGGGCTCCCCCACCCCGGGGCGCCCACGCGCACCGACCGACCCTCACGCACCCCGATCCCGACGTATTCGGTGCCCGAAGCTCGATCGGTGCCGCAGGGCGTGCCGCGCAGGCCAGCCCGGCACAAACAGCACCGCCCCGCTCTCCGAGGAGAGCGGGGCGGTGCGATGCGGTCGCGCGGAGCCTTACAGGCCGGCGACGTCGAGCGGGATGCCCGGGCCGAAGGTCGTCGAGACGGCGCCCTTCTGCACGTACTTGCCCTTGGCCGACGACGGCTTCAGGCGCGAGATCTCCTCGAGCACCGAGTTGATGTTATCGGTGAGCTGCTCGGCCGAGAACGAGGCCTTGCCGACGATGAAGTGCACGTTGGCGTGCTTGTCGACGCGGAACTCGATCTTGCCGCCCTTGATGTCCTCGACGGCCTTGGCCGTGTTGGGGGTGACGGTGCCGGTCTTGGGGTTCGGCATGAGGCCGCGGGGGCCGAGCACCTTGCCCAGACGACCGACCTTGCCCATGAGCTCGGGGGTCGCGACAGCCGAATCGAAGTCGGTGTAGCCTGCGGCCACCTTCTCGATCAGCTCGTCGCCACCCACCTCGTCGGCGCCGGCGGCGATGGCGGCCTCAGCGGCCGGGCCCACCGCGAACACGATGACGCGCGCGGTCTTGCCGGTGCCGTGGGGGAGGTTGACGGTGCCGCGCACCATCTGGTCGGCCTTGCGGGGATCCACGCCGAGCTTGACGGCGACCTCGACGGTCGAGTCGGTCTTGGTGGAACCGGTCTCCTTCGCCAGGGCCACGGCCTCAGCGGGAGTGTAGAACTTGCCTGCCTGGATCTTCTCGGCAGCGGCGCGGTACGCCTTCGACTTCTGTGCCATGTGTCCTACCCCTTAGCCTTCGACCGTGATGCCCATGGAGCGGGCGGTGCCGGCGATGATCTTCGATGCTGCGTCGAGGTCGTTCGCGTTGAGATCGGCCTGCTTCTGCTCGGCGATCGCGCGGACCTGCTCGGCGGTGACCTTCGCCACCTTGACGGTGTGGGGAGTGCCGGAGCCCTTCTGCACGCCAGCAGCCTTCTTCAGCAGCTCGGCCGCCGGAGGGGTCTTGAGCACGAAGGTGAACGAGCGATCCTCGTAGACCGTGATCTCGACGGGCACGATGTTGCCGCGCTGGGATTCCGTGGCCGCGTTGTAGGCCTTGCAGAACTCCATGATGTTGACGCCGTGCTGACCCAGCGCGGGACCCACGGGGGGTGCCGGGTTGGCGGCGCCGGCTGCGATCTGAAGCTTGATCAGACCGGTAACCTTCTTGGCCTTTGCCATGATTGTTTCCTTTCGATCGAACCCGCGCGGTTGCGCGTGCTCTCCCGCTCTCCCCGGCCGGTCCGGGGTGCGGTGTCCGTCTGCGCCGCGCACGCCACGAGGGCGCGCGAAGACGCAAACCAGGCAAGTCTACCGGATCCGCCCCGATCCCGCACCCCACGCCCTTCGCGCGCGCTCATCCCCGTTCTCGACCCCAGCCCCTCTCGCCCGTCCTTCTCGCACCCGCCCTTTCTCGCGCCCGCCCCTACCGCGCTGACCTGACCCGCCGACCCGGCCCCTTTCCCTTCACACTGTCCCTCCCCCAGTCCCCCTTCCCATGGCACCGATCGACGCTCAAGCACCTCGATCTCGGGAAAACCGGTGCGTGAGGGACTGTCTGAATAATGGTGTGTGAGGGTCCGGCCTGATCCGAAAGGAGATGGCCGTGGCTGACACGACCACTGTCGTTGTTGACGACGAGATGATTGATCCCGTGACCGGGGAGATCATCGATCAGAAAGAACTCGCAGAACGCTTGCTCGCGCAGGCGAAGGAGCAGGGCGTGAGCCTGACGGGGCCGGGCGGCCTGCTCAGCCAGCTCACGAAGAACGTCCTCGAGACCGCGCTGAATGCCGAGTTGACCGAGCACCTCGGCCACGAGCACGGCGGGACCCCAATCGGCGAGAACATGCGTAACGGGACGCGGGTCAAGACGGTGCTGACAGAGATCGGCCCCGTCGAGATCGAAGTCCCGCGAGATCGAGACGGGTCGTTCGAGCCGGTGATCGTCCCCAAGCGGAAACGCCGACTGGACGGCATCGATCAGATCGTTCTGTCCCTTTCCGCTCGGGGGTTGACGACCGGTGAGATCGCTGCGCATTTCGACGAGGTCTATGGGGCGAAGGTCTCCAAGGACACGATCAGCCGGATCACCGAGAAGGTCGCCGGGGAACTCGCCGAATGGTCGAGCAGGCCGTTGGATGCGCTCTACCCGGTGATCTTCGTCGACGCGATCGTGGTGAAGGTCCGTGACGGGCAGGTGAGGAACACCCCGTTCTATGTCGTGATGGGCGTCACCGTGAACGGGGAACGCGACATCCTCGGCATCTGGGCCGGTGACGGTCAGGAGGGTGCGAGGTTCTGGCTGCAGGTGTTCACCGAGCTGAAGAACCGGGGTGTCGAGGACGTGCTCATCGCGGTCTGCGACGGGCTGAAGGGTCTCCCGGAGGCGATCAACACCACTTGGGAGCAAACGGTCGTCCAGCAGTGCATCGTCCATCTGATCCGCAACAGCTTCCGCTACGCCGGGCGGCAACACCGCGACGCGATCGTCCGTTCCCTCAAACCCGTCTACACGGCCCCGTCGGAGCAGGCGGCGAAGGATCGGTTCGAGGAGTTCGCCGCCGAGTGGGGCGGACGGTATCCGGCGATCGTGCAGCTCTGGAAGAACAGCTGGGCGGAGTTCGTGCCGTTCCTCGAGTATGACGTCGAGATCCGGCGGGTGATCTGCACGACCAACGCGATCGAGTCAATCAACGCTCGCTATCGGCGCGCCGTGAGAGCTCGGGGGCACTTTCCCAACGAGGCCGCCGCGCTGAAATGTCTCTACCTCGTGACGCGGTCGCTTGACCCGACTGGCGGCGGAAGGGCACGCTGGGTGATGAGGTGGAAGCCCGCGCTGAACGCGTTCGCGATCACCTTCGCCGGACGGTTCGAGAAAACCACTCACGAATGAAAACCGCCGGATCCCACACACCGTTTATCGGACAGACCCGTGCGTGAGCGTCGATCGGTGCCGTGGGTGGGCATCGCAAAGGGATCGGCATCACGAAGGGCGTTGGAAGGTCGTTGCAAGGTCGTTGCAAGGGGTGGGAAGCGGCGTCACGAGGGTGCCGGGAAGGCATCGCGAGAGGCATAACAAGCGCGCTTCGCGGGGGCGTCTGGAGCGAACAGCGCACTCCGCTCACAAGCCGAAGTCGGGGCCGGATCGCAGCAGCTTCTCCACATTCAGGCTGTTCGGGCAGCGCCGTGCATGAGACGGCTGCACACTGAACGCATGTCCGTCGAACAGTCTCTGCTCACCGAAGGAGGAGTCGCGCGCACCTCGCGTCTCTTACGCCTCGGTCACTCGCCGCACCAGATCAGAAGAAGCATCGCGAGCGGGGAGGCGTCTCGTCCGCGCCGGGGCTGGCTCGCGCTCGCTTCGGCGGATCCCGAACTCGTTCTCGCTGCCCGCCACGGTGTCGTGCTCAGCTGCGTCACCCAGGCCGCTCGACTGGGGCTCTGGGTGCTGCGACACGATGAACTCCATGTGGCCGCGCCGCGTGGCCGCCACGTCGATCTGCCCGGAAGCGCGCGCGTGCACTGGCACGCCCCGCTGATCCCGCGGGGCCCCGGGCTGCTGGCCGACCACCTCGAGAACACCTTGGACTGCGTCGCCCGGTGCCGACCTCACGACGAGGCGCTCGCGGTGTGGGACTCCGCGCTGCAGCAGAGGCTCACCGACTATCCGAAGCTGGCCGCGCTCCCGCTGGGCCCGCGCGCCCGCAAGCTCCTGCTCGAGTGCACGCCGTTCTCCGATTCCGGCTTGGAATCGATCTTTCGCACCCGTCTGAGATGGCTCCGGATCCCGGTCCGCCCGCAGTGCTGGGCGCACGGGCGTCGCGTCGACTTCCTGATCGGCGACCGCCTGGTGGTGCAGATCGACGGCCGGGACCACGTGGGCAGACAGCGGACGGACGACAACGAGCACGATGCGGAGCTGAGGCTGCGCGGATACCGCGTGATCCGCGTCGGTTACGAGCAGGTCGTGCACCGCTGGCACGAGGTCGAGGCGATGATTCTGGAGGCACTCGCGCGAGGGCTGCACCTGGCGCGGTAGCGCCGCATTCATCGCGGCGCACCGATCGATGTTCAAACACCTCGATCGCCACGAAACAGGTGCTCGAGCGTCGATCGGTGAGGGAAGGGAGGGAAGAGGTGGGAGGAAGGAATGGAGGACCGCGGGCACAGACGAGGGCGGGCACAGACGGAGGTCCGCGGACACGGACGAAAGCGGGCACAGACGAGGGCGGGCACAGACGGAGGTCCGCGGGCACGGACGAAGGCGGGCACAGACGAAGGTCCGCGGGCACGGCAACACGAAGGGCCCCGCCGAAGCGGGGCCCTTCGCCGAAGAACGGGGGTCAGACCATCTTGGTGACCTGGTCGAAGCTGAGCTCGACCGGGGTCTCGCGCTCGAAGAGCGAGACGAGCACGGTGAGCTTGCCGGCCGCGGGGTTGATCTCGCTGATCGTGCCGGGCAGGCCCTCGAAGGAGCCCGACTTGATGGTGATGGTCTCGCCGATCTCGAAGTCGATCTCGACGTTGCCCTGAGCTGCGGCGGTCGCGGCGGCCTTGCCCTTGGCGGCGGCGGTCGGCTCGAACTCGACGGTGCTCTTCAGCATCTCGAACGCCTCGTTGAGGCGCAGCGGCACGGGGTTGTGCGCGTTGCCGACGAAGCCCGTCACGCCCGGGGTGTGACGCACGACCGACCAGGTGGTCTCGTTGAGGTTCATGCGAACGAGCACGTAGCCGGGGATGCGCACGCGCGTCACCATCTTGCGCTGGCCGTTCTTGACCTCCATGACCTCTTCCATGGGGACCTGGATCTCGTAGATGTCGTCGACCGCGCCCATCGTCTCGCGACGGTTCCAGAGGTTCGACTTCACCTTGCGCTCGTACCCGGCGTAGGTGTGGATCACGAACCACTTGCCCGGGCGGCGGCGCAGATCCTTCTTGAACGCCTTGTAGGGATCCTCGGCGGCCTCGGTCTCCTCCTCGACCTCCTCGTCCACGATGGCGCTGGCCGCAGCGGCGGCCTCCTCGGCGCTGTCGATGTCGAGCGCATCCTCCACCGCGGCGTCGGCGACGGGGTCGGTCGACTGCACCAGCGCGTCGAGCGCCGCGTCGAGCTCGGCCTCGGGGTTGTTGTTCTCGCTCGTCATCTGTTCTTGCTTTCCTTGATCGGGATTCGGGATCGGACGCTCACCGGCCCGCAGGTCAGGCGAGCGGCGTTCCGAAGATGAAGACGGTCACCCAGCCGAACGCCTGATCGAGCACCCACACGAGGCCCATCATGATCAGAACGAACGCGATCACCACGATGGTGAAGTTGATGAGCTCCTTGCGGGTCGGGGTGACGACCTTCTTCAGCTCGGCGATCACCTGCTGGATGAACAGCACCACCCGGCTGAACCAATTGCGCTTGGCAGCGCGATCGGCCTTGGCGCGCTCAACCAGACCGCCGCCGCTCTCCTCGACTTCACTGCTGCTCACTGGCGTGTCCTTTCAACTCACCCGGCCGGGGCTCTCGCGCCGCACGGGATGTGGCAGGGCGGACAGGACTCGAACCTGCAACCTGCGGTTTTGGAGACCGCTGCGCTACCAATTGCGCCACCGCCCTATGGGATTTACGACCATCACTCTTCGCCCTCTGGGCATGAAAAATTATGGCGAAAGTCAATCACCGTGGATCACTCTACGCGATCCGGCATCGCTTGTCGAACCGGCACGGCGCGCGGGGCGCCCCGCGCGAGCCCCGACGGGCCCGCCCGCGGCGGCGCCGACGCGCCTGGGATCCCCCTCCGAAACGCGCCGTCCGGCACCGCTCAGCGGGTAGTCTGTCAGGGTGACCAACATCTCCCGTCTTTCGAAGAAGATCGCCGCCATCGCCGAGTCCGCGACCCTCAAGGTCGACGCGAAGGCGAAGGCCCTCCAGGCCGAGGGCCGTCCGGTGATCAGCTACGCCGCAGGCGAGCCCGATTTCCCCACGCCGGCCCACATCGTCGATGCGGCCCGCGCCGCGCTCGACGACCCCAAGAACTTCCGCTACACGGCGGCCACGGGCCTGCCCGAGCTGCGCGAGGCGATCGCCGCGAAGACCGCCCGCGATTCGGGCTGGGAGGTGCCCGCGTCGCAGGTGATCGTCACGAACGGCGGCAAGCAGGCCGTCTACCAGTCGTTCCAGGTGCTGCTCGATCCGGGCGACGAGGTGCTCGTGCCCGCGCCCTACTGGACCACCTACCCCGAGGCGATCCAGCTCGCCGACGGCCTTCCCGTCGAGGTGTTCGCGGGCGCGGATCAGGGATACAAGGTGACCGTCGAGCAGCTCGAGGCCGCCCGCACCGAGCGCACCAAGGTGCTGCTCTTCGTGTCGCCCTCCAACCCCACCGGCGCCGTCTACTCTCCCGAGGAGACGAAGGCGATCGGCGAGTGGGCCGAGGCGAACGGGTTGTGGATCGTGGCCGACGAGATCTACCAGAACCTCGTGTACGACGGTGTGCGCGCCGTCTCCATCGTGGAGGCCGTGCCCGCGCTGCAGGATCGCACGATCCTCGTGAACGGCGTCGCGAAGACCTACGCGATGACCGGCTGGCGGCTCGGCTGGATGGTCGGCCCCGCCGACATCGTGAAGGGCGCGGCGAACCTGCAGTCGCACCTCTGCTCGAACGTGAACAACATCGCGCAGCGCGCGGCGATCGCGGCGCTGACCGGTCCGCAGGAGCCGATCGAGCAGATGCGCCTCGCCTTCGACCGCCGCCGCAACCTCATCGTCGAAGAGCTCAACAGCGTGCCGGGCTTCAACTGCCCCACCCCCGAGGGCGCCTTCTACGCCTACGTCGACGTGACCGGGGCGCTCGGCAAGACCTACCGCGGCGTCACCCCCGCGACCTCGCTCGAACTGGCCGACCTGATCCTCTCCGAGGCCGAGGTCGCCGCGGTGCCCGGTGAGGCGTTCGGCCCCTCGGGCTACCTGCGCTTCAGCTACGCGCTGGGCGACGAGGCGCTCGTCGAGGGTGTGCGCCGCATCCGGGCGCTGCTCTCGGAGTAAGAGGGGCAGACTCGCAGGGTCGGGCTGCGCCGCTCGGGATCGCTCCCGGACGGCGCAGCCCGACCTTTTTGCGCGAGGCGGGCGCCGCCGCCTCAGTAGCCGCGCAGCACCTGGTCGAGCACCTGGTCGACGCTCTGATCGCGGCGGAACAGGAGCCAGTCGAGGCAAGCGCCCGCGAGCGCGCCGAAGAAGGCGGCGCCCGCGGTCTCGGTGATCTCGTGCGGGGCGCGCCCGCCCCCTCGGGCGGCCTCCGCGTCGCGCAGCACGTCTCGGTAGCGCACCACGACCGAGGAGCGGGCGAGCTCCATCGCGCCCGCCCACGCCCGGTCGGTGCGGAAGATCTCGGACGCCATGAGCTTGGCGAGGTCGAGATTGCCCCGAAGGGTCTCGAGGGTGGCGGCGGCGACCGCGCGCGGCAGGCGAGCCGCGTCGCCCGCCGCCCGCGATCGCGCCTCGTCGACGGCGGCGCCGAGCCGCTCGAAGCCGTCGCGCATCACCTGCTCGAAGATCGCGTCCTTCGACGAGAAGTTGTAGTACAGGCTGCCCTTCGCCACTCCCGCGGCCTCGGCGATCTGATCCATCGACGCACCGCTGATCCCGTGCTGCGCGGCGACGCGCACCGCCGCCTCGGTGATGAGCTGCTTCGTGTTGACCCGTGCCATGGTTCCATCTTCGCCTAGATCGCGAGCTCGGGGTGCAGCCGCCCCACCGTCCACACCTTCTGGCGACGGGCGGCCACCGCGCTGATCGCGAGCGAACCCACGAGCACGCCGACCATCACGAACAACGACCCCCAGAACCGGGCGTCGATCCCGCCGCCGATGAGCTGCCGCAGCCCCTCGACCACGTAGGAGGCCGGCATGAACGGGTGCAGCGCCTGGAAGAAGGCGGGGGTCGTCTCGACGGGGTAGGTGCCGCCCGACGACGACAGCATGAGCATCAGCAGCACGAGACTCACCACGCGGCCGGTCGCGGTGCCGAGCAGCGCGATGAACATCTGCTGCAGGGCGAGGAAGGCGAGGGTAACGAGCAGCATGAAGGCGGCCATACCCATCCAGTGCGCGGGCCGCATGCCGATGCCGAACACCAGCACGAGCATCATGATGGCCACCTGACCGACGCCGATGAGGGCGGCCGGCCAGAATCCGGTGAGCACCGATCGCAGTCCCGAGACGTTCGAGGCGAGCGGGCGGCGAGGCAGCGGCCTCAGGATCAGCCAGGTGATGAGCGCCCCCACGAACGAGGCGAGCGCGATGAAGAACGGGGCGAAGCCCTCTCCGAAGCCCTGCACCTCGTTCTCGGTGTGCTCGGCGAGCTGCACCGGCGCGGCCATCGTCTCGGCGATGCGGTCGCCCTGCCCCGGCGCGAAGTCGGGCGCTTCGGCGGCGCCGTCGGCGAGCTGCCCGGCGAAGGTCGCCGCTCCGGCGTCGACCTCGGCCGCCCCCTCGGCGAGCTGCTGCGACTTGCCGCTCGCCTGCTGCGCGCCGTCGTCGAGCTGCTGTGCGCCCGCGGCGAGCGCTGGAGTCTTCGACGCGAGCTCGCCCGCGCCGGAGGAGAGCTGCTGCACACCGCTCGCGAGCTCCCCGCTCTTCGCCGAGAGGGTCTGCGCGCCCCCGGAGAGTTCGGAGAGCTTGTCGGCGAACTGCGCGCCGCCCGCGTAGGCGGTGCCGCTCTTCTCCGCGAGGGTCGCGGCTCCGGTCGAGAGCTGGGCGGCGCCCGTGCCGAGCAGGCCGGCCTTCTCGTCGAGCTGGGAGATCCCGTCGCGCAGGGCGTCGGCTCCGGTCGCGAGCTGCTGCGCGCTGCCGACGGCCTGCTGCGTCGACGCGTCGAGATCGGCGGCTCCCGCGGCGAGCCGTGTGGCGCCGTCGGCGAGCTGGGCGGATCCGTCGCGGACCTGGCCCGCACCGTCGGCGAGCGCCTGGATCGAGGATCCGCCCGATTGCAGCACCGCGTCGAGTTCGGCGAGCGTCATCGAGGGGTTCGCGGCGGCGAGCGCCGCGATGCTCTCGGCGCCCGTGGCGACCCGCGCCGCGCCGGAGCTCACACCCTCGGCCCCCGTCGACACCTCGGTCGCCGCGGAGTCGAGTTGGGCCGCCCCCGCGCCGAGCTGCGAGAGACCGCCGGAGAGCGCGTTCGCGCCGTCGGCGAGGCTCTCGCCGGCGCCGGCGAGCTGATGCGTGCCCTCGGCGAGTGCCCGGCTGCCCGCGGCGAGTTCGTTCGACTTCGAGGCGAGGGCGCCCGCCCCAGCACTCAGCTGCCCGAGGCCGTCGCGCAGCTCGCCCGACTTGCTCGCGGCCTCGCCGGCGCTGGCCGAGATCTGCGCGGCGCCCCCGTTGAGCTGCGCACTGCCGTCGCGGGCGCGCTCGGCGCCGCTCGCGAGCTGCCGGGTGCCGTCGACGAGCGCGGGAGCCTGGCCGGCGAGCTGCGCCGTGCCGTCGGCGAGCTGCCCGAGACCCACGCTCAGCTTCTCGCTGCCGTCGGCCACCTGGGCCGTGCCGGTCTCGAGCGTGTCGGCGGCGTCGGCGGCCTTGCGGGTGCCGTCGCTCAGCTGCTCGACGCCCACGAGCACCTGCTCGGCCGCGGTCTGCGTGGCGGTCTGGGCGACCGCGTCGCGCAGCTGCACCATGGCCTGCTTGCCCAGCGTGGAGGCGAGGAACGAGTTGTTGTCGTTGTAGACGACCTCGATCTCACCGGCTTTCGGGTCGTCCTGCAGACCGGCGAGGGTGCGGGAGAAGTCGCTCGGGATCGTCACGGAGAAGTAGACGTCGCCGTCGCCGACCGCGCGAGCCGCGGCGTCGGCGTCGAGCGGCTGCCAGTCGAGATCCTCGCCCTGCTGCAGCTGCTCGAGCACGTCGTCGCCGGCCGCGAGGGCGGAGCCACCGGGCTTCTCGGCGGGTTCGTCGAGGTTGACGATCGCGACGGGCAGTTTGTCGAGGTGGTCGGTGGGTGCCCAGAACGCCCAGAGGTAGAGGGCGCCGTAGATGAGCGGGATGACGAGGAGCACGCCGAGGGCGATCTTCGGCAGGGCGCCCTGGCGGAAGCGCTTCAGCTCGGTGCTGCGGGTGAACAGTGACATGGGGTTCTTTCTGGGGCTGCTGGGCCGGTGATTCAGAGTTCGATGAGGGCGGGGGCGGCGCCCGCCGGGAGCGCTCGTTCGAGGAGGGCGGCGTCGCCCGGGTCGCTGCTCGCCAGCACGATGCGGATCCCCTGCTGCGCCAGATCGCTCAGACGTTCGGCGATGAGGGCACGATCGGCGGGGTCGCGGAGCGCGTCGAAGTCGTCGACGACGAGCAGTCGCGGGGTCTCGATGAGGGCGAGCGAGACCCTCACGAGCATCTCCTCCGAGGGGCTGAGGTCGCGCACGAGCAGGGCCGGACCCGGCTGCTCGAGGTCTCCGAACGCGTCGGCGAGCAGTTCGCGTGCGAGCTGCGGGGTGATGCGCGGCGTGCGGCGGTACCAGGGCAGTGCCCAGCTCAGCCGCTCGCGCAGCGTGGCGCCGAGCGTGACGGCGGGTTCGAGCGCGTCGACGGCCTCGAATCCGACGAGTCCGGTGAGACGCCGGATCTCGGCGGGGCTCGTCGCGCCCATCGTGCTGAGCGATCCGCCGCTCAGCTGCATGCGGCCCGCGATCGAGAGCAGCAGCGAGGTGCGCCCGCTGCCGCGGGGGCCGAGCACGACGGTGACGAGGCTGCGGCTGGTCGCGGTGAGGGGCCCGAAGACGGGCCCTCGGGAGCCGCGCACGTGGGCGGCTCGCAGTTCGACGGTGGCGGATCCGGCGGTGGCGGATCCGCGCCTCCCGCGGTCCTCGCCCGGTGCTGCCGCGATGACGACGGTCTCGTTGCTGCTCACGTCGATCCTTTCGATGCATTTTCTTGAACTGACTAGTCAGTCTAAATCTCTCTGGGGGAACCGTCAAGGCCGCGGCCCCCGAAGGCGCCGGACCGGCGGACGGCGGCACGCCGAGAGAGCGCGCACGAGAGCCGGCCGGCCCCTCCCGCGGCGCCGCTCGAGTCGCTTCCGTCGACCGGAGAGACCCCCGGGAATAACCTCCGCGCGGCCGCGTTAGATTTACATGCAAGCGCATATAATTGGGCGCAACAACAGAACGGAGCACCCCATGGAGTTCGGGATCTTCTCGGTCAGCGACGTGACCCGCGATCCGGTCAGCGGCGAGACCCCCAGCGAGGCCGAGCGCATTCAGGGCCTCGCGACCATCGCGAAGCACGCCGAGGAGGTGGGCCTCGACGTCTTCGCCATCGGCGAGCATCACAACCCGCCGTTCTTCTCGTCGAGCCCGTCGACCTTCCTCGCCTACATCGCCGGGCAGACCGAGCGCCTGAAGCTCAGCACGAGCACCACCCTCATCACCACGAACGACCCGGTGCGCGTCGCCGAGGAGTACGCGATGCTGCAGCACCTCGCCGGGGGCCGAATGGACCTCATGCTCGGGCGCGGCAACACCGTCCCCGTCTACCCCTGGTTCGGCAAGGACATTCGCAGCTCGCTGCCGCTCGCGCTCGAGAACTACAACCTGCTGCACCGCCTGTGGCGCGAAGACGTGGTCGACTACGAGGGCAACTTCCGCACCCCTCTGCAGGGCTTCACGAGCACCCCGCGCCCCCTCGACGACGTGCCACCCTTCGTGTGGCACGGATCGATCCGCACCCCCGAGATCGCCGAACAGGCCGCCTACTACGGCGACGGCTTCTTCGCGAACCACATCTTCTGGCCGTCCGAGCACTCGCTGCGCCTCATCGACTTCTACCGAGAGCGCTACGAGCACTACGGGCACGGCAGCGCCAAGCAGGCGATCGTCGGCCTCGGCGGGCAGACCTTCATCGCGAAGAAGTCGCAGGATGCGATCGACGGCTTCCGCCCCTACTTCGACGAGGCCCCGGTCTACGGCCACGGGCCGCGCATGGAGGACTTCATGACCCAGACCCCGCTGAGCGTCGGCAGCCCGCAGGAGGTCATCGACAAGACCCTCACGTTCCGCGAGACCTTCGGCGACTACCAGCGCCAGATGTTCCTCATCGACCACGCCGGCCTGCCGCTCAAGACCGTGCTCGAGCAGCTCGACCTGCTGGGCGAGGAGGTCGTTCCGGTGCTGCGCCGCGAGCTCGCCGCACGCCGCGACCCCGAGGTGCCCGAATCGCCGACCCACGCGAGCCTCGTGCGCGCCAAGTACGGCGACGAGGCCCCCCGGCAGCCGCGACCGCGCGCGAACCGCGGTGATAACGTGACGGGCGGATCGCCCTACCTCGACAGCGCGGGCGGATCAGGGGCCGCATTCGGCCTCCGCTGATCCGCCCCCTCGATCGGAGAATCCCATGAACACCGAACGCATCGATCTCAGACTCGCGAACGAGGCCTGGGAGTCGCTCATGACCGCGCACGCGCGGCTCACGGCGATCTTCGCGAGCGAGAGCATGTGGCAGGAGGCCGCCATGCGGGAGTACGACGTGCTCTACACGCTCGCGAAAGGGGACGGCCCCATGCGCCTCTGCGAGGTCCAGGACGGCGTGCTGCTCAGCCAGCCCGCACTCTCGCGCATGATCGACCGGCTCGTCGCCCGCGGCCTGCTGCACCGCGAGACCGACCCCGACGACGGCCGGGCCGTGCGCATCTCGCTCACCGAGGAGGGCGCGCGCGTGCAGCGCGAAACCGGGCGTGCGCACGCGAAGAGCGTGGGCCGCGAGCTCGGCGCCGCCCTCTCACCCGAGGAGATGCGGGATCTGCGCGCGCTCTGCGGCAAGCTCGCATCCCGGCCCGAGCGCGACTCGTAGGCCCTCGGCGGGCACCGCCCGCCTCCCCGACCACAGCTTTCCATCACCCTTCACCCGAGGAGCCCCCATGCTGCACACCCTCGACACGCCCGCCGCCGGCGCCGAGCGCCCCGAAGCCCGCACCCTCGCGGTCATCAGCGCAGGCACGAGCGACCCCTCCACCACCTCGATGTTCGCGAGCCGCATCGCCGATCGCGCCGCGGCGCTCGCCGCGCAGCGCGGCATCGAACTGCGGGTGCGGTTCGTCGACCTGCGCGCGCTCGCGCAGGACATCACGACCGCCCTCGTCTCGCAGCACGTCTCACCCGCACTGCAGGAGGCGAGCGACGCGCTGCGCGACGCCGACGCGCTCGTCGTGTCGACACCCGTCTACAAGGCGGGCCCCAGCGGGCTGTTCACCTCGTTCTTCCAGGCGCTCGACAACGACCTGCTCATCGGCACGCCCGTCGTGCTCGCGGCGACCGCCGGCAGCTCGCGCCACGCGCTCGTGGTCGACGACCAGCTGCGCGGGCTCTTCGCCTACCTGCGCACCGTCACCGCGCCCACGTCGCTCTTCGCCGCCCCCGAGGACTGGAACAGCGGCGACCTCGGCAAGCGCATCAACCGCGCGGCGGCCGAGCTGATCGCGCTGATCGCGGGCGGCTTCCGCGAGACGGTGCGCGGCGACTCGTGGGGCGGATACCAGCACTCCTTCGGCAGCGCGGGAGGCACCGAGCTCGGCATCGACCTCGACACCGACCTCATGCGGCTGGCGACCGGGGGCTGAACGCCCCGGGCCCGCGCGTCGCAGCGGGCGGGCGCCCGACTCCGGCCGCCTCGCTCAACTCGAGATCCACGGGCCCCGCTGCGCGCGCGAGAGGGCGAAGAGTGCTCCGATCGCTCCGAATCGGGGCACTGTTCGCCCACTCGAGTTGCTCCCACGGAGAGGCGGGGACTGCCTGCGCGGCTCGGAGACGCCGACCCGACCCCGTCGCGCGGCGTTCGGATCGCCCCGCGGAAGCCCTACGCGGCGTCGCCGGCCGAGATCGCGGCGGCCTCCTCCTCGGCGGTCTCGTGAGGCGAGCCGACCCGGTGCAGCAGGTGGCCGACGCTCGCGAGCACGACGATCGAGACCACGAGCGAAGCGGCGCCGATCCAGTAGGGCGCGGGCGCGCCCAGGGCCGCGGCGAGGGGGCCCGCCACGGCGGGTGCGATGGCGCCGCCGATGAAGCGCACTGCCGAGTAGGTCGACGACGCCACGTTGCGCGGCAGGTCGGTCGCCACCATCACCGCCTCGGTGAGCGCGGTGTTCATCACGCCCAGCAGCAGGCCGCTCACCACCACGACCGTGACGAGCCCCGGCAGCGAATGCACGAAGACGCCGAGCAGCACGAGGCAGATCGTGAGGCCCCCGAGCATCGTGAAGAGCACGGGCCGCAGACCGAATCGGCGCGTCAGCACGGGGGCGACGAGCACCGAGGTGATCGCGAGGGCGAGGCCCCAGCCGAAGAAGACGAGGCCCAGCTCGTGCACGCCGAACGCCGCCACGCCCGCGGCCTTCGCCGCGGCCTCCATGGGGTAGGGGCTGTAGGCGAGCAGCACGAAGAAGCCGAAGTTGTAGAAGAACGCGACCGCGGCCAGTGCGAGCAGCGCGGGGTTGCCGAGGGCCTTGAATCCGGCGACGAGCGAGGGCCGCTCGGCCCGGGCCGCGGCGCGCTGCTCGGCGGTCTGCTTCGGGGTGCGCAGCAGCACCAGGATCGCCAGCAGCGCGACCGCCATGAGCACGGCGGTGCCGAAGAACGGGCCTCGCCACGAGATGGATCCGAGGGCGCCGCCCACGAGCGGGCCGATGGCCATGCCGACGCCGAGTGCGGCTTCGTAGAGCACGATCGCCTGGCGCGATCCGCCCGAGGCGGCGCCGACGATCGCGGCGAGCGCGGTCGAGATGAAGAGCGCGTTGCCGAGGCCCCAGCCGGCGCGGAACCCGATGATCTCGCCGACCGTACCGGAGGCTCCCGCAAGGGCGGCGAAGACCACGATCAGCACGAGGCCCGTCACGAGCGTCCAGCGCACGCCGATGAGCCCGGAGACCCAGCTCGTGAAGAACATCGCGATGCCCGTGATGAAGAGGTAGCTCGTGAAGAGCAGCATGGTCTGGCTGGCGCTCGCACCCAGTTCATGGCTGATGGCCGGCAGGATCGGGTCGACGAGGCCGATGCCCATGAAGGAGATCGCGCAGGCGAAGGCGATCGCCCAGACGGCGGTGGGCTGACGCAGGATCGACGCCTTGCGCGCGGGGGCGGGCCCCGGCGCGGTCGGGTCGGGAACCGGGATGGATCCGGTGGCGGGCGTGGATTCGGTGACGGTGGACGTGGTGGCTCCTCGGGGTGGATGGGGTGTGGTGGCGGCGAGGTGCGGATCAGGCCCGCGGATCGCCGATCCGCTCGCTCAGCTGCTGCATCAGCTCGACCGCTCGGGCGAGCGTGGCGCGGTCGAAGTCGGAGAGTTCGCCGAGGTGGGGTCGCACCCGGTCGGCGGCGATGCGCCGGTACTCGTCGAGCGCGGCTCGGCCGGCCTCGGTGATGGCCACGCGGGAGGCGCGGCCGTCATCGGGGTCGGGGCTGCGGTCGACCCAGCCCTCGTGCTCGAGCCGCTGCACGAGCCCGGTCATGGAGGGCTGTGCCACGCGCTGCTGCTGCGCGAGTTCGCTGACCCGCGCCGAGCCGGTCTGTTCGAGGTCGGCCAGCACCCGCCAGGCGACCAGGGAGTAGCCCACCCCGGCGGTGCGCCCCGCGATGCGCGCGAAGCGGCCGCTGGTGCGCGTGAGTTCAAGCGCAAGCGCATCGAGACCCGATGCGTTCTTACCGTTCTTCTCGATCACAGCGACCACTATACGCCCATTTGCATAGTAAAGCTATGCAAATGATGATCGGCGGAGCGCCGACCTGCCGAGCCCCCACCCCGCGAAGGATCTCCGCAGTTCAGACCGGAGATCTCAGCTCAGGAGGTCGATTCGGCGCAGAACCTCCGTCTGAGCTGCGATCCCCTGCCTGAACTGCGCCCGCCCGCGATCCGCCGCGCACCCTTGACGCGCGCAGGTGTTCCCTGCAGGCTGGCAGCACCGACGACGAACGAGCCAGAGGAGCCTCCCATGATCTTCGTCAATCTGACCACCACCGACCTCGACCGCAGCAAAGCCTTCTACACGGCACTCGGATGCAGCATCAACCCGATGTTCACCGACGAGAACGCCGCCTGCGTCGTCTGGGACGACCAAACCTTCTTCATGATGCTCACCCGCGAGCACTTCGCACAGTTCACCGACAAGCCCCTCGCCGACCCGCGCGAGAGCGCGCAGGTGATCGTGGCGCTCAGCCGGGACTCCCGCGCGCACGTCGACTCGACGGTCGAGGCCGGCCTCGCCGCCGGCGGCGTCGAGAACGGCGCCCCGCAGGACTACGGCTTCATGTACCAGCGCAGCATGCAGGATCCCGACGGCAACAACCTCGAATTCTCCTACATGGAGGCCCAGGCCGCGGAAGAGGGCCCCGGAGCCTACACCGACCAGCACGGCGCCGGCCCGGACCCCGTTCCGGGAACCAACAGCGACCATCACGGCCCCGGCAGCTACACCGATGAGCACGGTCCCGACACGGATACCGCTCCCGGCCGCTGAGCAGAGCCACTGGCCCACGACCGGGCCGACGATTCGTCACGGCGGATCGCGATCCGCCTCCCGGAAACGCCGAAGGGGCGGGATCACCGATCCTGCCCCCTTCACCGCGCCCGCGGGCGCGTCTCCGCGACCGCCTACGCCGCCACGAAGAAGAGGCGCTTGTTCGCGAACTCGCCGATGCCGAGCGGGCCCATCTCGCGGCCGAAGCCCGAGCGCTTCACCCCGCCGAACGGGATCTCCGCCGCCTCGGCCGCGATCGTGTTGACGTGCGACATGCCCACCTCGAGCCGCGAGGCGACGCGCGCTGCGCGCGCCTCGTCGGTCGAGAAGACGGAACCGCCCAGGCCGAGCGCGCAGTCGTTCGCGAGTTCGAGCGCCTCCTCGTCGCTCGACACCCGGTAGACGGTGGCGACGGGCCCGAAGATCTCCTCGCCGTACGACTCCGAGTCGCGCGGCACGCCCGTGAGCACGGCGGGCGAGTAGTAGGCCGCCGGACCGTCCGAGAGCACGCCGCCCGCCTCGAGCGTCGCTCCCTCGGAGACGGCCTTCTGCACCTGCGCGTGCACGGTCTCGGCCGCGACGCGGGTCGACAGCGGTGCGAACTCGCCCTCGGCGAGGTTCAGCTGGTCACCCGGCACGAGCCCCTCTGCCAGCTTCTTGAGCTCGGCGACGAACTCGTCGTAGATGTCGTCCATGACGATCAGGCGCTTGTTCGAGTTGCAGACCTGGCCGCCGTTGTAGACGCGGAAGTTCCACGCCTCGGCCGCGGTCGCCGCGACGTCGTCGCTGTCGAGCACCACCATCGGGTCGATGCCGCCGAGCTCGAGCACGCACTTCTTGAGGTGCTCGCCGGCCTGCGCGCCGATGATCGCGCCCGCACGCTCCGAACCGGTCAGCGAGACGCCCTGTACGCGGGGATCGGCGATCATCGACGCGATCTGACCGTGCGAGGCGAACACGTTCTGGTACCCGCCGACGGGCACGCCGGCCTCCTCGAAGATCTCCTGCACGGTGAGCGACGACCGCGCGCAGATGTCGGCGTGCTTCAGCAGGATCGTGTTGCCGAGCAGCAGGTTCGGCGCCGCGAAGCGGGCGACCTGGTAGTAGGGGAAGTTCCAGGGCATGACACCGAGCAGCACGCCGATGGGGCGGTGCTCGACGTAGGCCTTGCCTGGGATCGTGCTCGGGATCTCGTAGTCGGTGATGAGGCTCGGGCCGTGCACCGCGTAGTACTCGATGATGTCGCGCGCGAACTCGACCTCGTCGATCGACTCGGCGATCGACTTGCCCATCTCGGTCGCGATGATCCGGGCGAGCTCGTCCTTGCGCTCCTCGAAGATCTCGGCGGCGCGCTTCACGACGGCGGCGCGCTCCTGCACGCTCTTCTCGCGCCACTCGCGGTAGACCGCGTCGGCGCTCGCGACGGCGGCCTCGATGTCGGCGTCGGTCGCGCTGTCGAAGGTCTCGACGATCTCGCCCGTCGCGGGGTTCTGCACTCGGTACTTGGCCATGATGCTCCTTAGGTTGGTCGTATATACGCCTCAGCGGTGCAGCGGCCGCCATGGCCGCTGCACCGCTCGGGCGCTCGATGCGGGGTGGGGCTACTTCCCGGTGTAGTAGCCGTCGGCGACGCTCAGCGCCTCGTCGATGATGTCGAGACCCGTCACCAGATCCTCCTCGCTGATGATCAGCGGCGGGGCGATCTGCAGGCGGTTGCCGGCCGCGAACGGCCACAGGCCGGCGTTCTTGCAGGCGGCGACGACGGCGTTGAACGGCGCCGCGGCCTCGCCGGCCGCGTTGAACGGCACGAGCGGATCCCGGGTCTCGCGGTCGAGCACGAGCTCGAGCGCCCAGAACAGGCCCTTGCCGCGCACCTCGCCGATCGACGGGTGCTTCTCGGCGAGCTCGCGCAGGCGGGGCTCGACGACTCGCTCGCCCAGATCGCGCACGCGCTCGAGGATCTGCTCCTCCTCGAAGATGTCGAAGGTGGCGACACCTGCTGCTGCGCCGAGGGGGTGGCCGCTGTATGTGAGGCCGCCCGGGAACGAGCGATCGGCGAAGGTGTTGTGGATCGCCTCGGAGATGACGACGCCGCCGAGCGGCACGTAGCCCGAGTTGACGCCCTTGGCGAAGGTGACGAGGTCGGGGGTGACACCGAAGGCCTGGAAGGCGAACCACTCGCCCGTGCGGCCGAAGCCCGCCATGACCTCGTCGCAGATCATCACGATGCCGTGCCTGTCGCAAAGCTCGCGCACGCCCTCGAGGTAGCCGGGGGTGGGCACGAGGATGCCGTTGGTGCCGGTCACGCTCTCGAGGATGATGGCGGCGATGGTGTTCGGGCCCTCGAGCTGGATGGTGTGCTCGAGGTGCTGCAGAGCGCGCTCGGTCTCCTGCTCGGGCGTCTCGGCGTAGAACTCGGAGCGGTACGGGTAGGGGCCGAAGAAGTGCACGACGCCCGCGTCGGGGGTGCCGTTCGCCCAGCGCCGAGGCTCGCCCGTGAGGGTGATCGCGGTCGCGGTGGAGCCGTGGTACGAGCGGTAGCGGGCGAGCACCTTCTGGCGGCCGGTGTGGTGACGGGCCATGCGCACCGCGTACTCGTTGGCGTCGGCTCCGCCGTTCGTGAAGAACACCGAGCGGGCGCCCTCGAACGAGTGCTCGACGACGCGCTTCGCGAGCTCGCCGCGCACGTCGTTCGCCATCGCGGGCTGGATCGTGGCCATGCGGCCGGCCTGATCCTGGATCGCCTTCACGAGGCCGGGATGCTGATGACCGAGGTTGAGGTTCACGAGCTGCGAGGAGAAGTCGAGGTACTCCTTGCCGTCGTAGTCCCAGAAGCGCACGCCCTCGCCCTTGGCGACGGGCAGCGGGTTGATCTGCGCCTGCGCCGACCACGAGTGGAAGACGTAGTCGCGGTCGTTCTGGCGCACCTCGCGCTGCGCGTCGGTGTCGCCGAAGCTCTGCTCCGCACCGTTCAGGTCGATGAAGTCGGTCATCTGATTCCTTATTTCACGTGATGGTTTCGGTCGTCGGGATCCAGGATCCCACACGAAGGAGGGGAAGCGGGGGCGGAGATCCGCCCCCGCCGCGGAGCCAGGGTGCGTGTCGCAGATCGTAGCCGCGCGCAGGAGGCGAGGATCTGTGAGACGCGCCCTAGCTGTTGCTCGGGAACCCGAGGTCGACCCTCGACTGGTCGGGCTTCGGCCAGCGCGTCGTGACGACCTTCGAGCGAGTGTAGAAGTAGATCGACTCGGGGCCGTAGATGTGGGCGTCGCCGAAGAGCGAGTCCTTCCAGCCGCCGAACGAGAACGAGCCGACGGGCACGGGGATCGGCACGTTGAGGCCCACCATGCCGGCCTCGACCTCGAACTCGAACTGGCGGGCGACGCCGCCGTCGCGGGTGAAGATGGCGGTGCCGTTGCCGAACTGGTGCTCGTTGATGAGCTGCAAGCCCTCCTCGTAGGTGTCGACGCGCACGACCGCGAGCACCGGCCCGAATATCTCCTCGAGGTAGACCTTGCTGTCGGTCTTGACGTGGTCGAGCAGCGAGACGCCGGTGAAGAACCCGTCGCCCTCGAACTGCGCCTCGCGACCGTCGACGACCACGGTGGCGCCCTCGGCCTCGGCGCCGGCGACGTACGACTCGACGCGGGCCTTCGCCTCGGCGGTGATGAGCGGGCCCATCTCGGACGCGGGATCGGTGCCGTCGCCGATCTTGAGCTTCTCCATGCGCTCGGCGATCTTCGCGACGAGCTCGTCGCCCACACCGCCGACGGCCACGACGACCGAGACGGCCATGCAGCGCTCGCCGGCCGAGCCGTAGGCGGCCGAGACCGCGGCGTCGGCGGCGCCGTTCAGGTCGGCGTCGGGCATCACGATCATGTGGTTCTTGGCGCCGCCGAGCGCCTGCACCCGCTTGCCGTTGGCGGCCGCGCGCTCGTAGATGTACTTGGCGATCGGGGTCGAGCCCACGAACGAGATCGCCTTCACGTCGCGGCTGTCGAGCAGCGTGTCGACGGCGACCTTGTCGCCGTGCACGACGTTGAGCACGCCGTCGGGCAGACCGGCCTCGCGGAACAGCTCGGCGATGAAGACGGAGGCGGAGGGATCGCGCTCGGAGGGCTTCAGCACGACGGTGTTGCCGCAGGCGATCGCGGAGGCGATCATCCAGAGGGGCACCATGACCGGGAAGTTGAACGGGGTGATGGCCGCGACCACGCCCACCGGCTGCTTGATCGAGTGCACGTCGACGCCGGTCGAGACCTGCTCGTCGCGCTCGCCCTTCAGCAGGTGCAGCAGGCCCGAGGCGAACTCGACGTTCTCGAGGCCGCGCGCGATCTCCCCGGCCGCGTCGCTGAGCACCTTGCCGTGCTCGCTCGTGACGATGGCGGCGAGCTCGGGCGTGCGCTGCTTGAGCAGCTGGCGCAGGTTGAAGAACACGTCGGCGCGCTTCGTGAGGCTGGTCTTGCGCCAGGCCGGCAGCGCGGCCTTCGCCGCGGCGACGGCCTGCTCGACGGTGGCGGCCGACGCGATCGCCAGCTCGTGCTGCGGCTGGCCCGTCGCGGGGTTGAACACCGGCTGGGTGCGCTCCGCGGTCTCGACATGCTCGCCGCCGATGATGTGAGGGATGAGTGCCATCCGTGTTCCTCTCGAATCGATCAATATGTTCGGGATCGCCGAACGCCGTTGATTCCCAGTATTTCAGCGGCCTTTCGCGGCAGCCACCGCCACTCCATCCGCAATTCTCTCGATTCCCGTACACTTTGTTCGAGAACCTCGCGCCCGGCGGGGAGCCACGGGACGGAGAGACCGGTGTCGGGAGAGATCAGCGTCGCCGACGCGCTCGGGCTCGCAGAGCTGCGGGCCGGCGATCCCGAGCTGCTCGCGGGGGCTCGAGGCATCGACCGCGGCATCCGATGGGCGCACGTGGTCGCGGGCTCTGCCGCGGTGAGCCTGCTCGACGGCGGCGAGCTCGTACTCACGACCGGGGCGGGGTGGCCGCGCGGGGGCGACGAGCTCGAACGGCTCTCGGCCGCGCTGCTCGACACCGGCCCCGCGGCGGTCGTGCTGGAGCTCGGGCGCTTCTTCGCCGAGCCGCCCGCCCCGCTGGTCGCCGCGTGCGAGGGGCGCGGCATCCCCCTCATCGCGCTCCACCGGGAGGTGCGCTTCGTGCAGATCACGCAGCGCGTGCACCAGCGCATCCTCGCGGCGCAGACCGAGGCGCTCGCAGCACGGGCCGAGGTGCACGCGATGCTCACCGAGCTGGGCCTCAACCGCAGCCCCGTCGACTACGTGATCGAGCGCCTCGCCGACACCCTCGACACCGCGGTTGTGCTCGAGGACTCGGCGCGACGGGTCGTCGCCTGGGCCGGCCAGGCCCACGACGACCACCCGGTCGCGGCCTGGGCGGCCGCCGACGGCCGCGAGTTCCCGCTGCCCGACGGCTGGGCCCGCGTGCCCGTCGAGGCGCAGGGCCGGCGCTGGGGCCACCTCTCGGCGCTGCCCGGCCCCGCCCACCCGGCGGGCCGGCGCACCGTGCTCGAACTCGGCGCGTTCGCGCTGGCGCTCGGACGCCTCGCAGACCCCGAGGGAGACCAGTGGTTGCAGCTCTCGTCGAAGCACCTGTTCGACGTGCTGCTCGGCGGCCGCTACCGCCGCGACGAGGAGGTCGCCGTACAACTCGCGGCCGCGGGTCTCCCCGTCGCCGGTCGCCGCCTGCTCGGCGCGACCCTGCGCGGCTCGGGGGGCCTCGGCGGGCAGCCGCCCGCGGAGCGCGAACTGCTCGAGACCGCCCTGCGGCGGGCCGTGTCGCCGGAGGGCCGGGTGATCCTCGCCCCCGACGACGAGGCCGCGGGCGGCGAATCGGGATCCGGCGCCGCCCGCACCGCCTCGGTCTCGGGCGACCACGGCGGATCCGCGCGGCCCGCCTCCGGGCCCGCGCTCATCGCACTGCTCTCGTTCCCGCCCGGCGACCCGCGAGCCGACGGGCTCGAGAGCCGGGTTCCCGCCCTCGCCTCGCGCCTCGCGCGCGAGATCGACGCGCTGCTGCCCGCCGACGCGCCCCAGCACTGGCGCGCCCACCTCGGGCTCGGCGCCTCGGGCGGGCGCGTGCGCGGACTCATCTCGTCGCTCGAACAGGTGCGGGCGGCGGGCGAGCTCGACCCGGCGGCGAGCGCGGGCCGCGTCACCGTGCAGCAGGCCGAACGGCAGCCGCTCGCCTACCTGGTGCGGGGGCTCGCCGCGCTGCCCGAGATGCAGGAGTTCGCCGAGGAGGCGCTCGGGCCGATCATCGAGCACGACTCGGCGAGCGGAGCGGGTCACAGCGGCGACCTGCTGCGGGTGCTGCGCGCATACCTCGAGCACCCCACCAACCGGTCGCTCGCGGCGCAGCGGGCGCGGCTCTCGCGGTCGGTGTTCTACCAGCGGCTCGCGCTGATCGAGGAGCTGCTGGGGGTCGACCTCACCGACGGCACCGTGATCGCGACGCTGACCGTGGCGCTGCTCGCGAGGCGGTAGGGCGCCGCCGTCCCCTTCGCCCGCACCAACGGCACCAGACCGACACCGTCCCCCTTCGCCCGCACCACCGGCACCAGACCGCCACCGCCACCCGACAGCACCGCCTGACCGCAGCACCACGCTTTCCCCTTCCCCACCCCGCACCACCGGCACCGATCGACGCTGCAGCACCTCGATCGGGCGAAACGAGGTGCTGCAGCGTCGATCGGTGCGCGAGGGACGACGCAAGGGCACGAGGCAGGTACGCGACGCGGGTGGGTGAGGCGGGCACGAGGCCGATGCCTGACAGAGCGCCCGCCGCGCAGCGCCCGAGTGCGAGACAGGGCGCGCACCGAGCGGCACGCCCTCGGCCTGAGAGCGGCCCTACCGCTCCTCGGGCGACGACCAGAGCGCGGGGTACGAGTGCCCGAGCTCGATCACGAGGCGGCGCAGCGCCGGCAGCGAGAGCCCGATCACGCAGCTCGGCGCGCCCTCGATGCGCTCGATGAACGCCCCGGCGAGCCCGTCGATCGCGAAGCCTCCCGCGAGTTCGAGCGGCTCGCCGGTCGCGACGTACGCCTCGAGCTCGGCGTCGTCGAGATCGGCCGAGAGCTCGACCTCGGCGGTGTCGACGGATCCGGCCGCGCCGCGCGTCTCGCCCCCCGTGTGATCGATCAGCCAGTGCCCCGAGTGCAGCACTCCGGTGCGCCCGCGGTGGTGCTTCGCGCGCGCCAGGGCGACGTCGGGTTCGTGGGGCTTGCCCAGAATCTCGCCGTCGAGCAGGAACATCGAGTCGCCGCCCAGCACGAGGCCATCGATCTCGTCGCCGTGCCGGCGCACGACGTCCTCGGCCTTGAGCCGGCCCAGGTACTCGGTGAACTCGGGGGCCGTGAGCGCGCGGCCCAGCTCGGCCTCGCGCGCCGCGACCGCCGCGTCCTCGTCGACCTCGGGCGAGAAGCAGATCGGCTCGATGCCCGCGCCTCTCAGAACCGAGAGCCGGGCCGGGGACGTCGAGGCGAGGTACAAGCGCATGCGCCCAGCCTACGCATCCCGAGCTGCGGAGCTCACCCGCATCACGGACGGACACGCCGTGTACGCATCCGAGATACCGGTGAGCTCCGAGTCACGGGTACGGGATCGGCCGCGAAAACGCCTGCGGCGGTGACCGTAGCGCCTCGGGCGCGAAACGCTGGCGCGTTTCGATCCAGCCCTCGGCGCGTTTTCGCTCTAGAGAATCGCGCCCTCGTGGCGCAGCAGCGCCTCCTTGACGGGGGTGCCGAAGAGGTAGCCGCCCAATCCGCCGTCGGTGCGCACGATGCGGTGGCAGGGCACCACGAGCGCGACGAGGTTGTTCGCGCACCCGGAGGCCGCGGCGCGCACCGCCGAGGGCCGGCCCGCGAGCGCGGCCAGCTCCGTGTAGGTCACGGCACGGCCGGCGGGCACCTCGCGCAGGGCCCGCCACACCTCGCCGCGGAACGGGGTCTCGGGCTGGAAGACGGGCAGCGCATCGATCGCGGCGAGGTCGCCGTCGGCGTAGGCGCGCAGCGCGGCGGCGATCCCGAAGCGGTCGTCGGCGGCGTTCTCGACGCCGCGCGCCGCGAGTTCGGGATCGAGCCGGCCGAGCCGCTGCATGAGGCTGTCGGCGTCCGGATCGTCATCGGTCGCGAAGCCTGCGGCGCGCAGAGCGCCGTCCTCGGGCGCCCAGATCGCGTGGAAGGGGTGGCCCGCGACCTCGACGACGGTGCGGGCGAGGGGTGCGACGCCGACCGGGGCGGCGGGACTGGTGAGGGGTGCGGTGGTCATCTCGGGTCCTTTCGTGCGGCCGTCTCGAGGAAGTCGGCCCAGAGGTGCTGGGTGGCGTAGCCGCGGAACGGGCGCCAGGTCTCGGCGAGGCGCGCGGCCTCCCGGTCGCCGCTCACCCCGAGTGCGCGGCGCAGGATCAGGTCTCCGGCCGGATACGCGTCGGGATCTCCGAGCGCGCGCATGGCGATCAGCTCGACGGTCCACGGGCCGATGCCGCGGATCGCGAGGAGTTCGCGCCTGGCGCGCTCGCGGTCGGCGCCGGGGCCGAGATCCAGCCCCTCCGCGATCGCGACCGCGAGTGATCGCAGCGTCTGCGCGCGGGCGCGCGTGAGGCCGAGTCGCTCGCGCAGGTCGTCGGCCCCGAGGGCGGCGACGCGCTCGGCGCTCGGTCTGGCGCGGAACCCGGCCGGGGCACCCGCCGCGGCGGCCTCCTCGGGGAAGGCAGCGGCGAGCCGCCCCTGCAGCGTGCGCGCCGCGGCGAGCGAGATCTGCTGACCGAGCACCGTGCCGAGCGCGAACTCCACCGCGTCGCGCGCCCCGGGCAGACGAAGACCCGGACGGGCCGCGAGCGAGGTGCGCAGCAGCGGCTCGCCGCCCAGCGCCGCGGCGATCTGCGCGGGGTCGGCGTCGAGGTCGAGCAACCGCCGCACGGCCTGGATCGCGGGCATCGTGTCGCTCAGGCCCGGCAGGGAGAGCCTGATCGGGATCCCGACCGTCGAGGCGCCCGCCGCGCACCGGACGGTGTCGCCGGGCACGTCGGCCCAGTCGATGCTCGCGACCGCGGTGCCGCCCGGCACGTCGATCGCGTGCGCGGTCGTGCCGTCGGCGTCGATGCGGTCTCGGCCCGGCACCGCGTGCGCCGCGAGGAAGGCGCGCATCGCCTCGGCCGCGAACGGGGCCCGGGCGCGCAGCCGCAGTGAGAGCGCGGGGCGCTCGTCGGAGACGGGGCCGCCGGCGTCGCGCCCGCCCGTGGAACCCGGCCGTGACAGCCGCGACGGCGCGATCCCGAACTCCTCGCGCATCGTGTCGCCGAACTGCCGCACGCTGCCGAAACCCGCAGCGAACGCGATGTCGGCGAGGGGCAGATCGGTCTGCTCGATGAGGGAGCGCGCCGCGTGGGCCCGCCGCGTGCGGGCGAGTTGCAGGGGCGTCGCGCCGATCTCCTGGAGGAGCATGCGCCGCAGGTGGCGCTCGCTCACCGCGAGCTCCGCGGCCAGCCCCGTGACGCCCACGGCGTCGACCGCCCCGTCGCGGATGCGGCGCACCGCGCGCGCGACGAGGTCTCCCCTCGCGTCCCAGTCGCGGGTGCCGGGCAGCGCCTCGGGCCGGCAGCGCCTGCAGGCCCGGAACCCGGCGGCGACGCACGCGGCCGCGCTCGGCAGGAAGCGGCAGTTCTCGGGGCGCGGCTTGCGGGCCGGGCACGACGGGCGGCAGTAGATGCCGGTGCTCGTCACGCAGAGGTAGATGCGGCCGTCCCAGCGGGCGTCGCGTCCCGACGCGGCGCGGTAGCACGCGTCGAAGTCGAGTCGGGATGCTGGGGTTTCGGTGGGCACCCGTCCATTGTTCCGCGCGCGGGGCGACGACGCACGCGGAAATCGGACATCGCAGTGAGGCGCGACGTTCCGCTCGGCCGCGGGGCTCCTCACCGCGGCGCGTGGCGCCCGCCGCGTTCGCTACGCTCGTGAGTGTGAAAGACGCTTCCGGACGCTCCGCGCTGCTGCGCGCCACTGTCGTGGTCGTCGCCGAGGGTGGGCTGCGCGCGCTGACCTACCGGGCCGTCGCCGCCGAGGCCGGGGTCTCGCACGGGCTCGTGCGGCACCACTTCGGCACGCGGGATCAGCTCATCGCCGAGGCGATGGAGTACGCGATCGACGAGAGCCTGCGGGGCTCGAACATGCTGAGCAGCGGGCTCACCGTGCACGAGTTCGCCGACGGCATCGAGTCGCTCGCGGATCGCGAGGCCGGCATCCAGTCGTTCCAGTACGAGCTGCTGCTCGAGTCGCGGCGCCGGCCCGAGCTGCGGCCGCTCGCCGAGCGCCACTACCAGGCGTATCGGGAGGCGATCTCGCGGCAGCTGCACCGACTCGGCGTCGACGACGCGGAGCTCACCGAGCTGATCTGGTTCGCACTCGACGGCATCGTCTTCAAGCAGCTCGTCGCCCCCGAGGACCCGGCGCCCGCGGTGCGGCGGATCCGCGCCCTCATCGAGAGGGCCGCGGAGGGCTGATCCGCGCCCCTTCGCCCACCGCAAGCCGCATCCGCCCGATCCCGCTGCAGCCGCGGCGCCGATCGGCCCGTCCTGCCGCACCGATCGACGTTCGAGCACCTCGTTCCCGCGCAGGCGGGTGCCCGAACGTCGATCGGTGCGCGAACGCGCCAGTCAGCGCCGCCAGGCATCTCCCGGTGTCTCCCGTGATGCCCGGGAGGCACGGCGAGCCCGGAGGCCCGGGACGCCCGAAACCGGCGCTTGACTATCCATTTGGATAGTTCTAGGCTTGCGCTACCGACCGAAGGGACACACCGTCGTGCCTGACACCCAGAACCCACCCGACACCACCATCGAGTTCCTCTACCTGAGCGAGCCCGACATGATCGCCGCCGGCGTCACCGACATGGCCGCCTGCGTCGACACGATGAGTGAGATGCTCGTCGACTTCAAGCGCGGCGACTACCGCATGGCCGGCGTCGAGAACGACCTGCACGGCGCGCAGATCTACTTCCCGCGGGAGTCGCCCTTCGAGGGCATGCCGCTCGACGGCCCGGATCGCCGCTTCATGGCGATGCCCGCCTACCTCGGGGGCAGCTTCCAGACGGCCGGCTGCAAGTGGTACGGCTCGAACGTCGAGAACCGCAAGATCGGCCTGCCCCGCTCCATCCTCATGTTCACGCTGAACGACAAGGACACGGGCGCGCCCCTCGCCCACATGTCGGCGAACCTGCTGAGCGCCTACCGCACCGGCGCGATCCCGGGCGTCGGCGCCCGCTACCTCGCGCGCGAGGACGCGAGGATCGTCGGCATCGCGGGCCCCGGCCCCATGAACCGCACCTCGCTCGAGGCGCTCGTCGCGGTGCGCCCCGGCATCGACACCGTCAAGGTGTTCGGCCGCAGCCAGGGCAGCATCGACGCCTACATCGGCTGGGTGCGCGAGAACTTCCCCGGCATCACGACCGTCGAGCAGGTCGACTCGCTGCAGGGCGCGGTCGAGGGCTGCGACATCGTGAGCATCGCGATCCCGAGCCCCTCGGGCGTGGATCACTACCCCTACGTCGCCGACGAGTGGGTGAAGCCCGGCGCGCTCGTGCTCTGCTCTGCGCACCTCGCGCTCGAGGAGAGCCTCGTGCAGCGCGCCCGCCACGTCGCCGACGCCCGCAGCATCTACGAGGCCTGGGGCGCCGAGCTGCCCGGCAACGCCCACGACACCGTCGGCATCTGGGGCATGGCCCTCGTCGACCGCGTGCGCGACGGCCGCATGAGCCCCGAGCAGTTCGAAGACCTGGGCGAGATCATCGAGGGCGACACCCCCGGTCGCACGAGCGACGACGAGGTCTTCGTCTACTCGGTGGGCGGCATGCCCGTCGAGGACGTCGCCTGGGCGACGCGGGTCTACCGCACCGCCGTGGAGCGCGGCATCGGCACGAAGCTGAAGCTCTGGGACAAGCCCGCCCTGGCCTGACGCCCGCTCGCCCCGCCGAACGCGCCGGGCGCGGAGCGGCAGGGCCCACCCCAGCACAGAAGCACGCCCCGCCGATGCGGGCGGGGCGACAGAACGGAAGAGGATCGAATGGATCTGCAGAAGACCGACGTGGTCGTCATCGGCGCCGGAGCCGTCGGCTCGATGGCCCTGTGGCAGCTGAGCAAGCGCGAGGGTCTCGACGTCGTGGGCATCGAGCAGTACGGCCGCGTGCACTCGCACGGCTCCTACGCGGGCGAGACGCGGGTGTTCCGCACCGCGGTGCACGAGGGAGGCACGTACGTGAAGATGATCCAGCGCTCGCGCGAGCTGTGGCGCCAGCTCGAGGCCGAGTCGGGCCGCGACATCTATTCCGAGGTCGGCTGCCTCTCGATCGCGCCGGAGGGCTTCCCCGACCTCGAGGTCGCGATGGCCAACGTGCGCGAGTTCGACATCCCCCACCGCGTGCTCTCGAACGAGGAGCTGCGCGCCGAGTACCCGCAGCACATCGTGAACGACGACGACATCGCGCTGCTCGACGAGCACGGCGGCGGGTTGCGCCCCGAGGTGGCCGTGATGAGCGCGCTCGACCTCGCCGAGCAGCACGGCGCCCGCCTCTTCTTCAACACGCCCGTGATCGATATCGAGGAGCGCGCCGACGGCGTGGTCGTGCGCACCACGCAGGGCGCCTGGCTCGCCGGCACCGTCGTGATCGCGTCGGGATCCTGGTCGACCCGCCTGCGCCCGCAGCTGAACGAGCTGCTGCGCCTGCAGGTGCTCGGGCTCACCTGGTTCATGCCGAAGGATCCCGAGGCCTTCGTGCCCGCGAAGTTCCCGGTGTTCCTGCGCGACGCGGGTGCGGTGCACTTCTTCGGCGCGCCGAGCTTCGACGGCTACGCCTTCAAGGCCTGCACGAATCCCGAGTGGCCGGTCTTCCGCGACGTCTCCGAGGTGCCGACCCATCACACCCGCGAGGAGCTGATCCGGATCGGTCAGCGCGGCGCCGAGCTGTTCGCGGGCGTGAATCCCGAGCCGGTGCGCGAGAGCGTGCACCACTGCGCCTACACGCCCGATCGCCTGCCGGTGGTCGACCGCACGGATCGTGTCGTCACCATCACGGGGCTGTCGGGTCACGGTTTCAAGTTCTCGCCGCAGCTCGGCGAGTGGGCCGCGCAGCTGGTGCAGGGCGAGGAGCACACGGTGGATCCGCGCTTCGCGCTCTCCGAGCACATGCGGCGCCTCGCCGAGCTCGGCCCCTACACCGGCGGCGGGCACTGAGCAGCAGCTCGCCGGTCGACCTGGATCCGCGGAGGGGCGCCTCGGTGAGTTCCGAGATCCCTCGGTGGCGCCAATAGTTCTATTCCATATAGAGTTATTGTCATCGAAACCGAGAGGGGATCCATGACCCAGCAGGCGATACCCGTCGAGGTCGCGCGCCTCTCGAAGCGCTTCGGCCGCGTGCAGGCCGTGAACGACCTCAGCTTCACCGCGCAGCCGGGCCGCGTGACCGGCTTCCTCGGCCCGAACGGCTCGGGCAAGACCACCACACTCGGCATGGTGCTCGGGCTGCTTCGCCCCGACTCCGGCGCCGCCACCATCGGCGGCGCGCCCTACGCCGCGCTCGAACGCCCCGCCCTCACCGTGGGCTCGGCGCTCTCGGCCAGCTTCCACCCGGCGCACACCGGCCGCGCGCACCTCGACATCGTGCGACGCGCGATCGGCGTGCCGGTCTCGCGCGTCGACGAGACCCTCGCGCTCGTGGGCCTCGACGGAGCCGCCGACCGCAAGACCGGCGGCTACTCCCTCGGCATGCGACAGCGGCTGGCGCTCGCGGCGGCACTGCTCGGCGACCCGCAGGTGCTGCTGCTCGACGAGCCGATCAACGGCCTCGATCCCGAGGGCATCCGCTGGATCCGACTCTTCCTGCAGCACCTCGCGAGCGAGGGCAAGACGGTGCTGCTGTCATCGCACCTGCTGAGCGAGGTGCAGCAGACCGTCGACGACGTGGTCGTGATCCGCCGCGGCGAGCTCGCCTTCGCGGGTACGCTGGCCGAGCTGCAGCACGGCGACGGCGAACGCACCGTGCTGGTCTCGGCCGCGGATCGGCCGGGCCTCGCGCAGGCGTTGCAGCGGGCGGGCGCCCAGGTGCACGGCGTGCGGGGCGAGACGATGCGCGTGAGCGGCCTCGAACCCGACGCCGTCGGCGAGGTCGCACTCGCGGCGGGGATCGCCCTCTCCCACCTCAGCGTCGAGGAGAGCGAGCTCGAGCAGAGCTTCCTCGAATTGATCGAGGGCGGCGCAACCGACCGGGCGCCTGCTCAGGCGGCCGGGGGCGCGACCGCCCCGACGGCCGCCGCTTCGATGGAAGGGGGTGCACGATGAGCGGATCGCGCATGGTTCGCAGCCTGTCGTCCGAGTGGCGCAAGGTGCTCGCGACCAAGATGTGGTGGATCCTCGCGATCGTGATCGCGGCCTACTCCGCGATGATCGCCTCGATGTTCGCGTTCATGTTCGGCGCGATGGGCGACGCACTCGCGGGGGCGGGCCCGGGAGCGCCCGAGCTGCCCGCGCAGGACGCCGCCAACATGGTCTACTCGTCGGTGTCGACCTTCGGCTACGTGGTGCCGCTGCTGCTCGGCGCGCTCGCGGCGACCGGCGAGCTGCGCCACCGCACGCTCGGGCTCACCTTCACACTCGAACCGCGCCGGGGGCTCGTGCTGCTGAGCAAGACGCTGGTGCTGGTGGTCTTCGGCGTCGCGCTGGGCGCGGCCGGGCTCCTCGGCGCCGTCGGGGCGGGGGCCGGTGTGACCGCCGCGACCGGCGGCGATCCGATGCTCGGCTCGCCCGAGTCGTGGGCGGTGATCGGCCGCGTGCTGGCGGCGCTCGGGATCTGGGCGATCATCGGGTTCGGCATCGGCGTGCTCGTTCGCAGTCAGGCCATCGCGATCGTGATCGCGCTCGTCTTCACCCAGTTCGTCGAACCGCTGCTGCGCACGGGGGCGCAGTTCTGGGAGTGGAGCGCGCAGGTCGCGAAGTTCCTGCCCGGGGCGGCGACCGACTCGTTCGTGGGGGCGAGTGTGATGAGCAGCCTCTCGTCGCTCGACCCCTCGGCTCCGCAGGGATCGAGCGCGCTCGGCATCTGGGCCGGCCTCGCCGTGCTCGTCGCGTACGCGGCGGTGTCGATCGCGGCCGGCTGGGCGCTGCGCTGGCGGCGCGACGTGATCTAGGCCGCCTCCGCACGCCCTCGAGCGGCGACCCCGCGGCACCCCGCGGCGACCGGTCGCCGACGGTCAGTCTCCGCGGGTCTCGGCGAGGCGCAGGTCCACGTTGCGATCCCGGATCGCGGCGACCGCCGCCTCGCTGAGCCCCGCGTCGGTGACGATGGTGTCGAAGTCGGCGAGGGCCGCCACCCGGTAGGCGCTGTACTGGCCGTACTTCGTCGAGTCGACGAGCAGCACACGATCCGTCGCGGCGGCCATCACGGCGCGCTTCACGTCGACCTTCGTCGGCACGGGGGTGGTGACGCCGTGCTTCAGGCTCCACGAGGACGCGCTGATGAAGGCGATGTCGAGGTTGAGCTGCTCGAGGATGCGAGTGGCGAGCGTGCCGACGGTCGAGCGGTTGGTGTGGTCGACGAAGCCCCCGATGTGGATGGTGCTCGCTCCGACGGCGCCCAGAGCCTCGACGATCACGAAGTCGTTGGTGACGACGGTGAGGTTCTTGCGTGCGGCCAGCTCGGGCAGCATCGCGAGCGTGGTGGTGCCCGCGTCGAGGTAGAGCACCATGTCGTCTTGCACGAGCGCGGCCGCGTCTCGGGCGATGGCCTGCTTCTCGGCCGTCTGCAGCAGCGACTTGTGCTGCCGCGAGGGCTCGGTCGAGATGTTCGTGGCGAGTTTCACCCCGCCGGGCACCGAGAGGGCCTGCCCTTCGCGCTCAAGCGCCGCGATGTCGCGACGCACGGTCATGTGCGAGACCCCGAGCAGGTCGGTCAGCTGGTGCACGCTGAGCACCTTCTCGCGGTGCAGCGCGCGCAGCAGGGTCTCTCGTCGCTGATCGGGGATCACCCGAACCTCGCTCTCCTCCTGCGCAGACATGTCTCATACGATATCGACACCAACGCGCGCTCACGAACACCGGCGCGCGGCTCCGCCCGTGCAGACCTGCCGCACAGGCGCCGGGGACCCGGGCGCCTGTGCGCCCGGCGACCGGGCCGGGCGCGCGAGCCGGGCGCGGGCCGCGCACCCGGCCCGCACGATTCAGCCGGCGGTGATGGGCTGCGGCCGGTAGACGCGCTCGGCGGTGCCGTGGAACACCGCGCGCTGCTGCTCGGGGGCGAGCGCGGCGAGCACGTCGCGGTACGTCGAGATGAGCCCGGCGTAGTCGGCGAACATGCCGTCGACCGGGAAGTTGCTGCCGAACATCACCCGGTCGGCGCCGAAGATCTCGACCATGTCGAGGATCGGTCCGCGCTGATCCTCCGTCGCCCACTCCCGACCCTCGACGCACAGCCCCGATGCCTTGATCACCGTGTTCGGCACGGCCGCGACAGTGCGCAGCGCCTCGCGCCAGTCGGCGAGCGTCGGCTCGTCGCGCGACGCGATCACGCCGGAGTGGTTGACCACGAGGGTGGTCTCCGGGAAGTCGCGCGCCAGGTCGGCCGCCTCGGGCAGATTCCACCACGGGGTCTGCAGGTCGAAGTGCAGCCCGTGCTCGGCGAGCCTCGCGTAGCCGGCGCGCCAGGCGTCGTCGCTCATGAGCGTGCGCACGCCCTGCTGCACCTCCTGCGGCGAGGTCGGGCCTCCCGGCTTGTGGCGCACGCTGCGCACGAGGGGGAAGGAGGCCTGCGCGGCGAGCACCTCGGCGGCATCGGGCGCGTCGAGCCAGGCCTGGGCGACCATGGCTCCCGGCACGCCGGTCTCCGCGTGCACGTCGTGGATGTAGCGGGTCTCGCCCAGGGGGTCGCTCGGATCCCACTCGGCCTCCATGTACACCGATGCCACGACGCCCTGCCCCGCGATGTCCGCGAGGTAGTCGGCGGCGCGGTAGCTGCGCTTGATCGCCGAGTAGTCGCCGTAGCGGTGCGGCACGAGAGTGCCGGGCTCGAGCCAGGGGTAGAGGTTGGTCTCGAGGTCCCACAGGTGATGGTGGGCGTCGATGACGGGTCCGTCGTAGAGATCAGACATGGACGGCGGCCTTCGGCTGCTTCTTGCCCTCGAAGTCGATCGAGAGCGAGCCGACGAGGTAGACGGCCGCGCAGATCGCGAGGTAGACGAGCACCGCGGTGTAGCCGCCGGTGAACTGCACGAGCAGGCCCGCGACGATCGGCACGATGATGCCCGAGGAGGTGCCGGCGAAGTTCATGACGCCGCCGACGAGGCCGACCTTGTCGGGCTTCGCGAGCATGCCCGGGATGGTCCAGTAGAGGCCGCCGAAGAGGTTGAAGAACACGCCGATGCAGAGCAGCGTGACCGCGGTGCCGGGGTCGGAGACGAAGGGCAGCATGGCGAGGGCGATGAGGCTGAGGGCGCCGGAGCCGCCGAAGAGGATCTTGAACGCGCGGTTGCGGTTCATGCGCTTCTGCAGGTAGTCGGCGAGCAGGCCGCTGAGGATCTCGCCCGCGGCGCCGCAGAGGAAGATGAGGAAGGTCGCGAAGCCCATCGCGGCGAGGTCGAGGCCTCGGGCGTTGGTGAGGTAGTTCGGGCCCCAGGTGACGAGACCCCAGAAGACCATCGCCCAGCCCATGCGGCCGACGACCATCCACACGAGGGTGGCGCGGCTCACGCCGGGGCGCTCCTCCTCGACGACGAGCTCGCCCTCGTTGGTGCGGATCAGCTCTTCCTCGGCGCGGTTGACGAGCTTGTGCTCGCCCGGGGTGTTGCGCACGTAGAGGTACACGCCCACGCCGATGAGGATCGTGGCGAGGCCGATGATCACGAACGACCAGCGCCACGAGCCGGTGGTAGTGATCAGGCCGGCGACGATGAGACCGCCCAGCGCGGAGCCGAGGGGCGCGCCGGAGTCGATGAGCGTGACGCCCGAGGCGCGGCGCTTCGGGGGCATCCACTTGGACACGAGCTTGCTGGCCGAGGGCATGTAGGGCGCCTCGAACGCGCCGAGGCCGAGGCGGGCGATGATGAGGGTGACCGCGTTCCAGGCGAGGCCGGCGAAGGCGGTGAAGGCGCCCCAGATCGCGGCCGCGACGCCGATGACCCCGCGGGGCCCGAACTTGTCGGCGGCCAGGCCGCCGGGGATCTGGAAGAGGCAGTAGGTCCAGAAGAAGGCCGAGAGGATCAGGCCCTGAACGGCCGGCTCGAGCAGGAACTCGGCGCTGATCGTGGGCAGGGCGACCGAGAGGGAGGCGCGGTCGATGCAGTTCACCGTGTAGAAGAGGAACAGGATGACGATGACCGACCAGCGGATGTTGGTCGGCCGGGTGCGGCGGGGGGCCGCCTCGCTTGCGACAGCGCTGTCTGCGCGATTCATGGGTGGGTACTCCTTGGGTTCAGAGGGGGCGGAACGATGACGTGATGAAAGTGGGGGCGACCGGTTCGGCGGTCAGGGGCGGAGGAACCCGTCGGCGAAGGCGTCGAGCGCGACGGGTGCGACGCCGTCGAGGTCGTCGAGTCCGATGAGCTCGCCCGCGGCGATGTCGCGGCGCAGGGTTGCGCCTCCGAGCAGGTAGTAGGCGGCAGCGCCGCGTCGCGCCTCGGATCCCGGCAGCATGACCGGTGCGACCCCGGCCACCTCGTGGTGGTGGCCCTCGACCGCGAGGCGGGTGCCCGAGGCGAGGTCGCGGCTGGCGCGGGCCGCGAGGAGGGTGTGGGGCGCGGGGGCGCGCGGGATCTGCGGCGCGACGGCGCCGCGGCCGGTTGCTGCGGCGATGGTGAGCGGCGTCTCGACGCCCATCGCGTGGTAGGGCCAGTAGATGCAGGCGTGGGATCCGTCGCGGCTGACCACGTGGCCCTTGCTGCGCAGCAGCTCCCAGGTCACGGGATCGCCCGTGCGCACGACGGCGAAGACGCCGCCGGCGAAGCTCGCCTCGCCGGGCAGGCGCAGCATGGAGAAGACGTCGACGGCGCCGGGCTCGGCGATCAGGCCGCCGCGCTCGCGCTCGGCGTAGATGTCGGCGAGCTCGTCGGGGCGCGCGACGGGGTAGTGCATCGACTCGGTGTCGGCGAGGTATCCGGAGTACTGCGAGACCACGGTCATCTCGCAGGAGTCGGCGGCGGCGGAGCGCTTGAGGCCGGTCACGGCTTCGGCGCGCGCGGCGAGCGTGGCCGCCGCGTCGTCGCCCAGTTCGAGCAGCTCGGCGAGGCTCGGCGCGTCGATCTCGACGTCGAGCTGCCGCACCCGGCCGGTGGCGGGATCGAGGACGAGGTCGTACTCGCTCGACTTGCCGCAGGCCACGACCTCGAGCCCCACCCGCTCGATCCAGTCGAGCAGGCGCAGCAGGTTGGCGGGCTGGTCGCCGTCGCCGGGCAGGTAGCTCACGCCCGCCGCGGCTGCCCGTCGGTGGAGGGCGATGCCGGCGACGGTCTCGATCTCCTTGCTCACCATCACCACGTGCACGCCGTGCTCGATCGCCCGCACCGCGTAGGCGGTGCCCACGTCGACGCGGCCGGTGGCCTCCACGAGCACGTCGACGGCGCCCCAGGGCAGTGCCTCGGCGCCCGGGACGAGGGCGATGCGTCCCGCGTGCACCGCGGCTTCGGCCGCGGCTCGATCGTCGGTGACGGTCATGCCGTCCTCGGCGCAGCCGAGTTCGAGCAGCATCTGCCGCACGCCGGCGGTGTCGGGGTCGACGAGCACGGCGGCGGTCTGGTCGCTCACGTGCCGCAGCTGCGCGAGCAGCGTGCGCCCGTAGCCGCCGCGCGCCCCGGTGACGGCGACGCGCACGGGCGCGCCGCTCGGGGGACGCTGGAGTCGTCGGGGGCGATCGCCCCGTCGCGGTGCTGAATCATGCCGTGCCTTTCACCCGGTGCGGGCTCCGGCGGAGTCCCGATTTCGCAAGGTAATCATAAATTCACATTAGAGTCAATTAGATTCACACTTTAGAACATGTACTCTGGTACTCCATCCCGCACGAACGGAGACCTCATGCGCAGACTCGGCTGCATCGCCGATGACTTCACGGGCGCCACCGACGTCGCCTCGGTGCTCGCGAGCGTCGGACGCGACGTCGTGGTGGCCTTCGGCCCGCAGCGGCTCACGGGCTCCGAATTCGCCGACGCCGACGCCGTCGTCATCGCCCTGAAGTCGCGCACCGCCCCCGTCGAGGAGTGCGTGAGCGACGTGCTCGACGCTGCCCGGGCCCTGCGCGCGTGGGGCGCCACTCAGTTCTACCTCAAGTACTGCTCCACCTTCGATTCGACGAGCGACGGCAACATCGGACCGAGCATCGACGCCCTGCTCGCAGAGCTCGGCCTCACCACCGCGCTCGCCGCCCCGTCGTACCCCGCCAACGGTCGCACCGTCTACCAGGGCCATCTCTTCGTCGGCCACGAGCGCCTCGACGAGAGCCCCATGCGCGACCATCCCCTCACCCCCATGCGCGACTCGCAGCTGCGCCGTCTGCTCGCACCGCAGACCGCGCAGCCCGTCGCCAACCTGTTCCTCGACGAGGTGCGGGCCGGCGGCGAGACGATCCGCGAGGCCCTCGCCCCTGAATCGCCCCGCACCGTCATCGCCGACGCCATCGACGACGACGACCTGCGCGCCCTCGCGCGCGCCTCGGACCCCCACGTCCTGCTCACCGGCGGCGCCGGCCTCGCCCTCGGTCTCGGCGCCGAGGGCGAGGCCGCGGATCGTCCGCTCCCCCACGGCGCCCCGCAGGGCGGGCGCCTCGTGGTCTCCGGATCCGCGTCGTCGAAGACGCGCAGCCAGATCGCGCACGCCCGCTCCGAGCTGCCCTCGCGCAAACTCGACCTGCAGCGCCTCGCCGCCGGCGAATCGCTCGCCCCCGAGCTCGCCGAGTGGGTCGTCGAGCAGTGGGCGGCGGAGGCGCACCGCCCCGTGCTCGTCTACGCGACCGACAGCCTCGACGACCTCGCAGCCATCCCCGCCGACGAGCGAGCCGGCGTCGCCGACCGCATCGAACGCACCCTCGCCGACCTCGCGGCCGCGACCCTCGACCACGGCCTCGGCGCGCTGCTCGTCGCCGGCGGCGAGACGAGCGGCCGCGTGGTGCAGACGCTCGGCATCGATGCGATCCGCATCGGCCCGCAACTCGCCCCCGGAGTCGTCTGGGCCGAAGCCGCCGTCGCGTCCGCCGCCGCGGCCTGCGACGGCTCCGCCGACCCCGCACTCCCGACACGATCGGCGCCGGAGCAGACCCGACGCATCGCGATCGCCCTCAAGTCGGGCAACTTCGGCGACGAACGCCTCTTCACCGACGCCTGGGAGCAGCTCCGATGACCTCACGCACCGAAGCCGCGAACCTCCTCGTCGCGGCGGCGGCCGAACTCGCGTCCTGCGGCATGAGCCCCGGTCGCTCCGGCAACATCAGCGTGCGCGACGGCGACCGCCTGCTCATGTCGCCCACCGACTCGAGCCTCGCCGCCCTCGACCCCGACCGGCTCTCGGTGCTGTCGCTCTCGGGCGAGCACCTCGACGGCCCGAGGCCCTCGAAAGAGGTGCCGCTGCACCTCGCCCTCTACCGGCGCGACGCCGCCCACACCGCGGTCGTGCACCTGCACTCCCCGCTCGCCGTCGCCGCCGCCTGCCGGGAGCCGTGGTCCGAGCACCACGCGATCCCGCCGCTCACCCCCTACATCTTCCTGAAAGTGGGGCAGGTGCCGCTCATCCCCTACTTCGGCCCCGGCGACCCCCGCCAGGCCGACGCCATCGACGCGAACCCGCTCGCGTTCCGCGCGGCGCTGCTCGCGAACCACGGCCAGGTGGCAGCCGCCGAGACCCTCGACGCCGCGGTGACCTCGGCGATCGAGATCGAGGAGGCCGCGCGGGTCGCGCTCACCCTCGCGGACGGCGGCTCCCGCCTGCTCGACGAGCACGACATCGAGGAGCTCGTCGCTCGCGGCGGCACCCCGTGGCGCGCCCTGCGCCCCGCCCTCGCCTCAGCGGGCCCCGGGGCGGAGCGGTGAGTGCTGCCCCACCCATGAGAACATGGCGACGGCGGCTGCCGCGCTCGCGTTGATCGAGCGGGTCGACCCGTACTGGGTGATCTCGACCACGGCCTGCGCCGCCGCGATCGCCTCGGCCGTGAGCCCCGGCCCCTCCTGACCGAACAGCATCACGCAGCGCTCGGGCCACTCGAAGGTCTCCATGGGCACGCAGCCGGGCACGTTGTCGATCGCGATGATCGGCACCCCCTCGGATCGCGCCCACTCCACGAGCGCCGCGACGTCGGGCCGGTGCACCACGTGCTGGTAGCGGTCGGTAACCATGGCGCCCCGCTTGTTCCACCGGCGGCGGCCCACGATGTGCACGGTGTCCGCGGCGAACGCGTTGGCGCTGCGCACGATCGAACCGATGTTCATGTCGTGCTGCCAGTTCTCGATCGCCACGTGGAACGGGTGCCGGTGCTCGTCGAGATCCGCCACGATCGCCTCCATGCGCCAGTAGCGGTAGCGATCGATCACGTTGCGGGTGTCGCCGTGCTCGAGCAGTTCGGGGTCGTAGTGCTCGCCGGAGGGCCACGCGTCGCGGCCTCCCGGCCAGGGGCCGACGCCCGCCGTGGTGCGCTCCGGATGCGGATCGGCCGCGGTCTCGGGGGTGCTGGGCTGTTCGGGATCCGGCTGCTGGCTCACCGCCCCATTCTCCCATCCGCGCGGCAGCGGCACGGCAGCGGCGGAGCCGGCGCGGTCGCTCAGGTCGCGGCTGGCCGCTCCCACGGCTCGACGCCACCGGGCACCTCGCGGAAGAGCGGGTGCGCGCTCGGCCCACCGGCCGCGTCCCAGCGCGCCGCGTCGTCGGGGCTGCGCTCGCGCAGCTTGCGCCCGAGGTGCTGCCACTCGTAGTCGAGCTGTCCGCGCGCGACCGGGATCGCGGCGCCGAGTTCACCGACGGGGGTCGGGCTCAGGATACGCGCGGCGTCGAAGCGGTAGCCGCGCGAGTGCGCCTCCCGCGCGACGACCCCGAGATACGCTCCCACGGCCGCGAGCGGGTCGGGCTGCGCCCGGAAGCGCTCGAGCTGCGGATGATTGCGGTAGCCGCGGGTGCGCCCGGCGAGCACCGCCTGCGCGAGCAGCGTCTCGCGCCAGCAGGCGAGCAGCCCCATGCGGTCGAGGTGCCGAGGGTGGAGCGACCAGATCCTCATCCGGGTCAGGCCGAGGCCGTCGCGAGCCGCTCGATCTCGGCCTCGCCGAGCTCGACGGCGAGCGACACGAGCAGGGCGGGCAGCTGCTCGGTGTTGCGGGCGCTCGCGATGGGCGCGGCGACCGTGGGCTGGGAGCGCAGCCACGCGAGCGAGACGGCGGCCACCGGCACCCGATGCGCCGCTGCGACCTCGTCGAGCGCGGCGAGCACGGCTCGGCCGCGGTCGTCGAGGTAGCCGACGGCGTCGCCGGCGCGCGGGCTCGCGCCGGCGACGGTCGCATCTGCCGCATCCCGGTACTTGCCCGCGAGGAACCCCTTCGCGAGCGAGAAGTAGGGGAACACCCCGAGTCGCTCGCGCTCGGCCGCCTCGCGCAGGCCGTTGCTCTCGAAGTCGCGCTCCACCAGGTTGTAGTGGGGCTGCAGCGCGACCGGCAGGTGGTAGCCGCCCTCCCGCGCGATGCGGAACCACTCGGCGACGCGATCGGCCGTGTAGTTCGAGACGCCGATCGCCCGCACCTTGCCGGCGTCGACGAGCGCGGAGAACGCCTCGACGGTCTGCTCGAGGGGGGGTCTCGGGGTCGTCGAAGTGGGCGTAGTAGAGGTCGATGCGATCGGTCTGCAGACGCTGCAGCGAGGCGTCGGCCGCGGCGCGCACGTTGTCCGGCGCGAGGCCGGAGAACTGCGGGTGGGTGGACACCTTGGTGGCGAGCACCACGTCGTCGCGGTTGCCGCGGGCGGTGAACCACTCGCCCAGGATGGTCTCGGACTCGCCTCCTCCGTTGCCGGGCGCCCAGTGCGAGTATCCGTCGGCGGTGTCGACGAAGTCGCCGCCCCCGGCGAGGAACGCGTCGAGCACGTCGAACGAGGTGTCGCGGTCGGCCGTCCATCCGAAGACGTTGCCGCCGAGGGCGAGGGCGGCGATCTCGATGTCGGACGAGCCGATGCGGGTGCGAGCGGGTGCGGTCATGTGCGGATCCTCCTTCGATCGGTACGCTGCCGACGCTATCAGCGCGACCTCGGCCGCGGCCGGGATGTGACCGAATGCGTCACGAAGCCGCGCGCCCAGTCGGGCGCGGCGCTCAGACGGGCGCTGGGCCGCGCCACTCGGCGAGGCTCACCGGGTCGTCGGTGACCACGAGGTCGACCCCGCGCTCCACCGCGGCACGCCAGCGCTTCTCGCTGTTGAGCGTGTAGACGAGCGAGCCGATGCCCACCGCTCGCAGGCGGTCGAGCAGTTCGGGGCGCTCGTCGTAGAGCTTCGTGCGGGCCCCCACCGCCGACACCTGCAGCTCACCGGCCAACCGCACCGTCGGTTCGTCCCACTCGCGGGTCAGCAGCACTCGGGCGAACTCGGGGCCGATCTGCTGCAGCATGCGCAGCGTGTGCACGTCGAACGACTGCAGCGCGACCCGGTGCACGAGCTGCCGCTCGCGCAGCAGGTCGACCACCGATGCGATCTGCTCGGGCGCCCACACGCCCTTGAGCTCGACGAGGGCGCGCGTGGGGGCGCCGCCCAGCAGGTCGACGAACTCCACGAGCGTCGGCACCGGCTCCCATGTGTAGGCGGGTGCGAACCAGCCGCCGGCGTCGAGCCGCTTGACCTGCTCGAGCGTGTGGTCGGCCACCCGCCCGCTGCCGCTCGTGGTGCGGTCGAGGGTGAAGTCGTGCATGAGGATCGGCACGCCGTCGGCCGTGAGCTGCACGTCGGTCTCGATGAAGTCGACGCCCTGGTCGATCGCGACGCGCATCGCCGAGAGCGTGTTCTCGGGGGCGAGCGCGGCTGCGCCTCGGTGCGAGATGATGCCGACGGGCCCCTCGCGGTGCAGCGCGCCGTGCAACCGGAGGGTGCTCTCGGCGGCGGCCGACTGCGGGTTGAGGCTGCACAGCAGCAAGATGAGGGAGACGAGGATCCAGGCGAGCAGCCCGTATCGCGCCAGTCGCCCGTGCCGCGCGACGGCGTGCGAGGGGGCCGCCGCGGCCGAAGCCGCCGAGGCCGTCACCAGGGTCATGTCGATCCTCCTCCCACTCGTCGTCGGGTGGTGGCTCAACAGCCTAGCGAACTCCGTTACCTTTTTGTGATCTTTTGAGCGGCGTGACCCGGATCGGGTCTACTGGTTCGAGAACGCCGAGTCGAACGAGGCCTCGGGCCGCTTCCAGAGCAGCGACCGGATGCGTCCGACCGCCTCGGCGGCGCCGTGCAGGCGGTCCATGCCGGCGTCCTCCCACTCGATCGAGATCGGGCCGGTGTAGCCGATCGACGCGAGCGCGCGGAAGCCGTCCTCCCAGTGCGTGTCGCCGTGCCCGGTGGAGACGAAGTCCCAACCGCGCCGCGGGTCGCCCCACGGCAGGTGGGATCCGAGGATGCCCGAGCGCCCGGTCGGCGGTCGCAGTCGCGTGTCCTTGCAGTCGACGTGGCAGATGCGGTCGGCGAAGTCGACGATGAAGCCGATGGGGTCGATGCCCTGCCAGACGAGGTGGCTCGGATCCCAGTTGATGCCGAACGCGTGCCGGTGGTCGATCGCCTCGAGCGCGCGCACCGTGGTCCAGTAGTCGTAGGCGATCTCGGAGGGGTGCACCTCGTGCGCGTACCGCACGCCCTCGGAGTCGAAGACGTCGAGGATCGGGTTCCAGCGCCGGGCGAAGTCGTCGTAGCCCGCTTCGATGACCTCGGCGGGCACAGGCGGGAACATTGCCACGTAGGGCCAGATCTTCGATCCGGTGAACCCGGTGACGACGTCGGCGCCGAGCTTGCGCGCGACGCGCGCGGCCCGCTGCATGTCCTCGGCGGCCCGCTGCCTCACCCCCTCGGGCTCGCCGTCGCCCCAGATGTAGGGGCGCACGATGGCCCGGTGGCGGAAGTCGATGGGGTCGTCGCAGACGGCCTGCCCGGCGAGGTGGTTCGAGATCGCCCAGACGCGCAGGCCGTGGCGGTCGAGGATCTCGAGCCGCGACCGCAGATAGGCGTCGTCCTCGTCGGCGCGGGCCAGGTCGAGGTGGTCGCCCGACGCCGCGATCTCGAGGCCGTCGTAGCCCCACTCCGAAGCCAGCCGGGCCACCTCCTCGAAGGGCAGGTCGGCCCACTGGCCGGTGAACAGGGTGACGGGGTGCGATGCCTCGTGGGTCATGGTCGACTGCTCCTTCGCTGCTGCAGATCGGTGAGGAAATCGAAGGTGATGCGGGCGAGTTCGTGCTGGCTCTCGGCGAGCGGCCGCCAGATGGACGCCGCGGTGGCGATCGTGTCGTTGTCGCCCGTGAAGCTCTCGAGGGTGAGCGGGCCCGCGTACCCGATGTCGTCGAGCGCGTCGAGGAACGCGGGCCAGTCGGTGTGATCGGGTCCGGCCGGGCCGCGGTCGTTGCCGCAGACCTGCACCACGGCGGTGTGGGATCCGGCGGCCCGGATCGCCGCCCCGGGCGAGCGCTCCTCGATGTTGAGGTGGTAGGCGTCGAGGGCCAGGCCGACGCCCGCGCCGAGCAGCGGCTCGAGTACGTCGAGCGCCTGCTCGACCGTGTTGACGAGACTCGTCTCGTAGCGGTTCAGGGGCTCGATCGCGAGCGTCACCCCGCGCTCGGCCGCGTAGCCCGCGACGGGTCGCAGCGCCTCGCGCAGCGCCGCGATCGCGGTCGCGCGCTCTGCGGGGCTCATGCGCCAGACGCGGCCCGTGCGGGCGGTGAAGGGGCCCGCGACGGTGGGCGATCCGACCACGGCCGCGACGTCGACGCAGTGGCGCAGGTAGTGCTGCGTACCCGACCGCAGCGCGTCGTCGAGCAGGTCGCGGCCCTGCCCCATCGCCCCGACCACGCGCGCGCCCATGCCGAGCGCGTCGAGCCTCTCGGCGGCGAGCACCGGCGACCAGTCTCCCGGCGACTCGACGGGCAGCTCGAGCAGCTCGTAGCCGATGCCGCGCGCCTCCCGCGCGATGCGCTCGAGGGAGGCGTCGTCGAGGGGCGAGGTCCACACCCAGGTGTTGACTCCGAGCTGTCGCTGCATCACTGCTCCTTCCGAACTCGGTCGTGCTGCGCGGAGTCGCAGGATCCACCCCGCGAACGGGGTGGATCCTGCGACTCGCGGGCGCCGCGAGATGCGGGATCGATCAGGGGATGACCCGATCCTGCCAGACCTGCGGGTACCCCGGCAGGTCCTCTCCGCCGAACTTCGCGTAGTGGCCGTCGGGCATGCCCTCGTTGCGCTCGAGGTAGTCGTCGAGCTCTTCCGCGGTGATCGGGCTCTGCGGCAGCACCCACTCGGTCGGCACCTGCTCGCCGGCGAAGATCTTCTCCATCGCGAGCAGCGGGGTGCGCCACTGGAAGTTCGAGTAGACGGGCGCCAGGCCGGTGAGGCCGGTGTCCTTCCACTTGCGCAGGAAGCTCAGCTCGTCCTCGCCCGTCATGACGGGGTAGGGCTTGCCGGCGTCCTCGAACGCCTCGATCGCCGCGACGGCGCCGTCGCCGGCGTCCATCCAGATGCCCTGCACGTCGCCCTTCGCGAGCTCGTCGGAGATGATCTTCTTGATCTCGGCGGGGTCGGCTCCGGTGAAGTAGTCGACGGCCTCGATGCCGGCCTCGTCGAACAGCTTCTCGGCCGCGGCCCAGCGCTGCTCGAGCACGTCGACGCCGGGCAGGATGCGCAGCGCCACGACCTTGTCGCCCTCGTCGAGGTTGTCGATGAGGAACTCGGCGGTGTCGATGCCCCAGGCGAAGCCGCCGATCGGGTGGATGAAGGTGACGGCGCAGTCGGTCTGCACGCCGCGGTCGAAGACGACGACGGGCTTGCCGGTCTCGCAGGCGCGCTCGACGGCCGGCGTCATCGCCGCCGTGGAGTTCGGCGAGATGATGAAGCCGTCGCAGTTGCCCTCCGCGATGAAGTAGTCGATGTCGGCGATCTGGGTGTCGTCGCTGTCCTTCGCGTCGCGGGTCTCCATCTCGGAGACCACGCCCGACGATTGCAGCTCCTTGAGCTGCTCGTTCATCGTGATCCAGCCGGTCTGCCGCCACGGGTTCGAGATGGAGGCGTTCGCGAAGCAGAGTTTCTTCGCGCCCTCCGACGCGTACTCGGCCGTGTCGCGCATCTCGGCGTTGATGGTCTGCAGGTACGGCTGCTCGGCGGGCCCCTCGGGCACGACCGAGCGCTCGGCGTCCTGCTTGTCGAAGAGCTCCTGGTCGAACCACTCGGCCGACGAGGTCTCCTCGCTCGTCTCCTCAGCCGGGGTCTCCACCGATGGATCGGTGGTGCACCCCGCCAGCAGGATGAGCGACGCCGCGCCGACGAGGCTCGCCGTAATGCTCAGCGATCGTTTCATGATCGATTCTCCTTCGTGTGTGCGCCCCGCGCGGCGACGGTGCCCGCGGGATCGGGTGACGGGGTGCTCCCCGTCGGTTCCGGCCCGGTGGTGACCCGGGGTGGTTCGTGCGCGCCACCGCTGCGGCGCCTGCGACCGCCGAACGCGATGCCCGAGTAGGCGACGGCGGCGATGATGATGGCCCCCTGAATGGCGTCGCGCATGGTCGACGGCACCGAGGTGAAGTTGAGCAGGGTGAAGAGGGTCTCGAGCGCGAAGGCGCCGGCGAGGGCGCCCCACACGGATCCCCGGCCGCCGCCGAGCACCACTCCGCCGAGCACGACCGCGGTGATGGCGGTGAACTCGTATCCGCGCCCGACCGAGGGGTGCACGCCGGCGTAGCCGACGAGCAGCACCCCGGCCACGGTGGCCGAGAGCGAGGAGATGACGAAGGCGGCGGTCTTCGTGCGCCAGACCGAGGCACCGGCGAAGACGCCCGCCGAGGGGTTGTCGCCGATCGCGATGAGCGTGCGCCCGAAGGGCCGCCTCGACAGCCAGGCCGCGAGGGCCAGCGCGGCGGCGAGGATCACCACGGCCCACGGCAGCATGCCGATCACGGGCAGCCCGTCGATGCCGCCGCGGCCGATCTGGCGGAACGAGTCGGCCGGGTTGCCGGTCGCGGCGCCGCCGGTCCACCACATCACTCCGCCGTAGAGGGCGAGCATCATGCCGAGGGTCACGATGAACGACGGCACCCTGAGCAGGGTGGTGACGAGGCCGTTCACGACGCCGACTGCGGTGCCGAGCACCACGAGCAGCAGCAGCACCGGCAGCGCCTTCTCGTCGTCCTGCCCGATGAGGGTGCCGGCGAGCACGACCTGGGTGGTGACGAGCGACCCCTGCGAGAGGTCGAACTCGCCGCTCACGATCACGAAGTACTGGCCGATCGCGACGATGGCGATCGGGGCGACGCGCTGGATGTAGCGCACGAACTGGCCCGGCTCGGCGAACGTCGGGTTGAGCACGGCGACGACCACGAGCAGCACGACGAGCAGCAGGTAGACGGCGCCGCGCGGGCTCACGAGCGTGCGCGCGAAGCGGGCGATCCCACCCCCTGCGGACTGCGCGGCGTTCATCGCGCACCTCCCTCGTTCATGGCCTCGAGCGGGGCCGCATCGGCTCCCGTACGGGTGAAGCGCTCGCGGCGGGCCACGAGTCGGCGGCGCGAGTACACGGCCACGGCGATCACGATGACGGCGCCCCGCACGACGTCCTTGAGGAACGGGGTGACCTGCAGCACGCTCATGAGGTTGTCGATCACCGCGAAGATCGCGACGCCGCCGATCGTGCCCCAGATCGAGCCGCGGCCGCCGGCGAGCAGCGTGCCGCCCAGCACGACCGCGGCGATGGAGAGGAGGTCGTACCCGCCCTGCACGCCGACGGTGGGACTGCCGACGCCGAGGCGGCTGGCGAGCAGCAGGCCGGCGATTCCCGCGAACACCGAGCACAGCACGTGCGCCCAGATGAGGGGGCGACGGGTGCGCACCCCCGAGAGCCGCGCGACCTCGGCGTTGCCGCCGACGGCGAAGAGGTGGTGTCCGAAGCCGCTGCGGGCGAGCAGGAAGGCGACGGCGCCGGCGAGCAGAAGCATCACGATCGTGGAGATCGGCACGGGCCCGACGCCGGTCGCGCCGAAGAGCTGGAAGGCCCACGGCACCGATCCGGCGGTGCCCTTGTAGTTGGTGTCGAGGTACCCCTTGAGGATGAGGCCGATGCCGAGGGTCGTCACGAAGCCGTGCACCCGCAGGAAGGTCACGATGAGGCCGTTCGCGAGCCCGATCAGGGCGGCCGCTCCGAGTGCGAGCAGCACGGCGGGCACGATCATGCCGGGCCGCCCGTCCATGGTCTGGGCGGCGATGAGGCTCGTGAGGCTGACGACGTAGGGCACGGAGAGGTCGAGGGATCCGCCGAGGATCACGAGCGTCTGGCCGATCGCGACGAAGCCGAGCACGCTCATGCCGGTGAGGATGTCGCGGATGCTGCCGGGGCTGAACAGGTTGCGGCCGGCGGTCGCGACCAGCACGGCGCTCAGGGCGAGCACCGCGATCAGCGCGATGAAGACGATCACGGTCGTGTCGAGCCCTCGCAGGCGTGCTCTCAGCCCGTCCATCACTGCTCTCCCCCGCTCCCGGCGCTGCCTTCGGTCGCGCCGCGCCCGCCGGTGGCCGCGGCCCCGGCGACGTCTTCGGCGGCGCCCGTGGCGAGCGCCAGCACGGTCTCCTCCGACGACGACGCGGGCAGTTCGCCCGCGATGCGACCGTCGCGCATCACGAGGATCCGGTCGGCCATGCCGATCACCTCGGGCAGCTCGCTCGACACGAAGAGGATGGCGACGCCCCGCTGCGCGAGCTGCCGGATGAGGCGGTAGACGGCGATCTTGGCACCCACGTCGATGCCGCGGGTGGGCTCGTCGAGCAGCACCACGCGGGGGGGCGGTCGCGAGCCATTTCGCGAGCACCACCTTCTGCTGGTTGCCGCCCGAGAGCGCCTGCACCTCCTGGCCGGGGCCGCGGCTCACGAGCTCGAGCGCGGTGAAGATGCCCGGGATCTCTGCGCGCTTGGCGCGGGTGCGGCCGGGGAAGACGCTGCGGATCGCGAGGAGCGCGTTGTCGAGGATCGACTGGTGCAGGGCGAGGCCCGTGCGCTTGCGATCCTCGGTGACGAGTGCGATCCCGCGCCGCACGGCCTGGCGGGGCCGACGGATGGTCGCCGCGGCGCCCGCGATGCGCAGCTCGCCGCGCGTGAACGGCGCCGCGCCGAAGATCGCCTCGACGAGCTCGGTGCGGCCCGATCCCTGCAGCCCGGAGATGCCCACGACCTCGCCGGCCCGCAGCTCGAGGTCGACGCCCTCGAGCTGGGCGTTGCCGCCGCCGCGAACCGACACGAGCGGGTCGCCGACCTCGGTGCCGGGTTCAGGGTCGGGGAAGTAGGCGCTGATGGGCCGGCCGACCATACGCCGCACGAGTGTCGGCTGGTCGAGTTCGGCGGCGGGGCCGCTCGACACGAGCGCTCCGTCCTTCATCACGGTGATGGTGTCGCAGAGGTCGAAGATCTCCTTCAGTCGGTGCGAGACGTAGAGGATCGCGACGCCCCGGTCGCGCAGGCGGCGGATCACCCGGTACAGGATCGCGACCTCGTGATCGGCGAGGGCAGCCGTGGGCTCGTCCATCGAGATGACCCGGGCGTCGATCGAGAGCGCCTTCACGATCTCGACGATCTGCTGCTCGGCCACGGTGAGCCCGCCGACGGTCGCGTCGGGCGAGATGCCCGCGATGCCGAGGTCGGCGAGCAGCTCGCGCGTCGCCCGACGCATCGCGGCCGTGTCGACGATGCCGAGACGGCGGGGCTCTCGCCCGAGGAAGACGTTCTGCGCGACGGTGCGGTCGGCCAGCAGGTTAAACTCCTGGAACACGGTCGCGACGCCGGCCCTGGCGGCTTCGACGGGGTGGCCGAAGTCGACGCTCTCGCCGTCGAGGCGCACGTCTCCGCCGTCGCGGCGGTGCACGCCGGCGATGACCTTCATGAGCGTCGACTTGCCCGCGCCGTTCTCGCCGACGAGTCCGTGCACCATGCCGGGCACGAGGTCGAGGGAGACGCCGTGCAGCACTTCGACGCCGAAGAACTGCTTGCGCACGTCGACGGCCGAGAGCACGGGTGCGGCCGAGCCGGTGTCGTTCACGCCTCGCTCACCTCCACCCAGCCGCCGCTGCGCGCCGACTCGAGCACGGCGTCGGTGATGGCGGCGGCGCGCGCCCCGTCGTCGAAGGTGGGCACGCCGTCGGGCCGCTCGCCGGCGGCGAGCGCGTAGGCGTCGGCGACGAACGCGTTGAACGCGTCCTGGTAGCCCTGGGGATGCCCGGAGGGGAGTGTGGAGAGGCGGGCCGCGGCGGCGGAGAGCGTGTCGGGATCGCGGCGCAGCAGCAGCGAGTGGCCTCGCCGCCCCACCCAGAGGCGCTCGGGGTCCTCCTGCTCGAAGCGCACGCTCTCGCGCGTGCCTGCGATCTCGAGCACGAGCCCGTTCTTGCGGCCGGGCGCGACCTGCGAGACGAGCAGCGAGCCGATGCCGCCGCCCGCCAGTTCGACCGTGAGCGCGACCGAGTCCTCGGTGTCGACCGCCTGACCGCCGCGCTCGGCGTGCACCGTGCGGGTCGTCGCCACGAGCCGCGCGATGCGGTCGCCGCTCACGAACTCGACGAGGTCGACGAGGTGGGATCCGATGTCGGCGAAGGCCCGCGATGGGCCGCCGGTGCCGGCCGCGACGCGCCAGTTGTCGTCGCCGGCGTCGAGCAGCCAGTCCTGCAGGTACTGCCCGGACACGGTCAGCACGGCGCCGGTTTCGCCGCCGGCGATTCGGGCGCGGGCCTCGCGCACCATGGGGTGGTACCGGTAGACGAAGGGCACGGCGCCGACGAGACCCGCCGCGCTCGCCTCGGCGGCGAGTTCGCGGGCTTCGGCGGCGTTCGTGGCGAGGGGCTTCTCGCAGACGACGTGAGAGCCGGCGCGCAGCGCCGCGCGGGCGTATCCGACGTGGCTGCCGTTGGGGGTGCAGACGTGCACGACCGGGAGGCTCCGGGCGAGCAGCTCGTCTGCGGCGAGCGCTTGCTCGTAGCCGAGCTGCTCGGCCGCGCGGGCGGCCCGCTCCGGCGAGGAAGAGGCGATCGCCGCGAGCCGGGCGCCGCCCGCGCGGGCGGCGATCGTGTGGGTGCGCGCCATGAAGCCCGCGCCGAGCATGCCGATGCTCGGCGGTCTGGAAGACAACGCTGTCTGTGACATGTGTCCATTCTGCTGCGAACGGCACCACTTTTGTCAATCTTCTTTCATAAGTGATCAAACCGTTATCAACTTTTGGCTGTGCTTTACTGAAAGGGTGGCGCTTCCTTCACTCCAGCACAGTCCCGTCATCTCGACGGCGGGCGGCCTGCTGCAACTGCTGCGTGACGGCAAACCGCGCACGCGCGCCAAACTCGCGCAGATCACCGGGCTCTCCCGACCCACCATCACCCAGCGCATCGACCAGCTGCTCGAGCTCGGCCTCATCGCCCCCGTCGAGGACGCTGCCTCGACCGGTGGCCGCCCCTCGTCGCAGATCGCGTTCAACCCGCGCGCCCGGGTGGTGCTCGCGGCCGACCTCGGCGCCCTCCACGCCCGCGTCGCCGTGACCGACCTCGACGGCGAGCTGCTCGCCGAGATGTCGTCGCCGAGAGACATCACCGACGGCCCCGAGGCCGCGATCGAGTGGATCCTGCGCTCGGCCGAAGACCTGCTCCCCGGCCTCGGCTACGCCCCCGAGCAGGTCGCCGGCATCGGCATCGGCGTGCCCGGGCCCGTCGAGTTCTCGACCGGGCGGCCCATCAACCCGCCCATCATGCCGGGATGGGACCGCTTCGACATCCCCTCCGCCATCCGCGCCCGCATCGACGCCCCCGTGCTCGTCGACAACGACGTCAACATCATGGCGCTCGGCGAACTCAGCACCTCGTGGCCCGGCGTCACCGACCTCATCTTCGTCAAGGTGGCGAGCGGCATCGGAGCCGGCGTCATCTCCGGTGGCACCCTGCGCCGCGGCGCCAACGGAGCCGCGGGCGACATCGGCCACGTCGCCCTCGCCCGCGCCGCCGACGCCCCCTGCCCCTGCGGCAACCGCGGCTGCCTCGAAGCCGTCGCCTCGGGCCGCGCGCTCGCCCACGCGCTCAGCACCGCCGAAAGCCGGTACCACCGCCCGAGCGAGGTCGTCGCCCTCGCCAAAAGCGGCGACGTCGCCGCGATCCAGGCCATCCGCCAGGCCGGGCGCGACATCGGCGAGGTGCTCACCGCCTGCGTCAGCCTCATGAACCCGTCGACCATCGTCATCGGGGGCACCATGGCTCAGGCCGCCGAGCATCTCGTGGCCGGCGTGCGCGAGGTGGTCTACGCACGGTCGATCCCGCTCTCCACCGAGCACCTCACGATCGCCCCCTCACGCGCGGCGGGCAACGCGGCGATCTACGGCGCCGCGCAGCTCGCGATCGACGCGGCGCTCTCCCCCGACCGGATCGCCGCGGCCCTCGGCGGCTGAGCGGCGCCGCCCTTGACGCCTCAGGCGAGATCCGCGCCGCGCACCGCGATCTGGATGAGCCGCGGCGGCTCCCCTCGCCGCAGGATGCGGGCGCGCCCCGGGATCGCCTGGTGCGCCACGACGCCCGGCCACAGCTGACCCTCGCCTCGCTCGCCCGACAGGAGCACACCCGTGGCGCCCAGATCCCGCAGCATCTGCAGCGCCGGCTCGTACAGCGCCCTCGCGGCCCCCGCGACCGGGCGCGTGACCCACACCGTGAGCCCGAGATCGCGCGCCTGCGGCAGATACGGCAGCAGCGGCTCGAGCGGAGCCGTGTTGCCAGCCGCGAGCACGTCGAAGTCGTCGACCACGGCGTAGATCCGCAGCTCGGGCGAGGCCTCGCCCAACCGACGCTTCTCCAGCTCCAGGGCGAGCGCGGCCGAGAGCTCCCTCGCGCGCCGCCCATCGGTCGCGCTGCCGCCGAGGTAGTCCTCCGGCACCTGGTCCGCGAGCGTACCGCGCGGGCTCATGAGCGCGACGACGGCCTCCTCCGGCGTGCGCCGAGTCACCAGACCGTCGAGCAGCACCGACAGCAGGTTCGTCTTGCCGCTGCCGCTGTCTCCGAGCACGAGCAGGTGCTGATCCTGCCCCGCCGAGTTCTCGAGGTCGAGCGCGCAGACGTCCATGGTGTCCTGTCGCAGCCCGAACGGCAGACGCAGCGGCTCCTCGGACGCGCCGGGCAGCTCGGCGACGTCGAGCACCTCGGGCAGTAGCCTGACCGGCGCCGCGGAGGGCCCCGTCCAGGAGGCGGCGGTGCGCTCCGCGAGCTCGGCGAGCGATTCGCCCACCAGCTCGTCCGGCACCGTGTCGGCGGTGGGCAGCGCCACCTGGGCGAAGAGCCGCTCGCCCGTGAGCGCACGGCCCGGCTGCGTGATCGTCGCCGCGAGCTTGCGCGCGATCGTCGACTCCCCGGGGTCGTTGAGCCGCAGTTCGATGCGGTTGCCGACGAGCGGCTGCAGGCGCATCGGAAGCTCGGCCCAGCGGGTGAGCGAGAACACCAGGTGGATGCCGAAGCTGCCGCCGCGCTGCAGCAGCTCTGACAGCGGCTCCTCGAGCATGGTGAACTCCGTGCGGGCGAGTCCGTAACCGTCGACGATCAGCACGACGTCGGCGGAGACGATCCCGGGCACCCGCCCCGCCCCGTGCAGAGCGCGGAAGTGCCCGAGCGACTCGATCTGCAGTTCGCGGAACAGGCGCTCCCGCTGCCTCAGCATGCCGTGCAGCTCCTCGAGCATGCGCGTCTGACGCTCGACGTCTCCGCGCACCCCGACGCCGCCGACGTGAGGGAAGCCCGCGATGCGCGTGAGCCCGGCGCCGGTCAGATCGAGCGCGTAGACCGTGGCGCGCGTGGGCGGCATCGTGGTCGAGATTCCGGCGGCGACCGTGCGCAGGAACGTCGAGCGCCCCGACTGGGGGGAACCGATGACGGCGAAATGCCCGCCGGCGCGATCGAGGTCGAGGGTCCAGGGGCCCTGATGCTGACGGGCCGGATCGTCGATCAGCCCCACGGGCACCTCGAGCGGCTTCCGCTCCGAGTCGATCACCGACAGCAGCGGGAAGCGCGCGGGAAGCGGCGGCAGCCAGATCGACGCCGTCGGCGGGGCGCCGTCGCGCAGCAGGCGCACGCTCTCCTCGACCACCGTCGGAGCATTCCTGCGCTCGTCGGGCACGGGTGCGGGTCGCCCGAGATAGGCGGCGAGCTGCATCTCGATGGAGTTGTCGCCGGGCAGCGGGAAGGGCACGGAGGGCACCTCCTCCGCGAGCCGGTCCGGCCCGGGCAGCGGCCCGGACACGAAGCCCGACTGGAAGCGGGTGTACACCGAGGAATCGACCTTCAGGTACCCGCCGCCGGGGGCGGACGGCAGATGGAAGGCGTCGGGCGTGCCGAGCACCGTGTGCGACTCCTGCTCCGAGAAGGTGCGCAGACCGATGCGGTACGAGAGGAACGTGTCGAGGCCGCGCAGCTTGCCCGCCTCGATCCGCTGACTCGACAGCAGCATGTGCACGCCGATGGAGCGCCCGATGCGCCCGATCTGCAGCAGCAGGTCGATGAACTCGGGTTCCGCGGTCAGCAGCTCGCCGAACTCGTCGAGCAGGATGAGGAGGTGGGGCATGGGATCGAGCGACGGCCGCAGCTCGCGCGCCGCGCGGTACTCGGTGATGGAGGCGAGCATGCCCGCGTCCTTCAGCTGCTGCTGACGGCGCACGATCTCGCCCGAGATGGAGGCGCGTGCGCGCTCGATGAGCCCGGCCTCGCCCTCGAGGTTGTCGATGACGCCCGCCACCTGCGGCAGCGGCTGGAAGGGGCTGAATGCGGCGCCGCCCTTGTAGTCGACGAGGATCATGGCCAGGTCGTCGGGGCCGTGCGATGCCGCCAGCCCGAGCACGAGGGTGCGCAGGAACTCGCTCTTGCCCGAGCCGGTCGCACCGATGCAGATGCCGTGCGGCCCCATACCGCCCTGTGCGGCCTCCTTCAGGTCGAGGGAGACGGGGGCGCCGTGCGGGCCGGAGCCGATCACGGTGGTGAGGAATCCGCGCCCGGCGGCCGCGCCCCAGCGCTCCCCGCTGAGATCCTGGATCCGCTCGACGCCCAGGATGTCCAGGCCCCCACCTCGGCGTCGGTCGTGGCCTGCGCGCGAGCCTCGGCCGAGAGCCTGAGCGGCGCGAGGGCGTGGCAGAGCCGCTCGAAGAGCTCGACGGCGGCGGCATCGTGGCGCACGCCCGTCGAGGCCGGATGGGCCCCGGGCTCGGCGCAGAGGTGCTCGATGCGCGTCTCGCCGCTCTCGTCGTCGACGGTGATGCGGGTGGTGGTCTGCTCGGGCTCGTGGAGTCGGTCGGCGACGAGCACGATCGACGAGATCCCGCACTCCGCCGAGGAGACGCCCGCGGGGGCGACGAGCGGCTTCGCCGGGCCCTCGACGAAGTCGCACAGCGCGATGAGCGGGGTCTCCGGCCGCACCACCCGTTCGCGTCCGCGCCGCGCACGCGCCGCGCGATTCTCCAGCTCGGCGCCCAGCATGCCCGCGAGGGCGGCGGGATCGTGCGCGATGCTGCGTGCGGGCAGCGGACCGTCCCAGATGCCGGGGGTGCGCAGGTGCGGCAGCAGGTCGATCCCCCGCCACTCGTCGCGCGCGGCGGGGTCGATCGCGGCGGCGAGCAGCACCTCTTCGGGAGCGTGCTGCACCACGAGCTGGCTCACGAGCGATCGAGCGAGCGAACGCCCCTGCTCGGGCGGCGCGATGATGGTCACGACCGCACCCGGGGCGAGCGGCACCGCGATGGGGAGGGAGTCCACCCGGGACGCGGTCTCCACCGTGCGCGCCGCCTCGGCGAGCAGGAACGGGTCGAACGGCTGCACCGGGTTCGGGTCCTCGGGCAGACGCAGGTCGAACCACTCCTGCCGGCCGGTCGCGGCGCGCAGCAGCAGGAAGTCGGCGTCGCCCGGCCGCCGCTCCCAGAGGCGCGCGGGCTGGGCGACGCACTGGGGCAGCAGCGCGGCGGACGGCGAGGCGAGGTGGCTCTCGGCGCGCACACGGTCGTGCAGCTCGCGGTACTCCTCGCGAACACCGTCGAGGTAGTGCAGGTAGCGCGAGCGCCCCTGCCGACGCGCACGGTTCTGCCTCCCGCGCAACGAGAAGGCCATGCCGAGCCCGCTGAGCAGCGCGACGACGAGGATCAGCGCGCCGATGACCACCATGAGCGGGTTCGAGCGCAGCACGGTCATCATGACGATCGACGAGAGCGAGCCGACGACCGGCAGCAGCGACTGCATGGGGATGCCGCTCGGGGCGTCGCCGAGCGGCGCAGGCGGCGCGAGGGTGCGCTCGCGGGGCCTCTCGGGGCCGCGGACCGTGCGCGCGGGCCGGTGGATGACGCGGGAGGTCACGGACGGGGCCCCTTCCGCTCGGCGGCCGACGCGAGCAGGCGCGCCGCGAGCTCCGCCTCGGCCGGCCCGCGCCCGCAGGAGCGGGCCCTCGGCCGGGAGCCCGTCACGAGCGGCAGCCGCACGACGGGCACGGGTGCGCGCTCCGCGATGAGCCCGGCCCAGCCGGCGCGGGATGCCGGAGGCTCGCACAGCGCGACCACGGTGGGGACGCCGGAGGGGTGCGCGGAGATCCCCTCGGCGAGCGCGATCGCCGGATCGGCGACCTCGCGCGCCGCGCTCGCCACCAGGCAGAGCGCGTGACCCCGCGCGGCGGCGGCGAGCGCCGCGTCGGGGCTCGCCGCGTGGCCGTGGTCGATGCAGACGACGTCGAAGTGCCGGTGATCGACGGCAGCGGCGGTGCCCCAGACACCCCCGGGAAGCGCGCGCAGCGCGCTTCGCACCTCGTCCGGCAGGCGCGGCAGCTGCCCGCGCCCGGGCGGCGCGAAGGAGGCGAGCCACTCCGCGCCGGCCGGGCGGGATTCGAGCAGCACGCGGCGCGGCTGCACCGCGGCCAGCGCCCGCGCGACCGCCCACGCGGCCTGGGGGCCCGCCGACGTCGGTCCGATCGAGGCGAAGACGAGCTTCCGTGCGGTCGCAAGGGGCGTGTGCATCCCCGTCAGCGTCTCCGAGAACCGAGTGCGCTGCTGCTCGCGGAGGCCTCGGATCACGAGAACACCCCGAGCATCTGCGCGTAGACGCCGAACCCGCCGAGACCGATCGGGACGACAGCGAGTGCGAGGAGCGTCTCGAGCGCGTCGCCGTACTGCCGCAGGCGCACCGAGGTGTGGGCCGCGGGGCTCGAGGCCGCGACCCCCGCGGCGAGCAGCACCGCGGCTCCGAGGCCCGCGAGCAGCATCGGCGACGGCGCCGCCAGCTGCGATCCGAGCCCCACGAGGAGGCCGCCGATCGCTGCCGACCAGAGCGCCCAACCCGGTGCCGCCAGCGGGATCACCCGCGCGCGCAGCACGACGAGCGCGGCGACGATCAGTCCGAGGCCCAGGAGCCACGGATCGCCGGAGCCGAGCAGCATGGGGATGGCGGAGAGCATCGCGCCCGCCGCCGCGAACGCCGCCCAGCGGAGCGAATCGTAGGCCGCCTCGATGCTCGCCAGCACCCGGTGGCGCTGCGGAGCGCGGTCGGACGCGGTGCCGTCGTCGAGACGGGTGAGACCGGACGCCGAGAGCGCGAGCTCGGGCAGCACCGCGAGGAAGACGAGCCCGGCCAGGGCGACGACCGCCGCCGTGCGGCCTGAGCTCAGTCCGAGCAGCTCGGCGCCGATCCCGATCGCTGACGAGGCGAGCCCCACGAACGCGCCGAGCAGCACCGACGGCCGAGCCCCGCCGAGACCGAAGACGATCCCGAGCACCCCCCAGATCGCTGCGCCGAGCAGCCAGACCGCCGCCGAGAGGGTGACGAGCGGAAGCGCCGAGAGCACGGCCGCCGACGCCGAGGCGAGCGCGACGGACAGCGCGACCCAGCTCGGCCCGCGCATCGCGAGGCGCACGAGCACCGCGCCGAGCACCGCGAACACCAGCGCCGAGATGCCGGCCGCGAGCGGCACCGCGGCACCCGGCAGCGCCAACAGCAGGAGCGCCGAGCCGACACCGGCCACGGCCGCCCCCGCGATACCGCGGTGCACATCCGACTTCGGCGCGAAGCCCTCCGGCTCCGAGACCATGGCGTCGACCACGTCCGACACCTCGGGCGGCGACGGCAGCTCCCGCGTCGGCACGATGCGCAGCACCGCCCCGTCGAGCACCCCTTGCTGCGCGAGGTTCAGCGCGGGATCGAGCTCCTCCCCCAGCCCGGTCACGAGGGCGACCAGCTCGCCGTTCGGCAGCGGCTCGTGCACCAGGGCGCACAGCGTGCCGAGATGCGCGCCGATCGGGTCGTCGCTCGGCACGACGAGCGTGGCCCGCTGGTGCGAGCCCACCACCGTGAGACGGGTGAAATCGATCACGTCGTGCTCCCTGACTCGAGCGGCGGCACCGCGGTCGGCGCCGGCTCGCTGTTGCTGATCTGCTGTCGTTCGATGCGCTGCTGTTCGAGCACGTGCTGCACGTAGCCCACCCCGACGCAGGCGGCGGCCGCGAGCGCCGCGATCACCACGCCGATCAGCAGCCGCGCGAGCATCGACCGTCGCGGCCGCTCGCGCCCCTCGGCGCCGAACAGCATCGCCGCGGCGAGCCGCGTGCGGTGCGCGCGAACCGACTCGAGCAGGTTCTGATCCGTGCTCACGCGACGACCTCCCCGTTCCTCTTGAACTGCACCGCGTGGCCTCCGATGCGCACGGTGATGAACTCATCGACGACCACGCTGCGCCCGCCCGCGACCAGGGCCGAGCGACCGTCGCGGTGCAGCAGCACCGTTCCGTTCGTCGATCCCAGATCCTGCACGATCGGCTCTCCCGCCTCGCTCAGGGTGACGCGCAGGTGGTTCTTCGACACCTCCCGTGCGAGGTCGGCGACCGCGATCGCGGTCTCGCCCGGCTGCTCGGCCGGGTTGCGGCCGAGCACGATGGGGCGGTCGAGGAACGCCGCGGCGGCGCCGTCGAGCAGCACCGTCCAGCCGCGCTCGAACGCCGGTGCGAAGATCGTTCGCTCGAGATGCTCCTGGGCGGGCTCGCGGCGCGGCGCTCCAGGCTGCACCGGCTCGCGCACCGCGGTCGGCGAGGCGACCGCGGCGGCGAACACCGGAACGGGGGTGCGCACGTCGACCGGGTCCGCCCCGCGGCGGAGATCCGCCGCGATGCGGCGCGAGTGCGGCGGCCGGTGCCAGCCGACGGCGGGGAAGCCGCCGATCGCCGCGAGGCGGATGCCGCCGAGCCGCCAGCCGGGAGTGAGGCCGCGCACCGCGAAGTCCCTGACGGCGAGCGCGACCGCGATGATCCCCGCGACCGCGATGGCCGGACCGAGCTCGGCGAAGCGCGTGCCCCGGAACGACAGGCTCGCGATGACGACCGCGGCGACGAGCGCGACGTCGACGCCGCACGCCAGCACCACCCGCCACGCGGGGGCTGCGATGACGTCGGACGTCGCGGGGCTCGGCTTCATGCGCTGACCACGGCTCCCTCCTGCGCTCGCGGTCGGGCGCGCAGTGGATCTCCCCCACCGCTCTAGCCACTCGACTGCGCCCCCTATAGCATAGGAGCAGATTGAAATCCGGAGCTGGGTTCGCATCGACATGCACCCGCTCCGTTCGTTTTTCTTCGGTATTGGAGCAACGTCATGAAGTTCGCAATGGGTGCAGAGGTGCTGACGCAGCTCACGAAGCAGACCTCGACCGCGGGCGACGACCTGGGAACGCTCGTGCGCGAGCTGGCCCAGGCCGCCGAGCCTCTCGAGGGGCGCTTCAACGGCGCCGGGCGTGCCGCGTTCGACCAGTTCAAGGCGAACTCCGAGCAGATCGCGGTCGAGCTCGATCAGGCCCTCGCCGGAGTGCTCTCCGGCATCTCGGGCATGGACCGCTCCTTCCTCGAGGGCGACGGCGAGATCGCCGATCAGACCCGCCAGACCCAGTCCTCCGTCTCGTTCGACGCCGCCCGCTTCAGCGCCTCGCGCTGATCACCGACCCGTAGAGATCTCAGGAGCAGACAGATGGTGAACCAGAACGATCGCAGAGACTACGACGTCGCGGCCTCCCAGAACGCGCAGGACAACTTCGACCGCGTGGCCTCCCGCCTCGAGTCGCTGATCGAGCAGCGCAACGCCGACGTGCGCTCGGCCATGAGCGACTATCAGGCCGACGGCGTGTCCGACGAGTACGCGTCGAAGGAGCAGCGGTGGAAGGACGCCGCGACCGGGGTGCGCGAGATCATCGCCACCCTGCGCAAGAGCCTCGAGCAGTCGGATCAGGCGGCCCAGGCCGCCATTCAGAAGGCGAAGTCCGCCGTCGACAACATCGGCTGAGCCGCAGTGTCGGGGCAGTGGAGCGTCGACGCCGCGGGCGTGATGGGCGTGCTGGCGCAGGTCGACGACGAGGGCAACGACCTCGAGACCGCTTCTCGCAAGTTCGCGAGCCTGCAGACCGAAGGCGCGAGCTCGCTCTCGGTCGACGGTCGCACGTCGCTCGCGAGCGCGTGGAACAGCTTCTGCGACGAGCGCACCGACGTGCCGCGCAAGCTGATGTGGATGCTGCAGCACCGCTGCGGTCAGGTGACCGAGGCGACGGTGGCCGTGCTCACCGGGGATGTGCAGATGGGCGACGACGTGCAGGCCGCCGAATCATACGCGCAGTCCGAGTGGGGCATCGCGTCGAAGTACCGGTACAACGCCGATTCGTACCCCGAGGGTTGAGGTTCGAGGTGAGTGAACATGGCCGTTGATCCGGCTTCGGTACACCAGGTGGTGGCGCAGAGCGCCGTCGAGTCGCTCGGCGACGAGCTGCAGACGATCGGCATCGACGCCTCGAACGCGGTGGCCACCGCCAACTCGCACTGGAAGAACCTCACCGACTGGTTCCAGGTGACGGGGGCCGAGGGCGTCTATCAGATGCTCGAACGGCCGGCGGCCGACGCGCTCGCGCTCTCGGAGGCGCTCATGGAGGCCCGTCAGCAGATCGTGCTCACGGCGCCCGTCTTCGGCACGCTCCAGACGAAGCGCGAAGAGCTGCTCAACCGCATCGACGAGGTCAACGCGGCGCTCTCCGCAGCCTCGGCGTCGGTCACGTCGACGTCCTCCGCCCTCACCTACGGCGACTTCGAATCCGGCAGTTCCGCCGAGACCGAGGCGCAGCGGAAGGCGGACGCGGCCGAGGCCGCCCTCAGCGCGCAGCAGGAGGAGGCGCGCCGGCTGAGAGAGGACATCACGCGGTTCAACGCCGACGTGATCTCGGCGGAGGACGAGCTCGCGAGCGCCCTGGGCCGGGTGTCCGGCGGCACCGACGTCTACCGCGTCGATGGAAAGCCCATGAGCTCCGAGCTCACCCAGTGGGGCGTCTACGGCAGCGACATGGACGACATCCCCATGTCCGAGCGACTGCGCAAGGCGCTCACCGACGAGGTCGAGCGGCGGCTCGACTGGTTCGTCGCCGAGGGTCGCAGCTCGAAGGAGATCAGCGACTGGATCGCGGCGCACTCGGGTTTCATCGCCGCGGTCGGCCTCGCCGATCCGGCGCGCGTGAGCCGCTGGTTCGAGGGCGTGGCCGGCACGGAGTTCCCGTCGGACTGGGAGCCGACAGGCGAGCTCGCCGTGCTGATGGCGGCCGCCCCCGGCGTGATCGGCAACCTCAACGGCATCCCTGCGCGGGTCAAGGACACCGGCAACTACCGGTATCTGCAGCAGCTGCTCGATCAGGACGATCTCGACGGGGCACGCGCGACCGGCTGGAGCAGGTCTACAACGCCCTCGTCGACGACAACGGCAAGCGCAGGGGCGACGTCTTCCTGCTCTCGCTGTTCCAGGATCTCAACGAGCCGCGGGCCGCCGTCTCCTACGGAGACATCGACCGCGCCGATCTGGTGCTCACGCTCACCCACGGCATCCGCACCGATCTCGAGCAGTTCGGAGACTGGAGCGGCACCGGACGGGACGTGCAGCGAGAGGTGAGCACGGAGCTCGAACGCCGCGGATACACCTCCGCGGACGGGCGGATCTCGATCGCCTCGGTCGTGTGGTTCGAGTACGACTCGAAGGGGGCGACCGCGGTGCAGGGCAGCATCCACGCCGAGGCCGGCGCCGCCCGCTACGCCCAGTTCGTGGGCGGCGTCTCGCAGCGCAATCCCGACTCGATCACCGCCGGCTGGTTCCACTCGTACGGCACCACGATGGGGGCGCAGGCCCAGGGCCGCCACCCCGAACTGCTCGACCAGATCTACACGGTGGGGTCGGCCGGCTGGACCGAGGACGCCGCCGCCGCCATCGGCCAGCAGAACGTGGAGGTGAACTCCACCGCCGCGGGCCGCGACTGGACCGCGTGGGCGGGCCGCAGCCCCGGCATCTCCTCGCACCCGGTCAACCCCATCGATCTCGACTACGTGACCGAGCTGAGCAGCGAGACCGGAACCGTCGACTTCGGGATCGGCGCCGACGGGAAGGTCCGCGCCCCGCAGGGCGAGCAGACCGAGGGGCACGGTTCGCACCACCACACCCCCTGGTACGAGTTCTGGAGGGGCCAGCGGGGGTACCTCGACACCGATGCCCGGTCGTTCCTCGAAGGCGTCGATCAGGCGGCCGACCTGCTGAAGGAGACGAAGTGAGCGCCCGCGATCAGAGATCCCGCCGCCGGATGGGGATCGGATTGGGCATCGCGGGGGCGGTACTCGTCGCGGCGATCGCCGGTGTCGGGATCACGGTTTGGAGAGGAGGCACGTCTGTGCCCAGTGGTGAAGAGCTTCTGACGCAGTCCGATGAGGTGCGCGCCGAGCTCAAAGAGAGCATTCATGGGGTGGCGCTGCTCATCGATCCGAGTGCGCCGTACGAGTCGCCCGACGAGGGCGACAACGACCGCGTCCAGCTGTTCGAGGAGCGGCTCGACCTGGTCGAGTGCGAGACCTCGGGCGGAGGCTACGCGTACACCCTCGACCGCAGCATCGGCAACGTCGACGGCTGGCGGTTCCCGGAGAGCCAGGAGGAGTTCCGGCAGCACGTGGCCGAGCAGCTCCACGCCGCCGGGTGGCAGGACGTGACCGGCACCAGCTACGACGGCGACGTCGACACGACCGTCGTCTACGCGCGCTACCCGGAGATCGTCGACAAGCTGACGATCATGTTCCACCCCGGGGCCGAGGCCGACGGCGTGAGCATCTCCGCCCAGGGCAGCTGCCACCCCGGTGATGTTCGCGAGGTGCGGGATCTCCGCCGCGAGCGCGCCGGCAACTGACCCGCTCGGGCCGGGCGCGGGTGGATCGGCGCCCGGACCGAGCCTCATCAACCGGGCGGTCTGGTCGGGCTGGAAGGCGATCGCGTGGGGCCTGCCGATTCTGCTGCTCGTCGTGCTGTGGACGTCGGGCAGCGACGGCTGGGACGTGCTCATCATCAGCCTGCTCTCCCCCGTGCTCATACCTACGATCGCGCTGCTCGATCTGATCCCGTACTTCCGACTGCGCAAGCGACGACCAGGCATCGGAGCGGCGCCGTCGGCGGTCACGGCCCTGATGCTCGTGCACTGGTGGGGGTTCACGATCTTCGGGCTGAGTCTGCGCGGCGTCGGCGACTCGGGTGGCCTCGATTCGGTTCTCGGCAACGCCCTGTTCCGGCTGCCCGAACAGCTCGAGGGCATGCTTGCGCTCGGCGGCGCCCTCGTCTCGGCCGCCGCCTGGCTCGCGGCGGTGGCCGTCGCGTTCGGCGCCGACGGCACCGGGCCCGCACGCGCGACCTCGCAGTGGCCCTGGGCAGCGCTCGTCGCACCGCCGGTCTTCGTGGCGATCCTGATCGGTGCGCTGTTCGGCGCGAGCCTCGACGGCGAGCGAGACGGAGCGGGCAGCACCGAGTCGGCCGTCGCGTGGATGCCTCAGGACGGGGCCCGAGCGCTGCAGCAGACGCGCTGGGACGAGACCCAGCAGCGGCTCGCGCCCCTCAGGGAGACGATCTCCGACGACGGCTGGCGCATCGACGCGGGCTTCGGCTATCTCGACGCCGGCGTGGGCTACAACACCCGACTCGACAGCAACCGGTCGGGCCCTCCGGGCTACAACCTCACCGCGGTCTGGCAGGTGCTCCGGCCCGGCTCCGCCGACGAGCTGCTCGCCGAGACGAGACGGATCGCGCTCGATCTCGGCTGGGCCGAGGCCGTCTCCGACGAGGGCGCGACGCGCTTCGAGAACGACGGCTACCGTTTGACGGTCGAGGTTCTTCCACCCGAAGCGGGCCTCTTCGGGGCGGATGCGGGTGCTGCCGGGGCGGAGGCGACCGGCGCGGAGTCGGCGACCGGCGCGGTCGAACCGCCGGACGGCGCGACGGCGCTCATCTCCCTGGTGCTCCAGAGCCCCGACTACTGGCGCGAGGGCTCATCCGTTCTCGACTGGGATGGCCTCGCCTCTCCCGATGAGCTCGACGATCTCTGGAGCGGATCCCGGTCGTTCGCGTTCGACGAGTGGCCGGAGCTGCGACTCATCGAGGCCTCCCTGAGCTGAGCGGCAGCGCAGCGGCCGCGGGATCGTCCGCCCGCCGCTCGGCCCCGCGCCGGGGGGGCGTCCAGTTCGGGATCGCCTCCCCGGCGCGATGGCTGCTCATTCGTCGAGCAGCTCGGCCTCGATCACGTCGTCGGGGCCGGACCCTCGCGATCCGCCGCCCGAGGGCATCGATCCGATGCTCTCGAGCACCAGCGAGTCGCCGTCGGGTGCGACGTCCACGCGCACGGCCTCGCCGTCGCGCACACCGCCCGAGAGGATCGCCCGGGCCAGCCGGTCGTCGATCTCGTGCTGCATGAGCCGTCGCAGCGGGCGGGCGCCGTAGATCGGGTCGTAGCCGCGCGACGCGAGCCAGGCCCGCGCCTCGGGCGTGACCCCCAGCGTGAGCCGGCGATCCGCCAGCCGCAGCTGCAGCCGGTCGATCGAGAGCTCCACGATCTGCGCCAGATCGGCCTCCGACAGCGGGTGGAAGATCACCATCTCGTCGAGGCGGTTGATGAACTCGGGCTTGAACGCGCGACGCACGGTCTCGCGCACCGCGCCCTCCTTCTCGGTCCACGACATGTCGGGATCGATGAGGTACTGGCTGCCCAGGTTGGAGGTGAGGATCAGGATCACGTTGCGGAAGTCGACCGTGCGTCCCTGCCCGTCGGTCAGGCGCCCGTCGTCGAGCACCTGCAGCAGCACGTCGAACACCTCGGGGTGCGCCTTCTCGACCTCGTCGAGCAGCACGACCGAGTAGGGGCGGCGGCGCACGGCCTCGGTGAGCTGACCGCCCTGCTCGTAGCCGACGTACCCGGGAGGGGCGCCGACGAGGCGCGACACCGAGTGCTTCTCGCCGTACTCCGACATGTCGATGCGCACCATGGCGTGCTCGTCGTCGAAGAGGAACTCGGCGAGCGCCTTGGCGAGCTCGGTCTTGCCGACGCCCGTCGGGCCGAGGAACAGGAACGAGCCGGTGGGGCGGTTCGGATCCGCGATTCCCGCGCGCGTGCGCCGCACCGCGTCGGCGACCGCGCGCACCGCGTCGCCCTGGCCGATGAGGCGCTTGCCGAGCTCGCTCTCGAGCGACAGCAGCTTCTCGGTCTCGCCCTGCAGCAGCCGGCCGACCGGGATGCCGGTCCAGGCGGCCACGACACCGGCGATGTCCTCGTCGGTGACCTGGTCGTTGACCATGCGGGGCTCGCCGCCCACCTCGCCGGCCATCTCGGCCTGCTCGGCCTCGGCGAGCTGCTTCTGGATCACCGGGATCTCGCCGTACAGCAGACGCGAGGCTCTCTCGAGGTTGCCCTCGCGCTGAGCGACCTGCGCCTGCATGTTCAGCTGGTCGAGCTTCTCGCGCAGCTCGCCCACACGGTTCAGCGAAGCGCGTTCGCGCTCCCAGCGGGCCTCGAGACCGCCGAGTTCGGCCTGCTTCGCGGCGAGGTCCTCGCGCAGCTTCGCGAGTCGCTCCTTCGACGCGTCGTCCTTCTCCTTCTTGAGCGCGAGCTCTTCGAGCTTCAGCCGGTCGACGGAGCGGCGCAGCTCGTCGATCTCGACGGGGGCCGAGTCGATCTCCATGCGCAGCCGACTCGCGGCCTCGTCGATCAGGTCGATGGCCTTGTCGGGCAGCTGGCGCGCGGTGATGTAGCGGTTCGACAGGCTCGCCGCGGCCACGAGGGCCGAGTCGGCGATGGTCACCTTGTGGTGCGCCTCGTAGCGCTCCTTGAGGCCGCGCAGGATCGCGACCGTGTCTTCGACGCTCGGCTCGCCCACGTACACCTGCTGGAAGCGCCGCTCGAGCGCCGCGTCCTTCTCGATGTACTCGCGGTATTCGTCGAGGGTGGTCGCGCCGATGAGCCGCAGCTCGCCTCGCGCGAGCATGGGCTTGAGCATCTGCGACGCCGCGACCGACGACTCTCCGCCGCCGGCGCCCATGAGGGTGTGCAGCTCGTCGATGAAGGTGATGATCTTGCCGTCGGAGTCCTTGATCTCCTGCAGCACCGCCTTCATGCGCTCCTCGAACTCGCCGCGGTACTTCGCGCCCGCGATGAGCGCGGAGATGTCGAGGGAGATGAGTTCTTTGTCCTTGAGCGACTCGGCGACGTCGCCCGCGACGATGCGCTGGGCGAGGCCCTCGACGACGGCGGTCTTGCCGACGCCGGGCTCGCCGATGAGCACGGGATTGTTCTTGGTGCGGCGGGTGAGCACCTGGCTCACGCGACGGATCTCGCTGTCGCGGCCGATGACCGGATCGAGTTTGCCCGAGCGGGCGACTTCCGTGAGGTTGACGCCGAACTGCTCGAGGGCGCTCTGCCCTTCTTCGCCCTGGGCGGGCTGCCAGTTTGCCTGCATCTGGGTCCCTTCTCGTTCAGCAGACTGCGGCGACCCGAGCCGGGCGGCCACAAACTTGAGTGATAATGACTCAAGTTTACTGCAGGGCGCTGCTTTCCGCTAGGGATCCGTGGCGAGGATATTCTCGATGATCCTCTGCACGACGCCCGTGAGCACCATCACGAACAGCGCATAGTAGCCGACCCCCGGTATCAGCAGCGCGGCCGCGAGCGCCGCGCCGAACAGCAGCACGAGCGAGAGGTCGACGGCGAGACCGGAGCCCAGCTCCCCGCGCTCCATCCGGTGCAGCACGGGATGCGCCCGCAGATACAGCCGCACGACGAGCGACATCGCGGCGGTCAGGATCAGGCTGCCGATGTAGAGCGCCTTCGCCACCCGGTCGCCATCGTCCATGCGACCCGCGACGGCGGTGGCGACCGGCAGCCAGACGATCGTGAGCAGCCAGGCGGCGAGCAGCCACATCAGCGTGGGCGTGACACGATCGACCGCCGAGAAGAGGCGGTGGTGGATCATCCAGAACATCGCGATCAGCACGAAGCTGAGCACGAAGTTCAGCAGCTGGCCGCCGTGCTGCGTGAGCCAGGCGAACGCACCGTCGCCCGCGCTCGCCACCTCGCTCACGCTGTCCATGAGGGGCAGGATCAGCAGCGTCAGCGCGATGGCCACGACCGCGTCGGCGAAGGCCTTGAACCGCTCCGCGGCGTAGCCGACCTCCGCACGAGGCTCCGATGCTGGCACCATGCGCTCAGTGTAATCTCCGGGGAGCCGATTCGGGACGGCGAGGCCGCCGGGTCGACTCAGACACCCGCCACGTTCTCGATCCAGTCGAAGACGCGCTGCGCCACCAGGCCGCGCGCGAGGGGCTCGCAGTGGCCGCCCGCGAAACTTCGTAGAGGACAGCCCTGTCAGCCGCTTCCAAAGCGCAAAGCCCGCCGCCAGTACACAAGGTATGGAATGACTATTAAGTTTCGCTAACCTTGGCATACACATGTAATGTTGCCCGCGCTGAAGACATTCGTTGTCCGCCACCCGTAGATACCTGGAGCATAGTTCTTTGCATGATGACCAGCACAACAACCAGGCCAGTTGGTCGACCTCGGGTGCGTACAGTCTGAATTGGCCTGGTTTGAGTTCCGACCGGTTTTCCTGTCAACCTGTCGGTGACAGAAGTTCCTCGGCCTCAGCATAGTAGGCCTGCTCGACCTCGATCGGGGTACGCATATCGAGCTCCCCGTGAAGGCGCTCATGGTTCCACCACCACACGTATTCGAGGGTCGCGAGTTCGACCTGCTCAACCGTCCGCCAGGGGCCCTGCTGTCGGATCAGTTCGGTCTTGTAGAGGTTGTTGACCGCCTCAGCCATGGCATTGTCAAAACTGTCGCCGACCGTCCCGGTCGAGGGCACTGCTCCGAGTTCCGCAATGCGATCCGTATAGACCATGGCGGTGTAATTCGACCCGTGATCGGCGTGATGGATCAGGCCATCGAGCCTGCCGCCCGATTGCCACGCAGCCATATCGAGTGCCTGCATCGGCAGAACCTCAGATTTCAGCGTCGCAGCGACATTCCAGCCCACGATTCTGCGCGAGTACACGTCAGTGACGAACGCGACATAGGCGAACCCAGACCAGGTGGCGACGTAGGTCACGTCGCACACCCAGAGCTTGCGCGGCCCGTCAGCGGCGAATCTCCGGTTGACGAGATCGGCAGGCAGTGCCGCCGTTTTGTTAGGGCGTGTGGTGAACACGCGCTTTGATTTCCGTACCCCGCGCACGCCGGCGAGCCGCATCAGACGCTCGGTCTGGTCGCGGCCGATCTTCCACCCCTCACGCTTCAGCAGGGCATGCATCTTCCGGCGCCCGTACACGCCATAGTGCTTCGCGTGGAGCCGCCGGATCTCAGGGAGGAGCAACTCGTCGCGCAGCTGCCTGGCTGAGGCCGACCGGGCTTTCGCGGCCCGGTATCCGCGGGAGGTGAGGAACCCACGAACTGCCGCACGCAGCGTACGACAGAGGAACTCGACCCCGAAACGATCACGGTACTCGTCGATGAATCTGATCATTTCGTTCGTGGCCGGTCGAGTTCCTTCGCGAAAAACACGCTCGCGGCTTTGAGTACCTCGTTGGCCTTACGGAGCTCGCTCACCTCGCGGCGTAACCGCCGGTTCTCCTGGGCCATATCGATCGAGGTGCCAGGCTTCGCGCCGGTATCGATGTCGTAGCGGCGCTGCCACACGCGCAGCGTCTCCGGGCTCACTCCGAGGAGCCCACCGACGTGTCGGCAGGCCGCGGTCAGCGACTCGTGCTCGGGACGGGCTTCGGCGAGCATCCGAAGTGCGCGCTGGCGAAGTTCAGGGTCATATTTGCTTGGCATCGTAGTTCCATCCTTGTATAAAGATCGGAACTCAAACCAGGCCAATTCAGCATCTGGTAACCCCCGGGGAGCAGTTCGCGCAGCTGCTCCACCGTCTCGGCCTTGATCTCCTCGGGCTCGTCGCGACGTGCGAAAACACCGCTTGCGGTGATCGCGGTGGTGCCCGCCTTCATCGCGACAGGGGCCGACACGAGATCAAATCCCTCCGGCCGCACTGCTCCAAGCGCAGCATGGATCGCTTCCAGGCCTTCACCCGCCACGGCCACAGTGATGGTCTCAGTACGGCGGATTGCGGCAGTCAGCATACCGACGAGGCTACCCCTCAGCGCACCAAACCTAGAACAGCCCGCACCGCGCTTTCTTCACAGCACCCCCACTCCGTGAACCTCATACCGCGAGCTGACGAAGTGCCGGGCACACACAAGAATCACGACGAACGCCCCCAGGACCCCTCCAGCGCGGAGCGCCGCCGGCCGAATTCACCTCGGTCGGCTTAGAAACGCCACCAAGCGTAGTGCTGGCCCTACAGCACGCCGCCGAGACGACCCGGCACGACAGGCACGCAACAAGGCCAAGATCGGAAGTGCCCCCGGAGAGATTCGAACTCCCGACCGGCGGATTAGAAGGCCGCTGCTCTATCCACTGAGCTACGAGGGCAACCACACCAGCGTACTATGCTGCCCGCCTGCGAGGGGTTCGGGGACTGTCTGAATAATGGTGTGTGAGGGTCCGGCCTGATCCGAAAGGAGATGGCCGTGGCTGACACGACCACTGTCGTTGTTGACGACGAGATGATTGATCCCGTGACCGGGGAGATCATCGATCAGAAAGAACTCGCAGAACGCTTGCTCGCGCAGGCGAAGGAGCAGGGCGTGAGCCTGACGGGGCCGGGCGGCCTGCTCAGCCAGCTCACGAAGAACGTCCTCGAGACCGCGCTGAATTGAATTGGCCTGGTTTGAGTTCCGATCTTTATACAAGGATGGAACTACGATGCCAAGCAAATATGACCCTGAACTTCGCCAGCGCGCACTTCGGATGCTCGCCGAAGCCCGTCCCGAGCACGAGTCGCTGACCGCGGCCTGCCGACACGTCGGTGGGCTCCTCGGAGTGAGCCCGGAGACGCTGCGCGTGTGGCAGCGCCGCTACGACATCGATACCGGCGCGAAGCCTGGCACCTCGATCGATATGGCCCAGGAGAACCGGCGGTTACGCCGCGAGGTGAGCGAGCTCCGTAAGGCCAACGAGGTACTCAAAGCCGCGAGCGTGGGTCTGTCCGATAAACGGTGTGTGGGATCCGGCGGTTTTCATTCGTGAGTGGTTTTCTCGAACCGTCCGGCGAAGGTGATCGCGAACGCGTTCAGCGCGGGCTTCCACCTCATCACCCAGCGTGCCCTTCCGCCGCCAGTCGGGTCAAGCGACCGCGTCACGAGGTAGAGACATTTCAGCGCGGCGGCCTCGTTGGGAAAGTGCCCCCGAGCTCTCACGGCGCGCCGATAGCGAGCGTTGATTGACTCGATCGCGTTGGTCGTGCAGATCACCCGCCGGATCTCGACGTCATACTCGAGGAACGGCACGAACTCCGCCCAGCTGTTCTTCCAGAGCTGCACGATCGCCGGATACCGTCCGCCCCACTCGGCGGCGAACTCCTCGAACCGATCCTTCGCCGCCTGCTCCGACGGGGCCGTGTAGACGGGTTTGAGGGAACGGACGATCGCGTCGCGGTGTTGCCGCCCGGCGTAGCGGAAGCTGTTGCGGATCAGATGGACGATGCACTGCTGGACGACCGTTTGCTCCCAAGTGGTGTTGATCGCCTCCGGGAGACCCTTCAGCCCGTCGCAGACCGCGATGAGCACGTCCTCGACACCCCGGTTCTTCAGCTCGGTGAACACCTGCAGCCAGAACCTCGCACCCTCCTGACCGTCACCGGCCCAGATGCCGAGGATGTCGCGTTCCCCGTTCACGGTGACGCCCATCACGACATAGAACGGGGTGTTCCTCACCTGCCCGTCACGGACCTTCACCACGATCGCGTCGACGAAGATCACCGGGTAGAGCGCATCCAACGGCCTGCTCGACCATTCGGCGAGTTCCCCGGCGACCTTCTCGGTGATCCGGCTGATCGTGTCCTTGGAGACCTTCGCCCCATAGACCTCGTCGAAATGCGCAGCGATCTCACCGGTCGTCAACCCCCGAGCGGAAAGGGACAGAACGATCTGATCGATGCCGTCCAGTCGGCGTTTCCGCTTGGGGACGATCACCGGCTCGAACGACCCGTCTCGATCTCGCGGGACTTCGATCTCGACGGGGCCGATCTCTGTCAGCACCGTCTTGACCCGCGTCCCGTTACGCATGTTCTCGCCGATTGGGGTCCCGCCGTGCTCGTGGCCGAGGTGCTCGGTCAACTCGGCATTCAGCGCGGTCTCGAGGACGTTCTTCGTGAGCTGGCTGAGCAGGCCGCCCGGCCCCGTCAGGCTCACGCCCTGCTCCTTCGCCTGCGCGAGCAAGCGTTCTGCGAGTTCTTTCTGATCGATGATCTCCCCGGTCACGGGATCAATCATCTCGTCGTCAACAACGACAGTGGTCGTGTCAGCCACGGCCATCTCCTTTCGGATCAGGCCGGACCCTCACACACCATTATTCAGACAGTCCCGCGAGCGTGTTTTTCGCGAAGGAACTCGACCGGCCACGAACGAAATGATCAGATTCATCGACGAGTACCGTGATCGTTTCGGGGTCGAGTTCCTCTGTCGTACGCTGCGTGCGGCAGTTCGTGGGTTCCTCACCTCCCGCGGATACCGGGCCGCGAAAGCCCGGTCGGCCTCAGCCAGGCAGCTGCGCGACGAGTTGCTCCTCCCTGAGATCCGGCGGCTCCACGCGAAGCACTATGGCGTGTACGGGCGCCGGAAGATGCATGCCCTGCTGAAGCGTGAGGGGTGGAAGATCGGCCGCGACCAGACCGAGCGTCTGATGCGGCTCGCCGGCGTGCGCGGGGTACGGAAATCAAAGCGCGTGTTCACCACACGCCCTAACAAAACGGCGGCACTGCCTGCCGATCTCGTCAACCGGAGATTCGCCGCTGACGGGCCGCGCAAGCTCTGGGTGTGCGACGTGACCTACGTCGCCACCTGGTCTGGGTTCGCCTATGTCGCGTTCGTTACTGACGTGTACTCGCGCAGAATCGTGGGCTGGAATGTCGCTGCGACGCTGAAATCTGAGGTTCTGCCGATGCAGGCACTCGATATGGCTGCGTGGCAATCGGGCGGCAGGCTCGATGGCCTGATCCATCACGCCGATCACGGGTCGAATTACACCGCCATGGTCTATACGGATCGCATTGCGGAACTCGGAGCAGTGCCCTCGACCGGGACGGTCGGCGACAGTTTTGACAATGCCATGGCTGAGGCGGTCAACAACCTCTACAAGACCGAACTGATCCGACAGCAGGGCCCCTGGCGGACGGTTGAGCAGGTCGAACTCGCGACCCTCGAATACGTGTGGTGGTGGAACCATGAGCGCCTTCACGGGGAGCTCGATATGCGTACCCCGATCGAGGTCGAGCAGGCCTACTATGCTGAGGCCGAGGAACTTCTGTCACCGACAGGTTGACAGGAAAACCGGTCGGAACTCAAACCAGGCCAATTCAGACCCTATTTTTGAATCTGCTAGGCCGGTGATGAAATTGTTGCCTCGCTCATATGGACGCCCCCGCCTGCGCGCTGTCTCTGACGCTCCCTGACGCGGGCATCAATGAAGCCCTGCCGAACACTATACGCGCCGATCAAGATCACCCCCAGTCCCCCGATTACTGTCCACCAAGGAAAACCCGGAACCGTGGGCACCGCACCAGCGCTGGCAAGGTCATCGGGAAGTGTTGGGGTGATCCTCTCACCAGTGACTACGATCCGCTGAGAGTTAATCCCTAAAGGCGTGCACGTGATCAGCGTTACAAGATCCCGACCAGGCTGCACACGCAACGAGCTTATTTCATCAGGATCAATAATCTGAATATCAAACACACGATACGTGAGCACTTCCCCAAGCACCTCAACAGTAAACGTATCCCCAGAACGCACCTTGTCGAGATTCGTAAACATCGTCGAGTTCACCAAACCGCGGTGAGCAGTCACCACCGACTGCGTACTCGCGCCGCCGACCGGAAGATGACTCCCCTCAAGATGCCCAGCCCCCTTCAACAGGGTCGCGTCAGACGTGCCATGGTAAATAGGCAAGTCAACAGAAATACCAGGAATCTTGATCCGCCCCATGAGTCCTTCATCATTAGCGTTGAGGAGCTCGTCATAACGAAGATCAACACCTGACAGATTGCCCGTGCCGACTGGAACATTGCCTCCTGCTTCAAGCCTTACCCCTGCAGAAAGGGCGTCATTGTAGGCATGCGCCGCAGCGAGCTGATCTTCCCTCCCCGGGGAAAGTGAGTCGATGTCCGTCTGAGCATTCTGGATCACTTGAGACTGATTGTAAGAAGACAACCACGCCGCAGTCATCGGATACAGCCCCGCAATCATTCCCGCGGTTGCCAGCACTACAACCAACCAGGTTAAAACACTCGGCCGCCACCGCCTCCGATTTCCACGCCCCGCTACTCGCTCAGCACTCACAACAGTCACGACCCAACCGCCGATTCATTATCTCAGACACTTCAGGCCGCTGAAATCTGATGCACAGTTAGACCTGGTCCCATTCTTCAGCATAGATGATCGTTCCAGCAGACAAGACGGGTCTGTCCGATAAACGGTGTGTGGGATCCGGCGGTTTTCATTCGTGAGTGGTTTTCTCGAACCGTCCGGCGAAGGTGATCGCGAACGCGTTCAGCGCGGGCTTCCACCTCATCACCCAGCGTGCCCTTCCGCCGCCAGTCGGGTCAAGCGACCGCGTCACGAGGTAGAGACATTTCAGCGCGGCGGCCTCGTTGGGAAAGTGCCCCCGAGCTCTCACGGCGCGCCGATAGCGAGCGTTGATTGACTCGATCGCGTTGGTCGTGCAGATCACCCGCCGGATCTCGACGTCATACTCGAGGAACGGCACGAACTCCGCCCAGCTGTTCTTCCAGAGCTGCACGATCGCCGGATACCGTCCGCCCCACTCGGCGGCGAACTCCTCGAACCGATCCTTCGCCGCCTGCTCCGACGGGGCCGTGTAGACGGGTTTGAGGGAACGGACGATCGCGTCGCGGTGTTGCCGCCCGGCGTAGCGGAAGCTGTTGCGGATCAGATGGACGATGCACTGCTGGACGACCGTTTGCTCCCAAGTGGTGTTGATCGCCTCCGGGAGACCCTTCAGCCCGTCGCAGACCGCGATGAGCACGTCCTCGACACCCCGGTTCTTCAGCTCGGTGAACACCTGCAGCCAGAACCTCGCACCCTCCTGACCGTCACCGGCCCAGATGCCGAGGATGTCGCGTTCCCCGTTCACGGTGACGCCCATCACGACATAGAACGGGGTGTTCCTCACCTGCCCGTCACGGACCTTCACCACGATCGCGTCGACGAAGATCACCGGGTAGAGCGCATCCAACGGCCTGCTCGACCATTCGGCGAGTTCCCCGGCGACCTTCTCGGTGATCCGGCTGATCGTGTCCTTGGAGACCTTCGCCCCATAGACCTCGTCGAAATGCGCAGCGATCTCACCGGTCGTCAACCCCCGAGCGGAAAGGGACAGAACGATCTGATCGATGCCGTCCAGTCGGCGTTTCCGCTTGGGGACGATCACCGGCTCGAACGACCCGTCTCGATCTCGCGGGACTTCGATCTCGACGGGGCCGATCTCTGTCAGCACCGTCTTGACCCGCGTCCCGTTACGCATGTTCTCGCCGATTGGGGTCCCGCCGTGCTCGTGGCCGAGGTGCTCGGTCAACTCGGCATTCAGCGCGGTCTCGAGGACGTTCTTCGTGAGCTGGCTGAGCAGGCCGCCCGGCCCCGTCAGGCTCACGCCCTGCTCCTTCGCCTGCGCGAGCAAGCGTTCTGCGAGTTCTTTCTGATCGATGATCTCCCCGGTCACGGGATCAATCATCTCGTCGTCAACAACGACAGTGGTCGTGTCAGCCACGGCCATCTCCTTTCGGATCAGGCCGGACCCTCACACACCATTATTCAGACAGTCCCGACAAGACTTGCAATGCGACGGACTTACTGTTGAGTGCGATTGGGATGACCCCTTCAAGGCGGGTCTGTCCGATAAACGGTGTGTGGGATCCGGCGGTTTTCATTCGTGAGTGGTTTTCTCGAACCGTCCGGCGAAGGTGATCGCGAACGCGTTCAGCGCGGGCTTCCACCTCATCACCCAGCGTGCCCTTCCGCCGCCAGTCGGGTCAAGCGACCGCGTCACGAGGTAGAGACATTTCAGCGCGGCGGCCTCGTTGGGAAAGTGCCCCCGAGCTCTCACGGCGCGCCGATAGCGAGCGTTGATTGACTCGATCGCGTTGGTCGTGCAGATCACCCGCCGGATCTCGACGTCATACTCGAGGAACGGCACGAACTCCGCCCAGCTGTTCTTCCAGAGCTGCACGATCGCCGGATACCGTCCGCCCCACTCGGCGGCGAACTCCTCGAACCGATCCTTCGCCGCCTGCTCCGACGGGGCCGTGTAGACGGGTTTGAGGGAACGGACGATCGCGTCGCGGTGTTGCCGCCCGGCGTAGCGGAAGCTGTTGCGGATCAGATGGACGATGCACTGCTGGACGACCGTTTGCTCCCAAGTGGTGTTGATCGCCTCCGGGAGACCCTTCAGCCCGTCGCAGACCGCGATGAGCACGTCCTCGACACCCCGGTTCTTCAGCTCGGTGAACACCTGCAGCCAGAACCTCGCACCCTCCTGACCGTCACCGGCCCAGATGCCGAGGATGTCGCGTTCCCCGTTCACGGTGACGCCCATCACGACATAGAACGGGGTGTTCCTCACCTGCCCGTCACGGACCTTCACCACGATCGCGTCGACGAAGATCACCGGGTAGAGCGCATCCAACGGCCTGCTCGACCATTCGGCGAGTTCCCCGGCGACCTTCTCGGTGATCCGGCTGATCGTGTCCTTGGAGACCTTCGCCCCATAGACCTCGTCGAAATGCGCAGCGATCTCACCGGTCGTCAACCCCCGAGCGGAAAGGGACAGAACGATCTGATCGATGCCGTCCAGTCGGCGTTTCCGCTTGGGGACGATCACCGGCTCGAACGACCCGTCTCGATCTCGCGGGACTTCGATCTCGACGGGGCCGATCTCTGTCAGCACCGTCTTGACCCGCGTCCCGTTACGCATGTTCTCGCCGATTGGGGTCCCGCCGTGCTCGTGGCCGAGGTGCTCGGTCAACTCGGCATTCAGCGCGGTCTCGAGGACGTTCTTCGTGAGCTGGCTGAGCAGGCCGCCCGGCCCCGTCAGGCTCACGCCCTGCTCCTTCGCCTGCGCGAGCAAGCGTTCTGCGAGTTCTTTCTGATCGATGATCTCCCCGGTCACGGGATCAATCATCTCGTCGTCAACAACGACAGTGGTCGTGTCAGCCACGGCCATCTCCTTTCGGATCAGGCCGGACCCTCACACACCATTATTCAGACAGTCCCCCGCGCAGCGGCGCTGCTAGTTCACTAGATTACGTGCTTCACGGATAGTGAGGGAAAGGTGAGTGAGGGGCGTGAGTTGTTGGCGAAGCTGGCAAGGGAGGTGAGCTGAGGATGCGGACGTGGCTGTTAGGGGTGCAGGTGAGGAGGGTCGGAGGTGAGATCGAGGATGGGATGATCGAGCGCAGCGAGCATGTGCAGTAGCTCTTCGCGCAGCTCCTTAATGGTCGCGCCGGCAGGCGCTACGGGGTCGGTGGTGTAGCTGAATTCTGGCCCGTCTTCGGCGGGGTAGAATTCGCGAATCTCGAACGCTTCACCATCCAGCTCCGAGGAGTTGGACGTGCGGGAGACGACATAGCGCCAGATACCCGGTGTGTTTGGGGTTGTGCCGGGGGCACCTCTTCGCGACGGGCCGAGATGTTCACCGTCGTAGTCTTCTTCGGTTTCGCCTTGGTCGTCGAGGATGAAGCCCAGCTTGGTAGCAAGCTCGCTGAGTGGGCGTGCTTGTTCGTGCTGTCGTTCACGAACGATGTGCGCGATTTCGTGTTCCTCAGCGCGCTGTTCTGCGATGAGCTGTTCACGCCGTTCGTTGGCTGCTTCTCCGTGAGCGTCGGGGCAGTCAGCCGCGCAACACCCGCACAGCGGCATCCCGCCGAGGGTGAGGTCGGCCGGTTCGGTGTAGGTACAGCGTTCACACCCGCATTTAGCTGTCGGCATCACTCATACAGCGGCATGTGCCCATTCTGCGAGAGCTTCGCGGATTGCCTCTGACCGTGTGCGGTGTTCACGCTCGGCGCGGGCCATGACTGCGGCCAGCTCAGACTCGCTCAGACGCACCGTTACCGCTTTCGAGGGTTCGTCGGTGCGCGCTGGGCGACCAGGCGACCGAAATGTTGCACCAGGGAACTTGTCCTCGGCGTTCTTCACGAGGCGGGCGATCACTTCCTCGGTGATTTCCACGCCGTCAATTACGCCGTAGGAACCATTCACGGGCTTGGCGATCTTGTCACTCATTTCAACCTCCTCTGCATCTTGGCTACTACTGACCGGCGGGCGGGCATTGCGTGGATCACGAGATACCTGGCACCGTTCCCAAAGCTCAACGCCCCAAGCTCCCACGGTCGACCTGCGCTGTCGAACGCGAGTCGCATGTACCGCGGGGGTTCGTCGTCGTCGATCATGGTTTCTTCGGTGCCCTCCTTCCACATGCGGATCACTTCGTCAGCGTCCAAACCACGCTTGAGCGCTGATTCGTGTACCTGCACGTACAGCAAACGTCACCACCAATTCTTTTCGCACACAAAACTATCATTTTTTCGCACACAAAACTATCGGGTCTGTCCGATAAACGGTGTGTGGGATCCGGCGGTTTTCATTCGTGAGTGGTTTTCTCGAACCGTCCGGCGAAGGTGATCGCGAACGCGTTCAGCGCGGGCTTCCACCTCATCACCCAGCGTGCCCTTCCGCCGCCAGTCGGGTCAAGCGACCGCGTCACGAGGTAGAGACATTTCAGCGCGGCGGCCTCGTTGGGAAAGTGCCCCCGAGCTCTCACGGCGCGCCGATAGCGAGCGTTGATTGACTCGATCGCGTTGGTCGTGCAGATCACCCGCCGGATCTCGACGTCATACTCAAGGAACGGCACGAACTCCGCCCAGCTGTTCTTCCAGAGCTGCACGATCGCCGGATACCGTCCACCCCACTCGGCGGCGAACTCCTCGAACCGATCCTTCGCCGCCTGCTCCGACGGGGCCGTGTAGACGGGTTTGAGGGAACGGACGATCGCGTCGCGGTGTTGCCGCCCGGCGTAGCGGAAGCTGTTGCGGATCAGATGGACGATGCACTGCTGGACGACCGTTTGCTCCCAAGTGGTGTTGATCGCCTCCGGGAGACCCTTCAGCCCGTCGCAGACCGCGATGAGCACGTCCTCGACACCCCGGTTCTTCAGCTCGGTGAACACCTGCAGCCAGAACCTCGCACCCTCCTGACCGTCACCGGCCCAGATGCCGAGGATGTCGCGTTCCCCGTTCACGGTGACGCCCATCACGACATAGAACGGGGTGTTCCTCACCTGAATTGGCCTGGTTTGAGTTCCGATCTTTATACAAGGATGGAACTACGATGCCAAGCAAATATGACCCTGAACTTCGCCAGCGCGCACTTCGGATGCTCGCCGAAGCCCGTCCCGAGCACGAGTCGCTGACCGCGGCCTGCCGACACGTCGGTGGGCTCCTCGGAGTGAGCCCGGAGACGCTGCGCGTGTGGCAGCGCCGCTACGACATCGATACCGGCGCGAAGCCTGGCACCTCGATCGATATGGCCCAGGAGAACCGGCGGTTACGCCGCGAGGTGAGCGAGCTCCGTAAGGCCAACGAGGTACTCAAAGCCGCGAGCGTGTTTTTCGCGAAGGAACTCGACCGGCCACGAACGAAATGATCAGATTCATCGACGAGTACCGTGATCGTTTCGGGGTCGAGTTCCTCTGTCGTACGCTGCGTGCGGCAGTTCGTGGGTTCCTCACCTCCCGCGGATACCGGGCCGCGAAAGCCCGGTCGGCCTCAGCCAGGCAGCTGCGCGACGAGTTGCTCCTCCCTGAGATCCGGCGGCTCCACGCGAAGCACTATGGCGTGTACGGGCGCCGGAAGATGCATGCCCTGCTGAAGCGTGAGGGGTGGAAGATCGGCCGCGACCAGACCGAGCGTCTGATGCGGCTCGCCGGCGTGCGCGGGGTACGGAAATCAAAGCGCGTGTTCACCACACGCCCTAACAAAACGGCGGCACTGCCTGCCGATCTCGTCAACCGGAGATTCGCCGCTGACGGGCCGCGCAAGCTCTGGGTGTGCGACGTGACCTACGTCGCCACCTGGTCTGGGTTCGCCTATGTCGCGTTCGTCACTGACGTGTACTCGCGCAGAATCGTGGGCTGGAATGTCGCTGCGACGCTGAAATCTGAGGTTCTGCCGATGCAGGCACTCGATATGGCTGCGTGGCAATCGGGCGGCAGGCTCGATGGCCTGATCCATCACGCCGATCACGGGTCGAATTACACCGCCATGGTCTATACGGATCGCATTGCGGAACTCGGAGCAGTGCCCTCGACCGGGACGGTCGGCGACAGTTTTGACAATGCCATGGCTGAGGCGGTCAACAACCTCTACAAGACCGAACTGATCCGACAGCAGGGCCCCTGGCGGACGGTTGAGCAGGTCGAACTCGCGACCCTCGAATACGTGTGGTGGTGGAACCATGAGCGCCTTCACGGGGAGCTCGATATGCGTACCCCGATCGAGGTCGAGCAGGCCTACTATGCTGAGGCCGAGGAACTTCTGTCACCGACAGGTTGACAGGAAAACCGGTCGGAACTCAAACCAGGCCAATTCATCATCGAGGACACCGTCGTGATGTTCCGCAACGTGGCCGTGATCTCGCGCCCCGGCGCCGACAGCCGCAAGCCCGAGACCCCGGGCACCCGCCGCGCGCTCGAGACGCTCGGCTGCCCCGTCGTCGAGATCCAGGAGCCCGGCACCCTCGACGGCGGCGACGTGCTGAAGGTCGGCGACACCGTCTACGTGGGCCGCGGCGGCCGCACCAACGCTCAGGGCATCGCGCAGCTGCGCCGCATCCTCGCCCCCCTCGGCGGCAGGGTCGTGGCCGTGCCGGTCACGAAGGTGCTGCACCTCAAGACCGCCGTGACCGCGCTCCCCGACGGCACCGTGATCGGCTACCCCGACTTCGTCGACAACCCCGGCATCTTCCCCGCCTTCCTGCCCGTGCCCGAGCCGCACGGCACCGCCGTCGTCTGCCTGAGCGACTCCGAACTGCTCATCTCGGCGTCGGCGCCGCAGACCGCCGCGATGCTGCGCGACCTGGGCTACGACGTCACCGAGGTCGCTATCTCGGAGTACGAGAAGCTCGAGGGCTGCCCCACCTGCCTCTCCGTGCGCGTGCGCTGCCTCGACTGAGACGCCCGCGCCCCCGGCGCCCCGTGGGTGCTGCTCTTCGTCGCGGTCTGCCTGGTCGCGATCAACATGCGCATGACCATCACCGGGGTCGGCCCCCTGCTCGAGGACATCGCGGCGGATCAGGGCGTCAGCCCTGCCTCGCTCGGCCTGCTGGCGTCGATCCCGCTGCTCGCCTGGGCGGTGGTGTCGCCTCTCGCGCAGGGGCTCGCGGCGCGAATCGGCCTGAACCCGGCGGTGGGCTGGTCGCTCGTCGTCCTCACGATCGGCACCGTCTGGCGCTCGCTGCCCGGATCGCTCTCGAACCTCTGGCTGGGCACCGCGCTCGTGGGCGCGGCGCTCGCGATCGCGAACGTGCTGCTGCCGGCGACGATCAAGCGCGACTTCGGCCGGCGCGTGCCGCTCGTCATGGGCATCTACTCGACGCTGCTGAGCGGGGCCGCGGCGATCGGGGCCGGTATGGTCGCGCCCATCGCCCACGCCGCGCTCGGGGAGGGCGAGCCGGTCGGGTGGCGGATCGCGCTGCTCGCGACCGGCGTCATGGCGCTTCCCGCGCTCGTCGTGTGGATCTGGGCGGCGCGCAGCCGGCGCGGCCTGGCGCTGCGGCGCGCGGCCGAGACCGGGGCCGCCTCCGGCGCCGCCGATCCCGAACCCCGCCCCTCCGTTGCACCCGCCCCTGCGCCCTCCCGGCTGGGCAGCCGCATCTGGCGCGACCCGGTCGCCTGGAGCATCGCGGTCTACATGGGCACCCAGTCGTCGACGTTCTACGTGTGGGCGACCTGGCTCGCACCCATCGACCTCTCGCGCGGCGCCGACCCCGTCACGGCGGGGTTCAACGTGATGGTCTACCACGTGTGCGGCATGCTCGGCTCGCTCGCGGGCCCCTTCGTCTCGCGCGGCGCGATGCGGCGGATCCTGCCCCCGCTGCTGCCGATCCTCGCAGGCATCGGGGCGATCGGCCTGATCTTCGCCCCGGCGGCGCTGCCGCTCTGGCTCGTGATCTGCGGCCTCTCCTCGGGATGCTCGCTGACCGTGACGCTCACCTTCATGGCGCAGCGCTCGGCCGACGCCGCCACCGCCGCAGCCACCTCGGGCATGTCGCAGTCGGTCGGCTACCTGCTCGCAGCGGTGGGGCCGGTGCTGTTCGGGGCCCTCTACGGCGCGACTGGCAGCTGGGTGCCGCCGCTCTTCGTGCTGCTGACGGGCATCACCCTGCAACTCGGCGCCGGGCTGCTGCTCTCACGCGAGCGCATGGTGTTCGAACCGCGCAGACCTCGGGGCTGATGCGGCTCACCCCGCCGGCTCGCGGCGGTGGAGCAGGCCGGTGAGGATCGCGAGCGCCGAGCCGACCATCGTGTCGAGCAGCCGCTCCCAGGCCGCTCCGGCCACGTCGACGGTGCCGGTCGCAGCGGCCGTGATGAGCAGCACGAGCGGCGTGATGAACACCAGTGCGAGCGCGTAGTTGCGCACCACGACGAGCTCGATCCCGAACTGCAGCAGCATCAGCAGCGCGACGAGCAGCAGCGGGTTCGCCGCGACCGGCGCCAGCACAACCGCGAGCCCCGCGCCGAGCAGCGTGCCGACCGTGCGGTGCAGGCCCCTGCCCAGCGAGTAGCCGCGCGAGGGGGTGAGACCCACCACGGCGACACCGGCCGAGACCGTCCAGTACGCCCGGTGCGGATCGAGCAGCACCATGCTCACGAGCGCGCCGAGCGCCGAGACGACCGCGATGCGCAGGATCAGCCGCCGCTCACCCGGGCCGAGCCACGGACCCGGCATCAGCTGCCGCAGCGTCCGGGCCGGCCGCCGCCGCTCGCTCCGCAGCAGCAGCGGCGCCAGCGCGACGAGGTACGAGAAGAGCGATCCCCCCCCCGCCACCGCGGCGAGGAACGGCAGCGGGTCGGTGATCCGCTCGCCGTCGACGACGCCGGTGATGTTCGCCGCGAGCCCGTAGCTCAGCACGAGGAAGACCGGGCCGGGCGGGCCCACGCGGTAGGCGAAGCAGCAGGCGCTCGCGACCACCGCCACGGCCACGAGCCCCGCGGCCAGCAGCCACGGCCACGGCGAGAGCACGGCCCCGAGCGCGGAGCAGACGAAGAGCGCACCGCCCACGACGGGCAGCGCCTTCGCGCGCTCCACGGCCCCCGCCGACGCGAAGAACAGCGCCACGAACGCGCCGGCCGCGGTCTGCAGGCCGATGTCCTCGTGCCCGAGCAGCACGAGCACCCCGAACGGCGCGCCGATCGAGACCGCCGCACGCACGGCGATCCAGAACCGGGGAGCCGGGCCCGGCGGCAGCGTGAAGAGCCTGACGAGGAGCGCCCTCATCGATCCATCCGGCCTCGGCTCACACGGCGCGGAGCACGACGGCGCTGCCCTGGCCGCCGCCGCCGCAGATGCCGACCGCGCCCAGCGAGCCGCTGCCGAGCTCGGCGAGCTGCCGCGCGAGCGTGCCCACGATTCGCGCGCCCGACGCGCCGATCGGGTGCCCCAGCGCGATCGCACCGCCGTGACGGTTCACGACCGCGGCATCCAGCCCCAGCTCGCGCGCCGACTGCACCCCCACGGCCGCGAACGCCTCGTTGATCTCGACCGCCCGCAGATCCTCGACCGATGCACCTTCGAGCTTCGCGAGCGCCGCGCTGATCGCGCGCGCCGGCTGCGAGTGCAGGTGCGTATCCGGGCCCGCGACGAACGCGGTCGCCTCGACGCGCGCCACCGGCGAGACGCCGAGACGCTGCGCGGCGGCCTCGCTCACGAGCACCAGCGCCGCGGCGCCGTCGGTGATCTGCGACGCGTTGCCCGCCGTGATCGTGCCGTCCTTCGCAAACGCCGGCCGCAGACCCGCGAGGGTCTCGACGGTGGTGCCGGCTCGGATCCCGTCATCCTCGGCGACGACGGTGTCGCCGCGCCGCGAGACGACGGTGAACGGGTCGATCTCACCCGCGAAGAACTCGCCCGACTCGGCCGCGCGACGATGCGACTCCGCAGCGAAGGCGTCCTGCTCCTCGCGCGTCAGGCCGAGCGGGGCGTTGCCGTCTTCGGTGAGCGCACCCATCGCGACCTGGTCGAACGCGTCGCTCAACCCGTCGTGATCCGCGGTGTCGACCAGCTGCGCCGGACCGTACTTCGTGCCCGCCCGCAGCGGGATGACGTGCGGCGCGAGCGACATCGACTCCTGCCCCACCGCCACCACCACCTCGGCCTCGCCCGACGCGATCAGTCGGGCCGCCTGCGCGACCGCCTCGGCGCCCGACAGGCACACCGCGTTGAGGGTGATCGCTGGGACGCTCATCGGGATCCCCGCCCCCACCGCCGTCTGACGCGCCGGGTTCTGCCCCGCACCCGCCTGCAGCACCTGGCCCGCGACCACCGCATCCACCTGCTCGGCGGCGATCCCCGCCCGCGACAGGGCGGCGCGCACCGCGTGAGCGCCGAGCACCGTCGCCGGCTGAGCGGCCAGCTGACCGGTGAAACGGGTGAACGGCGTGCGGGCGTAGCCGGCGATCAGAGCGGAGTTGGGAGCGGTCACGGGAGACCTCCTGGGGTGCGACGGGTGCGACGGGCGGTGGGCCGGATCGCGGCGGCGCGATCCGTCACGGCCATTCTGCCCGATCCGCCGCGGCGGCACCCGTCCTCTCGGCACAGTCGCCGCAGCGATCGCTGTGCACGGTCGCCGCCGTTCCAGATCTCAGTCATTCCTTTCCTTCGCTCGAGAGCGGCGTCGCTCGTGGCCGCGCGTCGCCACGACAGCCGATCCGCGAGCGACCCCGCGACCCGCGGGCGCGTGACCGGCGCCGCCGCCGCGTACGCTGGAAGGCGTGAACCGCTCCCGCCCGCGAGGCCGCCGCGCCCTCATCGCCGCCCTGTCCGTGTTCGTCGTCGCCGCGCTCGCCGCGGGCGGCTACACGGCGGCGTGCGCGCTCGCCCCGCTCCCGGCGCCGACGATCGAGACGAGTCCCGACTTCGCCGAGGGCGGTGAGGGCGCTCTCATGGCGGGCGACGCCGCGGCGGCGCAGGCCGCAGTCGACGCGCAGCACCTGCCGACGGCGATCGGCTACCTGCACGAGGACGAGGTGTGGGCGAACGACGCGACCGCGTATCCGCTCGCGAGCATCTCCAAGCTGGTGACGGTGCTCGTGTGCGCGGAGGTGCAGCCGATCGAGCTTGGATCGGACGGGCCCGTCTACGTGTGGACGGACGCGGATCGCGAGCGGCAGGACGGCTACCTCGCGCTCGACGGCGTCGCCTACCCGATCCCTGTCGGCACCGAGATCACGCTGCGCCAGATGCTGCAGTTCATCTTCCTGCCCTCGGCCAACGACTACGCCGCCGCGTACGCCCGCTGGACGTTCGGCGACGACGACGCCTTTCTCGCCGCGGTCGACGACTGGAAGCAGCGGCACGGCATCGAGTCGCTGCAGTTCGTCGAGCCGACGGGCATGGACGAGGGGAACATGGCGAGCGCCCCCGATGTGCTGCGCATCGCCCGCCTCGTGCTCCAGAACCCGGCGCTCGCCGAGTTCACCCGACTGCCCTCGGCCGAGATGCCGTGGGGCGTGGGCCTCATCGAGAACACGAACCCGCTGCTCACCGAGATGCCCGGGATCGTCGGCGTGAAGACCGGCCGCTCATCGATGGCCGGCTTCAACTTCGCCGTGGCCCAGCAGGTCGACGTGGTCGGGCGCGATGTCGTGCAGATGTCGGTGACGCTGGGGCGCGACTCGACAGAGGCCCGCGCGCAGTCGGGCCGCGACATGCTCGCCGCCCTCGACGCACTGCCCGGGATCGCACCGATCCTGGAAGAGGGCGCGGTGATCGGTGAGGCGGTGACCGTCGATGGAACGCGGATCCCGCTCGTCGCCGAGCGGGGCGCCGCCGTCACGCTGCTTCCGGGGGAGAGCGCCCGGCGCAGCGCCGCACTCGATGCCGGTTCGCTGGGCGAGGCGGGCGCCGAGGTGGGCTCGGTGGAGGTCGATGCTCCGAGCGCCGCCCAGAGCATCGCGGTGATCGCTACCGCCGAGGTCGTCGAACCCGACCTGTGGTGGCGGCTCACCCACCCCTCCGAGCTCTTCGGCTGGTAACGCGAGACGGAGCACTGGCTGCGCGGCGGGATCAGGATCGCTCAGCGGAGCACGCAGGATCCGAGACCAGGCCTGGTGATGCCCGGTGCCGCTCAGTAGGATGATGCCACGAGAGCCGCGATCTCACGCGGTTTCTCGAGTTTCGGCGGGACGGGACCATTCACCGGGTTGAGCCTGCCCCCTCTGAGCATTCGGGAGGCCCTCGCTCATGGGCTACTTCGTTCTCGTCATCGCGCAGACCCTGGTGCTGCCGGTCGCCTCTGGGATCGTCGAACTCGCCGCCGCAGGCGGAGATCCCGTGCTGGTCTTCGGCAAGTGGTGGGTGTTCTGGGGTGTCGGCACGCGACTGCTGGTCGCCGGAGCGGCGCAGCTTTCCGGCAGAGGGCCGACATCGGAGATTCTCGGCGCTGCGGCGCCGAGCCCGCAGGAGACGCAGCTGACGCGAGAGCTCGGCACCGCCAATGTCGGGATGGGCCTCGCGGGGCTGTTCGCGCTCGTTCCGGGATGGGCCGTTCCGGCGGGGCTCGCCGGCGGCGTGTTCCTGCTGCTCGCCGGGCTGCTCCACGTCGCGAAGAAGGGCAAGGAGCCCCGAGAGTCGCTCGCCACCTGGACCGATCTGCTCGTCGGAATCGCGGTGCTCGTCCTGGCCGGGTACACGCTCTTCGGGGCGCTCGCCTCATGAGCACGACGCCGCTGCACGGGCGCCCGTCCCGCTTGCCGCGGGCCCGCGCGTGCAGCACAATGCGACTGTGACCCAGAAGCGCAGCGTGTTCGGCCGGGAGCGATCGGAGTTCGATCGAGGGCTGTCGTTCTTCGACGCCATCTACGGCTTCGCGATCACACTGCTGATCGCGAACCTCGACATGCCCCCGGCCTCCGCGTGGCGCGATCTCGACGCCCTGCTCTCCAGCGGTCTCGCCGGTCAGCTCACTGGCTTCCTCATCAGTTTCGTCGTGATCGCGGTCTTCTGGAGCCGCAACACCTCGCTGCTCAGCGAGTTCGGCGCGCTCGATGGCGCGGCCATCGCAGCGAATCTCGTCACCGCCCTGCTGATCGTGCTGATGCCCTTCACCACGCAGGGATCAGCGACGCCGAGACCAGCGAGCTGCCCCTGCCGACCGCACTGTACGCCGCGAACGTGGCGCTCGCGCTGGCGTCGCTGCTCGTCACCCGCGAGATCGGCCACGCCCGGGGCCTGATCGAGCCCCCGGTGGCAAGACCGGTGAGGCGCGCGCAGCGCATCGACGCGTGCGCGCAGATCCTCGTCTTCGTCCTGTCGATCCCCGTCGCGTTCCTGGTTGACGCGGACTGGGGCAAGGCCACCTGGCTCGCCCTGCTCGTCGTGAGCCCCGTGCTCGGCCGTCGGAGCGCTCGGATCGCCGAGACCGAGAGCAGCCGAGCAGAGAAGGCCTCGGCCTGAACCCGCTTCACGGCAACGGCGGATGCGCGGCAGATACAGCAAAACCCCCGGAAGACCAGGGGCTTTGTGTGACTCTGGTAGCTGAGGCGGGGCTCGATCCCGCGACCTCACGATTATGAGTCGTGCGCTCTAACCAGCTGAGCTACTCAGCCAAACTCTGATCCGAAGACCAGCAGAGTCAGAGCCCCGAGCCAGGATTGAACTGGCGACCCCTTCCTTACCATGGAAGTGCTCTACCACTGAGCTATCGGGGCGAAGCCACCGTGCGATGACAACCGTTAGAGAATATCACTACTCTCACGCAAATAAAAAATCAGGTCGGGGTCTCGCGTCCCGCTCGCGTGTCGCGAGACCCCGGGCGGATCAGAAGACCGTTCGGCCGCCCGAACAGGTCTGCTTGCTCGCAGGCTGCCCGGTGATGTTCTCCGGCAGCTGCACCGGCCCCTCCTCTGCGGGGGCGATGGTCGCGGGGTCCGTCGGCGCACCCGTAGACGGGTCGATGGGCCACCCGGTTTCGGGATCGATGGGCCACCCGGTCGCGGGATCGATCGGCAGGCCGGTGGCCGGGTCGATCGGCAGGCCCGTCGCGGGATCGATCTCGGCGGGCGCCTCTTCGACCGGGGCTTCGCCCCCGGCCGAGTTCGGGTCGACCGCGGCCTTGCCCACACCCGTGACCTCGAACGGCTGACCGCTCTGGATGATCTCGAACAGGGCGTCGGCGCTGGCGCGATCCGGGGTGAGGCGGCCCTCCTGATAGGGGTGCGTGTAGGTGGGGTACTGCACGAAGTTGATGCGGTCGAGGTCGATGTCCTTCACCGTGCCCGCGACCTGCTGCATGAACTGCACGCTCGCCATATTGCTCGAGAGCGTCATGTTGTCGACGCCCGCCTTCGCCAGGCTGTAGACCTTCACGGGGTCGGAGAGCGTCTCCGAGCTCTGCAGCTTGCGCACCAGCGCCGACATGAACACCTGCTGGTTGCTGATGCGGCTCGTGTCGCCGCCGTCGCCGACGCCGTACCGGGTGCGCAGGAACTGGAGCGCGTCCTTGCCCTGCAGCGACACCTCTCCGGCCGGCAGGTCGAGTTCGGTGGCGGGATCGACGATCGGCTGCGCGAGGCAGACCTCGACGCCGCCCAGCGCGTTGGACACGCCGATCACGCCGTCGAAGGTGATGAGGCCCGCGTTCGGGATCTCCATGCCCGTGAGCTCGGAGATCACCCGCGCCACGCAGGGCAGGCCGCCGTACATCATGGCGCTGTTGAGCTGCTGCTCGCTCATGGCGGAGTAGTAGTCCTCTTCGCCGTCGGGGCCGGGGCAGCTGGGGAACGGCACCATCAGATCGCGCGGGAAGCTCACGACGGTGGCGTTCTGGTGGTCGGCCGAGACGTGCAGCATGAGGTTGACGTCGTTGAGCTCGCCCTCCTCGCCGTCCTGGTACGACTGGCCGGCACGCGTGTCGGAGCCCACGAGCAGGATCGTCAGCGCACCGTCGAAGGCCTGGCTGCCCGCAGCCACCGCTTCGGCCGACGCCTCCGTACCCAGGTCGACGGTGCGCACGTCCTGCACCAGCCCCCACACCGCGTAGGCGACGGTGGCGACGCCACTGAGAGCGACCACGATCGCGGCGGTCAGGAAGATGCGCAGGGCGTTGGCCCAGCCGCTCGAACGCCGCAGCTTCCCGTGGCGCACGAAACTCGAACACCCAATGCCTGCAGCGTGATTCTTGGCCATGCAACTTCCCGTCTTCGTCGAGCTCGCCCCCTTCTTTTGGGCGCACTCGGTCGTCGTAAGCCTTCTAAAGTACCGGAGGCGACTGAGCGGCCCCTTGGAATTCCGCGGGGCCGAGCGCGAACTCCACCCCCGCTAGGCTGGATCCATGCGCATCGCCACCTGGAACGTCAACTCGATCCGCACCCGTTTCGGCCGCGTCGCCGACTGGCTCGTGCGCGAGGATATCGACGTGCTCGCCATGCAGGAGATCAAGTGCCGGCCCGACCAGTTCCCTGTCGAGGCCTTCGAACGGGCCGGCTACCAGCTCGAGATCCACGGCCTCAACCAGTGGAACGGCGTCGCCTTCGCGAGCCGCCATGAGATGACCGACGTCGCACGCTCGTTCGAGGGGATGCCCGGCTTCGGCAACCCCGTGAAGGGGCAGGAGGACATTCAGGGGATCGGGCCCAACGGTCTGCCGCTCGAAGCGCGGGCCTTGGGCGTCACGGTCGGCGACCTGCGCCTCTGGAGCCTCTACGTGCCCAACGGGCGCGCCCTCGGCGATCCCCACCTCGACTACAAGCTGAACTGGCTCGACGCCCTGCGCGGCGCGACCGAGTCGTGGCTCGACGCCGATCCCGACCTCCCCCTCGCCCTCATGGGCGACTGGAACATCGCGCCCCTCGACGCCGACATGGGCGACCCCTCCTTCACGGTCGGCGAGTCGACCCACGTCTCCCCCGAGGAGCGCGCCGCGTTCGCCGCGTTCGCGCCCCACCTCGAAGACGTCGTACGCCCGATCGTCCCCGAGGGCTTCACGTTCTGGGACTACAAGGCCGGGCGCTTCCCCAAGAACCAGGGCATGCGCATCGACTTCATCATGGGCTCGCGAGCCTTCGCCGACGCCGTCACCGGCGCCTCGATCGAGCGCGACGAGCGCAAGGGCGACGCCCCCAGCGACCACGTACCCGTGGTCTGCGAGATCGATCCCGGGCTGCTCGGAGGCACGTTCGAAGACGAGTACGACCGCCCCATGGTGTTCTAGCCGCGACCGCTGGGAGCCGATCCGGCACGCGGGCTCCTGCCTCGGCGAGACCGGATCCGCCGAAAGCCTCTCACCGAAGCCCGATCCCCCACCGGGGCCGGCATCCCCGAAGCGGCGGTAAAGTGGAGCGCATGGCTGACTTCCTGCGCGTCGCATCCGTCAACGTCAACGGCATCCGTGCCGCCTTCCGCAAGGGCATGGGCGACTGGCTCGACGCCTCCGGCGCCGACATCGTCGCACTGCAGGAGGTGCGCGCCGCAGACGCCGACATCGCGAAACTCGTCGCCGCGGCCGATGCCGGGGGCTGGCACGTGCTGCACGACCCCTGCCAGATCAAGGGCCGCGCCGGCGTCGCCATCCTCAGCCGTGTGCCCTCGCTCGGGCACCGCGTCGGCCTCGGCGCCCTCGACGCGCAGGAGGCCGTGCAGTCGTCCGGCCGCTGGCTCGAGGCCGACTTCGCGTTCGGCGACGGCGCCCTCACCGTCATCAGCAACTACACCCACTCCGGCGAGGTCGATACCCCTCGCCAGGACGCCAAGTGGGCGTTCCTCGACGCCATGGGCGTGCGCATGAACGAGCTCGCCGACGAGCGCGAGCACGTCGCCATCGTGGGCGACTTCAACGTCGGCCACCGCGAACTCGACATCAAGAACTGGCGCGGCAACGTCAAACGCTCCGGCTTCCTGCCCCGCGAACGCGCCTACTTCGACCGCTTCTTCGGCCCCCGCGGCGAGACCGTCGTCGGCGTCGACGGCACCGAGGGCCCCGGCTTCGGCTGGATCGACGTCGGCCGCCGCTGGGCCGGCGAGGTCGACGGCCCCTACAGCTGGTGGTCGAACCGTGGCCAGGCCTTCGACAACGACACCGGCTGGCGCATCGACTACCACGTCGTCACCCCCGCCCTCGGCGAGCGCGTCGCCGACTACCGGGTCGATCGTTACCCGTCGTACGACACCCGATGGTCGGATCACGCGCCCGTCGTCGTCGACTACCGGCTCTGAGCCGCTGAAGCGGGGGCGAATGCGTCTCGCGCCGCTCGGCCGGGCCTGGCGGGAGCAGCGGGGAGGCCTGGTATTCCTCCGCTCATCCACTCGCGGCCGGTGCTTCGCACTGGTCGCTCCCGCCAGACCCGACCACGCGGAGGAATACCAGGCCCCCGCTGCGGATGGATGAGCGGCGCGAGACGCCTCAGCCCCCGCCTCCCACCGACTCCCCCGGCAGCCGCCGACTCCGTTCTCGTTTGTAAGGCAAGGAAAGCCACACCATGACCGCAACCACCACATCCTCGAAGCCCGTCCTCTTCTCGGGCATGCAGCCGTCGAGCGACTCGCTGCAGCTCGGCAACTACATCGGCGCGCTCAGCCAGTGGACGAAGATGCAGGAGGACTACGACGCCTTCTTCTGCGTGGTGAATCTGCACGCCATCACCGTGCCGCAGGACCCCGCCGAGCTCGTCGCCCGCACCCGCCGCACCGCCGCCCAGTACATCGCGGCCGGCATCGACCCCGAGAAGTCGACGCTGTTCGTGCAGTCGCAGGTGCCCGCACACGCCGAACTGGCCTGGGTGCTCAACACCGTCACCGGTTTCGGCGAGGCGAGCCGCATGACCCAGTTCAAGGACAAGTCGCAGAAGCAGGGCGCCGACGCCGCCTCGGTCGGCCTCTTCACCTACCCGATCCTCATGGCCGCCGACATCCTGCTCTACCGGGCCGAGAGCGTGCCCGTCGGCGAGGATCAGCGGCAGCACGTCGAGCTCACCCGCGACCTGGCGACGCGCTTCAACTCCCGCTTCGGCGACACCTTCGTCGTTCCCGAGGCGCAGATCCCGAAGGGCACCGCCAAGATCTACGATCTGCAGGAGCCCACCGCGAAGATGTCGAAGTCGGCGGAGACCGAGGCCGGTCTCATCAAGGTGCTCGATCCCGCGAACGTCACCAAGAAGAAGATCATGCGCGCGGTCACCGACGCCGACGGCGAGATCCGCTTCGATCGGGAGGCCAAGCCCGGCGTCTCGAACCTGCTCACCATCTACTCGGTGCTGTCGGGCCGCACGATCGACTCCGTCGTCGACGAGTACGCGGGCCGCGGCTACGGCGACCTCAAGAAGGGCCTCGTCGAGGTGGTCGAGGAGAGCCTCGCCCCGGTGCGCAACCGCACCGAGGAGCTGCTGGCCGATCCCGCCGAGCTGGATCGCCTGCTGGCGAAGGCCGCGGATCGCGCGAACGAGGTCGCGAACCGCACCCTCACCGCCGTGTACGACGCGATCGGCCTCATGCGCTGACCTCGTCGGAGGGCGGGGTCCGTGGCGCCGCAGCGCGACCGTTCCTTCGGGGCTCTCCCGACCTTCGGATCGATCGGGGCGATCCCGTCCGAGATGCGGGTGGGCTCCGAAGGACGGGATCCAGCGCACCCCGCAACCGCGAACGCCCCCGCGCCGAGAAGCGCGGGGGCGTTCTTCGCACGAGCGGCCGGCCGCTACGGCACGAGCACGGCGCGGCCCTGGATCTTGCCGTGGTGCAGGTCGTCGAACGCCTGCACGGCGTCGTCGAGCGAGTAGCGCACGACCTCGACGCCGATCTTGCCCTGCCGCGCGAGCGCGACGGCCTGGCGCAGGTCGGACCGGGTGCCGCCGTAGGCGCGCTCGATGTTCACGCCCCACGGCAGGGCGCCGCTGTTCGCCACGTACTCGAACGAGCCCCCGCCGAGGCCGACGAAGCGGATCGCGCCCCCCACTCGCACGACGGCGAGCGCGAGGTCGACCGTGGGCTGCACCCCGACGAAGTCGAAGACCACGTCGGCGCCGACGCCTCGGGTCTCCTCGAGGATGCGGGCGGCCGCCTCGCCGTCGCTCTTGAGCGCCAGGTCGGCGCCGTGCTCGCGGGCGAATGCCAGCTTCTCGTCGTCGGTGTCGAGGGCGATGATGCGGGCACCGGTGGTCGCGGCGAGGATCTGCAGCGCCATGTGGCCGAGGCCGCCGAGGCCGATGGTCACGACGGTCGCGTCGGCGTCGAGGCGGTCGCGCACCGTGTTGATGGCGTGCATGGGGGTGAGCGCCGCGTCGGCGAGGGGAGCGGCATCGACGGGGTCGAGGTCGCCGATCGGGTCGAGGTGGTGGGCCTTCACTGCGATGTAGTCGGCCATGCCTCCGGGGCTGCCGATGCCGGGAGAGAGCGGAGCGAGCGACCCTCGGGGCGAGACGACCTCGCACTGGTTGTCTCGGCCCGCGAGGCACTCGCGGCACTGCCCGCAGGAGAGCACGAGTGCGACGAGCGCGGCGTCGCCCTCCGCCCAGCCCGAGACGTCGGCGCCGATGCGCTCCACGGTGCCCGCGACCTCGTGGCCGAGGGTGCTGCCGATGAGGGGGTTGTCGTCGCCGAAGTTGATGATCGCGATGTCGGAGTGGCAGAGCCCGGCCCCGCCCACCTTCAGCAGCACCTCGTCCGGCGCGATCTCGGGCACCGGCTTGTCCCAGATCTCGACCGTGTCGTTCTTCACATAGGTCACTGCGCGCATCGCTTCTCCTCGATTCTGGCCGCGGTCACGCGACCATTGCGGTTCAGGGCGTCGGATCGGCGTCCTGATTCCAGGCTATCCCCGCGCGAAGCCGCCATGCAGTGGATCCGCTGAAGAGCGCCGAGCGTTCACCCGGCGTGGCACTGCGCGCACCCGAGGTCTCCCGCGAGCGAAGGACTGAAGCTTAGACTGGGTCCATGACCGAGGACGACACCGGAAGCCGCACCGTCGCGGTGATCCGTCGCACCCCCTTCACCACCGCCCTGACCCTCGCGCTCCTCGTGATCGCCGCGGCGACGGGCACACTGACCGCCCCGGCGTCTCAGCAGCCGTGGTTCGAGCGCGTCGCCACCGGCCTGCCCGCCTTCGTCGAGGGCCGCTGGTGGACGGTCGCCACCTCGCCCTTCTTCGTCGACCACCCGCTCGTGCTGCTCACGCTGCTGCCGCTCGTGGTGGGCGGCATCGGCTGGGCGGAGTGGCGGTTCGGATCGCTGCGCACCATCGGCCTCTTCGCCGCCGGGCACGTGGTGGGCGTGCTCGGCGCGGCAGGGATCCTCGCCCTCGTCTCGCCCTCGGGCTGGCCGTGGGCGGTGCGGCTCTCGCAGAGCTACGACGTGGGGCCGTCGTGCGGCGCGCTCACCGCGCTCGTCTTCGCGATCGCCGCGCTGCCGTCGCCGTGGCGCCTGCGCGCGCGCATCGCGGTGGGAGTGTGGACCGGCATCTCGGTGCTCTACCTCGGCCAGCTGCACGACCTGGAGCACGCGGTGTCGATGGCGGCGGCCCTCGCCGTGAGCGGCTGGCTGCCCGCTTTCAGGCGCCCCGCCGGTCGGCCCAGCCAGCGGGAGTGGCGACTCATCGCGCTGTCGCTGCTGATCGCGATCGGCGCGATCCAGGTGCTCGACCTGATGGTGCCGTACGACGGCCCGCTCGGCGCCAACGACCCGGTCTCGTCGTTCACCGACGTGGCGATCGACGTCGTGGTGATCGCGCTCATCGCCAACGGCATCCGGCAGGGATACCGCCTGGCCTGGATCACCGCGCTCGTGCTCGGCTTCTTCAACATCGCGACCGCCGTCGTCGTGCTGCCGCTGCTGCCGCTGCTGGTCGAGGCGGGTGTGCTCGATTCCCCCGCCGAGGTCGTGGGCCTCGTGCTCGCACCGGCCGTCTTCTGGCTCGGGCTCGTCGTGCTGCTCGTGCTGGCGCGCGGCGCGTTCCAGGTGCGGCTGCGCAAGTCCCACCGCAGGCTCGACGCCGAGGCGCTCACCCGCGAGCAGCTCGTCGAGCGCCTCAAGCGCTGCGGGGGCGGCACGATCTCGTGGATGACCACGTGGGACGGCAACCGCCGCATCGCCGCGGGCGAGACGGGCGCGATCGCCTACCAGTCGCACTCCGGGGTGGCGATCATGCTCGGCGACCCGATCGTGTCCGCCGGCGGCGAGGGCGGGGCTCTCGCCGAGTTCGAGCGGGTGGCGCAGCACGCGGGCCTCGTCCCGTGCGTCTTCTCGGCGAGCGCCGCCGCGGCCGAGGCGCGGCCGGCCGGGTGGCGTTCGGTGATCGTGGCCGAGGACACGATCGTGGACCTCTCGGGGCTCGAGTTCAAGGGCAAGGCGTGGGGACCGGTGCGCACCGCGATGAACCGCGCGTCGCGCGAGGGGGTCGAGTTCCGCATGGTGCGGCTCGCTGAGGAGCCGTGGAACGTGCTCGCCCAGGTGCGCGCGATCTCGGAGCAGTGGACCGGCGACAAGGGCCTGCCCGAGATGCGCTTCACCCTGGGCACCGTCGACGAGGCGCTGGATCCCGAGGCGCTCGTCGGCATCGCCGTCGACGGGCAGGGCGACCTGCACGGCGTCACCTCGTGGCTGCCGGTCTACGGGGCCGCCGATCCGGAGAGCGGCGAGACCCGCATCGTGGGGTGGACCCTCGACCTCATGCGCCGCCGCGACGGCGGCTTCGGCCCCGTCATGGAGTTCCTGATCGCGGCGTCGGCGCAGCACCTCTCCGAACAGGGGTATGAGTTCGTCTCTTTGTCGGGCGCCCCGCTCGTGAGGCCGGAGGACGCCGAGGCGGGCCCGGTGGATCAGGTGCTCGAGCAGATCGGCGCCCTCATCGAACCCCTCTACGGTTTCAAGTCGCTGCACCGCTTCAAGCAGAAGTTCAATCCGCGCCACGAGTCGCTCCACCTGCTCTACCGCGACGAGGGCGATCTGCCCCGCATCGGCATCGCGCTCACCCGCGCCTACCTGCCCGACGCCTCGCTGCGCGATCTCGTGGCATCGGCCGCGTCGACCGCGTCGGCCGGTGCACCCGCCTGATCCGCCCCGCTCCCCTACAGTTGGATCATGTCGACCCCGAGCCCCGCCCGCACCGGCATCAGCGCCGCGCTCAGCATCACCGGCGAGATCGCCGGCGCCCTGATGCAGCTGCTGCTCATCTGGATCGCGGCCCAGATCGTGTGGGGCGCCGACGACCCCGACGACGAGACGCTGCTGCGCCTGCTCTGGTGCGTGCTGGCCTCGCTCTACCTCGGCGCGACGATCGTGTCGCTCAACGTGCTCGTGCGGCTCGACGTGCCCGATCCGCGCGCCACGCGCGTGCTCGTGGGGCACCCGATCGCCCGAGCAGGCTCGCGACGCTCGTCACCTTCGGCGCGAGCCTGCTCGGCCTCGCCGTCGCGACGGATCTGATCTCGGCGCTGGGTCTCGGGGTGCACGATCCGGTGGCCGAGCTCAGCGCGATCTGGACGATGCTGCTCTCGTGGGCGATGTTCAACTGGGGGTACTCGCGCATCTACTTCTCGCGATACCACCGCGAAGCCGATCCGCCCCTCTCGTTCCCCGGAACCGAGGAGCCCCGGCTCGTCGACTTCGTCTACCTCGCGTTCACCAACGCGACCGCCTTCGCCGTCTCCGACGTGCAGGTGCGCTCGACGCGGATGCGCTGGACCATCGTCTGGCACACCACCCTCGCCTTCTTCTTCAACGCGCTCATCATCGCGCTCGTGATCAACGTGATCACGAAGGGCGAGTTCCTCTCGCAGCTCCTCGAGTAGCCCGGGCGTCATACGACGTCGCCGCGCAGGCGGCGCTCACCGGAAACGGGTACAGTGGAAGCGTGTTCCGGGGTCGGTGTGATTCCGAACCGGCGGTGACAGCCCGCGAACCTCGCACCCGCGAGGCCGAATCGGTGGAATTCCGATGCCGACGGTAATGGGCGCGAGCCCTAGTCCGGATGAGAGGAACGCTGAGCTCCGCGCTGCGCGGAGAGGTTTTCAGCACCCCGGATCCGCTGCACACGGATGAGACGGGGGATCGGGATGCTCGAGCAGGCGCTCCTCGAGGACGCGATGCGTCGCGCGCTCGTCATCGCGGGCCGCGGGCCTTCCGCCGATCCGAACCCGCAGGTGGGCTGCGTGCTGCTCGACCCCGCCGGGCGCATCGTCGCCGAGGGCTGGCACCTCGGCGCGGGCACCCCCCACGCCGAGACCGCCGCGCTGGCCCAGCTGCCCGCCGAGTGGCGCGCGCGGGCCGGCGAGCTCACGGCGGTGGTCACGCTCGAACCCTGCAATCACACGGGTCGCACCGGCCCCTGCGCGGTCGCGCTGATCGAGAGCGGGATCGGCGCCGTCGTCTACGCGCTGAGCGATCCCGGCGACGCGTCGGCCGGGGGGGCCGAGCGGCTGCGCGCGGCCGGTGTCGAGGTGCGCGGGGGCGTGCTGCCCGGCGAGGCGCGAATCGTGCTGGGGCCGTGGCTGGCGCGGCAGGCCGCCAGCATCGACGACGAGGCGCGCGACGCGCCGGCCCGCCCGCACGTCACGGTGAAGTGGGCGCAGACGCTCGACGGGCGGGCCGCCGCCGCCGACGGATCGAGCCGGTGGATCACCGGGGTCGACGCCCGCGCCGACGTGCACCGCCGCCGCGCCGAGGCCGACGCGATCCTCGTGGGCACGGGCACCCTCATCGCCGACGACCCCGAGCTCACGTCGCGGGCCGAGCACGGCGGTCTGCTGGTTCCGGCTGCCGAGCAGCCGATCCCGGTCGTGCTCGGCCACCGGTCCGTGCCGCCCGGCGCGCGGGTACGACAGCACCCCGCGCTCGCCGCCCACGGTCTCTCGGAGCCCCTGCGCATCACGGGCGACGACCTCGCGGCCGACCTCGCCGCGTTGCACGCCCGCGGGGTGCGCCGCCTCTTCGTCGAGGGCGGGCCCACGGTCGCGAGCGCGCTCATCGCGGCGGGTCTCGCCGACGAGGTGCTCGTCTACCTGGCCCCCGCACTGCTCGGCGGCCCTCGCCTCGCGCTCGGCGACCTCGGCATCGTCGACATGGCCGGCATCGAGCGTCTGCGCGTCTCGCGCACGGCCCAGCTCGGCGCAGACCTGCTCATCAAGGCCGCGCTCGCCTCGCCGCACCCCGACGAGGCTGCCAGGCGATCCCGTCCCACCGCGGCTGCGACGCAGACCGCGCAGTCCCACGCCGACCCAGAGGAAGAGGGGTAACCATGTTCACCGGACTCATCGAGGAGATCGGCGAGGTCATCGCCGTCGAACAGGTGGCCGGCGGCCCCGAAGCCTCCGCCGGCGCTGACTCGATCCGGCTCACCATCGCCGGCCCCGTCGTGACGAGCGACGCCACCCACGGCGCGTCGATCTGCGTCTCGGGCGTGTGCCTCACCGTCGTCGAGCAGGGCGTCGCGACCGACGGCGAGGGGGCGAACCGGGGCACGTTCTCCGCCGACGTGATGCGGCAGTCGCTCCGCATGTCGACCCTCGGCGAGCTGCAGCCCGGCAGCCGCGTCAACCTCGAGCGCGCGGTGCGCGCCGACACCCGCCTCGGGGGCCACATCGTGCAGGGCCACGTCGACGGCACGGCGACGCTGCTCTCGGTCGCGGCGCACCCCGACTGGCGCACGCTCCGCTTCTCCCTCTCCCCCGAGCTCGCGCCCCTGCTCGTCGACAAGGGCTCGGTCACGCTCTCAGGCGTCTCGCTCACCGTGTCGGCGATCTCGGATCCGCCCGCGCCCGACGAGCCCGGCGACCGCCAGTGGTTCGAGGTGTCGCTGATCCCCGAGACCCTCTCGGCGACCACCCTCGGCGCGCTCGAGCCGGGCGACCGCGTCAACGTCGAGACCGACATCCTCGCGCGCCACCTCGCGCGCATGCGCAACTTCTTCACCACGACCGAAGGAATCTCAGAATGAGCCCCACCACGCCAGGCATCAGCGGCATCGAAGACGCGGTGGCCGCGATCAAGGCCGGCCGCCCGGTGATCGTCGCCGACAACGAGGATCGCGAGAACGAGGGCGACGTCATCCTCTCGGCCCAGCTCGCCACCCCCGAGTGGATCGCGTGGACCGTGCAGCGGTCGTCGGGTCTGCTCTGCGCACCCATGACCAACGAGGTGGCGGATCGACTCGATCTGCCCATGATGGTCGACCGCAACGAGGACGTACGCGGAACGGCATACACCGTCACCGTCGACGCGACCCACGGCGTCACGACCGGGATCAGCGCCAGCGACCGGGCGACCACGCTGCGGGCGCTCGCCAACCCGGACGCGGTGCCCGGCGATGTGCGGCGGCCCGGCCACGTGCTGCCCCTGCGCGCGGTCGACGGCGGTGTGCGCGCCCGCGACGGGCACACCGAGGCGGGCGTCGAGCTCATGCGTCTCGCCGGCCTCAGCCCCGTCGCGGTGATCGGCGAGATCGTCGCCGACGACGGCGAGATGATGCGGCTGCCCGAGCTGATCCAGCTGGGCCAGCGCGAGAACGTGCCGGTCATCACGATCGAGCAGCTCATCGCATACCTCGACGAGCATGACCCCGTGGATGTTCCCGCCGAGCAGGTGCAGCACCGCAGCGTGAGCCTGCGCGCCGAGACGCTGCTGCCCACCGAGCACGGCGACTTCCGCACGCGCGCCTACCGCGACCGGCGCCTCGGTATTGACCACATCGCACTCATCGCCCCCAGCCCCGACGGCTCGATGCCCGGCGACGAGGCGCTCGTGCGCGTGCACTCCGAGTGCATCACCGGCGAGGCGTTCGGCTCGCTCAAGTGCGAGTGCGGCCCGCAGCTCGACGCCGCACTCGACCTCATTCACGAGCGGGGCGGCATCGTCGTATACCTGCGCGGGCATGAGGGCCGCGGCATCGGCCTCGCCAACAAGCTGCGCGCCTACCAGCTGCAAGAACAGGGCAGCGACACCCTCGATGCCAACCTGCAGCTCGGGCTGCCCGCAGACGACCGCGACTACACCGCGGCCGCCGAGATCCTCGCCGAACTCGGCGTCGAGCGGGTGCGCCTGCTCACGAACAACCCCGACAAGGCGCGCCAGCTCGAAGCGCACGGCATCGTCGTCTCCGAGCGGGTGCCGCTGCTCGTCGGAGTGACCGAGCAGAACATCGGCTACCTGGCGACGAAGCGCGACCGCATGGGCCACGACCTGCCCGCCGACGTGCACGAGCAGTAGCCCGACGCCGCCCTCGAGCGGCGCGCCCTCACCAGACCCGCCCCTGAGTCGTAGAGGGGGCGATCCCGAACCCCGAACCACACGACCCAAGGAGCACCCCATGAGCGGAGCCGGAGCCCCCAACCTCACCGTCGACGCGAGCGGACTGCGCATCGCCATCATCGCCGGCAGCTGGCACGACGAGATCATGTCCTCGCTGATCGAGGGAGCCCAGACCACAGTGGCGGCGTCGGGCGCCGAGCACTCCCTCTTCCGGGTGGCGGGTGCGTTCGAGCTGCCCCTCGCCGCTCAGGCGGCGCTCACGCCCGCCGAGCAGGGCGGGGGCGGCTTCGACGCCGCGATCTGCCTCGGCGTGATCATCCGCGGCGGCACACCGCACTTCGACTACGTGTGCAACGCCGTCACCGACGGGCTCACGCGCGTGCAGCTCGATGCCGGTCTGCCCGTCGGCTTCGGCGTGCTCACGACCGACGACGAGCAGCAGGCGCTCGACCGCTCGGGCCGCCCCGGCTCCTCGGAATCGAAGGGGCAGGAGGCCGCCGAGGCCGCCCTGCACCTCGCGATCGCCACGCGCACGATCGCCGCCACCGCGCTCTGAGCGCGGGCCGGGACCGGGCGCCGGGCCGGCGCAGCCCCGCCGTCGGGCGTACGCCGGGCCGGCGTCGGGCCCGATGGGGCACAGGGGCGTCCTGACTGCCCCGAAGTCACGCGTGTGGCCCTTTCGGGAGCCGTCGATGGTCCACACGCGTGACCTCGACTCGACCGGCGGGCGCGCGGGCTGCGGCACGGCGAGCGGGCGCGGGCTGCGGCACGGCGAGCGGGCGCAGGCGAGTTGCCAGGCGCGCTGGCTTAGAGTGGTGGCCGTGGCTGGCACATCCGACGAGACCGCAACCGACGCCGCGACGCCGCGACAGCGCGGGCGCGCACCCCGCCCCGCACCCCGCGGCCCCCGGGCCTCGCTGCGGCAGCTGATCCCGTACCTCTTCGAGCAGCGCGGCCCGCTCGCACTCGCGATCGTGCTCGGCCTCGTGGCGGCGGTCGCCTCGCTCGTGCAGCCGCCGCTGCTCGGCCAGGTGATCACCCGCGTCGAGAGCGGCCAGGCGCTCGGCGGGCTGCTCGCGGCCCTCACCGCGATCGTGATCGTGGGCGCGCTGCTGAGCGGCCTGCAGCACTACGTGCTGCAGCGCATGGGCGAAGGAGTGGTGCTCACGAGCCGCCGTCGACTCATCGCGAAGATCCTGCACCTGCCGATCTCGCAGTTCGACCGCCGTCGCACCGGCGACCTCGTGTCGCGCGTCGGCAGCGACACCACGCTGCTGCGGGCGGTGCTCACGCAGGGGCTCGTCGAGGCGATCAGCGGCATGCTGGTCTTCGTCGGCGCGCTCATCGGCATGCTCGTCATCGATCCGATGCTGTTCGGGATCACCTTCGATGTAGTGCTCGTCGCACTCGTGGTGGTGGTGCTCGTGTCGAGCCGCATCCGCCCCGCGGTCGCGAAGGCGCAGGAGAAGGTGGGCGATCTCGCCGCCCAGGTGGATCGCACCATATCGTCGATCCGCACCATCCGGGCCGCTGGCGCCGCAGAGCGGGAGCAGCGACTCACCGAGCGCGACGCCGAGGAGGCCTACGTGCTGGGCGTCAAGGTCGCGAAGATCTCGGCATTCATCGTGCCGGTCTCGTTCCTCGCGATGCAGCTCTCGTTCCTCGTGGTGCTCGGGCTCGGCGGGTACCGCGTGGCGACGGGCGCCATCACGATCGCCCAGCTCGTGACGTTCATCATCTTCCTGTTCCTCATGGTGATGCCCCTGGGGCAGGCGTTCGGGGCGATCGCGGCGGTCAACCAGGCGCTCGGCGCGCTCGGCCGCATCCAGGAGATCTCCGAACTGCCCACCGAGACCGAGCACGATGCGCGGCTCTCGCCGCTCGGCCGTACCGTGCCCCTCGAGTCCTCCAGGCTCGACTACGCTGCCGCGATCCGCTTCTCCGGCGTGCACTTCACCTACCGTTCCGCCGCCCCCGACCGGGCCGACGCCCGCGAGCTCGTGAGCGGCGGCGGTCGCGGCGCGCGCCGCGACGCGGAGGCGGCTCCGGCCGAGATCATCGAGACCCCCGTGCTGCACGGCGTGAGCTTCGAGGTGCCCCGCGGATCGCGCGTCGCGCTCGTGGGCCCCTCGGGCGCCGGCAAGTCGACGGTGCTCGGGCTCATCGAGCGCTTCTACGACCCCGACCGGGGCGCCGTCTCCCTGTACGGCGCCGACCTGCGCACGCTCGACCGCTCCGAGGTGCGCGCGCAGATGGGCTACGTCGAGCAGGACGCCCCCGTGCTCGCCGGTAGTCTGCGCGACAACCTGCGCCTCGCCGCTCCCGAGGCTTCCGACGCCGCCTGCGAGCGCGTGCTGCGGGCGGTGAACCTCGGAGGCCTGCTGGATCGCTCGGTCGCGGGGGCCGGCCGCTCCCCCGACGCCGCGGTCGACGCGACCGTCACCGCCCTCTCCGACGCGCAGCTCGCCCGCGCCCTCGATCAGCAGGTCGGCGAGAACGGCATCATGCTGTCGGGCGGCGAGAAGCAGCGGCTCGCGATCGCCCGAGCGCTGCTCACGGCGCCGCCGATCCTGCTGCTCGACGAGTCGACCGCCAGCCTCGACGGCGTGAACGAGCGGCTGATGCGCGACGCGCTCGACTCGGTGGCGACGGGCCGCACCCTGCTGGTGATCGCGCACCGCCTCTCCACGGTGGTCGACTCCGACAAGATCATCGTGCTCGACGGGGGCCGCGTCGTCGGCGAGGGCACCCACGCCGAACTGCTCGAGACGACGCCCCTCTACCGCGAGCTCGCGAAGCACCAGCTGCTCGTGTCCGACGACGGCTAGGTGTAGTTCCTTGGGACGTTGTGAACGCGTAGCAGACTAAAGAAGACCTCCGGCAGGATGTGGGTTACCACACACACGTCCTCAACCGGAGGTCTTCATGCCCCACGCTAACGCACCCCTCACCCCTATCGGCAGACAACGTCTCGCAGTATTGATTGTCGATCAGGGATGGACCATCCGCCGTGCCGCGGAACGGTTCCAAGTGTCACCCGCGACCGCTGCAAAATGGGCTGCGAGATACCGGGCCGATGACACCCTCCAGGATCGTTCCTCACGCCCGCACACCTCACCCAATCGCCTCTCGAAACGACGCGAGCATCGCATCATCAGTCTGCGTTTCACCCGTCAGTGGGGGGACTGTCTGAATAATGGTGTGTGAGGGTCCGGCCTGATCCGAAAGGAGATGGCCGTGGCTGACACGACCACTGTCGTTGTTGACGACGAGATGATTGATCCCGTGACCGGGGAGATCATCGATCAGAAAGAACTCGCAGAACGCTTGCTCGCGCAGGCGAAGGAGCAGGGCGTGAGCCTGACGGGGCCGGGCGGCCTGCTCAGCCAGCTCACGAAGAACGTCCTCGAGACCGCGCTGAATGCCGAGTTGACCGAGCACCTCGGCCACGAGCACGGCGGGACCCCAATCGGCGAGAACATGCGTAACGGGACGCGGGTCAAGACGGTGCTGACAGAGATCGGCCCCGTCGAGATCGAAGTCCCGCGAGATCGAGACGGGTCGTTCGAGCCGGTGATCGTCCCCAAGCGGAAACGCCGACTGGACGGCATCGATCAGATCGTTCTGTCCCTTTCCGCTCGGGGGTTGACGACCGGTGAGATCGCTGCGCATTTCGACGAGGTCTATGGGGCGAAGGTCTCCAAGGACACGATCAGCCGGATCACCGAGAAGGTCGCCGGGGAACTCGCCGAATGGTCGAGCAGGCCGTTGGATGCGCTCTACCCGGTGATCTTCGTCGACGCGATCGTGGTGAAGGTCCGTGACGGGCAGGTGAGGAACACCCCGTTCTATGTCGTGATGGGCGTCACCGTGAACGGGGAACGCGACATCCTCGGCATCTGGGCCGGTGACGGTCAGGAGGGTGCGAGGTTCTGGCTGCAGGTGTTCACCGAGCTGAAGAACCGGGGTGTCGAGGACGTGCTCATCGCGGTCTGCGACGGGCTGAAGGGTCTCCCGGAGGCGATCAACACCACTTGGGAGCAAACGGTCGTCCAGCAGTGCATCGTCCATCTGATCCGCAACAGCTTCCGCTACGCCGGGCGGCAACACCGCGACGCGATCGTCCGTTCCCTCAAACCCGTCTACACGGCCCCGTCGGAGCAGGCGGCGAAGGATCGGTTCGAGGAGTTCGCCGCCGAGTGGGGCGGACGGTATCCGGCGATCGTGCAGCTCTGGAAGAACAGCTGGGCGGAGTTCGTGCCGTTCCTCGAGTATGACGTCGAGATCCGGCGGGTGATCTGCACGACCAACGCGATCGAGTCAATCAACGCTCGCTATCGGCGCGCCGTGAGAGCTCGGGGGCACTTTCCCAACGAGGCCGCCGCGCTGAAATGTCTCTACCTCGTGACGCGGTCGCTTGACCCGACTGGCGGCGGAAGGGCACGCTGGGTGATGAGGTGGAAGCCCGCGCTGAACGCGTTCGCGATCACCTTCGCCGGACGGTTCGAGAAAACCACTCACGAATGAAAACCGCCGGATCCCACACACCGTTTATCGGACAGACCCTCAGTGGGGGCCGCATCGCATTAGTTACCACCTCGGTATCCCGCGTTCCACGATCGAGCGGGTCTTGAACCGATATCGAATGCCGCATCTGGCCCATCTTGACCGCGCGACCGGTCTTCCCGTGAGGAAGCCTCGCATCATGAGGTACGAGAAACAGATCCCGGGAGAGCTCGTGCACGTTGATATCAAGAAACTCGGCCGTATTCCCACTGGGGGCGGATGGCGTGTGCACGGACGCGGATCCGCGCAAGATCGTCAAGCGGGCAGTGCTCGTGACCGTGCGGCACGTACTGGCGCAGCATCCTCGCGCGGCTACGCGTTCTTACATCACGCGGTCGATGATTACTCGCGATTGGCGTACTCCGAGATACTGAACGATGAAAAGAAAGAGACCGCGGCAGCGTTTTGGGATCGGGCGCGTAAGTTCTTCACCCAGGCTGGAATCGTGGTGACCGCTGTCATGACAGACAACGGGTCTTGTTACCGATCCCACGCGTTCGCGAGCGCGCTCGGCCCCGGAGTCAAGCATCATCGCACGCGCCCGTATCGGCCACAGACGAACGGGAAAGTCGAACGTTTCAACCGCACGCTCGCAGCAGAGTGGGCGTACGCCGGCATGTATGAGAGTGATGCAGCCAGGGCCGCAACATACGACGCTTGGCTGCATCACTACAATCATCACCGACCCCATACCGGGATCGGTGGTCTCACACCGTCAGATCGTGTTCACAACCTCACGAGGAACTACAGCTAGGCCGCCGTTCGCCCCTCGATCGCCTCTCGTTCCCCTCTCGTTTGCCGGGGCCTCGATCGCCGGGGCCTCGATCGCCCGCGCGGTCGTGGATGCACGAGCCGAGGTGAAGACCTCGGCCGGCGTGCCGGTTCCGGCGCTTCGCGTGCACGCAGCGGCACCGATCGATGCTCCGGCACCCCGAATCCCTGAGTCGAGGTGCCGGAGCATCAATCGGTGCCGGAACGGGGAGGCCGGGAGGAGGAGGAGGAGGGGCCGGCCGGGGCCGGGGTGAAGCGCTGAGCGCAGCGTAGGGAGTCGGAGTCGGCCGACAGACTCGGCCGAGCCGACGCCCCGTCGCCCGACGCGACCGGTCAGCGCGCCGAGATCGTCTCCAGCAGAGCCGACAGCGCCGGCCGGTAGCGATCGATCGAGTGCTCGCCCGCATCGGCTCGCAGCGTGATGCGCTGGGAACCCGTGTCGATCACGGCGACGATCAGGCCCCCGGCGTCGATGTGCTGCACGTCGAGGCCCGAGGCCAGCGTCTCAGTGCGAACGGCGGAGCTCTGGCTTTCGTCGGGGCGCCCGGGGAGCCCAGTCCCCGCGGCGCCCGCGGCGGGGCCGGGATCCGCGGCGGGGCCGGGATCCGCGGCGGGATCATCAGCAGGATCCGCCGTTCCGGCACTCTCGGCGCCCTCGGCACTCTCGGCGCCCTCGGCTTCCTCCGCATCCGGGGAGGGTTCTGAGCCCGCCCCCGTTGCCCCGCTCTCCGAGCGCAACCACGCGAGCGCCGCCCCCTCCGCCGAGCCGCTCAGCACGTCGATCTCGACCCGCAGCCGCTGATCGGGTGAGAGCAGCAGCACGCCGGTCTGCTCATCGAACAGCACCGACCAGTCTTTCAGCGAGGGCAGCGGCGGCCACTCGACGAGATCGCGCACGAGCGGCTGCACGACCCAGTCGCGCTCGGGCACGAACTGCGCCCCCGCCCCCACCTCGACCGCGGTCGCACCGTCTGCAGGAGCAGCCCGCAGCTTCGCATAGTGCTCGGGCGCAAGGGTGACCGCGTAGGCCGCGACCGCCACGGCGAGCAGCAGCACGGTGAGCACCACCGCGGTCACCCACCTGCGAGTGCGCACCGACCGCCGCGAGCCCTCGCCCGCCGGCCGCCCCGCCTGCTCGACCACCACGCGGGCCTGCGCCGCGCGCTTCCGCTCGCCCCTGCGGCTCATCGTCGTGTCACCCGCCCTGCGGGCACGCTGCCGCCGAACAACTGCTCGACCGTCACGAGCGTGAAGCCTCGATCGCGCAGCCCGCGCAGCACCACGTCGGCGTTCTCGACGGTCTCGGCGTGCAGGTCGTGGAAGAGGATGATGTCGCCCGGGGTCGCGACGCCCACGGAGCGACGCGCGAGCTCTTCGCGGCCAGGCTTCTTCCAGTCGAGCGTGTCGATCGACCAGAGGATCGCCGGCTGCCCCACCGCGGCGAGCACCTTGTCGTCGACCGCGCCGTAGGGCGGGCGGTAGATGCCGACCGCGCGGCCGGTCAGCTTCGTCAGCAACGCCTCGACGTCGACCACCTCCTTGCGCGCCTTCTCGGGGGTCAGCGTGGTGAGATCGGTGTGGGTCATGGTGTGGCTGCCGATGCCGTGGCCCTCGGCGGCGACTCGCCGCGCCACGTCGGGGAGCGCGCTCACCGAGCTGCCCACCATGAAGAAGGTGGCGGTCGACTGCTCGGTGCGCAGCGTGTCGAGCAGCTTCGCGGTGTGGATGGAGGGCCCGTCGTCGTAGGTCACCGCGACGCAGGCGAGCAGCCCGCAGTCGACCGGCTGGTCGGCCCTCCACTCCGGCAGACCCGCGAACGGCGAGCCCCGCTGGGCCTGCATCGTCGACCCGAGCTCGCTCATCCACGCCGAGAGCTCCTCGGCGCCGATGTCGACGACGACGGGAGCGGTGGTGGCCTTGACGCCGAGACCGCCGAGCTCGGGCGCGGCGATGCCGGCGGGCAGGGTGAAGCGAGCGCCGCTCTCGGTGAAGCGCGCCGCATCGAGCGCGCCGCGCGCCAACGCCACCTGCTCGTCGGTCGGCGCACTCACCGGCGCCGCGCTCAGACCGCCGGCCTGTCGTCGCAGCAGTTCGACTGCGCGCAACCAGAGCTGCTCCGCCGCCTCGGCGCTCCACAGCTCGCCCGACTCGTGCACCGCCCCCGTCGAGAGTTCGGCGTAGAGGGTGACCGCCGAGTCGGTCGTGACACTCTCGGGGCCGCCGATGACCGTTCTCGCCGTCACCCCCACGAAGTCGCCGAACGCCGCCGTGATGTCGCAGACGAACGAGGTGCCGGCTCCCGTGCCGTCGAGCGGCCCGGTCTCGGGTTCGGCCAGCACGCTGGCAGCCGGCCAGCTCGCCGAGCCCGGAACGCATCCCCCGTGGGACAGCCCTGCTGAGACCGGGAACACTTCGGGTTTGATCACCGTGCCCGTCGAGGCGACCGCGGTGCTCAGCAGCTCCGACATGCGCACGTTGAAGCGGTGCCAGCCGGGGATTTCGACGTACCGCGCCTGCAGTCGGGCACGGTCGTTGCGCAGTCGACGCTCGACGAAACCGAGTTTCTGGCCGCTCGTGGCGGTCGCCCCCTCGGCGACGGAGCCCACGCCGACGCCCTCGGCGCTGCCTCCTGCCCCGCTGTCGGCCCCCGCATCGGCGCCGGCCTCGGAACCGCCTTCGCCCGCAGCACCGCCCTCCGCACCGCCGCCATCGCCACCGCCTTCACCCTGGGCAGCCCCCTCGGCCAGCACGAGGCGGGCGCCCGAATCATCGGGCCATGCCGGCGGCTGCCAGTCGACGACGGGGGCGATCTGAGCGCAGCCCGCGAGCAGTGCCGCGGCCGTCAGCGCAGCGACGAGCCGCGCGGCGCGCGGAGGACGCGCGCCGCGCCGACCCCGCCCGCTCCGCTCCATGGTCTCCTCCTCGGTGCACCCGCCGCCGGCGAGGTGTCTGGTCTGAACGTACCGCGTGCCTCCGACATTTCGAGAGCACGACGCGCCGAGGTTGCCCGCTCGTTACGAGCGGGCCAGCAGCCGGTCGACGCGCGGTTCGATGACCGCCCGGAAGACGCGCGTGATCCACGTCATCGAGAGCAGCACGGTGAGCGCGATCCCGAGCATCACGAGCAGCAGCACCCCGGCGGCGCCCCACGCGTCGATCGCGTCGATCACCCCCGAGGAGCGGAGCACCCACACCACCGGGCCGTGCAGCAGGTAGATGTAGAGCGTGCGGGCTCCCCACGCGGTGATGACGCTGCGGCGTCTGGGGGCGATGATCAGCACCGCCAGCGTCATGGCGGCGGCGAGCGCCAGGAGCACAGCGGTCACGGCGGCACCGCCGAGCGCCGCCGCGCCCCAGGTGTCCGGCTGCCAGTCGCCGATCGGCGCACGCTCGAACACGCCGAGGTAGTCGTCGCGCCAGGTGAGCCAGCGGTCGATGCGCCACACGCGGCTGAGCTGCGGCAGCAGCGCGAACAGCAGCGCGAGCGCTCCGAGCAGCCCCCACGCCGAGATGCGGGCAGCCCTGGCGGGCTGCACGAACCACTGGCCGTCGAGCCAGCCCCGTTCACGGATCAGCCAGCCCGCGACAAAGAACGGCAGGAACACCAGTGTTCGCGAGGCCGAGAACGCCGTACCGATCGCCGGGATCAGCCCTGAGCCGAGTGCGAGTGCGATCGAGAAGAGCAGCGGGTGGCGAAGCCTCGCGATGTAGGGCAGCAGAATGCGCATCGTGACGAGCGAGACCAGGAACCACAGCGTCCAGGCCGGGTTGACGAGGAACCCGGCGCCCGGGCCGCGGCCCTCGGCCACGGCCCTGATCCCGGCCCAGATGCCCTCCCACAGCAGCCAGGTGACGAGCAGCTGCACGGTCGACGCGATCGCCTTCGGAGTGACCTCGGGCTTCGAGAAGAGGCCCGAGAGCAGGATCATCGCGGGCATGTGGAACAGGTAGATGAACGAGTAGAGCGCGAAGCCGAACGCCGAGTCGGTGCGCACCGTCGAGATCACGTGGCCGACCACCACCAGCACGATCAGCAGGAAGCGCGCATTGTCCCAGTAGGCGATGCGCGGCTTCGAGGCGGCGGGCGCGGCGGCGACGGCACGTTCGTTCACGCCACCAGCCTACGGGCCGCCGCGGGCGCCGCCGAAAACGGCGACAGCCCCCGCCGAGGCGGGGGCTGTCGATACGGAGCCGCCTGTCGGATTTGAACCGACGACCTGTTCTTTACGAGGGAACTGCTCTACCCCTGAGCTAAGGCGGCCTGGCGCAGGATCGCTCCCGCACACAAGCGCCTACTTTACCACAATCGGAAGGCCCGATTCGAGCTGTCGGGCCCGCCCCGGGGAGCGCCCGGCGCGGGGCCGCGGGGTCTCCGGGCCGGGCGCATCGCGCTTCGCGGAGCGGCTACGAGCAGAGCGGATCCTGCGCGGGCACCACGCCCTGCAGCAGGTAGGCGTTCACCACGTCGTCGACGCAGGCGTTCCCCCCGTAGGCGGTGTGCCCCTCTCCGCGGTACGTGACGAGCACGCCGCTCTCGAGCTGGTCGGCGAGCGACTCCGCCCAGCGGTAGGGGGTCGCGGGATCGCCCGTGGTGCCGACGACGAGGATCGGCTCGGCGCCGGCCGCCCGCACCGGCTGGCGATCGGCTGCGCCCTGCACCGGCCACTCCGCGCACGACACGTCGCCGAAGCCCTGGAAGCGGCCGATGGTGGGTGCGATCTTGTCGAGCTCGGCGGCCTCGGCGCGCATGCGCTCGCGGTCGAGCTCGCCGCCCGGGTAGTCGAGGCAGTTGATGGCCGAGAAAGCCTCGGTCGAGTTGCTCACGTACTCGCCGCCGACGCGGTCATAGTAGAAGTCGGCCAGCGAGAGCGCCACGTCGGCGTCGCCCTGGTCGACGGTGGTGAAGAGCTGGTCGAGGTAGCCCCAGTTGCTCTGCGAGTACAGGGGGTGATGATCGCGGTGAGCATGGTGCCGGCCGCGAGCGTGCGGCCGTCGGATCCGGTGAGCGGGTTCGCGTCGACGCGGTCGAGCAGGCCTCCGATGATGCTCATGGCGTCGTCGACGCTGCCCCTGAAGGGGCAGTCGTTGCGCTGCAGGCAGTCGGCGAGGTAGGCCCGCAGGGCGAGCTCGAAGCCGCGGGTCTGCTCGCGCACCACATCGGGGAGGGTGCTCGTCGGGTCCATGGCGCCGTCGAGCACGAGTCGACCCACGCGGTCGGGGTAGGCGTCTGCGTAGCGGGCGCCGATGTAGGTGCCGTACGAGAAGCCCAGGTAGTGCAGCCGGTCGTCGCCGGCGATCGCGCGGAGCATGTCGAGGTCGCGCACGGTGTCTGCGGTGCTCACGTGCGCGATGAGGTCGCCGGTGCGCTGCTCGCACGCCTCGCCGAAGGTGCGCGACTGCTCGACGGCCGCGTCGATCCAGGCGTCGCTGCCGCGTTCGAGGCCCGCCTCTTCGCCGAGCCCGAACAGGTAGTCGTCCATGCCCGCGGCGTCGAGGCAGCGCACCTGCGTCGACTCGCCCACGCCGCGCGGATCCCATCCGACCACGTCGTAGGCGCGCTGCACGTCGGCCGGGATGACCGAGTCGATGTTCTCTGCCACGTAGTCGGCGCCGGAAGCGCCGGGGCCTCCCGGGTTCACGAAGAGCGTGCCAATGCGGTCGCCGCCGGTGGCGGGGTGCTTCACGAGGCGCAGTGTGATGGTCTCGCCCGCGGGATCGCTCCAGTCGAGCGGCGCGTACACGTCGGCGCACTCCATGCCGTCGCCGCACGACGCCCAGACGGGCTGCTGCGCGGCGAAGCCCTCGAGGCCCCCCGTGGGGCGCTCGGGCAGTTCGTAGCCGCGCGATTCGTCGCCGCCGAGCAGCGAGAGGATCGGCGTGCAGGCCGTGAGCAGCATCAGTGAGGCCGCGAGGATCGCCGCGCCCGACGCTCGCAGCCCGGCCCGGCGGCGGGTCGCCCCCGCGGCGCTCATCGGCGGGCTCCCGGCGCCCCGGCCGTCGCGGGCGACACGATCGCCGCGAACAGGGCCTCGAGCACGAGCCCCGGCGTGATGCCGCGCGAGAGCCGCTCCCGCGCGGTCTCGACCGCGGTCACCATGGCGAGCGCGCGCTCGGGCGACCACCGCTCTGCGAGGTCTTCGATGCGCGCGCCCTGCTCGCGGTTGACGAGCTCGGGCGCGGCGCCGAGCGCCACGAGCAGCACGTCGCGGTAGAGCGACAGCAGGTCGGTGAGGATGCGGTCGATGCCGTCGCGCAGACTGCGGGTCGCGCGGCGCTTCTGATCCTCTTCGAGCGCTCGCACCTGCGCGCGCATCTGGGGCGGGATCGCGGCGCCGGGCGCGAGGCCGAGGCTGCGCAGCGCCTCGTCGCGCTCGCGGGCGTCGAGCTGCTCGGTGAGGGCCGCGGCGTCGGCCTCGGCCACTTTCACGAGCGAGGCGGCGGCACGCATCGCGTCGCCCAGCGTCTCGATCGAGAGCGCCACCTCGATGGAGCGGTCGCGACGCGCCAGCGACTCGGGATCGCTCGCGAGCCGCCTGGCCATGCCGATGTGGCTCTGGGCGAGGCGGGCGGCGCGCTCGGCGGCACCGGCGTCGATGCCGTCGCGCTCGTGGAGCAGCCGCGCGATGTCGTCGGGGCTCGGGGTGACGAGGCGCAGCGAGCGCGTGCGCGAGCGGATGGTGGGCAGCAGGTCGGCCTCGCTGGGGGCGCAGAGCACCCAGATCGTGCGCTCCGGAGGCTCCTCGAGCGCCTTCAGCAGCACGTTGGAGGTGCGCTCGGGCATGCGATCGGCGTCTTCGATGACGATCACCCGGAAGCGCCCCTCGGCGGGCGCGTAGTGCGCCGTGGTGACGATCTCGCGCGCCGCTTTGATGTCGATGAGCAGCTTCTGGGTGGTGAGCACCCCGAGGTCGGGGTGCGTGCGCGCGCGCACCTGTTCGAAGACCGGCGGCCGGTCGGCCTCGGTGCGCGCGATGAGGGCGGCGGCGAAGCGGAAGGCGAGGTTGGAGCGCCCGGATCCGGGCGGGCCGGTGATGAGCCACGCGTGCGCGGGGGGCGCCGGGGCCGCGGGATCGGCGGCCTGCTGCAAGGTGCGCACAGCCTCAGGCTGGCCGACGATCTCTGCCCAGAAGTTCACCCTCACAGGGTATCGCGCGCCACCGACAGAGAACTGCGGGGCGGGATGGGGCTCGATCGCGCTTTTCACCCTTTACTCCCGCTTCACCCGGCAACGGGTGAAAGGGCGGGTGAAGTTCGATGCTTCTCGCACCTGTGCGAAAACTACGCGTTTAGTATCAATATTGGCGCTCAACCCAGTTCCCCCCGGGAAGACGCTAGCCTCTCCCGCCGGTGTCCATAAATCCAACGGGAGGGGTTGAGCCCCCGGTCCTGTCCCCCAGGCCGCCGGGGGCTTCCTCGCGCCCCTCGATGCCCTTCTGAGGGGCACGAGGCCCCTCGCTACGGCAGCAAGAGGCACCCCGCCCACCCCCCCCTCTCGCGACCTCGCAGCCCCGCGGCTTCACCCCCTATCCGGGCAGGTCGACGTAGGCCGCATCACCCGGCACCACCACGGCCGATCCGGCGCTGATCTCGGCGGCGAGCGCCGCGAGCGCCGCGACCTCCGCCTCTGCGACGAGGTAGCGCTGCGCCACCCGATCGCTGTAGTCGGCGGCGCCGATCCCGTAGCCCCGGCGCCGCGCCTCGGCCTCGATCTGCGGCGCCGGCTCGTACCCGGTCGTGACCAGCACCTCCCTGCGCAGCCCGCGGCGCAGGCGCTCGGCGCGCAGCACGGCCTCGGCCACCGCCGCGCGGTAGGCGCGGGTGAGGCCGCCCGCGCCGAGCAGCACGCCCCCGAAGTACCGGGTGACGACCGCGACGACGTCGCTGAGGCCCGCCGAGACGAGCGCGTCGAGCATCGGCGCCCCGGCGGTGCCGCTCGGCTCGCCGTCGTCGTTGGAGCGCTGCACACGGCCGTCGGAGCCGAGCACGAACGCCGAGCAGTGGTGCCGCGCCCGCGGGTGCTCCCCGCGCATCCGGGCGATCGTCTCGCGCGCCTGCTCTTCGGTCTCGACCCGCTCGAGCCTCGTCAGGAACCGGGATCGCGATATCTCGAGTTCGGCGTCGACCGGTGCGGCGATGGTCTCGTACTCGGCGCTCATGATCCCATCCTGCCCGATCGCGGAGAGCGCGAAGCGAGGACGGGTACCCTGATCTGCATGGATTCGGTGCGACTCGACAGCTGGGTGTGGGCCGTGCGGCTCGCGAAGACCCGCAGCCAGGCCACGGCGGCGTGCCGGGCCGGGCACGTGCGCGTGAACGACCAGCCGGCGAAGGCCGCGCAGCCGGTGCGGGTGGGCGACGAGGTTCGGGTGCGGTTGCACGGCTTCGATCGCGTCTACCGCGTGACGGGGCTCGCCTCGCGACGGGGAAGCGCCGCCGACGCGGCACGCTACTTCGAGGATCTGACTCCGCCGGCCCCGCCTCGCGTGGAGCGCCCGGCCCCGGTGCTGCGGGATCGCGGCGCGGGACGCCCCACGAAGCGGGAGCGGCGCGAGCTCGACCGTCTGCGCGGCGTGGAGCGCTGATGCTGCTGCGGCACGACGAGTGGCGGGCGCGCGAGGCCGCCCATCAGCTGCGCGCCGACGCGCTCACCGCGGCGCATCGAGCGCGCAAGCAGCGCGGGGAGCGGCACCCGGTCGAGGATTTCCTCTGGACCTACTACTCGGTGAAGCCGGGCGAGCTGCGGCGATGGCATCCGGGCGCCGCGGCGGTACTCGAAGGCGGGGCTCGGGATCGCGCCTCCTGGAAGCACTACGCAGCCGTCGGCCGCTCGAACGGTGCGCGCACGGCGGCGGGCGCACGACCGGCGGGCGGCGCGCGCACCTCGGCAGGCAGGCGCCCGGCCACCGGTGACGCGCACGGCGACGACGCGATCGTCGACGCCGCCGCGTTCTTCGCGAAGCGGGGCGGCACGGTCGACTATGTCGAGACGCTGCTGCGGCAGACGCTCGACCGCGCGCCGCGCTTCGGCTGCTTCGGCCTGCACGAGTGGGCGATGGTCTACCGCATGACCCCCGAGCAGTTGCGGCACACGGCGCTGCCGTTGCGGATCGGGCACGCGGCCACCGACCTCGTGGTCGAGAGCCACCCGATCGGGTGCACCCACTTCGACGCGTTCCGCTTCTTCACCGCCGAGGCCGCGCCGCTCAATGCGGTGCAGCCCACCCGCGAGACGCAGCCCGAGCTCGAGCAGCCCGGCTGCCTGCACGCGGGCATGGACGTCTACAAGTGGGCGGCGAAGCTCGGTCCGATCGTGCCCGGAGAGGTGCTGCTCGACGCCTTCGAGCTGGCGCGCGACATCCGCGAGGTCGACATGCAGGCGTCGCCCTACGACGTGACCGGCTTCGTCGGAGCGTCGGGGGCGCCGCTCGCGCCGATCCCGATCGAGGCGGCCGACGGGAAGCGGGAGTATGCGCGCCGACAGCGCGGCTTCGCCGAGCGCGGGAACGCGCTGCGGCTGCGGGTGCTGGAGGCGATCGCGGAGGCGCGCGCGGCGTCGGCCGCGGGCGAAGCGGGAGCGCGGTCGGCGGCCTGAGCCCGGCGGTGCCGACCGCGGTCCGCAGCCCCGCAGTCCGCGCTGATCGAGGTGCCGTCGGCCGGCCCGCCCCGAGCCTCGTACGTGGAGCCGCTCGGGTCGCGCCTCAGAAGAGGGTGGGCGCGGGCGCGCCGGGGGTGGCGAGCGCATCGACGGGCATCGGCCGGGCGGCGGCGCCGCGACGCGGGTGGGCAGGATCGCGGGGCACGGCCCACTCGAGGCCGAGGCGTCTGATGATGGGGCGGATGCGCGCCGCCAGCTCCATACGGTACGCCTGCGGGGCGCTGCTGGCGCTGCCCGGGTAGAGCGAGCGGTAGGCGGGCACGAGCTCGGGGTGCTCGCGCTCGAGCCAGGCGAAGAACCAGGGCTTCACGTGCGAGCGCAGGTGCAGGGGGCCGTACATGACCGAGCGGGCGCCGGCGGCGCGGATGTCGCGCAGCAGGGCGCCGAGCTGAGCGGTCGAGTCGGTGAGATGCGGCAGCACCGGCATCACGAAGACGTCGGGCTCGAATCCCGCGTCTCGGGCGGCGGCGATCGTGTCGAGCCGCGCCCTCGCGCTGGGCACGCCGGGCTCGATCGACCGCTGCAGATCGGGATCGGCGACGGCGATCGACATCGACAGCGCAACGGGAGCGCGCTGCGCCGCCTCGACGAGTTGCGGCAGATCGCGGCGCAGCAGCGTGCCCTTGGTGAGGATCGACATCGGCGTGCCGCTGCGGGCGAGGGCGTCGATGATGCCGGGCATGAGCCGGTAGCGGCCCTCGGCCCGCTGATACGGGTCGGTGTTGGTGCCGAGCGCGACGTGCTCGCCCTGCCAGCCGGGCTTGCCCAGCTCACGGCCGAGCACCTCGGCGATGTTGACCTTCACCACGATCTGCGAGTCGAAGTCGCGGCCGGTGTCGAGGTCGAGGTATCGGTGGGAGCCCCTGGCGAAGCAGTAGACGCAGGCGTGGGAGCAGCCGCGGTAGGGGTTGATGGTCCATGAGAACGGCATCGAAGACGAGGCGGGCACCCGGTTGAGCGCGCTCTTCGCGATCACCTCGTGGAAGACGAGCCCGGCGAACTCGGGGGCGCGCACCGTGCGCAGGTGCCCCGGCACCGCGGCGACCTCGCCGAGACCGAGCCCGGGCAGCGCCGTCTCCGACGTCGCATCGACCCGCTGCCCGCTCCACCTCATGGATTCATTCGAACATATGTTCGAATGAATCGCAAGACTCGATTGCGCGCGCGGCTCGCAGGGAAACCCTCGGCGCATCGACCCGAGCGCTTCCCCGAAGCCCGCGGCACCCGGCGCCGCCGGCCCGAGTCAGCGCTCGGAGGCGATGTGCTGGTGGTGCCGGATCACCTCGGCCACCACGAAGTTGAACCACTTCTCGGCGAACTCGGGATCGAGGTGGGCGTCTTCGGCGAGGGAGCGCAGGCGCTCGATCTGCCGCGCCTCGCGACTCGGATCCGACGGCGGCATGTCGTGGTCGGCCTTCAGGCGGCCCACCTCCTGGGTGCAGCGGAAGCGCTCGGCGAGCATGTGCACGAGCGCCGCATCGATGTTGTCGATGCTCGAGCGCAGCGCAGCCAGGCGCTCCTGCGGGGTCGGATCACTCATGGGTTGCTCCAAATCGTCGTTCCGCGTCATGCGGCTGCTTGCTGCCGGGGAGGCGGGGCCTCGACCCCGAGGGGTGAGGAGCCGCAGGATCTCACGCGCCCGAGGATCCCGCGACTCCACTCAGGACGACGGCCTCAGTCGAGCAGATCGTGGAGCACCACGACCTGCTCGCGCTCCGGGCCCACGCCGACGGCCGAGATGCGGGCGCCGCTCATCGCCTCGAGGGCGCGGATGTACTCCTGCGCGTTCTTCGGCAGCTCCTCGAAGCGGCGCGCTCCCGAGATGTCCTCGGACCAGCCGGGGAACTCCTCGTAGATCGGCTTCGCGTGGTGGAAGTCGCTCTGATTGACGGGCATCTCGTCATGGCGCACGCCGTTCACGTCGTAGGCGACGCAGACCGGGATCGTCTCGAGCCCCGACAGCACGTCGAGCTTGGTGAGCACGAAGTCGGTGACGCCGTTGATGCGGGCCGCGTAGCGGGCGATGGGGGCGTCGTACCAGCCGCAGCGGCGCGCGCGCCCCGTCGTGGTGCCGTACTCGTGGCCGACGCTCGCCAGGTGCTCGCCGAACTCGTCGAAGAGCTCGGTGGGGAACGGACCGGCGCCCACGCGCGTGGTGTAGGCCTTGACGACCGAGATGACGCGGTCGAGCTGGTGGGGCGGCAGACCCGATCCGGTGCTCGCCCCGCCCGCGGTCGCGTTCGAGGAGGTCACGAAGGGGTAGGTGCCGTGGTCGATGTCGAGCATGGTCGCCTGACCGGCCTCGAACAGCACGGTCTTGCCGTCCTGCATCGCCTCGTGCAGCAGCAGACCGGTGTCGCAGACCATCGGCTCGAGCATCTCGCGGAAGCTCAGCAGGTCGGCGATCACCTCGTCGGCCTCGATGGCCCGGCGATTGTAGATCTTGACGAGCACCTGGTTCTTGAACTCGAGCGCGGCCTCCACCTTCTGGCGCAGGATGCTCTCGTCGAAGAGGTCTTGGATGCGGATGCCCACGCGGTTGATCTTGTCGGCGTAGGCGGGGCCGATCCCGCGCCCCGTCGTGCCGATCTGGCGCTTGCCCAGGAAGCGCTCGGTCACCTTGTCGAGCGTGCGGTGGTAGGCGGTGATGACGTGCGCGTTCGCGCTCACCTTGAGGCGCGACACGTCGACGCCGCGGCTGCTGAGGGCGTCGAGCTCCTGCTTGAGCACACCGAGGTCGATGACCACGCCGTTGCCGATCACGGGCACGACGCCGGGCGTCAGGATGCCGGACGGAAGCAGGTGCAGCGCGTACTTCTCGTCGCCGACGACGACGGTGTGGCCGGCGTTGTTGCCGCCGTTGAACTTGACCACGTATTCGACGCGGCTGCCGAGCAGATCGGTCGCTCGTCCCTTCCCCTCGTCGCCCCACTGGGCACCGGTGATGAGCACTGCGGGCATCTCAGCCCCTTCCTTTGCAGCTGTGGCAGATACCGGCCCAGTCTACCCGGCACCTGTGGCGGAGGATCCCGAGGGCTCCGTGGGAGATTCGGCGTCGGTGAGACCGAGCCCGCGGATCCGGCCTCACGGACGCCGGATCTCTCGCCAGGAGCGGGTGGTGCTACTGCGCCTCGATGGCTGGGATCGCGCCAGGGTCGGCCCCGTCGAGGAACTCGGTGAGCCGGTCGACCTCGCTCTGCTCGCCGATGCGGGCCGCGGATCGGCGCAGCGCGTAGAGGGCGCGCAGCACGCCGCGGTTGGGCTCGTGCGACCAGGGCACGGGCCCGGCGCCGCGCCAGCCCGACTTGCGCAGCGCGTCGAGGCCTCGGTGGTAGCCGACGCGCGCGAAGGCGTAGGCCTCGATGTCGCGGCCTTCTGCATCGGCGCGGTCGGCGAGCACCACCCACGCGAGCGGCGATTCGGGATGTTCGCGCACGACGGCTTCGGGATCCGCCCCCGCGGCGAGCGCCGCGGTGACGGCGGGCTCCTGCGCGAGAAGGGTGGGTTCGGGCCCCAGCAGGTTCTCTCCGATCATGCTCAGCGGAAGTTCACGAACTGCAGGGCCACGTCGACGTCGGCGCCCTTGAGCAGGGAGATGGTGCCCGGCAGGTCGTCGCGGCTCTTCGAGCTGACGCGCAGCTCGTCGCCCTGGATCTGCGACTTGACACCCTTCGGCGCCTCATCGCGGATCAGCTTGTTCAGCTTCTTGGCGGTGGCCTGGTCGATGCCCTCCTTGAGCTTGGAGTCGATGCGGTACTCCTTGCCGCTCGCGTAGGGCTCGCCGCTGTCGAGCGCCTTGAGCGAGAGGCCGCGCTTGATGAACTTCGACTGCAGCACGTCGAGCACGGCGTTCGCGCGCTCCTCGGTGTTGGCCTTGATCTGAATGCTCTCACCCGAGAGGGTCACGTCGGCTCCCACACCCTTGAAGTCGTAGCGCTGCTCGACCTCCTTGCGGGCCTGGTTGACCGCGTTCTCGACCTCCATCGAGTCGATCTTGCTCACCACGTCAAACGAAGAATCTGCCATAGGGCCAGACTACCCGGCCTCGCAGCGGAGCGGCAGACCCGCCGACAGGCACGCGAGCGGACGGGCGCGCGAGCACCCCAACTCAACGGTTCGCAATACCTGGAATAACTTTCGCGAATAGGTTGCTAGACTCTTCTGCGGCCCGGGCTTCGCGCCCGCATGCACTCCGCGCGGATCCGCCCCTATCGCCCGATCCCGCGCTTCCCCACCGAAAGGAACCCCTCGTCGTGTCGACAACTCCGACCGCCCCCGAAACGCGGCGCCGCCTCCCCAAGTGGATGACGTCGTTCGGCTGGCAGATCCTCGCCGCCCTGGTCCTCGGCCTCGTGCTCGGCGGCATCGCGATGTCGCTCGGCGCCGATGCCGAGGGCAACAAGAACGGCCTGCACGCCACCCTCTCCACCATCGGCAGCAGCTACGTCTCGCTGCTGCGCGCCGCCGTCGTGCCGCTCATCTTCACCGCGATCGTGTCGAGCATCGTCGGCCTGCGACAGGTCACGAACGCCGCACGCCTGGCCGGTCAGACCCTGCTGTGGTTCGCGATCACCGCGCTCATCGCGGTGACCATCGGCATCGTGCTCGGCGTGACGCTGCAGCCCGGCTCCCACGCCTCGCAGGCCGAGCTCGAGACCGGCGACCCCTACGCCGTCGGCACCTGGTGGAACTTCCTGACCGGCCTCGTGCCCTCGAACTTCCTGGGCCTCGGCGTGAGCGGCGGCGTCGACGCCGACACCGGCGCGTTCACCGGATCCGCGAGCTTCAACGTGCTGCAGGTGATCGTCATCTCGGTCGCGGTCGGCATCGCCGCGCTCAAGATCGGCGAGAAGGCCGAGCCGTTCATCCGCCTCACCGAGTCGGCGCTCGCGGTGATCCAGAAGGTGCTGTGGCGGATCATCCGCATCGCACCCCTCGGCACCCTCGGCCTCATCGGCAACGCCGTCGCCGAGTACGGCTGGAACAAGATGGGCTCGCTCACCTGGTTCGTGGCGGTGCTCTACCTCGGCCTCGCACTCGTGCTGTTCGTCGTCTACCCCGTGCTGGTGAAGGCTCACGGCCTCTCGGTCAGGCAGTACTTCTCGGGCGTGTGGCCCGCGGTGCAGCTCGGCTTCGTGAGCCGCTCGTCGATCGGCACCCTGCCGCTCACCCAGCGGGTCACGGAGCGCAACCTGGGCGTACCCCGCGGTTACGCCTCGTTCGCGGTGCCCCTGGGCGCGACCACCAAGATGGACGGCTGCGCCGCGATCTACCCGGCCGTGGCCGCGATCTTCATCGCGCAGTTCTTCGGCATCGACCTGACGATCGTGCAGTACCTGCTGATCGTGCTCGTCTCGGTGGTGGGCTCGGCCGCGACCGCCGGCACCACCGGCGCCACCGTCATGCTCACGCTGACCCTGTCGACGCTCGGCCTGCCCCTCGAGGGAGTCGGCCTGCTGCTCGCGGTCGACCCGATCATCGACATGGGCCGCACCGCGGTCAACGTAGCCGGCCAGGCGCTCGTGCCCGCCATCGTCGCGAAGCGCGAGGGCATCCTCGATGTCGATCTCTACAACGCCCCCCGCAAGGGCCAGGCCTTCGACAACACCGACGTGGAGGCCGCGGCCGATCGCCCCGAGGGCCCGTCGTCGGACGAGATCCGGGATCCGGCACCCGCGAAGGTGTAGCGCGCCTGGGCCCTCGCAGGGCCCCTCCCCCGACTCGGAGTCCCGCACCGCCGCATCCCCCGGGAAGCAGCGGTGCGGGACTCCGCGTTCGCGCCGGGAGAATGCAGAGTTCCTTCCAGACGCGCTGACTCCCGCATCCGACGGGCGTCGACGGCGGCGGCACCGGCACCGAAATATACTGGCCCGATGGCAGCCAACGTCGATGTCACTCCCCGTCCGGGCGCCGAGTCGCGCCTCTCGCGCATGATCCGCATCCCGACGGTCTCGGCCGAGCTCGCGCAGCGCGGCCAGGAGCCCTTCGAGACCTTCGTCGAACTGCTCGAAGAGCTCTACCCGCTCGTGCACGAACACCTGGAGCGCGAGCGCATCACCGAGTTCGGCCTGCTCTTCCGCTGGCCGGGCCGCAACGCCGCCGCCGATCCCGCCGTGCTCATGGCCCACTACGACGTGGTGCCGGTGCACCCCGATGACGGATAGCGCTTTCCCGCGTTCGAGGGCCGCGTCGAGGGCGGCTTCGTGCACGGCCGGGGCGCGCTCGACGACAAGGGCCCCCTGCTGGTGGTGCTCGAGGCCGTCGAGAACCTGCTCGCCGCCGGGTTCACGCCGGCGCGAGACGTGCTGCTGTCGTTCGGCGGCAACGAGGAGACCTTCGGCGCCGCCGCCAGGGTCATCTCGGACACGCTGCACGAGCGAGGCATCAGGCCGTGGATCGTGCTCGACGAGGGCGGCGCCGTGACCGACGCGCCGCTGCCGTTCGTCACCGGCACCGCCGCGATGGTGGGGGTGGGAGAGAAGGGGATCGTCACCGTGCGGATCAGCGCGAGGGGCGAGGGCGGGCACGCCTCCGTGCCGCCCGACCTCACCGCCGTGGGCCGCGTCGCCCGCGCCGTGAACCGGCTGTCGCCCGGCACGTTCCGGGCCCGAGCGCCCCGCGCGATCCCGCGCATGCTCGGACTCTTCGCGCCGCGGTCGCGCGGGATCGGGCGGCCGCTCTACCGGCTGCTCGCCGCGTGGCCCTGGCTGAACGCGCGCGTCTTCGCCGCGCTCGGCGGGGAGGCGGCGGCGCTCGTGCGCACGACGATCGCGCCGACCAGGCTCTCGGGCGGCACCGCGAACAACGTGCTGCCCTCGGAGGCGAGCGCCACGGTCAACCTGCGGCTCGCACTCGGCGAGACGGTGGAGGGCGCGGCGCGGCGGCTGCGGCGCCGCATCGGGGACGAGGCGGTGTCGGTCGAGGTGCTCGAGGGCAACGACGCGTCACCCGAGTCCCCCTCGGACGGCCCGCAGTTCGCGCTGATCGCCGACGCGATCGCGGCGTCGCACCCCGACGCGGTGGCCGTGCCGTACGTGACGATGGCGGCGACCGACTCCCGCTACTTCCACCGCTACGCCCCGGCGACCTACCGCTTCGCACCGCTCATGATGAACGCCGAGCAGCGCGCCTCGATCCACGGCGTCGACGAGCGCGTCGAGGTCTCCGAGCTGGCGCGCGGCGAGCTCTTCCACCGCCGTCTCATCGAAGGGCTGCCGGCATGAGCACGACTCCTCGCGATCGCGACGCCTCGACCGGCGCACCGCGCTTCTCCGGCCTCGCCGGCGTCGGCCCCTCCCCCGCCACGAAGCCACGCGTGCGACTGGGTGCCCTCGCGGGAGTCGTCGGTTTCCTGGCCTTCGTCGAGCTCACGAGCGGCATCCTGCAGGGCTACTACACGCCGATGCTCACCGACATCGCCCGGCACCTCGGCGTGCACGACGCCGACGTGAACTGGCTCGAGGGCACGCAGCTCATGCTCTCGGCGCTCGTGGTGCCCGCCTTCGCGAAGCTGGGCGACATGTTCGGGCACAAGCGCATGCTGCTGTGGTCGACCGCGCTCACCGCGGCCGCGTCGCTCGCGCTGCCGTTCACCGACTCGTTCGCGGTGTTCCTGGTGGCCTGGGCCCTGCAGGGCTTCTACGTGGTCTGGCTGCCGCTCGAGATCGCGATCATCTGGTCCCGCAGCCGCGGCCGCGAGGGCTCGTCGCTGCTGACCGCGCGGGCCGCCGGCATTCTCGTGGCGTTCCTCGAGCTCGGCGCGATCCTCGGGGCGCTGCTCGGGGGCCGGCTCATCGACCTGCTGCCGCTGCAGGTCGTGCTGCTCGTGCCCGCGGCCTTCGTCGTCGCGTGCTTCTTCGTCGTCGCGTTCGGCGTGCGCGAGACCGACCTGCGACCGGGCGGGCGGCTCGACCTCGCGGGGCTCGTGCTGGTCTCGCTCGCGCTCATCGCCTTCACCGGCGGCCTCAGCCTGCTGCGGCTGAACGGCCCCGCCGATCCCGCGGCCTGGATCGTGACCGCGCTCGGCCTCGCCCTCGTCGTGCCGTTCGTGCTCGTCGAGCTGCGGCAGCCCGACCCGCTCATCGACGTGCGCATGTTCCGCTCGCCGGCACTGGCACCGGTGTTTATCACCGCGGGGCTCTTCGGCGTCAGCGTGCTCGGTGCGCAGGCCCCGCTGTCGACCTTCGCGCGCACCGACCCCGAAGTGTACGGTTACGGGCTCGGCACCAGCGGCTTCACGACCTCGCTCATCATCGGGCTGTACCTCGTGGCGATGATCGCGGGTGCCCTGCTCTTCCCGAAGATCGCCCGCTGGACCACCCCGCGGATCACCCTCATCGGCGCCGCGGGCCTGGTGGGGGTGGGATACCTGCTGTTCCTGCCGCTCCACGAGAGCTACGCGCAGGTCACCGCCAACATGATGATCGCGGGCGTCGGCTCCGGCGCGCTCGTCGCCGCGCTCCCGGCCGCCGCGGCCTCGGCGGCGCCCGCCGCGCAGACGGGGGTGGCGACCGGGCTCACGAACTCGGTGAAGACGGTCGGCGGCGCGGTCGCATCGGCCGCCTTCGGCATCGCCCTCATGCACGGCGCGACGGGCGCCGCCGCCGAGGGCACCGCCGGATCCCTCGCCGGATACTTCACCGTGTGGGCGATCTGCGGCGTCACCGCGCTCGTCGCCGCGGCGCTGCTCTGCTTCGTTCCGAAGAACGCGTTCACCGACGGGGCCAGCGCGAGGCTCCCTGCGGCTCTCTGAGCCGCGAAGCGGGGGTCGGGGCGGTGGCGGGTCGCGGCCGGCCGCGGCGTCGGGTCGCGCCCGGTCGGAGCCGGGCCTCTACCGCACCGATGCCCGGCGCATCGCGAACCAGGTGCCGATCAGGCAGACCACCATCACCAGCACGGCGACGAGCGCGAGCCACGCCCCGGTGATCCCCGCGACGATCTCTCCGAGCTGCGGTGCGAGCAGCAGCAGCCCGATGGCGAGCACGAGGCCCAGTGCGAGGCCCATGATCGCCGGACCCTTCGGGCCGAATCGCACCCACACCGCGCCGAAGAGGCCGCCGATCGTGAGGCAGGACAGCGTTCCGAGGAAGCCGGCGAGCCCCAGGATCACGGGGTCGCCCGACCCCGTCACGTAGACGTCGAGCACGTACAGGCCCATGAACCAGTGGTTCGTCGCGAGCTCGAGGCCGAGCAGCACGAGCAGCAGCACCGCCACGTAGGCTGCCTGCACCGCGTTCGCGAGCGCGGTGCCGAGGATGAAGTTGCGGCGGGTCACACCGAGCGCCAGCCCGAACGGGTAGGTCGTCGCGATGGCCTGCACTCCGTAGTAGACGAGGAATCCCGGGAGCGACCACAGGATCGCCTGGTTCCAGCGGGCGTTCTCGGCGTACTCGGGCGACGACGGACCGACGCCGGTGCTGCGCTGGATCGCGAGCTGGATGATGATCGAGATCACCATCACCACGGCCAGGATCATGAGCGGGGTGACCGCGTAGGTGCCGATCTTGTTGAGGTGCAGCTTCGTCACCTTGATGACGCGATTCATGATGCGCTCCTTTCACTGAGCGGCGAGACGGTGGCGAGTTCGGGATCGGCCGGATCGCCGTCGTCGACGGCGTCTCCCAGACCGTAGGCGGCGACGAGATCCTGCAGCGAGACCGGCGTGATCTCGAGCCCCCCGGAGGCGGCCTCCGCCCGATCCTCGTCTCCGAGCACTCCCTCGAGCACGGCGGTGCCGAGCCCCCCGATGGTGCGGCGCGAGAGCGCCCGGCGGTCCCGCACGAACCGTTCGACCGCGGCGGCCTTACCCGCCACCTGGTACGCGCCGCCGCGCAGCTCGTCGACGTCGGCGTGCCGCACGACTCGGCCCTGATCGAGCACGATCACCCGCTCGAGCAGACGGTCCATCTCGTCGATGAGGTGCGTCGAGAGGATGATGGTGCGCGGGTGCGCCGCGTAGTCGCGCAGCAGCTCGTCGTAGAAGATGCCGCGCGCGGTGGCGTCGAGACCCAGGTAGGGCTCGTCGAAGAAGGTGATCGGCGAGCGCGAGGCGAGACCCAGCACGATACCGAGGGCCGACAGCTGGCCGCGCGAGAACTTCTTGATCACTGGCTTCGAGGGGATGCGGAACAGCTCGATGAGCCGATCGGCGAGCTGCTGCGACCAGTGGGGGTAGAAGATCGAGGCCGCGCGGATGGCGTGCTTCAGCTTGTAGTCGTCGGGGTAGCGCTGGTTGTCGCGCACGAAGCACATCTGCTCGATGATCTCGGCGTGCTCGAACGGGTCGCGGCCGTTCACGCTCACGGTGCCGGCACTCGGCCGATCCTGCGCCGTGATGAGTGACATGAGCGTGGTCTTGCCCGCCCCGTTGCGGCCCAGCAGCCCGGTGATCACACCGGGCTCGATGTCGAGTGTGACGTCTTCGAGCGCTGCCGCGCCCTTGTAGCGGCGGGTGAGGCCGCGAGTGGTGATGACTGATGCGGTCATTGTTCTTCCTTCGCTTGCTGCGCCGCGGGTGGGGCGACGGCTTGCCGTTCGGCGGCCTGCTGCTCGACTGCCTGCTGCTCGACGAGCCGTACGACGGCAGGCGCATCGAGCCCGAGGCTGCGCGCCTCGGTCAGCAGCGGCACGATGAATCGCTGCACGAACGCCCGCTGGCGTTCGCTCGCGATGAGGGATCGGGCGCCGGGCGCGACGAACATGCCGATGCCGCGACGCTTGTAGAGCACGCCTCGCTCGACGAGCAGGCCGAGGCCCTTGCCCGCGGTCGCCGGATTGATGCGCAGGTGCGCGGCCAGCTCGTTGGTGGAGGGCACCTGCTCCTCTTCGGCGTAGACCCCCCGCAGCACGTCGTCGGCGATGCGATCGGCGAGCTGCTGGAAGATCGGGCGCGTGTCGTCGAACACCCGGCGCCTCCGTTCTCTCGGTGGTGGAAGGGAGGGATCTTCGATCCGCGCGCTTCCCTGGTTCATTACTTCACTAATGAACCTACGCGCCTCGTCCCGCCCCTGTCAAGCACCGATGCGGGAGGGCGGGCACAGCTCGGCCCCGAGGAGCTCTCCCGGAGACGGAACTACAGGAGTGTCATTATCCACAGGCGCAGCTCGGGGCTGTGGGGAATCAGGTGCTCGGATCACCACAGACGCGCCCGTCGACCTGCACTGCGGCGCTCTCGCGGCGATCCGCGGGCGGGGGCGCCCCGAACTACAACGGTGCAATTATCCACAGGGCTGGTGCGAGTCGGAGAAGACCGCGCGGGATCCGGCAGCCCGGGGTCGCCGCAGCGGGCTCGGCGGAGTGAGCGTGACCATCGCGCGCTTCGGCCGCCCGAGGCGGCGAATTACAGCGGTGTAATTATCCACAGACGCGGATCGCGCCTGTGGGAAACGATCGGGCACGGCTGTGCTCGGGGCGGTGCGCGGGCCGCTTCTGCGGCGATTCCACGCGGATGCGGCGGCCGCGCTACTCAGAATTACACCGGTGTAATTATCCACAGCCCTGCGCCGAGGAGGTGCCTCGTTCGCCGAACTTCGAGTGCGTCGGCTGGAGCAGGCTCCCTCAGATCAGGTCGAGCTGCATCGCTCGGATCACGGCGCGGGTGCGGTCGGAGACGGCGAGCTTCTCGAAGACGTGCAGCAGATGGGTCTTCACGGTCGACTCTCCGATGAACAGGCGCGCAGCGATCTCGGGGTTGCTCAGCCCCTCGGCGACGAGGGCGAGGATCTCGGTTTCGCGAGCGGTCAGCCGCGGCGAGGGATCCGACGCTCGCTCGCCGCCCGCGGCTCCGCGCTCGCCTGTTCCGGTGGGCGCGCTCGCGCCGCCGACTCGGGTTGCATCCCCGGGTGCGCTCGCACCCCTGGACCCGCTCGCATCCCCGGCTCCGCTTTCGCTCGCGCGCCCACGCGCCGCCGTCGCCAGGGCCGCTGCTACCGAGGGGGCGAGCACCGTCTGCCCGGCGGCGACCGCTCGCACTCCCGCCGCGAGCTCTTCGGCGGGTGCGGCCTTCACGAGGTAGCCGCCCGCGCCGGCTTCCATCGCCGCGAGGATCTGGTCGTCGTCTTCGTAAGTGGTGAAGACGAGCACGCGCACGGGCCCGTCGGCGGCGGCTCCGGCCGCCCACTCCGCGATGCGCCGTGTGGCCTCGACCCCGCCCATGCCGGGCATGCGCAGGTCCATGAGCACCACGTCGGGTCGGACAGCGGGCACCAGCTCGATCGCCTGCTCGCCCGACTGCGCCTCGGCGATCACTTCGAAGTCTGGCTCGGTGTCGAGCAGCCCCACGATACCGGCGCGCACGATGGGGTGGTCGTCGACCACCATGACTCGGATCATGAGCTCTCTCCTCTCACCGCTTCGAGGCGCACTTCGAGGCGCGCACCGCCGAGCGGAGACGCCCCGAATCCGACCGCTCCCCCGACGACGCGGGCCCGGGCGGCCAGCCCGCTCAGACCGAAGCCCCCGCTGGAGTCGAACTCGCCCGCCGAGCCGGTGCGGCCACCCGCCTCGGAGGAATCATCGCGCTGATCACCCCGGCCATCCGGGCCACCGGCACCCAAGTCGCGGGTGTCGAGATCGCCGACATCCGCGCCACGGGCGTTCAGCCCACTAGCGGCGTGGCGGTGTTCTTCGCTCGTCGGACGGCGCCCGACGGGCCCCACCCCGTCATCGTCGACCCGCAGCAGCGCCCCGCCGCCCCCAGCGGGTTCGAGCTGCACGTGCACCCGCGAGGCGTTCGCGTGCCGCCGGGCGTTCGCCAGCCCCTCCTGCACCGCGCGCAGCAGCACGACCTGGCGCTCGCGATCGAGCGGCACCGACTGCAGCTCGCAGCTCACGTCGAGCCCGGTATCGGCGCGCAGTCGCGACACGACGCGCTCGATCGCCGCTTCGAGCCCGCCATCGCCGAGCGGCTGGGTGGTCGCCACGAGCGCCCGGGCCTCGGCCACCGCCTCTCGAGCCGCCGATTCGACGCGCGCGACGCGATCCCGCGCCAGATCGGCATCGCCCGCGGCGAGCGCGCGATCCGCCTGCTCGCTCAGCATGACCAGCCCCGCGAGCGTCTGCGTGAGCGTGTCGTGCAACTCGCGCGAGAGGCGCTCCCTCTCGCGCCCCGCCCCGGCCTGCTCCGATAGCGCCGACACCTCGGCCTGCGACGCGCGCAGCTGCTCGGCGAGCAGGCGATAGCGCTCACCCTGCTGGAAGATGCGCGTGATCCAGGTGCCCATCACCACGGCGAACGTGAACGAGAGCAGCGCGATCACGGCCGCCCCGCCCAGGCCGCCCATGAGGTCGAAGCGGCCGAAGGCCAGCAGGAAACCGCCGCCCACCGAGAGTGCGAGCGCGGCGCTCCAGACGACGGCGTCGCGGTAGCGCGGCACCACCGTCCAGATCATCGGATAGGCGACCGCCTGCAGCGTCGCGTAGTTCGGCACGACCACGGTCGCCGCGCCGATGAGCAGCACGAGCACCCCCAGGTAGACGTCATCGACGCGACGGCCGGTCTCGTCGCACGCCGCCCGGCGCAGCACCGAGCGCCCCAGCCCGAGATACCAGATCACCAACAGTGCGAGCGCCCCGACCGCGAGCGCCACATCGAGCGGAGTGCCGGGCTCGTCGTCGACGACCACATCGACCACGCCGATCGTGCCCAGCACCACCACCGTGGTCGCCACACCCAGATCCCACCACAGCAGCACCGGGCGGCGGCGGGGCATGGCCCCGATCTCGTCGTGCTGCGTGCTCATGGCTTCACTCTCTCATGCACCTCTGACACTGACCGGTCGGGCGTGATCCCCAGCCCCGTTCGCCGCCCCCAGATGACGCACGTGGCCGCTCCCGCCCCGCAACACGGCCACTCGCGTCATCTCGACCGGCTCCGGCGAGGCCCCCGGCCCCAAGCCCCGGCGCACGGCGAACGCTGGCGCGTCCGCTCATGTGCGTCGCTCACCCCGCGCTCCGCTCCGTGGGCGGCCGCAGAAGCGGCCCCAGCTCCGCACGGCGAACGCCGGCGCGTCCGCTCATGTGCGTCGCTGCCACTTGAACGTGAAGAGGCTCAGCACGAGGCCCGCCACGAGCCAGACGGCGAGCATCAGCACCACGAGGCCCAGATCCCACGCCCCCGACGGCTCGAGCGTGGCGAAGCTCTCGGGCAGGAACACCGAGCGCATCCCCTGCGCCAACCACTTCAGCGGGAACACCGCGGCGATGTTCTGCAGCCACTCCGGCAGCATCGAGAACTGCAGGTAGACGCCCGAGATGAACTGCAGCAGCAGCACGATCGGCAGCACGACCGCGGTCGCGCTGCGCGACGAGCGCGGCACCGCCGAGAGCGCGATCCCGAGCATCGTCATCGTCGCGATCCCGAGCAGGAACAGCCACGCGAACCGCACCCACAGCTCCGGTTCCGAGGGCAGTTCGACCCCGAGCACGATCGCCGCGAAGGCGAGCAGCAGGGCGAGCTGCGCGAGCGAGGTGACGAGGATCATGCCCGCCTTGCCGATGAAGTACGACACCGGCGAGATGGGGGTGCCGCCGAGCCGCCGCAGCCAGCCCTCGCTCTTCTCCCGGGCGATGTCGACCGCGAGGTTCTGCACGCCGGTGAGCAGCAGACCCGCCGCGACCATGCCTGGCAGGTAGTAGGCCGCCATCGTGACGCCCGGGGCGATCTCGCCCATGGATTCGAACGCGACCCCGAAGATGCCCAGGATCAGCACGGGGAACAGGAACGTGAAGAACACGGTGTCGGGCGTGCGGAAGTAGGCGCGCAGTTCGAGGCCGATCGCGGCCACCCCCGCTCGCAGGATCCCCGGTGCGGCGGCCTCGAAGCCGCCGGTGCGCGTCATGGTTGCGGTGCTCATCGGCTCGTTCCGTTCTCGTCGGTCAGGATCGCCGCGCGCTCGGCGGCGGGGTCTGCTGAGGCGGCGGATCGGCCGGCACCGGCGCTTCGGCCGCCGCTCTCGCCCGCGTCGGCCGCGGACCCGTCTGCGGTCCGTTCGATGAGGCCGAGGTAGATCTGCTCGAGCGACGGGCGCCGCACTTCGAGCTCGGCGGGCTCCCCGCCGGGCTCCCCGGCGGCATCGGCCGCACCGCAGAGCTCGGCGACGAGGCGGGCGGGCCTTTCGGTGCGCTGCTCGCGCAGCACGCCCGTCGCGTCGCGCCAGCTCACCACGGGCACGCGAGCCTGCGGGCCGCCGAGCTCGCCGGGCGGGGCCTCCGCCACGATCCGCCCGCCCGACAGCACGCCGACGCGGTCGGCGAGGTGCGCCGCCTCGTCGAGATAGTGGGTGGTGAGCAGGATCGCGGCGCCCTCGCCCGTGAGCGCCGAGAGCATGTCCCAGAATCGGCGCCGCGCCTCGGGGTCGAAACCGGTGGTGGGCTCGTCGAGGAACAGCAGCTCGGGCCGCCCCACGATCCCGAGCGCGACGTCGAGGCGCCGCTGCTGGCCGCCGGACAGCTTGGTCGCGCGCTTGCCGGCGTGCTCGGTGAGGCCGACGAGCTCGAGCACCTCGTCGGTGCTGCGCGGCCGGGGGTAGAGCGCGCCGAAGTGGGCGACGAGTTCGCGCGCCGTGTACGGGCCGAGATCCCCCGTGCCCTGCGCGACGACGCCGATCCGCGACCGCCACGAGCGGGGTGCGCTCAGCGGCTGCTCGCCGAGCACGCGCACCTCGCCGGAGTCGGGTCGGCGGATCCCCTCGAGGATCTCGATGGTGGTGCTCTTGCCCGCACCGTTCGGGCCGAGCAGCGCGTAGGTCTCGCCGGCCGCGATGTCGAGGTCGATGCCGTCGAGCACGGTCTGCTCCCGGTATCGTTTGGTGAGCCCGCGCACGCTGACCACCGCGTCGCGGCCGTTCTGCTGATCGTTCATGCTTCCAGCCTGGCCTGCGCCCGCGCGCGTCGGCAGCGACCGGTGGGGGGATCTTCGCGGCCTCACGCATCCACCGGTCGGTGGATGCGGGATCGCGGGCGGGCCGTGCCGAGTCGGCCTACTTGTATCGAGTCGGCCCAGAAGGCGCGCGAATTGCGGGCCGGCTCAATACAAATAGGCCGACTCGACGCAGAGAACCACGACCACGGCGCGGGCGTAGGCTGAACGGGTGAACAACAGCACCAGCGCTCCCACCATCTCCTTCGCCTCCGACAACTGGGCCGGCGCCCACCCCGAGGTGCTCGAGGCGATTGCGGCTGCGAACGCGGGCCACGCGCCGGCGTACGGCGGCGACCCGTGGACGGCGCGCTTCCAACGGCTCGCGCGAACCCTCTTCGGCGACGACGCCGAGGCGTTCCCGGTGCTGAGCGGCACGGGCGCGAACGTGCTCGCCCTGCAGGCGGCCCTGCCCCGCTGGGGCGCGGTGATCTGCGCGGGCACCGCCCACATCCACACCGACGAGACGGGCGCCCCCGAGAAGACGGGCGGGCTCAAGCTGCTGCCGGTGGAGGCGCCGGGCGGCAAGCTCACCCCCGAACTCGTGGCGCGGGAGGCGTGGGGCTGGGGCAACGAGCACCGTGCCGAGCCGCTCGCGGTCTCGATCACGCAGTCGACCGAGCTGGGCACCTGCTACACCCCCGACGAGATCCGCGCGCTGGCCGACCAGGCGCACGAGCACGGCATGGTGCTGCACCTCGACGGCTCGCGGCTGGGCAACGCCGCGGCGAGCCTGGGCGTCTCGCTGGGCGAGCTCACGAGCGGCGCGGGCGTCGACCTGCTGAGCCTGGGCGGCACGAAGAACGGCCTGCTCGGCGCGGAGGCCGTGGTGGTGCTGCGCCCCGGATCCGCCCCCGGTCTGCCCTACCTGCGCAAGATGAACCTGCAGCTCGCCTCGAAGATGCGCTTCGTGTCGGCGCAGCTGCTCGCGCTGTACGAGGGCGATCTGTGGGTGCGCTCGGCGAGCCACGCCAACGCGATGGCGGCTCGGCTCGCGACGGGGCTCGAGGAGCTCGCCACGGCGGGCGCGGTGCCCGGGCTGCGGATCGCGCACCCCGTCGAGGTGAACTCGGTCTTCGCGACGCTGCCCGCCGACGTGGCCGACCGGGTGCGCTCGCGGTTCGCGTTCGGCGCGTGGCCCACGGACCCGGGGCTCTACCGCCTCATGTGCGCCTTCGACACGCAGCCCGAGCACGTCGACGCGCTGCTGGCCGCGATCGCCGAGGGCTGAGCGCCCCGATCCGGATCGCGATCCCGGGTCGATGCCCGCCGCCCCGGCCCGATCACGCCGCACCTGTGCATCCCTCCCCTCCAGCAGCACCGATCGAGCCTCGAACACCCCGATCGCGCGCAACGGGGTGCTGCTGCGTCGATCGGTGCGCGAGGAGGCGCAGGAGAGACGTAGGGTGCAGAAGGGGAAGGATGCAGGAGGCGCGGAGACGCAGAGGGCGCGGAACCGCAGGCGCGGAACCGCAGGAGGCGCGGGGGCGCGGGAAGGCGCGACGAGCGCAGGCCCCCGCCTACACCCCGATGCCGCCGAAGATCAGCCTGGCCGCGATCACCAGCATGATCGCCGCGACGATCCAGTCGAGCACCTGCCACGAGCGCTGCGTCGCGAAGAAGCGGGTGAGGGCGCGAGCGCCGTAGCCGAGCAGGAAGAACCAGGCGATGCTCGCGAGCGCGCCGCCCAGCACGAACCACCATCGGGCGGGATCGCCCTGCGCGTTGCCGATGGATCCCATGAGCACCATCGTGTCGAGGTAGACGTGCGGGTTGAGGTAGGTGATGGCGAGGCAGGCGAGGATCGTGCGCTTGAGGCTGCTGCGCGAGCCCTCGGGCCCGTCTCCCGCGACGAGCACCTCGGGGTTCATGGCCCGCCGGGCGGCCGACCAGGCGTACCAGAGCAGGAAGGCGACGCCGCCCCAGCGCACGATCTCGAGCAGGATCGGCGCGCGTTCGACGACGAGGCCGATGCCGGCGACGCCGAGCAGTTCGAGCAGCGCGTCGGTAAGGCCGCAGATGAGCACCACGGGCAGCACGTGCTCGCGGCGGATCCCCTGCCGCAGCACGAAGGCGTTCTGCGCGCCGATGGCGACGATGAGGGAGAGGCCGCTGCCGGCACCGATGAGAAGGGGGAGGATCACGCAGACGACGTTACGTGCGCGGAGCACGCCCCCGCTAGTTCAGCAGGGCTATGGTTTCTGATGCAGCTTAAGCTGCGCTTCAGGTAGCGTGGGGTGCGCGCCGGTGGCGCGGCCGATGCCTCGGGGCTCGGCGATGTTTCGGATCCCTCGCCGGGATACTTCCGAGACACGGGTGAGTTCCGAAGCAACGGCGGCTGCTCGGCGGCTGCTCAGCTGCCACGCGGCGCCCGCACGATGCCCGCACGGCGGCTGCTCGATGGGCGGGCAGCCGTAAGAGACCCGGATCCCCCACCCGAACCCGAGGAGCCCCATGGACCTGCCAGTCGAGCACCTCGCGACCTTCGCCGCCATCGTCGACGAGGGCAGCTTCGAGGGCGCGGCGCGGCGCCTGCACATCACACCATCGGCGGTGAGCCAGCGCGTGCGCGCGATGGAGCAGCGGGTGGGGTCGGTGCTGCTGCGGCGCACGCGGCCGGTCGAGCCGACGGCGGCGGGATCGGCGGTGCTGCGCGCGGCCCGCCAGGTCGAGCGCGTGCTCGACGACGTGGCCGACGAGCTGGGGCAGGGACCGTCGGGCGGCACGCTCATACCGGTCGTCGTCAACGCCGATTCGCTGGCGACCTGGTTCGTGCCCGCACTGGCTCGGGCGGCGCGGGAGACGGGCGCGCGCTTCGAGGTGGTGCGCTCTGACGAGACGCTGTCGACGGAGCGGCTGCGCAGCGGCGAAGTGATGGCGGCGCTCACGGCGACGGCCGAGGCGGTGCCGGGCTGCACGTCGACCCTCATCGGGGTCGACCGCTACCTCGCGGTGGCCGCGCCCGGTTTCACCGCCGCGCACTTCGGCGACGGCGTCACGGCCGCCGCGCTCGCGACGGCGCCGGTAATCGAGTTCGACCGCCACGACATGTTCCAGCGGCGCTTCATCGATCGCATCGCGGCCGGGCACGCCGAGGCTCGGGATCACGCCGCCTCGGATCGCTCCGCAGCACCGGATCGCTCCGCAGCGCCAGATTGCCCCGCTGCTCCGAATCGCCCTGCCGCCCCGGATCGCCCCGCCGCCCCGGATCGCCCCGCTGCCCCGGATCGCCCTGCCGCCCCGGATCGCCCCGCCGCCCCGGCGGGCGAGCCGGCCGGGGGCGGCCCCGCCGACGCGCGAATCGAGCCGCCGCGCCACTTCGTGCCGTCGTCGGCGGAGTTCGCGACGGCGATCGAACTGGGCATGGGCTGGGGCATGCTGCCGCGCCTGCAGTGCGCCGAAGCGCTCGCGCGGGGTCGCCTGGTCGAGCTGATGCCGGGGTCGGCGTTCGAGCTGCCGCTCTACTGGCAGCGCTGGAATCTGCGCTCCCCCGTGCTCGACCGGCTGTCGGCGATCATCGCCGAGGACGCGGCGCTCGCACTCGATGTCGGCGGTGCGCGGTAGCCTGGAACGGCATCAGGGCGTCTCGCCGGTGTCTGAGCTTCGGAGGCGCGCCCACTCACCGCACCTCTGTGCCTCGACGAGGAGGATCCATGTCCCTCATTCCAGAACTGCTCGGCGCCATCGGCTCGGGATCGCTGCGCGTGGTCGATCTCACCAACAAGCTGCAGGCCTCGACCCCCACCCTGCGCCTGCCCGAGCCCTTCGCCAACCTGATCGACTTCTCGCTCGAGACGGTCAGCGAGTACGACGAGCCGGGCCCGTTCTGGAAGCACGCGAACATCCACACCGGCGAGCACATCGGCACGCACATCGACGCGCCGATCCACTGGATCAGCGGTCGCGAGGGCCACGACGTCTCCAAGATCCCGCCCGCGCGCCTCTTCGGCCCGGCCGCGGTGCTCGACTTCTCGGCCGAGGCCGCGGCCGACAACGACTTCCTGCTCGACGTGCACCACGTCGAGGCGTGGGAAGCCGAGCACGGCGCCTTCGAGCACGGCACCTGGCTGCTGCTGCGCACCGGCTGGGATCGCTTCTCCGATTCGCAGCAGGCGTTCCTCAATGCCGACGAGACCGGCTCGCACACACCGGGGTTCACGGCGGAGTGCGCCGCCTGGCTGGCCGGCCGCGCCGAGATCTCGGGCGTGGGAGTCGAGACCGTCGGCATCGATGCGGGCCGCGGGGCCGAACTGGATCCGCCCTTCCCCGTGCACTACCACCTGCTCGGCGCCGACAAGTACGGCATCACCTCGCTGCAGAATCTCTCGCTGCTGCCCCCGAAGGGCGCTGCGATCGTGGTGGCGCCGCTGCCCATCGTGGACGGCACCGGCAGCCCGGCCCGCGTGTACGCCCTCGTGGAGGCCTGATGGCCGGCGCCACCGTGGCCGAGCTCGTGGGGCACGCGCTCGCGCGCCTCGGCGCCGGCCACTGCTTCGGGGTGGTCGGTTCGGGCAACTTCGCGGTGACGAACGCGCTGCGCGAGGCGGGCGTTCCCTTCACCGCGACGCGGCACGAGGGCGGGGCCGCCACCATGGCCGACGCCTTCTCCCGCATGTCGGGCACGGTGGCACTGGTGTCGGTGCACCAGGGCTGCGGTCTCACCAACGCGGCGACGGGCATCGGAGAGGCGGCGAAGAGCCGCACCCCGATGATCGTGCTGGCGGCCGAGGCGTCGGGCGCGGCCGTCGGGTCGAACTTCTCGATGGACCAGCCGGGCTTCGCGCGGTCGGTGCTCGCGGAGTCTCACCGCGTGCACTCCCCAGAAAGCGCACTCGTCGATGTGGTGCGGGCCTTCCGCGCGGCGCGCGATGAGCGGCGCACCGTGGTGCTCAATCTGCCGCTCGACGTGCAGGCGCAGCCGGCCTCCGCCGACGCACTGCGCACCCTCGAGAGCCTCGCCCCACCGCCGGCTCCGGCGCCGCCACGGGCCGACGCCGAGGCCGTGTCGGCCCTCGCACAGCTGATCTCGACGGCCGAGCGGCCGGTGATCGTCGCCGGGCGGGGTGCGCGCGGCGCGGGGCCCGAGCTGCGGGCGCTCGCCTCCGCCGCGGGGGCGCTGCTCGCGACCTCGGCTGTGGCGAAGGGGCTGTTCGCCGGCGACCCGTTCGACCTCGGCATCTCGGGCGGTTTCTCGTCGCCCCTCACCGCAGAGCTGATCTCGCAGGCCGACCTCATCATCGGCGCGGGGTGCGCCCTGAACATGTGGACCATGCGGCACGGCCGTCTGATCGGCGAGCGCGCCCGGGTGGCGCAGATCGATCTCGAGGTGTCGGCGCTCGGGGCGCAGCGCCCGATCGATCTCGGGGTGGTCGGCGACGCGGCCTCGACCGCCACCGCGGTGCTCGCCGAGCTCACGCGCTTCTCCTCCGGTCTCGAACCCCGCTACCGCACCCCGGGCATCGCGGCCCGCATCGCGGCTGAGAGCCGGTGGAGCGACGTGCCGCTCGACCCGCCCGACCTCGGCGGCCCCGGCACCGGCGCCGCCTCAGACCCCGGTCCTCTCGAAGACGGCCCCGAGATCCGCATCGATCCGAGGGTGCTCAGCCGCGAGCTGAACCGCCTGCTGCCCGTCGAACGCATCATCTCGGTCGACTCGGGCAACTTCATGGGCTACCCGTCGGCCTACCTCGACGTTCCCGACGAGCACGGCTTCTGCTTCACGCAGGCGTTCCAGGCGATCGGCCTCGGGCTCGCGACCGCGATCGGCGCTGCGCTCGCCCGCCCCGATCGGCTGCCGGTGCTGGGCACCGGCGACGGCGGCTTCCTGATGGGCGTCGCCGAGCTCGAGACGGCGGTGCGGCTCGGTCTTCCGCTGCTCGTGGTGGTCTACAACGACGACGCCTACGGCGCCGAGATCCACCACTTCGGCGTGAGCGACGACCCCGACTTCGTCGCCCCCGACCTCGGCACCGTGACATTCCCCCGCGTCGACATCGCGAGCCTCGCTCGCGGCTTCGGCGCACAGGGCGTCACCGTGCGCGGGCCCAAAGATCTCGACGCGGTGCGCGCCTGGCTCGACTCCGATCCTCGCTCGCCACTCGTGCTCGACGCCCGCATCGCCTCCGACGGGGGCGCGTGGTGGCTGGCCGAAGCGTTCCGAGGGCACTAGGCCTCCGATGCTGGGTGTGCTGCAGGGCTTCGCACTGATCCTCGGGGTGATCGGCGCCGGCTACCTCACCGCGCTGTTCAAGGTGGTGCAGGGGGATCAGCGGCGCGTGCTCAACAACGTGGCGTTCTACATCGCCACCCCCGCTCTGCTGTTCACGGTGCTGAGCCGCAGCGATCCCGGCGTGATCCTCTCGCCCGTCATCCTGGTGACGAGCGCGGGTGCCGTGATCGTCGCGGCCGTGTTCGTGATCGCGTCTCGGCTGTGGTTCAAGCGGGATCTCGCGAGCACGACGCTCGGGGCGACGTGCGCGGGCTACGTCAATGCGAACAACCTCGGCCTGCCCGTCGCGGTCTACATCCTGGGCGACGCCGCCTACGTGGCCCCGCTGATGCTGGTGCAGCTGCTGTTCTTCGCTCCGGCGGTGCTCGCGATCCTCGAGAGCGTGCGCGGCAACCAGCGCGGCTTCCTGGTGGCGCTCGGGCGGGCGCTCTCGAACCCGATCATCGTCGGGTCGATCGCGGGCCTCGTCGTGGCGCTGACCGGCCTGCCCGTGCCGCAGCTCGTGATGGCGCCGCTCGACATGCTCGGCGCCGCCGCGATCCCGATGGTGCTGCTGAGCTTCGGCATCTCGCTGCGCGGCCAGCGCGCGCTGCAACCCGGAACGGGTCGGGCCGCGGTGTTCACGGCGAGCGGTCTGAAGGTGCTGCTCATGCCGCTCGTCACGTGGCTGATCGCGATCGCGGTGGGGCTGAGCTCCCACGAGATCTTCGTGGCGACCACCATCGCGGCGCTGCCGACGGCGCAGAACGTCTACAACTACGCAGCCACATATCGGCGGGCCGAGACCGCGACGCGCGACACGGTGTTCCTCACCACCTTCGCGTCGCTGCCCGTCATCGCCCTCATCGCGTGGCTGCTGGGCTGAGCGGGACACCGAGGGCGGGAATAGCGGGGCACGATCCGGCGTTGCAACGAGGCGGAATGCGGGCCGGATCGCGGCCCGCCGTGTCACCCGTAAGGAGCCTCCCAGTGAGTTCGCGCATCGCCCAGACCACCGCACCCGTTCTCGACACTCTCGCGCAGCGGTGGAGCCCCCGAGCCTTCGACGCCGAGCACGCCTTCCCCGAGGGCGCCCTGCGCAGCGTGTTCGAGGCCGCGCGCTGGGCCCCGAGCGCGAACAACACCCAGCCCTGGCGGTTCATCGTGGCCCGCCGCGGCAGCGAGAGCTACGCCCGTATCGAGCAGGCCCTGCTCGGCTTCAACCGCGAGTGGGCGGTGTCGGCCGCGGCGCTCATCGTGAACATCGCCGAGGTCATCGACCCCGAGGGCAAGCCCCGCAAGTGGGCCGAGTACGATCTCGGACAGGCGGTCGCCCACCTCACCGTGCAGGCGCACGCCGACGGCTACTACACGCATCAGATGGGCGGCTTCGACCGCGAGGCGATCAGCGCCGCGTTCGACCTCGATGAGCGTCTGCTGCCCGTCTCGATCACCGCGATCGGCGCGATCGGCACCCCCGAGCAGCTGTCGGAGGTGCTGCGCGAGCGCGAGACCGCTCCCCGCACGCGGCTGTCGCTCGAAGAGCTCGTGATCGTGCGCGACTGACGCACAGGAAGGGCGTGTCTCGCCCTCAGGCCTCTCGAGGCTCCTAGCCCCTAGCCCCCTAGTTGCTGAGGCCTGCAGCCCGCGCACTGTCCCGGCCGTTATGCAGCGAAAGGCGGATTTCGCTCGTCGATCTCGAAGATCACATGCGAAATCCGCCTTTCGGCGTCGTCCGGCGCAGGGGAGCCCGGGTCAGTCGAGCATGTCGCTCTGCTCGATGACCGATTCCACGGTCTCGATCAGGGCGCGCTTGGTCTCGTAGAGCGGGTGCGAGGGCTGGTCGGCTTCCGAGGGCAGGCCGAGGGCCGCGGCCGCCTCGATCGTGTTCACGCCCACGCAGGGCACGATCGTGGTGTCGGGGATGTCGGGGAACTGCGACGCGACCTCCTCGGCGATCCGTGCGGATGCGACGAGCACCGCGTTGATGCGGCCCGACTCGATATCTTCGCGGATGTGCACCGACGCGGGCACCCCGACGGTGCGGAACGCGAGCACCTGCGTGACGTCGTGGCCGCGTTCGATAAGCCCCTGGGTGAGCACCGGGATCGCGACGTCTGAGCGCAGCGTGAGCACGCGCAGCACCTCGCCGGTGTCGATCTCGGGCCACTCTTCGAGCAGGGCGTGGGTGCTGTTCTCGCGCTCGGGGGTGCAGGTGATGTGGTACCCGGCGTCGCGGAAGGCGACCGCGGTCGCCTCGCCGACGATCGCGACCTTGGTCTCGGGCGGGATCACGGCGTTGTGGTGCTGCAACACGTCGGCGACGGTGGAACTGGTCGCGGTCATCCAGTCGAAGCCACCCTCTTCGAGGGTCTTCAGGGCTTCGACCAGCTTCTCTTCTTCGCGCGTATGGGCGAAGTCAACGAGCGGAGCGATCACCGTGTGGGCTCCCTGCTCACGCAGCGCCTTGGAGACGATGTCTCCCCAGGTGCCGCCCCTCGGCACGAGCACCCGCAGGCCGCTGAGCGGTTTCGCCTCTACCGACATACACCCCACTCACTCGACACCAATACAAAAGCCATACGATCAGTCTTGAACGAACCCTCGGTATGGCTGGGATGGAAAACCATCTGTCCCTATTCTTACTCCGCGTCTCCCCAGGAAGCAAAACGAGGCCCGGCGGCCCTGGGAACGCAACTCAACTGTGACCTGCCCGCGGCGGGCCGGATCGACTCACTCGAAGCGCTTGATGACGGCGCTGGTGACCGTCCAGACACCCAGACCGACGATGGCGGCGGCGCCCGCGACTCCGATCGCGAAGGCGAGCGGGTTGCGCCGCTTCTGCTCGGCAACGCGATGCTTCATGTCGTCGACCGCGTCGTCGACGCGCTGCGCATAGTTGAGGCGATCCTTCAGCTGCGCGAGGGTGTCGTACAGTTCGGCGCGCGCCTGCGCGGCCGCGACTACACCCTGCTGCTTCTCGTGTGCGTTCATCGCCAGTTCCCTTCCTCGCCGACTCGCGGCATCTGCGAGCCCGCGGGCCGCGATGTCGGGGGCTCGGCGTTGATCCGCACTTCGCTGATGGCAGAGATGTCGTCGCCCACGCGCTCGAGCGTCTCTTCCGGTACGGGGTTGCCGCGCTTGATGAGCGCGACGCCGGCGAGGATCGCGAGGGCCGCGAGCACGAGCAGCGCTGCGGCGACGACGAGCGCGGCCAGCCACCAGGGCCACACCAGGGCCAGGGCGGCGATCGCGGCGATCACGAGCGCCTCGAGCATGAAGAACACGAAGAACAGGGCGATGACGATCGCTCCGGCGCCGATGCCGGCCTTCTTGGCCTTCGAGATGATCTCGCGCTTGGCGTTCTCGTACTCGATCTTGGCGAGCGAGACGATCTGCTGCGGCAGCCGCGTCAGCAGTTCGAAGGTGCCCGCCTGATCCTTCTTGCGACTCATGCGTCACCGCCCGACTTCGCGGACGCCCCCGAACCGCGCTTCTTGGACGCGGCCGACCCGCTGCTCTTGCTCGACGACGAATTCGAGGAGGCGCTCTTCGAGGAACCGCCCGAATCGCTCTTCGACGAACTGTTCGAATCGCTCTTCTCGGACGCCGCAGAGCCCACAGCGGCCTTCGACGCCGTCGATGCGTTGGTGGTGCCCGCGGTGGAGCGCTTGTCGCTCTCGTCGTCGCGCAGGAACGCCGCCATGGCGCTCTTGCCCGCACGGGTGGCGGACGCCTTGAGCTCGTCGACCCGGGTCTGCGCCACGTCGCGCACGAAGCTGACGCCGCGCTGCACGGGGGCGGTGTGCCAGAGCGTCTGAGCGCCGTTCTTGATCTGCTCGTAGCGCTCACGACCGGCCCGAGTGCCGAGCACGTAGCCGACTGCCGCGCCGAGAACGAATGCGATCTTGCCCTTCATCATTGCCTCCCGCCGTTGGCGTTTCAATAGCCTGCCGCTAGACTACCGCCCGCGACACCGTTCATCCCGCTTCGGGAATTCCGGTGGTCACGGCGGCAGGATTTCTGTATGATTCGCGGCTGCCGGCTCCGCGGTCGGTTCACGGGACCGCGGATCGTCGGCGCCGCCGGGTCACGGTCGCGGCGGCCGCGGCGGCGACGACGAGGCCGCCCCACAGTCCGTACATCCACGCCGCGTCGCCGCCGAGCACGGGCAGCCCGAACGCGAACCACGGCGGGGTGCAGTGCTGGGTGCGGCACGGGCTCGCCTTCGCGCACTGCTGGGGCGGCACGATGCCGTCGCCGTGGGCGAGGTTGAGGATCGTGACGTCGTAGGCGTCGTTCTTCACGGTGACCGTATACACCGCCGATACCGACTGGCCGGGCGCCACGGCGGGCACCTGCCAGGTGAGGATCGCGCCTGCGCGGCTGAGACCGGCGGGCAGCGCGCCCGAGAGGCGCGCGCTGTTCAGCACCTGGGAGGCGTCATCGGTGACGACGAGGTGGTCGAGTGACACGAGGCCCGTGTTCGTCACGGTGAGCACGTAGCTGATGTCGTCTCCGGGCCGCACGACCGTGCCGTCGTGCAGGGGGTCGCCGCCCGCCGTGGTCGCGGTCTTCGTCATCGTCCACTGGGGCGTGCCGATCGCGGCTTCGAACGGGTCGCTGGCCTCGACGAACTGGCCGGTCTCGACGCCCTTGCCGGTGACCGCGATCACGTTGCGGTGCGCGGGCCCGTAGGAGTCGGCGGGGTTCATGCTCGGCAGGGTGCCCGTGCAGTCGACCGACTGCCCGACCGCGAGCACGAACTCGGCGAGCGTGCTCGTGCGCACGGGGTTGTCGGCGGCGCGCAGCGCGGTGCCGTCGTTCGGGTTCACGCAGGCGAGCGAGGTCATGGTGCGGCCGGTGGCGGTGGTGTCGACGAGCCGCAGCCCGCCCAGCGGTTCGTCGCCGGTGTTGGTGAACCGCATCTTCACGGTGAGCGGGTCGCTCGTGCCGTTCGCGCGGGGCGGCAGCACGGCCGGATCGCCGAGGTCGCTGGTCTTGTCGATCACGAGTTTCGCGGTGTCGAGTGTGAGGCCCGCGTTGACGTACTCCGTGACGGCGCCCGCGAGCACCGGCACCGGGTGCGAGCGGGAGGTGGTCGGGCTCGCGCACGACGCATCGACCATGCACGACGGCGCCCGCGCGGTCACCCCGTACGTGTACCCCGCGGGGTCGAGCCCCGAGCCGAGCACCGTGTCGAGGGTCGGCTGCGAGGGGTGCGTGCCCAGCACCGCGAACTCGACGGTGTAGCCGGTGCCCGGCGCGATGTTCGTGAACGCGTAGGCGCCGTCGGCGTCGGTGACCGCCTCGCCCACCTTCGCCCCGGAGGAGTTGTAGAGCGCGACCGCCACCCCCGCGACGCGCGGCTCGGCGGCGGGCGCGCCCATCCGCCCATCGTGGTTCGCGTCGGCCCACACGGTGCCGCGCACCCCGCCCGGCGTGTTCTTCGCCAGCGGGATGCGCACCGGAACCTGGTCGCACGAGTCGGGAGTGGTGCTGTTCTGCCCGTCGACGTCGGTGTCGCAGGAGGGGTTGCCCGGAATACCCGCGGGATTGGGAGTCGCGGCCGGGTCGGCGGGCAGGATCGGCTTCGCCCGGCCCGCCCCCGCGTTCTTCGCAATGCCCGCGTAGGGCGTCGAGGGCGAGGTGAACCAGGCCTGATTCAGCAGGTTCGCGTCGGCAGCGCCCTGGTTCACCTTGCCGCGCACCACGATCGAGAGCGACTCCCCGACGGGTATCGTGGATATCGGGTACTGACGCTCGATGAAGCCGTCGATACGTTGTGCCGAGGAAGCCAGGACACCGTCGTTCAGCAGGAAGAGTTCAGGCAGTCCCCGTACGGTTTCGGCGACCAAGTTATCGCCAGTGCCGTCATTTCCAACGAGTCTCTCGGATCCCCACGCCAGAACAGAGCCGTCCTGTGCAACTCCTGCTATCGCATGGCCTTCTACTAGCTCATCGTCTTCGTTTTCGTAATAGGCACTCCCGGGCTCAGCAGCTTGCTTCACACCGCTGAATCCTCCCAGGGCGGTCGCGACGGCGCTGCTGAAGGACAGGGAAGGGGCGTTTCCCCAAGCGTAGAGCTCTCCGGAGGAGGTGACAGCCGCAAAGACTCGAAACCGCTGAATCACGGATCGGACTGCGACATTCTCGAGTCTCTGCACCGGGGCCGCGATCAGATTGTTCGCGGTGCTTCCATTGCCATTCCGGTGGTTCAATCCAGTTCCCCAAGCAAAAAGACTTCCATCCTCGGTCAGGGCAAATGCACCCCCGTAACTGGGGAACAGCTCTTTGACTTCAACGCTTTCTAGCCCCAGCACGGGAAGGGCAACCGCGCTATTCTCCGTAGTCCCGTTTCCCAGTGCGCCATGTGCACCATTTCCCCAGGCGTAGACGCCACCATTCGCAGTAAGCGCGTAGAAGGATCCGCTGGCCCACACGCTCTCGATAGCGATACCCTCGAGGCCGGGGACCACCTGCGCAGACAGTTTGTAGCCGCTACCCGTATATTGTTGGCTGCCCCAGACGTACAGCGCACCCGTCGAAGTGATCGCAAAGCCGCCATCAGGGTGACCGACCAGTTTTTGAACCGTCACCCCTTCAAGCCCTAGTACCGGTTTCGCCGAAAGGTTGTCCTGCTGAGTCCCGTTCCCGGCGCGGCCGAAGTTACCGTTGCCCCACGCAAGCACTCGCCCAGTCGATGTCACTCCGTACCCGGTCCAGGAGCCCGCGTCGAGCTCGACGATCGTTACGCCAGTAAGACCTTGGACTGGCTGAGCGGAGAGGTTATTGGTAAATCCACCGTTTCCGTTCTCCCCGTTAATCCCGCGCCCCCAGGAGTACACCTGCCCGGCAGAGGTGAGAGCATAGGCGCCCCATGGACGAACAGCTATCTTCTCGACGACCACTTGCTCAAGTCCGAGCACGGGAGCGGCAGTAGCAGAAGGTTCGCTACCTCCGTTGCCGAGTTCCCCATCAAGGTTCCCGCCCCACGCGTACACCTGACCCGAGTCGGTGATGGCGTACACGGCATTCTGAGAGAGAACCAACTCTGAGATCCGAAGGCCCTCGAGACCGACCACGGGCTTCGCTACGGGGTTTGATTCATCGGCGGTTCCATTTCCGAGAAGGTCTCCGCCTGCTCCCCAGGAATACACGCGGCCCGCGTCGGTAACGGCGAAGAAAGCCCCACTCCCATGGCTCACTACTTCTCGCACGGGGTCGCCGATCTCGCCGTAGATGGTTTCAACATCGTAGAACTCAGCACCCGCCGTGTGGGTCTGTCCGATAAACGGTGTGTGGGATCCGGCGGTTTTCATTCGTGAGTGGTTTTCTCGAACCGTCCGGCGAAGGTGATCGCGAACGCGTTCAGCGCGGGCTTCCACCTCATCACCCAGCGTGCCCTTCCGCCGCCAGTCGGGTCAAGCGACCGCGTCACGAGGTAGAGACATTTCAGCGCGGCGGCCTCGTTGGGAAAGTGCCCCCGAGCTCTCACGGCGCGCCGATAGCGAGCGTTGATTGACTCGATCGCGTTGGTCGTGCAGATCACCCGCCGGATCTCGACGTCATACTCGAGGAACGGCACGAACTCCGCCCAGCTGTTCTTCCAGAGCTGCACGATCGCCGGATACCGTCCGCCCCACTCGGCGGCGAACTCCTCGAACCGATCCTTCGCCGCCTGCTCCGACGGGGCCGTGTAGACGGGTTTGAGGGAACGGACGATCGCGTCGCGGTGTTGCCGCCCGGCGTAGCGGAAGCTGTTGCGGATCAGATGGACGATGCACTGCTGGACGACCGTTTGCTCCCAAGTGGTGTTGATCGCCTCCGGGAGACCCTTCAGCCCGTCGCAGACCGCGATGAGCACGTCCTCGACACCCCGGTTCTTCAGCTCGGTGAACACCTGCAGCCAGAACCTCGCACCCTCCTGACCGTCACCGGCCCAGATGCCGAGGATGTCGCGTTCCCCGTTCACGGTGACGCCCATCACGACATAGAACGGGGTGTTCCTCACCTGCCCGTCACGGACCTTCACCACGATCGCGTCGACGAAGATCACCGGGTAGAGCGCATCCAACGGCCTGCTCGACCATTCGGCGAGTTCCCCGGCGACCTTCTCGGTGATCCGGCTGATCGTGTCCTTGGAGACCTTCGCCCCATAGACCTCGTCGAAATGCGCAGCGATCTCACCGGTCGTCAACCCCCGAGCGGAAAGGGAGGGTCTGTCCGATAAACGGTGTGTGGGATCCGGCGGTTTTCATTCGTGAGTGGTTTTCTCGAACCGTCCGGCGAAGGTGATCGCGAACGCGTTCAGCGCGGGCTTCCACCTCATCACCCAGCGTGCCCTTCCGCCGCCAGTCGGGTCAAGCGACCGCGTCACGAGGTAGAGACATTTCAGCGCGGCGGCCTCGTTGGGAAAGTGCCCCCGAGCTCTCACGGCGCGCCGATAGCGAGCGTTGATTGACTCGATCGCGTTGGTCGTGCAGATCACCCGCCGGATCTCGACGTCATACTCGAGGAACGGCACGAACTCCGCCCAGCTGTTCTTCCAGAGCTGCACGATCGCCGGATACCGTCCGCCCCACTCGGCGGCGAACTCCTCGAACCGATCCTTCGCCGCCTGCTCCGACGGGGCCGTGTAGACGGGTTTGAGGGAACGGACGATCGCGTCGCGGTGTTGCCGCCCGGCGTAGCGGAAGCTGTTGCGGATCAGATGGACGATGCACTGCTGGACGACCGTTTGCTCCCAAGTGGTGTTGATCGCCTCCGGGAGACCCTTCAGCCCGTCGCAGACCGCGATGAGCACGTCCTCGACACCCCGGTTCTTCAGCTCGGTGAACACCTGCAGCCAGAACCTCGCACCCTCCTGACCGTCACCGGCCCAGATGCCGAGGATGTCGCGTTCCCCGTTCACGGTGACGCCCATCACGACATAGAACGGGGTGTTCCTCACCTGCCCGTCACGGACCTTCACCACGATCGCGTCGACGAAGATCACCGGGTAGAGCGCATCCAACGGCCTGCTCGACCATTCGGCGAGTTCCCCGGCGACCTTCTCGGTGATCCGGCTGATCGTGTCCTTGGAGACCTTCGCCCCATAGACCTCGTCGAAATGCGCAGCGATCTCACCGGTCGTCAACCCCCGAGCGGAAAGGGACAGAACGATCTGATCGATGCCGTCCAGTCGGCGTTTCCGCTTGGGGACGATCACCGGCTCGAACGACCCGTCTCGATCTCGCGGGACTTCGATCTGGGTCTGTCCGATAAACGGTGTGTGGGATCCGGCGGTTTTCATTCGTGAGTGGTTTTCTCGAACCGTCCGGCGAAGGTGATCGCGAACGCGTTCAGCGCGGGCTTCCACCTCATCACCCAGCGTGCCCTTCCGCCGCCAGTCGGGTCAAGCGACCGCGTCACGAGGTAGAGACATTTCAGCGCGGCGGCCTCGTTGGGAAAGTGCCCCCGAGCTCTCACGGCGCGCCGATAGCGAGCGTTGATTGACTCGATCGCGTTGGTCGTGCAGATCACCCGCCGGATCTCGACGTCATACTCGAGGAACGGCACGAACTCCGCCCAGCTGTTCTTCCAGAGCTGCACGATCGCCGGATACCGTCCGCCCCACTCGGCGGCGAACTCCTCGAACCGATCCTTCGCCGCCTGCTCCGACGGGGCCGTGTAGACGGGTTTGAGGGAACGGACGATCGCGTCGCGGTGTTGCCGCCCGGCGTAGCGGAAGCTGTTGCGGATCAGATGGACGATGCACTGCTGGACGACCGTTTGCTCCCAAGTGGTGTTGATCGCCTCCGGGAGACCCTTCAGCCCGTCGCAGACCGCGATGAGCACGTCCTCGACACCCCGGTTCTTCAGCTCGGTGAACACCTGCAGCCAGAACCTCGCACCCTCCTGACCGTCACCGGCCCAGATGCCGAGGATGTCGCGTTCCCCGTTCACGGTGACGCCCATCACGACATAGAACGGGGTGTTCCTCACCTGCCCGTCACGGACCTTCACCACGATCGCGTCGACGAAGATCACCGGGTAGAGCGCATCCAACGGCCTGCTCGACCATTCGGCGAGTTCCCCGGCGACCTTCTCGGTGATCCGGCTGATCGTGTCCTTGGAGACCTTCGCCCCATAGACCTCGTCGAAATGCGCAGCGATCTCACCGGTCGTCAACCCCCGAGCGGAAAGGGACAGAACGATCTGATCGATGCCGTCCAGTCGGCGTTTCCGCTTGGGGACGATCACCGGCTCGAACGACCCGTCTCGATCTCGCGGGACTTCGATCTCGACGGGGCCGATCTCTGTCAGCACCGTCTTGACCCGCGTCCCGTTACGCATGTTCTCGCCGATTGGGGTCCCGCCGTGCTCGTGGCCGAGGTGCTCGGTCAACTCGGCATTCAGCGCGGTCTCGAGGACGTTCTTCGTGAGCTGGCTGAGCAGGCCGCCCGGCCCCGTCAGGCTCACGCCCTGCTCCTTCGCCTGCGCGAGCAAGCGTTCTGCGAGTTCTTTCTGATCGATGATCTCCCCGGTCACGGGATCAATCATCTCGTCGTCAACAACGACAGTGGTCGTGTCAGCCACGGCCATCTCCTTTCGGATCAGGCCGGACCCTCACACACCATTATTCAGACAGTCCCTTCGATCTCGACGGGGCCGATCTCTGTCAGCACCGTCTTGACCCGCGTCCCGTTACGCATGTTCTCGCCGATTGGGGTCCCGCCGTGCTCGTGGCCGAGGTGCTCGGTCAACTCGGCATTCAGCGCGGTCTCGAGGACGTTCTTCGTGAGCTGGCTGAGCAGGCCGCCCGGCCCCGTCAGGCTCACGCCCTGCTCCTTCGCCTGCGCGAGCAAGCGTTCTGCGAGTTCTTTCTGATCGATGATCTCCCCGGTCACGGGATCAATCATCTCGTCGTCAACAACGACAGTGGTCGTGTCAGCCACGGCCATCTCCTTTCGGATCAGGCCGGACCCTCACACACCATTATTCAGACAGTCCCGCGTGTTGCCGAGATTGGTGAGCGTGAGCTGCCAGGCCACGTCGCAGACACCGGTGGTGTCGTTGCAGGCGAGGCTGGCCTCGTTCTTGTCGATGTCGACCTTGGGCTCGGCGGCGTGGAAGCCGTAGTTCACACCGTTCTGCGCGCCGCCCATGGCGAGCGTGAACACCGTCGACTGCTCGGCGGCGTTGGCGAATCTGCGGTTGATGAACGAGAAGGTGGGGTCGACTGCGAGGTCTTGGCCGTAGTAACTGGTGAGGTGTGCAGGGAGATTGGGCCCGCGCTGGTCGACGCGGGTGACGTAGTCGCCGTGCACGAGCCCGGTGAAGCTGTAGTAGCCGGTCGCGTTGGTGACCGCGGTGCGCACCGGTGCGTCTTCGATCACCCCGTTCACCACCCGATACAGACCGACCGATGCCCCCTGCACCTTCGGCTCCGTCGCGTGCATGACGGCGTCGTTGTTCACGTCATTCCAGACCGTGCCGCTCGCACTCGCCATGACCACCTGTGCGCGCGCCGGCCAGGGCACGGGTGCGGCTTCGACACCCGTGTCGGTGATCGTTCTACCCGCCCACAGCAGGTAGTTGTTGCCCTGCCGGTTGCCGGTCGGCTGCAGGGTGACGTTCAGGGCCGCGTTCTCGCCGGCGCCGTTCGCGGGCTGACGCACCTTCAGCGCGGTCGCGCCGGCGAGCGGGGGCACGCCGCCCTGGCCTGCCTGCGAGACCGGGTGCCACACCGAGTTCGGGTCGCCCGGGTTGAGGGTGGGGTTCGCGGTCACCGTGAAGAACACCTCGGCGCCGTCGGTGGTGTCTTCGACCCCGAAACCCGCTCCGGTGAGCGCGAGGCTGCCCTGAAAGCTCGACGTCTTGGGGCTGGCGGTCCAGTTGGGCACCTGGCTCTGGTAGGCGGCGCCGTCGCCGTTGCGGGGCAGCGCGATCACGGTCTCGGTGTGCCCCGTGCCGTTGAGGGTGGCGGCGAGATCGACCCGCCAGGTGAGGGGTTCTTCGATCTCCTGCTGCGGCGTCACCACGCTCACCCGCGCGGCGGCGGTGAGCTGCTCGGGCACGGTGCTGCGCGCCTCGGCGCTCGCCGGCAGCACCTGCTCGGCGCCGTCGAGCGAGAACGTCGCCGCCGACACGATCGTGTCGCGCGCGGTGTACGTGGCCTTCGCGTCGTACGTGATGTCGGGCAGCGTGGCGGTCTTGTTCCAGTCCTGGTACGAACCCGCGATCAGGCCCTCAGCGGGCGTGAACACGAGGCGGGCCGGAGTCGACTCGGGATCGCCGCAGACACGCCCCGACGGGCCGGGCTCGGCGGGGATCACGGTCAGCTGCCAGGCCGGGTTGGTACTCACGGGGTCGGTGACGCACCGATCCGCCTCAACCTCGACGCGGGCCGCGAACCCCGCCGCCGGGATCGGCGGGTTCACCACACGCGCCCTCACCCGATAGGAGGCGGTGCTGCCCGGCGGGGTCTGCGGGTTCGCGACGGTGTGCTCGACCTGCAGGGTGGGGATCACGGGGAACACCACTTGCACCGCGCCCGTCACGCCGGCGATGTCGCCGTCGCCCACCCGGGCCCGCATCACGTCCTGCACCACCGGCCCGTCGCCCGGCTTGACGCTCTCGCGAATCTTCGCGGGCACCGTCACCGTGAACGCGCCCGCGCCCGCCTGGTCGTGCACCGGCAGGGCGCCCTCGGCGAAGACGACCCTGATCGCGCGCCCGCCCGCCGGCGCCTCCTCCTGCTCCACCCAGCCCTGCGTCACCGACGCATCGGCGATCGGGTCGCCCGTCTCGGTCGTCGACCAGAAGATGCGATACGACGCCGGGTCCACGGGGGTGCCGTCGGGGCCGGTCACGTTGACGAAACCGTCCACCCGCTGCAAGCCCGGATCCCACTCGTCAGCTACCACGATCTGCGGGGCCGGGTCGCCAGGTCCAACCTCGATTGCGGTGGTGAGCACCGACAGCTCCTGCCGGAACTGCGCGCCGGCCGCCAGCTGCCAGGGGCTGCCCGCATTCGAGTATCCCGTCGACGAGGCCGCCGCCCACTGCATGTTGCCCGGTTCGAACTTCGACTGTGATCCGGTGTAGGGATACGCCACCCGCTTGCTGAACAGCTCGCCCGACGCCGGAATCGGCCGGTACACCCGCGCCGCCGAGTAGTCGTTGTTCGGGTAGGGGGTGCCGCCGATGGACCCGGTCTTCGGATCGTACGTCGACCAGCTCTGGGGCTTGCCCGTGCCCGGCTGCCAGCCGTCGCCGTTGTTCAGGTAATCGGTCGACCTGAATGCGCTCCCGGGCACCTCCATCCACACGTCGTAGACGGCCGTGGATCCCTCGTCCTGCTCGGGCCAGCCGCCCGGCACCGTGAAGTTCAGCTGACGTTCCCCCGAGTACTTCAGCGTCAGCCAGCCGTCGACGGGGGTCACCGCCTGAGTGCCGAGCCGCCAGGTCGTGCCCTCGGGGAACGCCGACACGTTCACGCGGGCCTCCCACTGCATGCCCGTCGATACTCCCTTGACCGGCGAGAACCCCTCACGCTTGAGCGCCCGCGGGGTGATCGTGAACCCGCCCGACGCCGCACCCTCGTACGCGTACAGTTGGGCGCTCGGGCGGATCGTGAGATCAGCCTGCGGCGCCGACACCACCGTCACCGCCTCGGTCTCCACCGAGGCGTACGGCGATTGGCCGCTGATGCCGACCGATACCGGGAACTTCTGCTCGGTACGCGCCAACCCCTGCGCATCCGAGGCGGTCATCAGCAGGGTGCGCGTCACGCTCGCCGCCGCACCCTCCTCGATCGTGAACAGGCAGGAGTTGCCGCTCACCTGCACCGAGACCCCCGGCACCGGCGCGCAGAACTCGGCCTTGCCCTCGGACCAGCGCAGGTACGCGGCGCTGCCCATCGACACCGCGACCGTGCGCTTCGGGCCGGCCTGGAACTTCAGCTCCACCTCGTACCCCACGACGTCGCCCGACGACACCACCCCGTCGCTCGGGCCATCGTCGCCGGGGCTGAACCCGTTCGCCGTGTTCACGAACGACGCCGCATCAGTGCCATGCCCAGTGCCGTCGTACTTCTTCGTCACCCGCACGTCGGTGTACGGGTTGGGGCCCGGTGCAGCCGTCGCGCCTGGCGCGCTCACCGCGACCAGGCCGCCCGCCACCACCGCCGCCGCCGCGACGCCCGACAGCACCCGCCTCACGACGGCGCGACGGCTCTCGCGGCCCACACCCACAGCACGCATCGAAGAGCACTCCCAAGGTCGAACGACACACGGCACTACCGATGTCGCGTCGCTCCCCTCAACGCACCAGTCGACCCGGTTCTGCCCAATCGTAGCCACGCGGGGACGGGGCATAGGCCGCGCACAGGGAACAATCACCCTGTTCGGCGCGTTTTTCACCCCGGAGGCGAGGACGCCACCCGCCGCCCCAGGCGCCTCCTGAGCCACATCTCCCGCCCAGAGAGCACGCACGCGCGCACGGAGCCCCGACCTGCCCCTGCCGAGTGGGCAAGAATAGCTCGCGAGCCGCAGAAACACCGCACTTTCTGCCCACTCGGGGCGCTTGTTCCTTTCGACAGGCTCAGGGGCCGGGCACGCGCTCACTGAACCGCGACCCGCTCATGGAATCGCGGCCGCGCCGGGGAACCGTCGCAGACCACCCCATCGAGAGGTCAAAAACTGCTCAAGGACCGCAAAAGCGCAGCACTTTCTGACCGCTCGGGGAGGGTGTTCGTTCCCTTCGGCAGGCTCAGGGAGCAGCCTCCGGGAGTCCCGGCGGCGCTCAGGGAACGGTTCAGGGAGTGGGAACGCGCCAGGCAACCGCGGCGGGCTCAAGGAACGGCGACGCGCCCAGGGAGCGGCCATGCGCCGAGAACGACCCAGGCCACCCGTCGAGAAGTCGGTCAGTCGGCGATGCCCGCCAAGCGCCGTCGCAGCAGCACCGCCTGCGTGCGCGCGTCGGCCACGGCGCTCGCGGTCGAGCCGCCGTGCAGCGCCTCGCCCACCGCCAGCAGGTCGTGCGTCGCTTCGCGCGCGGCGCCCAGTCGGCGCTCGGCAGCCTCGCGCTGCTCGATCGACGCGTAGGGGGCGATTCGCAGCACCGCCTCCACACCGCCGGCCGCGGCCAGTCCGACGGCCGTGAGAGCCTCGCTCACCGAGCGCTGCACTTGCCCCTCACTCGGCACGCCCTCGAGGTCGACCCCCTCGATCACGGGCCCCGAGAGGCGCGCCCGGCGTGCGCCGCCAGGTTCGACGCGCACCGCCCAGTGCTGCCCGTCGGCGAGCTCGACCGCGCACAGCGCGGTCTCGTCACCGATCGGGAGTCCGTCGGCGCCCGCCGCGAGGGCGACCCGGGCCTCCATGCGCCAGCGCGTCGGCAGCACGTCGTGCAGCGCTTCGGACAGCACGCCCGCGGTTTCGAGCACAGCGGGGGCCTCGCGAGCCGACGATGCATCGACCCCCACCACGAGCGCGCGCGCCTCGGTCACCGTGCCGTCGACCTCTTCGACGCGCCAGACATCATCGCCCGTGCGCTCGACGGCGGTGACGGTCGCCGCGGCGACCTGCGCCCCGTAGAGACCGAGCCGCTGTTTCAGCTCTGCGAACGCTGCGGGCCAGCCCCCCACCGGCGCCACCGCGGTTTCACGTGCAACATCACGATCGGCGTTGGCCAGCACCGCACCCGAGAGCGACCCCGCGCGGGTGAGCGCCTCGTTGAGGCCGGGCACCGCCGCAGCGACCTCGACCTCGTCGGCGGCGAGACCGAAGCGTTCGCGCACGAACGGGTCGACCAGCCGCTCCACGACCGCCTCGCCAAGGCGACTGCGCACCAGCTCGCCGAGCGAGTGCGCCTTGCCGATCGTGAGCACCGGTTTCACCCGATCCAGGTACGCCCGCGCGGCGGCGCGACCGCCGAGCACGGCGACCGCGTGCGACGAGATGGGCACCGCGGGAATGCCCAGGGCCGCCGGAACGGGCTGCGGCACCCACTCCTGCTTGATGCCGCGCAGCAGCACGGGGTTCGGCGCAACCGACACGGCGCGCACCTCGTCGTTCACGTGCCCGCCCTGCGAGAGAGGCGCGGCGATGTGCTGCAGCAGTTCGCGCAGCACGCCGTCGGGATCGGGCAGTGCGTCGGCTCCGCCGACCGCCTCGGCGCGGGCCCGAGCGACCGCGGCAGGCGCGCCCTCGATCGGCCAGTCGCCAGTGCGCACCGAGAGGCCCACCTCGGCCAGTTCGAGAGCCGCCGACAGCTCGGGCAGGCCACCGCCGATCACGTAGACATCAACCACGCTGCTGCTCCTCTGACCCCGGGTTCGGCGACTGCGGCTCTACTGCGGGCGACTGCGGCTCCGCGGGCTGCTCCCGCGGTTCTGCAGATGGCGGCGCGGCCGCATCAGCCTGCGGAGCCGCCGCGCCCCCCTGCCCCGCGATGGGCGGCTGCGGCTGCGACTGCGACTGCATCTGCGGCGAGGTCGGCAGCGCCGGCTGCAGCGTCGGCGCCTGCACCTGCACCAGGTCGATGCGCGAGCGCCCGTGACCGCCCTTGCGGAAGATCCTGAGCGCCAGCCAGACGAACACCCCGAGCCCGACGATCTCGCCCAGCAGGCCGCCCGCGCTGCCGCCGTCGGCGGTCTGCGCGGTCTCGCCGCCGAAGCCGGTCACCATGAAGCCGAAGCCGACCAGGTTGTTGACGATGTGAATCGCGATCGCCGCTTCGAGGCCGCCCGTGCGCCAGGTCAGCCAAGCCGCGACGACGCCCATCAGCCCCACAGCCGCGAGACCCCAGAAATCGTAGATGTGCGCCATGGCGAAGGCCACCGAGGGGATGAGGATCGCGAACCACGGATTGCGCAGCCACGCCCCGAGCACCTGCATGAACAGCCCGCGGAAGACCACCTCCTCGGTCGCCGCCTGGACCGGCACGAGCACGATGACGAGCACCAGCGAGATCAGCGCCGCGTTCACGTCGAACGCGCGATCCGCTTCGGCGGGCGGCTCGGAGAGCGCCGCCGGATCCACGATCGCCTGCAGGCCGATCTCGGCGGCCATGCCCACCGCCGTCATCGCGATCAGCGCGAGCACCGCCGCCCCGAGCAGGCGCAGCAGCAGCCCCCAGCGCAGCCGCGCCGCGACCGACCACACGCGGCCCACGGGGCGCATGCCCAGCGTGAGCATCGCGAGGATCACCGCCGGCAGCATCACGATGATCGACAGCATGCTCATCAGCACCGACAACGGGCGCTGCGTGTCGATGATCTCGGTGCTGCCCGACGCGAGGTCGTTCAGGTACTCGGGATCGCCCGCCATCATCAGCGGTACGAAACCGACCGCCAGGATCACCGTGAACACGCCGAAGTAGACACCCGCGAGCAGCAGGAGCAGCAGCGGCTTCCACCAGCGATAGTTCGCCACACCCCGCAGCAGGCGGTGGTACTCGAGCGGCTCGGTCTCGACCGTCTGCATCACCGGCGCCGGAGCCGCCCACGCCCACTGCTGCGGCGCCGACTGCTGCGGCGCGGGTTGCTCTGGGACGCTCATGGATGTCTCCTTCTTCTCGCCGACGATCGCTCGGCGCACAGATCGAGGCGGGATCCTGCTGCTACAGAATCCTGCCCCATACCTCTGACAGTCTCGGGAGAAACCGCCGTGCCCGTCGAGCCGGGCCGGGCGAAAACGCTGCCGCGCCTTCGCTCACGCCCCTACCCCTCGCTTCGCTCCGTGGGCCGCCGCAGTAGCGGCGCCGCGGCGCGGCGAAAACGCTGCCGCGTCTTCGCTCACGCCCCGCGCAACCGCGCGGCGAGGTAACCGTGCAGCTCGGCCAGCGGCACGCGCTGCTGCTCCATCGTGTCTCGCTCGCGCACGGTCACCGCGTTGTCGTCGAGCGAGTCGAAGTCGACCGTCACGCAGAACGGCGTGCCGATCTCGTCCTGACGGCGGTAGCGGCGGCCGATCGCGCCCGAATCGTCGAAGTCGACGTTCCAGTCGTCGCGCAGATCCTGCGCGATCTCGCGGGCGAGGGGCGACAGCTTCTCGTTGCGGCTGAGCGGCAGCACGGCCACCTTCACCGGGGCGAGGCGCGGGTCGAGCGCGAGCAGCGTGCGCTTGTCGGTGCCGCCCTTCGCGTTCGGCACCTCCTCCTCGCGGTACGCGTCGACGAGGAACGCCATCAGCGACCGGGTAAGACCCGCCGCCGGCTCGATCACGTACGGCGTGTAGCGCTCGTTCTTGGTCTGGTCGAAGAAGTTGAGATCTTTGCCCGAGTGCTTCGAGTGCGTCGACAGGTCGAAGTCGGTGCGGTTCGCGATGCCCTCGAGCTCGCCCCACTCGCTGCCCTGGAAGCCGAAGCGGTATTCGATGTCGGCGGTGCGCTTCGAGTAGTGCGACAGCTTCTCCTTCGGGTGCTCGTAGAAGCGCAGATTCTCGGGGTCGATGCCGAGGTCGGTGTACCAGCTCATGCGCTCGTTCATCCAGTACTCTTGCCACTGCTCGTCGGTGCCCGGCTCGACGAAGAACTCCATCTCCATCTGCTCGAACTCGCGGGTACGGAAGATGAAGTTGCCCGGCGTGATCTCGTTGCGGAAGCTCTTGCCGATCTGGCCGATGCCGAACGGGGGCTTCATGCGCGCCGCCTGCAGCACGTTCGCGAAGTTCACGAAGATGCCCTGAGCGGTCTCGGGGCGCAGGTAGTGCAGGCCCGACTCGTCGTCGACGGGGCCGAGGAAGGTCTTGAGCAGGCCCGAGAAGGCTCGCGGTTCGGTCCACTGGCCGCGGGCGCCGCAGTTGGTGCAGACGATCTCGGCGAGGCCGCCCTCGGGGGCGCGGCCCTTCTTCTCCTCGAACGCCTCGATGAGGTGATCCTCGCGCTGGCGCTTGTGGCAGCTGAGGCACTCGACCAGCGGATCGCTGAAGACCTCGACGTGGCCCGAGGCTTCCCACACCTGCCTCGGCAGGATGACGCTCGAGTCGATGCCGACCACGTCGTCGCGCTTCTGCACCATGGTCTTCCACCACTGGCGCTTGATGTTCTCCTTCAGCGCGGTGCCGAGGGGGCCGTAGTCCCATGCGGAGCGCGAACCGCCGTAGATCTCACCCGCCTGGAAGACGAAGCCGCGATGGCGGGCGAGGGCGATGACCTTGTCGAGGCGGGACTGTTCAGCCATGTTCGATTCACTCCAAGGGGCAAGCGGGGATCTTGGGAAGCGCCGGGCGCGGGGCCCGGCGCATCCGACCATCCTACGCCCTCGGGTGCACCAAGCGCCGGGGCCGGCGACCGGGTGCGGCGGGCTACTGCGCCGGCGCACCCGGCGCCATGCCGTCGGCCCCCTCGGGCGGCGTGCCGCCGAAGCCGCCCGCCCCGGGGCCGCCCGGGGCTCCCGAGCCATCGCCGCCCGGCATGCCGCCGGGCGCACCGGCCCCGCCCATGCCTCCGGGGCCCTGCTGCGCGGTCGCCGGATCCCACTCGGCGCCGTTCGCGGTGACGGTGCCGCCCGTCACCGTGATCTCTCCGTTGGCGTCGACCGGGATGTCGCCGCCGTTGTCCGCGCTCGTGATGACGATGTCCCCGCCCGAGATGCCGATCGTGCCGTTCGAGTCGAGCCCGTCGGCGCCGGCGACGATGGTGATCGTGCCGCCCGAGATCTCGAGGCGCTCGCCGGTGTCGGTCTCCCGATCCGCGCCGCCCGTGTTGAGGCCCGAGGCGTTGATGCCGTCGTCCGAGGCCGTGAGGTCGAGAACACCCGCGAAGATGCCGATGTTCACGGCCTCCATCGCCTCGGTCGACTCGGTCACGGTGATGTCGCCGCCGCCCACCGAGACGGTCACCTCGCCCTTCACGCCGTCGTCGACCACCGCGGCCGTCAGCGTGCCGCCCGTGATCACCGTGTCGGTCTGGGCCTGCACCCCGTCATCGCCGGCGGTGATGTCGATGTCGCCCCCGGTCACGAGGATGTAGCCCCGCGTCTCATCCTCTTCCTGGTCGCTCTTCAGCCCGTCGCCGCTGCCGGCGGCGAGCGCGAGCGCGCCGCCCTCCACCACCAGCGCGTCCTTCCCGCGCAGCGCGTCGTCGGCAGCGGTGACCGTGAGGTCGCCCGACAGGATCACCAGGTCGTCGGTGCTCGAGATCCCGTCGTTGCCGTTGCCGTGCACCGAGAGGGATCCGGATCCCGAGATCGTGAGATCGGCCCGAGCGTCGATCGCGGCGTTCGCGGTGGCGTCGTCGGCGTACGACGCGGCGTCGGAGACCGTGTTCTCACTGCCGTCGGCGAGGTTGATCGCCACGTCGTCGGCGCTCTGCACCTCGATCGCGGGTCCGGCCGTGTTGTCGATGTCGACGCCGTCGAGGATCAGCACCACGAGCGCGTCATCGGGGGCGGCGACCACGAGCCGCCCGTCGAGGGCACCGCTCACCCGGTAGACGCCCGCCTCGGTGATGGTGACGGTCGATTCGTCGACGCCCACCCCGGCCGCGGAGGACGAGGCCGAGGATCCCGAGAGTTCGATGTCGACCGCGTCGGCGGCCGACCACTCGTCGTCGTTCACGGTCGTGTAGTCGGCGTTGGCGGCGAGCACCTCCTCGGCGCTGAGGTCGCCAGAGAAGACGTCGGCGCCGGCCGACACCGAGGCCGCCGCGGTCGGCGCCTCGGCTTCGTCGGCCGCGGCCGCGCACCCCACGAGCAGGGCGCCCGAGAGGGCGATCGCGGCGGCGGCGAGGATCTGGCGTTTCATGGTCGCTCCTTCGGGGAATGCGGATGGGTCTGCCGGGGTGAGGCGAACGGGCCGCGGAGCAGCCGCGCCCACTTGTTGCCCGGCAACTCGGGGTGCAGCGCGGCGGTGCCGGTGCCGAACTTGCTGATGTTCTGGGGGCGGTGGCCGGATCGCCACAGCGCCCGGTCGAGCGGGGTCACGTGCCCCACCGACTTCGACTCCACGATCACGTGCCCCGGCAGCGACAGGCGCCGCCCGTCGGCGTCGAGCCAGAGGAGGCCGGTGTCGACGGTGGCCCGGCTGCCGTCGCCGAGCAGCAGCGTCGTGCGCCGGTATCGGGTGGTGATCGCGGGGCGCAGCTGCGCGTCGAGACCGGGATCGAGGCCGATGCTCGCGAGCGACTCGGCAGCGTACACGCGGCCCTCGGCCGTCAGCCGGTCGAGGTCGCGCGCCGCATACGGGATGCGCTCCTTCACCGTCGCACCACGCCCGCCGCGGGTCTTCATCTCGAGGAACGCGGCTCCGCTGCCGGCGTAGGCGCGGGTGCGCAGCTTGAAGCGGCGCCGGCGGGGCTGCGCCGCCAGCCGGTAACTCAGGCGGTCCGGTGTGTCGAAGTAGACCGAGGCGTAGTCGCAGCCGTGCGCCCCGTCGACGTCGAGCACGCGGGTGCTCGCGTCGAGGCCGCGGATCACCGTCACGGCGTCGTCGGCGGGCAGCAGGTACTTGCGGTCGACCCGGGTCAGCAGTTCGGCGTCGGCGACGAGCTCGCCGAGCGTCACCTCCGAGAAGCGCTCCGTCGACCGCTCCACGGGGGTCACCGCGCCTCCCCCGACGCGATCTGCACCGCGCGCGTGCGCAGCGGGGCGACGAGTCGACCCCGCGTCGGCTGCGGCAGACGGTACCGCACGTCGACGAGCGCCGTGTCGTTCACGAAGTCGAGATCCTGTACCGTCATCGACGTCACCCGGCCGCCGAGCCTGCGCTCCAGCTCGCCGCGCAGTTCGCCCTCATCGGCGATCGCACGGTCGAGTCGCACCACCTGATGCCGGCTGCGCGCCAGCAGCGCCGGGTGATCCGCGAACCACATCACCGCCAGGATCATCACGATCAGCGCCACCGGTACCAGCAGCGAGTCGGTCGCGAGACCTCCGATGAGCCCCATCGCGAGCGCCGAGAAGTAGTACGCCACCTCGCGCTGCGAGATCTCCGACGACCGCAGGCGGATGATCGACAGCACGCCGAACAGGCCGAGGCCCAGCCCCGCCGCGATCTCGGTGCCGCCCAGCACCGACGTCACCGCCAGCACGCCGATGTTCACGCCGAGAAACGCCACCACGAGGTCTCTGCGGCGGTGCCTCGGGTAGTAGAGGCCGAGGGTGAGGATGAGCGCTGCGACCAGGTCGACAGCGATGAGGGTCAGGCTGGGGGCGGACACGCCGAGCTCCTATCGTCGAACGGAGTCGGCGACCGCGAGGGGATCCCGACTGCGTCCATTCCAGCGAACGGAGTTATGCGGACCTTATGATTCGACTGCGAGGCGGGTAGGAGCTCTCGGGGCGGATCGGCGGCGCTGCCGGGGCGGGCGGGATCGCACGCGGCCGGCCGGGATCGCCCGGCGAGTCGGGCGGGTTCACGAGGCGGATCGGCCGCGATCCCGCCGCGTCTCAGGAGAGATCGATGAGGTTCTCGGGCGACTCCCCCGCGCGCAGATGCGCGATCTGGCGCTCGATCAGGGCCACCATGCGCGGCTCCATCGCGCTCGAATCACCGCCGACGTGCGGCGTGATGAGGGTGTTCGGGCACTTCCACAGCGGGTGATCCTCGGGCAGGGGCTCGGGATCGGTCACGTCGAGCGCCGCACGCAGACGGCCCGCCTGCAGCTCGGCCACGAGCGCGTCCGTGTCGACCACGGGCCCGCGGGCGACGTTCACGAGCAGGGCGTCGTCAGGCATCGCGGCGAGCGCCGCGGCGTCGACGAGCCCCCGCGTGCCGTCGGTGAGGGGCACCGCGAGGATCACCACCTCGGCGTCGGCGAGGCACTCGTGCAGATCCTCGAAGCCGCGCACCTCGACCGTGTCACCGGCGAGATTCTGCTCTTCGCGCGCCGAGCGGGCCAGGCGGGTGAGCTGCACCTCGAAACCCGCGAGCCGCGCCTCGACCGCCTTCGCCACTCCGCCGTACCCGACGAGCAGCACACGGCGATCGGCGAGGCTCGGGAACTCGCGCAGATCCCAGCGGCCCTCGTCGCCCGCCCGCACGAACTCGGGAATGCCGCGCTGCGACGCGAGCGCGAGCGTCACCGCCAGCTCGGCAGTGGAGGTCTCGTGCACGGTCGCGGCGTTCGCGAACGCCAACCCGGCCGGCAGATGCCTCGCCACGCCGTTGTAGCCGATCGACTGCCACTGCACCAGCTTCACATCGACGCCATCGAGCGCCGACAGGCAGCGCGCGCCGCCCCAGTAGGGCGGTACGACGATATCGAAATACTCTCGCGGAGCAGGCGTTTCGAGATCCCAGGCGACGAACTCGACCCCGGGCACCTCGCCCAGGATGTCGCGCAGCGGCTCTTCGGCGGGCAGTGAGACGACGAGGTCATTCATACGATCGAGTGTAGTGTCGGCGCCAGTTCGCGCCAGGCGGATCGCGCCGTCCCGGGGCTCGCTGCAGCACTCGGGGGCAGTTGGCTGTAACGTAATGGATATGGACACCTCGTATTTTGAGCGACTCCCCGAGAGCATCCAGAAGCTCGTCGTCGACGGCCTGGATGCCGAAGTGCAGGCCGGGCTCGAGAAGCTCGACGAGGCGAAGAAATCGGGATCACTGGCCGTCGAGCAGCAGACCGCCATCGAAGGCGACATCCGCCGCGCCGCAGAGCTGCGCAACCGCTTCGCGCCCGCCTAAACGGCTCGCCGCTGCACCAGCGGTCGCCTCGGCGCGGGATCACGAGTCGACTCTCAGCTCCGCGCACCCGTTTGCACACCGCGCGCACAGCTTCGTTCGAGAGTCTGGAGCTCCAGCGGAAAGGAGAACCGGTCATGGGATTTCTTGAGGATGCGAAGGAAACCGCCGAGGCAGCGGCGAAGAAGGTGAGTCGCGCGGTCGAGGACGGCGTCGACAAGGCCAAGGACAAGCTCGACGAGGTGAGGGCCGAGGCCGACGTGAAGAAGGCGGAGGCCGACGTCAAGAAGGCCGAGGCCGAGCGCGACGCGACCAAGACCCGCAACGACATCAAGGACGACCTGCGCGACTGATAGCCGCGCGGCGCCGTGATCCGGCGCGACAGAGGCCCGGTCGGGATCGATCCCGACCGGGCCTCTGTCGTGCCGGGGGCGACGTCACCAGTTCTGGCGGAAGGCGTAGCGCCCGTCGATGAACACGTCGATGTATTTCGCACCGCCGTCGACGAGCTGCTGAGCGATGAACCGCACGGAGACCATGTGCTGCTCGTGTGCCCCGACCTCGAGGTCGAACACGTTCGGCATCAGGATCCCCGTGTTGCCGCCGCTGTCGATCACGGGCGTGCCGTCGACGCTGATCGTGACGCGGTTTCGGATCCCGGTCACGTTCACACCGACCTCGTGCTACTCGTGCGCCCCGACTCGAAAGGTGAAGCCTGCTGCCATGGCCACCAGTCAACCACAGGCGTGCGCGACCGAGCACCTGCCGCAGTCCGCGCGAATCAGTCTCGCGTCGACCACCATGCGAGGGCGACCAGGACGGGCTGGAAGAGCAGTCGCGCGAACCGCTTGTTCTCGGTGTCGAGTCCGAACGCGTTGCGCCGGTGGAGGTACTGGGAGACGTTGCCGGGGAACACCAGCACGAAGAACGCGGCCGCTATCGCCCCCACCAGGCGCGCGCGCCTGCCCTGGGAAACGGTGAGCGCGGTACCCAGCGTGATCTCTGCGACGCCGGACGCGACGACGGTGGTGTCCGGTTCAAGTGGCACGAACTCGGGGACCTGCGCTTGGAACTCTTTCCGGGCGAACGTGAGATGCGCGGTACCGACGAAGATCAGGGCTGCGCCGAGCAGCGTCTTCGTGAGGTGTCTTCCGCGGTGAGCGCCCATGCCGCCCATTATGCAGCAGAAGCGAGGCCGCCGGCCAGGGGTGCCCGCGGCGCGCGTCGGCGGGGTCCGGCCGTCCCACGGCAGAACCAACCCGAGCGGATCCCCCCGCCGACGGATGCGAGGCCGCCGTTCTCTCCGTAAGGTCGAAGGCATGGACGAGAACGAGCCCGAAGAAGAGAAGCAGCGGTCGAGCAACTGGCTGGTCTACGGCATGGTGTTCGGCATGCTCGCCGGGGTGGTCATCGGATCGCTGACCGACCAGCTCGCGTTGTGGATGGTGTTCGGGATCTCGATCGGGATCGCGGTGAGCGCCGGATTCTCGAAATCCGGCAAGTAGACGCGGTTCGAAGCCCCGTGACTGGGCGCTCGCACCGCGAAGCGTCGGAGAAGCGCGCGGGGCGGCGACTCCTGAAACGGAACGATCCCCCGACTCCCTGGTGTCTTCCAGGCAGTCGGGGGATCCGATTCGGTGGCGGGTGAGGGATTCGAAACCTGCCGACTGCCAAGCGCCACCGTGGACAGGCCGAACATTGAATTGGCCTGGTTTGAGTTCCGACCGGTTTTCCTGTCAACCTGTCGGTGACAGAAGTTCCTCGGCCTCAGCATAGTAGGCCTGCTCGACCTCGATCGGGGTACGCATATCGAGCTCCCCGTGAAGGCGCTCATGGTTCCACCACCACACGTATTCGAGGGTCGCGAGTTCGACCTGCTCAACCGTCCGCCAGGGGCCCTGCTGTCGGATCAGTTCGGTCTTGTAGAGGTTGTTGACCGCCTCAGCCATGGCATTGTCAAAACTGTCGCCGACCGTCCCGGTCGAGGGCACTGCTCCGAGTTCCGCAATGCGATCCGTATAGACCATGGCGGTGTAATTCGACCCGTGATCGGCGTGATGGATCAGGCCATCGAGCCTGCCGCCCGATTGCCACGCAGCCATATCGAGTGCCTGCATCGGCAGAACCTCAGATTTCAGCGTCGCAGCGACATTCCAGCCCACGATTCTGCGCGAGTACACGTCAGTGACGAACGCGACATAGGCGAACCCAGACCAGGTGGCGACGTAGGTCACGTCGCACACCCAGAGCTTGCGCGGCCCGTCAGCGGCGAATCTCCGGTTGACGAGATCGGCAGGCAGTGCCGCCGTTTTGTTAGGGCGTGTGGTGAACACGCGCTTTGATTTCCGTACCCCGCGCACGCCGGCGAGCCGCATCAGACGCTCGGTCTGGTCGCGGCCGATCTTCCACCCCTCACGCTTCAGCAGGGCATGCATCTTCCGGCGCCCGTACACGCCATAGTGCTTCGCGTGGAGCCGCCGGATCTCAGGGAGGAGCAACTCGTCGCGCAGCTGCCTGGCTGAGGCCGACCGGGCTTTCGCGGCCCGGTATCCGCGGGAGGTGAGGAACCCACGAACTGCCGCACGCAGCGTACGACAGAGGAACTCGACCCCGAAACGATCACGGTACTCGTCGATGAATCTGATCATTTCGTTCGTGGCCGGTCGAGTTCCTTCGCGAAAAACACGCTCGCGGCTTTGAGTACCTCGTTGGCCTTACGGAGCTCGCTCACCTCGCGGCGTAACCGCCGGTTCTCCTGGGCCATATCGATCGAGGTGCCAGGCTTCGCGCCGGTATCGATGTCGTAGCGGCGCTGCCACACGCGCAGCGTCTCCGGGCTCACTCCGAGGAGCCCACCGACGTGTCGGCAGGCCGCGGTCAGCGACTCGTGCTCGGGACGGGCTTCGGCGAGCATCCGAAGTGCGCGCTGGCGAAGTTCAGGGTCATATTTGCTTGGCATCGTAGTTCCATCCTTGTATAAAGATCGGAACTCAAACCAGGCCAATTCACTCGCGGAAGAACGTCGGGCCTCCGAACGGACGCAACTACCGGCCGATGAAACCCAAGCCGTTCTGATGGAGATCAGTATGGGGGCGGACCCAAGTCAGCTCGATAGCGTGATCACGGAGCTTGAGGAGATGTGGAGTAGCGATGGCGATTCGTGACGACGGTGGTCTCCACGTGAGCGCATCCCGTTACGACGCCGCACACGCGGAAACCGTGATCGCGGAGCTCGAGGAGCAGTACGCGGCCGGCGAGATCGACCGGCACGCCTACCTCGAGAAGAAGCGCGGCTTGGTGCGTCTCTTCCTCAAAGCGACCACGCAGCCGAAGCGCCGTCGCAAGTACGTCGAAAACTACGACGGCGACTAGGGGCTACCGCCGCCCCAATGCGCGGCGTAGCCTGAGCGCATGTGCGCTTCATACGGCCTCACCGGCGACGGCACCCCGATCCCTCTGCCGGGCGAGGATGAGCCGATCAGCGAGCCCGGGTCGCTCGCGCTGCTCAACGACTGGATCGAGCAATACGACGGGCACGCGAAGATCACCGGGCGCAAAGCGAAAAACCTGAACCCAGTCCTCATTGGAGACCGCCTCGAGCTTGGATGGTGGTCGCTCTGGGCAGACGGCAGCGGCCCCCGCGGACGCAACAGCTTCAACGCCCGCGACGACTCTCTCGTGAAGCGATGGAGCCACGCGTTCCAGCAGCGGGCCCTGCTGCCGGCGAGCTGGTACGACGAGGGCAAGCCCAGGTGGTCCCTCGCCGACGGGTCGCCGTTCTGGATCGCTGCCGTCACCTCGACCGTCACCGACGACGAGACCGGCGAGGCCCGCCTGACCTACGCCATGGTCACCCGACGAGGGATCGGCAAGGCCTCGGCAGTGAAGTCGAAGAGCAGCGGCGGCACCGAATCGCGCATGCCGCTCCCCATCCCCGCAGACTTCGCCTCCGAATGGCTCAACCCAGACCGTCCAGGAGACGCAGGCCTCGTCGCGGAGGCACAGATTGCGTCGGAGGATCTCGCCCGGGCGATGGAGCCGGATCGTCCGATCGACGTGTCGGAGACCCTGTTCTGACGCATCTGACGCAGTAGACAGAAACTCCTACTGATGTACGCCCGGTACAGGCGCCACCGCTGAGTGATGACGGTGACGCCTGCCCTTCTCCCCCGGGAAATGGCCGGCCTCTCGCGCGATCACCCTTTGGCGGCGGGAGACGACAACTGCCCTTCGAGAAGCCGACAACCCAGACGATAACGCCTAGATATAGATCATGCGAGACCCCAGAAATACGAAAAGCCCCCTGCAGCGTCCCGAACGCCCCGCCGTGCCCGTTCTGCGACAGCCCTGTGATGATTCCTTGGAAAGAGTGGTGGGAATACCCAAGATGCGACGGAGTGAGGCTACCAAGCATGGAATCTGAATCTCCGGCATCTGCTACTTCATCGTAGGGTTAAGAATTCCTTGTTGGTAGACGGTATTCGTGCTTAGAAGTGCATCCACTCTGTCCGCCCAGTCATTATCCCCGATTAGCGCATTCAGCCACCTCTTGGCCACGATGATTGTGGAGTATGGACCGGGCAATTTGTGCTTGGGTTCCCGTTTCTTCTCCTTGGGTAACGCAGCTACGAGAACATCAAAAGTGCGGTTCCATAGTTGCGAATGATGAGCACACTTGTTCCGGAGAACAGAGAAAGTATGTAATCCACTGCTGAATCCTGTGGTTTGAAGGCCCAAGCTCTGCGCAGCAGATTTACTCAACTCGGGTTCGTTGAGATACCAACTCATTTTTGCGACGGCACCAAACGTCATGACTTCGATCGCAACCCAGACGGATGCTCGGGCACGCCTCGGCCGCGATGACCTTGGACGTGTACGCGGACCTGTTCGATGACGATCTTGAGGCGGTTTCGGAGCGTCTGGTTTTGGCGATCGCGTCTCAGGGTGTTGTCAAAGTGTTGTCACGGGACGATTCCTGAAACGAAAAAATCCCCCGACTCCCTAGTGTTTTCTAGGTGAGTCGGGGACTTAGTTCTGGTGGCGGGTGAGGGATTCGAACCCCCGTAGGCAGTGCCAGCTGATTTACAGTCAGCCCCCTTTGGCCGCTCGGGTAACCCGCCGTCGGTCGCGCGAACACGACCAAGAAACCACTGTAGCGCCTCGCTCCCGCGAACGGAAATCGGTGGCAGCCGAGGCGGCGTGGCAGGATCGGAGCATGCCCGCGCTCCCCGAAGAACTCACCCTGCTCGCCGCCGACCGGGTCGACGACATCCCCAGCAGCACCTTCTACCGCATCGCCCGCCTGCGCCAGGAGGTCTTCGTGGTGGAGCAGGACTGCGTGTATCTCGACCTCGACGGCCGCGACCTCGAGCCCGGCGCAAGGCAGCTCTGGGCGCAGACCGACGGCGGCGAGGTCGCGGCGACCGTGCGCATCCTCGACGAGAGCGCCCACGAGGCGAACCTCGTGAGCATCGGTCGCGTCGTCACCGCGCCGGCCTGGCGCGGTCGCGGCGTCGCCGCCGCACTGCTGCAGGCCGCGATCGAGGCGTGCGCCGGGCGCGCGATCCTCATCCACGCCCAGTCGCATCTCGCCGACTGGTACGGCAGGTTCGGCTTCGCACCGTGCGGTGAGGAGTTCCTCGAGGACGGGATCCCGCACACCCCGATGCGGATCGGCTGACTCTCACCCGATCTCCCGCCCGGCTCGGGAAACGGTACGCACGACCGGCCGGGGTCAGGCGTCGACCACCTCGTCGAGGCCGGGCACCGCGATCGCGAGCCCGTGCCGGTGCGCCCGTGCCGATACCGCCTGCTCCCGCAGCAGCGTGAGCAGTTCGACCGGCCCCGCCATCGTGACCGGCTGAGCCCACAGCGCCGCACGGTCCAGGCCGCCCATCCACTCGGCCGCCCGCACCGCGTCTCCGCCGATCAACCGCACACGCTCGGCCACCACTCCGTCGGCTCCGACGGGGCCCGCGACCGCGAGCCGCTCCACCCAGTCGTCGTCGCGCTCGAGCGACACCTCGATGCCCTGGCGCTCGAGGAAGGCCGTGACGGCGGGAGGCAGCACCTTGCCGGTCGACACCGACACCCGCGCGCGCACCAGCAGGGCCGCGGCGATCACCCGCACCAGCCACGCGATACTGCCGCCCTCGGCGAGCCGCAGCTGCGTGGTGACGGGCAGGTAGCGGATCACGTTGCGCTCGATGCCGAGGCCGATCGTGTCGCGCTCCACGCCGAACGACGTGCGCCACGCGAGCGCGTCGGCGAGCGCCGCGCGCCGCACCTCGTCGAACTCCTCGTAGTGCAGCACCGACTGCGCCGCCTCGATGAGCAGGCGCACCTCGGGTTCGAGCCCGCGCAGATGCAGGGTGTCGCTGCGCGTGCCCTCGCGCAGCTGCCAGGCGCCGAGCGGCAGCAGACGATTGGGGCCGCCGCTCAGCGCGGGCAGACCCGTGGCGGCTGTGCCCCAGACCCCTCCGGGGTGGCGTTCGATGCGGGCCGCGGTGGTCGGGCGGTTGACCGCCAGCGACGCCGCTTCGACGCCCGCGAGCCAGTCGAGGATCTCGTCGGCGTCGTTCGACTGCAGGCCGGCCGCGGCTCCGCTGCCGTCGGCGTTCTGCAGACGCAGCGCCTCGTCGAGGGTGTGCGCGTGCGCGATGCCGAGCACGGGCACGCCGAGCGCGTCGCGCCAGAAGGACGACGAGGCCGACACACCCGACCGCACGCCGGGGCTCCACAGCCGCCCCTCGTCGTCCAGTCGGCGCGGCTGCACGAGCCACTCCTCGCCGCGCCCCAACTCGGTGAGCGCACGCAGCGCGGCGCCCGCAGCGGGCGCGGGCAGCGGGCCGACGTCGAAGCTGAGCGGGTCGGCGTGGCCCGGCCGAGCCGTGTCGCCCACCCGCAGCGCGCGCACCGCGTCGGCGAGCCCCTCGCGGAAGCGGCGCGACCGCGCCACACTGCCCAGCAGGATCGCGACGTGCGCGGCGCGCGGGTGCGCCCCCGCTCCGAGGAACGCTGAGGCGACCACGTCGTCGATCGCTCGGTCGAGGTCTGCCGACGGCGCCACGAGCACCGCGCCGCGGGCGTGGAAGCGCCCCTCGATCTGCAACTCGGGTCGGCGGCGGGCGATCTCGCGCGCTGCGGCGCGGTCGCCGAGCACTATCGCGCGATCGATGTCGGCGCACGACACCTGGTCGAAGAGCCCCGTCGGGTCGCGCACCACCTCGATGCCGACCGCGCCGGGTGTGACACCGCCGACCTCCCACTCCTCGAGCAGCACCTCGGCCGAGCGTCGAAGGCGCCGGGGCACCGCCCACAGCACCCCGCTGCCGGCCGCGAGCGCGGCGAGCACCGACTCGGCCTGCGCCGAGAGCGGGGTGCTCTCGTCGGCGACGACCAGCACCAGCCCCTCAGACACGAACGTCGCGCCCCTGACGGCCGCGAGCCCCTCTGCGAGCTGCCCGTAGTAGCGGCCCGCGTCGACGATGTCGTTGACCTCGGTGTCGAGCTCCATCGCGGGGGCGCCCGTGTCGGCCGCGAGCGTCTGCAGCAGGCGGTCGCGCGCGGCGACCACCGCGAGCGCGGCCCGGCGCAGCCGCGACGCCCTCGTTCGGGCGGGCTGGCCGCTCCACCGCTGACCGGCGTCGCGCGCGGCCCTCGTGACCTGCTCGATCTGCTCTGCCTGCTCGACCTGCTCGGCGGCCCCTGCCTGCGCGGGGTCTGCGGAACGCTCGGGGTCACGCGCGTCAGCGGCCTCATCGGCGGCCGGGGCCGCTTGCTCGACCGCGATCGCGGGGTCGGCCTCGGTCTCGGGTCCGTTGAGATCGGCGGCAGTCGCATCAGCGGGGGCGGCGGCAGAAGCGAGCGGACCGCCGGCGGCCGGAGTCGCCTCGGCGGCCGGCTGCGCCGCCGCCAGAGCCTCCGCGTCTTCGGCCGCACGCGCGAGCAGCGCGCGCACCCAGTCGCGGTTGCCCGCGAGGCTGGCGTCGGTGGTGGGCTCGCCCGCGAAACCGGACTGCGAGACCACCGGAATCGGGCACGGCGGTGCGAGCGACTCGAGCCTCACCTCGCCCGTCGAACCGCGCGTGAGGCCGAGCACCGCCGCGGTGAGGCCGCCGGTGTCGAAGCGCGCGGGCTCGTCGGGTGCGCGGTAGAACAGGGCGCTGTCGCGCTCGCTCGGATCCCACTCGCGGGCGCGCATCTGTGTGCGGTGGGAGGCGGGTGCCGGCTCGGCGGCGAGTGCGGCGGCGGCGCGGAATGCCGCCTGTTCGGCCTCGAGCACCTCGCCCCCGACGATCCCGTCTGCGGAAACGGCGACGGGGGCGCGAGACCCGCCTTCGGCATCGTCCGCGCCGACGGACCCGGGATCGGCCTCAGCACCGGCACCGGCGTCAGCACCGGCACCGGCACCGCCCCCTCCACCGGCAGCGGAATCGGACCCGCCGTCGGAACCCGAATCGATAGCGGGATCGACGCCCTCCGACTCGAGAGCGTCGTATCGGGCGATGACGGATTCGGGATCGGCGGCCTCGGCGGCGAACGCCACGAGCGTGTCGACGGCGCCGGCGAACTCGCGGGGTGCGACGACCGGCAGCGAGACGCGCACCTCGGCCCCCACGTCGGAGAGCGCCTGCGCGAGACCCGGCGCGATGCCGCTGCGCAGCTGCAGCGAGAAGAGGCCCTGCGAACCCAGGTGCTCTGCGAGCGCTGCGGTGCCGCTCAGCACGAAGAGGTCTTCTGTCGCGATGACCGGGCGCAGCACGGCCGCGCGCCCGGGATGCAGAGCGAGTTCGATGAGGCGCAGCAGCTGCGCCGTGACCTGCTCGCGCTCTTCGAGCACCGGCACCGCGAGGCCGCTCTCGATCGAGGTGATGCGCTCGGAACTCGCGACGCCGGCCACCCCGATCACCGTCTCGACTGCGGCTCCGCCGTCGGCGGCGCGCTGCTGCGCCCACCGACTGATGCGATCGTAGTGCTCGCGCGACTCGGGCAGCTCGGCCATGATCCGCACCCCGACCCGAACGCGGTCGAGCGCGGCATCGGCGAACGCGCGCACCACGATCTCGGGCAGCAGTCGCGCCCACCGCACGCTCCGGGGCTCGAGGTGCACGGTGGTGCCGTGCTCGGCCGCCGCGTCGAGCACGGGGCGGATGCCTCGTACCACACGGGCGACGTCGTCTTCGGCCGACCAGTCGCTGCCGCCCGGAGCGATGCGGGCGGGGTCGATCACGAGGTGGTTCACGGCGGGCACCGCGCAGAGCGCGGCCAGTCGGGCGACCTCGGCCTCGGCGCCCGCGGGGCCGTGCACCGCCTCGCCCAGCGGCACGACGACGGGCGCCACCCCGGCCTCTCCGAGCCTGCGCAGCGCCTCGGTGAGACGGCTCATCCTGCCGGGGCCCGCGGTCGGCCCCGCAGCGGGCAGCTTGGCGGCGAGCACGAGATCGGCGACGCGGTCGCGCAGCCGCTTTCGGGCCATCGGCAGCACCGCCCAGGGCAGCCCCAGCGAGGTGGCGCCGCCCGCACGCACGGCCAGGCGATCGCGCACCGGCAGCGAGGGCGGCACGTCTTGGGCCACCTCGCGCAGCCCGGCCGCCGACACGAACACGTCTTCGGTGCTCGCGAGCAGCTCGAGCAGCCGCCGCGTGAACTCGAAGCTCTCGGGGTCGCGCCGCATCGCCCTCAGAAACCCCGGCCGCTCATCGCCGTCGCGGGAGCGCAGCACGGAGAGCCACCCGTCGACGCGCGCCTCAGCCTGGTCGGCGACTGCTTGCCACGCCGCTTCCTGACCGAAAGATTCTGCTGCCATGTGCCCACTGTAGAGGGCGCCTCCGACAAAGGCGGGAGCGCACGCGGGGAGCACCGAAGCACCGCTCGGCAGGCCGCCGCACTCCCCCGACTGAGCGCCGCCCCTGCCGAACGCCACGCCTCCTGCGCAGCGCCGCGCCGACGCGGGAGCCTGCGCCCGCCGAACGACGGAGCCCGCCGCAGCCGGTCGGGCTGCGGCGGGCTCCGTCGCCGAACGTGTGGGGATCAGCCGACGGTGGTCGCCTGGTCGAGGATCTCCTGCGGGATCTCGACGCCCATGCGCTCGGCGGCGCCGGGGTTCACGACGTAGGCGAGCTCGGTGGCGAACTCGACCGGGGTGTCGGCGGGATCCTCACCCTTCTCGAGGATGCGGAGCGCCATCTCGCCCGTCTGACGGCCGAGCTCGGTGTAGTCGATGCCGAGCGTCGCGATCGCACCGCCCTCGACGGTGCCGGACTCGGCGCCGATCACGGGGATCTGCTTCTCTTCGGCGACCTGCACGAGCGACGAGATGCCGCCCACCACCAGGTTGTCGGTGGGCACGTAGATGGCGTCGACGTCACCGAGCGACTCGGTGGCCTGGGGGATGTCGCCCTCGGTGGTGACGGTCTTCGTCACGATCTCGAGGTCGAGGCCGGCGGCGACCTTCTCCGCCGCGGCGATCTGCACCTCGGAGTTCACCTCGCCCGAGGCGTAGACGATGCCCACCTTGGCGGCGTCGGGCACGAGCTGCTTGATGAGCTCGAACTGGGCCTGCAGGGCGTCGTCGGGAACCGCGTCGCTGGTACCCGTGACGTTGCCGCCCGGCTTCGCGTTCGAGGCGACGAGATCGGCGGTCACCGCGTCGGTGACCGCCGTGAAGAGCACGGGCTTGTCGGTGATCGCCTGAGCGGCGGCCTGGGCGGCCGGCGTGGCGACCGCGAGCACGAGATCGGCGTCGGAGGACGCGAAGCTCTGCGCGATCGAGACAGCGGTGGACTGCTCGCCGTTGGCGTTCTGCAGGTCGAACTCGACCGTCTCGCCCTCGACGTAGCCGGCGTCGATGAAGGCCTGCTTGAAGCCCTCGGTCGCCGAATCGAGCGCGGGGTGCTGCAGCAGCTGGCTGATGCCGATGGTCACCTTCTCGACCGCGGCGTCACCGCCGCCCGTCGAATCGGAGGAACCGGAGCAGGCGCTGAGCGCGAGCGCTGCCGCGGCGGTGAGGCTCACGGCGGCGAGCGCACGGCGGAACGAGGTCTGACGCATGTGTTATCGATCCTTCGCAGGTCTACCCGCCGCGACTGCCGCCCCGGCGAACTGAGAAATCGGCGCGGGAAAACACCGATTCCAGCATCGTAGACCGCGACGGCCCGATTCATGCAAACCTCATACGGTTTCGTGATCGACCCGTTGCCTCGCGGAGGCGCCCTCCCACGTACGCTGACGATCCGAATGCACCCGCGTCCGATAGTTCGGATCTCACCCGTGTTTCGGACGGGATCGCGCAATTCCATCCGAAACACGGGTGAGATCCGACCTACGGGCGGTGAGGATCGGGATCCGCCCCGGGCCCGGAGCCCCCTATCCGTAGATGATGTCGGCGCACACCCGGTACGCGTTCTCGGTGGGGGTGAGGCCGAGCCGAGCCGCCTCGGCGAGGTTCTCCCGCGTCTTGCGCGGGATGGTGCTCTCGATCCGCTGCTGCAGTGAGTCGTACGAGGCGTGGGCCCCGTTGAGGTACTCCTCGGCGCCGCACATCACCCCTGCGGTGTTGTGCCACCACTCGGTCTGGAACACGATGCCCCGCTCCGCGAGCAGGCGCGAGAGGCGCTCCTCCTCCCGCTGGTTGGTCGCCCTGAGCTGGTTGTTCGCCGGCCCCCAGACGTAGCGGTAGCGCAGGCGCCCGATCACCGTCTCGTCGATGATGCCGCCGATCGCGGCGGGGCAGAGCACGTCGGCCTCGAGGTCGAGCACCTCGTCGACTCCCACCCGCGTGCTGCCGGGGTGGGCTGCGAGGAACTCGGCGACGCGGGCCTCGTTCAGGTCGGCGACGATCACTGCGGCGCCGTCTCCGTGCAGCAGCTCTGCGAGGTGCCGGCCGACGGCGCCGAGGCCTGAGACCACGACCCGCTTGCCGTCGAGCCGGCCGTAGGAGCCAGGCTCGGTGAACCGCACCGCCTCCTTGAGGGCGAGGAAGGTGCCGTACGCGGTGGGGCGGCCGCTCTCGCCGAGCGGCGAGCTGGGCCCGTTGGTGAACTGCGGCGAGAAGTGCGCGTTGATGACGTCGGACATCGCCGTCGGGAAGTTCATGTCGGGGCCGGTCATCGTGCGGCTGCGGTCGATCGCGAAGGCGAGGAAGCCCAGGGCTTCGAGGTCGGCGAGATCGAGCTCGTCCATCTGCACGGTGGTCTTGCAGCCGCCGAAGTCGAGATCGGCGGCGATGTTCTTGAAGCTCATCGCGCGCCCGAGGTTGAGCCCGTCGACGATCACGTCGAGTTCGGACTCCTCGAGCGGGTGACGGCGGATGCCGCCCGCGAGCGTGGCCTGCCGCTTGTTCATGGCGCCCTGCTTGCGGCTGTGCTGGTTGCACATGAAGCGGATGTTCTTGCCGGCGTGGAGGTAGGCCTCGATGCCGAAGTGCCGCCCCTGGCGCAGCAGGTCGAGCACGGTGTCGAGGTAGCCGCGCAGCCCGTGCGCCTCGTAGAGCGCGTAGACCTCTTCGCTGTCGAGGAAGCGCGCGCGCTGCGTGAGCAGCGATTCGGCGGCGAAGCGGCTGCGGTACCGCGAGAAGTCGCGATCGGCGTCCCACTCGCGGGCGGCGAAGAGAGTGTGCTCGTCGGTGCGCCAGTCGTACTGCAGCTTGAGGGTGGTGAGCCCCTCGGCGGCGAGGGGGCGAAGAGACTGTCGTTCATGGGGTCCTTTCAGGGCACGATTCGAGAGGCGGGAGCCGGGAAGCGGCGCCGGGCGGCCGCACGGCAGGGCGACCCCACGGCGGCGCGGAGAACCCGGCGGCATGGGGAACCCGGCGGATCGCGCACAGCTGCGGATCGCGCACGACTGCGGAGAACCGCCGGTCGTGCGCGGGCAGCGCCGAGAGCGATGAGGGGCGGATCGGCGCGATGCCGATCCGCCCCTCCCCGAGCCGCCGATGGGAGGAGACTAGGCGAGCAGCGCCCGGTCGTCGAAGCTCGCGCCCTTGATCTTCGCGAACTCGGCGAGCAGCAGCGGCACGGTGAGGTGCCGCTTCTCGTCAGCCGAGGCCTCGAAGACGATGCGGCCCTCGTGCATCATGATGAGGCGGTTGCCGAGCTTGAGCGCCTGCTCCATGTTGTGCGTCACCATGAGGGTGGTGAGACCGCCCTGGGCGACGATGCGCTCGGTGAGGTCGGTGACGAGCGCCGCGCGCTGCGGATCGAGCGCGGCGGTGTGCTCGTCGAGCAGCAGGATACGGGGCTGTGTGAAGCCGGCCATGAGCAGCGACAGCGCCTGACGCTGGCCCCCCGAGAGCAGGCCGACCTTGGCGGTGAGCCGGTTCTCGAGGCCGAGTTCGAGCGACTTCAGCTCTTCGACGAAGCGCTCCTTGCGAGCCTTGGTGACTCCCAGGCCGAGACCTCGGGCCTTGCCCCGCTGCAGCGCGAGCGACAGGTTCTGCTCGATCGTCAGATCGGGCGCGGTGCCCGCCATCGGATCCTGGAACACGCGGCCGACGTAGCGGGCCCGCTGGTACTCCTTGAGCTTCGTCACCGGCTTGCCGTCGACCGTGAGCGACCCGGTGTCGACCGTGTAGCGGCCCGCGACCGTGTTCAGCAGCGTCGACTTGCCCGCGCCGTTCGAGCCGATGATGGTCACGAAGTCGCCCTCGTCGAGCGTGAGGCTGAGGTCGACGAGCGCCTTTCGCTCGTTGATCGTGCCGGCGAAGAAGGTCTTCGAGATGCGGTTGATGTTCAGCATGGCGTTCTACCTTCCCGCCTCGGGCACGGTGACCCCGGTCGTCGCAGAAGCCACGGGTTCTGGCTCCGGATCCGGTTGCTTCGCGCCCGGTCTGCGATTGCCGCGATCCCTGAGCGACGGCACCTTCTTGAGGAAGCCCCAGCGCGGCAGGAGCAGCGCCAGCACCACGAGGATCGCGGTGATCGCTCGCATGTCGTTCGGGTTGAGGCCCACGGACAGGGCGAAGAAGATGATGAGTCGGTAGAGGATCGAGCCGACGAGCACCGCGAGGCTGGCCATGAAGATGTTGCGCTGGCCGAGCACGGCCTGGCCGAGGATCACGGAGGCGAGACCGATGAGGATCACGCCGATGCCCATGCTGATGTCTGCGAAGCCCTGATACTGCGCTACGAGTGCGCCCGCGAGGGCGACCAGGCCGTTCGAGATGGCGAGGGTGAGGATCTTCATGCCGTCGGTGTTGACGCCGAAGCTGCGGATCATCTGCTCGTTGTTGCCGGTGGCCTGGATCGCGAGACCCAGGTCGGTCGAGAGGAACCAGTCGACCACGAGCTTCAGCACGAACACCAGCACCGCGAAGATCGCGACGGCGATCCAGGTCTTGCCGATCCAGCCGACCTCGCGCAGCGGGGTCATCAGCGTGTCCTCCCGCAAGAGCGGTGTGTTCGCCTTCCCCATGATGCGCAGGTTGATCGACCACAGCGCGATCATCGTGAGGATGCCCGCGAGCAGGCCGTCGATCTTGCCCTTGGTGTGCAGCAGGCCCGTGATGACGCCAGCGATCACGCCGGCCGCGGTGCCCGCGAGCGTCGCGACGACGGGGTTCTGGCCCGCCGTGATGAGCGCCGCGGCGACCGCGGCGCCCGTGGTGAGGCTGCCGTCGACGGTGAGGTCGGGGAAGTTCAGCACGCGGAACGTGAGGTACACGCCCAGCGCCATGACTCCGTAGAGGAGTCCGAGTTCAATCGCACCGATCATAGGATCACTCTACGACGTTCGCGGCGCGGTCGACGAGCCCCTGGGGCAGCTCGTAGCCGAGTCGCTCGGCAGCGGCGGGGTTGATGGTCAGCTCGAACTCCGACTGCGTCTCGACGGGCATCAATGCGGGATCCTCGCCGTCGGCGAGGATGCGGATCGCCATCTCGCCCGTCTGGTAGCCGAGCTTCGTGTAGTCGATGCCGAGCGTGGCGACGGCGCCGCCCGACACGTGCTCGGCGTCGGCGCCGACCACGAGGATGCCGCGCTCCTCGGCGACCGAGATGATCGAGCCGAGGCCGGAGATCACGAGGTTGTCTCCCGGCGTGTAGATGGCGTCGACGTCGCCGAGCGCCTCGGTGGCCTGCTTGAGCTCACCGGCGTTGGTGACGGTCTGCTCGATGAGCTCCATGCCCTCGGCCTCTGCGGCCTCGCGCGCGAGCTTCACCTGCACCTCGGAGTTGACCTCGCCCGAGCTGTAGACGGTGCCGATCTTCTTCGCGTCGGGGTCGATCTCCTTGATGAGGGCGATCTGGTCGGCGACGGGGTTCATGTCGCTCGTGCCGGTGACGTTGCTGCCGGGCGCCTCGTCCGACTCGACGATGTCGGCCGCGACGGGATCGGTGACGGCGGTGAAGACGACGGGCACGTCGGCGATGTTCTGCATGGCGGCCTGCGCCGAGGGCGTGGCGACGGCGAGCACGAGGTCGAGGTTGTCGCCCGCGAAGGTCTGCGCGATGGTGGTCGCCGTGGGGACCTCGCCGTTCGCGTTCTGCTCCTCGAACTCGACGGTCTCGCCCTCGACGTAGCCGGCGTCGGCGAAGGCCTGTTTGAATCCCTCGACGGCGGCGTCGAGCGGGGGTGCCTGCACGAACTGGCTGATGCCCACGGTGAACTTCTCGCCGCCGTCGGCGTCGTTGCCGGCGGTTCCGGAGCAAGCGCTCAGGGCGAGGGCCGCGGTCGCGATGCCTGCGACGGCGAACGCGGTGCGGCGGATTCGGGTGATTGCCATGATTTTCCTCACTCGAGTGGAGCTGGTGGTGGTGCACCCGGGCGGGAGTGCGCCGGATGGAAGATGACAACACGGCGCAAAAAATACAGCACCGTCGCTGTTGTCTGTGATGCTAACCAGTCGCTATCGCGACTACAAGCTGTCAACTGTTCTCTAGTCAGATAGGACGGTTACAGCAGCGATATCGACGATTAGCTATACATATTGTCTAGTCGGCCATCGCAAAGGTTTCGGCGGCGACCAGCTCGGCCGCGGCCGCGGCCGCGAGCACAGCGTCGTTCTCCTCGGGCAGCCCCACGGTCACGCGCACGCCCTCGCCGGCGAAGCGCCGCGCCGAGATGCCGTGCCGCTCGAGCGCCTCGGCGATCCGCGCGCTCTCCTCGCCTGCCGGCAACCACACGAAGTTCGCCTGCGAGGGCACCGGCGCGAGGCCGGCCGCCAGCAGCCCGTCGAACAGTCGCGCGCGCTCGCGCACCAGTTCGTCGATGCGCTCGTCGAGCTCGGCCTCCGCCTCGAGCGAGAGCACGGCCGCCTCCTGGGCCAGTCGCGAGACGCCGAACGGCAGTGCGACCTTCCGCAGCGCGTCGGCGACGGCCGGTCGCGCGATCGCGTAGCCGATGCGCAGGCCCGCGAGGCCGTAGGCCTTCGAGAAGGTGTGCAGCACGACCACGTTGGGGTAGCGCCGGAAGAACTCGATCCCGCTCGGCGAATCGGGGTCGCGGTCGAAGTGCACGTAGGCCTCGTCGATCACCACGAGCACCCGCTCGGGGACTGCCGCCATGAACGACTCGAGCTCGGCCCGCGTCACCACGGTGCCCGTCGGGTTGTTGGGGTTGCAGACGAAGATCACGCCCGTGCGCTCGGTGACGGCCGCCGCCATCGCGGGCAGGTCGTGCCGCTCATCGGCGTCGAGCGGCACCTCGACCGGCACCGCCCCCGCGACGCGGGTGAGGATCGGGTAGGCCTCGAAGGATCGCCACGCGAACACCACCTCGTCGCCCGGGGCGGTGAGGGCGTGGATCAGCTGCCCCGCGACCTCGACGGAGCCGGCGCCGAGCACGATGTTCTCGGGCTCGACCTCGAAGCGCGCGGCGAGTGCGGCGGTGACCTCGGGGGCGGCGATGCTCGGGTAGCGGGCGAGCGACTCGGGCAGCGCCTCGGCAAGGCCTCGCGTCACCGAGGCGAGCGGCGGGTAGGGGTTCTCGTTCGACGACAGCTTGAAGCTGCGACCGTCGGGGCCGAGCGGCGCGGGCTTGCCCGGGCGGTAGGCGGCGATGCGCTCGAGACCGGGGCGGAAGCGGTGGTCGGCGGGCACGACGGCGGGCACGGCTTCGCTGCCCGTATCGCCGGGGTGCTGGGGTGGCTGGAATGTCATCTTCGACGCTCTCTCGTTCGTGGGCGGTTGCTCGGCCGCCACTCTAGGGAGCACTCGAGGAGCAGTCAATCGGCCCGCTATCTCGGCAGCAATATGTTCATCACGTATAGCTGCGCTACGATCCAGCTATACAGATTGCCCACATCAAGGAGGATGTATGAGCATCGACCGGCTCGACGCGCGACTCATCACGCTGATCAGCGAAGAGGCCGGCATCTCGGTCGTGGAGTGCGCCCGCAGGCTCGGTGTGGCCCGCGCCACGGCGCAGGGCCGCCTCGACCGCCTGCGCCGCTCGGGCGTGATCTCGTCGATGGCGCCGCACATCGACCCCGCCGCCCTCGGCTACCCGATCCGCGCGTTCTGCTCGCTGCTCATCCACCAGTCGGTGGGCCACCAGAAGGTGGCCGAGGGGCTGGCGAGGATCCCGGAACTGCTCGATCTGCACACGGCGACGGGCGACACCGACATGACCACCTCGGTGGTCGCGCGCTCCACGCAGGATCTGCAGCGCGTGCTCGACCTGATCTCCCACACGCCGGGTGTCGCCCGCGTCTCATCGCGGCTCGCCCTCGGCACCCACTTCGAGGGGCGCACGCTGCCCCTCGTGCAGGCGGCCGTGGGTTAGACGCCGCCCGCCAGCGCGCGCTCCACGGCCGCGAGCGAGCGCTCGAGCGGGGCCCGCGGGTCGAGCGCGTACCCGCCGTCGCCGAACAGCTCGACCGTCATCCAGCCCTCGTAGCCGTGCCGGTCGAGCGCCGCGAGGATCTCGGCGAGCGGCAGCTCCCCCTCGCCCCACGCGAGGTGGCCCGCCGGCGCCCCGTCGATGAGGTGCACGTGCCGCACGCGCCCGCCCAGCAGCGCGAAGTAGGCGTCGACGTCGTCGCCCGCGACGGCCATCGCGACCGTGTCGAGGGCCACCCCCAGGTTGGCGGCGCCCACGTCGGCGAGGGCGCGCGCGGCATCGGCGGCCGAGTTCACGAGGTTCGACTCCACGCGCTGCAGCGGTTCGAGCAGGCACTCGAGGCCGAGCCTGGCCGCATACGCCGCGATCTCCCCCAGCGCGTCGACCGAGCGCCGCCAGGCCGCCCCGACGGGCTCGCCCTCGAAGCCGCGGCCGGGCGTGAGAAAGAGCTTCGGCGCGCCGAGCTCCACGGCGAGCTCGGCCGCGCGCCTGAAGCAGGCGACGCTCTCGGCCCGCAGCCGAGTGTCGGGCGAGGCGATGTTCACGGGGTACATCACCTGCTCGGGCGTGAAGCAGACCACCTCGAACCCGCGCTCGGCGGCCTCGCGGCGCACGGCGCGCGCCTCGGCGTCGCCGAGCCACGGCACGTGCAGCTGGGGGGCGATCCCCCACAGCTCGACCGCGGTGCGCCCGAGGGCGGCGAGGTCGTCGAAGCACTGGGCGAGGGGCCTGTGCTGATACGAGAAGTTGGATCCGCTGACCTGCGCGAGCGAGAGAGACACCCGCGCCCCCTACTTGCCCACGCCGTCGGCGAGGCCCTTGACGAAGTACCGCTGGCAGGCGAGGAACAGCACGATCACCGGCACCGCGGCGATCACCATGCCCGCGAAGACCACCGGGTAGTCGGTGCCGTGCTTGCTCATGAGGCTCGTGAGACCGACCGGCAGCGGCTGCACGCCCGTTCCGCTCGTGAACACCATGGCGAACAGGTACTCGTTCCACGCGAAGAGCACGTGCAGCAGCACGGTGGAAACGAGGATCGGCCGGCACATGGGCAGCACGATGCGCCAGAACGTGGTCCACCGGCTCGCGCCGTCGATCTGCGCCGCCTCGTCGACCTCGCTCGGCAGGTCGACCATGTAGGAGCGGATGAGGAAGGTGGTGAACGGGATGCGGAACGCGGTGTAGAGGATCATGAGCGCCCAGAACGTGTTGTAGAGGCCCATCGCCTGGAACATCTTCACCAGGGGCACGAGCGCCACGGTCGGAGCGAGCATGAGGCCGCCGAGGATCACGCCGGTCCAGAGCGCGTTGAAGGGGATCTTCACGCGGGTGAGTCCGTAGGCGGCCCAGGCGCTCACGAAGACCGTGGTGATGGTCGAGGTGATGGTCACGAGCACGCTCGTCATCAGGTAGTTGCTCACGCCCCGGTTCCACGCCTTGACGTAGTTCTCCCAGCTCCACTGCTGCGGCAGCGCGAACGGGTTGCCGAAGAGCTGCGCGTTCGTCTTGAAGCCGTTGAACACCATCCACAGCAGCGGATAGAGCACGATCACGACGAGGCCGATGAGCAGCGACCACACGAAGATGCGCCCGATGATCCCCAGGAATCCCAGCTTGCCGATGCGCGACCGCTCGGGGCGCACCGCCAGCAGCACCGCGGTTTCAGTGCTCATACCTCTACCCTCCGCTTCTTCGTGTACCACAGCTGCAGCAGGCCGATCCCGAGCGACAGCACGAAGATGACCACGGCGATCGCCGCCGCGTAGCCGAAGTCGTTGCGCACGAAGCCGTTGCGGTACAGCCAGGTGCCGAGCACCTGCGTGGAGTTGTTGGGGCCGCCCGTGGTCATCACCATGACCTCGTTGAAGACCTGGAACGCACCCGAGATGGTGACGATCATCATGAGACCGGACATCTCGCGCACGAGCGGGACGGTGATTGTGAAGAACCGTCGCACGCCGCCGATGCCGTCGAGCTGCGCGGCCTCGTAGAGCTCGGAGGGGATGCGCTGGATCGCCACGGTGAACAGCAGCGCCGAGTAGCCGAAGCCCTGCCACTGGCTCATCGCGATGATGCCCAGCATCGCCGTGCTCTCCTGCCCGAGCCAGGGCTGCGCGAGCGCGTGCAACCCGACTGAGTCGAGGAAGCTGTTGAGCATGCCGATGTTCGGCTCGTAGATGAAGTAGAACAGCAGGCCCGAGACGGTGATCGAGATGGCCGACGGGATGAAGTAGATGGTGCGCAGCGCGTTGCGGGTGCGGCGGTTGCGCACGCTCTCGACGAGAGCAGCGATGACGAGCGCCGCGCCCACCTGGAACACGATCGACACCAGCGCGTAGAGCAGGTTGTTGCCGAGCGAGCGCCAGAAGATCGGGTCGTCGAGCAGCAGCTCGAAGTTCCTCGTGCCGACGAACTCGTTCGTGCCCGAGTAGATGTCCCACTCGGAGGCCGCGAAGCCGAAGTTCTGGATGAGCGGGACGTAGACGAACCCGATGAGGATCAGGATCGCCGGGGCGAGCCAGAGGAGACCGCCCGCCTTGGAGAGGCGTGAGTGCATGTTGCTTCCCTCGGTACTGCATCGACGTCGTGCTGCGGAGCCGGTGCCCCGACCCCGCAGCACGGACGGGTCAGCGGGCCATTTCGTTCGCCTTCTGCACGCTCGCGAGGATGTCCTCGGGCGACGAGTCGCCGCTGATGAGCGCCTCGCCGCCGGCGAGCCAGGCGTCGGCGACCTCGGGCACCGTGACCGTGTCGAGCCAGACGACCAGCTGGGAGGCGTCGTTGACCTGGCCGATGCCGTCGAAGACCGCCGCGCTCGAGGTCTCCTCGGTGACGGCGCCGATGACGGTGCTCGGCTGCCCGTAGGGCGGCGACGAGAGCGTCTTCGCGTTCTCGGGATCGGTGACGAACTTCATGAAGTCGACCGCGAGAGCCGCGCGGGGCGACTTGGCGTTGATGAGGTAGCCCTCGGGCGAGCCCTCGACCGCGTCGGGGTCGCCCTTCGCGCCCTCGGGCACGGGCAGCTTGAAGAGGCCGAAGTTCTCGGGAGTGAGGATGTCGCCCGAGGTGAGCTGGTCGAACTCGAGGATCTCCTGGTAGTACATGGCCGCGCGGCCGCCGGAGAGGGCCTCCTGCGCGGTCGTGTAGAGCACGCCGTTGGTGCCGGTGCCCGAGTCGGTGCACTCGTTCACCAGCTCCTTGAACTCCTCGAGCGACTTCGCGTAGCCGGGGTCGTCCCACTTCGCGGTCTCGGGGTCGAAGTCGGCGTTCAGCGTGTCGCTCGGCACGTTGTAGGCGAAGAGCTGCTGCAGGTAGTGCAGCCCCGGCCAGCCGTCCTTGTTGCCGAACGCGATCGGCTCGTAGCCGGCGTCGCGCAGCGGGCCGCAACTGTCGATGAGCTGCTCGAAGGTGGTGGGCACCTCGATGCCGGCCTTCTCGAAGGCGTCGGTGTTGTAGCCCATGAACTTGCCGTTGTTGTAGAGCGGGATGCCGAAGTACTTGTCGTCGTACTTGAAGGCGTCGAGTGAGGCCTCGCCGAAGCTGTCGCCCCATTCGGTGCCGGGCGCGATCACCTCGCTGAGGTCGGCCGCGAGCCCGCCCTCGACGAAGTTCTGGGCCCAGGTGCCGGTCCAGGTGAAGTAGATGTCGGGCAGCGCGCCCGAGGCGGTGAGGGTCTTCGTCTTGTCCTTCACCGACTGATCGGTCTCCTGGATGAGCTCGAACTCGACGTCCGGGTGCTGCTCCTGGTAGGCGGCGGCGAGGTCTTCGAAGTACGGGCCGAGCGGTTCGCCGGCGAACTTCGTGAGGATGCTGAGCTTGCCCGAGAACTCGGGTTCGGCGGTGACGTCGGCCACGGCGTCGTTGCCGCCGCCTCCTGCGCAGCCGCTCAGCATGAGCGCGGCGCCGACCGCCATCGCCGCCAGCGTGGTCTTCTTCCGTTGCATGTGTATGCCCCTCCTCGTTGAGAGCGCCGCTTCCGCGCGACCGCCCGATGGGTCGTGAATGTGGCGTCGAGCAGGCGGCCCGTGCACCGCTGACTCTGATACCGGTACCACCAACTTGCATTGAATTGTGACCCATGCGGGCCCTTCGCGCAAGGGCAATTTCGGAATGAGCCTCGACTCGTTACCAAACAAGCACTGAGTCGCGAGCGCTGGTCAGCGAGCGACCGGTCGCCCTGCAGGGTTTCGGTGTTGACGGGCCCGATCGGCTGTGCCACGATGTTCAGACCTGATACCGGTACCAGATCGGGCAGGGTCTCGGCACGAAAGGATCACAGATGCTCGGTTTCAACGAAGCCCAGGTTCGCGAACAACTCACCAGCGCGGTCGCACTGCGCCCGCAGATCGAGGAGCTGGTGGATCAGCTGCTCGACCGCGGGATCGACAACGTGCTGCTCGTCGGCTCGGGAGGCACCTACGCCCAGGCGTGGCCCTACGAGTACCTCGCCCGGCGCTTCTCGAAGCTCCCCATTCGCGCGGTCATCTCGCGCGAGCTCATCGAGTCGGGCGACGCCTGGCTCGGCGAGAGCACGCTCGCCGTCTTCATGTCGGTCTCGGGCACCACCGAGGACGTGCTGCTCGCCATCGACTACGTGAAGTCGAAGGGGGCCACCACCGTCTCCTTCACCGGCGTGCCGGAATCGCCCATCGCCCAGAAGGTCGATCACACGCTCACCTCGGCGCCCAAGACCTGGCCGTTCGACCCGCAGCTGCTGCTGCTCGTCGGCCGCATCATGAACGTGCGCGGCGAGTTCCCGGGCTACGAGTCGCTCGCCGACGAGCTGGCGGGCCTCGCCGACGCCGTCATCGACGCGGCGAAGGCCGCAGAACCGCAGGCGTCGGCCTTCGCCGAGGCGCACAAGGACACCGACTACCACTTCCTCATCGGCGGCGGGCCGCTCTGGGGCTTCACCTACCTCTACTCGATGTGCATCCTCGAGGAGATGCAGTGGCTGCGCACCACGCGCGTCAACTCCGCGGAGTTCTTCCACGGCTCGCTCGAACTGCTCGAGGAGGACACCTCCGTGATCGTCTTCCAGGGCGAGGACGAGACGCGGCCGCTCACCGACCGCGCCGAGACGTTCGCCAAGCGCATCTCGAAGAACGTCACCGTCTTCGACACCCGCAACTACGAGCTCAAGGGCTTCAGCCCCGAGAACCGGGGGCTCATCGCCCCCATCGTGCTCGACGCCGTGATGGGCCGCGTGAGCAAGCATCTCGAACGCGTGCGGGATCACTCGCTCGACCTGCGCCGCTACTACCGCGTGATGGACTACTGATCCGGCCAGCGCAGATCGGAGCGGGGGCGGATCGGCCGATCCGCCCCCGCTCCCCCATCACCGGCCGCGGGACCGCGCCGCACCGGCACGCGACGGAGAGGAGACCCCGTGAAGATTCTCGGCCTGGGTGACAACATCATCGACCGCTTCGTGGACCGCGGCATCGACTACCCCGGCGGCAACGCCGTCAACGTGGCCGTCTACGCCCGCCGCCTCGGCGCCGAGGCGGGTTACCTCGGAGTCTTCGGTGACGACGACGAGGGCGACTTCCTGAGACGGGCCGTCGAAGCCGAGGGAGTCGACCTGCGGCAGGCCGTGGTGCGCACGGGCGAGTCGGGGGTCTCGCGACTGCACGTCGTCGACGGCGATCGCACGTTCCTCGGCTGGAACGGCGGGGGCGTGACCGTGCGCGAACCGATCGACCTCGACGGCGGCCGGCTCGACTACGCCGCGGGCTTCGACCTGGTGCACACCAGCGTGTACTCCGGCATCCTGTCCGAGCTGCCCCGGCTGGCGCAGCTCGGCGCGCTCGTCAGCTTCGACTTCTCGTCCGAGCCCGAGTTCCGCACGGACGACTATCTCGCCCGGGTGGCACCGCACATCGACCTCGCGCTCATCTCATGCTCCGAGCAGGACGAGGGCGCGACGCACGCGCTGCTCGACGCCCTCCTCGCGCACGGCGCGGGCCTCGCGCTCGCCACCCGCGGCACCGACGGAGCCGTGGTCGCCGACACCGAACATCGGATCGCGGGAAGCGCGCTGCTGCTCGACGATCCCTCCGCCATGGTCGACACCATGGGCTGCGGCGACGCCTTCCTCGCCGGCTTCGTGGTGCGCCTGCTGAGCCTCGGCTGGTCTCGGGATCGGCGCCCGAGCGCCGAGGATCTGCGCGCGGCACTGCGAGCGGGCGCAGAGGCCTCGCGCGACCAGTGCCTCGTCGAGGCCGCGTTCGCGCGCGGCCGCGCGATGCCGCTCGACGCCGAACGCGCCTCGTCGACCTCGCGGGCGGCCTCGCAGATCGCGGGCGCGGCCGAGGGCACCCCCACCGCGTCGGCTCCGGATCCCGCGACCGCGGCGGGGGCACCGACGGCTCCCGCGGCCGCTGAACACACGCCCTAGACTGGAGTCTCCACCGAGGAGGAAGCATTGGGCAGAACTCGATCGTCCTCCCCCACGATCTCCGAGGTCGCGGCCGCCGCCGGCGTCGGCCGCGCCACCGCAGCGAGAACGCTCGGGGGCTACGGCTACGTCAGCGACGAGATGCGCGAGCGCGTGCTCGCCTCGGCCGAGGCGCTCGGCTACCGGGCCAATCAGCTGGCGCGCAGCGTCTCCACCGGAGTCAGTCACACCATCGGAGTGGTCGTCGCCGACATCTCGAACCCGTTCTTCGGCGGTGTGGTGCGCGGCGTCTCGGAGATCGCGAGCGCCCGCGGCTTCGACGCCCTCGTGATCAGCACCTACGAGCACTTCGAAGACGAGATCGCCGCGATGAACGTGCTGGTCGACAAGCGGGTCGACGGCATCATCCTCTCGTCGGCGGCCTGCGACCCCGCCTCGACCGCGCACCTGCAGCTGGCGCGCGAACGGGGCATCCCGCTCGTGCTGCTCGACCGTCTGATCCCGGGGATCGAGCTCGACGCCGTAGTCATCGACAACCGCACCGCGGCGCGCACCGCCACCGGCGAGCTGATCGCGGCCGGCCACGCGCGCATCGGCTTCGTGTGGGGGCCGCCCACGCCGGCGCGGCCGAGCTTCCGCCGCGACCTGGTCGACGCCGCCGCGCGCAACCTCTGGAGCGACGGCGAACGCCTCATGGGATACCTCGACGCGCTCGACGACTCGGGGCTGCCCCTCGATCCGGACCTGGTCGCCGTGGGCGAGAAGACCGAGGCGCACACCTACGACGAGGTGATGCGCATGCTCGCGCTCGCGGATCCGCCCACCGCGTTCTTCTGCACCGAGACCGATGCGCTCACCGGCACCCTGCACGCACTGCGCGACAGCGGGGTCGCGATCCCGTCCCAGGCCTCGGTGATCGGCTTCGACGACAGCTCGTGGGCGGCCGTGATGGAGCCGCCGCTCACGATGGTGGAGCAGCCGATGCTCGATCTCGGGCGGCGCGCGGCCGAGTTGCTGCTGGGCCGCATCGACGGGGACGGCGACGGCGAGGAGGCGCCGACGCAGCTCGAACTCCCCGCGCGGCTCATCCAGCGCGCCTCGGTCGCCCCGCCGCGCTGACGGGGGTCAGCGCTGGCGCAGCACGCTGAAGGAGATCTCGTCGCCGCGGTGGTAGTCGCGCGCGTAGAGCACCCGCCTGCCGTCCTTCGTGAGACCCACCTCCGTCACCAGCAGCCAGGGGCCGAGCCCCTGCAGCCCGTGCCGCTCGCCCCACGCCTCGGGCAGTTCGACCGCCGATATCGCGGCGAGCGACGAGCGCACGTGCTGCCCGTGCGCGGCGAGCGCCGCAGTGAGCGAGCCGCTCCAGTCGCGGTACTCGATGGGGCCGGGCAGCAGTTCGCGGGGAATGGTGTTCTCGCTCACCACGAGGGGTCGCTCGTCGCCGAAGCGGATCCTGAGCAGGCGGATCACGGGATCGCCCGCGTCGAGCTCCAGCGCCTCGGCCTCGGCCTCGGTCGCGCTGCCCTCGGTGACGTCGAGCACCGCACTGGCGACGGCGTAGCCCCGCGCCGTCAGCATCTCGGTGATGCTCTCGTACTTGGTCATGGGGCGCTCCGGGCTGAGCGAGGCCGCCGCCGAGATGAAGCGGCCCTGCCCCTGCACGGCGACGAGCACTCCCTCCTGCTCGAGCTTGCGTAAGGCCTCGCGCACGGTGGATCGAGAGACCCCGAAGAGGTCTGACAACTCGGCCTCCGTGTGCAAACGGTCGCCCGTGCGCAGCCCGAGCTGCTGCACCAGCTGCAGCACGCGGCCGTACACGCGGTCCACGGCGCGCCCCGGCTCACGGGAGGCGGCAGAGGCGGCAGAGGCGGTCGTCATCGCGCGTCTCCCTGCAGTCGTAACGGCTCAGCACCCATACCGGCGACCCTAGCATCTTCCCCGCCCGATCAACTTGGCCGGACAAGTGATATTGTTGTCTGACAACACTATCCAATGACGGACAGGAGCAACGATGCTGAACTTCGACCCCACCCACTACCGCTCGGTGCAGCAGGGCGCCGTCGCACTGGCAGAGCCGATCCGCGAGGCCGTCGCGCACCTGCTCGACGACGGCGCGACGAACATCTTCTTCATGGGGGCCGGCGGAGTGAACTTCCTGATGCTGCCCGCCGCCCGCCTGCTGCAGACCCGCTCCACCTTCCCCGCGCACATCGAGATGAGCGCCGAGATCGTCGGCACCGGCAGCGTGCACCTCGGCCCCGGCTCGATCGCCGTCTTCCCCTCGGTCTCGGGCACCACCAAGGAGGCCATCGCCGCCATCGAGTTCGCGAAGCAGCAGGGCGCGACGATCCTGAGCCTCACCGCGAAGCCCGACACCCCCATCGCCCGGCTCGCCGACGTCAACTTCGCGAACGAGTGCGCCGACCCCACCTCGAGCGAGAACTTCTACCTGCAGTCGCTGCTGCTGGCCCTCGCCGTCATGCACCAGCGCGGCGAGATCGACGACTACCACGAAGTGGTCGCGCAGCTGCAGGCGCTGCCCGAACAGCTCGTCGCCGCAAAGCGGCAGTTCGAGCCCCGCGCCGCCGCCCTCGCCGACGAGATCAAAGACGAGCAGCACCACATCATGGTCTCGGCGGGCGGCTCCTGGTACGAGGCCGCCTACTATGGCATGTGCATCCTCGAGGAGATGCAGTGGATCTGGACGCGCCCCGTGCACGCCTCCGACTTCTTCCACGGCACGCTCGAGCTGCTGGAGGAGGATACGAGCGTGTTCCTGTTCAAGGGCGAAGACGAGCAGCGCCCTCTCACCGACCGCGTCGAACGCTTCGCGCAGACCGTCACCCGCAGGCTGCGCGTGCTCGACGCCGCCGACTTCGAGCTGGCCGGCATCTCCCCCCGCGTTCGCGCGCTCGTCTCGCCCGTGCTCTTCGCCGCCGTGCTCGAGCGCCTGAGCACCCACCTCGAACGCGCGCGAGACCACGACCTCACCATCCGCCGCTACTACAAGAAGGGCGACTTCTGAGCAGCACCATGACCGGCGCACCCGAACTCTTCGCCCTCGGCGACAACTGCCTCGACGTCTACGTCGAGCAGGGCAGGCTCGCCGTGGGCGGAAGCGCGCTCAACGTCGCCGCGCAGTGGCGCGCAATGGGCCGCCCCGCGCGGTACCTCGGGGCCGTCGGCACCGACGCCGCCGCCGGGATCGTGCGCCGCGCCGCGGCCGCGGCCGGGCTGCCGCCGGAGGGGATCGAGACGCTCGCGGGCGCCACGGGGGTCACGCTGATCCGGCTGCGGGACCGCGAGCGCGACTTCCTGCACGAGGATCTGGGCGTCGGACCGCTCTGGAACCCCGCCCGCGTCGAGGAGACGACCGCGGGCGCGGCCTGGTGCCACGTCACCGGCACCTCGCCCGAGGCCGCCATCCCGCAGCGGCTCGTCGCCGCGGGTCGGCGCGTCAGCGTCGACCTGCTCGGCCGCCCCAACGGCGACCAGGGGTCCCTCGCCGGAGTCGAGATCGCCGTCACCTCGTGCGACGGCGAGACCGCCGAGGCGGCGGAGACGGCGGCCGCCCTCGTCGAGGCGGGAGCGCGCATCGGCGTCGTGATGCGCGGCGCCGACGGCAGCCTCGCTCTGCAAGCCGGCCGCCTCTTCACCGCCGCGGCCGACCCCATCGTGCCGGTCGATACCTGCGGCGCCGGCGACAGCTTCATCGCCGCATTCGTCGCCGCGCATCTCGACGGCGCCGGGGTCCCCGCCGCCCTCGCCGCGGCGACCCGATCCGCCACCCGCACCTGCCTGCACCTCGGCGGCTTCCCGCAGCGAGACCGGCCGGTCCCGAGCTGGCTCGCCGAGCAGTACGCGCCGCACTTCGACCGGCCCGCCCCGCAGTAGGCGCCGCGCCCCGGTCGACCCGCCGAGATGACACGTGTGGCCCCTTCTCCCTACGGGTAAGGGGCCACACGTGTCATCTCGGCCAGACCAGAAGCCGCCCGGACCGGAGGCCCGGCCCAGCGCTACGGCACCAGGTGGCGCGCCTGCAACGTGCCGATGCGCTCGCCGCTCTCGAAGTCGAAGAGGTGCACGCGGTCCGGGTGAGGCGCCACCGTGATCATGTCGCCCGGCTGCGCGTGATCCCGGCCGTCGACGCGCACGACGAGCGTCACCCGCTCCCCCGCGATCTCGGCGTCGCCGAACAGGTAGCCGTCGACCCCCAACTCCTCGATCAGCGTGGTCTTCACCGCGATGCCCGGCTCGTCGGGCCCGCCGACCACCAGATCCTCGGGGCGCACGCCCACCGTCACCCGACGATCGCCGATCTGCGCGCGCACCGCATCGGCCAGGGGCAGCACCGCGCCGCCCAGCACCAGGCCGCGCTCGTCGACATCGGCGGTGAACAGATTCATCGCCGGACTGCCGATGAAGCCCGCCACGAACGTGTTGACCGGGTGATCGAGCAGCTCGCGCGGCGAGCCCACCTGCTGCAGCACGCCGAGCTTCATCACTGCGATGCGATCCCCCATCGTCAGCGCCTCGGTCTGATCGTGCGTCACGTACACCGTCGTCACGCCGAGCCGGCGCTGCAGCGTCGCGATGCGCGATCGCGTCTGCACGCGCAGCTTCGCGTCGAGGTTCGAGAGCGGCTCGTCCATCAGGAAGACCTTGGGGGCGCGCACGATCGCGCGGCCCATCGCCACCCGCTGCCGCTGACCGCCCGAGAGCGCCTTCGGCTTGCGATCGAGATACTCCGTCAGATCGAGCTGCTGAGCCACCTCCTCGACCCGCTTGCGCCGCTCCTCCTTGGGCACACCCGCGATCTTCAGCGCGAAGCCCATGTTCTCGGCCACCGACATGTGCGGGTACAGCGCGTAGTTCTGGAACACCATCGCGATGTCGCGATCCTTCGGCGAGACCTGCGTCACATCCTGCTCGTCGATGAGGATGCGCCCCTCCGTCACCTCTTCGAGGCCGGCCAGCATGCGCAGCGCGGTCGACTTGCCGCAGCCCGACGGGCCGACGAGCACCAGGAACTCGCCGTCCTGGATGTCCAGGTTCAGATTCGTGACCGCGGGGCGCTCAGTGCCCGGGTACTGCAGGGTCACGTCGTCGTACACGACTCTCGCCATTGAGTTGTCCTCTCGTTTCACCGGCAGGTACGTGCCGGACGATCCGTTGTGAAATCGAAGCCGTCGGCGTCGCAGCCGACGGTGCCAGTGTCGCAGATCGACACCGGTATTGCCAAGAGTGCGACCCGCGGCGCGCGCTATGCGGCCTGGCCGTACTCCCCGGTGGCGACGATCACCGCGCGGGCGATCACCGCGTCGCGCATCGTGAAGCCCATCACCGCCGGCGTGGCCTGCGGGTCGACGTCGATGCGCTCGACGTCGAGCGCGTGCACCACGAACCAGTAGTGGTGCGCCCCCGTGCCCTCGGGCGGAGCGGCGCCCGTGAACGCCGGCTCCCGCTTCTCGTTCGGCATCGTGAGCGCACCCTCGGGCAGCAGCGCGCTGCCGAGCGAGCCCGCGCCCGCCACCAGCTCCGTCACCGACGCGGGGATGTTCGCCACCGACCAGTGCCAGAAACCCGACCCGGTGGGGGCGTCGGGGTCGAAGCAGGTCACCGCGAAGCTCTTCGTCTCGGCGGGGAACCCCGACCAGCTCAGCTGCGGCGAGAGGTTCGAACCGCCCGCCGGCTCGGCGTACTGCTCGGCCGGCAGCGGCTCGCCGTCTTGGATGTCGGTGCTCGTGAGCGCGAAACCCGGCACCTCCCGCATGCCGGCGTATGGATCGATCGCGCCTCGACTCGGATTCCTCTGCGTCATCGCTTCAGCCTTCCTCGGTGCTCAGTGCTGCCCGGTGCGCCCAGCGCGACACCGCGTGCGTTCCGCGGCGACCGGCGAACCGGGCCCCTGCAGTCAGCCTAGAGCGGATCCGGCCGCCGCGCAGCCCGTACTCGCGCCCCGCGGATATACTGGGCCGGGACCCGGAACACCCACAGCAGCGAAGCGAGGCGAAGCATGGCAAGCACCACAGGTTCTGAACGAGCCCGTGCCACACTCGCCTACCTGCGCCGCAAGATCACGACCGGCGAGTGGCCGGTCGGCAGCCGCATCCCGATCGAGCCCGAGCTCTCCGAGCAGACCGGCGTCGGCCGCTCCACCGTGCGCGAGGCGGTGCGCTCGCTCGCCAGCATGGGCATGCTCGAGACGCTGCCCGGCCGCGGCACCTTCGTGCGCTCCTCGGCGCCCACCAGCACGCTGCTCAACGAGTTCCTCAACGACTTCACGCTCGAGGAGATCCTCAGCTACCGCCGCGCGCTCGAGATCGAGGCCGCGCAGCAGGCCGCGCTGCACCGCACCGACGAAGACGTCGCCGCCCTCGAGCAGGCCGCCGCCGAAGAGGTGGGCTGCACCCGCTGCCCCGTGCTCGGACTCGCCGCCGGATCCGACAACTCGGCGTTCGACAGCAAGTTCCACCGCCTCGTCTTCGACTCGGCGAAGAACCGACTGCTCGCCTCGCTCTACGCCGGCATCAACGACCAGCTGCGCACCCCCGAGCACCGCGGGCGCCTCGCGAACGTTGCCACCGGCACCGAGATGGAGCGCGACCACGCCCGGGTGCTCGACGCGATCCGCCGCCGCGACTTCATCGACGCCGTGCACGCGATGGTCGACCACGTCGACCACGACGTGGTGATCGTCAACGACCAGCACGAGGTCGTGCCGCCGCTCGTGCGCACGCCCGCGCAGCAGCAGCGCATCGACGACGCGCGCGCCGCCGAAGACGCGCGCGTCGAAGAGGATTCGCGGGCGACCGCGGGCAACGCGCCCTAGCGGCGGACTACCCTCGCAGTTCGCGCTCCACGTAGACGCGCAGGGCGTCGCGCACGAAGCGCGCTCCCTCGGCGCCGCCGTAGTTCGCGGCGAAACGGTCGTCGGCCGCGTACATCTCGGCGAGGCCGAGCACGTAGCCCGCGAGGTCGCCGCCGGCCTCGGAGGCCGGGGTGCCGGGCACGCCCCGCAGCCACTCGACGTGGCGCCGTGCGAGATCCTGCCCCTCGGCCGACTCGGGATCCGCGCCGCTTCCGGCCGCCGCGATCCAGTCGCGACCCAGCCGCTCCATGCGGGCGCGCCACTCGGCCCGCCCCTGCTCGCCGAGACCGCGCCACCAGCGATCGCTCCTCGCGTACGCGTCAGCGCCCCAGCGACGCTCGACCTCCTCGCGATAGCGGGTGTGGTCGAAACCGTCGAACATGTTCTCCGACATGAGATTCTCCTCTGCATGATCCTCGCCCGGAGCCGCTCGGCCCGCTCGGTCGAGCGCCGCGATCGTGCGCTCGACCGAGCCGATCTGCGCGTCGACCCGCGCCCGCTCTCGCCTCAGCAGTTCGAGGTGCGCACCCAGGATGCGGGCCTCGGCGACGGCGGGAGGCTCCCCGCCGCGCGCCTGCGCGTCCTGCGCCCTGAGCACCTCGCCGATCGCCTCGAGCCCGAGGCCGAGCTCGCGCAGCAGCAGCACCCGCTGCAGCCGCACGAGCGCGCGGTCGTCGTAGTACCGGTAGCCGTTGACGCCGACGCGGCTCGGTCGCACGAGCCCGATGCGGTCGTAGTGACGCAGGGTGCGCGAGGTCGTGCCGGCCGCACGGGCGATCTGCTGGATCGAGTGCTCCACGCGTTCCTCCGGGGTGTTCGGCCGGGACCCTCCCGGCTCGAAACACACGCTAGAGGTTGACGTTACGTCAAGGTCAAGCGAACCGCCACTCCTGCGACCGGCGCACTCCCGCCCGCCTCCGCGGGTCGCCCGCTACTCCATCGTGTCGAGGATCTCGGTGAGCTGCTCGAAGGCGGTGAGCGGGTTCACGATCGCGAAGCGCGTATTGGGACGCCCCGCGTGCGAGCTCGGCACGACGAAGGCGCGCTGCTCGTCGAGCAGGCGATCCGACCAGCGGTCGTAGTCGGCGCGCTCCCAGCCGTCGCGCTCGAACACCACCACCGACAGCTGCGGCCGGCGCACGAGTCGCAGCCCCGGCCGGCGTTCGATCTCATCGGCGATCCGCCGCGCGAGCGCGATCGAGTGGGTGACGGCCTCGCGGTAGGCGGCGGCGCCGTACGTCGCGAGCGAGAACCAGAGCGGCAGGCCCCGCGGCCGCCGCGTGAGCTGGATCGAGTAGTCGGAGGGATCGTACGCGGCCCGCTCGGTGAGCACGTCGAGATACTCGGCGTGCTGGGTGTGCGCCTGTCGGCCGTGCTCGGGATCGCGGTAGACGAGTGCGCACACGTCGTAGGGCGCGAACAGCCACTTGTGCGGGTCGACGATCACCGAGTCGGCGCGCTCCACGCCCCCGAAGTGCGGGCGCCCCAGGGGGGAGAGCATGGCGGTCAGCCCGTAGGCGCCGTCGATGTGCAGCCAGAAGTCGAAGTCGTGCTTCAGGGCCGCGATGCCGGCGATATCGTCGACCACGCCGAAGTTGGTCGACCCGCCGGTCGCCACCACTGCGAAGACCCGATCGCCGCGCTGCTCGAGCGCCTCGCGAACCGCGGCCGCCCGCAGCACGCCGTCATCGTCAGCGAGCACCGGCACGACGTCGACGTCCATCACCCGCGCCGCCGACTTGATCGACGAGTGCGCCTCCGCGCTGCAGACCACCGCCCATCCGCCCTCGGGGCGCGACACGAGCCCGGCCCGCTCGCGCAGCGCGCGGGCCCGGTCGCGGGCCGCGACGAGCGCCGAGAGGTTGCCGATCGTGCCGCCCTGCACGAAGACGCCGCCGGCGCCCTCGGGCAGCCCGAACTCGGAGGCGAGCCAAGCCAGTACCTCGTTCTCGGCGTAGACGGCTCCCGCGCCCTCCATCCACGAGCCGCCGTAGAGGGCGCTCGCCGAGACCACCAGGTCGAAGGCGATCGCGGCCTTCGAGGGCGCCGACGGGATGAACGAGAGATACTGCGGATGGTCGGTGGTGATGCATGCCGGAGCGAGAATGTGCTCGAAGACCGAGAGCGCTCGGCGGCTGCCCAGCCCCTCCTCGCTGATCGTCGGGCCGGCGAGACGCCGGAGCTCCTTCGGCGACGACGCGTGGTCGAGCGGGGTGTCGGTCGCCAGTATGCGGCGGCGGGAATACTCGAGCACCAGATCGACGATGCCTCGGGTCTCGTCTGAGACCGAGTGCATGCGAGCGTGGTCGGGCTGCGGGTTCGGAGACTGGTCGCCGGCTGACATGGTCTCATCATAAATGCGGGCCGCGCGCAGCGCGCGTGCGCCCGCGTAGCATGGACGGGTGAGCGAGCCCAAGATCCTGCTGTACTACGTCTTCGCGCCCGTGACCGACCCCGAGGCGGTGCGCCTCTGGCAGCGCGAGCTGTGCGAATCGCTCGGGTTGCGGGGCCGGATCATCATCTCGAAGCACGGCATCAATGGCACCGTCGGCGGCGAGCTCGACGCCTGCAAGCGCTATCTGCGGCGCACGCGCGAGTACGGCCCGTTCGCCGGGCTGGAGCCGAAGTGGAGCGCGGGCACCGGCTTCGTCGAACCGCTCTCCGCCGGCGAGGCCGGCGCGGCGGTGCCCGCACCGTCTCACGGGAGCGGAGCCGACGCGACCGCGTTGACCGGCAAGACACGACCGGCGCCGTGGCGGCGCATCGTCGACTTCCCGAAGCTGAGCGTCAAGGTGCGCGACGAGCTGGTCGCGTTCGGCATCCCCGACGAGCTGCGCGTCGACGAGAGCGGCGTGGTCGGCGGCGGTGCGCACCTCTCGCCGAGTGAGGTGAACGAACTGGTCGAGCGGCGCGGCGACGACGTGGTGTTCTTCGACGGCCGCAACGCGTGGGAGGCCGAGATCGGGCGGTTCAAGGGCGCCGTGGTGCCCGACGTCGCGACCACGCACGACTTTATCGAGCAGATCGAGAGCGGCGTGTACGACGGCATCAAGGGCCGCCCGGTCGTGACCTACTGCACGGGCGGCGTTCGCTGCGAGATCCTCTCGGCCGCCATGCGCGAACGGGGCTTCGAGGAGGTCTACCAGATCGACGGCGGCATCGTGCGCTACGGCGAGGCCTTCGGCAACAACGGGCTGTGGGAGGGATCGCTCGCGGTGTTCGACGGGCGCGAGGCGGTGGAGTTCGCCCCGGGAGCGGCGGTGCTCGGGCGCTGCTCGGTGTGCGGTTCCGCGTCGAGCAGGCTCGCCAACTGCACCGACCCGAGCTGCCGCGCACGCTTCGTCGCGTGCGAGCAGCATGCCGGGGCGGCCTGCCTCTCGCATGCCTGAGGCGGTCTTGCCCAGCGGGCTCCGGCCCGATACGTCGCGAACACCTCGGTGCCACCGCGGCGCCGCTTCACACCGGCGGGGCTGCTCCTTAATTTCACCCTTGACTTATATAAGCGCCGGGTGAATGATGGGGCCATGCACGCGCTCGACATTCTCGGAGATCCTGTTCGGCGACGGATCCTCGAACTCATCGCCGACGGCGAAGAGAGCGCGGGCGACATCGCCGCGGTGATCTCCGAGGAGTTCGGGATCAGCCAGCCGGCCGTCTCCCAGCACCTGCGCGTGCTGCGAGAACACGGCTTCGCCTCCGTTCGCCCCGAGGGCACCCGGCGCCTCTACGCCGTCGACCCGCGGGGCCTGCAGCAGGCGAGCGCGTGGCTCACCCCCTTCGAGCGATTCTGACGCGGCCCCTTCGCCGCGCTCGGCACCGAACTCGCCCGCGGCAAGCGGCAGCGTCGGCTCGCCGAGGAACGCCGCACGAGCGACGGATGCGCGACCCCCGCCGACGCTCCCAGCACCACCGGCGCGGGCGCCCGCCCCGCCGATTCCGGCCACCACCAGAGTGAGGAATGATCATGGTCGACGTACGCTCGCAGATCGATGCGGTCAGCCGCAGCCTGCGCGACGCGCAGATCGACGGCGAACCCGCGCGCGTGCAGGCTCTCGCGCAGGAATACCCCGCAGCCATCGATGACGTATGGGAGGCCGCCACCAGCGCCGAGCGCATCGCGCGCTGGTTCCTGCCCATCTCGGGCGATCTGCACCTCGGCGGGCGCTACCAGCTCGAGGGCAACGCCGGCGGCGAGGTGCTCGAGTGCGCGCCTCCGTCCGACGGCCGCGCCGAGTACCGCGTGACGTGGGAGTTCGGCGGGGGCGTCTCGTGGGTCACCGTGCGCCTCGCCGAGCAGGGCCCCGAGCGCACGCGCTTCGAGCTCGAGCACGTCGCGAAGATCGCCGACGTGCCGGCTGAGATGTGGGACACCTTCGGCCCCGGCGCCACAGGCGTCGGCTGGGACGGCGGCCTGCTCGGCCTCGCGCTGCACCTCGGCGCGCAGCAGGGCTCGCTGTCGCCCGCCGAGGCCGAGGCCTGGGCGTTCACGCCCGAGGGGCGCGCCTTCTACCGCGCCGCCGCCGACGGGTGGGGCGCCGCCCACGTCGCCGCCGGAGCGGACCCCGAGACCGCGGCGCGCGGTGCCGACGCCACGTACGGCTTCTACACGGGCCAGGGCGCCGCCGAGTAGCCGGTGGGCCGGCGGCGAGCGACGCCGGCCCGGCCCCGCTCTCCTACTCCACGCTGTGCAGCGCCGCGCCCACGATACCCGAGTTCTGACGCAGTCGCGCAGGAACGACGGGGGCGCGCACCGAGATGAGGTGCAGGAACTCGTCGGCTCTGCGGCTGATCCCGCCCCCGACGATGAACAGGTCGGGCGAGAACAGCTGCTCCACGTGCGAGAAGTACCGCTGCAGCCGCACCCCCCACTCATCGAAGCTCAGGCCCTCGCGCTTGCGCGCCGCGGCCGAGGCTCGCGATTCGGCGTTGGCCCCGTCGATCTCAAGATGACCGAGCTCGGTGTTGGGCACGAGGCGGCCGTCGATGAAGAGCGCGGATCCGATCCCCGTGCCCAGCGTCAGCATCATCACGACGCCGTCGTGCCCGAGCCCCGCCCCCATGCGCATCTCGGCGAGGCCCGCCGCGTCGGCGTCGTTGAGAGATCGAACCGGGGCGCCGAGGCGCTCGGCGAGGTGCTGCTCGAGGTGCTCTCCGAGCCACTCGTCGTCGATGTTCGCAGACGAGCCGACGACCCCGTTCTTGACGACACCCGGGAAGGCGCATCCGACCGGTCCCCGCCAGCCGATCTCGGTCACCACCGCGGCCGCGGTGTCGAGCACGGCCGAGACGGTCGCCGGCTGCGGGGTGTCGAGGCGCACCCGCTCGCTCACCAGCTCGCCGGACGCGAGGTCGACGATGCCGCCCTTGATCCCTGTGCCGCCGATGTCCAGTCCGAATGCAGTGCTCACCCGATCTCCTCCAGTTCACGGCCGCGCTCTTCCCGCCTCGCTCCAGCGCGAGACGGCGGCTCGGTACAGCCATCGTCGCACACGCGGTCGGGCGAGCGGGAGAGCAGAAGGGGCCGCCCCGAGGTCTCCCTCGGGGCGGCCCCCGCGATCCGCGGACTCGGTGACCGCTAGGCGGTCGCCCTGCGGCGGCGGATCACCAGCACCGAACCGCCCAGCGCGAGCAGCGCCAAGCCGGCGGCGATGAGCCCCGCGATGTCGGCGCCGGTCACGGACAGTGCCGATCCGCTCGAGGCCGGGGCCACCGGATCGAGCTCGATCACACCGGCATCCCAGGTGGGATCGATGCCCTCGCTGGCGTCCACGCCGTTCGCGTAGTCGCGGGTGAGCGCCGCATTCGAATCGTCGAGCACGAACTTCTTGCTCAGACCCACGAGCGGATTGCCGCCGGTGAGCGCGTCGGAATCGGTCGCGGCATCGCCGACGTTCGGCTTCGTGAACCGGTACCGCTCGCCCTGCTGCTCGGTGAGGGTGAACCGCACCTGATAGGTGCCGGCGTCGAGCAGATCGAACTTGTAGAAGCCCTTCGCATCGGTCTTCGTCGTCGCGACGACCTCACCCCGCTCGTTCAGCAGCTCGACCTTCACACCCGGCAGTGCGGGCTCATCGGCATCCTGCTTGCCGTTCTTGTTCGTGTCGATCCAGGTGTAGTCGCCGACGGCGTACGACTTGGCGTACGCGTTCCACACGTCGCTGTCGACGACGGTGGCGCCGTTCACCTCGCCGCGCGCGCTCACCGTCGCGGTGTCGCGGTGGCTCTCGCCGGCCGTGAGGCCGGGCAGGGTGCCCGAGCAGTCGAACTGGGTCGCGAGCTCCATCGGGCCGGCCCAGGTGGTGCCCGTGCTGCCGTCGGGGAACTCGCAGACGAGGTTCTGGATCTCGCCGGCACCAGCGGTCAGCACATCGGTCACCGAGATTTCGACCAGACGGTCGGGGCCGTTGTTCGACACCGTGAAGTTGACCTGCTGGGACTGGCCGCCCGCGAGCGGCTTGCCTGCGAACGGTGCGGGATCGTCGTAGTCACCGGCGAAACCGTCGTTCAGCAAAGCACCCGGCTGGGCCTCGCCGATGGGGGCGTAGAGCGGGACCTCGCCCTCGTCGCTCCACTTCTCGATGTCGACGCCCGGGGTGGAGATGCCCTGGATCGTGGTCGTCGAGACCGGCGTGTTCAGGCCCTGGAGCAGCAGCGAGTTGACGACCTGCTGACTGCCGTCGTTGACCTCGACCAGGAATCGGAACGGGATCTGGCCCTGCACCGGGAAGCGCCCCGACGTCTGATCGATCGTTACCGTGTGCGTGGCACCGTCGTAGCTCGCCTCGATGCCGTTCTTCGTCACGGGGCCGGGGGGGTGGTGTCGCTGTCCTGCGGATCGCTCCAGACGGCTGGATCGTCACTCGTGATGAAGCCGACGAAGTCGACGTTGCTCGGCAGGTGGTCGAGTACGGTCGGCGCGTTCGCGGAGTTGTAGTTGCCGTGGCCGAGCAGCTCGATCTCGTAGGCGTACCGCGCCTACGTCAGCTTGCCGTTCTCGTATGCCGTGCGCAGGTACGGGCTCCACTGCGTCGAGTCCCAGACGCGCTTGCGGGCCTCGAGCTCGTCGCCCCACGAGGTGGCGGAGCCGTTGTGCTCCGACCAGTACGCCGGGTCGTTGCCGCTGCCGTAGAGCGTCGCGACGTTCTTGACGTCGAGGGTCTCCTTGCCCTCGAGCACCCGCGTGCGCAGCGTCAGATCGACGATCAGGTCGCGGCCGTCGGGCTGCCCCGCGACCTTGTCCTTGCCGCTCTGCGCGAGCGTGATCGTGAGATCGCCCTGGTTCGCGCTGAGGCGGTTCAAGCTCAGCTCGAAGTCGTCGGCGGTCAGCGTGGCGCCGGCATAGGAGCCCGAGACCAGCACGTTCGGCGCCGAGAGCGTCTGCTCGGTCAGCGGGAACACCGAGAGGTCGATGTGGTCGACGAGGTGCAGATCCTGCGCTTCGATGCCTTCCGTCGATGCCGTCTTGCCCGTCTTCACCGTGAACCGGTAGTCGATATCGGTCGGCTCATCCGGCGTCGCGGAGACCTCGCCGGTCGGACCGGCCTTGGTGAACGCGTCGGAGTCGTTGAGCCCGTTCGTGCGATCCTGCGGCAGCTGGATCGGACGCACGTCGGCCGTGCGGGTTTCAACGCCGCCCGAATCGGAGTAGGTGAAGGTGGCCGCGTTGCGGAAGCGGTACGCCGTGGCGCCCGCGACATTGGTGCTGCCGTTCACGATGAGCCCCGCGCCGTTGCCCGACGTCGGATCGGCGAGGCGGTTGAGCTGCGCGTTCACGAGAATGCCGACGCTCGTGTCCTTGTGCTTGCCGACATTGACGCGCAGGGTCTGGCCGTCGAGGCAGTACCGGCCGACGTTGGCGTCGCTCGCGATGGTGTTCGCGTCGCAGGCGCCGCCCGAGAAGAGCGCCAGCGCCGAGAAGTCAGGGCTCGTCGAGCCGCTCGCGAGGCCGATGACTCCCGAGCCCGTCTTCCAGCTCGCCTGCGCCGGGAGGGTATCGGTGATGACCACGTTGCGGTTCAGCTCGAAGTGGGAGTTGCGGCCGTCCCAGGTGCTCAGATCCGCGTTCAGCCGGTACGAGATGTCGACCGGCTCCGGCAGAATGTTGCCGCCGACGTCGGTGGTGAACTCGCGGGTCCAACTGCCGCCCTCGACGGACTTGGCGAAGCCGCCGTTGCACCCCGGGCAGGGGCCGGGCACGCTGCCGTTGATCGAGAATTCGGCGGTGTCGGTGCGCGAGGTGGGCCCGAAGGTCGCCGTGTTCGTCTTGCTGATGCCGTACTGGCCGGGCGCGGTCGGGTTCGTGCGGCCGTCGTAGGCCGCGGCGAGCTCGTTCTGGTAGGCGGTGACGTCGACGATGCGCGCCTGATACTGGACGGTGAGCGTGGCCGGGCCGGTGAGATCGATCGTGCCGGCGAAGGAGCGATCACCGGCCTGCACTGCGGGGGCGAACGGCGGGTTGGTGACCACGCCTGCGGCGGCGCCGCCGACGCCGCCGGGCGCGTACTGCGTGAGCGTCGCGGTGGTCGCGACGCTGTCGCCGGCGCCGGCGAGCCCGCTCGCACCCACGTACTGCATGCCTGCCGGGAGCAGATCGCCGATCGGGTAGGCCGGGTAGACCTGGCCGTCGGGAACGTTGACGGTGAGGGTGTAGGTGATGTTCTCGTTCGCGATGGCCGGGTCGAGCCCGTCGAACACGTAGTCGCCGTCGCCGTTCTGCGTCTGCTGCACGAAACGGTTGAGGTTTCCGGCAGACACCGCCTTGTCGATGGTGTCCGGGATCACGATCGGGGGCACCTCGTCGCGGTCGCGCACACGGATGTTGAGGGTCTGCTCGTCACCGCCGATGGTCCAGGTGATGGGGCGGAGGCCCGTGCCGTTGACGTCGTCGAGCACGAAGGTGAGACCGAAGGCGCCTCCGATCGTGCCCTCGGGCCAGGAGGCGTCGTCTTTGAAGGTGACCCGCACGGTGTCGCCGCCGACGAGCTCGAAGCTGTCGATGCCGACGGTGCCGGCGGGCAGAGGGGTGCCGATGGTCGCGTTCGGGCCGAGCTTGAAGTCGAACGTCTGGCCCTTCGCGAGCTCGGTGTAGTCGACCTCGAGGGTGAGCATGGTGCCCTCATCGAGCTGCGCACCGTCGGCCACCGCGTTGCCGTTGCTGTCGACGATGGTCGCGGCGGTGATGCCCGCGGGCAGCGCGTGGGCCGCCGTGCCGCCGACCGTCAGCAGGCCGACGCTCATGGCGAGAGCTGCCAGCGCGGAGAGCGGTTTCTTCCACAGGCGCTGACGCCCGGTTCCTTCTCGGGATCTTCCGATCCCCATTCTCAATGACAACTCGTGCCTCCCCACAAAGACGCTCGGCGGCGTCTCCGCCGAGAAAAGGAGAGCGGAACGGATGAACCCCAGACGCCGGTGCAGAACCGCCGTCTCCAGCCTGCGCCGCGCACAGACGCGCGGAGGTGCTGAGAGCCCCACTCGGCTTACAGGCTAGGAAGCCGCGGGGGTGTCTCCCCGGCGGAAGCGTGCCTTTTCACCCTTCTATTCACCCTGCCTCAGGGGAGGGGCCGCTTCCGGCCGGGGAAAGTTCGGCCCCGGGAAGCCCCGGCCCGGGGCCAGCTGGTCGAGTTCGATCACTCCCGCGTCCCAAGCGGGATCGATGCCCTCGCTCACCTCGTACCCGTTCGCATAGTCACGCGCGAGCGCGGCGTTCGAGTCGTCGAGCCCGCCGAACACGGCAGAGGGGCACCCACCCCGCGGGTGCACGCCCCTCTGCCGCAGCCGCAGCGGCCTACCAGATGCTCACGCGCTGCGCCGGGTCGAGCCACAGGCCGTCGCCCGGATTCGTGCCGTAGGCCTCGTGGAACGGCGCCAGGTTGCGCACGATCTGATTGCACCGGAACTCGTTGGGCGAGTGCGGGTCGATGGTGAGCAGGCGCACGGTCTCCTCGGGGCGCGACTTCTGCTGCCAGGCCTGCGCCCACGCCAGGAAGAAGCGCTCCGCACCGGTCAGCCCGTCGATGACCGGCGGCTGATCCCCGCCGAGCGAGCGCAGGTAGGCCTTCCACGCGATCTCGAGGCCCGACAGGTCGCCGATGTTCTCGCCGATGGTCAGCTCGCCGTTGACCGGCCGGCCGTCGGCGCCCTCGGGCGAGAGCGCGTTGTACTGGCCGATGAGCGCCTTCGTGAGCTGCTCGAACGCCGCGCGATCCTCTTCCGTCCACCAGTCGGTGAGGCGGCCCTCACCGTCGTAGCGCGAGCCCTGGTCGTCGAAGCCGTGCCCGATCTCGTGCCCGATCACGGCCCCGATCGCGCCGAAGTTCGCGGCGGCGTCCCAGGATGCGTCGAAGAACGGGGGCTGCAGGATCGCGGCCGGGAACACGATCTCGTTGAAGCCCGGGTTGTAGTACGCGTTGACGGTCTGCGGGGTCATGAACCACTCGTCGCGGTCGATCGGCTTGCCGACCTTGCCGAGCTCGCGGGCGAACTCCACCTCGGCGACGCGGCGGGAGTTGCCGAGCAGATCGCCCGAGTCGACGGCGAGCGCCGAGTAGTCCCGCCACTTCACCGGGTAGCCGATCTTGGGCGTGAAGCGGTCGAGCTTGTCGAGGGCGCGCCGCCTCGTGTCGGGGCCCATCCACTCGAGTCGCTGGATCGAGTCGCGGTACGCCTCGATGAGGTGCCCGACCAGCTCGTCCATCGCCGCCTTCGAGTTCTCGTCGAAGTGGCGCTCGACGTAGAGGCGCCCCACGGCCTCGCCCATCGCGCCCTCCACGAACGAGACGCCGCGGCGCCACCGCTCGCGCTGCTCGGGGGCGCCGGTCAAGGCGGTGCCGTAGAAGTCGAAGTTCGCACGCGAGATCTGCTGCGAGAGCAGGGACGCGGATCCGCGCACGATCGACCACAGCAGCCAGGCCCGCCACGCCTCGAGCTCCTCGTCGACCAGCAGCTCGGCGAGGCCCGCGAGCGCCTCGGGCTGCGCGGCGACGACCTCGGCGAACGCCTGCTCGGGCGCCCCCATGTCGGCGAGGTAGGCGCGCCAGTCGAGGCGGGGCGTGATCTGCTGCAGCCCCTCGAGGGTGCGCAGGTTGTAGAGCTTCTGGATGTCGCGGCTCGCGACCTTGTCCCAGTGCGAGGCCGCGATGCGGCGCTCGAGGTCGTAGGCGAGCTGCGCGAGGCGCTCGGCCTCGTCTGCCTCGGCCACGCCGGCGAGGTCGAGCATGCGGGCGATGTGGGCGCGGTACTGCTCGCGGATCGCGGCGAACTGCTCTTCGCGATAGTACGACTCGTCGGGCAGGCCGAGGCCGCCCTGCATCACGAACACGATGTAGCGGGAGGGATCGCCGGGGTCGTTGTCGACGAACATGCCGTAGAAGCCGCTCACGCCCTGGCGCTCGAGTTCGGCGACCACCGAGATCAGCTCGGGGATCGACGAGACGGCGCGGGCCCGCGCCACGTCGCCCGCGATGGGCTCGGCACCGAGGTGATCCGCCCGCTCCGTGTCCATGAAGCTCGCGTAGAGCGCCGCCACCTTGTCGGCCTCTCGGGACTCGCCGCCCTCGATCAGTCCGGGCGCGGGAGCCTCCGTGCCCGTGATGATGTCGCGCACCGCTTCCTCGGCGTTCTCGGCGAGCACCGCGAACGAGCCGTAGCGCGCCTTGTCGGACGGGATCTCGGTGCGTTCGATCCACTTGCCGTTGACGTGGCGGAAGAGGTCGTCCTGCGGCCTGACCGCAGGATCGAGTTCGGAGAGGTCGATACCGGAGACTGAGGCGGCATTGGTCATGGCACCAGCCTAGGGCGTGTCGGTTGGATCGCGGCTCAGCGCACGCGGGCCGCGCGAGGACGGCGCGGTCGCGCGTGTCGCGTCAGCCGGCGCGGCTGCGGCGTCGCAGACCTGTCGGGGTCGCCGCTAACATGCTCAGCATGTCGGAAATCGGACGAGGGCGGTGGCGACAATCGCGGGGCGCGCGCCGCCGCATCGACCGCAGCATCGCGCACCTCGCGGTGCCGGCCCTCGGCGCGCTCGTCGCCGAGCCGCTGTTCCTGGTGGTCGACTCCGCGCTCGTGGGGCATCTCGGGGCCGCCCCGCTCGCGGGGCTCGCGGTCGCGGCGGCGATCCTGCAGACCGCCGTGGGGCTCATGATCTTCCTCGCCTACTCCACCACGCCCCTCGTCGCGCGCCGACGCGGGGCGGGCGACCTGCGCGGGGCGGTGCAGGCCGGCATCGACGGCCTCTGGCTCGCGCTCGCGATCGGCGTCGCGGTGGGGGCCGTGCTGTGGGCGGCCAGCGGGCCGCTCGTGACGTTGTTCCACGTGGAACAGCGCACCGCCGAGCTGGCGCTCACGTACCTCACCATCTCGTGCCTCGGCATCCCCGCCATGCTCGTGGTCTTCGCGGCGAGCGGCCTGCTGCGCGGCCTGCAGGACACCAAGACCCCGCTCGCGGTCGCCACGATCGGCTTCACCGCGAACGCCGCACTGAACTGGTGGTTCATCTACGGCCTCGGCTTCGGCATCGCGGGCAGCGCGTGGGGCACGGTGCTCGCGCAGTGGGGCATGGTCGCGGTCTACATCGTGGTGATCGCGCGGCACGCGGGGCGGGCCGGCGCTGGTTTCCTGCCGCGGCGCGACGGCCTCGCCCACGCGGGTCGCAGCGGCGGCTGGCTCTTCATCCGCACGGCCGGGCTGCGCGCCGCGCTGCTCGTCACGGTGTTCGCCGCGACGAGCCACGGCACCACCGCCACCGCCGGCTATCAAGTGGTGTTCACCCTCTTCTCGACCGCGGCGTTCGCACTCGACGCCCTCGCGATCGCCGCCCAGGCGCTGATCGGCGACGCCCTCGGCGCGCACGACGCCCGGCGGGCTCGGCTCATCGTGCGGCGCACCGTCTTCTGGGGGGTCGCGTGCGGCGCGGTGATCGGCGTGCTGCTCGCCGCGGCCAGCCCCGTGGTGGGGCGCGTCTTCACGAGCGACGAGGCGGTGCTCGCGATCCTGCCCCCCGCCCTGCTGGTGCTCGGGATCTCGCTGCCTCTCGGCGGCTACGTCTTCGTGCTCGACGGCGTGCTCATGGGCGCGGGAGACGCGCGCTATCTGGCGTGGACGAGCCTCGTCAACCTGGCCGTCTACCTGCCCGCGCTGTGGCTGCTGACGGTGCTCGTGCCGAGCGGCACCGCCGCGCTCGTCGCGCTCACCGCCGGGTTCACGCTCGTCTTCATGCTGGCGCGCGCCGTGACGCTCGGGATCCGGGCGCGCGGCAACCGATGGGTGCGGCTGGGCGCCTGACCCCGTCCCGTCGACGGCTCGCGATCCGCGCCCGGAACCCGGTCAGCCCCCGATCAACCCGCGTCGGACTCGCAGACGGCTCCCGGCTCGGGCAGCTCGCCCTCGAGCAGATAGGCCGTGGTCGCGTCGTTCACGCAGCTCGAGCGCCCGAGGTAGCTCGCGCCGTGCCCGTGCCCGTCGAGGGTGAGCAGGCGCGCGTTGCCGAGCTCCCGCACCAGCTGCTCCGACCCTTCGTAGGGCGTGGCGTGGTCGCCGAGCACGCCGATCACGAGGATCGGCGCGTCGGGCGACCCCGAGAACGAGTCGGTGATGTCATCGCCGCTCTCGGGCAGCGCGTCGCACGACAGATCGATCCACGGGAGCAGGGCCTCGTCGTCGATCTCCGGCCCGCCGAGCATCTCGGGCAGACCCGCCTCCTCGACGTACTCGAGGAAGCCCACCAGGTCCGGGTCATCGGGGAACGAGTGGCAACTCACGATCGACCCCTCGATCCCCACCGCGGCGCCGCCGCTCGCCATGCTCTCGAGGATCTCATCGATGCCCTGCTGCTCGCCGCGCATCGCACTCGCGAGCCGGTCGAGCGCCAGCTCTCGCCCCTCGGGAATGCCGTAGAGCGATGCCGTGAGAAACTCCAGCAGCACGCCTCCGTCGAGCTCGTCGCCGGTGCTCGCCACGAGCGGGGTCTCATCGAGCCGGTCGATCGCCTGCTGCAACTGCTCCTCGCTCTCGATCGGGCAGTCCGATCTGCCGTACTCGGTCGCGCAGCCGCTCAGCAGCGCGACCGTCTCGCGGGCGATGGCGGCCTGCTGCTTGAAGCGGTTGACCGGGGCGCCCCAGTTCGCCGAGATCGCGCTGTCGAGCACGAGGCGGCCCACCCGCTCGGGAAACAGGGTCGCGTAGGTCGCGCCGAGCACAGTGCCGTACGAGTAGCCGAGGTAGTGCAGGCTGTCATCACCGAGGAGCGTGCGCAGCAGTTCCATGTCGCGCGCCACCTGCGAGGTGCCCATCGAGTGGGCGAGCGGGTTCGCATCGGCGCACAGCGCGATCTCGAGCTCGGCGACATCCGAGAACCCCGGGCAGTCGATGCGCGAGCTGCGGCCGATGCCCCGCGGATCGAAGCCGACCACCGCGTAGCGCTCCGTCACCCGCTCGGCGCCCGGCATGATCGACAGGCGGTAGGCGAGATCGACACCGCTCGCGCCGGGGCCGCCCGGATTGACGAACAGCGTGCCGAGGGGCTCGCCGTCGCCGGTCGCAGCGCGCTGGTTCACCGAGAGCTCGATCGTCTCGTGGTTGCGCGGGTCGTTCCAGTCGAGCGGGGCCTCGACCGCGGCGCACTGGTACTCGTCGAGTGGCGCCCCCTTCTCCTCGAGGCGCTTCGCCGCGCCGTCCTCGATCTCCGAGAGGTCGCACTCGCCCCACTCGATCGTCTGCGCGTACACGCCGGGGAATGTCTCTGCCTGGAGGGCGTTCTCGGAGTCGTCGACGGCCGGCGCGCAGCCGCTCAGCACCAGCACCCCGGCGGCGAGCGCGGCCAGAGCTGCGAAGCGGGCGCGCTGAGCGCGCGAAATGCGCGCGGAGGACGCGCCGATGCTGCCGAGTCGACGATCTGCCATGAATCCTCCGATGCGAAGTTGGACTAGGTTCACTATAGGGCTTGAGGGCCGCCCTCGACGCCCCGCGTGGGTTCGCGCGCAGCAGGCGAGGATCAGCGGGCACGCCCTAGACTCGATCCGTGATAGAACGCGCCGCATTCGAACGGGCCCTGGTCGTGCGCTGGGTGCGCACGGTGCCCGTCGTCTTCCTCGTGGTCGGCCTGGGCTTCGGCACCTGGCTGAGCCGCCTGCCGGCCGTGCGCGACCACCTCGACGCCAGCGCCACCGAGATGAGCGTCTACGGCCTCTGCCTCGCGGTGGGCAGTCTCGCCGGGCTCGTGCTCTCCGGGCGCATCGTGCACCGCTTCGGGCCGCGCCGCACCATCCTCGTCGGCATCATCGCCACCACGATCCTGCTGCCGGGCGCGGCCGCCATCATCATGAGCGGCGCCATCCCGCCCGGCCTCGCCGTGCTCTTCGCCTACGGCTTCGCGTTCAGCATCTGCGACGTCGCCATGAACGTGAGCGGGGCCAACGCCGAGGCCGCGTTCGGCCGCCCTCGCATGCCGCTCATGCACGCGGGCTACAGCCTCGGCGCGGTCGCCGCCACGAGCCTCGGCGGGCTCGCCGAGGCGCTCGACGTGCCGGTGCCCGTGCACTTCGCCGCGGTGATGCTCGCGAGCGCCGCCGTGCTGTTCGCGCTGCTGCGCAACCTGCCCCGCGACGAGCAGGCGGCGCGGGCGGCCGGCGAGCGCGCGGGCCGGGCCGGCGGATCCGCTTCGCCGTCGCTCCCGGCGCCTGAAGAGCGCGACCCCGCCACCGGCTCGATCCCGATCATCGACTCCGCCGCCGGGCAGCGGCCCGCCTTCACCACCATGACGGGCTCGATCCCGATCCAGACCAGGGGCAGGGACCGCGATGCGAACGGCGCCGCGGGCGAGCAGCCGCGGCGGGGGTCCGGATCCGCCCGCCCCTCCAGCCCTTGGCGGGATCCGCGCATCTTCCTCATCGGCCTGCTCACCCTCTCGTTCGGGCTCTTCGAGGGCACCGCCAGCGACTGGCTGCCGCTCGCCCTCGTCGACGGCCGAGAGCTCAGCAACCACCTCGGCTCGATGATGCTCAGCGTGTTCTTCGCGGCGGTGATGTCGGTGCGGATCGCCGGATCGTGGCTCATCACCCGCTTCGGCCGGGTGGCCGTGCTGCGCGCCTCCGCCGTGCTCGCCGCCGCCGGAGTGGTCACGACGATCCTCGCGCCCGGCACCCCCGGCGCAGTGCTGGGCGTGCTCGCCTGGGGCGTCGGCACCGGGCTCGGCTGGCCGATCGCGATCTCGGCGGCCGCCGACCGCGCCGACACGGCGGCCCGCGACGTCGCAGCCGTCTCGGCCATCGGCTACGGGGCGATGCTCGTGGGGCCCATGGCGTTCGGCTTCCTGGGTGAGCACATCGGCCTGCTCACCGCGTTCTGGGCGCTGCTGCCCTTCGCGGTATACGTGCTGTTCGCGGCCTCGGCGACGCGGGCGCGGCGCTGACCCGCGCCTCTCGTGCTCCCGGGGCTCCCGCACTCGCCGTACCCGCCGGAGCAAGCGGGCGAACGGGTGAGCGGGTAAACTACGGCGGGTGCGAATCGTTGTTGCAGACTGCTCGGTCGACTATGCGGGCCGCCTCTCGGCGCACCTGCCGCGAGCCAAGCGCGTGCTCATGCTCAAGAACGACGGCTCCATCCTGGTGCACAGCGACGGCGGCTCCTACAAGCCGCTCAACTGGATGAGCCCGCCCTGCTCGCTCACCGCCGTCGAGCTCGACGAGGATCAGCAGGCCGCCGGCATCGTCGAGGCCTGGCAGGTCACCCACAAGAAGACCGCCGACAAGCTCATCGTCTCGGTGTTCGAGGTGTTCCACGACTCGTCGCACGACCTGGGCGTCGACCCCGGCCTCATCAAGGACGGCGTCGAGGCGCACCTGCAGGAGCTGCTCGCCGACCAGATCGAGCTCGTCGGCGAGGGCCACACGCTGGTGCGCCGCGAGTACATGACGGCGATCGGCCCGGTCGACATCCTCGCCCGTGACGCCTCGGGCGCCTCGGTGGCGATCGAGATCAAGCGCCGCGGCGGCATCGACGGCGTCGAGCAGCTCACCCGCTACCTCGAGCTCATGAACCGCGACCCGAAGCTCGCCCCCGTGCAGGGGGTCTTCGCGGCGCAGGAGATCAAGCCGCAGGCGCGCACGCTCGCCGAGGATCGCGGTATCCGCTGCCTCGTGCTCGACTACGACTCGATGCGCGGCATGGAGGATCAGAACACCCTGTTCTGAAGTGCCCGGCCTCGGCGGCGCTCAGGGTTCGATGCGCGGAAGACCCCTCGGCGCGGGCGCCTGCTCGACGGTGCGCCGCGCGATCTCGCCGAGCGGCGCGATCCAGACGTCGCTCATCGTCGCGACATCGGCCATGAAGCGCTCCAGCACCGCTGCCCGGCCGGGGCGGCCCGACAGGAACGGGTGGTTGGTGAGCACCCAGCACCCGCCGTGCTCCCGCATGCCGTCGAGCTCGCTCCGCCAGAGTTCCACGGCGTGCGCCGGCGTCTGGATCGGCCCCAGCTCGGTCACGTCCGGTAGAAAGCAGTACTGCTCCCAGTCGTCGAGCGCCCACTGGATCGGGATCTCGACGAGCGTGCGCGCCCCCTCGGCGGCGCCCTGCTCACCCGGGGAGAGCACGTAGGGGAAGTCGTCGTCCATGAGGCTGGAGTCGTAGAGGAACCCGCGTTCGGCGAGCAGCGCCGGCATCTCCCACGAGAGATCCCACATCGGCGCCCGGTAGCCGAGCGGGCGATCGCCGGTGAGCCGCTCGAGGGCGTCGGAGCCCCGGTCGAGCTGCTCCGCCTGCTGCTCGGGGTCGAGCCCGGCCGGCCGCACGTGGTGATAGCCGTGGTGGGCGATCTCGTGCCCGGCGGCGGCGATGTCGCGCACCGCGCCCGGGTGCAGCTCGGCGGTGAACCCCGGCACGAAGAAGGTGCTGCGCACGCCGACTCGGTCGAGGATGTCGAGCAGCCTCCCCACCCCCACGCGCGGCCCGTACGCCTGGTGCGTCATCACGCTCAGGCTGCGCGCCGTCCCGGGTGCGGCCGCGAGCGCGGCCGACTCCCCGTCGACGTCGAACGAGAACGACGCCGCGCACCGGGCGCCGCCCGGCCACTCGAGCGGCGCTCGCGCATGCGGGCGATCCGCGGCAGCGCTCATCCCGCCGCCACCCGGTCGCTCATGATCGAGACGAGATCGTACGCGCAGTGCGACGCGGCCACCGCGGTGATGCTGGCGTGGTCGTAGGCCGGGGCGACCTCGACCACGTCGGCTCCCACGAGGTTCTTGTGCCGCAGCCCGCGCAGCAGCTCGAGCAGCTCCCGACTGGTGAGGCCCCCCGCCTCGGGGGTGCCCGTGCCCGGCGCGTGCGCGGGGTCGAGCACATCGATGTCGATCGAGATGTAGAGCGGCGCGTCGCCCACCCGGGCGCTGATGCGGTCGATGATCTCGGTGAACGGGGTCGTGTGGAACTCGCGCGCGTGCACGATCGTGAAGCCGAGCTCGGCGTCGTCGGTCAGGTCGTCGGCGCTGTACAGCGAACCGCGGATGCCCACGTGCGCCGAGTGCTCCTTGATGAGCAGCCCCTCCTCGATGGCGACCCTGAACGGGGTGCCGTGCGTCACCGGAGTGTTGAAGTAGGGGCCCCAGGTGTCGAGGTGCGCGTCGAAGTGCACGAGCGCCATCGGCCCGTGCTCGCGATGCAGGGCGCGCAGCGAGGCGAGCGCGATCGTGTGGTCGCCGCCGAGCACGACGACCGGGCGGCCGCCCTCGGCCAGCGCCGAGACGCCGGCCTCGATCTCGCCGAGCGCGGTGGTGATGTCGAACGGGTTGCAGTCGACGTCGCCCGCGTCGACCACCTGCACCGAGTCGAACGGCGCCACCTCGAGTGCCGGGTTGTAGGGGCGCAGCAGTCGCGAGGCCTCGCGAATCGCCCCCGGGCCGAACCGGGCGCCCGGGCGGTAGGTGACCCCCGCATCGAACGGCACGCCGACCACGGCGATGTCGTGGCGCGGCACGTCGCCGATCCGTGGCAGCCTCGCGAACGTCGTGAATCCCGCGTAGCGCGGCGAGACCTGACCGTCGATCGGGGGGATGGGGTTCGTAGTCACTGATGGATCCTGTTCTCTCGTGGGTCAGACCCGGGCGCGGGTCGATCCGCCGTTCACCTGGAGCGTCTGCCCGGCGATCGCCCGCAGCCCCGGATTCGCGAGGAAGGCGACGGCCTCCGCGATCTCGTCGGCGCGGCCGATGCGGCCGAGCGGGATGCCGCGAGCGTAGTGCTCGTGCATCTCGGCGAGCGAGACGCCCGCCGCTTCGGCGTCGACGTTCAGCTGCGGGGTATCGATCACCCCCGGGGCGATCGCGTTGACGATGATGCCCTCGGGCGCGAGCTCGTGGCCCAGGCACTTCACGAGCGCGATGAGGCCCGCCTTCGACGCCGCGTAGGAGGTGGCCTCGGGCCAGCCGATCACACCCCACTCGCTCGAGATCACCACGATCCGCCCGCCCGTGCCCTGCTCGCGCATCACGCGCACGGCCTCCTGGATCATGGCGTAGGTGCCCAGCAGGTTCGTCTCGACGACCCGCCACCAGTCGGTGGGATCGGCGTCGACGAGCGGCGCCATCGTCATCGTGGCGTGATTGGCGACGAGGGTGTCGAGCCGGCCCGCGATCCGCACCGCGTCCCGGATCAGCTCCCTGCAGGCCTCGGGGGTGCCGAGATCCTTCGCCACGCCCCGCGCACCGGAGGTCCGCAGCACCGCCTGCAGCGCGGGGCCGTCCGAGCGGGCGTGGGCCAGCACGTCGGCCCCCGCCGCGGCGAGCGCCGACACCTGCGCTGCGCCGAGCCCGCCGGCGGCGCCGGTGACCAGCGCCGCCGTTCCCTCGAGGTTTCGACTGTTCGAGTGGGGCATCAGATCACGGCTCCCGAGTTCGGATGGAGGATCTCGCCCGTGACGAAGCTCCCCGCGTCGAGCAGGAACTCGACGCAGAGCGCCACGTCGTCGGGTTCGGCGAGCGCCCGGGTCGGCAGCGTCGCGAGGTACGCCTCGTCACGCCACGGCGAGTCGGGCGCCAGCATCGGGGTGTTCGTGGGGCCCGGGGCGACCGCGTTCACCCGCACGCCCGACGGCGCGACCTCGACGGCGAGGCTCCTCACCGCCCCGAGCACGGCGCCCTTCACCGCGGCGTAGTGCGAGTCGCGCGCGCCGCCTCCGACGGCCAGTTCGCTCGCGATCGCCACGATCGCGCCGGCGCCGCGCTCCAGCATGCCGGGGAGCACGGCGCGGGATCCGGCGAAGAATCCGCCGAGGTGCACGCGGAGCATGCGCGCGGCCTGCTCGTCGGTCACGTCGGTGAACGGGATGCTCTCGTAGTGCCCGGCGGCGCTCACGAACGCCTCCACCGCGCCGAGATCCCGCTCCACGGCGGCCACGGCGGCGGCCACATCGGCTTCGTCGGCCACATCGACCTGCAGCGCGAGGTCGACGTCGCTGGCCCGGACCCGGTCGAAGCCGGCCACCGTCCAGCCGGCGTCGCGCAGTCTCCGCGAGACCGCCGACCCCATCCCGCCGGCGGCCCCCGTCACGATGGCGACCGGGCTCATCGGCGCTCCCCGCTCTCGCGGCCGGGACGGGCGCCCCCGGCGGGATCGCCGGCGGTCTCGCTCTCGGCGGCGCCGTCCAGCTCGAGCATCACGGCCGAGGTCTCGACGTTGACGATGCGGGTGCGCACGCGGGAGTAGATCGCGGCGCCCACCACAGCGAGCGCCACGGCGCCCACCACCACCGACCAGTCGAGCCAGGGGTTGCCGTTGAGGGCGCGGGGCCAGGCGATGTTGACCAGCTCGAGCACCACCCACACGAGGGCGGCGACGGCGACGATCCCCGTCCAGCGGCCGATGCTGAACGGACCCGGCCGCCAGCGCTTCCGCAGCACCGCCACCGCGAACGCGAGCACCGGGAAGAGGAAGCTCAGGTAGAAGCCGCCCGACGTGAAGTTCACCATGATCGTGTACAGGTTCTCGGCGACGTTGCTCAGCAGGAAGAGCGCGGTGCCGATGACGGTGGTGATGAGGATCGGGCCCACCGGCTGGCGCTGCGAGCGGCTGAGCCGAGAGAGCGCGTTCGAGAACGGCAGCGCGCCGTCGCGGGCCTTCGCCCAGATGAGGCGCGACGCCGAGGTCTGCAGTGCCAGGAAGCTCGCGACGAAGCCGATGGCGAAGAGCACCTGGATCGGGATCGCGAGGTGCGAGCCCAGCTGCGCGGTGAGCACCGCGTAGACGGGGTCGGCGTCGTAGTCGGGCAGCTCGGCGGCGTTCTCGGGGGTGGCGAGGATCACCGCGAGGCTCGAGAACATCACTACGACGGCGATGAAGCTGATCGAGAACAGCACGGCCTTCGGCAGGTTGCGCCGCGGCTCGTGCACCTCCTCGGCGATCGAGCCCGCGCTCTCGAACCCGACGAACGAGAAGCCGATGAACACGACGGCGAGCAGGAACGGACCGCCCAGCGAGAAGAACCCCTCGGACGCGCCGATGCTGGCTCCGCCGTCGAAGAGCACCGAGAAGTCGTGCTCGCGGTGGGCGATGAGCAACCAGACGGCGAGACCGATGGAGCCGATCACCTCGGCGCCGATGCTCGCCAGCATGAAGCCCTTGAGGATGCCGCGGCCCGAGAGGTTGATGATGGTCCCCAGCACCAGCACGATGAACGCGATGAACGCGATCTGGGTGCCGCTCGCGCCGTGCATGCCGATGATGTTCGCGATGAAGCCGGCCGCGCCGAGCGCGACCGTCGCCATCGCGATCACCAGCGTCCAGATGTAGAACCAACCGGCGAACCAGCCGTAGCCCGAACCGAGCAGTCGCGACGCCCACTGGTAGATCGATCCCTCGAGCGGCCATCGCGAGACCAGCATCGCGAATACCAGCGCGACGAGGAACTGGCCCCCGAAGACGATCAGGAAGCCCCACCAGAACGACGGACCCGCGGTGGTGATGGCCAGGCCGAAGATGCCGTACAGGGCGACGATCGGCGAGATGAACGCGAATGCGAAGGCGAACGCGGCGCCGAAGCTGAATTCCCTTCGCAGGGTGCGGGTGCCCTCTTCGGGGCGAGCAGTGCTCGTAGTCACAGTGGTCTCCTTTGGCCCGGACGGCGACGAACGCCCCCAATTATGCACTCCTCCACTATTCAGGGCTCAAAAAGAGGAACATCCTCTATTTCCCGGCACGCGAGTTGTAGAAAGCTACAATGCTCTCATGTCTTCGATGCAGGCCGATTCCGGGGCGCTCGTCAGGATCGGCGATCTCATCGCAGCGGGATCGCTGGCCGTCACCGCCGCCGTGCTGCCCGACGGCGCGCTCGAGCGACAGGTCTCGTGGGTGCACGCGACCGAGCAGCTCGACCCGCGCCCGCACCTGCGCAAGCACGAGCTCGTCTGCACGCTGGGCAGCGCGCTCGTGCGCCCGCGCTCCGCCGAGACGTTCGTCGCCGCCCTGTCGGACGCCGGGGTCGCGGGCATCGCGCTGGGCCTCGGCGAGGTGCACCTGGAGCCGCCCGAAGAGCTCGTCGCGGCGTGCGAGCTCGCGGGGATGCCGCTGCTGCTGCTCGACCACGGCGTCCCCTTCCTCGCGGTGAACGATGTCGTGCTGCGGCGTCGCACCCAGATCGAGAGCGAGGCCAGGAGGCGGGAGACCGCGCTGCTCTCGCGGCTGCTGGCGATGGCCCGCACCGGCGCGGGCGAGACGGCGCTGCTCAGCGCGGTCGAGGAGACCCTCGGCGGCCGGGTCGGGAAGGTCGGATCGGGGGCGAGCCGCGGGCTCGAGTGGATCGGCGAGGCGCCGGGGCCGAGCGGCGAGTTCATGGAGCAGCTGCAGAGCGTGCTCGAGTTCACGGGCCTTGAGCACGCCCGCGAGGCATCGGAGCAGCAGCAACGCCTCGGGCAGCTCATCGACCTGATCGCGAGCGGGCTCGCGCTTCCCGCGGCGATCCTGCCCGAGATCGAGGCCCACGGGCTGGATCGCGCGCAGCTGCGGGCGTCGAGCTGGCCGAGCGGCAGCGAGGGGGCGCTCGGCCGCCACGGCATTCCCGGGCTGATCGGCGTGACGTCCCAGGGGGTCGTGCTCATCTCGGGGCCGAACTCGGAGGAGTCGTTCCGCGGCCTCGGCCTCGTGTGCGGCTACAGCTCGACGGTCGAGCTGGGCGAGCTGCGGCGCGCGCTCAGCGAGGCCAGGTCGGCGCTGCGGCTGGCGCGCAGCCGCGGCGGCCTCGCCGGGCCGGATCAGCTGGTGTCGCTCGAGGCGCTGCTCGAGCAGCAGCCCGCCGAGCATCTGAGCCCGTTCGTCGAGCAGCTCATCAAGCCGCTGCTCGATGCCGAGGAGCAGGGGCGGGTGGAGCTGCTCTCCACGCTGCGCGTGTTCATCGACGCCGACGGGCACCTGCAGGCCACCGCGGACCGGCTGTACGTGCACGTGAACACGGTGCGGCATCGGCTGCGGAGGATCCGGGAGCTGAGCGGCCGCGATCCGCTCTCGCAGAACGATCTGGTCGACCTGCGCATCGCCCTGTGGACGGCCGAGCGCCGCAAGGCGGTCGAGCACCGCCTGATCCGCCCCTTCCACCGTTGAGGTTCGACGGCTCGGCCCGGGGCCGGCCGCGTCAGCGGCCCGAGGTCGCAGACGCGTCGAGGCCCCGCAGGATGATGGCGAGGCCCCGCTCGAACGATGCGTCGAGGTCGCGTTCGGGATCCGCCACCGCAGCCGCGTCCCTTCGGGGCAGCGCGGCAGGATCGATCAGCGCGCCGAGCGCCGCCGCCTGCCGGTGGGTCTGCGTCGACTGCGCGTGCCCGAAGGTGTAGAGCAGCAGCGTGCGCGCGCCGTCGGGCCCCACGAGCGCGGTCAGCCACCGCTCCACATCGGAGGCTCCGAGCCGGAACGCCGCAGCCGTCGCCACCACGTCGGCGCCGTCGCGCACCGCGAGCATCGCCTCGCGCAGCGCCATGCAGAAGGCGCGCGGATCGGCGGCGGGGCCCGCCGCCTGGGCGCCGGCCGCGCCCTCCGCGCCCTGAGCCGCTCCGCCGCCCAGCGCGACCGGGCCCACGATCTCGTCGGCCATGAGCGCGAGCAGGGTCTGCTTGTCGGGCACGTGATGGTAGAGCGCGCTCGGCTGCACGCCCAGCTCGGCGGCGACGCGGCGCATCGAGCAGTTCTCGAGCCCCTGGGCGTCGAGCACGCGCAGGCCGGCGGCGACCACGTCGGCGAGGCTGTTGCGCATTCCACCAGCCTACCGCTAACCTGAACACCGTTCACCAGAACACCGTTCAGGTTGCTGTCCCGAGCAGCGTCCGGCACCGCGCCGGGCCGTGCCCCGCGATCCCGATCCCCTTCCCGCCCCTCCGCGCCGCATCATCGAAGCGCGGCCCACCACAAGGAGCCAGAGTGTCCGCACCCGAGACCGCCGCCGTCGGCGCCGCACCGAAGCGCAACGTCGCCACCGACATCGCCCTCATCGCAACCTTCGCCGCCCTCATCGCGGTCTGCGCCCTGCTGCCTGCCATCAGCGTGGGCGGCGCCGTACCCATCACCCTGCAGACCTTCGCCGTGATCCTCGCCGGCGCCGTGCTCGGTGCGCGCCGGGGCTTCCTCGCCGTGCTGCTCTACCTGGCGGTCGGTGCGGCGGGACTGCCGGTGTTCTCGGGCGGATCCGCGGGCCTCGCGCCCTTCGCCGGCCCCTCGGTGGGCTACCTCGTCGCATTCCCGCTCGCGGCGCTGCTCGCGGGCTTCATCGTCGAGCGCCTGCCCCGCCGCAAGATCGCGACCAGCATCCCCCTCATCTTCGTGGCAGGCATCGTGTCGAGCTTCGTGTTCGTGCACCCGCTCGGCATCCTCGGCATGGCGTGGCGGGCCGACCTCACCCTGGGGCAGGCGTTCGTCGCCGACCTCGCCTTCTGGCCGGGCGACGTGGTCAAGAACATCCTGATGGCGCTCGTGGCCACGGCCGTGCACCGCGCGTTCCCGAGCCTGCTGCCGGCGCGCCGGCGCGCCTGAGAGCGCCCGGCCGCTCGGGCTTCCCACCCGTGTCTCGGTTCTCACCGGCATCTCGGATCGAAACTCGCACTCCGATCCGAAACACCGCCCGGCTCCGCACCCCGGGACGGCGCACAGCCGAAGACCCCGAGCCGGAGCCGATCCCCCACCAGAATCCCGTCAACACCGCATAGGATCGCCGAGTGATCGAACTGCGCAGCGCCACCGTGACCGCACCCGAGGGCCCGGTCACGATCCTGCACCCCGTCTCGCTCACGCTCACCGAGCGCCGCGTCTCGATCATCGGCGCGAACGGCTCGGGCAAGTCGACCCTCGCCCGGCTCGTCAACGGGCTCGTCGAGCCGAGCGCGGGGCAGGTCGTGATCACGGCGAGCGCCGCATCGAACGGCGGAGGCACGAGCGAGGCCGACGCAGCCCCGGGCGCGGCGGAGGCGAGCGCCGGGGCGCCGGATCCGCGCCCCCTCGACACCCGCCGCGACGGCGCCGCCGTGAGGCGCCGCGTCGGCTTCGTGTTCACCGACCCCGCCGCGCAGCTCATCATGCCGACCGCGATCGAGGACGTGATGCTCTCCCTGCGCCGCACCCATCGCGACAAGCGCGCCCGCCGGGAGGCCGCGCTCGCCGCACTCGACCGCTTCGGGCTCGCGCAGCTCGCCGATCGCAGCGTGCACACGCTCTCGGGGGGCCAGAAGCAGCTGCTCGCGATCGCGTCGGTGCTGGCGACCGACCCCGCGATCCTCGTCGCCGACGAACCCACGACACTGCTCGACCTGCGCAACGCCCGCATGATCGGCGACCTGCTCATGTCGCTGCCGCAGCAACTCGTGGTCGTGACGCACGACCTCGAGCTCTCCGCTCGGGCCGACCGCACCCTCGTCGTCGACGAGGGGCGCGTAGCGTTCGACGGCGCCCCCGCCGCAGCGATCGCCCACTACCGCGAACTGAGCGGGGCTCCGGCGGCATCGAGTGCGGCCGCAGGCCGCCCCTCGCCCGACGATCCCGCCCGGGAGCGACCGTGAGCATCCACTCGCCGCTCGGCGCCTACCTGCCGGGTTCGGGGCCCCTCCACCGGCTGCGGCCGGGCGCTAAGCTGCTCGGTCTGTTCGGGTTCGCGATCGCGGTGGTGTCGACGACCGGCGTGCCGCTCACCGCGGCGTGGCTCGGGATCGCCGTCGCCCTCGCGGTGCTCGCGGGGCTGCGCGGGCGCGACTTCTGGCGGGTCGCCCGCGGCTTCGCGCTGATCGCGGTCCCCCTCTTCGCGTTCCAGGCCTGGCAGCACGGCTGGGAGCGGGGCGCCGAGGTGGTCGGCGACCTCTTCGCGATGATCCTCGCCGCGAGCGCCGTCACCGCGAGCACCGCCGTCGAGGACATGCTCGACACGATCACCTGGGCGCTCGGGCCGCTGCGCCACCTCGGCGCGAAACCCGAGCGGGTGGCGCTGGCGTTCTCGCTCGTGATCCGCGCGATCCCGACCATCCTGGGCGTCGCGCGCGAGACGCAGTCCGCAGCGCGGGCCCGCGGGCTCGAACGGGATCCGCGCGCGCGCCTCATGCCGCTCGTGCTGCGCACCGTCGCGCACGCGCAGCTCACCGGCGAGGCTCTCTCGGCGCGCGGTGTCGGCGAGGACTGAGGGGCGCGCACTGTAGACGATGATGCGCGAGAAACGCCCTAGGCTGGAGGGCATGGCCGAGAACCCCCAGCATCCGGATCCCGACGCCGCAGCGCACCCGTCCGAGGCCGCAGACCGGGCCGAGGCCGCGATCCCTGCCGAGGTGCACCCCGACTACGCCAACGAGGCCGTGCGCGATGCCCTGCGCGAGCTGCAGCAGCAGCCCGACTACGAGCGACTCGCCGCCTTTCTGAACTCGCTGCGCGAGGGCTACCTCGTGGCCGACGTGACTGGCACCTCCTCGAAGAAGAAGGGGCCGCGGGTGCGCACCATCCGCTCCACGAAGGGCCAGCTCGTGCTGCCGCTCTTCACGTCGATGGCCGAGCTGCGCGCCGTCGCGCCCGCCGAGCGCCGCGCCGACAGCAAGGGCGTCATCATGCCCGCGCACGAGGCGATCGCGCTGATCCGCACCGACCGCTTCGTCGCAGCCGAGTTCGACAAGGCGGGCGCCTCGCTGGTCGTGCTGCGCAAGTACCTGGCGCTCGCCCTCGAAGAGGAGCCCGTCACCGCGGAGCAGCTCGAGCAGATGCGCTGAGCCGCGCCGGGTCGCCACCGTCGCCACGGCTCCGGGCCGCCGCCGACCGAGGCCCACGAACGACTGAGACCCGGAGTGCAGCGCACCCCGGGACCCCGATCGACGGCGGCAACGCCGCCGCCCGTGTGCTACTCCGCGGAGCCGACCTTGAAGGCGCGCACCACCTGCACGACACCCATCACGACCATCGAGATGCCGAGCAGCAGCCACAGGGTCACGGCCCCGAGCAGCGGCGAGAGCATGAGCGAGAGACCGGCGATGACGCTGATGATGCCGTAGATGACGGTCCAGGTCTTGTTGCCGCTCTGCTTGACGACCGTGAACGCCATCACGCCCTCGAAGAGCCACAGCACGCCGATGGTCACCGAGAGGAAGATCGCGAGCACCGCGGCGGTCGCGCCGAGGTTCACCATCATCACCACGCCGCCGATCACGTACAGCACGCCGAGCAGGATGTGGCCGGTGCGGGCCCAGCCGCCGAGCGCGCGGCTGAAGACCGCGGAGCCGATGTAGACGACGCCCACGACCAGGGCGTAGGCGGCCATCACGGCGGCGACGATCTGCATCGCGACCGCGCCCGTCTTGCCCGGGAACAGGATGATGAGCAGGCCCAGCACGATCGCGATCAGGCCGCCCACGCCGAAGGCGGTGCGCACGCCGTCGCCGGCGCGCTGCAGCAGGTTCGTTTCGGGTGAGGTCATGAGAACTCCTTGGGTGAGACAGCATCCGCACACGCGGCGCATACCCTTATCATGGCCCATCTGCGGTCGCGGCACTACTCCCCTCGGCCCGCTCCGGCCGCACCACACGGTTGCAGCGAGCTCGACGAACAGGAGGTCGGCGCGGCCGGCGACCCCGCCGACGCCTCAGCGGGTCTGCCCGCTGAACGTCCACTGAGTGCGCGGCACGCCCTCGACGGTGACCCAGGTGTCGGGGCGCTTGCCGTCGGGTCCGGTGCAGTGCTCGGCGACGACCTCATCGATGGCGATGGCCAGCCGCTCCGCGAACTGCGGATCCTGATGCAGACGATGCTCGAACATTTTCACGGTGACGAGTGGCACGGCGATTCTCCTTGTCTCTCGGGCCCGGGGCCCGGGCCGTAGCGGTGGGGGCGGGTGAACGGGCGGCCATGCGGGGCGCGGGTCGCGGAGCCTGCGCCCCGCGACCCGTGCGCCTCTACGACCAGACGCGGTCGAGACGGGCGCGGCGCTCGGCACGCGCCTCGAGCGCCTGCTCCATGGTCACTGGCACGAAGCGCACCCGGGTCCCCGGCGACATGCGCGCGAAGAGATCCATGTCGGCGCTGATGACCGTGCAGGCCTGCGCGTAGCCGCCCCCTGAGACCGCGTCGTAGTGCAGCACGATGGGCTGCGTACCACCGGGTATCTGGATCGAGCCCACGGGGTAGCCGGCGTCGGTGATGTTCGAGGGGTCCTGGCCCGCGCCGAAGGGCTGGGGCTCGTCCCTCCATGGCGCACCGGGCCCGTCGAAGCGCAGGCCCATGCGGTCGGCGACGGGAGTCAGGGTCCACTCGGCGCCGAGCAGGTTCCGCAGCCCCTCCTCGGTGAGCTTGTGGTCGTAGAGACCCGTCATCACGCGCACCTCGACCTGCTTCTCGTAGCTCGGCAGCAGATCGTCGGGCACGCGGTCGAGACGGGGCAGCGTCTGCTCGCGCGCCTCGCCCACGGGCAGTGCGTCGCCCGCGGCGAGCGCGCGGCCCTCGACGCCGCCGATGCGGCCGATGGGGTACGTGGAGCGGGAGCCGAGGGCCACTGGCACGTCGATCCCGCCCGCGACGGCGATGAAGAACTTGGTGCCGCCCCGGATCACACCGAACGAGAGTTCGTCGCCGGCCTGCAGCTCGATGCGAGCGTTCTGCTGCGCGGGCTCGCCGTTGACGAGCACGTCGACGGGCGCGCCCGTCACCGCGATCACGGCGGGGGCGTCGGTGGTGAGCTTCGGCCCGAGGTAGGTGCACTCGAGCACGGCGTCGTCGGGCGTGTTGCCGACGAGGCGGTTGGCGAGCGCCGACGAGTACTGGTCCATCGAGCCGCCCTGCGGGATGCCGTAGCGGTAGTAGCCGAAGCGCCCGCGATCCTGCACCGTGGTCGCGAGCCCGGGGGTGATGATCTCAAGCGACATCGAGGGCCTCCAGAAGTGAGCGATTGTGGCCCTCGAGGTCGGCGAGCGCCTCCGAGAGCGAGAACGTGACGGGTGCCTGCTTGTAGCGGTAGGTGCCGGCCTCGACCTGCGCCTGTATCTCGCGGTACTCGGCCTCGTCGACGGGGCGGTACTTCACCACGTCGCCGGTCTTGAACAGCACCGAGAAGTCGGCGAAGTCGGTGAGACGCTGCTCGGGGTCGTAGATGGGGGCCGGCGCGATGCCCAGCATCTGGTAGCCCCCGGCGCCGCGCACCGAGTAGTGCGCGGTGAAGCAGCCGCCGATGCCGACCGTGAGGGGAGGCGTGTCGGTGCGTGGGCTCAGGTACTTGGGCACCTCCAGCTGCTCCTCCTGCGGTGCGAGTTGGAAGAGGAACGGGAGGCCGGCGACGAAGCCCACCATCGACACCAGCCACGGGCGCTCGTGGTGGCGCCGGATGAACTCCTGCGCGTCGGCGAGACCGTTGACCGCCGCCGCGTAGTCGAGGTCGGTGCCGCTCGGGTCCTGGTGGTACCCCTCGCGGAATCGCTCCACCGTCTCGCGCGTGTAGGGGTCGTCGTACCAGACGGGCACCTCGACGATGCGGGTTTCGAGCACCCCGCCGGAGACCTGGCGAACGTCGGCCTCGAGTTCGCGCACCACCCGCTCGAGCTCGGTGTGGGCGAGCTCGTCGGGGTCGAATCGGATGAGCAGGGAGGCGTTGGCCGGGCAGATGTCGATGATGCCGGGCAGCTCGCGCTGCTCGAGGCCCATCGCGATCGAGTTCGAGACGAAATTCGCCTCGAGCGACATGTCCGGGGCGATCTCGACGAGCAGGAACTCGTCACCGCCCCAGGTGTAGCGCGCGTGGTCGGGCAGGGTCATGCTGATGCTCCCAACAGGCCGGGGACTGATTCGATGTAGGTGGTGTAGTGCTGCGCGGCCGAGAAGTCGTCGAGCGCCACGAGCCGCCGCATGAGCGGCACGGTGCTCTTGATGCCCGAGATCTCGACCTCGTCGAGGGCGCGAGCTGCGCGAGCGAGGGCGTGCTCCCGGTCGCGGTCCCAGACGATGAGCTTGCCGAGCAGCGAGTCGTAGAACGGCATGACGGTCTGGCCGGCGGAGAACCCGAAGTCGGCGCGCACGCCGGGCCCGCCCGAGAGCTCGAGGGCCTCGATGCGGCCGGGGCTCGGCATGAAGCTGCTGTCGGGGTCCTCGGCGTTGATGCGGAACTCGAAGGCGTGGCCCTCGAACTCGATGTCCTGCTGGGTGTAGCCGAGCCTCTCTCCGGAGGCGATGCGCAACTGCTCGCGCACGAGGTCGATGCCGGTGATGGCCTCGCTGATGGGGTGCTCGACCTGCAGGCGCGTGTTCATCTCGATGAAGGCGATCTCCTGGCGGTCGGGATCGTAGAGGAACTCGACGGTGCCGGCCCCCACGTACCTCGACTGGCGCGCGAGTTCGACAGAGGTGTCGCGCATGCGCTGCCGCAGGTCCTCGGGCAGGCCCGGTGCGGGCGCCTCCTCGATGACCTTCTGCTGGCGGCGCTGCATCGAGCAGTCGCGGTCGCCCAGGTGCACCCAGGTCTCTCCGTCGCCGAAGATCTGCACCTCGACGTGACGCGCCCGGGTGACGAACCGTTCGAAGTAGACCTCGTTCGAGTTGAACGCTGCCTGCGCCTCGGCCTGGGCGACCTCGACGGTGCCGCGCACCTCTGCGCGCGACTCGATGCGCCGGATGCCGCGTCCGCCTCCACCGGCGGAGGCCTTCACCACGAGCGGGTAGCCGATGCCATCGGCGATGCTCTCGATGTCGGCCGTGACGTCGAGCACGCCGTCGGTTCCCGCGAGCACGGGCACTCCGGCCTCGATGGCGGCCCGGCGGGCGCGCGACTTGTCGCCCATCAGCACGATGGTGTCCGGGTCGGGCCCCACCCAGACGAGTCCGGCGTCGGTGACCTTGCGGGCGAAGTCGGCGTTCTCGGAGAGGAAGCCGTAGCCGGGGTGGATCGCGTCGGCGCCCGTCTCGGCGGCGGCGGTGAGCACCGCCTCGTGGTTGAGGTAGCTCAGGCCCGCGGGAGCGGGCCCGATCACGACCGATTCGTCGGCGAGGCGCTCGGCGTTCGAGCCGCGGTCGGCCTCGCTCACCACCGCCACGGTGGCGATGCCCATCTCGCGGGCGGCGCGGATGATGCGCACCGCGATCTCGCCTCGGTTGGCGATCAGCAGTTTTTTCACAATGGCGCTCCTTTGCGGGCTGGCGTCGGGTGGGATCAGTCGATCGTCGCGATGACGTCGCCGGGGCCGACCATGCCGTTGTCGTCGACCTCGAACGACTGAATCGTGCCGCCGATCTCGGTGCGCACCTCGGTGAACTGCTTCATGATCTCGATGACGCCGATCGTCTGCCCGGTCTCGACGGTGTCTCCCACCTCGACGAACGGGGCCTTGTCGGGTGCTGGGCGGCGGTAGAAGATACCGGGAATCGGGGCGATGACCTGTGAACTCATGTGTTGTTCGCTCTCGAGATAGAGGGATAGATGGGATGGTGGGTGGTGTCGTCTACCGGTCGACGACCGCGCGCACGGCGGCGGTGACCTCGACGGCGTTGGGGGTGTCGGAGTGCACGCAGATGCTGCCGAACTCGATGGGCAGCTCGGTGCCGTCGACCGACACGATGACTCCGTCGTCGATGGCGCGCCGGGCCTTCTCGGCGGCCTGCTGCGGGTCGGTGGCGTGGGGCTGACGCAGGATGATGAGGCCGCCCTCGGAGTTGTAGTCGAGGTCGACGTAGAGCTCGCCCACGAACTCGACGCCCTCGCGCTCGGCGACGCGTTGGTGGGCGGATCCGGCGATCCCGAAGACCGGCACGCCGTAGTCGCGGGCGACTCGCACCGCTCCGAGCATCAGCTCCTCGTCCCGGGCGAGCATGCCGTAGAGCGAGCCGTGGGGCTTGATGTGGTTGAGAGGGAGTTCGTACTTCGTGAGGAAGCCGGTGAGCGCGCCCACCTGGTAGCGGATGAGATCCTCGACCTCCTGAGGCGTCAGCTTCATCTCGCGGCGGCCGAAGCCCACGAGGTCGGGCAGACCGGGGTGGGCGCCGACGCGCACGGCGTTCTCGTGCGCGAGCGAGACCGTGGTCTCCATGGCACCCGGATCGCCGGAGTGGAAGCCGCATGCGACGTTCGCGACGTCGATGAGTCGCATCAGCTCGGGATCGTTGCCGAAGGTGTGCAGGCCGAAGGCCTCGCCCATATCGGAGTTGACTGAGATCGCATCACCACGTTGTGCTGTCATGGCCTCAAAGCTACGCCCAGCCCGCAACGAACGTTATTATGCATACGCAAGAATCTTCCATTCGAATTTGTGCAGATGCGAAAGGGATCGAATGCGCGTCACCGACCTCCTCGCCGAGCAGTCCCTGCAACTGCGGCTCGAGACGCCGTCGAGCATGAAACGGCTGGGCCGCGAGATCGCCCGCTGCGCCCCCGCAGAGCACCTCGATCCAACGCCATACCTCGAGCCGAACGTCCTCGTGCTGACCTCGGGCATCGGCATGAACTTCACCGAGCCCAGCATCTGGGACGGCTACGTGGAGCGCCTCACCCGGGTGCCGGTCTCGGCCCTCGCCTTCGCGGTGGGCGTCGCCCACCGCGAACTGCCGAAGGGGCTCATCGAGGCGTGCGCTCGCCACGACGTGCCCCTGCTCGAGGTACCCACGACCGTGCCGCTGTTCAAGATCAACCAGCACGTCGAATACATGCTGCAGGCCGAGCGCATCGCCCTCACCGACCGGGGCTGGCGGCTCGCCGACGAGTGCGCGCGGCTCGCGAGCCAGGGCGCCGAGATCTCGACGCTGCTCGCTGCGATCCACTCCGTGCTCGAACTGCCGGTCGCCGTCTACGACGCCTTCGACTCCATCATCGCCCAGTACCCCACCACCGTCACCTGGCGCACCGGCGCGACCCGCGGCGCTCAGCCCGACGTCTTCAACCTCACCCTGCCGATGGGACTGCGCAACCCGTGCCAGCTCGCGGTGCGCCTGCTGCGGCCGTCGAGCGAGTTCGAGCCCCTGCTCACGCCCGTCACTTCGATCCTCGCCATGCAGCTCAACCGCTCGGTGACGGTCGATGCGAGCAGTCAGCAGGACATGCTGCGCTTCGTGAACCGCTGCGTCTCGTGGTCCGAGGCCACCCGCAACGACGTGGCCGGTGCGTTCCACGAGCTCGGCCTCAGCCGCGGCGCCGACACCGCGCTCGTGGTCGCCGACCTCGGCGGCGAGCACGCCGCCGCCGCCTGGCAGCTGCGCCTCGCGCTGCACGACGCCTTTCACGATGTGCGGGTGGCCGAGATCGACGACCGCCTCATCGCGCTCATGCAGTTTCCCCGCGACGGCATCGCCGAGGCCACCGCGCACCTGCTGGGCGTGCGGGCCGACCTGCCGCTCGTGCTGCGCGAACCCACCCACACCATCGACGAACTGCGCATCTCGCTGGTGCACGCCCTCGATCTGGTGCGCCACGCCGAGAAGCCCGTGGTGGCGCCGGCGCTCGGGCTCAGCGCCGTCGTGGCGGCAGCCGCGGGGCGCGGGGCGCGGGAGTCGGCCCACCGCTTCCTCGCGCCGCTGCTCGAGCACGACGAGAAGCGCAGCACCGAACTGCTGCCCACGCTGCGCGCCTGGCTGCGCAACGACGCGCAGCCCTCGCGCACCTGCGACGAGCTGTTCATCCACCGCAACTCGCTGGGCTACCGGCTCCGACGCATCGAACAGATCCTGAACATCTCTCTCGACACGCTCGACGGCAAGGCCACCTGCCTCATGGCGCTGCGCCTGGTCGAGCTCGAGCCGTACTGACGCACCGCGGCCCCGATGCGACGCGGGATCCCGCGACCCGCGATCCCGAGCGGCAAGGCGATCGCGCGGCGAGGCCGGGGCCTCGAGAACGGGGTTCTCGAGGCCGCCCGACCCCGCCGGGCTCGCCGGGGCCCGAGGGCACCGGCGAGGGGCTACTGCTGCGCGACGACCTTGATCAGGCCGGTGCGGCTCGTCGGGTGCGTCTTCCAGAGCACGGCGTAGATGACGCCAGCCGACACGGCCGTGAGGATCGGGCCCCACGTCGATCCGACGCCCGCCAGCTCGGGGTTGATCGAGCCGAGCTGCAGCATCACGAGGCCGATCACGGTCGCGATCGTCCAGGAGATCAGGCCGTTGCTGTTGAAGGCCCGATAGTGCTTGTCGCCGATCGCCGCGTGCTCCTGATTGCGGCCCTGATCGAGCAGCACGTGGGTCAGCGCGATCGCCACCCACGCCGTCACCAGCACGCCCTGCCACGCCAGAGCGAGCAGCAGATACTGCACGATGGGCAGCAGCATCAGCAGGTAGATGATCACCGACGAGACGAGCACCCACACGATGTTCGGCAGTCGCAGGCGCAGCACCCGCTCCCCGAATGCCCGCAGATTCGCAGCCCCGAGGTAGTAGTTCGCCGTGTTGATCCGGGTCTGCGAGGCGATGATCACGATGAGGCCGAGGATGCCCATCAGCGACACCATACCGCCGGCGATGCCGGTCTCGGAGACCTCGAGACCCGGGATGGTGAACGTGAGGAAGATGCCGACGAAGGCCGAGAATCCGTAGGCGAGCACGTAGAACAGCGGGCCGAAGGTGAAGCGCTGGTGGAACTTCACATCCTTGCGCTTGCCGAGCGCCGCGTAGTCCATGGTGAACATCATCATGATCCACACGCCCATGTAGCCGGCGAAGGTCGCGAGCCAGCCCGGGCCGCCCTGCGCGAACGGCAGCGGCACCTCGGGAGCGTGCGTGAGCCAGGCGTCGCCGAAGCCGTAGACGACGCCCGCCCAGATGACGGCGGCGACGAGGCCGAAGAAGTAGAGCGGCATCAGCCAGCCGTTGAGCTTGTCGAGGAAGCGGCGGGCGCCGCCGATGATGAGCGGCGTGGAGTAGATCACCACGATGAGGCTCCACATCCACATCTCGCCGCCGAACGCCGCCATGAAGGCGTAGGCCACGATCGAACCCTCGAACACGGCGTAGTAGATCGCGACGAGCGCGAAGATGATCGTCGCGATCGACGAGCCGGCGGTGCCGAGGATGGTGCGCGAGAACTGCGCCACCGTGGTGCGGTTGTTGATGGCGTAGCGCGACAGCACGGCATTGATGACGCCGTAGCAGATGATGGTCAGCACGATGCCGACGATGGCGTTCACCGTGCCGTAGGCGGCCGCCATCGCCGCGCCGATGTAGACGAAGAAGAACGCGCTGGCGACGCCGTACCAGGCCATCGCGAGCGATCCGCGAGTCATCTGGTCTTCGTCGTCGCCCTGTCGCGCGAGGGCGTCGGTCGCTTCGACGTCGTCGTTGCTCCCGGTCAGATTGAGGGTCACGATCATACCTCCATTGGTATTTCGGGGAGTGCCGCCGCGGGCGTCGTCGCGCGGAGGCGCGGCGGCGAGCACGGCTGCGGAAGGGGGGAGAATCCGCGTCGGCCGGAACCGGTGCGAAGCCGGGTCGGTGCTGCAGTCGATCGCACCGACATCTCATTTTTGTCAGGCGTGTCGCGGATCAGTATTGTGCAAGGGCCGGAAAATCAGCAGACTCCTTTGTCGTATGCATAAATCTCCGATCCGGCACCGACCGATCGTCGGCACGGGACGGGCTCCCCTCCGCGGAAGATCTCGGAAGACCGCGGTGCACGGTCGTCCGCTGTCGCCCGCAGAGGGGGCCGTCCGGATCCGGGCGAGGCGCCGCTCGCCTCGGACGGGTGGTCGCCCACCCGGTGGCCGGCCGCCGCGTCAGTCCCAGTGGCCGAGCGAGCGTCGCGCCATCTGCTCGCGATGCTGCCTCGTGGTCTCCTCGAAGAGCTCGCCGGTACCCCAGTCGAGGATGACGCCGTGCCGGCGGATCACGTCGAGCAGGTCGAGCTCGCCCGCCCGGTACCGCTCGGCCACCTCGCGCGGGTCGGACTCGAGCCAGGCCGTGCGGTTCTCGCGGATCCAGGCGCGCTTGGCGAGCGTCGCTTCGCGGTCGATCTCGTAGCGGTCGAGTTCGGGATCGATCGGCACGATGACCACGCCGTAGTCCTCTGCCGCCCGCTCGACGGAGACGTAGTCGTCGATGACGTCTTCGAGCACCTCGTCGGGGGTGCGGTCGAGCGGATCGCCGAAACCGCCGCCCCCGCCGAGGGGCGGTAGAAGGTGTCGCCCGGCTGCACCGGCACCGACGAGAAGATCGACCCGAGGAAGCGCTCGTTCTCGGTGTCGCGGTTGAGCCAGACGCCGTGCGGGATGGAGGGCAGGCCGCCCTCGATGCCCCAGGTGATCGAGCGGGCGCGGTCGCAGCAGTAGCTCATCACCGACGCGTCGGCGTCGGTGAGCGTGCCGCCCTTCTCGACGCCGCAGCCGCCGCGGAACCGGCCGGGCCCGCCCGAGTCGGTGCCGATCCGATGCATCGTGGTGAGCACGGGCGTGAGCCGCTCCTGCCCCTCGCACGCCTGCACCGCGAGGCCTACGCCGAACACGGGGGCGGTGGCGCTCGAGCCGTCCTTCGAGGAGCGGCCGCCCCAGCCGCCGGCCATCCAGTCGTACCACATGAAGTACGGCTTGTTCTCGCTGCGGGCGTCGCGCCCGCCGACGAGCAGGTACTCGAGGTTGAAGGCGCAGGCCATGGCGCGCTCGGGCATGAGCTGCGACCAGATCTCGAAGATGCCGTTCATGAGCTTCTCGTAGGGCCCCGAGCAGAAGCCGGTCACGGCGTACGGCCAGCCCGCGTTCACGACGGTGCCCTCGGGGCCGATGTCGGCCGTGACGGCCGCGTAGAAGCCCGAGTTGAGGGGCACGTCGGGGAAGAAGGTCTTGGTGCCCGCATAGATCGCCGAGAAGGTGGTGCCGTAGCCCGAGTTGAGGAAGGTGTCGACCACGTCGGCACTGCCCTCGAGGTTGTAGTGGATGCCCTCGCCGTCGAGCGTCATGCGGATCTTGACGGGCACGAGGCCCTCGGGCTTGCCGGGGTCGAGGTCGAGGTAGTCGACGGTCTCCCAGGTGCCCTGGGGCAGGTCGGCGAGGCGGCGGCGCACGGTGCGCTCGACGTAGTCCTGGGTCTCCTGCATCGCCAGTTCGACGGTGCGGGTGCCGTAGCGGTCGACGAGGCGCAGCACCTCGCGCTCGCACACCGCGGTCGCCTCGGACTGCGCGTGCAGGTCGCCGAGCGCCTGCTCGGGCGCGCGGGTGTTGGCGACGAGCAACTGGGCCACGTCGTGCAGGAAGACGCCCTTCGACCAGACGCGGATGGGGGTGATGCGCAGCCCCTCGCCGAAGTGCTCGGACGCCGAGACGTCGAACGATCCGGGCACCTTGCCGCCGATGTCGGCCCAGTGCCCCTTGTTCTGCGCGAAGGCGATGATGCGCCCCTCGGAGAAGACGGGCCGCACGAACGAGACGTCGTTGAAGTGCGTGCCGCCGCGGTACGGGTCGTTGATCGCGAACACGTCGCCCGGGTGGATGTCGTCTCCGAACTGCTCGATCACGGCCTTGGCCTGGAAGTGCAGCGTGCCCACGTGCACCGCGATGTCGCCGGAGCCCTGCATGACGGTGTTGCCGTGGGCGTCGCAGAGCGCCGACGAGAAGTCGCGGGAGTAGATGACGAACGAGTAGCAGGTGCGCAGGATCTGCTCGCTCATGAGGTCGACGCTGGTGGCGAAGGCGTTCTTCAGCACCTCGAACGTCACCGGGTCGAGTTCGGTCTGCCGCCCCACTGCGGGGGCGAGAGCGATGGTGTCACTCATCAGTTGATCTCCTCGAGGTGGATGCGGATGTTGAGCCACTCGTCGATCTCGGCGCGAGTGTACGGGGGCACGACGGTGGTCGAGTCGAGCTGGTTGATGATGGCCGGGCCCTGGAACGCCGTGCCCGCGGCGAGCGCGTCGCGGTCGTAGACGGGGGTGTCGAGCCAGCCGGTGACGCCGAAGTAGACGGGCCGGCGCTCGGCTGGCTCGCCGGGAGCCTGGGGCACGGGATCGGCGGGCCGGAACGAGGGCTTCGGGATCTTGCCGACCGCGCCGAGGTGCAGCTGGTAGACCTCGACGGGGGCGTCGTCCTGGCGGAACGCGAGCTCGCGCTCGTACTGCTCGTGGAAGGTGCGCACGGCCCGCTCGAGCGCGCCGGGTCCGGATCCCATGGGCACCTGCAGCGAGCGCCACTGGCCCTGGTAGCGCATCGAGATCTTGCGCTGCAGGATCGCGTTCTCCTCTGCGACGCCCTCGTGGCGCAGGCGCGCGGTGGCCTCGGTCTCGAGGGTGATGAAGGCCTGCTCGATGCCGTCCTCGTCGGCGCCGTTGTACATCTGCGCGAAGTCGTGCTGGATGTCGACGAGCAGGCAGCCCATGGCCGAGGTGACGCCCGGGTTGGGCGGCACGACGACCGTCGGGATCCCGAGTTCGCGGGCGACGTCGGCGCCGTGGAGGGCGCCGGCCCCGCCGAAGGCGAGCAGCGCGAAGTCGCGGGGGTCGTAGCCGCGGCGGATCGAGACGAGTCGCACGGCGTCGGCCATGTTGGCGTTCGCGACCGAGATGATCGCCTGGGCCGCTTCTTCGAGCCCCATGCCGAGGGGTTCGGCGATGACGCGGCGGATCGCCTGCTCGGAGAGGGAGCGGTCGAGCTGCTTCACCCCGCCGGCGAGCGAGGTGCCGAGCCGGCCGAGCACGACGTTGGCGTCGGTGTTGGTGGGCTGGTCGCCCCCGGTGTCGTAGCAGGCGGGCCCGGGGTCGGCGCCCGCCGACTGGGGGCCGTTGCGCAGCGAGCCGGCGATGTCGATGTGGGCGAGGGATCCGCCTCCGGCGCCGATGGTGAGCACCTCGATGGAGGGGAAGATGATGGGGTGGCCGTACTCGACCTGCCACTCCTGCGAGACGCGCAGCTCGCCGTCGGCGACGAGGGCGATGTCGGTGGAGGTGCCGCCCATGTCGAGGCTCACGGCGTTGTCGTAGCCGCACTGCTGGGCGATGTGCTTGGCCGAGATGGCTCCGGCGGCGATGCCCGAGGCGGCGAGCCGCACGGGGAACTTCTCGACGAGGCGCGGCGTCATCGACCCGCCGCCCGAGTGGAGCAGCAGCAGGTCGCCCCGGTAGCCGCCGTCGCGCAGACGGCCGGCGAGCCGGTTCACGTAGCCCGACACGAGCGGTGCGAGCACGGCGTTGGCGACGGCAGTGTTGAACCGCGGGTACTCGAAGATCTCGGGCAGCACCTCGGCCGAGGTCGAGACGGTGGCGTCGGGGATGACCTCTTCGAGGATCTCGCGCATGCGGGTCTCATGGGCCGCGTTGGCGTAGGAGTTGAGGAAGCAGACGGCGATCGTCTTCACGCCGCGGCGCAGCAGCAGTTCGGCCAGCCGGCGGGCCTCGGCCTCGTCGAGGGGCGTGATCGTGTTGCCGTTGTAGTCGATGCGCTCGCTCACCTCGAAGCGGTCGCGGCGGCGGATGTAGGGCGCGGAGACGTCGTTGTACGCGTCCCACAGGTCGTCCTTGGTGCCGTCGCGGATCTCGAGCACGTCGCGGAAGCCGCGCGTGGTGACGAGGGCGGCGGCGGGGAAGTTGCGGGTGATGAGCGCGTTGGTGGCGACCGTGGTGCCGTGCGAGAAGAGCGCGACCTCGTTCAGGTCGATCTCGCCCCGATCCACGCCGTTCATCACCGCGATCATGGGATCGGCCGGTGTCGATGGCACCTTCGTCACCCGCATCTGCTGGGTGTCGTCATCGAAGATGCAGACGTCGGTGAATGTGCCGCCGACGTCTACCGCGACGCGAATACTGCTCATGGGTCCTCCTGGATTCATCGTTGACTTCCGGATGCATCAACCCTCGTGCCCCTCAGGTCGGGGGGTCACTAGAGAATACGAAGGTTTGCGACGCCCTCATTGTAAAATTCACAAAAATCGCCGGTTTAACGTCCGGCAAACCTCCCGTTCACACAATCCGCACCGAGGATGGGGCGCAGGCGTGCCCGGCCACGAGCACTCGACGAAGAGAGGGGCGATCCGCATGCCCGACGAATCCGACACCGGCGCCGAGCTCGCCCGTCTCCGCACCCGACTCGACATCACCCACGCGCTGCTCGCCGCCGTCTCCTCGACCGACCCGGTGCGATCCCTCGCCTCCCGCGTGAGCACGCTCTGCCACGGCACCGCGATCATCTACGACTTCGAGGGCAGCGTGGTCGCGAGCACCGGCGAAGCGCCCGTGCAGCTCATCTGGAACGAGGTCTCCGCGACCAACCAGCGCGAGCTCGCCCTCGAGATCGGTCGCTGGCACGTGCGCACGCGCCGCGTCGCACTGCGCGACGGCGTGCACGTCATCGCGATCGCGAGCCGGGGGCCCGAGACGCTGGAGCAGATCGGCGAGCTGCTGCTCGACACCTCGGAGCGCCTGCTGGGGGCCGTGCACGGCATCCAGTACGGCGCCACCCAGCGCGACCGCCGAGACAACGAACAGCTCATCGCGGCGCTGCACGACGGCATCCTGCCGGCCCGCGAGCATCGCTTCTGGAGCCGGCTCGCCCAGTTCCGATTCCCCACCTACGCGAGCGTGCGGGCCGTCGAGCTCGCTCCGCTCGACGAGCCCTCGGCGTCCGAGGCGCACATCGCCCAGCTCGTCTCACGGGCCCGCTCCGACGACCTGCCGCTGCTCGTCATGCTGCGCCGCGTCGACATGGACGCGCCCGCCACGGTCGCGGCCCTCGTTCCCGCCTCGCACGCGAGCGAGCAGTGGCTCGCCGCCGTCTCTCGGCAATTCCTCACGGGCTCCTCGGCGCCGTCGCCCTCGCTCTCGGCGGTTCCCGAGTGCGTGCGCGAGGCCGAGACGGCGCTCGGCATCGCGCGGCAGTGGGCCGCCGCCGCGGAGGCGCCCCAAGACCTCGGCCCCGTGCTCATCGACCGCATCGACCTCTCGACCTGGCTGCTCTCGCACGTCGATCCGCGGCAGCTCCGGGAGCGGATCGACCGCACGCTCGCGCCGCTCGGCTCGCAGCAGCTGCGCGACACGCTCACGACCTACCTCGCCGCGGGCCAGAACGTGGCGGGCACGGCCGAGGCGCTCTTCCTGCACCCCAACACGGTGCGCTACCGCATCGGGCGCGTCGAGGAGGCGATCGGCGAGCCGCTCGCGTCGCCGTTCTCGCTGTCGAACCTCATCCTCGCGCTGTACCCGGAGATCATCGGCCGCCGGGCTGAGCTCGGAGAGGGGCGCACCCCCGGCTCCCTCGCCCCGTGAGCCCGTCGCGGGGCCGGGCGCGCCGGCCTCGCGCCCGCGACCGGCCCCGGAAGCGGGTGCCGGGCCTAAGCTGGGGGCGGAGGGCGCCGACGGGGCGCCCGGTCACGCATCGAGGAGGATCATGAGCACCGGATCGCGCAGCGAGGTACAGCTCGAGAACGAGCACTTCCGCGTCACGAAGTGGACCATCGAACCGGGCGGGGCGATCCCGATGCACCGGCACGAGCACGAGTACGTCGTGGTGCCGCTCGTGACCGACACGATGCACGTCGCGAACGCCGACGGCAGCGAGATCGTCGCCGAGCTCGTGGCGGGCCGCAGCTACACGCGCCCCTCCGGCGCGGAGCACCGCATCGAGAACCGTGGCGACGCCGCCGACGTGGTCTTCGTCGAGGTGGAGAAGCTCTCGTGAGCGCGCAGGCGGGCGGGTCGGTCGTGGTGCGGCCCGTGATCGAGGGCGATCGCGAGGCCTGGGGTGCGCTCTTCCGCGGCTACCGCGACTTCTACGAGAAGACGCACGATCCCGCGGTGGTCGACACCGTGTGGGGGTGGCTGATGGATCCCGCGCACGGGACGCGCGGCCTCGTCGCCGAGCTCGACGGGCGGCTGGTCGGCATGGGGCATTTCCGCAGTTTCGCGCGACCGATCATCGGCGAGCAGGGGCTCTACCTCGACGATCTCTTCACCGTGCCCGAGGCGCGCGGCACGGGCGCGGGATCCGCGATCCTCGCCCGCCTCGCCGAGATCGCGCGCGACGAGGGCGCTTCGGTGGTGCGCTGGATCACGCATGAGAGCAACACGACGGCGCGCAGCCTCTACGACCGGGTCGCCCGGCAGACCCCCTGGGTCACCTACGACCTGGCGCCCGCGGAGTAGCCGCATCCGTCGTGCAGCGGGTCCCGCCCCGAGCGGGAGGCACCGGCCGGTCGCATCCGTTCCGCGCGCGATTCACCGCGCCTCGGGCGGCCGGGCCGCGAGCTGGGCCAGGCACCCACCGATGAGCCGGCCGATGCGCTCGAGCAGCGGCAGGGGCTCGCGCATGCACCGCTCGGCGTCGGGCTCGATCGAGACGAGCTCGAATACCTCGCGGAAGCCCGCCGCGACGGCGCGCTCGCGAGGCAGGGCGCTGGATCCGCACACGAGCACCACGGGCGCGCCGCCCGCGCGCGCCGCGACGCCGGCCGGGGCCTTGCCGCTGAGCGTCTGCTCGTCGAGCCGCCCCTCGCCCGTGATCACGAGATCGGCCCCCGCCACCGCGGCGTCGAAGCCCAGCAGGTCGAGCACGAGATCGATGCCGGGGCGCAGCTCGCCGCCCAGCACCGCGAGCGCGGTGAAGCCGAGCCCGCCCGCCGCGCCGGCGCCCGGCCGCCCCGTCCACTCCCCCGGCGCCGCGCCGAGCCCGCGCTCGACCAGGGCCCCGAAACGGCCGAGACCGGCGTCGATCTCGGCGATGCGCTCGGGCGGCAGCCCCTTCTGCGGACCGTAGACGGCGGCCGCGCCGTCGTCGCCGCAGAGCGGGTTCGTGACGTCGGATGCGACGAGGATCCGCGCCCCGGCCAGACGGGGGTCGAGGCCGGCGGTGTCGATCCGGGTCGCGTGCGAGGCGCCGGCACCGCCCGGCCCGACCGGCGCGCCCACCGCGTCGAAGACGCCCAGGCCGAGCGCGGTCAGCATGCCCGCGCCGCCATCGGTCGTCGCGCTGCCGCCCAGGCCGAGCACGATGCTGCGCGCTCCGGCGTCGAGCGCCGCGGCGATCAGCTGACCCGCCCCCGCGCTCGTGGCGACGGTCGCGTCGAGGGCACCCGATCCCAGCGCGTGCCGATCGACGAGGTGCAGCCCGCAGGCCTCGGCGACCTCGATCACCGCGGTTCGGGCACCGGGGTCGAACGCGAAGCGGGCCTCCCGCGGCTCGCCGTACGGGCCCGTGACGGAGCAGCGGCGCTCGTCGAATCCGGGCGCCGCGGCGGTCGCCGAGGAGGAGGAAGCAGCGGCGGCGAGCGCCGCGTCGACCGTGCCGTCGCCGCCGTCGGCGACCGGCAGCACGTCGACCTCGGCGCCCGACCGCTCGGCGAGGATGCCGCGGCGCAGCGCCCCGGCCACCTCGAGCGCCGTCGCGGAGCCCTTGAACTTGTCGCAGGCGACCAGCACGCGCGGCGCAGCGACTCGGGCCCCGCTCACGCGTCCGGAGCGGCCCGGTCGCCGCTCTCGCCCGCGCCGGCTGCGTGCTCGCCGCGCCGCGCCGGGGCGCCCGGGTCCCGCAGCCGCTCGGTGCCCTCGGTCGCCGCGGTGCGCCCGTGCGCCACCGCGTGCCCCTCGGCGTCGACCGCGACGAACACGATGCGGTCGAGGGTGAGCACCTGCTGACCGGTCACGGCGTTCTCGACGCGGCAGCTCAGCGTGATCGAGGTGCGCCCGAAGGCCGCCACCCGGTACTCGAGCTCGAGCAGGTCGCCGCGGTCGGCGCGCGCCGAGAAGTCGATGGCCGACATGTGCCGGGTCACCACGTCGATCGTGCCGAGCTGCGCCACGGCGACGATCGCGGCCTCCTCGTCGACCCACTGCAGCAGCCGGCCGCCGAACAGCGCCCCGTGCTGGTTGAGATCCTCGGGCTTGACCCACTTGCGCACCACGTGCCGGTACTCGCTCATACCCTCAGCCTACGCGGGCGCGCCGCGCGCCCCGACGTGCGGCGCGGCGCGCGACGGGCCGATCCGTCGCGGCTACAGCACGCTCCGCAGGAAGGCTCTCGTGCGCTCGCTGCGCGGTTCGTCGAAGACCTGCTCGGGCGAACCGGACTCCTCGACGACGCCCTCGTCCATGAACACCACCGTGTCCGCAGCGCTGCGCGCGAAGCCGATCTCGTGCGTGACGACCACCATCGTGGTGCCGTTGCGCGCGAGATCCCGCATCACGGCGAGCACATCGCCGACGAGTTCGGGGTCGAGCGCGGACGTCGGTTCGTCGAACAGCATGATCTTGGGTTTCATCGCGAGCGCCCGCGCGATCGCCACGCGCTGCTGCTGCCCGCCCGACAGCTGGGCCGGGTAGTGGTTCGCCCACTCCTGCAGACCGACCTGCTCGAGCAGGGCGAGCGCCTCGGAGCGCACCTCGCCCCGCGGTCGTCTCGCAACGCCGATCGGAGCCTCCATGATGTTCTCGAGCGCGGTCTTGTGCGGAAAGAGGTTGAACCGCTGGAACACCATGCCGATCTTGCGGCGCTGCTTGGCCACGTCGCGCGGATGCAGCTCGTGCAGCTCGCCGTGCCGCTCCCGGTACCCGACGAGGTCGCCGTCGACGACGATGCGGCCGCCGTTGATGGTCTCGAGATGGTTGATGCAGCGCAGCAGCGTCGACTTGCCCGATCCCGAGGGGCCGAGCAGGCACGTCACCTCGCCGTGCCGCACGTCCATGTCGATGCCCTTGAGCACCTCGAGGTTGCCGAAGCGCTTGCGCACGCCGCGCAGCTGCACGAGCGCCGTGTCGTCGAGCGCGGCCGTCGAGCGCGGGGCGTCGAGCCCGGTCGCGCCGGCGGCGTCATCCGGGGGAAGGAGATCAGACATGGTTGCTCGCCTTTCGCTTGCGCTTGTGCTCGCGCTGCACCTGGATGCTCCCGGTGTACTCGCGCGCCTTCTGCAGCAGGGTCTGCGGTTGGTTCTTCGTGCTGCCCCGGCCGAAGTGCCGCTCGAGGTAGTGCTGCGGCACGGAGAGCACCGAGACGATCGCCAGATACCAGATGCTGACGACGATGAGCAGCTCGACCTGGCGCAGGTTCTGCGCCGAGATCTGGGTGGCCTGCGTGTACAGCTCGAGCACCGCGATCAGCGAGAGCAGGGAGGTGTTCTTGATCATCGAGATGAGCTGGTTGCCCATCGGCGGGATGATCACGCGCATCGCCTGCGGCAGCAGGATCTTCAGGAAGCAGTACGCGGGGCTCATGCCGAGCGACGCCGCCGCCTCCCGCTGGCCCTCGTCCACCGAGAGCATGCCCGACCTCACGATCTCCGAGGAGTAGGCCGCCTCGTTGAGGGTGAGGGCGATGATCCCGGCCACCAGGGCGGTGATGAGGGTGTTGGTGTCGGCCTGGAAGAACACGATGTCGGTGAAGGGGACGCCGACGGTGATCTTGTCGAATATCAGGCCGAAGTAGCCCCAGATCACGATCTGCACCAGCAGCGGCGTGCCGCGGAAGGCCCAGACGTAGACCGCCGCGAACGCGACGAGCACGGGGTTGCCCGACATGCGCATCGCCGCGATGATGACCGCGAGCAGCGCGGCGCACGTCATCGAGATCACGGTGATGACGAGGGTGAGCTGCACCCCCGAGAGGATCCTGGGGTTGAAGAGGTACTCCCCGATGGTGGGGAAGTCGATGTTCTCGTTGGTGGCGATCGCCTGCACGAACGCCACCAGCAGGATGATGAGGAACGCGGCACCGATCCACCGCCCGGGGCGCCGCAGCGGCCGTACCGCGTTGTCGAACTCTCTGCTCGGAGCAGGGGGTGCCATGTTCTGTCCCTCCCCGTCTCTTACTCGTCGGCCGCGTTCACGAGCGCCTCGTCGAGCGCGAGCGAACCGAGGCCGTGCTCCTCGAGGATGCGCTGGTAGACGCCCTGGTCCATGAGGCTCTGCATCGCCGCCTGCAGCGCGTCCGTGAGCTCCGTGCGCTCCTTCAGCAGGCCGAACCCGCTGTACACGGGGTTGAAGCCCTGAGGGTTCTGCGGGTCCTCGACCAGCTCGAAGTGCTCTCCGTCGCCCGCCGTCGCGGCGGTGAAGGCCGCGACCGGCGCGTCGACGATGTACGCCTGCGCGCGCCCGGCGCGCAGCGCGGTCTGGGAGTCCTGGGCCACGGGCAGCGCCTGCACGTCGATCCCCTCCTTGCCATCGGCGATGCACTCCTCGGAGAGCTGCTGGAGCAGCTCGGCCTGCAGCGTCGACTTCTGGGTCGACGCGCTGTGCCCGCAGAGGTCGGTGAGGGTGTTGATGCCCTCGGGGTTGCCCTTGGCGACGACGATCGCGAAGCCCGCCTTGATCTCCTCGATGAAGTTCAGGGTCTGCTGGCGCTCCTTCGAATCGTTCATGCCCATCATGATCAGGTCGTGCCGGTCGGACTGCAGCGAGGGGATCACCGACTCGAACGGCTGATGGTTCACCTCGACGTCGATCCCGAGGGTCTGGCCGAGCGCGAGCGCCATGTCGACGTCGACTCCGACCAGCTCGTCGGCGTCGTTGTACTCGACGAACGGCGGGTAGGGCACTCCCATGGCGATGCGGATCGCGCCCCGGTCGAGCACGTCGTCGGGCAGCAGCGCGGCGGCGGCCTCGTCGGCCTCGACGTCGAACTGCGCGGTCGCCGTGAGGGGCAGACCGCCCGGCACGGTCTCGGCCCCGTCGGCGCCGGTCTCGCCGGAGGCGGTGCCTCCGCCGCTGCACGCGGTGAGGGCGAGCGCCCCCACGGCCAGTGCGGTCAGGGTGCGCGTCATCCGTGTCGTTCTCATGCTTTCGTTCCTTTCGTTCCACGGGACTTCGGTGTCCCGTCGTGCTGTACTCGAGGGTGTTGCGGGTTGGTCTGGTTACGGCCCTCGCCGAGCGCCGTCCTCGGCTGGGCGCCGCCTCGTCCACTCGAGCGCGGGGGCGTGGGGGGCGATCAGGTCTTCGTAGCTCTGACCGCGCACCACCACGCTGGGCTCCCCCCGCAGGCAGAAGACCATCGGGGGGTGCAGGGCGCCGTTGTAGTTGTTCACGAACGTGAAGCCGTACGCCCCGGTGCCGGCGATCGCGACGGTGTCGCCGCGACGCGGCGCCGGCAGCGGCGCCCGATCGACGAGCAGGTCGCCCGATTCGCACTGGCGTCCGACCACCTGAGCGATCGTATCGGGGGTTTCGGCCACGCGCTCCGCGATCACCGCGGTGAATCGGTCGTCGGTGAGCGCGATGTTGATCTGATCCGACATGCCCCCGTCGACCGCGACGAACGTGCTGTTCGAGCGCTTCACGTTCCGCACGCCGTAGAGCGTGACCCCGCTGCGCGAGACCAGGGACCTCCCTGGTTCGATGAGCAGCTCGGCGGTCGCCGGAAGCGCTTCGCGCGCCGCGGCGGTGACGGCGTCGAGGTACTGCTCGATGGTCGGCGCGTCGTCATCATCGGAGTAGTTCACGCCCAGTCCGCCACCCACGTTGTAGATGTCGAAGGCGCCGAGACCGGCGACGACCCTCAGCGCTTCGACGAACGGAGCGGTCTCGAGGATCTGCGAGCCGATGTGCACGTGCACGCCCCGCACCCGGATGCGCGGGTGGTCCCGCAGCCGCTCGACGGTCTCGCGGGTCTGCGCGAGGGTCAGGCCGAACTTCGATCCCCGCCCTCCGGTGGCGATCGAGGGGTGGGTGTTCGCGTCGATCTCGGGCAGCACCCGGAGCAGCACGTCCTGGCGACCGCCCTCGATCTCGCTCAGCATCTCGATGTCGGTGGGGTTGTCGACCACCACGAGCCCCGCGCCGACGCTCTTGGCGAGCCGCAGCTCAGCCTCGCTCTTGGCGTTGCCGTGCAGCACGAGTCGGCCCGGTTCGACGCCGGCCGCGAGCGCGAGCCGCAGTTCGCCTTCGCCCACGACGTCGACGAGCAGCCCCTCCTGCTGGGCGACGGCGTACGCCGCGACGCAGGGCAGCGACTTCGAGGCGAAGCAGACCCGGGAGCGCGCCCACCGGCTCGACAGCCCTTCCCGGTACCGGCGCATCGTGTCGCGCAGCCCCTGCTCGTCGATCGCGTAGAGGGGGGTGCCGAACTCCCGCGCCAGCTCCGGAACCGAGCAGCCTCCGACGACGAGCTCGCCGTCCGGCCCGATGGAGCTGTGGATCGGGAGCACTCGTGCAAGGTGCGCTGGCAGGGTGTGCGGCGTCATCGCGGCGACCTCCACGTCTTCGTCGTCGAACGGGAACTGGGAACGCTCACCAGGCTATGAGGGGGATCATCGCGATATATTGTCGGATCCGGTAAATTTTGGCCATGCGATTATCAGTTTCCGCAGAACCCTCGTTGACGGGCGGCGGCACGCCCTCCCGAGAGGCGGCGTGGCAGCCGCGCTTCGGAGTGCGGCTCAGCACCCTCGAGCAGCGCCTCGGAAGCGACCTCGTGCAGGTCGACGCGCCCGCCGGCGCCGACGACCCGCTGATCCAGGCACTCGACATCTACGACGCCCGCAGCGGCGAGGCCGGCGGCGAGGGGACTCTGCTGAGCATCGTCTCCGCCGACGCCATGCGCTCCGACGAGCTGCTCCGGGCCCTGCGCGCCGCGGCCGGGAAGGGATGCGTCGGAGTCGCGTTCAAGAGCGGCGTCGAGGTGCCCCGGGAGGATTCGGCACCGGTGCCATTCGAACGCCTCGTGCGCGAGGCGGGGCTCGTCGCCGTCGTACTCGCACCGGAGGTGAACTGGCGGGAGTTCGACGCGCTCATCACGAGACTGCTGGGAGAGAACGCCCGCTCGCTCACACTCGCCCCGTCGACGGGCGACAAGCTGTTCGCGATCGCCAACACGGTCGCCCGTGTCTTCGGGGGCTCGGTCGCGATCGAGAACCACCAGCGGGACATCCTCGCCCACTCATCGGTGCTCGATCAGGCCATCGACGAGTTGCGCACCACGGGCATCCTCTTCCGCCGCGCGGGCGACGCGCCCGTCAACGAGCGCCGCTACCGGGAGGTGCTGGCCGCCAATGGGATCGTCCGCTTCGAACGCTACCGGTCGTTCCTCCCCCGGGCGGCCATCGCGATCCGCGCGGGAGCCATCCCCCTCGGCACCATCTGGGTGCTCGACCCCGACGGCGAAGACCCCGCCGCGAGCCCGCTGCCGCCCGAGCGGGAGCGGGTGCTGAGGCAGGCCGCCGACCTCGCGGCCGACGCGATGCTCGGCGAATGGCAGACGAGCACGCGCGACGGCGCCAGGCGCGAAGCCGCGCTCAGACGCATGATCGCCGGAGCCGCCCAACCCGGAGACCGCGAGATCGTCGACCCCTCGGGCATCGCGAACGGGGTGCTGCTGCACTGCGCGGTGCCGCGCACGCAGAGCACCGCGGTGCACACCGCCGAGATCCGCACCTCCCTCGGCCGCTACCTCGCGACCTACGTCCCCGATCTCGTGCTCTTCTCCGACGGCAACGAGATCACGGCGCTCTGCCCCGCCTCACAGGTCGAGACGGTGCGCGAGTGGGTCGTCGCCGCGCTCTCCGAGGTCGACGGATCCGCGCGATCCGCCATCCACGTCGGCCTGAGCGACCCGCATCCGCTCAGCACCGGCCTCCCCCGGGCCAACGAGGAGGCGCGGCAGCTCGCAGCGCTCGCCTCCGGCGTCGCCGAGCAGGTGGGCACGGTGGCCCGGCTGCGACCCCAGCTCTTCTTCGCCGCCTGCCTGTCGCAGCTCGAGCTCGACAGCAGACTCGTGCTGCCGGAGGTGCGGCAGATGCTCGACGCGGATTCGCCCCTCGCCCCGCTCGCCGAGACCCTCGAGTGCTGGCTGGAGCAGGCGTGCAGCATCTCGCGCACCGCGGCCCGGCTCCAGGTGCACGAGCAGACGGTGCGCTACCGCATCCGCAAGCTGCGCGAGCGCCTGGGCTCGGCCGACGGCGACCACCGGGCCCTGCTCATCGCCTGGGCGCAGCTGAGCGCCCTCCGGCTGCAGCAGTCGCTCCCCCGAGACGACGGGGAGTGAGCGGACACCGCGGCTCAGACGCTCGGGAAGACCGGAGGGAACAGCTGCTCGCCGGTCGACCCCTCGGGGCCGGCGAGGGCGTCGCGCCCGGGAGTGCCGCCGCGAGCACGCACCGGCGGCACGCCCTAGGCTGAGGGCATGATCGTCTTCGCAGGCATCGTGCTGCTGCTCAACGCCGTCTACAACGTGATCGTCTGGCCGCGCTTCTGGACGCGCGTCACCAAGGATCCGCGCGCCCGAGACGAGCAGGGCCGGCCCACCGCGTTCTCCCGCGTGCACGCCGTGCTGATCGGCATCGCCCTGCTCATCGCCGTCGTCTCCGCGATCGCGGGCGTGCTCGTGCTCGTCACCTGACGCGAGGAGCCGGGGCGGGCTCAGCCGACGGGCCGCTCGACCGTCACTCCTCTTCCTCTTCGTCGCCGTGAGGGCGACCCGATCCGAGGTGCGTAGCCGGCCCGAGGTGCGAGGCCCCCCCTCGTCGACCCACTCGTGCCCGAGCTCGTCGTTGTGCGCGGGATCAGATTCGTGGTCCGGGGTTCGGCGATCATCATCGATCCGCATCGTGACCTCCTTCTTCGCGGGGCCGCAGAGGCCGCAGCCCTTTCATCCAGGGTACGCGGACCGTGCGGCTTACGATAGAGAGATGAAGCGGATCCTGACCTACGGCACCTTCGACCTCCTGCACTGGGGGCACATCCGGCTGCTCAAGCGCGCACGCGATCTCGGCGACTACCTCGTGGTCGCAGCTTCGACCGAGGAGTTCAACGCCGGCAAGGGCAAGAAGACCTACCACGACTTCGAGACCCGCAAGAACATGCTCGAGGCCGTGCGCTACGTCGACCTCGTCATCCCCGAGCAGTCGTGGGACCAGAAGATCGGCGACGTGCAGAAGTACGAGATCGACGCCGTGGTGATGGGCGGCGACTGGGAGGGCGACGAGCGCTTCGAGATCCTGCGCCCCTACTGCGAGGTCGTCTACCTCGACCGCACCGAGGGGGTCTCGACCACCAAGATCAAGCGCGACCTCGGCGTCAACGCCTGACCTCGGCTGAGGCCGGGCAGAAGCCCGGCCCCAGACGGCCGCCTACAGCACCTTCGAGAGGAACGCCCTGGTGCGCTCCCGCTGCGGGTTGCTGAGCACCTCCGCCGGGTCGCCCGCCTCGACGACCACCCCGCCGTCCATGAAGACGAGCTGATCGGCGACCTCGCGAGCGAAGCCCATCTCGTGCGTCACGACGATCATCGTCATGCCGCTCTCGGCGAGCCCCTTCATCACGTCGAGCACCTCGCCCACGAGCTCGGGATCGAGCGCCGAGGTCGGCTCGTCGAAGAGCATGAGCTTCGGCTCCATCGCGAGCGCGCGGGCGATCGCGACGCGCTGCTGCTGCCCGCCCGACAGGTGAGCGGGATAGTAGTCGTGGCGATCCGCGAGGCCCACCCGAGCGAGCAGCTCGAGCGCCCGCGCCTTCAGCGCCGCCCGGTGTCCCTTCTTCAGCAGCGTCGGCGCGAGCATCACGTTCTCGAGCGCGGTCATGTGCGGGAACAGGTTGAATCGCTGGAACACCATGCCGATGTCGCGTCGCTGCTTCGAGGCCTCGCGCGGGTGCATCTCGTAGAGCTTGTCGTCCTTCTGGCGGTAGCCCACGATCTCGCCGTCCACGAACAGCCGACCGGCGTTCACGGTCTCGAGGTGGTTGATGCAGCGCAGGAACGTCGACTTGCCCGAGCCCGAGGGCCCGACGAGGCAGAGCACCTCGCCGCGCTGCACCTCGAGCGAGATCGACTTCAGCACCAGGTTCGAGCCGTAGGACTTCGAGACGCCCTCGGCCCTCACCATCGGGGTGTCGGTCGCGTGCACGCTCATGCGCCACCTCCTGGACGATTGTGCGGCGGCAGGATCGTATCCCCGCCGGCCCCGGGGTAGGTCGGATATCCGCGCTCGTCGTCCGCAACGGTGATCGCGCCCGTCTCGAGGCTCGGCTTCATCACGTCGGGCCGCTGCCCCACGCCCTTGGCGAAGTGCTTCTCGAGGTAGTACTGGCCCACCATGAGGATGGACGTGATGACGAGGTACCAGATCGAGGCGACGAGCAGCATCGGCACCGGCTTGTAGGTGACGGCCGCGATGTCCTTCTGCTTGGTGAAGAGCTCGAGCGTGAACGGCACCGCCGTCACGAGCGAGGTGGTCTTCAGCATCGAGATCACCTCGTTGCCGGTGGGCGGGATGATCACCCGCATGGCCTGCGGCAGGATCACCCGAGTCATGGTGTGCCACCAGCCGAGGCCCAGCGCGACCGCCGCCTCGTCCTGGCCTTTGTCGACCGACAGCAGGCCGGCCCGCACGATCTCGGCCATGTAGGCGGCCTCGTTGAGTGCGAGGCCGACGATGGCGAGCGTGAACGCCGTCATGATCGCCTTCGTCTCGAACTCGAAGATGGGATCCATGAAGGGGATGCCGATGCCGAGCGTCGGGTAGATCACCGCGAACAGGCCCCAGAACGTCAGCTGCACGTAGACCGGGGTGCCGCGGAAGATCCACAGGTACACCCACGCCACCGATTTGACGATCGGGTTCGGCGACAGTCTCATGATCGCGAGCGACACGCCCAGGATGATCGCGATGACCATCGAGTAGACGGTGAGCTGCAGGGTGTAGCCGGCGGCCGCGAAGATGCGGGTGTCGAAGAGGTACTTGCCGACCTCGGGCCAGTCGAAGGCGGGTCGCTGCGCAGTGTCGATGATGAACAGCACGGCGAGCACCGCGAGGATCACCGCGAGGACGATGCGCCCGGGATGCTTCAGCTTGACGGCCTCGATGGGCTCGGATTCGTAGAACGGCTGGGGCTTCGAGTCGCTGCCCGAAGCCCCGTTCGCCTGCTCTGTCATAGGACGATGCCTTCCTGAGCGATGAATCGCGGGTCAGGAGCCCGCGTTGATCGTCGCCTCTTCGATCGCGCCGTCCTCGACCCCGGCCTTGGTGAGGATCTCGAGGTAGGTGCCGTCGTCGATGAGCGACTGCAGCGCCGCCTGCACCGCCTGGGTGAGGTCTGACGGAGTGCTCGGATCGTCGGCGTTCTTGGCGAGCGCGTAGCCGTAGGGCGCCACGTCGAAGGTCTCGCCCGAGGGGCCGATCTTGTCGCTCTGCGCCGCGATCGCGGCGAGGGTGACGGGCGAGTCGGCGCTGAACGCCTCGGCCTGGCCGAGCACGACGGCGTTGGTGGCCTCGGCCTGGCCCTCGAACGGCATGATCTCGATGGCCGGCTTGCCCGCGGCCTCGCACTCGGCCGACTTGGCGGGCAGCTCGTCGGTGTGCTGGAAGGTGCCCGACTGCACGGCGACCTTGTGGCCGCAGGCGTCGTTCGGGTCGATCCCGGCGCCGAGCGGGGCCGCCCACAGCACGCCCGCCTCGTAGAAGTTGACGAAGTCGACGGTCTTCTGACGCTCGGCGTTATCGGTGAACGAGGAGGAGCCCATGTTCATCTTGCCGCCCTGGATGCTGGGGATGATGGTGTCGAAGCTCGCCTCCTCCCACACCGGCTCGAGGCCGAGCTTGGCGGCGACGGCGCTGGCGAGGTCGACGCCCCAGCCCACGATCTCGCCGCTGGAGTCCTTGTACTCGTTGGGCGGGTACGAGGCGTCGGTGCCGAGCACGAGCTCGCCCGAGTCCTTGATGTCGTCCGGCAGCAGCGCGACCGCGGCCTCGTCGGGCTGGATGCCCGACGTGTCGGCGGCCTCGTGCTGCTCCCCCTCCGTGTTGGTCACGCAGCCGGTGAGCGTGAGCAGAGCGGCTGCGGCGAGGACGGGAACTGCGTAGCGAATCTTCATCGATTCCTCCAGGTGATGGATGGCCGGGAATGCCCGGCGTGCGATCTCGCTCCGAGTGTACTGCTCGCGTGTATCGGGCACATCACAGGATCTCTATGCGGCTCCAGATGCAGGCTGGAGCGCCTCGCCCACAGCGCGTGTTCATGCGGCGAACGGCCACGAAACACCCAGGTAACATTCGGGTTAAGCTAGGTGTCGGGGGAAGTACGCGAAGTTGGACGGTGTCCTCCGGAGAAGCGGGGAGGGGCGCTTCTGCTCGGACACCCGCCTGCGAAAGGGACGACACTGTGCCTAGTGACCCTCGAACCAACGCCGCGGTGCCGACCGATTCACCCGGCCAGCTGCGGCGCGAGCGGCTGCTCGCGAAGATCGACGGCGGCGGGCGCGTCGTCGTGGTGCGAGCCGAGGGCGGCGCGGGCAAGACCGCCCTCATCGCCCGCTGGGTGCGCGAGCAGCGCGGTACCGCGATCGCCTGGGTGACCCTCGACGAGGGCATCATCGACGCCCGCAGCTTCTGGCTTCGCACCTTCACCGCGCTGCGCGCCGCCGCCCCCGACGTGTTCCAGCACCTCTCCGACGGCTACATGAGCGGCTTCATCGCCCCCGAGGACGTGCCCTCGCTGCTCGCCTCCACGCTGCTGCGCGCCGAGCCGCAAGTGGCGCTCGTGCTCGACGACCTGCACCTCACCGACGACGCGCTGCAGGATCAGCTGGTCTCGCTCATGCGCGTCGCCACCCCGCTGCGCATCATCGCCACCACTCGCCAGCGCACCCGGTTCGAGACGCCCCTCACCTCGACGGCCATCGGCACCACGGTCATCGGGTCGGAGGAGCTCGCATTCACCGACGAGGAGCTCGCCCAGCTCGCGGCCGCGCTCCCCTACCCCGCCAGCCAGAACGAGCTCGCGGTGCTCGAGCGCATGACCCGCGGGCACTCGCTCGCGGTGCGGCTCGCGCTCTCGGTGATGGACGGGCTCTCCGCCGACGGCTCCCGCCGCCCCGCACTCGACGAGATCGAGCGCGGCGTCGCAGCCGTGCTCACCGATTTCACCCCCCGCTTCGAGAACACCGAGGAGGAGGCGCTCGCACTCGCCGTCTCGCTGTGCCCCGAGGTCGACGAGGCCCTCGCGAAGCGCCTGGACGACGAGGATCGCGGCTGGTGCGCCATCACCTCGTTCGAGGAGCGCGGTCTCGGCCGCATCACGATGCGTCGCGGCCGCCCCGTGTTCCTCATGCACGCCCTCATCTCGTCGGCCCTGCGCCATCGAGCGCTGCAGGAGCTCAGCCCCGAACGCATCACCGAGGTGCGCCGCATCGCGTTCGACCAGTTGCGCGAGCTCGCCGACCCCGTCGAGACGCTCGCGCTGCTCGTCGACGGCGGCATGGACAGCGCGATCTTCCCCCACTTCGCGCGCTACTTCTCGGAGCTCAGCCAGTTCCGACCGGCGGAGGTGATCGCGCTGCTGAGCCCGATCCCGACCGAGCGGCTCAAGCGCGAAGGCGGGGTGCCCATCACGCTCTCGATCGCCCTCAGCGAGAGCGCGATCATCCCCACCCAGCGCATCAAGCAGCTGCTGCGGATCGGCTTGACCGAGCTGTCGCGGCGCGGTGCCGCCCCCGGCAGCGTCGAGGGCATGTTCGCCGCGCTCGCCAGGTTCGGCGGCATGCGGGTGAGCCGCAACTACGACGAGGCGTCGCGAGCGGGCGAGGAGTTCGTGCGCCTCGTCGCCGGCGCTCATCACTCCGACGGCGCGTCGTGGCTGTACGCCGGCAACCTGCAACTGGTGATCACGGCACTGCTCGCCCACCGCATCAGGCGCGTGATCGAGCTCGCCGCCAGCATGGAGGGCGACCCTCACCCCGGCAGGCCGTATCACACCCGCTCCGTGCTCTCCTTCACGCTCGCATACACCGGCGACCTGGTGGGCGCCGAACGCGAGATCGCGATGATCGGCACGTCGCCGTGGAGCGGCTGGGAGGGCTCGCTCTACGCCCTCGACTGGCACCTCGCCTGCGCGCTCACAGCCGCGAACCGCGACGACCACCGCGGGGCGCTGCGGGCGCTGCAGCCCGTCGCCAAGCGGCTCGATGAGTTCGAGCAGTGGCCCATGATCACCTGGACGCGGGGCGTCGTGCGCCTGGTCGGCGGCGAGGCGGCTCGCGGGCTCGAGGAGCTGGAGGCGACGCGCGACGCGCTGAGCTCGTACCCGTTGAGCTCGGGGTGGGCCGAGGAGCTGCGCGCACTGCACGCCGACCTGCTGCTGGCGACGGGGGATCTGCTGCGCGCCAGGGCGGTGCTGGGCCACCGGGGCGAGGAACCGGTGACCGTGCTCGCCCGGGCCCGGCTGGCGCTGCTCTCGTCTCAGCCCGAGGACGCGGTGGCGCTGCTCGGAGACCTCGAGCCCTCGGCGCTGTACCCGGCGCATCAGGCCCAGCACCTGCTGCTGAGCGCGGCCGCCCACGCGCGCCTCGGCAACGCGGGGTACGCCGCCACGCTGCTGGAACAGGCGCTCTACGCGCTCGACCGCACGAACAACCGGCTGCCCCTCTCGTGGGTGCCGGCCGCCGACCTGCGGGTGCTGCGCACGCTCGTGCCCGACGGCATGTGGATCGAGCCGGTGAGCACGCCGTTCGAGACCGAGACCGAGGCGTTCGAGAAGCTCTCGAAGCGCGAGTCGCTGGTGCTGGTCGAGCTCGCGAGCGACGCCTCGATCGAGGAGATCGCGGCGTCGCTGCACGTCTCGGCGAACACGATCAAGTCGCAGACGCGCAGCATCTACCGCAAGCTGCAGGTGTCGTGCCGCGCCGACGCGCTGCTGCGGGCGCGTCAGGTCGGTCTGCTCTAGCGGGGTGCGGCCTCCCGGCGGGCCCCGGCGCGCGCGATCCCGCGGTGCTCGCAGCGCCTCACCGCGCCTCGGCCGCGCTGCGCCCCGCCCCGCGCCCTACTCGATCTCACCGTCGACCGCGCTCGCGAGCACGCGCGCCTCGGCGAGGGCCTCGGGCTGCGCCGTGCGCGGGTCGACGTCGAGCACCGCGAAGTCGGCGCGCAGGCCGGGCGCGAGCGCCCCGACCTCGTGCTCGCTGCGCAGCTGCCAGGCGGCGTTCGTGGTGTGGGCGCGCAGCGCGTCGAGCCGGGTGACGGCCGTACCGCCGTCGAGGCGCCTGCCGGTGCGCGAGGTGCGGGTCTCGGCGACGGCCATGTTGCGCAGGGGCTCGTAGGGCGTCACCGTGCCGTCGTTGTGGAAGGTGGCGCGGTGGCCGGCGGCGAACGCCGCGCCCGCGTCGGCCCAGCTCGCGCCCCGCTCGCCGAAGAGGTCGTCGACGAGCACGTCGCCCCAGTAGGTGATGTGGTCGACGAAGAGGCTCACGGTGACGCCGAGGTCGGCGGCGCGGCGGAACTGGGCGGGGGTCATGAGTCCGCAGTGCTCGATGCGGAAGCGGTGGTCGCGCAGTGCGAATTCCCTGATCAGGTGCTCGTAGGCGTCGAGGGTGCTGTCGACGGCGACGTCGCCGTGGGAGTGGCAGGCGAGCTGCCAGCCGTCGCCCGCGTACTGCGATCCGATGTCGATGAGCTGCTCGGTGGTGTAGTTCGCGCGCCCGATGTGGCCGGGCTCGAGGCCGATGCCGCGGGTCGCCTCGGTGTCGAGGTACGGGAACGACGTGGCGATGTTGCCCACCCAGGGCGAGCCGTCGCTCCACACCTTGACGCCGGTCTGCCGCACGCGGGCGTCGCCGTTGTCGAGGGGCCTGGTCGCCCGCGCCCCGGGGCGCGACATCTCGTAGCCGCGCACGCGCACGGGCAGGCGCCCGGCGTCGCGCAGCCCGTCGAACAGCGGCCCGAGCTCTCCGGTCCAGGTGAGGTCGGCGACCGTGGTGATGCCGCGCCGGCGCACCTCGGCGAGGTGCTCGGCCATGCGCTGCGGCAGCTGCTGTCGAACGGCGGCCATGACGGGGCCGGCGATCCGCATCACCGCGGCGGCCTCGTAGGCGACGCCGGTGAGCTCGCCCGACGCGTCGCGGCCGTATGAGGCGCCCGCGGGGTCGGGGGTGCCGCGGTCGACGCCGGCCTCGCGGGCCGCGGCGGTGTTGAAGTACGCCGAGTGCAGCGAGTTGTGCACGATGACGAGCGGGATGTCGCCGGCGATCGCGTCGAGGTCTACGATGCTGGGCGGTACGAGCCCGCGCTGCAGCAGGGGATCCCAGCCGTTGGCGAGCACGCGCTCGGGGCGGGGTTCGGCCGCGAGCGCGCGCTTGACCGCGCCCCACACGGCGTCGGCGCTCTCGAGTGTGACGGGACGGATGTCGATGACGTCGCCGCCCAGCAGCTGCGCGGCTTCGGAGGGGTGGCCGTGCGGTTCGATGAGGCCCGGGATCGCCCAGCCCTCGCCGAGGTCGATGCGGCGGGCGGCGGCGGGTGCGGGCACTTCGTCTTGCGAGCCGACGGCGACGATGCGCCCGTGCTCGACGAGCATCGCCTCGGGCGCGGAGGCCGGACCGGCGGTTTCGCCGATGCAGTCGAGGTCGGTGCGCACGAAGCGCCCCGTGATGCGGAGCATGCCGGATCCATCCATCTTCGTGTCCCCTCCCGGGCGGGCGTCGGAGCCCTCACCCCTTTGTACCGGCCGGGGACCCTCGCGGGGAAGCCGGATGACCGCCTTCGCACCCGATTTCACCCGCGGCTCGGGTGAGGGATCCGCCTTCGGTGAGACCGAAACCCGGCGATACGCCTCACCGAAGCCGGATCGCCGACCGAGCGCTGCCCGCCATTGACAGCCCCGGCGCGATCCACGAGTATCGGCAGTGTCGACGGAAGTTCGAAGGCGAGCTCGACCGCGCGGTCGTCTCGCAGCATCCGCCGCGATCAGCTTGAACACTCATCCCATCTCGACGTGGAGGTTGCAGTCATGAAGAAGCTCATCAACGATCCGGCGGACGTTCTCGCCGACGCGCTCAAGGGCCTCGCGAAGGCCCACCCCGAACTCGACGTCGACCACGAGCACCGGGTGATCTATCGCAGCGAGCCGAAGGACCAGGGCAAGGTCGCGCTGCTCTCGGGCGGCGGATCGGGGCACGAGCCCCTGCACGGCGGCTTCGTGGGCCTCGGCATGCTCGACGCCGCGTGCGCCGGCGAGATGTTCACGTCGCCCACCCCCGATCAGGTCGTCGCGGCGACGAAGGCCGCCGACCGCGGCGCCGGCGTGCTGCACATCGTCAAGAACTACACGGGCGACGTGATGAACTTCGAGATGGCGGCCGAGATCGCGGCGGCCGAGAGCGGGGTGGAGGTCGCGACAGTGGTGGTCGCCGACGACGTCGCGGTGCAGGACTCGCTCTACACCGCGGGCCGCCGCGGGGTGGGCCTCACGGTGCTCATGGAGAAGATCGTGGGCGCAGCCGCCGAGGAGGGGCGGGATCTCGCCGCCGTCACCGCGCTCGCCGAGAAGCTCAACGAGCGCGGGCGCTCGATGGGCATGGCGCTCACCAGCTGCACCGTGCCCGCCGCGGGCAAGCCCACCTTCGACCTGCCGGAGGACGAGATCGAGATGGGCGTCGGCATCCACGGCGAGCCCGGCCGCAAGCGCGTTCCGCTCGCCCCGGCCTCCGAGATCGCGACGCAGCTGGTCGAACCGATCCTCGCCGACCGCGACTTCACGGGCGAGCCGGTGATCGTCATGCTCAACGGCATGGGCGGCACGCCGCTCAGCGAGCTGCACCTCATGTACGGGGAGGTCGCCGAGCTGCTCGAGCAGGCCGGCGTCGAGGTGGCACGCACCCTCGTGGGCGACTACATCACGTCCCTCGACATGGCCGGCTGCTCGGTCACGCTGCTCGCCGCCGACGACGAGATCCTGCGGCTCTGGGACGCGCCCGTGCGCACTCCCGGTCTGCGCTGGCTCGCGTAACCGCGCGAGCCCGCACCGCCGCAGGCCGCCGCGCGGCCCCGCACCGTCACCCCAGGAAGGCATCATGACGAACACCATCACCGTCGACACCCTCACCCGCTGGCTCACGGGCTTCGCCGATCGCGTCACCGAGCAGCGCGAGTACCTCACCGAGCTCGACTCCGCCATCGGCGACGCCGACCACGGGGCCAACATGGCCCGCGGCATGGCGGCCGTGGTCGACAAGATCGGGCAGGATCCCGCAGCCACCGCCGACGCCCTGCTGAAGACGACGGGCATGACGCTCGTCTCGTCGGTGGGCGGCGCGAGCGGGCCGCTCTACGGCACCTTCTTCCTGCGCATGGGCGCGAGCGCCGGGGCCGTGCCCGAGCTCGACGCCGCAGCGCTGGGCGCGGCGCTGCGGGCGGGCTACGAGGGGATCCTGCAGCGCGGCAAGGCCGAGCCCGGCGACAAGACCATGATCGACGCCATGCTGCCCGCGCTCGACGCGTACGACGCGGCGGCGGCCTCGGGCTCGCTCGCCGACGCCCTCGCCGCGGCGAGCGCCGCTGCGGCAGAGGGTCGCGACGCGACCGAGCCGCTCGTCGCCCGCAAGGGCCGTGCGAGCTACCTCGGAGAGCGTTCGGCCGGGCACATCGATCCGGGCAGCGCCTCGACGGCGCTGCTCTTCGACGCCCTCGCCGCGGCCGCCTGAGCCAGCACCGCACCCCACCTCAGCCCGTCTGAGCCGCCACCGCACCCCGCCGAGAGGCGGGCTTGGCATCACGGATCCCGAATCCACCTGCGAAGCCCGCCTCTCGACCACTACCCGCATCCACCGGAGGTTTGCAGCATGACGGAACGCGTCGGCATCGTGGTCGTCTCCCACAGCGCTCCCCTCGCCGAGGCGGCGGTCGCGCTCGCACTCGAGATGACGCCGTCGGATCCGCCGCGGGTGGTGCTCGCGGCCGGCACCGCCGACGGCGGCACGGGCACCGACGCGATGCGCGTGGCCGAGGCGATCGGCGAGGCGGCGGCCGACGGCGGCGGGGTGCTGGTGCTCATGGATCTGGGCTCGGCCGTGCTCAGCGCCGAGATGGCGCTCGAGTTCGCCGACGTGGGCGAGACGCCCGTGCGGCTCACGAGCGCTCCGATCGTGGAGGGGCTGCTCGCCGCGGTGGTGACCGCCGCGGCCGGGGCATCGCTCGACGCCGTCGAGGCCGAGGCGCGGGGCGCGCTCGGGGCGAAGAGCGCGCACCTCGTCGAAGACGACGCGGGCCCGGGAGCGGACGGGGGCGCGGCGCCGAGCGAGGGCGCGGGATCGGCCGAGGCCGCTGCCGCCGGGTCGGTCGACGCGACCGTGGAGGTCGAGGTGCGCAATCGCGACGGCGTGCACGCCCGCCCCGCGGCGCTCATCGTCGCGGCGCTCGCGGGCCGCGACGCGAAGCTCCGGATCGCCCGCGCGGGAGCGGAGCCGGTGCGCGTGAGCGGCCCCACCGCGCTGCTCGCCCTCGGGGCGCGCCAGGGCGAGCGGTTGACGCTGAGCGCGGCGGGCGCCGACGCGCGAGCGGTGCTCGACGAGCTCGCGGCGCTCTTCGCCGACGGCTTCGGGGAGCCGATCGAGCCGGCCGAGACCTCGGGCACCGCGGGCGGCGACGTCGCCGCACCCCCCGACTCCGGCGCCGCCGGCGCCGCCCCACCGCCCGGCACCGGCCGGGCCGCGGCTCCACGGGCCGGGAGCGGTGCGGCGACAGGCACCGGGGCAGGGGCCTCCCTCGGCGTGAGCCCGGGGCGCGTGGCGGGGCGCGTCGTGCGCATGCCCGGCCCCGTCGCGGAGCCCCCGGAGGGCGCGGCGCTCCCTGAGGGCGAGCGCGAGGCCGAGTCGCAGCGCGTCGGGGAAGCCGCCGACGCGGTCGCCGAGGCCCTGCGGGCGCGCGCCGCCCGCGCCGGCGAGGAAGGTCGCGCGATCCTCGAGGCCGGCGCCGCGATCGCGGCCGATGAGGATCTCAGGGAGGCCGTTCGCGGGCGCATCGGCGCCGGAGCAGCGGCTCCGCGCGCCGTGTGGGAGGCCTTCGGCGAGGCCGCCGAGGCGCTGCGAGCCGTGGGCGGCCGCACCGCCGAGCGCGCCGCCGATGTCTTCGACGTGCGGGCCCGCATCATCGCCCGCCTCACCGGGCAGCAGCCGCCGGGGCTCCCGGACACCGACGAGCCCTACGTGCTGGTGGCCCGCGATCTCGCCCCCGCAGACACGGCGATGCTCGGTCCCGGGCTCTGCCTCGCCCTCGTCACCGAGGAAGGAGGCCCCACCTCGCACACCGCGATCCTCGCGCGCGGGCACGGCATCCCCGCCGTGGTCGCGGCGCGCGGGGCGTGGAGCGAGCCCGGGGGCGACTCGCTGCTCGTCGACGGGTCGACCGGCGAGCTCGTGTGGGATCCGCCCGCCGAACTGCTCGCCTCGATCGCCGAGCGGGTCGAGACCCCACCCTTCGACGGCACCGGGCGCACCGCCGACGGCCAGCGGGTGCCGCTGCTCGCGAACGTCGGCAAGGCCGGCGACGCCGAGGAGGGCGCGCGGGCGCTGGCCGAGGGCGTCGGCCTCTTCCGCACCGAGTTCTGCTTCCTCGGGCGCGCCGAGGAGCCCAGCGTCGACGAGCAGATCGAGGCCTACCGCGGGGTGCTCGCGGCGTTCCCGGGCAAGCGCGTCGTGGTGCGAACGCTCGACGCCGGATCCGACAAGCCGCTCGCGTTCGTGCCGACCGGCGAGGAGGAGAACCCGGCGCTCGGCGTGCGCGGGCTGCGCACCTCGTGGGTCGCCCCGGGCCTGCTCGACCGGCAGCTCGACGCGATCGCCGCCGCCGCGGCTCAGCAGCGCGCCGAGGTCGCCGTGATGGCGCCCATGGTCGCGACGGTCGCCGAGGCCGCCGACTTCGCCGAGCGGGCGCGCGCCCGCGGCATCGAGCACGTCGGCGTGATGATCGAGACCCCCTCGGCCGCGCTGCTCGCCGACCGGCTCTTCGACGTGATCGACTTCGTGAGCCTCGGCACCAACGACCTCGCCCAGTACACGATGGCGGCGGATCGCCTGCTCGGCAGCCTCGCCGCCCTCAACGACCCGTGGCAGCCCGCGGTGGTCGAGCTCATCGCACGCGCGGGATCGGCGGGCGCCGCCGTCGGCGGCAGCGTGGGCGTCTGCGGTGAGGCCGCCTCCGATCCGCTGCTCGCCGCCGTGCTCGTGGGAGCCGGCGCGACGAGCCTGTCGATGGCGGCGCGCGCGATCCCCGCGGTGGCCGCGCAGCTGCGCGAGACGACCCTCGAGCAGTGCCGACATGCGGCCGAGGCGGTCGTCGCGGCGCGCGACACCGCCGAGGCCCGCACCGCGGCTGCCGCGATCCTGCGCTGAGACGACCGCTCAGCCGCCGCCCCGGAACCGGGGGTGCAGCAGCGTGAAGAGGAAGACGACCGCCATGACCGCGGCGCCCACGATGATCGGCAGCGGCGGCCACAGCCCGTAGAGCGCCGTGCTCGCCGTCGGCGTGATCACGAAGGTGAGCCCGTTGGTCGCGCCGATCAGACCCGCGAGGCCGCCCTGCTCGTCGCGATCGACGAGCAGGGTGGGGCCCGCCGTGTAGCCGGGCATGGCGATGCCGAGGCCGAGGCCGATCAGCAGCGTCGCAGCGATCAGCGGCCACAGTCCCGCATCGAGCACCAGCAGCGCGAACCCGGCGAGCGCCACCGCTGTTCCGATCCGCAGCAGCGCGGGCGGCGACCAGCCGCTCCTCGGCACCACGACCGCTTGCGCGACGACCATCCCGATGCCGGCCGCGAGCAGCGAGCCGCCCGTGGCGAGGCCCGTCGCCTCTGCGGTGAGGCCGAGGCGATCCTGCACGACGAAGCCGATGAGCACCTGCATGAAGCCCAGCGCGGTGAACATGCCGAAGCCTGCCAGCAGGTAGGGCCACACGCGGGGGTCGAGCGGGCTCACCCGGGCCGGGTCGGCGACGAGCTCGTGGCGCTCCTCGCGGCGCAGTCGCACCGCCACGAGCACGAACGCGAGCGCGAGCAGCATCGGCACGACCGCGAGGGGCACCAGCAGGCCGAACCCGGCGAGGGCGCCGCCGACCACGGCGCCGCCCACCATCGCGACGCCCTGCACCGCGCCCACGCCGGCCATGCCCCGCGTGCGGGTCTCCTCGTCGTGGGTGACGTCTGCGATGTAGGCCTGCGCCGTCGGCGGGATCGCAGCGATCGCCGATCCGAAGCCCACGCCCCGCAGCAGCACGAAGAGCGCGAACAGCGCGCCGCCGGCCAGCACTCCGCTCATGCCAGAGGCGGCCGCGACGGCGAAGCCGGTCATCGATACGACGGCCGCCCCGAGCGCGATCATCAGCACCGTCTTGCGGCCCCAGGCCTGGGAGCGGCGCCCCCAGAACTGGCTCGTGACCACCACCATGACCGCCGCCGCGCTGATGGTCACGCCGACCTGCCACTCGGCGAGGCCGACCTCGCGCGCGAGCGGGGCGATGATCGGGTTGAGGGCCATCTGACCGAGATAAGCGAGGAACACCGTGGACAGCAGCAGGCCGATCTGGGGTCTCGCCTGCGCGACCGGCGCGATTCCTGAACTCATCGAGAACTCTCCTTCTGCTGGTGCGGGCGCGGGTCAGGCTGAGCGCGCGACGCGGGCGGGCCGGCCTCGTCGGCCTCCGCCGCCGGCGGACGGCCCGGCGCGGATGCCTCGGCGCGCGCGGGAGCCGCGGGCGGGGCGAGCACCAGCTCGCGGTCGGCGGCGAGCGCCAGCAGATCCTCGTCGTGACTGATCAGCAGCACCACCGCCCCGTCGTCGGCGACGCGGCGGATCTGCTCGGAGATCGACCCCAGGTGCCGCCGGTCCACCCCGGAGCTGGGCTCGTCGAACACGACGACGCTGCGCCCCGAGAGACGCACGGCCGCGACGACGAGCCGCTGCTGCTGCCCGCCCGAGAGCGAGAGCGGGTGCCGTTCGGCGAGGTGCGCGAGATCGAGCGAGTGGAGCACCGCCTCGGGCGCGGGTGCGCCCGAACGCTCAGCCGCTCCCCGCTCGGCGAGTCGGATCTCGGCGACGACGCTGTCCGTGAAGAGCTGCCGCTGCACGTCCTGCATCACGATCGCGCTCTCGCGCTGGCGTCGTCGTGCGCTGAGAGGCCTGCCGTGCAGGCGCACGACGCCGCTCGCCCGCTGCAAGCCGGTGACCACCCGTGCGAGCGTGCTCTTGCCGGCTCCGTTGACGCCGCGCACCGCCGTGACCTCGCCCGCGGCGAAGCTCGCGCGCTCGATGTCGAGCACGGTGCGCCCGCCGAGGCGGCAGCGCACCGACTCGAGCTCGAGCGCGCCCCGGGGCACGGCGGCGGGCGCGACGGGCGACCCCGCGCTCAGGCCTGCGACGGGGGCCGCGGGCAGCTCGACGCTGCGCACGTCGCCGCGCAGCCCCTCGCGCGCCAGCTCGGCATCCGGCACGGCGGCGAACTCGGCCGCGCTCCACACCCGGTCGACGCGACCGTCGCGCATCACCACGACCCGGTCGACGAGCCCCTGCAGGTACCGCAGCCGGTGCTCGGCGACGACGACCGTGATCCCGCGAGCCTTGCAGACGGCCAGGGTCTTGACGAGGCGCGCCACCGCGTCGGCCGAGAGGTTCGAGCTGGGCTCGTCGAGCAGCAGCACCCGCGGCTCGTGGGCGGCCGAGGCCGCGATCGCGACCTGCTGCTGCTGGCCGCCGGAGAGCCGCTGCAGGCGCTCCGCCACGGGCATCGACGGCGCGAGCCGCTCGAGGGCCTCGCCGACGCGCTGTCGGATGCGGGCGGCGGGAACGCCGAAGTTCTCCATCGCGAACGCGATCTCCTCGGCCGCCGTGTCGGCGAAGAACTGACGCCTGGGGTGCTGCAGCACGCTGCCGGTGCGCAGGCCGATCTCGTCGAGCTCGGCACCCGCGATCGGCAGCCCGTCGACCGTGACGGAGCCGAGCAGCCGCCCGTCCTCGTGGAAGTGCGGGATCAGGCCGTTCATCAGGCGCAGCGCGGTCGACTTGCCCGATCCGCTCGCGCCGCAGAGGGCGACGAACTCGCCGGCGCCGATGCGCAGCGCGAGGGAATCGAGGCTGGGGGCGTCGGCGCCCGGGTAGGTCCAGGTGACGTCGTCGATGGTGATCATGCGGCGGGGCGGCTTTCGGTGCGGGCTCGGGAGCCGGCGGACGGGTGGAGGCGGGGGGTCATCCGAGCGGGGAGGGCAGGATCACGGCCGCGACGGTCAGCGCCGCGACGACGAGCAGCAGGATCAGGTCGAGGGCGCCGAAGCGGGGCGCGAGCATCGCGGTCGGCGTGCGGGACGATCCGAGCCCGCGCAGGATCGACGAGGCGGCGAGGTCTTCGCTCGCCCTGAGGCTCGCCGCGATCATCGGCACGGTGAACCGCTCGACGCTGAGCACCGGATGCCGCAGCAGCCCGCCGGCGCCCACGAGGCCCCGCAGGCGCATGGCGTCGAGCACCGCCGCCGCCTCGGCCGCGACGACGGGGAAGAATCGCAGCACGGTCGAGAACGTCACGGTGAGCGCGCGGGGCACCCGCCACGCGCGCAGCGCCGCGCTGAGACGGGTGGGCGACGTGGTCGAGACGACGTGCATGCCGATGCCGATCGCGGCGATGAAGCGGATCAGGTACGCGCAGGCGACCGAGACGATCGCGGTGAAGCCGTTCGGCCACCAGAGCGGCACGACCCCTCCCAGGGCCCAGACGGCGGCGGCGGCCGCGGCCAGCCCGATCCCGCGCCGCAGCGCGCCCTCCCAGCACGCGAGCGCGATCCCGATCACCAGCGCCGGCAGCACGAACCGCAGACCGCCGGGGCCCATCACCGCCGCGCTCGCCACGACGACCAGCACGATCTTCGTGCGCGGATCGAGCGCGCCTCGACCGCGGCCGGCGGCGATCGCCCCCGCCGCCGCGCCCGCGCCGTCGGTCGTCAGCGCACCGCGTTCACGCAAGGCCGGCCTTCACGAAGTGCTTCTTGAGCATGGCCGACCCGAGCAGCCCGCCCACGAGGCCGCACACCACGGTCGCGACGCAGTACACGCCGAGCGCCGAGTTCGAGACGACCTGATCGAAGTTCGCGACGTACTCGTCGCCCATCATCTGCATGCCGGGCGAGCTGAGGTACTCCTCGCGGTTGAGCAGCATCGGGATCCACGGTCCCACGTACCAGAGCGTGAACACGGTGTAGGCCCAGATCGCCGCCCACTTCGAACGGTATCCGCCGCCCGCGAGGATCAGGTCGGCGATCACCGACACGACGACGGTGAGCACGGTGCTCTGCCAGGGCTGGCCCGACATCAGGAAGAGCAGCGCCGTCACGGTGCCGAAGAGCGTCACCATGCCGGCGTGCTTCACCCGGGTGAGGAAGAGCATGAACGGGATGCCCGCCGCGATCACGCTGAGCGGCAGGATCACCAGCATCACGAGCGGGCTGATGAGCCCGAGCATGTTGATCGCGAACACCGTCACGAAGTAGATGACGGCGAAGATCGCGACGTTGATGAGGTCTCGGGCGGAGAATCTGAGGCCGGGGCGCGCCGGGGGCGCGGAGGTCTGGGTGGTCACGGGGTTCCTTTCGGTCGGGTGCGGAGCGAGATCGGTGGGCGGCGGTGCGCGGTGCGCACGGACCGCGGGGCGGCGTGCCTGAGCCTGGCGCGGGGCGGCGTGCGGGATCGCGGGGTCATGCGCCGCTCACCCCCGCTCCGCGATCTGCCAGCCGGTCGCGTCGACCCGCTCCTGCCAGTAGCGGGCGTAGGCGCCGCCCGCCGCGACGAGCTGCGCGTGCGTGCCCCGCTCGCGGATGCCGCCGGCGCCGTCGAGCATCACGATCTGATCGGCGGTCATGATGGTCTGCAGGCGATGGGCGACTACCACCACGGTGCGATCCGCGCGCATCGCGTCGATCGCGTCGCCGATGGCGATCTCGTTGCCGATGTCGAGCGCCGCGGTCGCCTCGTCCAGCAGCACGATCGGGGCGTCCTTGAGCAGGGCCCGCGCGATCGACACGCGCTGGCGCTCCCCGCCCGACAGGTTCGACCCGCCCTCGCCCACCCGCGCGTCCCAGCCACCGGGGAGGCGCTCGACGATCTCGTCGACCCGCGCCCGGGTGGCGACCCGGATCACCTCCTCGCGACTGAGCTCCGGGTTGCCGGGGCGGATGTTGTTCAGGATCGTGTCGTCGAACAGGTAGACGTCCTGGAAGACGGGCGACACGGCCGCCTCCACGACGGCGCTGCCGAGGCCCGGCAGCGCCTCGCCGCCGATCGACACGGTGCCGGCCTCGGGATCGTAGAACCGTGCGATGAGCTTGGTGATGGTCGTCTTGCCGGATCCCGAAGGCCCGACGATCGCCGTCATCGTGCCGTCCGGCACGCTGAACGAGAGGTCGCGCAGCACGGGCTCGCCGCCGTAGCCGAACGAGACGCCCGCGAACTCGACGCCCCAGTCGCGCGGCTGCGCCGGCGTCCGCGGCTCGGGCAGCCCCTCGAGCGCCATGAGCTCGTCGAGCTGGTGCAGCGTGGTCTTCGCCACCGCCACGCCGCCGCCCAGCGCTCCGCTGTGAGCGATGGGCTCGGTGAAGCGCACGCCGAGCACGAGCAGTGCGATGAGGGTCGCGACGTCGAGCGAGCCGCCGAGCGCGAGGTACGCGCTGAGCCCGATGACCGCCGTGAGCGCCAGCTGCACGATGCCGCCGAACGTCGCGATGCCCGCGCCTCCCGTGATCAGCAGACCGCGGTAGGCCCGATGCTAGTGCTGCAGCGACTCCTCGACCAGGCGGTCGGCGATCGAGCCCCTGCCGGCGGTGCGCAGCGTCGGCTGCACGCGGGCGAACTCGATCACCCGGTTCGACGCCTCGTGCACCGCCTCCGCGTGCACGGCGTCGTCGCGCTCCATGCCGGTGCGCAGCCAGCGGAACACGAACCACATGATCGGCACCGTCGCGGCCATCGCGAGCGCGAGCCGCCAGTCGAAGAAGAACATACCGATCAGCGCGGTCCCCGGTGTGATGAAGCCGGTGAGGATCAGCCGCACGATCGAGTACGGCGTCGACGACACGAACATCGCCCCCTGCGTCGCGATGTGCGCCATCTGGCCCGAGCGATCCGCACCGAACCAGGCGATCGGCAGCTCGACCAGACGATCCCCCAGCCTCGTCAGCAGCGAGTCGAGCACGGCCGAGCTCGCCCGCATCGCGATCTGGCTGCCGAACCAGTAGGCCGCCGCGTAGAGCGCGCCCACGCCGGCGAGCACGGCCAGCCAGAGCCGCGCCGTACCGAGGTCGCCGAGGAACAGCGCGCGCAGCAGCGGCACGAGCATCAGGAAGGCGGCGCCCTGCAGCACGGCGGTGGCGACGACGAGCGCGAGTTCGGCGACGAGCAGCCGACGCGCCTCGGGCGACGAGTAGCCCAGCAGCTTCTTGATCAACGGTTCGCCCCTTCCGGCAGTGCGCGTGCGTGGTTGTGCTGGTAGTCGCTCCACATGCGCGCGAAACGACCGCCCGCGGCGACGAGCTCGGCGTGGGTGCCCTGCTCGACGACGCGTCCGTCGTGGAGCACGAGAATGCGGTCGACTCCCACGATGGTGTGCAGTCGGTGGGCGATCACGAGCACCGTGCGATGCTCGGTGAGCGCGCCGAGCGCCCGCTGGATCGCGGCCTCGGAGTCGGGATCGGCGAACGCGGTCGCCTCGTCGAGCACGAGGATCGGGGCGTCGGCCAGCAGGGCGCGGGCGATCGTGACGCGCTGCGCCTCGCCTCCCGAGAGATTCGCGTCCTCGCCCACGACCGCGTCGTAGCCGCGCTCGAAGCGCAGGATCCGCTCGTGGATCTGAGCCGCTCTCGCCGCCCGCTCGACCTCGACGTCCGAGGCGTCGGGGCGGGTGAGCCGGATGTTCTCGCGCAGGCTCGCGCGCAGCAGCTGCACGTCCTGGAAGACGAAGCCCACCTCGCGGTACAGCTCGTCCGAGGCGATGTCGCGCACGTCGGCCCCGCCGATCGCCACGCGCCCCGCGGTCGCGTCGTAGAAGCGGGGCACGAGCTTCGCGAGGGTCGACTTGCCCGATCCCGAGCTGCCCACGAGCGCCGTGACGGTGCCCGGGGTGCAGGCGGCGCCGATCTCGTGCAGCACGGTGTGCGCTCCGTCGTAGCTGAACGACACCGATTCGAACGCCAGCTCGCTGCTGCCCGGCGTCTGCGGCTCGGCGCTCAGCGCGATCGGCTGCAGCTCGAAGAAGCCGGCGAGCGAACGCTGCGCCTTCGCGGCGTTGCGCAGGAACTGCCCGGAGCTGCCGAGCGACATGAGCGGCGCCGTCAGCCCGAGACCCAGCAGCAGACCCGGCAGCACGTCGATGGGCTGCGCCGCACCCGAGCCGACGAGCCAGAGGCCGACGGCCAGCAGGTAGACGAGCACCACGAGCGGCGAGGTGACGATCTCGACCAGCGTGAACATCACCGCGGTCTCCCGGGTCCACTGCCCGACGAAGTCGACGTAGCCGCGCTGCTCGTCGCGGTAGCGCTGGTGGCTGCGGCCCAGCTGGCCGAAGCGCTTCACGACGGCGATGCCCTGCACGAACTCGACCGTCGCCTCGGCGAGCCACGCGGTCGCGTTCTCGTACTGCGCGTACTTGTCCATGCCGCCGCGCATCATCACGACGTAGAGCCCCGCCGCGATCACCAGCGGCAGCATCGCCGCGAGGGCGAACTGCCACTGCACCGCGAAGAGGTAGACGAGGCTGATCACCGGCACGGTGATCGCGGTGATCACGTCGTGGATCGCGTGCGCGACGAGCTGGTGCAGGGCGACGACGTCGTTCTCGACGAGCTTGCGCACGGTGCCCGATGCGCGGGCGTCGAACCAGCCGAGCGGCAGTCGCTGCAGGTGGCGGATGATCCTGCGGCGCAGCGAGAGCTGCAGCTCCGCGTCGGCGAAGTGGCTGACCATGCCGGAGGTGAAGGCCGCCGCGAAGCTGACCAGCAGGGCGCCGACCGCGACGATCACGATGACCCAGACGCGGCCGGTGTCGACGGCCGCGCCGTCGAGGGCGGGCAGCAGGGTGCGCGCGAGTTCGACGATCGCGATGAACGGCACGACGCTGCTGGTCGCCCCGATGAGGCTGAGGGCGATGATCGTGGCGAGGCTGCCGCGCACCGGATCGAAGAAACCGCCCTCGGGCGGGGTGTCCGGGTGCGGGTGCGGGTGCGCGGCGCCCCGTTTCCTCTCGCTCATGATGCTCCCCGATTCGGCATGGGTGACCTTCCGCTCTTGTTGAGAATGCGTCTCAACTATAACAATAGAACACCGTTCTCATCAGATGATACTCAGGTCGCCCTTATCTGGCGAGCGGAGCGGTCACCGAGGTGCGCGATACTGGTGGTTCACCAGTTTCGACGGGGGATCCTTGACCGTGCCAGCTTCGACGCCGTTCCACCTCGGCCTCACCCCCGAGCGCATCATCGACGCGGCGCAGCAGCTGACCCGCGAATCCAACCTCTTCGGCTGGTCGATCCGAGATCTCGCGCGCCGCTTGCAGGTCACCCCCTCGGTGATCTACCACCACGTGGGCGGCAAAGACCTGCTCGCGAAGCGAGTGGCCGAGCGGGTGATCGCGTCGATCCACGCGCCCGACGGCGCACTGGAGTGGCAGGAGTGGTTCCGGCGGCTGCTCATCGACGCCGTCTACCCCGCCGCCGTCTCGCACCCCGGAGTGGCGAAGTGGCTGCTCATGCACGGGGTGCCGTTCCCCTCGGCCGCCGGCATCTTCGAGGTGGGCATCGGCAAGCTCGAGCGGGCCGGGATCGAGCCGGGCGCGCTCATCGCCTATTCGGCGATCATGAACAACGCGACGCTCACGATCTCCATGGGCGACGAGCGGCTGCTGCACGAGGAGGACGGCCCGCGGGACCACGCGGCGATGATGGCGGAGTTCCAGCGCGCGTACACCGACCACCCCCGCATGGCGGCCCTCAGCGACGAGTTCATCGCCGGCTTCGCCGAGGGGGGCGAGACCGCGGCCCGCCTGCGGGAGCAGTACTACCGCTACGTCGTCGAGGTCACGCTCACGGGCGTCGCCTCCGGCGCCGGGCCGGCCTGACGCTCCGCGATCGTCAATGGAGGTTGACCATCCCGGGAGCGTCAACTAGCCTTGACGCCATGGACACCGCGATACGCACCGCGCTCGGCGCCGCAGACGGCGCCGAGCCCCTCGCCGAGCTGCGCCGCATCCGCGAGGCGCAGCGCCGGCTCACACGCGCGGAGAGCGAGCAGGTGCGGCGAGCCCGCGCCCAGGGATACTCCTGGCAGGCGATCGCCGCCGCGCTCGAGGTCTCGAAGCAGGCCGTGCACAAGCGCTACGGCAAGCGCTGAGGCCCCGTTCAGAGGCGGGACAACGCCTCACGCGCGAGCACCCCGTTCTCGGATCCCAGCTCGCTCACCCACACCCGGTCCCGGAAGAAGTAGTTGATGTGCAGGGGTGCGATGCCGCCGAGCTCGGATCGGGCGTAGCGCACCCACCCGGCCTCCTCGGACCGCTCGAACACCGAGGCGTCGAGCTCGGCCATCAGCGCGTCGCGCACGGCGGGATCGAGCTCGGCCACGTAGATCTGGCTGAGACCGTCGCTGTTCGGAATACCCCAGCCGCAGTGCACCGACTGCTCGGCCGCGTCGAGCGCCGTCACCGCCGCGGGCCCGAAGATGTGCGTTCTGGCCTGCTGCTGCATCTCGGGCTGCCCGTGGAACGTCTCGATGCCGCCCGCGTACTCGGCCTGCACCGCGTCGAACGGCACGAGCTCGTCGCAGGGCGGGATCACCACCGGCGCGCTCGTGGGGCCGGGCGCCTGCGAGGGCGTGGAGGCGGTCGGAGTCTTCTCGGGCGGCGACGCGGTCGTGGTGGGCGCCTCGCCCTGGGGCTGCGCGCAGCCCGCCATCGCCAGCGGGATCCAGAGGATCACGGCGGCGGTGCCCAGCCTTCGCGTCGCGCCCATGTCTCCACCGTAGCCTCGAACGCCGATCCACGACAGGTGCGGCGCAGGCCTTGACCCCGCCGTCCCGCGACAGGGCGGCCGCTCGTCGACGATCCCCGGCACCGCTCCGGGCGCGCTGAGCCGCCGGCGGGCCGGCGCAGAGACACGAGGCCTCAGCCGCGCGCCGCCCCCTCCGCGGTCGCCGGAGGCCGCGCCGCGCGATCCTCCGTCGACTCCCGATGCACGATGCGTCGCGAGTGCACTCGCGTGTCGAAGACCGGCTCGCCGGCGATGCCCACCATGATCGCCTCGAGCGCGTCTCCCGCGATGGCGTTGACGTCGCCGCTGAGCGACGAGAGCGACGGCGTCAGATACGGAAGCATGTCGACGTCGCCGTAGCCGATCACCATCAGGTCTTCGGGGACGCGCAGCCCCAGCTCCCCGAGGGCGCGCAGCGCCCCGAGCGCGAGTTCGTCGTTCACGCAGAAGATGAGCCCGTAGCGGCGCAGCTCGTCCGCACGGGATACGACCTCGTCGTACCCCGTGGCGAAGTCCATGGGCCCGTCGAGCTGGATGAAGGTCGAGTCGCGCAGCAGGTTCGGCCTCGCCTCGAGCGCGCGCCGCACCCCCTCGCGGCGCTGATCGCTGAGGAAGGATCTCGCCGAGCTGCCGAGGAAGAGCATCGGCCGGCTGCGCCGTTCCAGCAGTTCATCGGCCGCCGCCTCCGAGGCGGCGACGTCGTCGAAGTAGACGGTCGGCCAGGTGGCGTCGTCGAGGTGCTGGCCGATCACCACGAGCGGCATGCTGCCGGCGAGACGATGCAGCGAGGCGTTCACGTTCGCGGCGTCCAGGCGATCACCGGTGGCGAGGATCATCCCCGCCAGGCGCAGGCGCCGAGCGCTCTCCGTGTGCTCGATCAGCACCCGGCTGCTGTGCTCGAGATCGTAGACCACGGTGGTCATGCCCCGAGCGGTGACCGCTCGCCGCAACTCGCGGATCAGCTTCACGTACCAGGGCTGCGAGATGCTGGCGACCGCGATGCCGATCGCGTCGCTCCGGCCGCGCCGCAGGTTCGACGCCGACGCGTTCGGCGAGAAGCCGAGCCGCTCGATCACCTCGAGCACGTGGGCGCGCGTGCGGTCGGAGACACGGTCCGAGCCGTTGAGCACGCGAGACACCGTCGCCGTCGAGACACCCGCCTCACGAGCGATGTCGATGACACCGATGGACTTCATGCTGCTTAGTCTATGAAGGGATCTACGGCGTGCTGTGCAAGGGGATGCACCGTGACGGCCATGTAGGGCCACACGGGGAGCGCGCTCAGGATGTCGTGGAGCTGGGTGGCGTTCGCCGCTCGCCACAGACCCCAGTTCTCGCGACGCCCCGGCACTCGCCACATGCGCACGAGATGCCCCTCGGCCGCGCGCACCGCGGCCATCTTCCGCTCCTCGACCGAGAGACGCTCGATCACGTCCTCGGGCAGGTCGCGCGGCCACGTGATCTGGATGTTCACGAGGTACTCGTTCAGGTCGTTCATCTGGTCGGCTCCTTCTTCCGTGCAATGGTCAGCGCTGCTCTTCGGCCCGGGGCGCCCGTGACGTAGCCGCCCGGCCAGGACTCGGCGCCGCCGAGCACGATGCCGCGCCGCTCGAGACCCGCGCTCAGCTCGGCGCCCGGCCTGCCGTTCAGCATGCTCTCCGGCGTTAGATCGCCGTGGGTGATGTTGCTCGAGGTGAGCCCGAACTCGCGTTCGAGGTCGTGCGGCCCGAGCCAACGGCGATCCGTGATGCGCTCGGACAGGCCGGGGAACGCGGCCTCGACCTGCGCGACGCATCGATCGGCGAATGCCGCGCCGTTCTCCCGCCAGTACCGCTCACCGAGCCGATGCGGCGCGTGCCACACGTTCAGGCTCATGAGGTGCCGCCCCTCGGGGGCCAGGCCGGGCGAGGTGAGGCTCGGGATCAGGCCCCAGATGATGGGCTTGTCGGAGGGGCGGCCCGCGATCCCCTGTTCGACCGCGTCGGCGATGTACCCCGGGTTCGGGCCGATCCGGAACTGCGTCGAGAGCAGCACCTCCTCGGGCACCCCGACGGGCGCACCCGCCACCGAGGGCAAGCCGTCGAGGGCGAGGGCGATCTTGAAGGCGGATCCGTCCGGCGCCGGCGGCCACGCGCTCTCGGGGATCGTGTCGTCCGGGATCATGCGGTGCAGACGCGACGTCTCGACCGTCGAGACGACCACGTCGAGCTGCTCGACCGATCCACCCGACTCGAGCACTGCCGCGGAGACCCGCCCCGAATCGTCGAACTGCAGCTCCGCCACCCCGCTTCCCGTGCGGATCGCGACGCCGTGGGCGCGGGCGGCGGCCTCGAGCGCGTCGACGATGGCGGCCATCGAGCCGATCGGCAGCCCCACCGACCCTCGCAGGGGGACATCGCGGATGCCCAGCACATCGGTGGCGCCCGACGCCCGCGAGATGGGCCGCAGCATCAGACCGAACGCCGATCCCGGCGCCCGCGGAGAGAGCAGCTGCCCGTTCAGCGCCAGCATCATCATCAGGCTCTTCACCTGATCCGATCGCAGGGCCTCGTCGAGCAGCTCCTCCAGCGAGCCCTCGATCATGGATCGCCGGAACTCATCGCGGGGGCCGTGATCCATCCGCTCCAGCACCGCCCGCTGGTCGAGCGGCCGCTCCCACATCGAGAGGCCGACCTGCTCCCCCAGACGATCGAGCCGTGACACCAGCTCCCGATGCCTGGCGAACTCTCCAGGCGCCATCCTCTCCATCTGCTCCTCGACGAGCTGCGGGTCGCGCCACCCGACGAAGAGCCCGTCATCCATGGGATGCAGGAGGGTGGTCTCGGGGCGGTGGAAGCGCAGCCCGAAATCCTGCAGGCGGAGCTCCTGCATGATCGCGCCCTCGAACGACCCCGGCGAGTTGGTGATCGACGAGGCGTAGCCAGGCATGTATTCGAAGCGGCCCACGACGCCTCCGAGCCGCTCGCGCTGCTCGACGAGCGTCACCCGGTGCCCGGTCATCGCCAGGTAGTTCGCGGCCACGAGTCCGTTGTGGCCCCCTCCGATGACGAGCACGTGCGATGTCATGCCGACGGCCGATCGAAGATCTCGTCGAAGAGGCGCAGCCAGTTGCCGCCCATCACCAGACCGAGATCGTGATCGGTGAAGCCCGCGCGGCGCATGCTGTCCATGAGGGTGGGGAACGCGGTCGGCGACTGGAACCACGCGGGCCACTCCACGACAGGCGCGCTCTCATCGATCGGCACCGGGCTCTCACGGCCCCAACGGCCCATGCGCCACCACTTCACGGCCTCCACTCCGTACCCGGTGTAGAAGTCGGTGCCCATCGCCACGTGCTCGACGCCGAAGCGATCGACGGTCCAGCTGATCATGTCCACGAACTCCTGCTCCGTGGTGCGGATGCCGTTCTTGAGCATCCGCACGTAGGGGCTGAGCCCCACCACGCCGCCACGCGCGGTCAACTGCTCGAGCACCTCCGACGACTTGGGGCGGCGGCCGAGCTCGACCTCAGAACCGACGAACTCCAGCGGGTTGGCGTGCGTGACGGCCACCGGAACCGAGCTCTCGGCGATGGTGTCGAGGCAGGTGCGCTCCGAGCAGTGGGAGAGGTCGATCAGCATGCCCACCTCGTTGAGCTCGCGCACGAACTGGCGCCCGACGTGGGTGGAGAGGCCGGCGTCGTCGTCCTCCCAGCAGCCCGCGGCGATGCTGTTCTGGGTATTGTACGTGAGCTGCACGATGCGCACGCCCAGGTCGTGGAAGACGCGGACGAGTCGGATGTCGTCTTCGAACGGTGCGGTGTTCTGGAACCCGAACATCACGGCCGTGCGCCCCGAGGCCACGATGTCCCGGATGTCCTGGGCGCTCGTGGCGAGCGCGACCAGGTCGCCGTTCTCGGCGAACAGATCATTCCATCTGCCGAGCACCGACAGCGTCTCGCGGGCCGTCTCCCAGACCGCGACGGTGACGTGCACGCAGCCGACGCCGCCCTCGCGCCACTCGACGAACCGCTCGCGCGAGGGATTGCTGTACTCCAGGCAATCCACGACGATAGTCGACATATTCTCCTCCGTAGTCACTTCATCCATCTCTTTCTCGAAGTCTTCGTTCACTGATCAGCGGGCGCGAGGCCGAAGGGATCCGCAGCCCGGCCGAACTCCTGCACCACGGCCTTCGTCTCCTGGAACTCCCGCAGCCCCTCGAGTCCGTTCTCCCGGCCGATGCCCGAGTGCTTGTAGCCGCCGAACGGGGTCTGCCAGTCCATGCCGCGGTAGGTGTTCACCCAGACCGTTCCCGCCTGCAGCAGCCGGCTCACACGGTGGATGCGCGCTGCATCGCGCGTCCAGAAGCCGGCCGCGAGGCCGAACTCCGTGTCGTTGGCCAGCGCGATCGCCTCCGCCTCGTCGTCGAATTCGACGACCGCGAGCACCGGACCGAACACCTCGGTCTGGCAGATCATGGCGCGGTGATCGTCGACCTTGAGCACCGTCGGCGAGACCCAGTAGCCGCCCCGAAGCCCTTCGGGCACCTCGGGCGGGGTCGATCCCCCCGCGAGCAGCTGCGCCCCGTCCGAGATCGCCCGGTCGATGAGGTCCCGGATCCTCGAGTGCTGCGCGGCGGACGCGATCGGGCCGAGGTGCGTCTGCGCGTCGAACGGATCGCCGACCCGCAGCAGAGAGATCCGCCGCAGCAGCTCGGCGGTGAACTCCTGAGCGATCGAGCGGTGCACCAGCACCCGCGAACCGGCGACGCACGTCTGGCCGGTGCCCGAGAAGCCGCCCTGCACGACCGCCGTCACCGCGTCGCGGACGTCGGCGTCCTCGAACACGATGTGCGCCGACTTCCCGCCCGCCTCCGCGACGAACCTGGCGAGACGCCCGGACACCGCTCGCCCCACACTGCCGGCGGCGCCGGTGCTGCCGGTGAACGACACCATCCCCACCCCGGGGTGCTCGACGAGCGCGGAGCCGACCTCGGCCCCGCCCTGCACGATCTGCACGATGCCTCGCGGGAGTCCCGCCTGCTGCATCACCTCCTGCAGGATCACGGTCGAAGCGGGAGAGTTGAGCGGCGGCTTGACCACCACCGAGTTGCCCGCGGCGAGCGCCGGCGCGAGTTTCCAGGTGCCCAGCGAGAACGCGCCGTTGAACGGGGTCACGAGGGCTACGACGCCCACCGGTTCCTGGGACAGCTGCGCCTGCTTGCTCTCCGAGAGCTCGAGGCTCTCGTCGCGAAGGGTGCGCAGAAGCGCGGCGTAGTACTCCCACCAGCACGCGCTGACGGCGACCTCAGCGCGGGTGGCGGAGAGCGGCTTCCCGTTCGCGAGCGTCTCCAGCACCGCGATCTCCTCGACGCGCTCCAGCACGCCGCGCCCGATCGCGTCGAGCACGTCCGCACGGGCGGTGCGGGTGGCTCGCGCCCACGATCCCGCACGATACGCCTGGCCCGCGAGATCCACCGCCTCCTCCACGTGCTCGATCGCCCAGCTCACCGCGCCCCACTCGGCGCCGCGGCCGGGGTCGACGAGGGGAGCACGGTGCGGGCCCACCCGCTGCTGCCCGTCGAGCACGGAGTGGAACTCGGTCCGGTCGATCCGGGTCGATGCACGGTCGTTGGATGTCTGCATGACTGTGGGGATTCCTTTTCTCTGGGTGAGCGACTTCGAGGCGGTGGCCGGTGCCGGACGTCAGCCCCGGCGACGCAGGAAGAGCTTTCCGAGCAGCTCGACCCCGTAGTAGAGCAGCAGCCCGAGCGCCGTGAGCACGACCAGGGCGGCGAAGAGCAGATCGGTGCGCAGGTTGCCCTGCGTCACGATCAGCAGGTAGCCGAGGCCCGCTTCGCTGCCGACGAACTCGCCCACGATCGCGCCGACGATGGCGAAGGCGACCGCGAGCTGCATGCCGGTCATGATGTACGGGAGCGCGTTGGGGAAGCGCAGGAAGCGGAACACCTGCCACTTCGTCGCCCGCATCGAGCGCAGCAGGTCGATCGACGAGTCGTTCACCGACTTCATGCCGAGCGTCGCATTGACGACGACGGGGAAGAACGCCATCACGAAGGCGATGAGCGATGAGGTGGTGACGCCGGTGCCGATCCAGACCACCATCAGCGGAGCGATCGCGACCTTGGGGATCACCTGCGAGGCGACCAGGATCGGGAAGACCGCCGCTCCCGCGAGCGGCCACATGACCATGACGACGGCGAGCGCGACCCCGACGACGACGCTGAGCACGAAGCCGATCATCGTTTCGAGCAGCGTCACCCCGGCGTGCTTCATCAGCACGTTCCAGTTCTCGATCATGGAGTCCCACACGGCGCTGGGGGCGGGAAGCAGGAACCTCGGGATCTCCGCCGCGCGAACCGCGACCTCCCAGAGCACGACCAGCAGCACCAGCGTCAGAACCGGGGCGAGCCAGGGAACGCGTCGCAGCCAGGTGCTGCCGGATCCCGCCTTCCCGCGGCGCCGCGCAGGCGTGCTCCTGAGCTGCACGGCGACCGTGCCGTCGTTCGATCTAGTCATCGCCGGTTCCTCTCTGTCCGCCGCTCAACACACCCAGGGATTCGAAGATCTCCGTCACCTCGGCGACCTTCGAGGTGAACGCCCCCTCCAGCCGGTGGTGGAGCTGCCGGGGCTGCGGCATGCCCACCTCCACCTCGGCGACCACGCGCCCGGGCCGGGGCGACATCACGTAGATGCGGTCGGAGAGGAACACGGCCTCGGGGATCGAGTGCGTGACGAACACGATCGTCGTGCCCGTGGTGGCCGCGAGCTCGGAGAGATCCATGGAGATCTGGTCGCGCGTCATGGCGTCGAGCGCGGCGAACGGCTCGTCCATCAGCAGCAGCCGGGGGCGGTGGAGCAGCGCTCTGCAGATTCCGACGCGCTGCTTCATGCCCCCGGAGAGCTCGTTCGGATAGCTGTCGACGAAGCCGTCGAGCCCGACCTGGGCCAGCAGTTCGCGGGCCCGCTGCTCCGTCTGCTTGGAGCGGGTCTTGCGCACCTCGGCCTGCAGCAGAACGTTGTCGAGCACCGTTCGCCACGGCATCAGCAGGTCGGTCTGGAAGACGATGCCGAGCTCGGGATGGGAGTCGCTCACCTCGGATCCGTCGATCAGCAGGCTGCCGCGGGTCGTCGGCTCCAGGCCCCCGATCAGTCGCAGCAGGGTGGTCTTGCCGCAGCCGCTCGGCCCCAGCAGCGACACGAACTCGCCGGGTTGCACGTGCAGCGTCACATCGTCGAGCGCGACGACCTCGGTCTTGCGCGCCTGATACCGCTTGGTGACGTGCTCGCAGGTGATCTCGATCGGTTTCATCGGCCCCTCAATCGCTCGGCAGCAGATCGTTCGTGAACATCGTGGCGGGATCGCGGGTGCCCGTCGCGTCGCCGTAGGTGGTCAGCACCTCGACCGTCTCCTGCCACTCGTCGCTCGTGTTCTCGCCCCAGTTCGCCGCGGCGGGGTCGGTAGTCAGCGGCAGCCAGAGGTCCAGCTGGGTCTCGCAGGAGTCCTGCAGCACCTCGCCGTCGGACCGCTCGACGAGCGTCGCGCACGCGGCGGCGGGATCGTCGATCGTGATCTGCAGCGCCTCGCGGTAGGCGGCGAGGAAGCTGCTGATCGCCTCGGGGTTCTGCTCGATGAACGTGTCGTTCGCGATGAAGCCGTGGTCGAGCACGTTGAGACCCATCTCGGAGAAGGACAGGCCGTGCGCCTGCTGCCCCTCGGCCTCGGCGCTGCTCGAGTAGAAGTAGACCTGCCCGCTGATCGCGTCGACCTCTCCGGTCATCAGCGCCGGGAACTTGCCGTTGGCGGGCAGGTTGACGATCGTGACCTCGTCTTCGCCGATGTCGTTGGCGTTCAGGAACGCTCCGATGAGCGTCGAGTCCGATCCGCCGGGCGTCGACCCGATGCGCATGCCCACGACGTCGTCGGCCGATTCGAGGGTGGTGCTCTCGAGCACGGTGAGGCCGCTGGCGTTCTTGTCCTGCACCTTGGCGACCGAGGTGATCGGCACCTCCTGCAGCATCGAGGCGGCGGCCGTGGAGAGGTCGACCCAGGCGATGTCGGTCTTCGCGGTGCCGACTTCGACCGCCGCGTCGCCCGAGCCGCCCGGCAGCGTCTCGGTGACGTCGAGCCCGTGCTCGGCCCAGATGCCCTGCTCGGCCGCGACGGCGAACGGGGCGTGGTAGGCGACGTAGGTGCTCCAGTCGAGGGACAGGGCAACGCTCTGGGTCTCGCCCCCCGCGTCACCCGTGTCGCCGGAGTCGGAGGCGGCCGAGGAACAGGAAGCGAGCAGCCCGATGCTCAGCAGGGCCGCTCCGACGACGAGGGGCCGTCGCGGGGAACGAGCGCTGTAGTCGTGCATATTGATCTCCTTTGATAACGGACGACTGGGAAATGTAAACGTGTACATGCGACAGTACGCACTCATTCGGCAGGAGTCAAGGCTCGTCCGGCCTCAAATGTAAAGGTTTACAATTTTGTGACGTTCGGTTCATCGTGCCCGCCCGGCGGCACCGCTTCCTGGCGCCCACAAGGGGAGGCCGGGAACCCGGCTGTGCGACCGCCCGAGCCGCCGGCACTCCCCGAGGCGAGCTCAGCCGCGCGCCCTCACGGGCGCAGCACCCCCGCTCGACCGGCTCAGCTTCGACGGCCACCAGACCGCCGGGCCGATGTCGTACATGAGAGCCGGCACGAGCAGCGCCCGCACGACGAAGGTGTCGAGCAACACGCCGAAGGCGACGATGAACGAGATCTGCGCGAGGAAGAGGATCGGGATCACCGCCAGAGCGGCGAACGTCGCCGCGAGCACCAGGCCGGCCGACGTGATGACCCCTCCGGTGACCGAGAGGCCGCGGATGATCCCCTCCCTCGTGCCGTGCCGCAGCGACTCCTCTCGGATCCTCGTCGCGAGGAAGATGTTGTAGTCGATCCCGAGCGCCACGAGGAACACGAAGCCGTAGAGCGGCACCGCGGGATCCGCTCCGGGGAACTCGAAGATCCCGTCGAACACGAGCGCAGACACCCCGAGCGCCGTGCCGAACGACACCACCGTGGTGAGCACCAGCAGCACCGGGGCCACGATCGACCGGAGCAGCAGCATGAGGATGACGAGGATCACCGCGAGCACGATCGGGATGATGAGGGCGCGATCGTGGATCGAGGCGTCGTTCGTGTCGATCGCCGTCGCCGTCACCCCGCCTACGAGCGCCTCCGGCCCGTCGGCCGCGAACGCCGCCCGCAGATCTCGCACCGTCTGCTCCGCGGCCGCCGAATCGGCCGCGTCGGAGAGGGTGCCCTGCAGCAGCACCTCGCCGCTCGCCACGGTCGGCTCGGGCGCAGGCGTACCCGGCGGGCCGAAGGCGGTGATCCCCTCGGCCGTGACGGGAGCCGTGCCCGAGGGCGAGTCGGCGCTGAGCACCGCCACGCCGTCGACGCCCGCGCTGTCGAGCAGCACATCGGCCGCCGCCTGCAGCTGGTCCTCGGCCACCAGCACCGACACCGGGCTCCCCGATCCCCCCGGGAAGTGCTCGCCCAGCGCCGCCTGCCCATCGCGCGCCTCCGACGCTCCGAGCACGAGATCCGACTGCGGCACCCCCTGCGCCTGCAGCTGCGTCACACCCGCCGCGCCGATCAGCAGCACCACCGCCGTGACGATCCAGATCGCGCGCGGGCTCCTGCGGATGCGGCGCCCCGCGCGCGGCCACAGGCCCTTCGACGGCACGCCGCCCTCGGCCGCCACCACCTCGGGCTCGTACTTCGGCCGCCTCGGCCAGAACCCCGCGCGGCCGAAGGCGAAGAGGATCGACGGCAGCAGCGTCAGCGCCGAGAGCATCGCGAAGACGATGCCGATCGACGCCACCGGCCCGAGCGAGCTGTTCGACTTCAGGTCGCTGAAGAGCAGGCAGAGCAGGCCGGCGATCACGGTGCCGCCCGACGCGAGGATCGGCTCGAACGAGCCGCGGATCGCTCGCATCGTCGCCGTCCACTTGTCCTGCTGCACGCGCAGCTCCTCGCGATAGCGCGAGACGTAGAGCAGCGAGTAGTCGGTGGCCGCGCCGATCACGAGGATGAAGAGGATGCCCTGCGTCTGGCCGCTGAGCAGCAGCACCCCGGCCTTCGCGAGCCACCACACGACGAGCAGCGCGACGGTCAGCGCGAACAGGCTCGTCGCGAGCACCGCGATGGGCAGCAGGAACGAGCGGTACACGACGATGAGGATGATGAACACCGCGATGAGCGCCACCAGCAGCAGGATGCCGTCGATGCCGGAGAAGGCCTCGACGAGATCGGCGGTGAAGCCCGCCGGGCCCGTCACGAACGACTCGACGCCTGCGGGGGCCGCCGCCCGCAGCCGATCCGACATCTCCGAGACGACATCGCCCACCTCGGACGAGCCGTCGACGGGCACGAAAACCTCGAGCGCGAGGCCGTCGTCGGACGGGATCATCGGCGAAGCGTCAGGCAGCACACCGTCGATGCTCGTCAGATCGTCGACCGCCGTCTGCAACCGCTCGACCTGCGCGTCGGTGAGAGGTTCGGAGCCCGCGAAGACCACGACCGCCGGGATGGCGTTCTGCTCGCTGAAGTCGCCCAGCCGCTCCTGCACGCGAGTGGCGTCGGCCGATTCGGGCAGGTACGAGGTCTGGTCGTTCGAGGAGACCTCGCTCACCTTGCCGAAGTATGGACCTCCCACGCCGGCGCCGGCGAACCACACGAGGATGAGCAGCGCGGGCAGCAGCACCCGCAGCCAGCGCGGCACGCGGCGACGCGGAGGCGTCTCCGCTGCGGGGGACGCGCCGTGGCGGGGGTGGATCTCGGTCATGATGAAATGCTCCAGAAGAGGATGAGGATCAGGGTAACGAGGAAGCCGGAGAAGTAGTTGAGCCAGATGAACCGGCGCCACGCCCGGTTCGTGCGGGCGGATCCGGCATCCGAGACGCGCACGTATGGTGCGCAGTTGACGAGATACGGGACCGCCACGACGGCGGCCAACGGGCCGGGCCACGGTGCGAAGAGCATCAGCACGCCGGCGAGGAGCCAGAGGGCGAGCGCGAGCCGCACCGTGCGCCCCGCACCGAAGGCCGTCGCGATCGAACCGATCCCCGCCTCGCGATCCGGCACGATGTCCTGCACCGCGCCGAACGCGTGCGCCGCGATCCCCCAGATGAAGAACGCGGCGAGGGTGATCAGCAGACCGGCGTCGACGCGTGCGCCCGCGAGCGCGAGCGCGACGATCGCCGGCGTCACGAAGTGGGCGCTCGACGTGAGGGAATCGAGCCCCGGGCGCTCTTTGAAGCGCAGACCGGGAGCGGAGTAGGCGACGAGGGCGAAGGTGCTCACCGCGATCGCGAGCGCCGAGAGCGGGGTGCCGGCCGCCAGCAGCACGATCAGGAACGGCAGATTGGTCGCCAGCGCGAGCCAGAGCATGGGGCGGTGGAACGCTGGTGGCAGCAGGGCGCCCTCGATGCCGCCCTTGCGGGGGTTCTGGATGTCGGAGGCGTAGTCGAAGACGTCGTTGATGCCGTACATCGCGAGGTTGTAGGGCACCAGGTAGTAGAGCGTTCCCACGATGAGCAGCCAGTCGATCTCGCGCGTCGTCAGCAGCATGGCCGCTGCGAACGGGAACGCGGTGTTCACCCAGCTCACCGGCCGCGAAGCCACCCACGCGTGCCGCAGGAGCGCCCCCGCCGGCACCGACCGCTTCCGCGTCAGCAACGCCCAGAGCGCGGGCAGCGCGACGACCGCGGCGAGCGGGTAGGCGAAATCCTCGACGGGCGCGAGCCCCACGCGCACCCCCGACACGAGGCTCTCCTCGTAGGTGAAGAGCCCCGAGGCGATCATGAGCGTGTCGAAGACCGCGGTGAGCACGAGCAGCGCAGCGCCCGCCACCGCCACGGCGGGCAGCACCGGCCGGGACGCCCCGGCGGCGCGCGCGAGGAGCACACCGCCGAGCACCGCCACCACGAGGAAACCGGCCGAGAGCAGGGCATAGCTCATGACGCCCGCCTCTCGGCGCGACGCTCGATGAGCCGGGCACTCCCCGTGTACAGCACCATGGTGCAGAGCACGAGGAAGACGAGGAAGACCGGCTCCTCGAGCGGCAGCTCGGGAGCGAGCACGATGCCCGAGGCGATCTCCGCCCCGCCTCTGAGGAAGATCCCGGCCGCAATGCCGGCGGCGTCCCAGAGCAGCAGGAAGACCGTGCCCGCGGCCGTCACCATCGCCGCCGCTGCGGCGTCCCTCCAGAAGAACAGACGGAACCGACGGTCGATGAGCAGCATGCAGGCGATTCCGGCCAGCAGGCAGGCGAGATAGGCGAACGAGATCATCGAACCGCCCCGGGCCGCGCCGGAGCAGTCACCGGAGCAGTCGACGGCCGCGGCGCGGTCGGGCCGGCGGAGTGATCGCCCCGGATCCTCTTGAGCACCAGCTCGGCGCTGATGAGGCACATCGGCACGCCCACGCCCGGAGCGGTGGTCGCGCCCGCGTAGAACAGGCCGCTCACCCGCTTCGACGCGTTCTGGGCCCGCCACATCGCGCTCTGACGCAGCACGTGCGCCGGGCCGAGCATGCCGCCCCGCCACGACTGGTACTGCTCGGCGAAGTCGGCCGGCCCGATCGTGCGCCGCACGACGATCCGCTCCCGAAGGTCGGGGATCCCGGCCCACTCCTCGATCTGCCGGATCGCGGCATCGGCAGCCCGCTCCACCCGCGGGTCGCCGCCGCCGTCGGCTCCCCCGGCGCCGATCCCCTCGTCGGCGGGCACCGGGATCAGCACGAACAGGTTCTCGTGCCCCTCGGGCGCCACGCCGCCATCGGTCGCGCTCGGGCGGCAGACGTAGATGGACGCGGGATCGGGCACGCTCGGCCGGTCGCCGAAGATCGCCCGGAAGTTCGCCCCCCAGTCGCGCGTGAAGAAGAGCGAGTGGTGCTCGAGCTGCGGCAGCGCCCCCTCGACGCCGAGCAGCACGATGACGGCGCCCGGGCCGCTCTCGAGCCGCTCCCACCAGGCCTCCGGGTAACTGCGCAGCTCGGGCGGCAGCAGTGCCGTCTCGGTGTGGTGCAGGTCGGCGCCCGAGACGACGAGATTGGCGTGCTCGACGTGCTGCTCCCCGCGCGCGTCGCTCCACCGCACCCCGCTCACCGTGGCACCCTCGCGCTCCCGGCGCGTCAGGATGCCGGTGACGCGCGCGCCGGTCACGATCTCGACACCCGCGTCACGCGCCAGCGCCTCCAACCGCTCGATGAGACCCCAGAATCCGCCCATGGGGTACTGCACCCCCTCGTCGAGATCGAGCGCGCTCATCAGGTGGTACATCGCCGGTGCGCGGTCCGGATCGGTGCCGAGGAACACCGCCGGATAGCCGAGCACCTGACGCAGCAGCGGATCCGAGAATCGTCGCCCGGCGAAGCGCGCGAGCGAGGTGCCGAGCAGCCCGAGCAGCCGCGGCGCCGCTCGCAGCACCTCCGGCGCGGCGAGCGATCGCCACCGGGTGAACGGGTTGTAGAGGAAGTAGCGCTCGGCCATCTCCGAGGCGCGACGTGCGGAGCCGAGGTACCGGCGCAGGCGCCGGCCGCTCCCCGGCTCCCGCCGTTCGAACGCCGCCTCCACGCGCTCGCGCCCGTGGGGCACGGTCATCTCGGGCGCGCGGCCCTCCGACGCGGGTTCGCCGAAGACCCGGTAGCCCGGGTCGAGCGTGCGCAGATCCAGCTGCTCGTCGGCGCTGGTGCCGAGGAGTTCGAAGAAGTGCTCGAAGACCCGGGGCATGAGATACCAGGACGGGCCGGTATCGAACCGGAACCCCTCGACCTCCACGCTGCCGGCGCGCCCGCCGAGTTGCTCGTTCTGCTCGAGCAGGCGCACCCGGTGGCCCTCGCGGGCCAGCAGTGCCGCGGTCGCCAGCCCGGCGATCCCGCCTCCGATGACGATGGTGCGCGTCATGCGAGACCCTCCTTCCGCGCCGAGACGATCGACTGCAGCGCGAGCCACGCCTTCACCGGGTTCGAGACCCGCACACGGCGGCTGCGCAGGCTCGCCGCCGGTGTGCGCGCGATCCGCTCGGTGAGCCTCCTGAACAGCCGGAGCGCGCAGCCCACCGCACCGCGCGCGTCGGAGGGCAGCAGCGGCAGGGTCTGCTCGGCGTCGGCCAGCTGCGCACGGATCGTCTCGACCCAGCGCCGCTGCAGCTCAGGGGTCATCTCGGCCTCCCCGCCCAGATAGTCGCGCTTCAGACGGTCGGCGTCGTCGCCGAGATCACGCAGGAAGTTGACGTTCTGGAAAGCGGCTCCGAGCTGCCTCGCCCCGTGCTCGAGCAGCTGCGCCGTCTCGGCGCTGCACGCCTCATCGCGCATGAAGACCCGCAGGCACATGAGGCCGACGACCTCGGCGGAGCCGTACACGTAGGCGGCGTGGTCGGAGACGTCGAACGCGCGCACGGCGGCCGCGCGCGGAGGGGCTTCCGCCGTTCCGACCCGGGCGGCTTCCACCGTTCCGACCGGCGGGGCCTCGGGGAGGTCCATGCGCATCGAGGCGAAGAACGGGCGCGTGAGACCGACGTCGATGCCGGCATCGCGCGCGGTGACGGCGAAGGCGTGCGCGATGGGGTTGCTGCTGTAGCCGCTCCGCATGGCCTGTTCCGTCTCATCCTCGAGGGCGGCCAGTCTGCGGCGCTGCTCCACGGGGGCCACTCCTGCGTGCTCGGCGACGCCGTCCACGAGTTCATCGGCGATCCTGACCAGCGCGTAGATGTTGCGGATGTGCGTGCGGTGGCGCGATCCGAGCAGACGGGTCGCGAGTCCGAAGGAGGTCGAGTATGCGGCGATGACGCGCTGGGCCGCCGCTTCCGAGGCTGCGGTGTACCGCTCGAGCGGGCCGAGATCGTCGGCGCGTCGCATCATGCCCGCCGCCCCTCGAGGCTGTCGACGACCCTCAGGAGAAACCTCGAGAGCCCCCCGGGAATGACCGTCGCTTCCCGAGAGGCGATCTCGACCGCAGCTCGGATACGATCGTCGACCATGGAGCCGATGAAACCCTCCGCGCCGCACTGCACGAGCGCCGCGCGAATGGCGCGGCCGTGCTCCTCGGTGAAGTCGGGCGCCCCGAGCAGCGGTTCGAGGGTCGGCCAGGCGTCCGTCATGCGGGCGTAGGCGATGATCGCCGTCTCCTTGCCCTCGCGGAAATCGGAGAACGCATCCTTGCCGTGCTCCCGGCTGTCGCCGAAAGCGCACAGCAGATCGTCCTGCAGCTGGAACGCGACGCCCAGGTGCCGCGCCACCTCTCCGAGGGCCTGCTCCACCCGGGATCCCGATCCGGCGAGGACCGCAGAGGCGCGCAGCGGCAACTCGAAGGTGTAGGTGGCCGTCTTCAACCGGCTCATGTCGAGCACCGTGTCGAGGTCGGCCGGGATGACGCCGTCGCTCAATCCCACGTCGTACTGCTCCCCTGCGACCGACTCGGTGATGGTGCGGTCGAGCAGATCCAGCAGCCGCACGCGCACGGCCTCCGACAGGGCCTCCCTCGCGAAGACCTGGTGCGCCGCCGAGAGCATCAGGTCTCCCAGCAGGATCCCACTGCTGCGCGCCCAGTGGAGCGCTCGATCCGACGCATCGTCCGCTTCGACGCCCGACGCGGCTCGCGACGCATCGATCACGCGCCCGATCACGTTGGGGGCGCCGCGGCGCAGCAGATCCTCGTCGATCACGTCGTCGTGCAGCAGGAAGGAGAAGTGCAGCAGCTCGACGGCGGCCGCGATGCGGAGCGCCGCGGGCCGACGGGCCGCATCGCCGCCGGGCTCGCGCGCGAGGGCGTCGAACGCCCCCATGAGCAGCCGCGGCCTCAGCAGCTTGCCGCCGAGCAGGCACTCGGATCCGAGCCGCCAGAGCCGGTCGAAGTGCGGTCCGTACGCGGCTCCGCTCGCGCTCCGCGCGTCGAGGAGGTCTCGCAGGTGCAGCTCGATCTCCCGCACGACGCCGTCGGTCTCGCTGCGTCTCTCCAGCATCTCAAGCACCGTTCGGCCCTCCCGGGAACGCCCCGATCGCGAAGAGGCGCGGCAGCTGCTCCCTGAGCCAGGGGCTGAAGACGAAGGGGGTGTTCGAGACGGCGACGAGCAGGGCCTCTGGTTCGACCCACTCCCACTCCATGACCTCTTCGGCCCGGGGCGCGACCGGGCCCCTCGCGACAGCGGTGAAGACCGGGCAGAACTCGTTCTCGACGGTGCCTCCGGCGTCGACGGCTCGATAGGAGAAGTCGGGCAGCCGCTCCTGCACCGACTCGATGCCGACGTCGAGCTCCTGGCGGCCTCGGCGCCGCACCGCCGAACCCAGCGCCTCCTCCGGGCCGGGATGGCCGCAGAAGCTGTTGGTCCACACCCCGGGCCAGGTGCGCTTCGCGAGCGCGCGACGCGTCACGAGGATGCGTCCCTCACGATCCAGCAGATAGCAAGAGAACGCGAGGTGCAGCGGGGTGTTCGCGGTGTGCACGTCGCACTTGGGAGCGGTGCCCACGGGCGCACCGACGTCGTCCAGCAGCACGACGAGTTCGGTCTGATCCATGCAATCCCCCAATCGAGCACCTAAACTATCTCAAACCATATTATTGCTAACTAGGGATATTAAACGCTAGGATAATTTATTCGTCGAAGCGCGAAAGAATCGTAGGATTGCCCCATGGAGAATCGTGACTCCGCCGAGACGGCAGACCGCATCTCGGAGAACCTGTATCGCGTCGGCATGAAGGCCGGCAGCAGCGACCTCGTCGACGTCTCCGACGTGCCCGAGGCGGCGATGGAGGAGATCGCGCAACTCATGAACGCCCTCGCCCGGCTGCGCGAGGCCGAGACTTTGCTCTCGGAGGCCTCCCGCAAATACATGAAGCTGAGCGAGCAGGACATGCGCGCCCTGCACTATCTGATCGTCGCGAAACGCCAGGGCGAGATCGTCACCCCCGGAATGATCGCCGCGCACCTGCGCATCTCGGCGGCGTCCACGACCAAGCTGCTGAACCGGCTCGAACGCGACAACCACATCACCCGCCGCCTCCACCCGCGCGATCGGCGCGCGTTCGTGATCGAAGTCACACCGGAGACCGAGGCCTCTGCGAAGCAGACGGTGGGGCGGCAGCAGGCTCGACGCTTCTATGCCGCCGCACGGCTGACGAGCGAGGAGCGGGCTGCCGTGACGCGCTTCCTCACCGACATGGCCGAAGAGATCTCACTCACACGCGCCGACTGGGCGGGCACCACGGTCTCGGAGGGGTGAAGCGGGAGGCGCGCTGTAGCCGGCGGCGTGGACGTCCTCCTCACCGAGGACGCCTACCAGCACTGTGGACGCGGTCGCACTGCAACGACGAACACCCGGCGACCGGAGCCCCGAAAGGACCCCGCTGCCGGGTGTTTCTCGTGCGCGAGGGGGGACTTGAACCCCCACGCCCTTGCGGGCACTGGCACCTGAAGCCAGCGCGTCTGCCAATTCCGCCACTCGCGCGAGACGTCTCCGGGCCTTTCGGCTCGGACAACTCTGCAAGCTTAGCAGCACCACGAGCCTCGCACCAAAGCGGGCGCGAGCGGCCGCAGCCGCCTCCCGCGCGCTCCGCGGCAGCGGCGCTTCTCGGCACGGCCCCATGGCTGCGGGATACACTAATGCGGAAGTCGCAGCCGATCGGCGTGCGATCCGACCGAGCGGAAAGGGTGAGCGCAGCACGTGGGCATTCTGGACAGCGTCGAGCGCGGGCTCGAGCGCGCCGTCAACGGCGCGTTCGCACGCACGTTCCGCTCGGGCGTGCAGCCCGTCGAGATCGCGGCGGCCCTGAAGCGCGAGCTCGACATCGGCGCCGTGATCGTCGACCGCGACCGCGTGCTCGCCCCCAACCGCTTCGTGGTGCGCGTCTCGCAGAAGGACGCGGATCGCCTGCGCGGCCTCGGCGACACCCTCGAGCAGGAGCTGCGCGGCGTCGTCGTGAAGCACGCGAAGCAGCAGAGCTACCAGCTGCTCGGCGATCCCGACGTCGAGATCCGCTCCGACGGCTCGCTCACCACGGGGGTGCTCGAGATCGACGCCTCCCGGGTCGAGGGCTCGGTCGACTGGGTCGCCGTCGTCGACGTCGACGGCGCCCGCCACGAACTGCCGCGCGGCACCACGACCGTCGGCCGCGGCAGCGACTGCGGCATCCGCATCGGCGACACCGCGGCCTCGCGCAAGCACCTCGAGATCATCTGGGACGGCGCCGCCGGCCTCGCGCGAGACCTCGGCTCGACCAACGGCTCCAAGATCAACGGTCAGCGCTTCCGCGAGGCGGCGCTCTCCCCCGGCATCGTGATCACGATCGGCCAGACGGCGCTGCGATTCCAGCTCGTACCCGGCCGCGCGAGCCGGCCCGCGCGGCCGGCCCCCGCAACACCCCCCTCGGCGAGCGCGAAGCCCACGGCGACGCCCCCGAGCGCCGCGGCGCCGCCACCCTCAGCGGGCGGCACCCCCGGCATCGACGAAGATTTCTGGAGGGGTCTATGAGCGAACTCACCCTGCTCATCCTGCGCATCGGCTTCCTGCTGCTGCTGTGGTTCTTCATCTTCGCCATCGTCTACGCGCTGCGCAGCGACCTCTTCGGCGCCCCCGTGCGGCGCCTCCGCACCGACGGCAACGGCAACCCGGTGCCCCAGCCCTCGCTGCAGGTCACGGCCCCGGCCGCCGCCTCGCCCGTGGCGGCAGCGCCCGCCTCGCCCGCCAACCCCCTCCCCTCGGCCGGAGGCTCCGGCCCGGCCCGCCACCTCGTCATCACCTCCGGCGTCGCGAGCGGCACCTCCATCCCCCTCGACGACGACATCCTCACGATCGGCCGCAGCGGCGACTCCACCCTCGTCATCGTCGACGAGTACACCTCCACCTACCACGCCCGTCTCGCCCGCAACGGCGAGGAGTGGATCCTCACCGATCTCGACTCCACGAACGGCACCCGTCTCGACGGCACCCGCGTCACGAAGCCCGTCCCCGTGCCCCTGTTCACGCCGGTCACCATCGGCACCACCACCTTCGAGCTGAGGCCCTGAGCGTGACGGTCGGCTACGAAAGCGCCATCGGCTCGCATGTCGGCATGGTGCGGTCCAACAACCAGGATTCCGGGTTCGCGGGCGACTACCTCTTCCTCGTCGCCGACGGCATGGGCGGCCACGCGGGAGGCGACGTCGCCTCGGCCATCGCCGCCAAGACCATGGCCGACTTCGACGTCGCGCCGACCGGCAGCCCCGAGGCCACGACCAACACGCTGCGCTCGGCGATCCTCGACACCAACGCCAAACTGCGCAGCACCGTCAAGGATCGCCCCGAGCTGGCGGGCATGGGCACCACCTTCACCGGCTTCATCACCGTGGGCGACCGGCTCGCACTCGCCCACATCGGCGACTCGCGCCTCTACCTGCTGCGAGACAACGAGCTGCGGCAGATCACGAAGGATCACACCTTCGTGCAGCGCCTCGTCGACAGCGGCAAGATCACCGAGGACGAGGCGAAGATCCACCCCCGCCGCTCGGTGCTGATGCGCGTGCTCGGCGACGTCGAGGCCTCGCCCCAGGTCGACACCGAGGTGCTCGACACCCGCCCCGGCGACGTCTGGCTGCTCTGCTCCGACGGCCTCTGCGGCTACGTCGAGGATTCCGACATCGAGAAGATCCTGCGCCGCCGCACCTCGCTGCAGGGCGCCGTCGACTCGCTCATCGACAAGAGTCTCGCGCACGGCGCACCCGACAACGTGACGGTCGTGCTCGTCGAGACCGTGCCCGAGGCCGCGGCTCCCGAGACGCACGGGGCCGAGGAGGGCGCGCCGAGCGCCGAGCCCTCTTCGGCGTCCTCCACCGACACGGTCGAGCTCACCGACGTGGTCGGGCAGGTCACCACGGGCGGGCAGCCCCTGCCGGCCCCCTCGAACCGGCGCTTCGCGGGATCCGCGGCGACCTCGGCCGGCTCCCGCGACGGCTCCGTCACGACCGCCCGCACCCGGCTCATGGGGCGCCGCCGTCCCGTGCGCCGCCCCCCGCAGATCGAGGAGAGCCACTTCGAGCCCCGCGTCGACGAGTACCTCGCCGAGCTCATGGCAGAGACGAAGCGTCGCAACAAGCGCCGCCGCCTGCTGTGGGCGCTCGGCGCGGTGGCGGTGCTGGTCGCGATCGGCGGCGCGCTGCTGTTCGGCTACCAGTGGACGCAGAGCCGCTACTTCGTCGGCACCGACGGCGAGACCGTCATCATCTACCGGGGCGTGCAACAGGAGATCGGCTCGTTCTCGCTCTACTCGACGGCCGAGGACACCGAGATCCCCCTCGCCGATCTCGACGGCCTCGAGCAGCGCCAGGTCAAGCGCACCCTCGGCGCCGGCTCGCTCGAGGAGGCGCGCGACATCGTGCTGAGGCTGGGGGTGCACGATGAGTGACGCCCGCGGCGCGGCCAAGGAACCGCGCACCTTCGAGAAGACCCGCACCAGCGAGACGGTGCTGCAGCGCATCACCGCGCTGCGCGCCCCTCGCAAGCTGCTCGGCCTCGAGCTCTCGCTGGTGCTGTTCGCGATGGCGGTCGGGATCGCCGCGATCGTGATCGTCGACCTCACCGTGCTCGGGCGGGTCACCACGACCCTGCTGCCCACCGGGGCGCTCTTCCTCATCGCGCTGTTCGCGCTGCACATCACGATCCGCCGCATCGCCCCCGACGCCGATCCGCTCATCATGCCGATCGCGACGCTCCTCAACCTCGTCGGCGTCGCGATGATCTATCGCATCGACCTGGCTCGCTCCGTCTCGGGCTGGGAGTCGACGTCGGTGCGCCAGCTCGTCTGGTCGACCGTGGCCGTGGTCGCCGCGATCGCGGTGCTCGCCGTGATCCGCAACCACCTGGTGCTCTTCCGCTACACCTACCTCACCGGGCTCGGCGCGGTGATCCTGCTGCTGCTGCCCATGCTGCCGGGCATCGGCCAGGAGATCAACGGCGCTCGGGTGTGGATCCACATCGGCTCGTTCTCGTTCCAGCCGGGCGAGATCGCGAAGATCCTGCTCGCGGTCTTCTTCGCGGGCTACCTGGTGCGCAACCGCGACTCGCTCGCGATGGTGGGCAAGAAGTTCCTCGGCATCCGCTTCCCGCGGGGCCGGGATCTCGGCCCGCTGCTCGTGTTCTGGCTCGCCGCGATGTCCGTGCTCGTGTTCCAGCGCGACCTCGGCACCTCGCTGCTCTACTTCGGCCTGTTCCTGTCGATGCTGTACCTCGCGACGGGCCGCGTCGGCTGGATCATCCTGGGCGTCGGCCTGTTCCTCGTTGGCGGCCTCGTCGCCAGCCAGGCCCTCGAGTACGTGAACCGCCGATTCGCGAACTGGCTCGACCCGTTCGCCGACCCCTACGGGGCGAGCCACCAGATGGTGCAGGGCCTGTTCGGCATGGCGAACGGCGGCATGACCGGCACGGGCCTCGGGCAGGGCTACCCGAACGACACCCCCCTCGCGCAGAGCGACTACATCATCCCGAGCCTGGGCGAAGAGCTCGGCCTCATCGGCCTGTTCGTCATCCTCGCCGCCTACCTGCTGCTCGTGGGACGCGGGCTTCGGATCGGCTTCGCCGGCCAGGACGACTTCGGCAAGCTGCTCGCGTCAGGCCTCGCCTTCACGATCGCCCTGCAGGTGTTCATCGTGGTCGGCGGCGTGACCCGCGTGATCCCGCTGACCGGCCTGACGGCACCGTTCCTCGCGGCCGGCGGCTCCTCCCTCGTGTCGAACTGGATCATCATCGCACTGCTGATCCTGCTCTCGAACTCCGTGCGCAACCGACCGAAGCTGGTGATCCGCTCGTGAACAAGCAGCTCAAGTTCATCACCCGCACCGTGTTCGCCATGTTCCTAGTGCTGTTCTTCGCCGTCACGATGATCCAGTTCGTGCAGGCCGACGAGCTGCGCGCGAACGAGCTCAACGGGCGCACCATCAAGAACGGCTACAAGGTCGAGCGCGGCTCGATCCTGGTCGGCGGCGAGCCCGTCGCGTACTCGACGCCCACGGGCGACTCGTACCGGTTCGTGCGCCAGTACTCGAACGGCCCCCTCTACGCCCCCATCACGGGCTACTTCTCGCATCTGCAGGGCGCCTCCGGCCTCGAGGCCGCGATGAACCAGGATCTGTCGGGCATCGGCAACGCGCAGTTCTTCACCCGCATCATGAACACCCTCAACGGCGTGGAGCCGCAGGGCAGCTCGGTCGAGACCACGATCGACCCGGCGGTGCAGGAGGCCGCCGCCGCCGCGATGAACGAGAGCGGCTTCGAGGGCGCGGTCGTGGCGATCGAGCCGAAGACGGGCCGCATCCTCGCGCTCGTCTCGACGCCCGGCTACGATCCGAACCTGCTCTCGACGAACAACGACGCCGAGATCATCGCGAACTACCGGCAGCTCGAGGACGAGCCGTCCCAGCCGCTGCAGAACCGCGCGATCGCGGGCGACCTCTACCACCCGGGCTCCGTCTACAAGCTGCTCGTCGCCGCGGCCGCCATCGAGGCCGGCGCCGCGACCCCAGCCACGGAGTTCGACAACCCGGCGCAGCTCACGCTGCCGCAGTCGACCGCGGTGATGCAGAACGCCTCCCGCACCACCTGCGGCTCGGGCGCGAAGGCCACGCTCGAGCAGGCGATCGTGCTCTCCTGCAACATCCCGATCGCCGAGCTCGCGATGAGCATGGACCGCGACGAGGTGCCGAACATGGCCAACGCCTTCGGCTTCGGACAGGACGTCTCGATCCCGCTCTCGGTCACCCCCAGCCAGGCGCCGATCCCCGCCGACCAGGCCGGCACGGCGCTCTCGTCGATCGGTCAGCTCGACGTGCGCGCCACGCCGCTGCAGATCGCGATGGTCTCGGCCGGTATCGCGAACGACGGCACCGTCATGACCCCCTACCTCGTCGACGAGATCATCACCCCGGATCTGCGCGTCGAGAAGGAGTTCACGCCGACCGAGTTCTCGAAGCCCGTCTCGAGCGATACGGCGCATGCGGTTGCTGAGATGATGGAGCACGGCGTCTCGAACCCCGAGGGCCTCGCGAAGAACGCGGGCATCGAGGGCGTGCGGGTCGCGGGCAAGACCGGTACGGCCGAGAACGGGCAGGATGAGGCGGGCAACGACCTGCCCTTCACCCTGTGGTTCACGGGCTTCGCGCCGGTCGACGACCCGCAGGTGGCGGTGGCGGTGGTCGTCGCCGACGGCGGCGGCGAGGCGTATGGTTTTGCGGGTGGATCGTACGATCTGCCCACGGCAGTCGGAAAACGAGTAATGGAAGCGGTGTTGAGCGAATGAGACCAGCGGCAGGTATCACATTCGGCGGACGCTACGAGCTGAGCTCGAGGATCGCCGTCGGTGGTATGGGCGAGGTGTGGAAGGCGACGGACAGCATCATCGGTCGCACCGTCGCCATCAAGATCCTCAAGGACGAGTACATGGGCGACCCCGGGTTCCTCGAGCGCTTCCGCGCCGAGGCCCGCCACGCCGCGCTCGTGAACCACGAGGGCATCGCCAACGTCTTCGATTACGGCGAGGAGCAGGGCTCCGCCTACATCGTGATGGAGCTCGTGCCGGGTGAGCCGCTCTCGGCGATCATCGAGCGCGAGGGCCGGCTGCCCGCCAACCGCGTGCTCGGGATCGTGGCGCAGACCGCCACCTCGCTGCAGGCCGCCCACGACGCCGGCCTCGTGCACCGCGACATCAAGCCCGGCAACCTGCTGATCACGCCCGAGGGCCGCGTGAAGATCACCGACTTCGGCATCGCGCGGATCGCCGATCAGGTGCCGCTCACCGCGACCGGTCAGGTGATGGGCACGGTGCAGTACCTCGCGCCCGAGCAGGCGAGCGGTCACACCGCCACCCCGGCGACCGACATCTACTCGCTGGGCGTCGTGGCCTACGAGTGCCTCGCAGGCAAGCGCCCCTTCACGGGCGAGTCGCAGGTCGCGATCGCGATGGCGCAGATCAACGACACCCCGCCGGATCTGCCGGCCGACGTGCCGGAGCCCGTGCGCAACCTCGTGATGGCGTGCCTCGCGAAGGACGCGGCCGGCCGGCCGCAGACCGCGGCGAAGCTCGCGCAGGCCGCGACGGCCCTGCACCGCGGCGACGTGCGCCTCGCCGCGAGCTACGTGCCGCAGGTGCTGGGCGAGGCCGAGCCCGCCACCACGGCGCTGCCGCAGCAGACGCAGACGATGGACGCCGCGACGACCGCGCTGCCGCAGACGACCGCGCTCGCCGGCCCGGGCGCCGCCGCCGACCTCACGGCCGACCCCGTCGAGGAGGGCGCCGACGAGCAGCCTCGCAAGAAGAAGCGCAGCCCGTGGACGTGGCCGCTCATCACGCTGCTCGCGCTGCTGCTCATCATCGGCGTCGGCACCGCCGTCGCGCTGATGAACCAGAACAGCGGGGAGAAGCCGGCCACCACCACGAGCACCCCGAAGACCACCACGAAGAAGCCGACCACCACGAAGGCGCCCACCACAGGCGTCGTCGACGACAGAGAGCTCATCGGCATGAACATCGAGGAGGCCGTGGGGTACCTCAACGGCCTCGGCTTCTCGAACGTCAGCCCGCAGGAGGGCAACGCAGCTCCCGACGATCAGGTCGGCCTCGTCACCGCGGTCAACCCGACGGGCCCCAAGGTGCCCTTCGACCAGCCGATCACCCTCACCTACAACGTGGCGTTCGGTCAGGCCGGGCAGCCGGCGGCGCCGACCAGCGATCGCAGCGAGGTCAACTCGGGACAGGCCTTCACGGTGCAGCTCGCGACCGCGCAGAGCTTCTGCCCCACCAACTTCACGGTGCAGAACTACTCGGTGAGCGTCACCGGGTCGGGATCGCTCGCGGGCGTGTCCGGCGCCGTCGCGAACCTGCAGGCCGAGACGCTGAGCCCGGGCGCCGAGAACGGCTCGATCAGCATCACCTACTCGGCGACCTGCCAGAACAGCGTGGGCGTCGTGCGCGAGGCCCCCGCATCGCCGCCGCTCGTCGTGACCGTCAAGGCGCCGCCCGCCGAGGGCGGCGGCGGATCCGGCGGATCCGGCGGGTCCGACGGGCAGTAGAACCGCTGAGACGACCCGCGCTGCGAGGTCTTACTCAGCACGTGTCCCTATACACTTGGAACATCTATGAGCACGGAAGAGGTGGACATGCCGGAGACGCCAAGTGGCGGCGAACAGCGCATCCTCGCCGGGCGCTACGCCATCGGGGAGTTCGTCGGCCAGGGTGGCATGGCCACGGTCTACCGCGGCACGGACACGAAGCTCGGGCGGCAGGTCGCCATCAAGGTGATGAAGGCGGATCTGGCCGGCGATGAGGAGTTCCGCTCCCGCTTCCGCCAGGAGGCACAGTCGGCGTCCCGCATGGCGCACCCCACCGTGGTGCGCGTCTTCGACGCCGGCGACGATCTGATTCAGACCGCCGACGGGCCGAAGCGCCTGCCCTTCATCGTCATGGAGTACGTCGTGGGCAGAAACCTGCGCCAGCTGGTCTCCGAGGGCGCGCTCTCGCAGACGGAAGCGTGCCGCGTCGTCGACTCGGTGCTGACCGCCCTCGAGTACTCGCACCGGGCCGGCATCGTGCACCGCGACATCAAACCGGCGAACATCATGATCACCAAGACCGGTCAGGTCAAGGTGATGGACTTCGGCATCGCGCGCGCGGTCTCCGAGACCTCGTCGACGCTGCAGCAGACCACCGCCATCCTCGGAACCGCGGCGTACTTCTCGCCCGAGCAGGCCAAGGGCGAGTCGATCGACGCGCGCACCGACCTCTACTCGACGGCGGTGCTGCTCTACGAGCTGCTGACGGGCGACGTCCCCTTCCGCGGCGACACCGCGGTGGCCGTGGCCTACCAGCACGTGAGCGAGCGCCCGCAGGCGCCCAGCGATCGCAAGCCCGAGGTCACGCCCGAGCTCGACCGGGTGGTGCTCTACGGCCTCGCGAAGGATCGCGCCAAGCGATTCCAGTCGGCGTCCGAGTTCCGCGACGCGCTGCGACTCGCCGCGAACGGCCAGATGCCGAAGCTCGTGCTGCAGCAGCCCGAGACGGTGCTGTTCACCGGCGGCAACGAGGTGACGGAGTCGGATCTCGCGCTTCGGCAGCTCGCCGAGGGCGGCGGCGGCGCGCGCACCCAGAGCCGGCCCCCGGTCATGTGGACCTGGGCGGCGATCCTCACCATCGGCGCCATCATCATCGCGGTCGTCTTCTGGCTGGTGACGCTCGCCCCGCAGACATTCCTGCCCGACACCTCCCGCGAGGTGCCGCAGCTCGTCGATCTCGAGCGCGAGGCGGCCATCACACTGCTGAGCGAGCACGACCTCACGGCGATCCCGATCGAGCAGACGAGCGACGACATCGCCGCCGGGCACATCATCTCGACCGACCCCGAGGCGGGCACCATGCTCAGCCGCGGCGACAAGGTCACCCTCTACGTCTCCACCGGGCCCGTGACGGCCGAGGTGCCCGACATCGATCGCATGAACGCCGAGGACTACAAGCAGACGCTGGCCGACCTGGGCCTCACCGTCGGCCTCGTCACGAGCGTCGACGATCCGCTCTCACCGGCCAACCGCGTGCTCGAGGTCATCCCGGCTCCCGGCACCGAGCTGCAGTCGGGTTCGAGCGTCGAGCTCAGGATCTCGAGCGGCAAGGTGCAGATCCCCGAGGTGATCGGTCAGCCGCTCGACATCGCGCGGTCGATGATCGACGGCCTCGGCCTCGATGTCACCTACACGCCCGACACCTGCCCGTCCCAGGGCAACTACCCGGTGAACGGGCAGACGCTCATGGGCGAGCAGCAGCAGGGCTCCTCGGTCGAGATCAAGTACTGCGCGGCGTAGCCCGCGCCCTGCGCCGCACACGGTCGAGGCCCGGATCCCTTGGGATCCGGGCCTCGACTCGTTCGCGCGGCGCGCCCGCGAGGGGTTCGGGGCGGCCGCCGGGCTCAGGCCTTGAGCAGCGGAGAGAGGCTCTGAGCGATGACGGCGGCGTTCGGCAGGCCGACGACGGCCAGCCAGTTGCCGAGCTGCTGGTAGCCGCCCTCGGTGAGCACCGACTCGGGGTGGTACTGCACGCCGTAGATCGGCAGCTCGCGGTGGCGCAGCGCCATCACGATGCCACTGGCGGTCTCGGCGGTGACCACGAGGCTGTCGGGCACGGTGGCGCGCACCACGGCGAGCGAGTGGTAGCGGGTGGCGTTGAACTCGGGGGCGACGCCCTCGAAGAACGAGTCGCCCGAGTGGCGCACGCGCGAGATCTTGCCGTGCATCAGCTCGTCGGCGTGGGTGACGGTCGCTCCGAGCGCCTCGGCGATGGCCTGGTGGCCCAGGCAGACGCCCAGCACGGGAACGCCGGCGCGCAGTGCGATGCTCACCATCGGGATCGAGACGCCGGCGTCGGTCGGCATGCCGGGGCCCGGAGAGATGAGCACCCCGTCGTACTGCGCGGCGAGCTGCTCGAGTTCGCCCGTGCTCACCTCGTCGTTGCGGATCACCCGCGTCGTGGCGCCCAACTGCTGCAGGTACCCGTTGAGCGTGTAGACGAAGCTGTCGTAGTTGTCGATGATCAGGATGTTCGTCATGTTCCGACCGTCACCTCTTCCGGTTCGAGGAATTCGATTGCCACCCACGGGTAGACGTAGGCGATGAGCGCGTAGACGAGCGCGGCGGCCGCGAGCAGCAGCACGATCACCCGCAGCCAGGCGGGGCCCGGGAAGAAACGCCAGAGCAGGGAGAACATCAGCTTTCCTGATCTCCTCTCAGGGCCTGGTGGCCCTCCATGGTGGGGTTCAGCTCGAGCAGTTCGGCGGGCGGCCCGTCGGCGCGCGGCTGGAACGACTCGAACACCGAGTAGGCGATGGCGCGCTCGTCGCTGCCCGCCCACTTGGGGTGGCAGGTGGTGAGCGTGAGGATCTGGTCGGTGCCCGGCTCTCCCTCGAGCCGCGGGAAGGGGTTGAGCACGTCGCCCGCGTCGGGCAGCACGTACTCGATGTTTCGGAAGCGGTAGGTGTACCAGCCGTCGGCGGTCTCGAGGAAGAGGGGATCGCCCACGCGCAGGTTCATGACCTCGCGGAACGAGTTGATGAGGGGGCCGGATCGATGCCCGGCCAGAGCGACGTTGCCGGGCTCGCCCGGCATCTGCGTGTCTTCGTAGTGGCCGATGCCCTTGTCGTCGAGGTTGAGCACGGTCCACCAGTCGGTCGTCTCGGCCACCCGGTTCGCGTAGGCGGTGCCGAAGGCCGGCACGCGCAGCACGCCGAACACCTCTGCGGACGCCGGCCGCGCGGTGACGGGCACGACGCCGTCGTAGGGCTGCGCCGTGTGCTCGGCGTCCCATCGGGCGGAGTCGCTCTCGGAGAGCTCCGCCTGCTTCGCGGTGACGCCCACCCCGGTGTGCCAGGGCTGCCAGATGATGTAGCCCAGCACGCCGAGGCCGCCGAGCAGCAGCAGTTCGCCGATCACGGTCAGCGGGCTCAGTCTGGCCTGTCGGCGTCGGCCGCGCCTGTCGCGGGTCTCCATCACGCCCCTCATTCTACGGCGATTGCCTGTGCCCGGCCGGAATCCCGGTAGAATCGAGAGCATGGCAGCAGCTGGGAAGAACGTAAGCAAGCGCAAGTCGGCGGAGCTCGCCCAGGATCGGGCGGAGACGGCTCCGTCTCGCAAGGACGCGCCGAACCCGGTGTGGTTCAAGCCGGTCATGTTCGGCTTCATGCTGCTGGGACTGATCTGGATCGTGCTCTACTACATCACGAGCACCACGCTGCAGCTGCCCGTGCCGGCTCTCGGCCAGGCCAACATCTTCGTGGGCTTCGGCCTCGTGCTCGTGGGCTTCCTCATGACCCCGTGGTGGAAGTAGCGCTCCAGCTGCTCGCTCGCGCCGACATGGGCGCGAGGTTGTCATCAATGACACCGGTGTAATTCCTCCCCAACTGGGGATATACCTGTGGATAACTCACTGAGGCCCCGGCGGATCGCCGGGGCCTCAGTTGTTTCGCGCGAGTCGCGGGTGCCGGCTCAGGGCAGTACCGCGAAGTAGGCGAAGCACATCGCGACCAGCACCGCACCGAGCACCACCAGGGAGACGATGCGCTGCGTGCGCTTGCGCGGCCCCCGATTCGAGACGAGCAGCCACATGGTGAGCGCTCCCACGATCATGCCGCCGAGGTGCGCCTGCCACGAGATGTTCGCCCCGGGCAGCAGGCCGATGCCGAAGTTGATGGCGATCAGCGCGATCAGCGATGCGACGTTCGCGCCGGCCGATCTGAATGCGACCACCGTCGCACCCAGCACCCCGAAGATCGCCCCCGACGCCCCCACTGTGGGCACGATCAGCGTGCTCGGATCCGCGTACACCCACAGCATCACGGCCAGCGAGCCGCCCAGCCCCGCGAAGAGATAGAGCACGAGGAACTGCACCCGCCCCATCAACTGCTCGAGGTTGCGGCCGAAGAGCCACAGCGCGTACATGTTGAAGAGGATGTGCAGCAGGAACCCCGTCGAGTGCGTGAACGTCGCCGTGAGCATGCGCCACGGCTCGAAACCGACGTCGCTGAACAGCTGGCTCGACACCGACTCGGGCACCGAGTAGATCGGCATGTACCAGAGCGCGCGCGTCACCTCGTCCGAGAAGAAGTAGCGTCCCAGCAGCTGCAGCACGAACACCACCAGGTTGACCGCCACGATGGCGTAGGTGACGGGGGTGTCGAGCGCTGCGACCCGGCGGCCGGTGACCCGGGCGGATCGCGCCGCCCGCTTCGCCGCCCCCGGCTGAGTCTGCTTCACGCACTCGGGGCACAGCACCCCGACGGCCGACACGACCTGGCATTCGGAGCAGATCGTGCGGCCGCAGCGCTGGCACAGCGTGAAGCTGTGCGTGCTCGGGTGGCGGTAGCAGACGTCGTCGGGGCCGTACTCGACGCGTTCGCCGAACGCCGGCCCCGATCCGTTCGCCACCACGGAGCTCAGGCCTCGGCGATGTCGACGCCGGTGATCACGACGTCGTCGACCGGGCGGTCCATCCCGCCGGTCGGCACCGCCTCGATGGCGTCGACGACGGCCTTCGAGGCGTCGTCGGCGACCTCGCCGAAGATGGTGTGGTTGCCGTTCAGCCAGCTGGGGGCCGTGGTGGTGATGAAGAACTGCGAGCCGTTGGTGCCCGCAAGACGGCCGGTCATGTCGGGGCGCTTGCCCGCGTTCGCCATGGCGAGCTGGTACTTCTTGTCGAAGACGAGCTCGGGGTGGATCTCGTCGTCGAAGGCGTAGCCCGGGCCGCCGGTGCCGGTGCCGGTGGGGTCGCCGCCCTGGATCATGAAGTCCTTGATGATGCGGTGGAAGATGACGCCGTCGTAGAAGCCCTTGTTCGCGAGGTCGACGAAGTTCTTCACCGTCTTCGGAGCGTGGTCGCCGAAGAGGTTGATGACGATGTCGCCGTGGTTGGTGTGAATGGTGGCTACGGAGGTGTGAATGCTCATGCAGACCAGTCTAGGCGCGGCCGCTGACAAGCGGAGCGGCGGCACGGGCGGCACAGCCTACCGTCAACTGGGAATCCCTTGCAACCGTGCCGCCCGGGGCCGCGCGACGGTCGTCGTTCGGTGTAGCGTTGAGGTACGAGCGATGTCGCTCTGAGCATTGCCTCGCCGAGCTAGGAGGACAGGTATGAAACTCTCACGCAAGCGCCGCCGCGAACTCCGCCGTCTGCGCAAGGACGCCCAGCAGCTGCTCGACCAGCAGCGCGTCGTACTGGGGCACGCCGGTGAGGTGCTGCACTCGGCCGGCCATCAGGCCCGCCGTCTGAGCGACGAACACCTGCAGCCCCGCATCGACCGCGCCGTCGACACTGCGCGCCCGGCCATCGAGCGCGGCGTCACCCGTGCCCGCCGCTCGGCCGACAACGTACGACGCTTCACCGCCCCGTTCGTCGCGGCGGCCCTCACGCGCACGATCAACACCCTCGACGAGATCGAGAACCACGACGCCGCGAAGCAGGTGCGCGGCTTCGGCGAACGCACCGGCTACCTCAAGCCCAAGCGCCGCGTCGGCGGCGTCATCGCCCTGGGCCTCGGGCTCGCGGCGGCCGCGGGTGTCGGCTATGCGCTGTGGCAGGCGTTCCGCACCGACGAGGATCTCTGGGTCGCACCCGAGAACTGATCGGCCGCGCCGAACCGCAGGGGCGGTGCTGGATCCACGTGATCCGGCACCGCTTTTTCATTTCTTCAGCGGTGCCGGCAGCACGGAGTCGCCCCTCAGCCGCGCGGCTGCTGCTTGCGGGGCTTGCCCGCCTGCCGGCCGGCCTGCTTGCCGCCCGACTTCGCGGGGGTGCGGCGCGCGGTGATACCGGCCATGCGCATGCCCGTCTGCACGAGCGACAGCGTGCGCAACGACCGGATCTCGCGGATCGCCACCCAGCGCGCCTCGTCGGAGGAGCCGTCGACCTCGTGCTGCAGCGGGCCGTCCTTCACGGAGGCGCGGTAGACGATGCGGATTGTGTGGAGTTCGGGGTCGGAGCCCTCGGGCACCTCCTCGCGCACCATCACCCGGGAGTCGACGCCGAGCAGCTTGCCGACGCGGGCCTCGAGCCCGGTCTCCTCGAGCACCTCGCGCACCACCGCGTCGCGGGGATCCTCGCCGCTCTCGAGCCCGCCCCCTGGCAGGGTCCAGCCGTGCAGGTGACCGCGTCGCCAGTGCGTCAGCAGGATCTTGCCGCGGCGTTCCACCACCGCGTAGGCGGCCACTCGAAGATCCATGCTCCGAGCCTAGCCTGTCGCGCTGCGAGCTCCCCCGCGACAGGCTCAGGGGCCGGAGGGGCGGCGCGCGCGGAAGGCCGGAATGCTACGGCGCCTGCACGGGTGCAGAGGGGCGGGAGGCGCTCCACCCCCGCAGCCAGCGCTCCAAGCGCTCGTAGGCCACGGCCCGCACCGGTCCGCTCGACAGGAAGACGTCGTGCAGGGCGCCGTCGATACGATCCACGGTCACCGTCGACCCGAGTTTCAGCGCGGCCTTCGCGACCTCGTCGACGTCGAGCACCGAGTCGGCTCGCGTGAGCTCCTCGGTCCACTTGAGCGGCATTGCGGTGCGCGCCGAGAGCAGCACCTCCACCGGCTCCGCGATGTCGAGACCGCGACTCACCCGGGCGTGCCCCTCGAGGATCGCCCGCAGCCAGCCGCCCCGCACGGCGTGGGTGCGCTCGGGGCGCCAGGCCGCGTTGACGAGCTCCAGCTCGTCCAGCGGCCCGACCTCGCGCTGGGCGCGCGTGTAGAAGCCGTAGTCGAGTTGCGGGGCGACCTCGCGCGGATTGGTGCGCGCCCCCAGGTTGAGCAGCGGCATGAGCACCTGCCGGCCGGCACTCGCGAGCTGGAACTCCAGCCACGGGCTGTTCAGCACGAGCGCGTGCGCCCTGCCCGGATGCTCAGCCGCCCAGAGGCTGAGCACGAGGCCGCCGGTCGAGTGCCCGAACAGTATCAGGGGCCTCGTCTCGGGTTCGCCCTCCCCCATCACTTCGAGGGCGGCGTCGACCTCCAGGTGGTAGTCGTCGAGGTTCTCGATGTAACCGGGCGTCTGCCCCTCGCGGAGGCTGCGGCCGTACTTGCGCAGATCCAGCGCGAAGAAGCGAGCGCCGCGGGTCGTCCAGAAGGCCGCGAGATCCCGCTGGAAGAAGTAGTCCGACCAGCCGTGCACGTAGAGCACGTCCACCCCGTCGAGCAGACGTTTCCCGTGAAACATCCGCTCGAACCACGGCCGGTGAGCCGGTGCCGACCTCACGAGCGTCGCGACGATCGGCCCCTCGTCATCGGTGCCGAGCTCGAGATCGGTGCACTCGAATCCGGCACCGAGCACGTCCTCCCGCCACTGCGCCATGCCGTCATTCTACGAGTGGTCCGAGCGCGGCACGCCGACCCTCTCGCCCCGCGCGTCGCCCGCCGGCGATCAGGCGCGCGCGGCCGGAGGCTGCGGGGGCGGCGGCTGCGGGGCCGGAGACGCCAGGAACCCGCCGCCCCTTCGACATGCTCGGGGACGGCGGGCTCGGGAACGGCGGGCTCAGAGGCCGCGGTTCAGCGCAGGATCACCTCGGCGAGCGACGACCGCACCTTCACCACGTTCTTCGACTGCTCGCTCGCCGAGAGCCGGTTGTCGATCTTGCCGAGCTCGCCGCGCACGTCGAGCCGGTACTCCCCCTCGGGAAGCCGCACGTCCGCGCTGCCGGCGTCCGCCTGGAGGTCGACGAGCGCCGGGGCGCTGCCGGTCAGCCTGACCACGGCCTCGCCCGCCTCGACCTCGATCTGGGCGTCGCGCACATCGGCCGCCTCCACCTCGGCGCGGCCCGCCTGCACTCCGAGGTCGAGTTCGGTCGCCGCGCCCGTGAAGACCAGATTGCCGGCGCTGACCTCGAGGTCGAGATCGGCGAACTCGCCGACGGCCAGCAGCTCGCCCGCGGCGACCCGCAGGTCGCCGCTCAGTCGGCCGCCCTCGCCGAGACTCGTCGGCAGCGTCAGGGTGACGATCTCGCGGCCGCCGCGATCGGCGCAGCCGAACAGGCAGCCGCCGGTGCGGGAGCCCTGGGCGCGCTCCACCACCAGCTCGTCGTCGTCCTGGCGCATCGTCCACTTGCCGGTGCGGTCGGTGTCGCGCTCCACCACCAGCACGGCCTCGTCGACATCGCCGAACTCGAGCGTGAACGACGACGCAGAGGCCTCGATCTCGAGGCCCGTGATGCCTGTGACGGGTGCGCGCAGCTCTTCCGCGGCGCCCGAGCCGCCCGTCCCGTCGCCGCGGCGCTCCGAGGATCCGCCGCCGGCGACGCCCCCGGAGTCGTAGCCGGGCAGATCGTCGGCGATGTCGTCCATGATCTCGCGGGACAGGTCGAGTTGATCGGCGAATGGGAGACCCGCCCGCGGTGCGAACGCGCCGAGCACGTTCAGGGTGCTCGACACGGCAGCGCCGAAGAGCACGACTCCGCCCACGACGGCCGCGACGATCGTGATCGTGGTGGCGGCGGACGAGCGGGGCGCGGAGGGCCCGTTGTTGCTGGTCATGAGAATGATCCCGTCTGTGTGTGGGTGGTCGTGTTCGGGTGGCCCGGGGCGGATCCGGTGCCGGGCCCCGCGGTGCTCTCGATGTGCGCGATGGCTGCGAGCACGCGTCGGTTGCCCCCCTCCTCGGCATCGAGGCCGAGCTTCTGGAAGATCGCGGTGATGTGCTTCTCGACGCTCGCCTCCGAGAGGAAGAGAAGCCCCGCGATAGCCTGGTTGGAGCGACCCTCGGCGAGCGCCGCGAGCACGGTGCGCTCGCGGTCGGTGAGGGAGCGCATGCGGTCGTCCCGGCTGCGGCGGGTGAGCAGCTGCGCCACCACCTCGGGGTCGAGCACCGTCGCGCCCTGGCCGATCCGCTCCACCGAATCGATGAACTCCCCCACGTCGGCGACGCGGTCCTTGAGCAGGTATCCGAAGGCGCCGCCCTGGCCGGCGATCAGATCGCTCGCGTACCGCTCCTCGACGTACTGCGAGAGCACCAGCACCGCGAGCCCGGGGCGGGCGCGGCGCAGCTCGAGCGCGGCTCGGATGCCCTCGTCGGTGAATGTCGGAGGCAGTCGCACGTCGAGGATGCAGAGATCCGGATCGGTCTCCCCCACCCGCCCCATCAGCTCGCCGGCGTCGGGCAGCGCGGCGACCACCTCGTGACCGCCGTGCTCCAGCAGCCGCACGAGGCCCTCGCGCAGCAGCACGGAGTCTTCGCAGATCAGGATGCGCATGGCACACTCACCTCCAGGGTGGTCGGCCCGCCCTGCGGGCTGTCGAGTCGGGTCGTGCCGCCGGCGGCGAGCACCCGGTTCATCACGCCGTCGATGCCGCCGCCGGGCAGCACGCTCGCTCCGCCGACGCCGTTGTCCTCGACGCGGGCCCAGAGCGTGTTGCCGTCGCGCACCCGCACCACGACGCGGCACTCGCTGGCCCGCGAGTGCTTCGCGGCGTTGGTGAGCGACTCGGCGATCGCGAAGTAGACGGCGGCTTCGGCGTTGCGGCTGCAGCGCGAGGGCAGGCGCACGTCGAGCTGCACGGGAACGTGGGATCGTGCGGCGAGTGCCGAGAGGGCCGCGTCGAGCCCGCGGTCGTCGAGCACCGAGGCGTAGATGCCGCGCGCCAGCTGGCGCAGCTCGGTGATCGCAGCCTTCGTCGAGGTGTGGGCCTCGGCGACGAGCGCCTTCGCGGCCTCGGGGTCGCTGTCGATCTTCTCCTGGGCGAGTCCCAGGGTCATCCCCACCGACACGAGACGCGGCTGCACGCCGTCGTGGAGATCCCGCTCGATGCGCGTGCGCTCCACATCGGCCGCTCGTACCGCGCTCTCGCGCTGAGCGGTGCTGGTGCGCACCTGCGCGTTGAGCTGCTCCTCCTTCACGTCGGCGCCCACGATGGCGACCGAGATGAGACGGTGCAGCAGGGCGAGACCGACGATGCCGACGGCGCACAGCAGCGCGCTCAGCAGCCCCGGCTGCCACCACACCGAGAAGGTGCGGAAGGCCGAGATCACCGAGTGCACGAGCCCCTGGGCCAGGCCGAGCACCGCGACGCCCATGAGGCTCGCGATGCCGAAGTTGGCGAGTGCGCGCCACATGCGGCCGTCGATCGACTGGCGGCCGAGCGCGCGCAGCCACGCCTTGAAGCCGGGGCCGGACTGCGGCGTCCAGCGCAGCGCGGGGGTCTCGAGGTGGTACAAGCCGCTCACGCGATGCGTCTCGAACCAGGCGATCCCGAACAGCGCGTAGACGAGACCCACCAGCACGACCGCGCCGATGCCGAGCACCAGCAGCAGCCCGAGGCCGGTGCCGAGCGCGCCGAACAGCAGGCCGATCACGGTGAAGCCGACCACGCCGACGGCCGCGAGGTGCAGGATCGTCATGGCGATGCGGAGCGGTGGGCGCCTGGTCTTGGGGGTGGGAGCGGCGGCGGATCCCGGCGCGTTCGGCGCGGCGGGCGGCGGCACCGGGGCTCCGGACGCCGGCCTGCCGGGTTCCGCGGCGCTCGCGCCCGCGGGCGGATGCGGCAGCCTCTGCGTGGCCTGCTGATCGGCGGCGGGCGGCACGGGGGGCTGCCCGGCGCACGGCTGCCCCTGCGGCAGCGACTGTGTCTGTGATGTCATGCCTCTACGCTAGGCCGTGGCTCGCTCACAGCGACACCGAGGGACCCGGAGAGAAGGCTTCCGGTTTTCCCTACCCCCTGTTCCGCGCGCGGGATCCATGCCTAGGCTGAGGTCATGGACACCCAGGACGCACCGCAGAGCCCGGCGGCCGAGCCGCCCCTCCCGCCCCTCGACGAGACCGGCATCGGCCGCGTGCTCGTCGTGGTCGCGCATCCCGACGACGCCGAGTACGGCACGTCCGCGGCGGTGGCATCGTGGGTGTCGCGGGGCATCGAGGTGGGCTATCTACTGCTCACCGCGGGCGAGGCCGGCATGCAGCGCCCTCCCGAGGAGGCCGGCCCGTTGCGCGCCCGCGAGCAGCGCGCGGCGTGCGAGGCGGTGGGGGTCGAACGGCTCACGGTCCTCGACTTCCCCGATGGCGTGCTCGAATACGGGCTCGAGCTGCGCCGAGCGATCGCGCGCGAGATCCGGGCGTTCCGGCCCGACGCGGTGGTCTTCGGATCGGGGCAGCTCGAGGTGGCCTGGGGCTTCGACCACGCGGATCACCGCGCAGCGGGCCTCGCCGCAATCGACGCGGCACGCGACGCCGACAACCGGTGGGTGTTCCCCGAGCTGCTGCACGAGGAGGATCTGGCGCCGTGGAGCGTGCAGCGCCTGCTGCTCACCGGTGCACGGCCGACGCACGCCGTGCCCGTCGACGAGGACGCCGCGCGCCGCGCGATCGCCTCGCTCAGCGCGCACGAGGCCTATCTCGCCGACCTGCCGTGGCACCCGTCGCCCGAGGATCTCGTCACGGGACTGCTCGCCGATCAGGGCCGGCGGGCCGGGCTGCCGCGCGCGGTCGCCTTCGCGGAGCACCGGCTGCGGGAGTAGCGAACGGGACGCAGTTCGGTTCGAGGAGCGTTGAGCCGCGGCTCGGCAGCTCGGGGGTCGTCCGCAGGCGCGGCGGCGGCTCAGTCGAGACGACGGCGCAGCAGGCAGAACTCGTTGCCCTCGGGGTCGAGCAGCACGTGCCACTGCTCCTCTCCCGTCTGCCCGACGTCGGCGAACCGCGCGCCCAGTGCGAGAAGCCGCTCGAGCTCGGCCCGCTGATCCCGGTCCGTCGGGTTGAGATCGAAGTGCATGCGCAGCTTGCCCGTCTTCGGCTCATCGGTCGGGCTGAAGATCAGGGTGGCTGCACGCCGCCGAAGCCGGCCTCGGGGCCGATCTCGATCGCGCCCTCGTCGAGGTCGAGCACCGTGTAGCCCAGCGCTTCGCACCAGAAGTCCGCGAGAAGCTGCGGATCCCGGCAGTCGATGATCAGTTCAGAAAGACGGGAGGCCATGCCCGTCACCCTACTCCGCGGCCTCGCCGCACGCATCCGCCTCCCAGCGGTTTCCCCGCGTCACCGCACGGGGGCGTGCCCGGCATCCGCCATCGGAGTGCTAGGCCAGCGACTTCCTCATGAGCACGCGAGGGAACCCGTCGAGCACCGACCCCGTGTCGGCCGCCTTCTCGAAGCCGGCGCCCTCGAAAAGGCGGCGCGTGCCGACGTACGCCATGGTGAGGTTCACCCGATCGCCCGCATTGTCGACGGGGTAGCCCTCGATCGCGGGAGCGCCGCTCGTGCGGGCGTGGTCGACGGCGCCCGCGATGAGCGCGTGCATGAGGCCCTGCTTGCGGTGGCCGGGGCGCACGCGGAAGCACCACAGCGACCAGACGTCGAGGTCGTCGACGTACGGGATCAGTCGGTTGCCGGCGAAGCTGGTGTCGGCGCGGGGGTGCACGGCGGCCCACCCGACCGGCTCGCCGTCGAGGTAGGCGATCACGCCGGGCGGCGGATCCTGAGCGCACAGTTCCCGCACTCGATCGGCCCGCTCGTGCCCGCGCAGGGCGTTGTTCTCCTTGTTGCCCACCCGGTAACTCAGGCAGAAGCACACGTTCGACGTGGGCTTCTTCGGGCCCACGAGCGCGGCCACGTCTTCGAAGACCGTCGCCGGTCGAACCTGGATCGCCATGGCTTCAGTATGGCCCCGAAGGGAGCCCGGCGGAACGGCCCCCTCGCGCAGAAGATCCCCGTCCGGTGAACCGGGCGGGGATCTTCTGGATCAGTGGTGGATCCTGGGAGAATCGAACTCCCGACATCCTGCTTGCAAAGCAGGCGCTCTACCAACTGAGCTAAGGACCCGCTGAACAACTCTCTCGGGAGTTATTCGGTGGGGCTACCAGGACTTGAACCTGGGACCTCTTCATTATCAGTGAAGCGCTCTAACCGCCTGAGCTATAGCCCCTTGACCAAGCAATAACTTTATCCGATGCCGGCCGAAATCAGAAATCGAGATCGAACATCGGGCGAGTTGCCGTGGTCGCGCGAGATGATCGCGCCGTCTAGTTGCTGGTGAAGCCCAGCTGGAAGCCGCCCAGCACCCGCACGAGCAGGTTGTAGATGAGCGATCCGATGGCCCCGAGAGCCGTGCCCACGATGGTGTTGAGGATGCCCACCACCACCGAGAAGCCGAGCACCTGCGAGAAGCCGATGAACTTCATCAGGCTGTTGTCCTCGCCGACGATGTCCATGAACAGGGCGTCGACCTGCGAGAAGACGCCGGTCTGCATGAGCACCGTGTAGATGAGGATGGCGGAGACCACGCTCACGATTCCCACGCACAGCGAGATGAGGAACGAGAACTTCACCGCCGACCAGAAGTCGATGTAGACGAGCTTCAGGCGCACCTGCTTCGCCGGGGCCTTCTTGCGGGTCTTCTTTGCCAGCTTGTCGGCGACAGTGTTACTCATTCACGTCTTCCTTGTTCTCAGCGTTCTCGGTGCCCAGGGACTCGGACTCTTCGTCGTCGAGCCCGCGCTCCGTGTTTCGCGCGATGCCAATGATACGGTCCCGCTCTGGGAATCTTGCAAAGACGACCCCCATGGTGTTGCGGCCCTTCGCCGGCACCTCGGCCACCGCCGACCGCACGACCTTGCCGCTGGCGAGCACCGCGAGCACCTCGTCCGTCTCCTCCACGATGAGCGCGCCGACCAGGTCGCCGCGGTTCTCGTCGAGCTTCGCCACCTTGATGCCGTAGCCGCCACGGTTCTGCACGCGGTACTCGTCGACCGCGGTGCGCTTCGCGTACCCGCCCTCGGTGACGACGAACACGTAGCCCTCGACGCCGTTGATACGGGAGGCCGACAGCAGCGAGTCGCCGTCTCGGAAGTTCATGCCCCGCACGCCGCTCGTCGAACGTCCCATCGGTCGAAGTGCCTGATCAGAGGCGGTGAATCGCACCGACATACCGTGCTTCGACACGAGCAGCACGTCATCGCTCGACTCGGCGATGAGCGCCGAGACGAGTTCGTCGCCCTCGCGCAGCTTGATGGCGATGATGCCGCCCGTGCGGTTGGTGTCGTACTCGGGGAGCGCGGTCTTCTTCACGAGGCCGTCGCGGGTGGCGAGCACGAGGTAGCCGGCGGCCTCGAAGTCGCGCACGTCGAGGATCTGCGTGACGGTCTCGTCGGGAGCGAGCGCCAGCAGGTTCGCGAGGTGCTGTCCCTTGGAGTCGCGGCCGCCCTCGGGCACCTCGTAGGTCTTCGCCCGGTAGACACGGCCGGTGTTCGTGAAGAACAGCAGCCAGTGATGCGTCGTCGTCACGAAGAAGTGCTCGATGATGTCATCGGCGCGCAGCTGCGCGCCCTTCACGCCCTTGCCGCCGCGATGCTGCGATCGGTAGTTGTCGATGCGCGTGCGCTTCACGTAGCCGCCGCGCGTGACGGTCACGACCATCTCCTCTTCGGGGATCAGGTCCTCCATCGACATGTCGCCGTCAAAGCCGTGCAGGATCGTCGTGCGCCGCTCGTCGCCGTACTTGTTGACGAGCTCCGTGAGCTCGGAGACGACGATGCCGCGCTGCTCGCTCGGGGAGGCCAGGATGGCCTGGTACTCGGCGATCTGAGCCTCGAGCTTGGCGGCCAGGTCGAGGATCTTCTGACGCTCGAGCGCCGCGAGGCGGCGCAGCTGCAGGCCGAGGATCGCATCCGCCTGGATCTGATCGACGCCGAGCAGCCCCATGAGGCCCTCACGCGCCTCCTCCACGGTGGGCGAGCGCCGGATCAGTGCGATGACTTCGTCGAGCGCGTCGAGCGCCTTGAGGTAGCCGCGCTGGATGTGTGCCTCGGCCTCCGCCTTGCGCAGGCGGAACTCGGTGCGGCGCACGATCACCTCGACCTGGTGCCTGGCCCAGGTGGTGATGAAGCCGTCGAGTGCGAGCGTGCGGGGCACGCCGTCGACGATCGCGAGCATGTTCGCGCCGAAGTTCTCCTGCAACTGCGTGTGCTTGTACAGGTTGTTGAGCACGACCTTCGCGATCGCATCGCGCTTGAGCACGATCACGAGGCGCTGGCCGGTGCGGCCGCTGGTCTCGTCGCGGATGTCCGCGATGCCCTGCACCTTGTTGTCCTTGACCAGGTCGGCGATCTTCACCGCGAGGTTGTCGGGGTTGACCTGATAGGGCAGCTCGGTGACGACGAGGCAGGTGCGGCCCTGGATCTCCTCGATGTTGACCACGGCGCGCATGGTGATCGAGCCGCGGCCCGTGCGGTACGCCTCGCGGATGCCCTTGGAGCCGAGAATCTGGGCGCCCGTCGGGAAGTCGGGGCCGTGCACGCGCTCCATGAGCGCCTCGAGCAGTTCGTCCCGGCTGGCCTCGGGGTGCTCGAGGTGCCAGATGGCGGCCTCGGAGACCTCGCGCAGATTGTGCGGCGGGATGTTCGTGGCCATGCCGACCGCGATGCCGACGGAGCCGTTGACGAGCAGGTTCGGGAACCGGCTCGTGAGCACGGTCGGCTCCTGCGTGCGGCCGTCGTAGTTGTCCTGGAAGTCGACGGTGTCTTCGTCGATGTCGCGCACCATCTCCATGGCGAGCGGCGACATCTTCGTCTCGGTGTATCGGTGCGCGGCGGCGCCGTCATTGCCGGGCGAGCCGAAGTTGCCCTGGCCAAGCGCCAGCGGGTAGCGCAGGGACCACGGCTGCACGAGGCGCACGAGCGAGTCGTAGACCGCGCTGTCGCCGTGCGGATGGAACTGACCCATCACGTCGCCGATGACACGGGTGCACTTCGAGAACGCCTTGTCGGGACGATAGCCGCCGTCGTACATCGTGTAGATGACTCGGCGGTGCACCGGCTTCAGGCCGTCGCGCACATCGGGAAGCGCGCGACCCACGATCACGCTCATCGCGTAGTCGAGGTACGAGCGCTGCATCTCGAGCTGCAGATCGACCTGATCGATGCGGCCGTGCATGGCCGGCTGCTGCTCGACCGGCTCGTCGGCCTCGGTCTCGGTCTCGGTCTCGGTCTCGGTCTCGGGGATGTTGTTCTCAGATGTCAAGGAAGCGCACGTCCTTCGCGTTCTGCTGGATGAAGCCGCGGCGCGCCTCGACATCCTCGCCCATGAGCGTGGCGAAGATCTCGTCGGCCGCCGCGGCGTCCTCCATCGTGACCTGCAGCAGCGTGCGGGTCTCGGGGTTCATGGTGGTCTCCCACAGCTCTTCGTGGTTCATCTCGCCGAGACCCTTGTAGCGCTGCACACCGCTCTCCTTCACGAGACGGCGGCCGTTCTCGGATCCCGCAGTGAGCCGGGCATCGCGCTCGGCATCGCTGTACACGTACTCGTGCTCGGCGTTCGCCCACTTGATGCGGTAGAGCGGCGGCTGGGCGAGATACACGTAACCGAGGTCGATCAGGGGCCGCATGTAGCGGAAGAGCAGCGTGAGCAGCAGCGTGGTGATGTGCTGGCCGTCGACGTCGGCGTCGGCCATGAGCACGATCTTGTGGTACCGCGCCTTCTCCGGGTCGAACTCCTCGCCGATGCCGGCGCCGAAGGCGGTGATCATGGCCTGCACCTCGGCGTTGTTGAGGGCGCGGTCGAGGCGAGCCTTCTCAACGTTCAGGATCTTGCCGCGAAGCGGCAGGATGGCCTGGGTATGGGGATTGCGCCCGGTCTTCGCCGAGCCGCCCGCCGAATCGCCCTCCACGATGAAGATCTCGGAGACGCTCGGATCCTTGCTGGTGCAGTCGGAGAGCTTGCCCGGCATGCCGCCGGACTCGAGCAGACCCTTGCGGCGCGCGGTCTCGCGCGCCTTGCGCGCCGCGAGTCGCGCGGTGGCCGCCTGGATCGACTTGCGAATGATGTCCTTCGCCGGCCCGGGATTGCGCTCGAACCAGTCGCCGAGCTGATCGCCCACGACCTTCTGCACGAAGGCCTTGGCCTCGGTGTTGCCGAGCTTGGTCTTCGTCTGACCCTCGAACTGAGGTTCGCCGAGCTTCACCGAGATGACCGCGGTGAGGCCCTCGCGCACGTCGTCACCGGAGAGGTTGTCGTCCTTCTCGCGCAGGATGTTCTTCTCGCGGGCGTAGCGGTTGACGAGCGTGGTCAACGCTGCGCGGAAGCCCTCCTCGTGCGTACCGCCCTCGTGCGTGTTGATCGTGTTCGCGTAGGTGTGCACACTCTCGGTGTATGCCGTGGTCCACTGCATCGCGACCTCGACCGCGATCTTGCGCTCGGTGTCCTCCGACTCGAAGGAGATGATCTGCTCGTTCACCACATCGGCGCGCTTGGTCGCGTTGAGGTGCTGAACGTAGTCCTCGATGCCCCTCTCGTAGAGGAACTCGTCATGGGGCGCCGGCGGCGCGACGAGTTCGCCCTCCGCGTTCTCCTCGGGCTCCTGCGTACGCAGATCGGTGAGGATGATCTTGAGGCCCTTGTTGAGGAACGCCATCTGCTGGAACCGGGTGCGCAGCGTCTGATAATCGAACTCGACGGTCTCGAAGATCTCGGCGCTCGGCCAGAAGGTGATGGTGGTGCCGGTCTCGTCGCTCGGCTCGCCCTGCGCGAGCGGGGCATCGGGCACGCTGCCGCTGAACGACATGTTCCACGTGAAACCTTGACGCTTGACCTCGACTGCGAAGCGGCTCGAGAGAGCGTTCACCACCGAGGAACCGACACCGTGCAGGCCGCCGGAGACGGCGTAGCCGCCGCCGCCGAACTTGCCTCCGGCGTGCAGCACGGTGAGCACCACCTCGACGGTCGACTTCGACGGATCCGACGAGTGGGGATCGACGGGGATGCCTCGGCCGTTGTCGACGACGCGCACTCCCCCGTCTTCGAGGATCGTCACGTCGATGGTGTCGCAGAACCCGGCCAGCGCCTCGTCGACAGAGTTGTCGACGATCTCGTAGACGAGGTGGTGCAGACCCCGTGGGCCCGTGGAGCCGATGTACATACCAGGACGCTTGCGTACTGCCTCGAGGCCCTCGAGCACCTGGATTGCACCGGCGCCGTAGTCTTCCGCAGCCGCGGCCTGTTCTGAACTCATGCCTTCAATGATCCTTTTCCGGCCCTCTCGGCGCGTTTTTGCGCCCAGGACACTTCCGCACACCAGCTTATCAAGCGCAGCCCGAGAAAAGGCCCGCGACGGGCCTCAGAAGGCTATTTCTCGACGTGGATCGCCCCTGGTCGAATCACACAGCCGTCAACGGAGGCTCGGGGCGCGCGGAAGCACCCGAAAAATGGCCGCGCTGAGCCGACCGGCGAAGCGGCATGTGCCGGACAGCTGACCCCCGCCGCCCAATCGAAACGCGCATCCAGCCAACCGGCATGAACTCCGCGCCCTCGCCTCACAGAAGTTTATCGGAGAAGCTGCCGGTGGTGCGAGAAATATCGAGGCGCGGTCTGTCCCAGAGGGCCGCTCAGGCCGGCGAGCCATCGAGACCGCACCGTCCCGGATTGAAACGCATCGACCGCGCGGGCGGCACTCGTCGCCACCGAGGCGCGGCACGCCGGGTTCTCACATCGATGCGGCGAACACACGCACGGCTCCGATACGGGGTTCTTCGTCACCCATAGGTGTCCCGTGGACCGCGCCCCTTGACCGTTCGGGGGCCGTGCCGCCAGCTGGGTGCCCCCGGCGCGAGGAACCGCAGATCCCGCACCTCGGCATCGGGATAGTCTCGCAGCAGACGCGTCAGCATCTCGGCTCGCAGACGCCGCAGTTCCGTGGCCCAGGTGGTGGAGTCGCACTGCACCTGCAGCACGCCATTACTGATACCGAGCACGGTGGTGTGCTCGGCCGTGGCCTCCCCCGCGAACTCCGGCCACTCCGCGACCAGGCGAGCCTGCTCGAGCTCGATGCTCCAGCCCATGTCACTCGCCATGACCGTGAGCACCTCGCCGAGCGCACGCGGATCGCGTCCCCCACCGAAGGGTCGCCCACCCGGCGAGTCGTCGTCCTGGTGCCTCCGGTTGCGCCGACGTGCGGGCACGCCGCGCCAGATGGATTTCGCACGCAGATAGGACTCGGTTGCGAAACCACCGCTGCCTGTCTGCGTCACCGCTCCCCCTCGAGGATTCTGCCCGCCTCGATGCGGACCCGATGCCAGGCTACTCCGTCGGGCACGTCATCCTCCACTGCCGCGGTCACGATGACCTGCTCGAAGTCGCTCACCGCAGACATGAGCCGTTCTCGTCGGCGCGCATCGAGTTCCGCGAAGACGTCGTCGAGAATGATCACCGGATCACCCGCCGGAGACTCTGCCCGAAGCACCGACGCGAGCGCCATCTTCAGCGAGAGCGCGAACGACCAGGACTCGCCGTGGCTTGCATAACCCTTCACCGGAAGATCGTTGAGACTCAAGACGAGATCGTCTCGGTGGGGTCCGACGAGCGTGACTCCCCGCTCGAGCTCTCGTACGCGAACAGCCTGAAGCGCCGCGCGAAACTGTTCGGCAAGTGTTTCACGTGAAACGTCGGCGAGTTGCTCGATTGCCAGTGTGTCACGTGAAACGTCACCCAGTGCCGCACCCACCGACTCCTGCAGCGTCAATATCGGACCGTGATCCTGATCCACCAGCGACCGATATCCGGCACGCAGCGGCGCGCCGAGATCCCGCACGAGTTCACGGCGAGCCAGAATGATCTGAGTGCCGTACTCGATGAGCTGATCATCCCAGATGCTCAGGGTAGATTCGATCGCTCCGCTCCCGCGACGCGCCGATTTGAGCAGCGATGTGCGCTGTCGCACCACTCGTTCATAGTCGCTGAGCGCTCCCGCAGCGACCGGATGCCGCGACACGAGCGCATCATCGAGGAAGCGTCGGCGTCCTGAGGGCTCTCCACGAACGATTCCCAGGTCCTCGGGCATGAACGAGACGGACGAGAACCATCTCGTCACCTCCCGCGGACGCACGGAGTTGCGATTCACCTGGGCACGGTTCGGCCGATCCCGATTCAACTGCAGCTCGAGCAGCACGTCGCGCTCCGCAGCCTGGACTCGCAGGCGTGCGATCGCGGATTCCGCTCCGGCACGGATCAGCGGTGCGTCACCGGTTGCGCGGTGCGATCGAAGCATCGCGAAGTAGGCGATCGCCTCGACCAGATTCGTCTTGCCCTGCCCGTTGCGCCCGACGAGAAGATTCGGGCCCGCTGCCAGTTCGAGCTCCGCGGTCGCGTAGTTGCGGAAGTCTCCGAGCGAGAGATGCGCGACCCGCATCGCTCCCCTCCCCTATCGAAGCAGCAGGTTCGGCTGCAGCAGGTAGCGGAAGCTCTCCTCGTCGGCGTCGTCCTTGCTCCGCTGGCTCGTGATGAGCACGGGGCCGGGCTTGCCCGGGTTGTCGGTGCGGGTGAAGGCGATACGCGCGAACTCGGAGTGCGTCGAGCGCAACCCGTCGAGCAGGAACTGCGGCTTGAGCGATACCACCATCTCCTCGCCGACGAGGTGAGCATCGACGGTCTCGACGGCCTGGGCGGACTCGGTGCCGGCGGCCTCGAGAGTGACGGTGCCCTCGGCGAACGAGAACCGCAGAGCGGCCTCTCGCTCGAGCACCAGACCGACACGACCGACCGCCTCGACCAGCTCGGAGGTGTTGATCACGGAGTAGTTGTCGACGCTCGTCGGGAACAGGCGGCCCACCGGCGGGTAGTTGCCCTTGATCAGCAGCGAGGTCACGGTCTTCGACCCGCCCGTGAAGGCGATGAGTTCGCGCTCATCGTCTTTGATGATCGACACCTGCACCTGACCATCGCCGGAGAAAGTCTTGCCGACTTCGGTGACGATCTTCGACGGCACCAGGGCGCTGAGATCGCTCTGCCCGCTCTGGTTCTCCCAGTCGATGCTGCGCGTGGCGACGCGATAGCGATCGGTGGCGGTGAGCGTCAGGGAGTTCTCACTCACCTCGAACTGCACACCCGTGATGACCGGGGTGACGTCGTCCTTCGACGCGGCGAGCGACACCTGAGCGATCGCGTCCGCGAAGAGATCCGCCGGCACCGATCCGGAGACGGAGTCGACCTGCGGAACCTGCGGGTACTCCTCCACGGGCATTGCGGGAAGGCGGAACGACGCCGATCCGCAGCGCACCTCGACACGATTCTCGACGAGGGAGAGTTCTACGTCGGCGTGAGGAAGGCGCTGAGCGATCTCGCTGAGCAGGCGGCCCGAGACGAGCGCGCGGCCCGCCTCCGACACCTCGGCGGTGACACTCGTGCGAGCCGACACCTCGTAGTCGAAGGATGAGACGGTGAGCTGGTCGCCCTCGGCCTCGATGAGAGCCCCGCTCAGAAGAGGTTGGGTGGGGCGCTGCGGAAGCAGCTTCACTGCGAACGACACGGCGTCGCTGAACACGTCGCGGTTGACGGTGAATCGCATCTGGCTTCCCTCCCACGCGCACGAGTGTGCGTGAATCTCATCGGTTCACAATCTTTGCATACTCGGAGCCCACTGGCATCCGCGGGCTTCGTGTGACAGCGGGGTGCAGCTGAGAACGCCGAGCGGTCCGCGTGATCGAGTGCCCGTTAACAAGAATTGGGATGTTAACAGTGTTAACAGCTGTGGAAACTGTGGATAACTCTCACAAGGCCAGTGTTTCGTAGAGAACTACACCTCTGTGAGTTGTTGGCAGACCGTGGACTACTGGGGAGCGGCGGAATGACGCGGAATTCCTGTCATTCGCCTGTTTCCACAGGAGCGGCGATCTCCTCCACAGATTCGCGCCACTTCTCCCCATCTATTCACAGGGACGTGGAAAGTTGTGGATAACATCGCCGGCCGTGACCGGCGGAACCGACTCCCGGATCAGCGCGATCCCTGCTTGATGCGGGTGGTCAGCTCGGTCACCTGGTTGTAGATCGATCGCCGCTCCGCGATGAGCTGCGAGATCTTCTTGTGGGCGTACATCACGGTCGTGTGGTCGCGCCCGCCGAACAGCTGCCCGATCTTCGGCAGCGAGAGCGGGGTCAGCTCACGACAGAGGTACATCGCGATCTGCCGAGCGGTGGCGATCTGCTGCGCCCGGGTGGGGCCGTACAGATCGTCGATCGAGAGGTCGAAGTACTCGGCGGTGCGACTGATGATGTCCGAAGGCTGCACCTCGTTGTCGGCGTCGAGGGTGATGAGATCCTTCAGCACCGTGTGCACGAGCTGCATGTCGATGCGCTGCTGGTTGAGGCTGGCGTAGGCCGTGACCCGGATGAGGGTGCCCTCGAGCTCGCGGATGTTCGACGAGAACTTGCTCGCGATGAACTCGAGGATGCTGTGATCGATCTCGAGACTCTCGCGCTGCGCCTTCTTGCGCAGGATCGCGATGCGGGTCTCGAGGTCGGGCGCCTGGATGTCGGTGAGCAGACCCCACTCGAAGCGCGACAGCATGCGCTCCTCGAAGCCGCGCAGCTGCTTCGGCTGCACGTCGCTCGTGATGACCACCTGCTTGTTGTGGTCGTGCAGCGTGTTGAAGGTGTGGAAGAACGCCTCCTGCGTCTCGACCTTGTCCTCGAGGAACTGGATGTCGTCGACGAGCAGGATGTCGACGCTGCGGTAGCGGGCGTGGAAGGCCGCACCCTGGTTGTTGGCGATCGAGTTGATGAAGTCGTTGGTGAAGTCCTCGGAGCTCACGTACCGCACGCGCACGCTGGGGAAGAGCTCGCGCGCGTAGTGGCCGATCGCGTGCAGCAGGTGGGTCTTGCCCAGCCCCGAGTCGCCGTAGATGAAGAGCGGATTGTAGGCGCGGGCCGGCGCCTCGGCCACCGCGACCGCCGCTGCGTGGGCGAAGCGGTTCGACTGGCCGATGACGAAGCTGTCGAAACCGTACTTCTCGTTGAGACGGCTGTCGACCTGGTCTTCGACGCCGTGACGGCTGCGCGGCTCGGCGACGGGGCGCACGCTGTCGTGCCGGGTGGGCGCGGTGGTGTGCAGGCCGGGATCGGTGTCGCCGCCCTGGAAGGGAGCCGGCGCGGTTGCGGTGGCGTGCGAAGCCGGTTCGGGATCGGGATCGAGCGCCGGGTGGGCGTCCTCGTCGACGATGACCACGAAGTTCTCGATCTGCTGCGCCTCGGGGATGCCCGCGATGGCGTTCATGATCGCGGGTCGGAGACGGTTCTCGAGGAGCCTGAGGGTGAATTCGAGCTGCACCGCGAGGTAGAGGGTGCCTGCGGCGATGCCGCGGGGAACTGCGAGCGCCAGCTGCGCGCCGACGGCCGGCCCGACCGTGGGATCGCCCATGACGGTCTGGGTGACTCGGCCCCAGACTTCCTGCAGTTCGTCGTCTGTCAC